>CAVUKO010000016.1:0-147550 GCA_963742125.1 uncultured Actinomycetes bacterium | reverse complement strand
CGAGGCGCGCGCCCACGTCGTGGGATCACCGGGCCGCCCGGCGCCGGCAAGTCGACCCTCCTGGGCGAGCTGGTGCGCGCCTCGCGGGGCACGGGCGCAGCGTCGCGGTGCTGGCGGTCGACCCCTCCTCGCGGCGCTCGGGGGCGCGCTGCTCGGCGACCGCGCGCGCATCCCCTTCGACCCCGCCGACGGCGTCGTTTCATCCGCTCGACCGCGGCCGCCGGGCGCCTGGGCGGCGCGCCCGCCACGCGCGCGGCCGCGCACGCGTTGGCGGCCGCCTTCGACGTCGTCGTGGTCGGAGACCGTCGGCGTGGGTCAGAGCGAGACCGACGTCGCCGAGGTCGCCGACACCGTCGCGGTCATCGTCCAGCCCGGGTCGGGCGACGTCCTGCAGTTCCTCAAGGCCGGGATCATGGAGATCCCCGACGTGCTCGTGGTGACCAAGGCCGACCTCGGCGACGTCGCGGTGCGCGCGCGGCGCGACCTGCACGCCGCCCTGCGCTCGCTCGGCGACCACGACACGGCGGTCGTCGCGCTGTCCTCGATCGCGCCGGTGACCGGCATCGACGAGCTGGTGGCGGCCATCGACGCCCACCGCGAGCGCCTGGACCTCGCGGCGCGGCGCCTCGCCGCGCGCCGCGCAAGCGCGTTGGCCGACTTCGCGGCCGAGCACGGCGAGCGCGGCCTGCGCGCCCTCGGCGGTCGCCGCGCCGCGCAGCGCGCCCTGGCCGAAGCCGACCCCGGCGCCGACGTGCCGGCCCTCGTCGCCGCCCTCGAAGGCCAGGCGACCGGCGCGTGACCAAGCACGTGATCACGGGGATCCTGGGGCTGCTCGCGGTCTTCGTGGTCGTCACCGCGATCGCCTACGTGCTGGGCGCGGCCAACCTCGGCACCGCGGCGACCTTCGGGCAGATCGCCTTCGCCGGCGCGCTCGTGTGGGTCCTGCTCAAGCGCTGACGCGCGGGCCTCGCGACGGCCCCCGGGCGCGTGCCGCCGCGCGGCCACTGCTCACCGAGGAGGTGCCGCCGGCGCCGGTGGCGGGCCCGGGCGCGCGTTAGCCCCGCCGAGGGGTGTGCGCGTTTGACTTGGAATTATTTAGGTCAATCGCGCACACCCCGCGCCCTTCCCCTCGATGAGCAGTTGGCCGCGAGGCGCCGCGCGCCCCGCGGGCCACCCTCCCTCGGCGGCGCCGCTCACGTCCTCTACCGACCTCACGGTCCACCCGCGAGCCCGCCCCGCCCAGCGCCACGCTCGCGCGCGCCGTGACCAGGTGGTAGAGGACGAGCACCTGCACGATGGCCAGCGACTCCGAGCGGTGCAGCTCGGTCGCGATGGTGAACTCGCCCAGGCGCTCGGAGCGCAGGTGGCTGGCGAAGTGCATGCGATCCCAGATCGCCTCCTCGACCTCCGCGGCCTCGGCGGCGTCGATGTCGCCCGGGATCCACAGGTGGCGCTCGCGCTCGCCCTCGCGCAGGCGCATGCCCCCGGCGTCGCCGTTGATGAGCGCGCTGAGGTCGGGATGGCCGAGGCCGTCGCGCAGCGTGACCCTGGCGTCGAGGTGGTCCTGGTCGCCGCCATCGCTCGGCATGAAGGACACGACGATGTCCGCCCAGCGTTGCTGCGGGCGGATGTAGGCCTCCGAGTCGGGCCCGCGACGGTCGAGCTCCTCGAGGACCTGGTCGCTGGTGTAGCCGCGCCGCGAGCAGTCGCGCTGCACCTTCCACTGGCGGCGCAGCTCCTCGGGCGGGGCGAGGAAGACGCGGACGTCGAAGCTGTCGCGCAACGTCGGCGTGTGGTAGCCCAGCAGGCCCTCGACGACCGTGAACTGGCGCGGCTCGACGTACTCGGCGGGGCCGAACGTCCCGTCCTTGTGGCGGTAGACGGGCTTCAGGATGGCCCGCCCCGCGCGCACGTGCCCGAGGTCCTGCTCCATGATGTCGAGGTGGTTGCAGTCGGGGTGCAGCGGCGTGATCGCGCGCTCCGCGCGCTGGCGGCGATCGAAGCGGTGGTAGTCGTCGGCGGCGATGTGGGTCACGTGCTCGTCGCCCAGCAGCCGCACCAGCCCGCGGGTGATCGTCGTCTTGCCCGCGGCGGAGTCCCCGACGACCCCGAGGATGATCGGGCGTGGCATCTGCTCCTCCGCGCTCACGCCAGCTCGCCGTCATCGTCGCTGAAGACCGAGCTGGCCAGGATGTCGGCGGCCTCGATGGTCACCAGGTCGCTGCGGTCCAGCGCGTCGCGGCGATCGTAGAGGCGGCTGGCCTGGCGCATCCGCGCGCGCTCGATGGCGTTGCGGATGCTGCGCCCGTGCGCGAAGCGCGGGCGCCGGACGCGGCGCTCGACGTAGGCGCCGAAGGCCTCGCGCGCCGCGGGCGTGAGCTCATAGCCCTGCTGGTCGAGCATGAGGTCGCCGATCGCGATCAGCTCGCCCACGTCGAAGTCGGGGAAGTGGATGTGGTGGGCGACGCGGGAGCCCATGCCCGGGTTGGAGCGGAAGAAGGTCTCCATGCGATCGCGGTAGCCCGCCAGGACGACGACGAGGTCGTCGCGCTCGGCCTCCATCACCTGCAGCAGGATCTCGATCGCCTCCTGGCCGTAATCGCGTTCGTTCTCGGGGCGGTAGAGGTAGTAGGCCTCGTCGATGAAGAGCACTCCGCCGCGGGCGCGCTTGAGCACCTCGCGCGTCTTCGGCGCGGTGTGGCCGACGTACTGCCCGACGAGGTCGTCGCGGGTGACCGACACCACCTTCGGCTTCTCGACGTAGCCCAGCCGATGCAGGATCTCGGCCATGCGCAGCGCGACGGTCGTCTTCCCCGTGCCCGGGTTGCCGGTGAAGCTCATGTGCAGCGAAGGACGCGTGGAGGTGAGATCGTGCTCGCGGCGCAGGCGATCGATGACGAGCAGCGCCGCGATCTCGCGGATGCGGGTCTTGACCGGCTCCAGCGCGACGAGCTCGGCATCGATCTGCGCGAGCACCGCCTCGAGGTCGCCGGCGACCGGCGCGTCGGCTACGACCATGGTCACGCCGGGCGTCCGCCGTTGCCTGTCGCCGTGCCGCGCGCCCCGTAGCGGCGCCCGGAGGGCGCGTCGGTCGCGTAGGCGTGGATCGTGTAGCGGATCTGGCGATCGGCCTTCTCCTGGCGCTGGACCGCGAAGCCCGGCTCGACCGCCGGCCGTCCGACGACGAAGGCCAGCGCCGTGGTCTGGCGCCCGAGCGAGCGGTCGTAGCAGACGACCTTCACGTACCCGTGCGGCCACGCCTCGCGCGCCCCGCGGATCTCGCTCATCACGAGGTCGACGTCGTCCTCGATGAGGTCGAACTGCGGCGGCGCCCACATCTCCCACAGCGCGTTGCGCGGGTGCGGGTCGTCGGTGTGCTCGACCATGATCGCCCAGCCCTGGCGCAGGGCGTAGCGCAGCTGGGCCTCGATCTGGGCGTCGGTCAGGTCGGGCAGGTAGGAGAACGTTCCCTGGGTGATCCGCATGGCGTCCCTCCGTTAGGTCCTAGGCCGGCGTGGGGGTGACGAGGACGTCGGGCGTGTCGGTCGACGTGAAGTCGAAGCTGACGTCCTTCCAGACCTCGAGCGCCGCGTCGAGCTCGGGGCAGCCCTTGGCCGCCGCGATCGAGGATGTCGGGACCCTCGGTGAAGTAGTCGCGGCCCTCGTTGCGGGCCATGATCATCGCCTCGACCGCGACGCGATTGGCCGTGGCGCCGGCGGCGATGCCCATCGGATGGCCGATCGTCCCGCCGCCGAACTGCAGCACCACGTCCTCGCCGAGGTAGTGCAGCAGCTGGTACATCTGGCCGGCGTGGATGCCGCCCGAGGCGACGGGCATGACGCCCGGGCATCGAGCCCCAGTCCTGATCGAAGTAGAGCCCGGTCTGCGGGTTGGCGTGGTTGAAGCGCTGGCGGCAGACGTCGTAGTAGCCGCGAACCATGTCGGGGTCGCCTTCGAGCTTGCCCACGACGGTGCCGGCGTGGATGTGGTCGACGCCCAGCAGCCGGCACCACTTGGCGATGACCCGGAAGGACACGCCGTGGGTCTTCTGGCGGGTGTAGGTCCCGTGCCCGGCCCGGTGCAGGTGCAGCAGCACCCCGTTGGCGCGGGCCCACCTCGACATCGACGTCATCGCCGTGAAGCCGACGGTGAGGTCCATCATGATGATGATCGAGCCGATCTCCTTGGCGAACTGCGCGCGCTCGTACATCTCTTCCATGGAGGCCGCCGTGACGTTCATGTAGTGGCCCTTGATCTCGCCGGTCCGGGCCGAGGCGCGGTTGACCGCCTCCATCGCGTACAGGTAGCGATCGCGCCAGCGCATGAACGGCTGCGAGTTGATGTTCTCGTCGTCCTTGGTGAAGTCCAGGCCGCCACGCAGCGCCTCGTAGACGACGCGCGCGTAGTTCTTGGCCGAGAGCCCGAGCTTGGGCTTCGTCGTGGCGCCCAGCAGCGGGCGGCCGAACTTGTCGAGGTACTCGCGCTCCATGACGATGCCGTGCGGCGGGCCCTGGAAGGTCTTGACGTAGTGCAGGGGGATCCGCATGTCCTCCAGGCGCAGCGCCTTGAGCGCCTTGAAGCCGAAGACGTTGCCGATGATCGACGACGTCAGGTTCGCGATCGAGCCCTCCTCGAAGAGGTCGATGTCGTAGGCGATGTAGGCGATGTACTGCCCGGGCGCGCCGGGGACCTCGTCGACGCGGTACGCCTTGGCCTGGTAGTGCTCGTAGGGCGTCAGGCGGTCGGTCCACACGACGGTCCACGTCGCGGTCGACGACTCGCCGGCGACGGCCGCGGCCGCCTCGATCGCGTCGACGCCGTCCTGCGGCGTCACGCGGAACGCGCACAGCACGTCGGTGTCCTTGGGCTCGTAGTCCGGGTCCCAGTAGCCCATCTGCGCGTAGGGCGTGACGCCCGAGGTCCAGCGATCCCGGCCGTCCTGTCGTTCTGCGTGGGAGGTGGTCACGGCGGCAAGCATCGGGCGTCTTGGATTCGCAAGCAAGCAAAAGATTCTCAGTCATTCTTAGGTTTGTTCTATGATTTCGGTTCTCGGTGTCCGTCACCCTCACCCAGCTGCGCAGCTTCCTCGCCGTGGTCCGCACCGGGTCGGTGACGCAGGCCGCCGACGAGCTCGTCGTCACGCAGCCGTCGGTCTCGGCGGCGATCACGGCGCTCTCGCGCGAGGTGGGCACGCCGCTGCTGCAGCGCGACGGCCGGGGCGTGCGCCCGACGCCCGCGGGCGATGCGTTCGCGCCGTACGCCACCGACGTCATCGGGCTCCTGGAGAAGGGCCGTCAGGCGGCCCGCGAGGCGGTCGCCGCAAGCGATCGCGTCCTGCGGATCGCCGCCGTCACGACGGCGGCCGAGTCCTTCGTGCCGGGGCTCATGCAGGCGTTCTCGGCCCGCCACCCCGAGGTGCGTCTCGGCCTCAGCGTCGGCAACCGCGGCCAGGTCCTCGACTGGCTCGTGACGCACGAGGCGGACATCGCCTTCGGCGGGCGCCCGCCCAACGACGAGCGCCTGGACGCGCGGCCGTTTCGCCCCAACGAGCTCGTGCTGGTGAGCGCCGCCGACGATCGGCTCGCCGGCGGGCACCCGGTCGCCCCCGCCGAGCTCGGCGGGCGCACGTGGCTGCTGCGCGAGCCCGAGTCCGGGACGCGGTCGGCCAACGAGGAGTTCCTCTCGGCCAACGCCCTGCACGGCGAGACGCTGACCGTCGGCTCCAACGGCGCGATCCGCCAGGCGGCGCGGATCGGCCTCGGGATCTCGTTCCTGTCGGCCGACGCCGTGAGGTCGGACGTCGAGTCCGGCCTGCTCGGCGTGATCGCGATCGATCCGGCGCCCCCGCCGCGCGCGTGGCACGTGATGCGGGTCGCCGTCGGTCCCCCGCGACCGCTGATCGACGAGTTCGTCGCGTTCGTCACCGCGACGGCGGCGTGAGCCCCTCGCTCTGCGCGGCGGCCACCGCCGCCTGGCCGAAGCTGATGGCGCCGTCGTTGGGTGGCAGGCGTTCGGGGACGAGCACGCGCAGGCCGGACTCCTCCAGCAGCGGGGTCGTGAGCTCGAGCAGCAGGCGGTTCTGCCACACGCCCCCGGAGAGCACGACGGTGTCCAGCGCCGCGCGCGCCCGCGGCGTCGGCGCACGCCCGTGCCGTCGCGCGCGCGACCGCGCGATGGAAGCGCGCCCCGATCAGCGACGCGTCGATACCGGCCGCCACCTGCAGGGCAACGGCGGCGATCGTCCCGCGTGCGTCGAGCACGCCGCCGGCGACGTCGAGCGGATAGGCGCCGCGCTCTGAGCGATCGCTGATCGCCTCGAGCTCGACCGCGGCCTGCCCCTCGTAGCTGACCTCCGTGCGCACGCCGCAGAGCGCCGCGACGGCGTCGAAGAGCCGGCCCATGCTCGTGGTCAGCGGCGCGGCCAGTCCCGTGCGTGCGAGCTCGGCCACCGCGTGCCAGGTGCGCGGGTCGATCCCGGGCAGCGGTGAGGGCGCGGCGCCCAGCACCTCGACCAGCCACGCGCAGGCCATCCGCCACGGCTGGCGCACGGCCCGGTCGCCGCCGGGCATGCGCACGGGCCACAGGTGGCCGGCGCGCTCGAAGCCGTCGAGGCCGCCGGCCAGCAGCTCGCCGCCCCACACCGTCCCGTCGGTGCCGTAGCCGGTGCCGTCGTAGATCACCCCGATTGCCGGGCCGCGCTCGCCGTGCTCGGCCAGCACCGCGGCGAGGTGGGCGTGGTGGTGCTGGACGCCGACGTGCTCGACGTCCTCGCGGGCGAGCGCATACGTCGTCGACAGGTAGTCGGGGTGCATGTCGTGGGCGACGACCTCCGGCGCGACCGCGAAGAGCCGCTCGAAGTGCGCGACGCCGACGGCAAAGGAGCGCAGGGTCTCCTCGTTGCGCAGGTCGCCGATGTGGTGGCCCGGCCACGCGCGGGTCCCCTTGGCCAGGCAGAACGTGCTCTTGAGCTCGGCTCCGCAGGCCAGCAGGTGGGGCGCGGCGACCGGCAGCGCCAGCGCTTCGGGCACGAGCCCGCGCGAGCGGCGCAGCATCAGCCGGCGGCCGGCGACCGCGCGCACCACCGAGTCGTCGGTGCGCGTGCGGATCGGGCGGTCATGCGCGAGCACATGGTCGGCGATGCCCGCGAGGCGCTCGCGCGCGTCGTCGTCGCGATAGGCGATCGGCTCGTCGGAGACGTTGCCGCTGGTCATCACGAGCGTCGTCGCGGTGTCGGCCGCCAGTAGGTGATGCAGCGGCGAGTAGGGCAGCATCACGCCGAGATCGGCGCTGCGCGGCGCGACCGCCGCCGCGACGGGCGCGTCGGCGCGCCGCGTCGCGAGGACGATCGGGCGGTCGCGGCCCGTCAGCAGCTGCGCCTCGGCCTCATCGAGCGCGACCAGCGTCCGCGCGGCGTCGAGGTCGGCGGCCATGACGGCGAACGGCCGGTCCTCGCGATGCTTGCGCGCCCGCAGCCGCGCGACGGCGGCCTCGTCGTCGGCGCGGCAGGCGAGGTGGTAGCCGCCCAGGCCCTTGACCGCGACGATCGCTCCGTCGTGCAGCGCCGCCGCGGCCAGGCGCATCGCGTGGTCGCCCGCCGCGTCGCCGAAGCCCACGGTCGGCCCGCAGTCGGGGCACGCGTTGGGCTGCGCGTGGAAGCGGCGATCGGCCGGGTCCTCGTACTCCGCCCGGCAGCGCTCGCACATCGTGAAGCCGGCCATGGTCGTCAGCGGCCGGTCGTAGGGCACCCCGCGCACGATCGTGAAGCGCGGGCCGCAGTTGGTGCAGTTGACGAACGGGTAGCGGAAGCGCCGGTCCGCCGCGTCGAACAGCTCGGCCAGGCAGTCGTCGCACGTCGCGGCGTCGGGGGTCACGGGGGCGTCCGGCTCGCCGCCGCCGCCGCTCTCCAGGATGCGGAACTCGTGCGTTCCGGTCGGTGGCAGCGCCGTCCACGCCACCGACTCGATCGCCGCCAGCGGAGGCGCCTCGGCAGGCAGCCGCGCCACGAAGCGCTCGACCGCGTCGGCCGCGCCCTCGACGTCGAGCAGCACGCCGCGCTCGTCGTTGCGGACGTAGCCCCCCAGGCCCTCCTCGCGCGCCAGCCGGTAGACGTAGGGACGAAAGCCGACGCCCTGCACCGTGCCCTCCACGCGCCCGAACGCGCGCCGGGTCATGACTCCACGAGCTCCCGGAGCACGTGGTACGCGGTCGCCTGCGCCTCCTGGATGCGCGGGATGTGCTGGGAGCGCGTCACCACCACGTGGTCGGCCAGCGCTTCGGCGGCGACGCGCCCGCCGTCATAGCCGACCAGCGCGATCGTGCCCAGGCCGCGGCGGCGCGCCTCCTCGAGTGCCTCGATCACGCTCAGCGAGTTCCCGCTCGTGGAGAGCGCGAGCAGCGCGTCCCCGCGGCGCCCGTAGGCGATGACCTGGCGCGCGAAGATGGCTTCGGTGCCGATGTCGTTGGCGATCGCGGTGATGATGGCGGTGTCGGCGGTGAGGTCGAGCGCGCGCCGCGCGGGCCAGCCGCTCCCGGGCGGGGGGCCCGCGAAGTCGGCCACCACGTCCATCGCGTCGGTGGCCGAGCCGCCGTTGCCGAGGGCCAGCAGCCGGCCGCCCGCGTCGAAGGCGACGCGCAGGTCCGCCGCGGCGGCGCACAAGGTCTCGAACCCGTCCCTGAGCGTCTGGGCGCGCAGCGCGCCGACCTCGTCGGCCTTCATCGCCGCCGACGCGGCGACGTCGGCCAGGACCGCGCCGAGGTCGTGCTCCTGCTCGCCCAGGAACGGATAGAGAAAGCTCGACGCGCCGACGTCGTGCACCGGCTGCTCGGTGCGGCCCTCGAGCAGCCCGCGGTGCTCGAAGAACACGTGGACGAGCTCCCAGAGCACGTGGTAGGCCGTCTCGGCCAGCTCCTGGCGCACGAACGGGTCCACGCTGGGCGGCTCGAGCTCCCACTCGGCGCCCAGCGGCGCAAACGCCACGGTCAAGCAACCGCGCTCGCGCGCGAGCGTGAGCGCCGCGCCGAGCTCGGGCCCGTCCGCGGGCTCGCCGAAGGCGATGACGATGTCGTCGGGCTCGGCGACGAGCCCGAGCTCGGCGGCCACCGGCCCCGATTCGCCCGTGAGCCCGAGCGCGGGCAGCGCGCGCTTGCCGACGATGACCGGGTGCACGAACTCGACCGCCACATGGCGCGCGTCGGAGCGTGCGGGCGCCGAGGCGGCGATCGCCACCAGCCGGCCGCCGCGCGCGAAGCGCTCGGCCATGCGATGGCACAGCCGTGCGAGGCGCTGCACCCCCTCGGTCCCGTACAGCGCGGCACTGGCCTCCTGGCGCTCGGCCAGCCGGCGCTCCACGTGCTCACGCACGGCCCCGGGCGAGGCCGCGGCGGTCACACGGCGGCCCCCGACCGCGCCGCGACCAGCTCGGACAGCCACGTACGCCAGGCGTCGATCCCCTCGCCGGTGCGCGCGCTGACGAGCATCCGCTCGACATCGGGATGGACGGCGTCGAGGTTGTGCAGGAAGCGCTCGAGGTCGACCTCGAGGTGGGGCATCAGATCGAGCTTGTTGACCAGCACGAGGTCGCAGGTGCGGAACATCAGCGGGTACTTCAGCGGCTTGTCCTCGCCCTCGGTCACCGAGGACACCATCACGCGGGCGTCCTCGCCGACGTGGAACTCGGCCGGGCACACGAGGTTGCCGACGTTCTCGATGATCAGCAGGTCGATGTCGTGCAGCGGCAGCGAGGGCAGCGCGGAGCGCACCATGTTGGCGTCGAGGTGGCACTCGCCGCCGAAGCCCGGATCGGTGTTGAGCTGCGTCACCGGGACGTGCAGGCTCGCGAGGCGGTCGGCGTCCATCGACCCCTGCACGTCGCCCTCGAGCACGCCGACGCGGACGCCGTCGATGCCGTCGGCGAGCAGCGCCTCCAGCAGCGTGGTCTTGCCGGCCCCGGGTGAGCTCATGAGGTTGATGACGGTGACGCCGTGGGCGTCGAAGTCGGCGCGGTTGGCGCGGGCGATCGTGTTGTTGGCGTCCAGCGCGTCCTCGACGACCCTGACCTTCACGCGGTGCATGCCGGCTCCTGTTCCTCGACGTCGATCGATTCCACCAGAAACTCCTCGCCGCTGACCACCTTCGCGCCGGCGGCGCCGCACGCCGCGCAGCGGAAGTCGATCCCGTCGAGCTCCCACTCGCGCCCGCAGCCGCAGCGCAGGCGTGCCGGGACGAGCTCCTGCTCCAGACGCGCCCCCTCGCACACCGTGCCGCGCGCGACGTGGCCGAAGTAGAACTCCAGGGACGCGGGCACGACCTGGCGCAGGTGGCCCACCGTCAGGTACACCGCGGTCACGCGACGGCCGGCCGCGTGGCGCTCGACGGTGTCGATGACGGCGCCGGCTAGAGAGAGCTCGTGCACGTCGACTCCACGAGCTCGACCGCCCGGTCGACCGCGGCGCTGACCTCCGCGGTGAGCCCCAGGCCCATCTCCTCGATCTCCGCCGGCTCGCAGGCGATGACGACGACCTTGCCCGGCCAGCCGCCCACGGCGCGCACGAAACGCAGCACGGTCTGAGGATCCATCCCGTGTGGGTCGAGCATCTCGCCGTCCTCGATGCCGGCGGCGATGTCGGCCTCGTCGGGCTCCATGACGTACAGCGTGCCGGGCTCGCCGCCCTGGCGGCTGACGTCGACGAGCACCAGCGCGTCGTAGCCGCGCATCACCTCGTAGGCGAGGTCGAGCCCGCCGGTGGCGAAGTCGCCCACGCTGACGCCCGAGGGCAGGTCGCGGTCCTGCAGGCGCCTGATGACCTCACCGCCGAAGCCGTCGTCGCGCAGCCACGCGTTGCCGATGCCGGCGACGAGGATCTGCTTCTCGGTCGGCTGCGTCATGTCTGGCACACCTCCAGCTCGCCGGTGAAGAAGAAGAGGAAGCGGCCGGTCTCGCGCATCAGCGCCTGGCCGGGATCGTCGTCGACGGTCACGCCGAAGTAGAGCTTGTCCTCGTAGTCGAAGTAGATGCGCTCGAGCGTGGCGATCCTGCCGTCGAGGATCTGGTCGTAGGGATCGGGGCGATGCTCGAGGCGCAGCACGACCTTGTCGCCCAGGCGGTAGGTGACGCCGTCGACGTCGACCTGCGTCTCGCCGGGCGGCTCGGCGTGCGGCGGCGCGGGGTCGGAGAGCACGGTCCGCCCGTGCAGGGCGAGGATGTCCTCCGGCGTCGCCGCCGCGGCGCGCGCGATCATCTCCCGCACGGCCGGGTCCGCCGCGGAGATCTCCGCGCGCTCCTCGTCTGAGAGGGCGAGGACGTGCAGCAGCAGCGCCTCCTCGATCTCGGTGCCGTCGAAGAGGTCGCCGCGGCTCTCGGGGGCGAGCTTGGGATGGTCGGGCAGCATGATCGCCGCGCCGAGCAGCGCGTCGTCGGCGTCGGTCGCGAGCACCGGGAAGGTGTTGACGCTCTCCGCGTCCTGCGCCTCCAGCGGCGAGACGAAGCGCCCGCCCTCGAGCCTGAGGACCGGGTGCGTGGAGAGCAGGCTCGCCGCCAGGGCGCCGGCGCGGTCCAGGCCCTCCGCCACCGGCGTGGTGTTGTGCACGCAGAGCATCACGCGCCAGCGGCCGTCGCCGAGGTCGTCGGCCGACATCCGCACGCGTCCGTGCAGCGCGCCGTGCTCGAAGGGCTCCACGTGCGGCTTCTCGGCCAGCTCGCGGAGCCTGCGCCCCGGGGCCTCGAGGCGCCGCGGCACCGCCTGGTGGGTGCTCCCCCGCGCCCTGCAGGAAGCGCACCTCGCCGGTCAGCACCGCGTCGCCGTCGGCGCGGGCGATGCCCTGCATGCGCAGCTTGTCGAAGGTGCTCGGGGTCGACTGCGCGTAGGCCGGCGGGTAGACGATCCCGAACGGCGTCGGCGTCGCGTTCTTGGTCGCGCCCGGCGTGTAGGGGTAGAGGGCGTAGCCCTCGAAGAGCAGCGTGCCGAGGAGCTCCTCGAGCGCCGGGTCCATGTCAGCCCTCCTCCAGCAGCTCGGCCATGCAGGCGTCGTAGGACGGCAGCCCCTGGCTCGCCGTCCGCCGCCGCAGCGCCTCGAGCGTGTCGGTGCGCAGGCGGACCCACGCGCCGCCGGGGTAGTGGCGCGCCATCATCTCGCGCCAGGTGGCGACCGGCATGCGCCACTGCGCCGAGCACGTCCACGGGATGAGCACGACCTGCATCTGGCCGTCGTCGCCGCGGTGCAGCACCGAGCCCGTGAAGTGGAAGCTCAGCGGGGCCTCGCCGTCGGGCAGGCTGTAGAGGTACTTGGCCGCCGCCAGCTCGAGGTCGTAGCTGCAGGGCATCGGCAACGTGAACGTGGTGTGGCCGGTGAAGCTGGGCACGAGGGTGGTCGCGTGGGCCCACAGGATGCTGTGCGTGGTGGCGCCCCAGCGCTCGGGATCACCGAACAGGTCCACGAGCGCGGCGCGGGTCTCGGCGTCGTAGGAGCGCCGCGCGGGGTCGAGGTTGATCTGCGCGGTGAGCGCGATGGTGAAGACCTCGCGGCCCGACGTCTCGGTCACGCCGAGGGCGAACGACAGCGTCGGCGCCGCGGCGTCTGTGACCCAGGCGACGTCGTGGACCTCGAACTCGGGGGCGATCCTGCCGGCGGCGACGGTGTCCCCGGTCACGCCGCGCTCCGCGTGTCGCGCAGCCGGGCGAAGAACGCCTCGACGGAGTTCTGCACCGCGTCGCCGCCCGAGATGCCCTCCCAGCTGGCCTTGATCATCCCCACGAGCTCGTAGCAGCGGTCGATGGGGACGATGGCGTGGGCCGGCGGGTCGGCGAGCCGGTTGACGATCAGCGCCTCGACCTCGGGCTCGAGGTCGTCGAGGACGGGGTTGGCCGCCACCAGCTCGTTCCACGCGTCGAGGTAGAGCTCGCACTCGGTCGCCCCGGCCGGGCTCGGGTAGAGCGCCACCACGCCGCCGGCGACGTCGCTGCGCAGGAAGAAGGCCAGCCCGATCGGGATCTGGAACTTGGCCCACAGCTCGTCGCCGAGCTCGAACCCGTCCAGCAGCAGCACGCGCGTCCCCGTCGGGCGCAGGTCGTCCTCGCCGGAGCGCATCGCGACGCACGGCTCGCAGGCACACAGGATCCGTCGCTCGTGGACGTCGAGCAGGTGGCGGTGATCCTCGGACATGCGCCCACCGCACAGATCGCAGCGCGCGCCTTCGGCGGCCGCGGGCGCGGCCGGCGGCTCGGGCGCGGCCCGCCCGCGGGCCATGCGCCGCAGGCGCGCGACGACCTCGGGGTCCAGGGCGCCGTTGGTCGGGCGGTCCGTCACCGGGCGAGCGCCACCTCCACCCCGGCGCCGGCGCGCCGCAGCAGCGGCACCGGCTCGAGCTGGCCGGGATCCGCGCCCAGCGCGCGCCCCGCGCGCGGCAGGTCGAAGCCACGCCCGCAGCGCGCGCAGGTGAGGATCTCGCCGCTCAGCGTGGCGTCGCCCAGGCCGGCGTCACAGCCGGCGCAGGCGCTGCGATAGGCCAAGAGCGTGCCGGCGACGTTGGCGACGATCAGCTCGGCCCCGTGGACGGTCACCGTGCGCAGCTCGCCCGGCGCCACGTCGGCGACGCTGTCGAGCGCCATCCACGTCGGCGTCGGAGCGGGCGCGCCGCCATCGGGCATCTGGATCTGCAGCAGCCCGGGCGACGGCCCGGGTGCCCTGCGCGCGGGAGCCACGCCCTCGACCTCGAGGCCGGCGAGGTCGGGCGCCGCCTCGTCGATCGCCTCCTTGATGGCGAGCTCGAGCGTCGCGGCCGACGCCGGACAGCCCTCGCAGTGGCCGACGAGCCGCAGCCGCGCCACGCCGTCCTCCAACCCGAGCAGCTCGACGTCGCCGCCGTGGGACTCCATGTACGGCCGCACGGTCGCGAGGGCGTCGCGCACGCGCGTCTCGAGGTCGATCGGGTAGAGGTCGTGGATGAGCAGCAGGCTGGCCACGACGCCGTCCTGCACGAGCTGCTCGTGGATCTCCTGCCCGGCCGTCCCCGCCGCCTTGAGGCGATCGACGACGCGCGCGAGCCCCTCGCCGTAGAGCTCGACGATGGCGCCGACGAGGTCCTCGGCGAGCGTCTCGCGCGTGCCCGTCCTCCAGGCCCTCGAGCGCCTCGGTCAGCTCCTGCACCCGCGCCAGGTGCCGCTCGGAGTCGAGCGGCACCCTGTCGGTGACGGGCTGGGCGGCCATCAGCAGAGGCCCGTGGGCCGGTGCACGACCTTTCGCACCCTGCCGGCGCCGGTGTACATGTGCACGCCGCACGGCAGGCACGGGTCGAACGACCGCACCGCGCGCATGATGTCCACGCCCTTGAAGTTCTCCGGGCCGTTCTCCTCGAAGATGGGCGTGTTCTGGACGGCGTCCTCATACGGGCCGGGGGTTCCGTAGACGTCGCGCGGGTTGGCGTTCCACGGGGTCGGCGGGTAGGGCTGGTAGTTGGCGATCTTGCCGCCGCGGATGACCATGTGGTGGGAGAGCACGCCGCGTGCCGCCTCGTGGAAGCCGACGCTGACGGCCTCCTCGGGGACCTTGAAGTCCGCCCAGCTCTTGGTCCGTCCGGCGCGCACCTCGACCAGGGCCTTCTCCAGGCAATGCAGCCCCACGAGCGCCGAGTAGGCCTGGTGATAGGTCCGCGCGCGGTCGCGCTCGACCGCGTTGGACTTCTCGGGCACGTGCCATTCGAGCTCCATCTCGGGCATGCCGGCCGTCTTGGGCAACACCATCTGCAGGCTGTGGCCCGTCGCCTTGAGGTAGCCGATGTCGACCAGTCCGGCCTTCGCCGTGACCCACTGGCGGGCGAACGGCCCGCCGCCGGTGTCGCAGGCGACGTAGGTGTCGTTGCGCTGGTCGTACATGCGCGGCGACACGACCCAGCTGTACTTGTCGGCCCAGTCGCGCTTCTGGGGCTTGGGCAGCGTCACCTTGTTCCACGGGTGGCGCTTGTCGACCGGGTTGCCGAGCGGATCCTGGGTGACGAACGTCTCCTCGCTGGTCCAGTCGTCGAAGTACGAGCTGCCCAGCAGGATCCGCATCGCGAGGTTGATCTCGACGAGGTCGGTGGTGATCAGCTCGCCCTTGAAGACGAGGCCGGGCGTGACGTAGCGGTGCTGGCCCCACTCGCCCATGTTCTTGTAGGTGTAGTCGACGTAGTCGGGGTCGTCGAAGCAGCCCCAGCACACGAGGTCGGTGTCGCGGTAGCCGACCATGTCGTACCCCGGCAACTCCTGCAGGAAGAAGTCGTAGAGGTCGTCGTGCATCGGCACCGTGCGCTTGACGTACTCGATGTAGCGCATGAGCCGCACGTAGTAGTCCGTGCAGGTCTGGTGCGTGATGTGGGCGCTCACGCCGCCCGGCATGATCGTCGAGGGGTGCGTGTGGCGCCCGCCGAACAGGCAGTACATCTCGCGCGTGTAGCGCGCCACCTGCAGCGTCTCGAGGTAGAAGCTGCCGGTGAACGGGTTCAGCGCCCGCATGATGTCGGCGATCGTCCTGTAGCCGTGGATGTCGCCGTGCGGTGACGCCGTCTCCTCGGCCTTCTTCAGCAGCGTGGGGTTGGTCTCCTTGACCATCTGCTCGCAGAAGTCCACGTTCGCCATGCAGTCGTTGAAGATCGCGTGGTCGAACATGAAGTCCGCCGACTCGGCGAGGTTGTAGGCGTAGTCGCCCAGCTTCGGCGGCTTGACGCCGTAGGCCATGTTCTGGTTCAGGCACGAGCACGTGCAGTGGTTGTCACCGCAGATGCCACAGATGCGACTGGTGATGAAGTGCGCGTCGCGCGGATCGATCCCCTTCATGAAGATGTCGAATCCGCGGAAGACCATCGAGGTCGAGTAGCACTTCATGACCTGCTGGTTGGTGAAGTCGATCTCGGTGTGGATGCCCAGCGACCCGACGATGCGGGTGATGGGGTCCCACGACATCTCCTTGACGACGACCTTCTGCTCTTGGGGTGTCTCAACGGCCATGATCGATCCTCCTCACCAGCGCTTCTGGTAGCCGGTCGTCAGCTGGCGCCCTGGCTTGCGCCACTCGGGCTCCTTGTCGAACTTCGTCTTGATGTTGCGGTTGCGGAAGTACTTCAGGACCGGGCCGTAGGTGAAGCGCGTGAAGTTCGCCGCCACCTCGCCCCACCTGGTCGGGATCCATGAAGGGCATGTACTTGTCGGGGAAGCCGGGCATCGTGCAGGCCATGCAGATCCCGCCGACGTTCGGGCAGCCGCCGATGCCGTTGACCCACCCGCGGACCGGGCACGTTGCAGCGGACCACGGGGCCCTTGCAGCCGAGCTTGACCAGGCAACGCGGGTCGTCGCCGTACTCGGTGGCGAACTGGCCCTGCTCGGTGTAGCCGGCGCGGTTGCAGCTCTCGCGCACCGTGCGGCCGAACAGCCACTTGGGCCGCAGCTGCTCGTCGAGCTCGGGCACCGGAGCCAGGCCGCCGAGGTGCAGCACGAGGTACAGCAGCGTCTCGGTCATGTTGTCCGGCTGCGCCGGGCAGCCGGGGATGCACACGACGGGCAGGCCGGCCTTGGACTTCCACTTCCAGCCGAGATAGTCGGGCAGTCCCATCGCCCCGGTCGGGTTGTTCTTCATCGCCGGGATCCCGCCGTAGGTGGCGCAGGTCCCGATCGCGACGACGGCCGCCGCCTTGTTGGCCAGGCGGTCGACCCACTCGTTGGTGGTGATGGGCTGGCCGTTCTCCGGGTTGACGCCGAAGCCGGTCCAGTGGCCCTCGCCGTTTAGCTCCTCGTTGGGGATCGAGCCCTCGATGATGAGCACGAAGGGGTCGAGCTTGCCCTGCTCGGCGTCGTACCAGGCCTGGATGTACTCCTGGCCCACCTCGTAGGCGATCACCTGGTTGTGGATCACCACCCGCGGCATGCCGGGGATGACGCCCTGGATGATGTCCTCGAGGCTGGGGTTCGTGGCCGAGGTCATGGCGACGGAGTCGCCCTCGCAGGAGAGCCCCGTGGTCATCCACAGGACGTGAGCGGTGATCTGCTCGGTCTTCTCCTGCCCTGGTACGAACTCGACTGTGCCCGCCATCGGTACTCCTTCCTGCTGATCAACAGATGCGGGGCAAGGGGTCACCCACCAGCTGGTCCATGACCCGCTTGCCGCCAAAGGCCGTCTGCACGAGCACCATCCCTGGCGGCTCGGTCTTCACTTCGCCGATCTCCGTCGCGCGCTCGCAGCCCGGGCACCGCACGCAGCGCCGTCAGCGCCGCTTCGGCGGCCTCGGGCGCCACGAAGGCCACGAGCTTGCCCTCGTTGGCCACGTACATCGGGTCGATGCCGAGGATCTCCGCGGCACCGGCCACCGCCGGCTGCACCGGAACGTCGCCCTCGCGCACGATCATCGCGACGCCGGAGGCGCGCGCCAGCTCGTTGAGCACCGACGCGACGCCGCCGCGCGTGGCGTCGCGCAGGCAGCGCAGCTCGGTGCCCGCCGCGTCGAGCAGGGCGTCGACCGCGGGCCACAGCGAGCAGGTGTCGGACTCCACGGCCGCGTCGAGGTCGAACTCCCCGCGCGCGAGCATGATCGCCGTCCCGTGGTCTCCGATGGTCCCCGACACGATGATCCGGTCGCCCGGGCGCAGGCTCGCCGGCGACAGCGACGCGCGCGCGTCGACGGCGCCCACCCCGGCGGTGCAGAGGTACATCTGGTCGGCGTGCCCGCGCTCGACGACCTTGGTGTCGCCGGCGACGATCTCGACGCCGGCCGCGTCGGCGGCGGCGGCGATGGCGTCGACCTCGGCGCGCAGGACGTCGGCCGGGAGGCCCTCCTCGAGCACCATCGAGAGGCTGAGAGCCAGCGGGCGCGCGCCGGCGGCCGCGAGGTCGTTGACCGTGCCGTTGACCGCGAGCTCGCCGATCGAGCCGCCGGGGAAGCGGATCGGCTTGACCACGAAGCTGTCGGTCGTCAGCGCGATGTCGACGCCGCCGATCGAGAGCGTGCCGGCGTCGGCGAGCGCCGCGAGCGCCGGCGAGCCGAAGGCGGGCACGAAGAGGCCCTCGATGAGCGTCTGCGTGGCCTTGCCGCCGGCGCCGTGGGCCATCGTGATGTGGGCGTCCTTGAAGCGCGGGCGCTTGGCGCGCGCGGTCTCGATGATCCCGAGGACGCGCTCCTCGCGGTCGGTCACGGGGCCGGCCACTAGACCACCTCCCGCTCGCGCGCGAAGCGGCCGTAGTTGTAGTAGGCCGCGCACGCCCCCTCGGGCGAGACCATGCAGGTGCCGATCGCGTGCTCGGGCGTGCAGGCGCTCCCGAAGACCTTGCACTCCCAGGGCTTGATCACGCCCTTGAGCACCTCGCCGCACTGGCACGCCTTCGGGTCGGCGACGCGCACGCCGGGCACGCTGTAGCGCTGCTCGGCGTCGAGGTCGGCGTAGGCGTCGGAGAGGCGCAGCGCGCTCTGCGAGATGAAGCCCAGCCCGCGCCACTCGAAGTGCGGGCGCAGCGCGAAGACCTCGGCCATCGCCTCGAGCGCGCGCAGGTTGCCCTCGTGGGGCACCACGCGGCTGTACTGGTTCTCGACCTCGCAGCGGCCCTCGCGCAGCTGGCGCAGGATCATCTCCACCGACTGCAGGAGGTCGACGGGCTCGAAGCCCGAGATGACCACCGGCCGCGCGTAGTCCGCGGGGATGAACTCGAAGGGCCGCGCGCCGACGACGGTCGCCACGTGGCCGGGGCCGATGAAGCCGTCCAGGCGCAGGTCCGGCGAGTCGAGCAGCGCGCGCAGCGGCGGCACGATCGTCACGTGGTTGCACATGCACGAGAAGTTGGCGATCCCGTCGGCCTTCGCGCGCATGAGCGTCAGCGCCGTCGACGGCGCCGTGGTCTCGAAGCCGATGGCGAAGAAGACGACCTCGCGGTCGGGGTTCTCGCGCGCGATCCGCAGCGCGTCGAGCGGCGAGTAGACCATCCGCACGTCGGCGCCCTGCGCCTTGGCGTCCATCAGCGTGCCGTCGGCCCCGGGCACGCGCAGCATGTCGCCGAAGCAGGTGAAGATCACCCCGGGCTCGTGGGCGATCGCGATGCCGTCGTCGACGCGTCCCATCGGGATCACGCACACCGGGCAGCCGGGCCCGTGGACGAGCTCGACGTTGGCGGGCAGCAGGTCGTCGACGCCGTACTTGTAGATCGAGTGGGTGTGACCGCCGCAGACCTCCATGATCTTGTAGTGGCGACCCGGCTCGACGGTGGAGAGGATCTCGCGCGCCAGCGCCCCGCCGAGCTCCGCGTCGCGGAACTCGTCCACGAACTTCATGCGGCCCTCGCTATCGCCGTCCCCGCGTGGACGAGCAGGCGGTCGCCGGGCGTTCACCGGCGTGACGAGCAGGACGTCGACCTCGACGCTCGCCCCGAACTCGTCGGCGCAGACGGCGAGGCCGCGCGCCTCGTCGACGCCGATCACCGACAGCTCGACGGCGTGGTCGCCGCAGGTGATGCAGCCGTCGAAGTCGGCGATGCAGGCCGGGATCGCCTCGCTCATCCGATCACGCTGCCCTTGAGCTCCTCGATCGCGCTCTCGAACTCGCTGCCCATCCCGCGCAGCAGCTCGAGCGTCGCGTGTGCCTCTTCCTCGTCGACCTTCGACAGCGCGAAGCCGACGTGGATGAGCACCCAGTCGCCCGGCTGAGCGCCACCGTCCTCGGCGTCGAGCAGGCCGACGTTCACGGTGCGCCGGACGCCCGCGACGTCGACCTTGGCGAGCCGATTGGCCTCGTCGACGAACTCGATGACCTGCCCTGGAATCGCCAAGCACATGACCCTGCTCCTCCGGCAGCGGACGCCGAGCGGTTCTATCAGCGGGTCAAATGGCCCCGCACATCCCTGTAATGCGGATTACCACGGCCTGACGTAAGCGCGATTACCTCCGGTTTCGCGTGCGAACGAGACCGGCCAGGCCCTTGCGCCGTAGTGAGAAGATGGCCGGCGGGCATGCCGTCGCAGCGGCAAGAGCAAGGGTCTTCCACAGGCGCGCAGGGCTCCCTGCGGGAGCGCCTGCGGCCGCAGGCCTCCTACTGCTACCTGCTCGACGCCGACGCCGACCTCGCCCAGGAGTTCGACCTGCGCATGCGCGTCGTCGCGCGCCAGGCGGCCACCGTCGTGGTCTTCGAGATCCCGCTCGGCGAGCACCTCCCGACCGACTGGCTGGAGCCGAACATGGGCGGCCTGGGCCTGCTGCTGCTCGACGGCGTCATCGCCGTGGAGGTCCAGGTCGGCGACCGCACCGCGACCGAGCTGATGGGCGCCGGCGACCTGCTGCAACCACGCCCACCCGACGGCGACGACCTGCTCGAGCACCTCGACGGCTGGCATGTCCTGCTCCCCGCGCGCGTGGCGGTGCTCGACGCCGGGTTCGCCGAGCGCGCGCGGCCGTGGCCGCAGATCGCCCTCGCCCTGCTGCGGCGCGCGGGCAAGCGCGCGTGCGACCTCGACATCCAGCGCGCGATCGCGTCCCAGCCGCGGCTCGAGGTCCGCCTGGCGCTGATGCTGTGGCACCTCGCCACGCGCTGGGGGCGCGTCGAGCTCGGCGGCATCCGCCTCTCGCTCCCGCTGACCCATCGCCTGCTGGGGCAGCTCGTGGGCGCCGAGCGCCCGTCCGTCTCGCACGCGCTCGCGCGCCTCGCCGAGGCCGAGCTCGTCACCGGCCGCGGCGACGAGTGGCACCTGCACGGCACGCTCGAGCATCACCTCGTGTCGCTCGGCGGGCGCGCGACGCACTACGGCGGCAACGGAGCCCGATCGCCCGCCCTCCCGACGCGCAGCTGATGCTGCACCCCGAGTTCACCCCCGGACAGCGGCGCAGCGAGCGGCTCCTGGTGCACGTCATCTGGATGACGAGCGGCCTGGGCTGCGACGGGGACACCATCGCGCTGACGGCGGCGACGAGCCCATCGCTCGAGGAGCTGCTGACCGGCGCGATCCCGGGGATGCCGGGCGTCGTCGTCTACAACCCGGTCCTCGCCTTCGAGACCGGCGAGGATCTGATGCGGGCGTGGTACGACGCCGAGCGAGGACGTCTGGACCCCTTCATCCTCGTGCTCGAGGGGTCGGTGCCCAACGAGCACATCAACGGCGACGGCCACTGGGCCGGCTTCGGCGTCGATCACGAGACGGGCCAGCCGATCACGACCTGCTCGTGGATCGATCGGCTGGCTCCGAAGGCGGCCGCGGTGATGGCGATCGGCACGTGCGCCGCCTACGGCGGCGTGCCGGCGATGAAGAACAACCCGACCGGCGCCATGGGCCTGCGCGACTACCTCGGGTGGAGCTGGACGTCGCGGCTGGGCATTCCGAATCGTCAACCTCCCCGGCTGCCCGGTGCAGCCCAACAACGCCACCGAGACGTTGCTCGCGCTGATCCTGCAGCTCGGCGGGCTGGCGGGAATGATCGACCTCGACGACCAGGGCCGCCCACGCTGGCTGTTCGACCGCACCGTCCACGAGACGTGCAACCGGGCGGGCTTCGCCGAGCAGGGCCGGTTCGCCGACACGCTCGACGAGGACCTGTGCCTGGTCAAGCTCGGGTGCAAGGGCCCGGTGGTCAAGTGCAACGTGCCCGTGCGCGGATGGGTCGGCGGGATCGGCGGCTGCCCCAACGTGGGCGGCGTCTGCATCGGCTGCACGAGCGCGGGCTTCCCGGATCGCTTCATGCCCTTCATGGAGAGCGATCGCCTCGGCGCGCTGACCGCGCACGGCGCGCGCTTCACCTACGGCCCCCTGCTGCGCTACTTCCGCGACCGGCGCATGCGCACCAGGTACGAGGTCGAGCCGGAGTGGCGCCGGCCGGCCGCCGAACTGCAGACCGGCTATGAACGGCGCTGGTGACGGGCCGTGCCCGTCCGCGTGATCTTCCGCTGCCAGTTCTGCACGGCGCGCCCTGACGGCGAGACGCAGCGCAGCCTCGAGCACCAGCTGCGCGAGCTCGTCTGCGGCGAGTACCTCGATGCCCTGCCGGGGCGCTGGCTGGTCTGGCATGGCCGCGGGCCCTTCGGCCCGACCCGCTACGCGTGCCCGGAGCACCGCGGCGACCTGACCGCCTACCTGCGCGAGCACTACGGCACGCTCGGCTGGCAGCCCTGGAAGATGCCGCCCTATCCCATCACCCGGCGCTCGCGTGACACCGAGCGGGCGCTGCGCCTCAGCGCGCTGTCCCCGGGATCGAAATGGGGGCCGCGCGCGTGACCGTGGGCGACGACCTCTTCGCCCGCCCCGTCCACGCCGCCGGCGCCGACAAGCGCTACGGCGAGCTCACGCTCGGCGACGTGCGCGCGCACGCCGCCGAGCTGCAGTCCGCCGCCGGCTGGGGCCCCACGGCGCGGATCGCCACCGTCGCGCGCGCCTGGCGCGAGCTGGCCGAGCACATGGCGCAGGCCGGCGCGGACACGGTGGCCGACCTCGGGGCGGACGCCGCCGCCGAGTTCGCCGAGCGGCTGTGGGTGCTGCCGCCGGGCGGCAGCCTGCTGCGCTGACCGCGCGCCGGCGCCATATGCTCGCGGCCCATGCGCCGCCTGCTCTGCGTCCTGCTGCTGCTGCTGACGGCGGCCGTGCCCGCGAGCGCCCACGCCGCCGCCGATCCGCTCGCGGTGAAGGGCGCGCGCCTCGTCGACGGGCAGGGGCGCGCGGTCGTGCTGCACGGGGTCAACGTGGTCTACAAGCTCGCGCCCTACGCGCCGGACTTCACGCGCGGCGATGCACGGCGTGTTCGGGGCTGGGGCATGAACGCGATCCGGCTAGGGGTGTCGTGGCGCGCCCTGGAGCCGGCGCGCGGCACGATCGACAGCGCGTATGTCGCGCGCGTGCGCAGGCTCGTGCGCCTCGCCGGCGCCGAGGGCCTGTGGGTCCTGATCGACATGCACCAGGACCTGTGGGCCGAGCGCTTCGGCGGCAACGGCGCCCCCGACTGGGCGACGCTCGACGACGCCCAGCCCTTCGTCGCCTCGCCCTTTCCCTTCGGCTACCTGCAGCCCGCCGTCGGGCGCTCGTTCACGAGCTTCTGGACCAACCGCGACGCCATCCGCAGCGAGTACGTGCGTGCCTACGCCGCGCTGGCCAAGGTGCTCGCCAGCGAGTCGGCGGTCGTCGGCTACGACGCCTTCAACGAGCCCGCGTGCGAGATCGCGGTCGCGCCGTGCGGCGTGCCGCCACAGCCCGCGGCAGCGGCCGCCTACCTGGAGCCGTTCTATCGCGAGCTCGTGCCGGCCCTGCACCGCGCCGACCCGGACACGCCGACCTTCTACGAGGACTGGCTGACGACCGACTTCGGCTACCCGTTCGCGGTCCACGTGGCCACCGCCAACCAGGGGCTGAGCTACCACGTGTACTGCGGCCAGCCGATCCGCCCCGACCCGTGCCCGGCGCAGGAGACGCAGGCACTGGCCAACGGCGTGCGCAACGCCGCCGGCAACCACGCGGCCGCGCTGGTGACCGAGTTCGGGGCCACCGACAAGCTCGACATCCTGCGGCGCGTCGCCGACGGCGCCGACGCGGTCGGCGTCGGCTGGCTGTACTGGCAGTACAAGACCTACGGCGACCCGACGACCTCGGCGGCCGGCGAGGGGCCAGACGCGGAGTCGCTCGTCACGCCCGCCGGCGCCGTGAAGGCCGCCAAGGCGCGCGAGCTGGCGCGGGCGTACCCCACGCGCATCGCCGGCAGCGGCGCGCGCTGGAGCTATCGCGCGACCGACGGGCGCTTCAGCCTGCGCTGGACCGCGGCGCCGCGAGCCGACACCGTGGTCGCGCTGCCGCGGCTGGCCTACCCGCGCGGGTTCACGGTGCGCGCGCATGGCGTGCGCGTGATCCGCCGCGCGCCCCTGACCTTGCGCGGCTCGGGCCGCGCGTCCATCACCATCACCCGGAGGTAGGCATGGCCATCGGATGCTTCGTCTCGGTCGGACGTGCGCTGCAGGATGCCGTCACGCGCGTGAGGCTCGCCGAGGAGCTCGGCTACGAGGCCGCCTACGTGACGCACATCGCGGCGCGCGACTCGCTCACCGTGCTCGCGGCCTATGCGTGCGCCACGTCGCGGATCGGCCTGGGGACCGGCGTGGTGCCGATCTACACGCGCACACCGGCGACGATGGCCATGACCGCGGCCACGCTGCAGGAGCAGTCGGGCGGGCGCCTGCGCCTGGGCCTTGGGGTCTCGCACCGCCCGGTTGTGGAGGGCTGGCACGGCCAGACGATCGACAAGCCGGTGGCCGAGATGCGCGAGTACGTCGCCATCGTGCGCGCGATCCTCAGCGGCGAGCCGCCGCCGGCGGGCGAGAAGTGGCAGACGAGCTTCGCGCTCAGCGGGATCGGCCCCTACCCCGAGCTGGCCATCTACGTCGCCGCGCTGTCGCCGGCCATGCTGCGCCTGGCCGGAGAGGTCGCCGACGGGGCGATGCTGTGGCTGTGCAACCCCGAGTACATCCGCGCCGTCGTGATGCCCGAGCTGCGGGCGGGGCGCGAGCGGGCGGGCAAGACCATGGAGGGCTTCGACGTGGTGGCCGCCGTCCCGTCGGCCGTGGTCGAGGACCCGGCCGTCGCGTTCGCGGCGATGCGCCGAGACCTGCTGCCCTACTTCGGCCTGCCGTTCTACCGCGCGATGCTCGAGCGCTCGGGCTTCGAGGCGGACATCGCGGCCTACGACGAGGCCGCCGCCCGCGGCGACGGCGAGGGCATGCAGGCGGCGATCTCCGAGCGCTTCCTGCGCGAGCTGTGCGCCGTCGGCTCGCCCGACGACGTCCTCGCCGGCCTCGCCCGTTACCAGGACGCCGGAGCCAACTCGCCGTGCGTGGGACCGGTCGCGAAGACCGACTTCGAGGCGACGCTGCGCGCGGCGGCGCCCGGCTAGCAACACGGCCGCGGCCGACGGCCCGAAGGACGACGCCCGCAACTCGGCAGCGTGGCTGGAGTGCGTTGGTTCGTCCGCGACGCCCTGGCGGCACCGCGCGGCGCTGAAAGCATCACCGAGGGGAAGCGGACCCGGAGCGGCGCGACCGGGGGCGGTCGTCCTCTGCCGGCGTGAGCCACCCCGAACTGTGCGGACTTTTGGGGCTCCTGGCCCTAAAAGTCAGCACGGTGCTGGATAAGTGTTGTCCTGCAACACCAATCCAGCACGCTTCCGGCCGGGGCGGCCCGACCGGGCGCCGCGGGGGGACTCCTTCCCCTCGGTGATGCTGTAAGCGCCGCGCAGCATCACAAGCGCTACGCGGCAGTCACGTTCCGCCTCGCATTCGTCGGCGTCGGGTCCAGCCGCCTGCCCGGGCCCCAGCTGCCCGCCTCCGGCGTGAGCGGCACGCTCGACCGCGCGCAGCGGACCGAGCAGTCGTGGTCGGCCGTCCTGCGTGCCGGGGTGCGCTACCGCATCGCCGTCGCCCATCCGGGAGCCGGGTGCGTCAGCGCCCGCGTCTACGGGCCGCACGCACGGTCGGGCCAGCGCCCTGCGGCATCGGTCAGCTGCCGGGGCTACGCGCTGTTCACGCCGCGTGCCGGCGGCGACGGGCGCTACGCGATCGTCCTGCACGCCGACGACGTCCGGGGCGCCCAGCGCTATCACCTCGAGCTCGCGCCCGCCGGCGCCGACGACACCGCCCCCGGCGTCTTCATCGCCAACTACGCCCGCGTGCGCGACAGCCTCGACGGGCGCAGCGTCGACCACGTCGACCTCTACCGCTTCGACGTCACGCGGCGCAGCGTGCTCTTCCTGCACCTGCGCACGCCCGGGGCCTTCGACCTCGTGCTGCTCGACGCATGGGGCAACGTCATCCGCTGCGAGTGCGACGGCCGCGGCGGGCGGGCGCTGCACAAGGGACTGCGCCCGGGGCGCTTCTTCGTCGCCATCCGCTCGCGCGACAACAGCACCGCCGGGTACACGCTCCTGCGCGCGTCGCGCACGATCACCACCAGCCGGGTGCGCGTCAACGGCGCGGGCAGCACGATCCTCGCGCCCCGGACGCCGGCGACGATCTCGGTGCTCACCCGGCCACCCGTCGACGGCCCGGTGACCGTCACGCTCGAGCAGTTCGACCCACTCGCCGGCTGGCAGTTCGTCCGCACGCTGCACGCCACCGCGAGCGGTGGGGCGGCGAGCGTCCAGTGGGTCGCGCCGACCGTCGGGCGCTGGCGCGCGACCGCCACCTACGACGGGACGCGCGCGGTCGCGCCGAGCGCGACGGGGTTCGTG
This sequence comes from uncultured Actinomycetes bacterium, assembly GCA_963742125.1. GTDB lineage: Bacteria > Actinomycetota > Thermoleophilia > Solirubrobacterales > Solirubrobacteraceae > JAOPZW01. Next base: position 121,359 of record CAVUKO010000016.1, on the reverse strand, counting down.
AAGCTGCTGGTGGCGGGGGCGCTGCGGGAGTAGCGCTTCGTCCTCGTCCGCGTTGCGTCGGCGGTGCTGCTTGCGCTTACAGCATCACCGAGGGGAAGCGGACCTGGAGCGGCGCGACCGGGCGCGGTGGTCCTCCGTAGCACCCTGGTCCGTGCCTAGACCTGAGCAGGCCGGAGAAGTCAGGACAGCGCTCAGCGGTGAGCCGCTGCGCAGAACCGCGACGCGAGCGCCCCTAGCCCCCCGCCAGCGCCCCGATCTTCCAGTCCCCGCCCTCCTTGACGAGCGCAACCGTGTCGTCGGAGGCGGGCTGGTTGGAGGCGGTGGTGTGCACCGTGGCACTGGCGCGGTTGCCGTTGACGGTGACCTTGCGGACCTCGACCTTCGGCGCGTCGACGCCCTCCAGGGCGGTCTTCATCGCGTTCTCGCAGGTGAGGCCGGCCCGCCGCACGCTTTCGATCACGGGCTTGGCCAGCAGCTCGCTGCACACGCGGCGGTAGTCGCGCCTGGCGCTGGCGTCGCCGAAGGCCCCGAGGGTGTCGCGGACGCGATCGGCGTCCGAGCGCTGGTGATCGGCGCCCCCGCAGGCGGCGAGCGCCAGCGCGCCGACGGCGAGCAGGGTGAGTAGGCGCACGCGCGGCAGGATACGCTGGGGTCATGGCGATGGATCCGCTTCTGGACGGGCACGGCCGCCGCATCGGCGATCTGCGCGTGTCCGTGACCGATCGGTGCAACTTCCGCTGCCAGTACTGCATGCCCGCCGAGGGGCTGCCGTGGCTGGAGCGCGATGACGTCCTGCATTTCGAGGAGATCGAGCGGCTGGTGGCCCTCCTGGCCTCGATGGGGGTCACCGACGTGCGTCTGACCGGCGGCGAGCCGCTCGTGCGCCGCGGCTTCCCGACGCTCGTCGGGATGCTGGCCCCGCTGGTCGAGGACCTCAGCATCACGACCAACGGCTATCTGCTCGAGCGCGACGCCGAGGCGCTCGTACATGCCGGCGCCACGCGCTTCAACGTCTCGATCGACTCGCTGCAGCGCGACCGCTTCTTCGAGATGACCCGCCGCGACGCCCTGCCGCGCGTGCTGCGCGGCCTCGAGCTGCTCGCGACCTTCCCCGAGGCCCATCCGATCAAGGTCAACGCGGTGGCCATGCGCGGCTTCACCGAGGACGAGGTGCTGCCGTTCGCGCAGTTCGCCCGCGAGTACCCCTACGAGGTGCGCTTCATCGAGTTCATGCCGCTCGACGCCGACCACGCGTGGACGCCCGACAGCGTCCTGCCCGGCGCCGAGATCCGCGCGCTCATCGAGCAGCGCTGGCCGCTGGAGCCCGTGGAGCGCGAGCCCCACGCCACCGCGCGCGTCTACCGCTTCGCCGACGGCCACGGGTCGATCGGCTTCATCAACCCGGTGAGCGAGCCGTTCTGCGGCGACTGCAACCGCATCCGCCTGACCGCCGACGGCCGGCTGCGCACGTGCCTGTTCTCGCTCAACGAGACCGACCTGCGGGCGCCGCTGCGCGCGGGCGCCGACGATGGCGAGCTCGAGCAGATCGTGCGCGCCGCGGTGTGGCGCAAGGAGCTCAAGCACCACGTCAACGAGCCGGGCTTCATCCAGCCGCTGCGGACGATGAGCGCCATCGGCGGCTGAGCGCCGCACGCTGCAGCACGCCGGCGTCAGCGGCCGCTCAGCAGCGCCGCCGCCTGCAGGATGTCCTCGGGGTGGTTGACGTTGAAGAAGGGCTCGTCGTCGGGCCAGTCGACGATCCGCGGGCTCAGGGCGGCGACGACCTCGGTCACCGGCGCGCCGAAGTCGGACGCGGCGAGGGCCGTGAGCGCCCGCGGGTCATAGCGTGCGCACAGCGGCTGCAGGCGGCCGGCTGCCCTCGGCACCACGGCCGGCGCACCGTGCGAGCGCTCGCGCGCGAGGGCGGACACGAGCCCGCGGGTGACGAACGGCATGTCGCCCGCCACGACGATGACGGGGCGCCCGCGCGCGCAGCGCAGCGCGTGGACGATGCCCAGCAGCGGGTGACGCGGCTCGTCGGCCTCCAGCCAGATCGCGACATCGGCGTCGAGCGGCGGCAGGATGGTCGACTGCTTGGCCACCACCACCACCTCGTCGAGGACGGCGCGCAGCACGGCGAGCGGGTAGAGCACCAGCGGCCGGCCCTCGAGCTCGACCATGGCCTTGTCGCCGCCGATGCGGCGGCCGACGCCCCCGGCGAGCACGACCCCGATGGCGCGCCGGGCCACGGCCTACACCGTCGCGGGCCCCTGGCCGTAGTCGCCGAACGGCGCATCGCGATCGGCGACCGCCCCGCCGACGTCGGCGACGCCGCGGCGGGTGAAGGCCATGCCCTCCGGCGTGTGGCGCGCCGCGCCGTCCAGCAGCGTGCCGACGAGCTGGGTGGTGTGCAGGCCCATCTGCTCGAAGGCCTGGTTGACCAGCAGCTTCATCATCGCCGCCTGGTTGTGGGGCAGCAGCGCCACGCGCCGCGCGAGAGCCAGGCCGGCGGCCTCGAGCTCGCCCGCGGGCACCGCCTCGGAGGCCAGCCCCCACTCCACCGCGCGGCGGCCGTCGATCGCGTCGCCCGTGAGCAGCAGCCGCTTGGAGCGCTCCAGGCCGAGGCGATACATCCACATCGCGGTCGTCGGCGAGCCCCACACGCGCGCCGGTGGGTAGCCGATGCGGCAGTCCTCGGAGCAGACGATGAGGTCGCAGCACAGCGCGAAGTCGGTGCCGCCGGCGACGCAGTAGCCGTGGACCTGGGCGACGACCGGCTTGGGCGAGCGCCACAGCGCCATGTAGGCGTCGACGAAGCGGCGCATGGTCGCGTAGTCGGCGATCGGGTCCCACGGCGCGCCAGCCTCGGCCTCCTGCATCGAGGCCGCGCCCCAGCCGATGTCGTAGCCGGCGCAGAACGCCCGCCCGGCGCCGCGCAGGCGCACGACGCGCACGTCGCCGTCGTCCAGCGCGCGGGCGAGGGCGCCGCCGAAGTCCTCGACGAGCTCCGGCGTGATCGCGTTCAGGCGCTCGGGGCGGTTGAGCGTCAGCGTCGCCACGCCGCCGGCGGCCTCGTAGAGCACGGTGTCGCCCATCCGGCGCAGCCTATGCTGTGCGCGATGGAACCGTCCGTCGAGACCAAGGCCTGGCTGCGCTGCTACCGCTGCTGGTCGACCGACCTCGAGGTGCAGGTGCACTACGAGGGCATCCACAAGATCGACCCGCAGACGGGCGAGCGCGGCGAGGTCGTCGACGAGCTGCAAGAGGCCGTCGTGCAGTGCCTGGACTGCATGCACGATCAGCCCCACCTGGGCTTCCGCGACGGCCGCGTGGAGCCGATCGAGGACCGCTGGGAGCGGATGATCGCCGGCACGCCGTGGGTCGCCTCGTGCACGGTCACCGTCGACGCCGAGGAGGTCGAGACGTGCTCGGGCCCCGAGGCCGGCGACGCGCTCAGCTACGCCGCCTTCGGCGATCACGGCACGCGCGAGTTCTTCACCCACGTGCGCTTCCACAAGCACGACGACGAGAACACGATCACCGTCCATCTGCTCGTCGAGCTCTACGCGCGCTCGCAGGAGGAGGCCACCGAGGTGCTCGAGGAGGCCGCCCGCGGGCGCCTCGCCCTCACCTCGCTGGCCGAGGAGTCGCGGCCGCCGGCCGCGACCGGCGACGACCCGCACTGACGCGCAGGCCTCAACTTCGGCCAGCGCCGACCGACCCCAGGGGGGTGCCTGATACCGACGCCCTTCGTACGCCCTTCGCCGAGGAGACCGGGACGCATCTGCTCGCCATGCTGCGCGCCGCCGCCCGTGCGCGCCTGGGACACGACGCGCCGACGGCGCTTGCGGAGATCGCCGCGCACGCCCGCGAGCTGCGCGGCGCGGCCGCGACCGTCGGCCTGGAGCCCGTCGCCACCGCTGCGCTCGGCATCGAGCGTGACGCACTCGCCGCCGGCGACGCCGACGCCATCGCGGTGCTGGCCGACACGGTCTCGGCCCTGCACGACGGCCTGGCCCTCATCCTGCGCGGCCAAGAGCTGCTCTCCGCAGGCCGGCCGTCGCCGTCCGCCACGGGGCCGCCGGCGCCGGCGCCGGTGGGCACCGGCCCCACGGTGCTCCTGGTCGACGACAGCCCTGTCACCCTTCGCGTCCACGCCGACCTCCTGCGCCGCGGCGGCTTCGAGGTGCGCAGCGCCCGCGACGGCGGCGACGCCCTCGACATGCTGCGCGCCGCCCCCGTCGACGTCATCGTCAGCGACGTCGACATGGCGCCGATGAACGGCCTGGCGCTGCTGCGCGCCGTCCGCGACGATCCGGCCACGACCGAGCTCCCCTTCGTCTTCGTCAGCGCCCGCCCGACCGACTCGATCGCCGGAGCGTGCGACGACCTGCGCATCGATGCCGTCCTCTCCAAAGGAGCAGCCGAGCAGCAGCTGGCGGGCGCGGTGCACGCCGCGCTGGCCGGCGGGCACGGGCAGCCCGCCGCCCGCGTGCTCGTGGCCGACGATTCGGGGCTGGTGCGCTCGATGATGCGCGACCACCTGATGGCCGCCGGCTACGACGTGCTGGAGGCCGAGGACGGCGAGGAGGCGCTCGCACGCATCCGCGCCACCGTCCCCGACGTCGTCCTCCTGGACCGCGACATGCCGCGACTCGACGGCTTGTCCGTGCTCGACGCCATGCAGGCCGACGAGGCCACGGCAGCGATCCCGGTGGTGTTCGTCACCGGGCGCGCGACGGCAAGCGAATTGGCCGAGGGCCTCGGTCGCGGCGCCCACGACTACGTCCGCAAGCCCGTCGAGGCGGCCGAGCTCATCGCCCGCGTGCGCTCGGCACTGCGCACCCGCCGGCTGCGCGACGAGCTGCGCGAGCGCAACCTGCAGCTCGAGCGCATGGCCCGCACCGACATGCTCACGGGCATGATGAACCGCCGCCACGGTGCCACCATGCTGGCCGAGGCTTGCACCGCCGCTGCCGGCCGCGAGTCGCTCGCCGTGGTGATGGCCGACGTCGATCACTTCAAGCGCATCAACGACCACCACGGCCACGCCGCCGGCGACGCCGTCCTGCGCGCCGTCGCCGGCGTCATGCGCGACGGCATCCTGAGCGGCGAGACCGCCGTGCGGTGGGGAGGCGAGGAGTTCCTGCTCGTGCTGCCCGACTGCGACGCGGCCGGAGCCCTCGCCCGCGCCGAGCGCCTGCGCCTCGCGCTGTCCGCCTCACCCGTCGACGCGGGCGGCCAACGCCACGGCGTCACCGCCAGCCTGGGCTGCGCGATCCTGAGCCCCGGCGAGACGCCCGAGGCCCTCGTGGCCCGCGCCGACCAGGCGCTGTACGCCGCCAAGGCCGCCGGACGCGACCGCGTCTCCGCCGCCGCGTAGTCGCTCGCGCGACCGACGCGCGCGTCATCCCTGAGGACGACGACAGCCCGCCGGGGCTGGTCTACCGTCCCGCACCTGTGCGCGCACTGCCCATGCTCGCGGTCGCGGTCGCGGTCTCGGAGACGCTCGTCCTTGGCCGCATGCTGCGTTCGCGCCACGACCTCAGCCGTCGTCTCGACAAGCAGGCCCGCGAGCTCGAGGGCAACCGCGCCGGGCGCGACCACGCCGCGGTGCTCGCCGAGCGCACGCGGATCGCGCTCGAGCTGCACGACGTCGTCGCCCACGACGTCTCGGTCATGGTCGTCCAAGCGGGAGCGGCGCGGCGCGCGCTGGACCGCGACCCCGACGCCGCGATCGGCGCGCTGGGCGCCGTGGAGACGACGGGCCGCGAGGCGCTCACCGAGATGCGCCGCCTGCTGGACATCCTGCGCCCCGAGGGCCAGGACGCCGAGCACGCCCCGCAGCCGTCGCTCGAGCGTCTCGGCGCCCTCGTCGCACGCTCGCGCGACGCCGGCCTCGAGGTCGACCTCCACGTCGAGGGCGAGCCGGGGCCGCTCGCGCCCGGCGTCGACCTGACCGCGTTCCGGCTCGTGCAGGAGGGCCTGACCAACGCGCTCGAGCACGGCGGCCGCGGCCAGGCGCGGGTCACCCTGCGCTGGTCGCCGGAGCGCCTGGAGGTCGAGGTCGCCCGCCGGATCGCGGGCGACGGCGGCGGCGAGCAGGGACTGATCGGGATGCGCGAGCGCGTGGCCCTGTGCGGCGGCGAGCTGCGCGCGGGACCGATCGGCCGCGGCTTCGTCGTGCGCGCCCGCCTGCCGCGCGAGCGCGTTCTCAGCTCGCGAGCGCGCGCAGCTGCCTGACGGCCAGGCTGAGGCCGGCGAGATCGGCGCCGCCCTCCCCCGCCATCGTGCGGGCCAGCCCGGCGAGGCGGGCCATGGCGTCCGGGCGCGCGTCGACGAAGGCCTCCACCGCGTCCTGCACCGGCGCGCCGGGCGACTCCTCCAGCACGCGCTGGGCGAGGTCGCGCCGGGCGCGCCAGAGGTCGTCGCGCAGCGCCTGCAGCGCCCAGCGCTGCATCCGCGTGCTGACCGGCAGCTCGCCGAGCTGCTCCTCGATCCACGCGATGCCCGCGCGGTCCTCCAGCAGCGAGAAGGTGCGTCCGACGTCCTCCACCGAACGCTCCAGCGCCTGGCTGGCCGCGATGACGTCGGGCGCGTGCGACATCCCGGGCAGGTAGGCGAGCGCACGGGCCAGGCCCTCGGCCACGCCGTGCTCGACGGACTCGGCGACCTGGCGCTCGCGGGCCTCGCGCAGGCTCTCGCTGCCCAGTTCGGCCAGGATCGCGGCCAGCCGCCCGAAGCCTTCACGGCCCGTCGCGATGGCGATGTCCAGGTCGGCGCCGCGCGCGTTCTCCAGGTACCAGCGCGCGGTGGCCTCGACGAGGTCGTCGACGGCCTCCATGAGCTTCCACTGCATATGGCGGTTCACGCCGGTGAGGCGCTCGATGCCCGCCCAGCGCTTCTCCGCCCCGGTGACGTCGCGCGCGATGCGGTACGCACGCACGACGTCAGCAGGCTCGGCCCCCTGCTCGGCGACGAGGCGCGAGACGAAGGTCGGGCCCAGGGCGTTGACGACGTGGTTTGAGACGATGGTCGCCACGAGCTCACGACGCAGCGGGTGCTCGTTGAGCAGGTGACCCAGGCGCTCGACGACCGCGGGCGGGAAGTAGGCGCGCAGGTCGTCTTCGAAGTAGGCGTCGTCAGGCAGCCCAGACCCCAGCAGGGCGCGGGTGAGACTGCGCTTGGCGTAGGCCAGCAGCACGGCCAGCTCCGGGCGCTCCAGCCCGCGGCCCGACCGACGGCGGTCGGCCATCTCCTCGGAGGTGGGCAGGAACTCGACCGCGCGGTGCAGCAGGCCCTCGGCCTCCAGCGCCGCCATGAGGTCCTCGTAGGCGAACATCCGCGACGCCGAGCCGCGGACCTCCTGAGCGAGCATCTGGGCCTGCAGGAAGGAGTCGTAGAGGACGTGGGCGGCCACGTCCTCGGTGACCTCTTCCAGCAGGGCGTCGCGCCCGGCGGCGTCGAGCTCGCCACGGCGCACGGCGAGGTCGAGCAGGACCTTGAGGTTGACCTCGTGGTCGGAGCAGTCCACGCCGGCCGAGTTGTCGATGAAGTCGGCGTTGACCAGCCCGCCCTCGCGGGCGAACTCGATCCGCGCACGCTGGGTGAGCCCGAGGTTGCCGCCCTCGGCCACGACGCGGCAGCGCAGCTCGGTCGCGTCGACGCGGATGGCGTCGCTGGAGCGGTCCAGGGCCTCGGCGTCGGTCTCCGTGGAGGCCTTGACGACCGTGCCGATCCCGCCGTTCCACAGCACGTCCACCGGCGCCCGCAGGATGGCGCGGATGACCTCGGTCGGCGCGAGCACGGTGTCGTCGATGCCCAGCGCCGCGCGGACCTGGTCTGACAGCTCGATGCGCTTGGCGCTGCGCTGCCACACCCCCCCGCCCGCGGACATCGCGTCGCGCTCGTAGTCGTCCCACGAAGACCCGGCCAGCTCGAACAGCCGCTTGCGCTCGGCGAAGCCCTTCGCGGCGTCGGGGTCGGGGTCGATGAAGATGTGGCGGTGGTCGTAGGCGGCGACGAGGCGGATCTTGTCGCTCAGCAGCATGCCGTTGCCGAAGACGTCGCCGGACATGTCTCCGACGCCCACAGCGGTGAACTCGTCGACCGCCGGGTCCATGTCGAGCTCGCGGAAGTGGCGCTTGAGCGACTCCCACGCCCCGCGCGCCGTGATGCCCAGCGCCTTGTGGTCGTAGCCCTTCGAGCCGCCCGAGGCGAACGCGTCGCCCAGCCAGAAGCCGTAGCGACCGGCGACGCGGTTGGCGGTGTCCGAGAACGTCGCCGTGCCCTTGTCGGCCGCCACCACCAGGTAGGTGTCGTCGTCGTCGAGCACGCGCACGCCCTCGGGGTGCACGACCTCGCCCTCGACGAGGTTGTCGGTGAGGTCGAGCAGGCCGCTGACGAAGGTGACGTAGCCGCGCTCGACCTCGGCCTTCAGCGCGGCCGGGTCCTCGGGGCGCCGGCGCAGGTAGAAGCCGCCCTTGGCGCCGTCGGGCACGATGACCGCGTTCTTGGTCATCTGGGCGCGCATCAGCCCGAAGACCTCCGTGCGGTAGTCCATGCGGTCCGACCAGCGCAGGCCGCCGCGCGCGATCTTGCCGCCGCGCAGGTGGATCCCCTCGACCTCGGGCGCGTAGACGTAGATCTCGAACAGCGGCGGGGGCTGCGGGATCGCCGGGACCGTCGGCCGAGGACAGCTTGAAGGCGATCGAGCGGCGCCCCAAGCGGTAGGCGTTGGTGCGCACGGTCGCCTCGATGAGCCCCAGCTGGTTGCGCAGGATGCGGTCGTGGTCGAGCGACGGCACCGCCTCGAGGTCGGCGAGGATGTCCTCGCGCACCGCCGCCTCGGCCGCCTCGTCGCGCTCGATCGCGGGGTCGTTGCGCAGCTCGAAGAGGCGGATGAGCCGGGCCGTGATGTGCGGATTGGCCGCGATGACGTCGTTCTGGTAGCCCTCGGTGAAGCGCGAGCCGATGCGCTGGCGGTACTTGCGATAGGCGCGCAGGATGGCCACGCGCCGCCAGTCCAGGCCGGCGTTGATGATCAGGCGGTTCAGCGAGTCCGACTCGGCCTCGCCGCGCCACACCGCCGCGATGCACTGCGCGACGCGCTCGCCGCACTCCTCGAGGTCGAGCGGCAGGTCGGTGGGGCCGAGCACGCCGAAGTCCTGCAGCCACGTCGCGCCGTCGCCGCCGAGCAGCCGCGTGGGCCGCTCCTCGACCACGCGCAGGCCGAGGTGCTCGAGGATCGGCATGGCCTGCGCCAGCTCGACCTTGTCGCCGACGCGGTACATCCCGATGCGCGTCAGCCCGTCGGGCTCGTTGCGCAGGCCGACGTGGAAGGCCTCGCCCCCGGTGAACAGGCGCTCGAAGCGGTCGATGTCGTCGGCCGCCGCCGTCGGGTCGACGGCCGCCTTGTAGGAGTCGGGCAGGCGTCCCGTCCAGCGCTTGGCCAGCACGCGGCCGCGCTCGTCGCCGTGGCGCGCGACGAGCTCGTCCCGGGCGCGGTCGTCCCACGTACGCGCGAGCTCGAGGATCTCGGCCTCGACGTCGCGGCGCGAGAGCTCGGGCAGGCCGCCCTGGGCACGGTGGACGGTGAAGTGCACGCGCACGCGGTCGCCCTCGGTCAGCACCTCGTGGGCGTCGACCGTGCTGGCGTCGAAGCGCCGGCGCAGGAAGATGCGCAGGCGCTCGAGCAGCGCCGCGTCGTAGCCGCCCTTTGGGCAGCGCGACGATGATCGACGCGGTGCGGCCGTCCGCGTCGCGACGGCCCAGGACGCGCCCCTGCTCGGCCTGCAGGCCCAGCAGCGCGAAGACCGCGCCGCGCAGGTCCTCGGTGGGCGCGGCGAACAGCTCGTCCTTGGGGAAGGACTCGAAGAGCGAGACGGCGGCCTTGTAGTCGTGGGAGCCCTCGATGAGGTCCTCGCTGGCGAGGATGCGCTGCAGCTTGCGGTGCAGCAGCGGCGTCTCGGACGCGGGCTCGGCGTAGGCCTTGGTCGTGAAGAGCCCGATGATTCGCCGCTCGCCGACGATCTCGCCGTCGTCTGAGATCTTGCGAACGCCGACGTAGTCCATGCGCACGCGGCGGTGCACGGGCGAGAGGCGGTTCGTCTTGGAGACCAGCAGCAGCTCGCCCCCCAGCGCGCGCTCGCGCAGGCTGGGGTCCAGCGACTCGACCGCCACCGGCTTGGCGTAGGCCGAGCGCGCCTCGTCGTCCAGCAGCCCCAGGCCGGACCCCGCCACCACGCGCAGGGTGCCGTCGCGCAGCTCGTAGTCGCGCGCGCCCAGGAAGATGAAGTTGTCCCGCGACAGCCACTCCAGGAAGGCGACGACCTCGGCCACCTCGTCGCCGTCGTAGCGCCCGGCGCCCTCGCGCGCCACGTCGATGACCTCCACGACGCGCTCGCGCAGGGCGGGGAAGTCGCGTACCACGCGGCGGACGTCGGCCAGCACCGAGCGCACGGCGTCCTCGAGGTCGGCCAGCTCCTCGGGCGTCAGGCGCCGCGACAGCTCGAAGTGCATGACCGACTCGGTCGCCGGCGCGCCGTTGGGGTGCAGGACGCGGGCGATGCTCCCGTCGGGCGAGCGCTCGGTGCCGAGGATCGGGTGCAGCACGCGCACGATGCCCAGGCCGCGCGCCTCCAGCTCGGCGGTCACCGAGTCCACGAGGAACGGCAGGTCCTCGGTGTTGGTCTCCAGGACCGAGCCGCCCGGCTCGTAGCCGTGCTCGGCGCGGGTCGGGTTGAAGGCCCGCACCGCCATCGGGGCGCCGTTGCGCGACGCCGCGAGCTCGAAGGCGCCGACCACCTCGTGGTAGAGCGCCTCGGTGTCGTGGCCGTCGTCGTCGCCCGTCGCCGCCAGGCGGCGCAGGTAGGCCTTCGCAAACTCGCGCACCGCCTCGGCGCGCTCCGGCGGCAGCCGCTCCTGCACGAGCTGCTCGATGGGACCCATGTGAGTCCATCATCCCTCCCCGGACGCGCCGTTGCCATTCAGCACGCGATCGATCAGTCCGTATTGCACGGCCTCTTGCGGCGTGAAGAAGCGGTCGCGCTCCATGTCGTCGTGGACCTGCTCCTTGGACTGCCCGCTGTGCAGCGCGAAGATCTCGTCGAGGCGGTCGCGCAGGGCGAGGGTCTCGGCGGCGTGGATGGCGATGTCCGTCTGCTGGCCCTGAAAGCCGCCGGAGGGCTGGTGGATGAGCATCCGCCCGTTGGGCAGCGAGGTGCGCTTCCCCGACGCCCCGCCGACGAGCACGAGCGCGGCCGCCGACATCGCGATCCCGCAGCACGTCGTGTGCACCGCGGGCCGGATGTGCTGCATGGTGTCGTAGATCGCCAGCCCGGCGTAGGCGACGCCGCCCGGCGAGTTGACGTAGAGCTGGATCGGCGCGTCGGGATCGGCCGACTCCAGGTGCAGCAACTGGGCCACCACGAGGTTGGCGACCTCGTCGTCGATCGGCTGGCCGAGGAAGACGATGCGCTCGTCGAGCAGCCGCGAGTAGATGTCGAACGAGCGCTCGCCGCGCGGGTCCTGCTTGACGACCATGGGCACGAGGGGCATGGAGACCAACTCCTTTCCGCAACCGTTTGGTTGCACGTTTCTCGTCAGGCTATCATGCAACTCCATGGTTGCGCGTGACATCACTCTCCCGGTCGATCCCGACGAGGCCTGGGACGCCCTCACCGACCCCGAGCTGCTCGAGCAGTGGTTCGGCGACGGCCAGCGCGAGGCGGTGGTCGAAGAGGCCGAGCCCGGCGAGCGCCTCGTCTTCTGGTGGTGGGAGGAGGGCGAGCCGGGGTCGCGAGTCGAGCTGCGTCTCGTCGCGGTGCCGTCGGGCACCCGCGTCAGCGTGCGCGAGGCGCCCGTCGGGCCCTTCGCGATGGCGTGAGCGACGTCTTCGCCGCGCTCGCCGACCCCACGCGCCGGACGGTCATGCGCGAGGTCTCCACGCGCGGCAGCGCGACCGCGACCGAGCTCGCGCTGCCACTGGGCGTGACGCGCCAGGCGGTGGCCAAGCACCTCGCCGTCCTCGCCGACGCCGGCCTCGTCAACGCGCGCCGCGAGGGCCGCGAGACGCGCTACCGCCCCACCCCCGCCCCCCTGGGCGAGGCGATCTCGTGGATGACGTCGGTCGGCGGGGCGTGGGACACGCGCCTGGCCGCGCTGGAGCGCCAGGTGGCGCGGCGGCGCGAGCGCGGGTAGCCGCGACCCGGGGCAGCGCCCAGCTGTTCCCGGCGGTCCTGCGACCGGGGGCTGCGCCTAGGCCCGTGCGGTGCGGACCAGCGCGTCGGCGACCGCGGCCGCTCTGCCGTCGAGCGGGCCGGGCACGCGGGCGATGACCAGGCGACGCAGCTCCTGCGGCTCGCCGCGCACGGCGACGGCCTGCACGCCCTCTGGGAGCACGTCGAGCGCCACCGGGGCGAGCGTCGTGATCGCCAGGCCGGCGGCGACGAGTTGCAGCTTGGCCCACCAGTCGCGCACGACGTAGCGTACGTCGGGCCGCTCGGCGAGGCCGGGCCAGACGCCGAGCAGCGACTCGCCGGCCTCCGAGCGGCTGGCGACCCAGACCTGGCCGGCGAGCTCGCCGACCTCGACCGCGGGCCGTCCGGCGAACGGGTGCCTGGCACCGACGCCGACGACCAGCTCACGCTCGGCGAGGGTCGTGAGGTCGAGTGCGGGCGCCTCGGCGTCCGGCGGCCGGAACGGCGGCGTCTGCGCCAGGACCGCGAGATCGAGCGTTCCGGCCCGAAGCCCCCGCGCGAGGGCGGGCGTCGTCCCCTCGCGCACGGAGACGACGAGGTCGCGCGGCAACGACGCCAGCGCCCCTGGCAGGAGCCCCGCCGCCGCGGTGGCGAACGTCCCGAGGCGCACCGGTCCGGCCGCCGCGTCCGGCTGGGCCGCGTCGCGGATGGCCGCGTCGAGCTCGTCCAGTACGCGAACCGCCCGGGCGAGCAGCCGCGCGCCGGCGGGCGTGAGCACGACACCGTCGCGCCGGCGCTCGAACAGCGCCCGTCCGGCGACCGCTTCGAGCGCCGCCACCTGCCGGGAGACGGCCGACTGCGTGTATCCCAGCACGCGCGCGGCGGCCGAGAACGAGCCTGACTGCGCCACCTCGCGCAGCACGCGAAGACCGGTCGGGGAGAAGTCGGTGGCCATGCGTGACTCGCATGGTACGTGTGCTCGATATTCGCTTCCAACATGTCCGTGGCAGACGTACCCTCGATCCATGACACGTGCTCGCACTGCCCTCGTCACCGGCGCCAACCAGGGCCTCGGCCGAGCGCTCGTGGACGCGCTCGCCGCCGGCATGAACGCACAGGACCGCGTCCTGCTCACCGGCCGCGACCCCCAACGCGTCCGCGCCGCCGCGGCTGCCGCGCCGAGGACCGGTGCGCAGATCGAGGGCCGCGTCGTGGACGTCCGCGACGGCGTCGCCATCGATGCGCTGGCCGCCGAGCTGGGCGAGGTCGACATCGTCTTCTCGAACGCGACGGCGCGGATGAGCCCGGACGCCGACCCAGCCGGCGAGGTGGACGCCGTGGCGGAGACGAGCAACCTCGCGACCTCCCGCATGTTGCGCGCCTTCGCGCCCCGCCTCCGACCCGGCGGCCGGCTCATCGTCGTGGCCAGCGCGCTCGGCACGCTGGACAAGCTCGACCCCCGCGTACGGCCGCGGTTCGCGGCCGCCGCCGCGAGCCTCGACGCCGTCGACGGGCTCGTCGCCGAGTGGCGTGACGCGGTTCACGGCCGCCGTGCCGAGCCGGAGGGCTACGGGACGTGGCTGAACATCCCATCGAAGGTCGCGCAAGTGGCCGCCGTCCGCGCGGTCGCTCGCGAACGTCGGGCCCTCGACCTGGCGGAGGGCAGGCTCATCGCCGCGCTCTGCCCCGGGCTCATCGACACCGATGCCTCGCGCCCCTGGTTTGCCGACATGAGCCAGGCGCAGACCCCCGCCGAGGCAGCGGCGTGGCCGGTCGAGCTGGCGCTCGGCGAGCGCTTCGATCCGGCCTTCTACGGGGAGCTGGTGCAGTTCGGCGCGGTCATCCCGTGGAAGACCGGACTACCCGTCGCGCACCGGGCGACGGCGTAGGCCCGCCCCCGCCGGCAGGCCGCCGCGACGTCAGGCCTTCAGCCGCTGCTTCAGCGCCTCGAACTGCGCCTGCAGCTCGTCGGGCAGGTCGTCGCCGAAGCGGGCGAAGTGCTCGGCGAGCTGGGGCAGCTGCTCGCGCAGGATGTCGGGGTCGACGGTCAGGACCTCCTCGAGGTCCTCGGCCGGGATGTCGAGCCCGCCGGTGTAGAGGTCGCCGGGTGCGGGCACGAGCCCGATCGGCGTCTCATGGGCGTCGGCGTCGCCCGCGCAGCGGCGGAAGACCCACTCCAGCACGCGCGAGTTCTCGCCGAAGCCGGGCCACAGGAAGCGGCCGTCGGCGTCCTTGCGAAACCAGTTGACGTAGAAGATGCGCGGCAGCTTGTCGGTCTCGCCGCGGCGCCCGATCTCGAGCCAGTGCTGGAAGTACTCGCCCATGTTGTAGCCGCAGAACGGGAGCATCGCGAAGGGATCGAAGCGCAGCGTGCCGACCTTCCCGGCGGCCGCCGCGGTCGTCTCCGAGCTCATCGTCGCCCCCAGGAAGACACCGTGCTCCCAATCGAAGGCCTCGTGGACCAGCGGGATCGTCGTCGCGCGCCGGCCCCCGAGGAGGATCGCGTCGATGGGCACGCCTGTGGGGTCCTCCCACTCGGGCGCGATCGCAGGGTCCTGCGCCGCGGGCGTCGTGAAGCGCGAGTTGGGATGGGCCGCCGGATGGTCGGCGTCGGGCGTCCAGTCCTCGCCGTGCCAGTCGATGGCGTGAGCCGGGGGCTCCTTCGTCATCCCCTCCCACCAGACGTCGCCGTCGTCGGTGAGCGCGCAGTTGGTGAAGATCGAATTGGCGCGCAGGGTGGCCATCGCGTTGCGATTGGTCACCAGGCTCGTGTTGGGGGCGACACCGAAGAAGCCCTGCTCGGGGTTGATCGCGTACAGGCGCCCGTCCTCGCCGAACTTCATCCACGCGATGTCGTCGCCGATCGTCTCGACCGTCCAGTCCTCGAGCGTCGGGATCAGCATCGCCAGGTTGGTCTTGCCGCACGCGCTCGGGAAGGCGCCCGTGACGTACTTGACCCGCCCGTCGGGCGAGGTGAGCTTGAGGATGAGCATGTGCTCGGCCAGCCAGCCCTCGTCGCGGGCCATGACCGACGCGATGCGCAGGGCCAGGCACTTCTTGCCCAGCAGCGCGTTGCCGCCGTAACCCGAGCCGAACGACCAGATCTCGCGGCTCTCGGGGAAGTGCACGATGTACTTGTTGTCGGCGTTGCACGGCCACGGGACGTCCTCGACGCCATCGTCGAGGGGCATGCCGACCGAGTGCAGGCAGGGCACGAAGTCGCCGTCGTCGCCGAGCGCCTCGAGGGCCGCGGCGCCCATCCGGGTCATGATCCGCATGGAGGCGGCCACGTAGGCCGAGTCGGTGCATTGCACGCCGATGTGGCTCTTGTCGGAGCCCAGCGGGCCCATCGAGAAGGGCACGACGTACATGGTGCGCCCGGCCATCGAGCCGCGGAAGAGCTCGGAGAGCGTCTCGCGCATCTCGTCGGGGTCACGCCAGTTGTTCGTCGGCCCCGCGTCGTGCTCGCGGGCGGAGCAGATGAAGGTCCGGTCCTCGACGCGGGCCACGTCGCCCGGGTCCGACAGCGCGAGATAGGAGTTGGGGCGCTTGGCCTCGGAGAGGCGCTGGAAGGTGCCCGCGTCGACCAGCTGCTGGGCCAGTGCGTCGTACTCCTCCGCCGACCCGTCGCACCAGTGGATCGCCTCCGGCCTGGTCAGCTCGGCCACCTGCTCTACCCAGGCGAGGAGCTTCTCGTGCTTGGTCGGGACGGTCGTCTGGCTCACGTGGTGTGTCAACTCCCATGGTTCGCGGTCGGGGCGGGCATTGTGTCGCACCCGCGATCCGTTCGCCCCACCAGGTCGAGGGGGGCGGTGCCGCGGGCCTTACTCCCCGAGCTCGAACCAGACGCACGTGCCGCGCTCGCACGTGTCCATGCCCCAGCGGTCCGAAAGCGCGTCGACGAGCAGCAGTCCACGCCCGCCGGTGGCGAACGGAGGCGGCGCGGGCCGCATGGCCGGCATGGTCTCGCCACGGGCCCGATCGCAGACCTCGACCCGCGTCGTGGAGCCACGGCTCGCCGCCCGCACGCGGATGGCATCGCTGCCGGAATGGCCGGCGTGGACGATGCTGTTGGTCACGAGCTCGCTGACGAGCAGCAGCGCGTCCGGCTCGGCCGCGGCGTCGAAGATGGCGGCTGAGTGCAACGCCCGGCGAGCGGATCCAGCCGCCGGCGGGATCGGATCCAAGAACAATTCCATTGCGACCCCAGTGTTGGCTTCCATTCCACACGGGGACCTACCCGCGCGGGCAGTTGCCTACGCAAGCACGGCGCTTATTCGACGTTGCCCCCGGGCCCGTCCACCCCGCGGGAGGGCGGGCCGGCCTCGCGCCTGGGCACGAGGACGAGCCGTTTGAACTCGGCCACGAGGACGCCGTCCTGGTTGTGGACGCGGGTGTGGACCTTCACGGTCCCGCGATCGGGCTTGGACTGCGACTCGCGCTTCTCGAGGACCTCGGACTCGACGAACAGGGTGTCGCCGTGGAAGACCGGCGCGGGGTGCTTGAGCTCCTCGGTGGCGAGGTTGGCGATCGCCTTGCCCGACACGTCTGAGACGCTCATCCCCAGCGCCAGCGAGTAGACGAGCGGCCCGACGACCACGTTGCGTCCCTGCTGGGACTGCGCGGCGTAGACGTCGTTGATGTGCAGCGGGTGGTGGTTCATGGTGATGAGGCAGAAGAGATGGTCGTCGGCCTCGGTCACCGTCTTGGCGGGCCAGTGCTTGTAGACGGCCCCGACCTCGAACTCCTCGAGGTAGCGGCCATACGGGTGCGCCCCGCTGGCCTCGCGGGCGGCCTGGTCGGTCTCCACCGCCGCGGACGTGGTGTCGGACATCGTTCGCTCCCTTGGTCTGACTGGGGCGGGCAGTCAATCACGCCGCCGGCCGCGGGCAGGGCCGTGATGGCGCGGCCGCGAGCGGGCAGACGATCTGCGCCGGCGAGCGTGGGGTCGGTGGGCACGGCGGGCACGGGCTCGGCGGCACGGGCTCAGGTGGCACCGGTGCCGGCGGCGCGACGGCCGCGCGGAAGGCCGGATCGACCGGGCGCCCGCAGGCCGCCGCCAGCGCCTGGGCGATCGTCGCGCGAGCGCCGAACCCCGCCGGCGGCGCGCCGGCGCGCATGGCGAAGCGCAGGTCGCCGACGGCCAGGGGCCCCAGGGCGCAGGTGGACGCCGGCTTGGCCGGGCGGGCCGCGCCCAGGACGTTGACCGAGTCGGTGACGACGGGGGAGCGCATGGGCCGCGAGAGGCGGGTGGCCAGGAGGATCCGAGCCAGATCGGGTGCCTGCGATCCGCGCGGGCGGCGGTTGACCACGGCCACCAGGGCGACGAGCGCGCGGCGCGGCTGATGGCGCGGGAGCGCGACCGCGACGTAGTCCAGCCCGGCGGAGCCCGCGAGGGCCACGTGCAGCGCGGGGCGCGGTCCGTGGGGCACGGCGTAGCGGACCTGGGCCAGCGCGACGTCGAACTGGGCCGGAGCCGTCACGCGCACGCGGTGGGCCTGGGTCGCCGCCGGCGCGGCGAGCGAGACCACGAGCGCTGCGAGAGCGACGCGTCGCATGGCCGTAAGGCATAGCACCGCCGCACATTGACTGGCGAGTCAATATCGTCTGCCGACATGCGCAACCCCCGCGACTTCCTCAAGCCGCTGGCCATCGGGGCGCCCGCACCGCTGGCCGAGATCCCGGTCCGGCCCTCGCGGATGATCCACTTCCTGGACTTCTCCAACGAGAAGATGGTGGCCAAGGCCGCCGACATCGCGACGAAGACCGACATCCTGCTCGGCAACCTCGAGGACGCGATCCCGATCGACCGCAAGGAGGCGGCGCGCGAGGGCCTGATCCGCGTGGGGCGCGACATCGAGCTCGGCTCGACGGCGCTGTGGACGCGGGTCAACGCGCTCGAGTCGCCGTGGGGGCTCGACGACCTCACCGAGCTCGTCGGGTCGATCGGCCACCGCCTCGAGGTCATCATGGTCCCCAAGGTCGAGGGTCCGTGGGACATCCACTACGTCGATCGGCTGCTCGCGCAGCTGGAGGCCAAGGCCGGGCTCGAGCGCCCGATCCTCGTGCACGCGATCCTCGAGACCTCACTGGGGGTGACGAACCTCGAGGACATCGCCGCCGCCAGCCCGCGCATGCAGGGCATGAGCTTCGGCCCGGCGGACCTGGCGGCCTCGCGGCGGATGAAGACCACACGCGTCGGGGGCGGGCACCCGGGCTACCGGGTGATCGAGGATCCCGACCCCGAAGGGGCGGGTGGGCCCGATTCCGCGCGGGCCAGTGCGCAGCAGGACCCGTGGCATTACTCGATCGCGCGCATGGTCGACGCCTGCACCTCCGTCGGCATCCTGCCCTTCTACGGGCCCTACGGCGACATCAAGGACGTGCTCGGCTGCGAGACGCAGTTCCGCGCCGCCTTCCTGCTCGGCTGCGTCGGCGCGTGGTCGCTGCACCCCGTGCAGATCGACATCGCCAAGAAGGTCTTCTCCCCCGACCCCGACGAGGTCGCCTTCGCCCGCAAGGTCATCGAGGCGATCCCCGACGGCGCCGGCGTGCACATGATCGACGGCAAGATGCAGGACGACGCGACCTGGAAGCAGTGCCGCGTGATGGTCGACCTCGCCGAGCTGCTGGCCGCCAAGGACCCCGAGCTGGCCGAGGCCTACGGGATGGCAGGTACGCCGGCGTGAGGTTCTTCGAGTACGAGGCTCGCGAGATCGTCAAGCGCGCGGGGATCCCGGTCACCGACTTCGGCTTCGCGACCACACCGCAGGAGGCCCGCGAGATCGCGGTGCGCATCGGCGAGCCCGTCGTCATCAAGTCCCAGGTCCTCACGGGCGGGCGGATGAAGGCCGGCGGCGTGCAGTTCGCCGACACGCCCGACGAGGCCGCCGCGAAGGCCGAGCACGTGCTCGGCCTGGAGATCAACGGGCACATGCCGCGCGGCGTGCTGGTCGATCCCAAGGCGCGTGTCAAGCAGGAGTACTACGCCGGCGTGGTGTGGGACGGCATTCGCAAGCAGCCGGTGATGCTCTTCAGCGACATGGGCGGCATCGACATCGAGGAGGTCGCCGAGAGCCATCCCGACCACGTCGGCCGCGGGCACTTCTCGAACATCCTGCCGCTGAGCGACTACCAGGCGAAGGAGGTCGTCGCCTCGGTCGGGATCACCGGCTCGCGCCTGAACCGGCTCGTGCCGATCCTCACCGCCCTGGCGCGGCTGTTCGTGCAGCGCGACATGACACTGGCGGAGATCAACCCCCTCGGCGAGCTCGAGGACGGGTCGTTCGTCGCCCTCGACGCGCACATGGACATGGAGAACGAGGCGCGCCCCCGCCAGGCCGCCCTGCTCGACGAGCTCGGGGTCACCGAGGAGGAGACGCGTCAGGCGCGCGAGGCGACGCCGTTCGAGCTCGCCGGCGAGGCGGTCGACGGGATGGACCACCGCGGCGTGGCGGGCAACGTGACCGAGTTCGACGGCGACCTGGGCCTGGTCATCGGCGCCGGCGGCGGCTCGCTGACGCTCTTCGACGCCGTGCGCGCCCACGGCGGGAAGCCCGCGAACTACTGCGAGATCGGCGGCAACCCGAGCGTGCGCAAGGCGTGCGGGCTGGCCAAGCTCGTGCTCGAGAAGCCCGGAGTGGACAAGATCGCAGTGATGATGTCGATCGTCTCCAACACGCGGGTCGACATCGTCGCGCGGGGTGTCATCAAGGCGTGCCTGGAGCTCGGCTACGACCCGGCCGAGAAGATCTCGATCTTCCGCATCCCGGGCGCCTGGGAGGAGGAGGGCTTCAAGATCCTCGAGCGCTACGGCGTGCGCTACGCCGACCGCTCGACCTCCCTGCACGACGCCGCGCGGATGGCCGTCGAAGGGGCGCCGGGCTGATGTCGATCCTCATCGACGAGACCACGACGTTCATCGTCCAGGGCATCACCGGGCGCGAGGCGGTCAACCTCACGCGCGAGTGCCTGGACTACGGCAAGGGCGCGCAGGTGGTCGGCGGCGTCACCCCGGGGCGCAAGGGCCGCGACGTGCACGGCGTGCCCGTCTTCGACACCGTCGACCAGGCCGTCGCCCACCACGGGCGCCCGATCGACGGCTCGGTCGTCACCGTCCCCCCCGCCTTCACCAAGGACGCGGTCTTCGAGGCGGTCGAGAACGGCGTCAAGCTGGTGGTCATCGTCACCGAGCGCATCCCGCGCCGCGACGTGGCCGAGATGGTCGAGCTGGCCTCGCTGCGCGGCGCCCGGATCATCGGCCCCAACTGCCTGGGGATCATCGTCCCCGACGTGATCAAGATGGGCGGCATCGGCGGGCCGGCCAAGGACGCCGCCAAGTCCTACACGCGCGGCCCCATCGGCGTCATCTCGCGCTCGGGCGGGATGACGACCGAGATGTCCTCGACGCTGAGCGCGGCCGGCCTGGGCCAGTCGACGGCGGTCTCGATCGGCGGCGACGCCATCATCGGCTCGAGCTACGCCGAGCTCATGCCGCTCTTCGAGGCCGACGAGGACACCGAGGGCATCGTGATCTACACCGAGCCCGGCGGGCGCATGGAGGCCGAGCTCGCGCGCTGGGTGACCGAGAACGACTCGCGCCTGCCGATCGTCGCCTTCATGGCCGGGCGGTTCATGGACGAGATGCCGGGCATGAGCTTCGGCCACGCCGGCACCATCGTCGAGGGCAAGGAGGACACCGCGAGCGAGAAGATCGCGCGGCTCGCCGAGGCCGGGATCACTGTCGCCGAGGAGATCTCCCAGATCCCGACGATCATGAAGGAGAAGCTGGCTATAGAGCGGCCGCAGGCCGATCCCCAGTCTCACAACGCGGGGCTGGATGCCCCGCGGAGGTAACCCGGTGTGAGGGCCGATGCCACGTTCATCGGAGTCGAGGTCGACGACGCCGTCGCCGGCGACGCGGCCGTGGCGGCCAAGCTCGCCGAGGTCTGCCCGGTCGACATCTACGCCGTCGAGCACGGCCACGTGGTCCTGGTCGAGGAGAACCTCGACGAGTGCGTGCTCTGCGGGCTGTGCCTGGACGCCGCGCCGCAGGGCGCGGTGCAGGTGCTCAAGCTCTACGACGAGGCCGCTCCGCTCCAGCGCGTCTGAGGCCGCGGCGCGGAGGTGGCGCGCACGGCCATGCGCCGACTGGGAGACTGGTCAGGATGCCTGAGCTTCCGGAGGCTGAACGGGCCCGCGCGACGATCGAGCGCGGTGCCCTGCTCCGGCGGATCGCCGGGGTCGACGACGGCGACACCTACGTCTGCCGCCCGCACGCCCCCGGGGAGATCGCCGATGCCCTCGTCGGCCGCGAGCTCACCGCCGCGCACCGCCAGGGCAAGGCGATGTGGGTCGAGACCTCCGACGACGGGCCGGTGCTGGGCCTGCACCTCGGCATGGCGGGACGCATCGCGATCGACGAGGAGCCCGCGCCGCGCGGCTGGGACCGCTTCGTCGTGCACTTCGAGGACGGCGGGAGGCTGGCCCTGCGCGACAAGCGCCGGCTGGGCCGCGCACGCCTGGAGCCCGACCTCGCCGCCCTGGGGCCCGACGCCGCCCTGATCGGGCGCGACGAGTTCCGCGCACGCGTCGGCCGCGGGGCCGCGCCGCTGAAGGCCCGGCTCATGGACCAGGCCGTGGTGGCCGGCGTGGGCAACCTGCTGGCCGACGAGATCCTCTGGCGCGCGCGCCTGGATCCGCGCCGGCCGGCCGGCGGGCTGAGCACCGACGAGCTCGACCGCGTGCGCCGCGAGGTGCGCGCCGCCATGCGCTCGGCGCTGCGCCGCGGTGGCGCTCATACCGGTGACGTCATCGCCGCACGCCGGCGCGGCGCCTCCTGCCCGCGCTGCGGCACCGAGATGGCGCGCGCGACGGTCGGCGGCCGCACGACCTTCTGGTGTCCGGCGGAGCAGCGCTGATGATCCAATCGGGGCGATTAGGGCGCATAGGGCGCTAGGAGGATCTGGTGCAGTCATTGGGGGAGCTGTTGTCGTCGTGGGATCGCGAGCCGCTTGCGAGTCCCGGCGAGCTGACGCTGGCCAGCCGCGTGAGCGGCGCGCTGTGGCTCACCGGGGCCGTCACGCTGCTGCTCAGCCTGGCGCTGCCCGGCACGATGATCGACCCGCTGTGGGTCGTCGCCCTGATCGCCGCGTTCGCCGTGGCGTGGGGTGTGCTGATGCTCTCCCCGGTCCCATGGGCGCACGGTCCGGTACGCCTGTCGCACTTCTCCACCGTGCTCGGCCTGGGCATCGTGGCCGCGCTGGTGCGTGTCACCGGGAATACCGACTCGCCCGCTCTGGACTACCTGTGGTTGATCGTCGTCTACAGCGCGTTCTTCTTCCCGCTGCGCCAGGCGCTCATCTACTGGCTGGCGTGCGGGGCCGTGCACGCGCTGCCCTTCCTCTACGACGCGCACGCCGTCGAGGGCAACCTCGCGCGCGAGCTCGTCATCGTCGTGCCGATCTACTGCCTCGTCGGCGGCGTGGTGGTGGCCGGGCGCGAGCTCCTGGCCGGCGCCGTGCGCCGGGCCCGCGAGCTCGAGGCCGAGCAGCGCCGCATGGCCGAGGAGCAGTCCTCGCTGCGGCGGGTGGCGACCGCGGTCGCCGCCGGCTCCCCGCCGACCGGCATCTTCGCGCTCGTCTCGCTGGACGCCGGGCGCCTGCTGGGTGCCGACTGCGCCGCCATCGTCCGCTTCCACGACGCCGACCGGGTCACCGTGCTCGGCCGCTGGGCGCATGACGAGCACGCGCCCGAGGATCCCGAGGCAACCGTCGACGTGCTCCCGGGCAGCCTGCTCGACCGCCTGCGGTGCGGTGAGGCCATCGCACGCGACCGGCTCGACGGCGAACGTCACTGCATGCGCCTGGCCGCGCCGGTGCGCAGCGGCGCCGAGGTGTGGGGCGCGCTGGTCGTGGAGGCCAACGACCCGCACGAATTCGCGTCGGGGGCCGACGAGCGCCTCCAGGAGTACGCCGACCTCATCGCCACCGCCGCGGCGAACGCCGAAGACCGCACTCGGCTCGACAACGACGCGGCAACCGACCCGCTCACCGGCCTGCCCAACCACCGCGTCTTCGGAGAGCGCCTGACCGAGGAGGTGGCCCGCGCCCAGCGCCACGACCGCCCGCTGACCGTCGCCCTCGTCGACGTCGACGGCTTCCGCGCGCTCAACGATCGCGCCGGTCTGGACACGGCCGACGAGGTGCTGGTCGAGATCGGCACCCTCCTGCGCGGCGCCATCCGCGACGAGGACGTCATCGCCCGGATGGGCGCCAACGCCTACGGCATCATCTTCGTGGAGAGCGATCGCCATCAGGCCCTGCTGCGCGCCGACCGCGCGCGGCGCGCCGTGGCCGAGGCGCCGTTGCGCCACCGGCTGCGCGCGACGGTCTCGATCGGGCTCTGCGACCTCGAGGCGGCGTCCTCGGGCGACGAGGCGCTGCGGCGCGCCGACGCCGCCCTGTTCTGGGCCAAGGAGCACGGGCGCGACCTGTGCTGGCTGTACGACCCTGCGGTCGTGCGCGAGCTCGACGAGCGCCAGCGCACGCGCGACCTCGAGCGCTCCCAGGCGCTCGTGGGCCTGCGCGCGCTGGCCCGGGCCATCGACGCCAAGGACCCGGCCACGCAGGAGCACTCCGAGCGCGTGGCGGCGCTGACCGCACGGCTGGCGACTGCCCGGGGCTGGGCGCCCGACCGCGTCGCGCTGCTGCGCGACGCCGCGCTGCTGCACGACGTCGGCAAGATCGGCATCCCCGACGCCATCCTGCTCAAGGACGGGTCGCTCGAGGACCACGAGTTCGCGCTCGTCCGCGAGCACTCCGTGCTGGGCGCGCGGATCGTCGGCGACGTGCTCGACGAGGAGCAGATCGCCTGGATCGCCGGCCACCACGAGCGCCCGGACGGATCGGGCTACCCGGCGGCGCTCAAGGGCGACGCGGTGCCCGAGGGCGCGTCGCTGCTGGCGCTGGCCGACGCGTGGGACGTCATGGTCTCCGATCGCTCCTACAGCGCCCCGATGACGCTTGACGAGGCGCTGGCCGAGGCCCACGCCGGCGCCGGGACCCAGTTCGACGTCGCCGCCGTCGACGCGCTCGACACGCTCGCGCGCAGCGGCGAGCTCATGCCCGTGGCGGCGCGGCTGCACCAGCCCACGGTCTGACCCCTCAGGGCGCCGCCAGCGAGCCGTAGGCGTCCGGACGGCGCGTGGTGAGGAACGGGAAGAGCGCGAGCCAGTCGCGGCGCTGGTCGAGGTCGAGGTCGGCCACGAGCACGGCGGGCTCGTCGCGCGGCGCCTGGACGAGCTTGCGCCCGTAGGGGTCGGAGATGAACGAGGAGCCGTAGAACGTCAGCGGCTCCTCGGTCCCGATCCGGTTCACGGCGACCATGAACGTCCCGTTGGTGATCCCGTTGGCGATGATCACGCGCTCCCACAGCGGCTCGGTGTCGAAGTCGGGGTGGTCGGGCTCCGAGCCGATCGCCGTCGGGTAGACGATCACCTCCGCGCCGGCCAGCGAGTAGGCGCGCGCGAGCTCGGGGAACCACTGGTCCCAGCAGGTCGGGAAGCCGAAGCGCGCGTCGCCCAGCTCGACGACCGGGAAGGCGTCGTCGCCGGGGGGTCCGGGTCGGAAGTACTTGTCCTCGTAGTAGCCGGTGGTGACCGGGATGTGCAGCTTGCGGGTGCGCGCGGCGAGCGTGCCGTCCGGCGCCATCACGATCGCCGTGTTGAAGCCCAGGCCGTCGTCGGCGTCGGCACGCTCGTAGAGCGAGGCGTGGACGTGAACGCCGGTATCGCGCGCGAGCTCGGCGGCGAACGCGCGCGTCGGTCCGTCGGCCAGGGCCTCGGGCGCCGCGCCGGCCGCCTGCGGCCCGTCGGCGGTGATCGCGAAGTACGGCGAGAGCGTGAGCTCCTGCAGGCAGACGAGCTTGGCGCCCTGCTCGGCGGCCAGGCGCACGCCCTCGGCCAGGGCGGCGCGATGCTCGTCGGGATCGGGGTGCCAGCGGTGCTGCACGAGCCCGACGCGCAGCGGCGCGCGCGTCGGCTCCTCGACGCGCGCGAACGACGGCGGCGGGTCGCCCACGGCGGTGATCAACCTCAGATCGCTCACGCGCAGCAGTCTAGGCCGCGAGTACGCGTACGTTCGCCCCCGAGAGTCCGCATACTTGCGCCAGACTCTTGGGGCGCCAGCGCGTTGCCGATGTGTGGAGTGTGGCCAGGGAACAGATGCCGACCGCGGGGATAACAGCGGCGCTGCGATTGCGGCGGGCTCCCGAGCTGCGCTCTCAGGCGGCGCGTACGGACCCTGCGGTGCTGGCAGCCATCTACGAGCGCCATCACCAGGCCCTCTATCGCTACTGCCGCTCGATCCTGCACGACGACGAGGACGCGCGCGATGCGCTGCAGAGCACGATGGCCAAGGCGCTGGCGGCCCTGCGCGACGAGCAGCGCGACTTCGAGCTGCGGCCGTGGCTGTTCCGGATCGCCCACAACGAGGCGATCTCCAGGCTGCGCCAGCGCCGCGAGGTGGTGGACCTCGATGCGCTCGACAGGGTTGGGACGGACTCGCTGGCGCAGACGCTGGAGGATCGCGAGCGCCTGGCGTTGCTGCGGGCAGACCTGCGCGACCTCCCCGAGCGCCAGCGCATGGCGCTCGTCCTGCGCGAGCTGAGCGGGCTGTCGCACGAGGAGATCGCGGGCGTGCTCGACAGCTCGGCGCGCGCGGTCAAGCAGACGATCTTCGAGGCGCGCGCGGGACTGCAGGAGTGCGCGGAGGGCCGGACGATGTTGTGCGCTGACGTACAGCGCGCGCTGTCGGACGGCGACGGCCGCGTGCTGCGCGGACGGCGCATGCGCGCGCACGTGCGCTCGTGCCGCGCGTGCAGGCAGTTCAAGACCGCGCTCGCCCAACGACCGGCCGACCTCGCCGTGCTGGCGCCGGCGCTCCCGGCGACGGCCGGGGCGGCACTGCTGGCCCATCTCCTGCCGGGCGCCAAGGCCGGACTGGCGGCGAGCGCGGGAGCCGCCGGCGGTGCCGGTGGAGGGGTGGCGGCGACCGTCGCGACCAAGGCCGCCATCGTCCTCGTCGCGACGGCGACCCTCGCCGGCACGGGCACCGTCGTGCGCGAGGTGGTGACGGCGCCCGACCGGGGCGCCATGCCGGCCGTCGTGGCGCCTCCCACCCCGCGCGCCCGGCTGGTGTCCGCACCGGCGTCCCTTCGCCCGGCTGCCGGCAGCGAACCCGCCGGATCCGTCGGCCGCGGCAGCGACCACTCGCACGCGCCGATCGATCGGCACGGGTCGGCACCGTCGCAGCGTACGAAGGGCAAGGCGTCTCCGGAGACCGGCGCCGTACCGGCCCAGGCCTCCCAGAAGCCGGCGGGCGCGAAGGGTCAGGCCAACGGGCAGGCCAAGCGGCAGGCCGCGGCGGCGCACGGCCGCCGCGCTGTGCCCAAGGCCGCCAGGAGCCATCCCGTCCACCCGGATGCCGGCCGGCAGCCGGCGGCACCCGCCTCCAAGGCAAAGCCCGCGCCGCCGCAGCGTCCCGCGGTCGCCGCCACACCCGCGCCGGCGGCGCAGCCCTCCGTCGCTCAGGACCCCGGGCGCCCCGCCGCCTCCACGCCGCCGGGCAACTCGGGCGCGCACGCGGCGAAGTAGCCCCTGACCTTGGCGCGCTCCTGCCGTTGTCCGGGCAGATGCGAACCACATCCCTCATAGCTACCAGCGTCGTCCTCGTCGCCCTCGTCGTCGGACCCGGCCTCGCCGTCGGCGATCCGCCGGCCGGCAGCCCGAGCGGCGATCATTCCAGCGCGGCGAGCCACCCCGCCGTGACGACCACGCCCCCGGCGGAGACCCCTCCGGGGCCGAGCGCAAGCGCCGCGACGAAGGCCAAGGCCTACGGCAAGAACTGCCAGGGTCAGAGCAAGAAGCACGTCGCCGGCCAGAAGGGCACGCCCTTCAGCCAATGCGTCACCGCACTGGCCAAGGTCGCGACGGGCAAGGCCAACCCCACGACCGCGTGCAAGACCCTCAGCAAGAAGCACGTCGCCGGCCAGAAGGGCACGCCGTACAGCCAGTGCGTCGTGGCCGCCGCCAAGCTCCAGAAGGAGCAGCAGAACGACGAGCCCGCCGGCTCCAGCACCTGACCCAAGGACGACCCCCTCCGTGACGGTGCCCTCCCGGTGGGGCGCCGTCGCGCGTCCTGGCCGTCAGTCCGAACAGGCTTCTACCGTAGGGCGTCGAACTTCGATTCAGCCTTGCCCGTTCGGGGCACTCTGCCGCGCATCATGACCCGCTGCATCCACACCGGCATCTCGATCCCCGAGTGCTCATGCCGTGCCTGCCTGCTCGAGCTCGTGCGCACCCACGCGCCGGCGCCGGCAGCGAATGCCGCGGCGATGCCAACGCCGTCGCCGTCGGTGGACCAGCGCCTGGACCGCCCGCAGGCCGCCTAGCCGCGGCGCCCTCTCACCCCGGCACGCCGAGCTCGGCCTTCTTGGCCTCCACGTCGATGCCGTGCAGCCGCGCGAGGTTCTCGCCGAGGATCTTGCGCTTGGCCTGCTCGGTGAGCTGCGGATAGCCGCGCTCCTCGACGATGTCGCGCGGCAGCTCGAAGTTCCAGAACGCCTCCAGCGCCCACTGCGGGTGCCAGATCGGCGACTCGCCGCCGTAGATGATCTTGTCCTCGCCGCACCACCACATCATCTTGCCCAGCGTCTCGGCGAAGACCCGCGGCTGGCGCGAGATGAAGTTGACGGTCGCGGCGATCGACGCGTAGAGGTTGGGGTAGCGCACGAGCTGCCACAGCACCTCGTCGATCCACGGCAGCCCGACGTGGAAGATGACGAAGTTGATGTCGGGGAAGTTGGCCGCCGCGCCGTCCATGTCGAACGTGCGCGTGTGCTCGACGGGCTGCGGCCCGAGCGGCACCCCCTTGTGCACGCCGATGAGGTTGACCCCCAGCTCCTGGGCACGCTCGAAGACGGGGTAGGCGATCCGCGGGTCGTCCATGCGCCACGGGAAGGGCTGGCCGTAGTCGTAGCGCACGTTGTAGAACTTGAACGCCTTCGCGCCGTGGTCCTCGACCTGGCGCGTCATGAGGTCCAGCGCCTTCTTGCCCTCCAGCGGGTTGACCGAGCCCCAGAAGACGGCGCGGTCGGGGTGCTTGGCGGCCATCTCGGCGCACTTCTCCCACGGCGACAGGCCGTCGTGGAAGAGGTCGGTGAGCGGCAGCGGCTGGGCGACGATCATGTCGGTGTCCGAGCCCTCGACGACCATCTCGTAGATCTCGTCGACGCTCCATTCCTTCATGAACTCCTCGCGCGAGAGGATCCGCTCGCCCTCCTTGGTCAGGAGCTGGTGGAAGGCGTAGAGGTGCTCGTCGAACATCTGCCCGGGCGGCCCGAGCGCGTTGGCCGGGTCGAAGTTGAAGATGTGGCAGACGCAGTCGAAGACGAACGCGTCGACCTTGCGCCCGCGCGCGGCCTGCTGGTCGGGGGCGGTCTCGGTGGCCATGGTCAGGCTCCTCTCTCGGCGAGCCGGCGCTCGCGGTAGGGCTCGAGCTCCTCGAGCGGCATGCTGAGCGCGTCGCGCGCCGACGGCGACAGGCGCTCGGGGGTCCACACCGGATCCCAGACGACGTGGACGTCGACGGTCTGCACCCCGTCGAGGGCGCGCAGGCGATCGGGGATCGCGGAGGACATGGTGGCGACGAACGGACACCACCCGGTGGTCAGGACGAGGTCGACGTCGACGTGCGCGCCGGTGACGCGCACGTCCTCGACGACGCCCATGTCGACGATGCTGATACCGCGATCCGCGCAGCACGGGTCGTAGACCTCGCGCAGCGCGGCGGTGATCGTCGCGGGGTCCTGGGTCACGGGTCCCTCCCTGGGTCGATGACGAGACGAAAGCCTGTGGTGGGCGTGGCGCGCGCCGGGTCGGCGGCCAGGACCCGCGCGGCGCGCACGCCCCACGCGTGGTCGAGGTAGGAGCCG
This sequence comes from uncultured Actinomycetes bacterium, assembly GCA_963742125.1. Taxonomy (GTDB): domain Bacteria; phylum Actinomycetota; class Thermoleophilia; order Solirubrobacterales; family Solirubrobacteraceae; genus JAOPZW01. The sequence goes on along the minus strand of CAVUKO010000016.1, from coordinate 92,167 downwards.
CCGCGCACCGCGCGCCAGGTGCCGTCCTCGGTGCGGTCGGACACCCACTCCCACACGTTGCCGGCGAGCTGCTGCGCTCCGCACGGGCTCGCGCCCGCCGGATGCGCGGTCACCGGCGCCGTCCACCCCCAGCCCGACTCGACGCAGGCGCAGCACTCGGGATCGAAGACGTGGCCCCACGGCCATGCGCGCCCGTCGTCGCCGCGTGCGGCGGCCTCCCACTCGTCGCCGGTGGGCAGCCGGCCGCCGGCCCACGCGCAGAACGCGGCGGCCTGCTCGTAGGTCAGGTCGGTGGCGGGGTGGTCGGCCAGCAGCGGATCGGCGAGCTTGAGCGCCAGCCCGGGCGCCACGTCGTGGCGCGTGGCGTGCACGAACCGCGCGACGGATGCGTTGACGACCGGCCAGCGACCGATGCGCACGCCCGCGAGCGTCGCGTCGCGCTCGGCGCCGGGCTCGCCGAGGGGATAGACCCCCGGCGCGAGCTCGACGGTGGCGTCGAGCAACGCGATGGTGCTCGCCGGACTGCTCATGCGCCTCTGGCGCCGACGCTAACCGGCGGCGAGCGCGTCGTCCAGGGCGATTGCCACGAGCAGGTCGAGCAGGTCGGCGATCCGCCGCGGGTTGCGTCCGGTGCGCTCCTCGATCCGGCGCAGGCGGTACTGGGCCGTGTTGGGGTGGACCTGGAGGCGCTCGGACGCCAGGCGCAGGTTGAGGTCGGCGTCGGCGACCGCGAGGATCGTCTCGGTGAGGACCCGGCCGCGCCGGCGATCCTCGTCGAGGAAGGCGCGCAGTTGCGGATTGACGAGCCGTCGCGCCGTGTCGTCGGCCCGCAGGGCGAGATAGTCGAACGGCGTCAGGCGCGCCAGCGCGGCCACGCCGCCGTCCTCGCCGACCCCGGCCAGGGCCACGTGCGCCTCCTCATAGGCGCGCGGCAGGTCCGCGACGCCGGTGGCCACCGTGCTCACGCCCATCGCGAGCGCGATGCCCTCCGAGCGCAGCCGGCGCTGCAGCGCGTCGACGCGATCGCAGAGCCGGCACGGATCGGCGTCCGCCCCCAGGACGAGGATCGCGACGATCTCCGTATGGCGCACGACGACCAGCGTCTTGGCGTCGTGCAGGCCGGCGCACGCGATCGCCGCGCTGCCCACGTGCGGCGCGTCGGCGTCGGCGCGAGCGTCCACGGTGACTGCCGCGGCGACCAGCATCCGCGACTCCGCGCCGATGCCGTGGGCCTGCGCGGCGGCCAGCAGCGGTCCGCGTGTGGGCATGCCGCCGGCGAGCAGGTGCTCCAGCAGGTCGCGGCGGTCGCGGTCGGCGTCGGCGACCATGTACTGCTGGTACTCGACGTACGCGTGCGCGGCGTGGGTGCTGGCGAAGTCGCAGTAGCGCATCAGCGGTCCGGCGAGCGTGAGCGCCGCCGCGTGACCGAGCGGGGCCTCCCCGGCACAGGCCACGACCGCCTCCCAGAAGGCCTGCTGACCGACGCGGAAGGCGTTGAGGTAGTCCTCCAGCGCGAAGCCCGCACGGGCGCGCCGCGTGGCCGCCGCGCGCACGAACGCGATGTCGCGCAGCGTCACCATCCGGTCCTCGAGCAGCGCCGCGAGCTTGACGCGATAGTGCGACCGGACCTGTTCGCGGAGGTCTGCGACGAAGCGCTCGTCACCGTCGCGATAGGCCGGGATCTCGGCGCGCAGCGCGGACACCCCGCGCTCGCTCAGCTCGTCGAGTCCCTGGAGGAGCCTGACGAGGATCCGCCGGCGCTCGGCGCGGACCTCCTCCTCGACGGCGACGTGCTCGACGACTGCGGCGCACATCTTTAACCTCCTCCTGCGACAGCATGCAACATGTTGCCCCGATGTTGCAACGAGCAACCCCGGACGACGCCCTGCTGCTCGCGCGGCGACGCTTCCAGGCCGCCGAGCGCATCGACGTGGGCGCGATCGCCGAGGAGCTCGGCGTCAATCGCGTGACGCTCTACCGCTGGGTCGGTTCGCGCGACCGGCTCCTCGTCGAGGTGCTGTGGTCGCTGGCCGCGGCGACGCTGGCGCGCGAGGACGGCCGCGTGCGCGCCACCGGCGCGGAGCGCATCGTCCAGGTCGTCACGCGCTTCATCGACGGCTGCCTGACCAACGCCGGCATGAAGCGCCTGCTCGGCGAGGAGGGCGAGCGCACGATGCGGCTCCTGACGCGGCGCGACAAGGGCTTCCAGCCCCGCCTCATCGACGCGATCCACAGGATGCTGGCCGAGGAGACCCGGGCCGGGCGTCTGGACCTGCCCGTCGACCTCGGCGAGGTCGCCTACGTCGTGGTGCGGCTCATCGAGTCCTACGTCTACCTCGACATCATCACCGGCGAGGAGCCCGACGCCCGGCGGGCCGAGCCGGTCCTGCGGCTTCTGCTGCGCTGACGGCGCGCGTTGTTGGAGTTCAACAACGCCGAGCGGCCAAGTTTGGCCCGCGCGCACGATGAGGCGCGCCCCGACGACCCATACCGTGGCGCCCATGCCGCCGCTGGGCGTCGAGGTCCCGGCCATGGGGTACGAACGGAACGTCGTGACCGCCGACCAGGGCGACGAGGGAGAGGGGCTGTGCATCGACGCCGTCACGGTGCGCTTCGGCGGCCTGACCGCGCTCGACGGCGTCTCGTTGACCGCTTCGCCCGGCGAGGTCGTCGGCGTCATCGGCCCCAACGGCGCCGGCAAGACCACCCTCTTCAACGTCATCTGCGGCTTCGTGCGCGCCGACGACGGCGACGTCGCGTGGCGGGGCCGGTCGCTGCGCACGGTCCGCCCACACGCGCTCGCCGGCCTGGGCATCGCCCGCACGCTTCAGGGCGTCGGGCTGTTCGCCGGGCTGACGGCCCTGGAGAACGTCATGGCCGGGGCCGAGCGCCGGCGGCGCGCCGGCCTCGCCTCCGCCCTGCTCGGGCTGCCGCGCTCCGATCGCGACGAGCGCGCGCTGCGCGCGGCCGCGCTCGATGCGCTCGACGCGCTCGGTGTCGCCGATGTCGCGGGACGCGCACCCGCGACGCTGCCCTTCCCGGTCCAGAAGCGCGTCGCGCTGGCGCGTGCGCTCGTCGGACGACCCCGCCTCATCCTGCTCGACGAGCCCGCGGGCGGTCTCGGCGGCGACGACATGCACGAGCTCGGCGAGCGGATTCGCGGCCTGCGGGGTGACATGGCGGTGCTGCTCGTCGAGCACCACATGGACCTCGTCATGTCGACCTGCGACCGCGTGGTCGTGCTGGACTTCGGCCGGCGCATCGCGGAGGGCACGCCCGCCGAGGTGCGCTCCGATCAGCGCGTGCTCGATGCCTACCTCGGGGTCGAGGTCGATGCTGCAGGTTGAGGGACTCGAGACCGCCTACGGCCCCGTCCGCGCGCTGGACGGGGTCTCCTTCGAGGTGGCGCAGGGGAGCATCACGGCGGTCCTGGGGGCCAACGGTGCGGGCAAGACGTCGCTGCTGCGCACGCTCTCGGGGCTCGTCCGCGCCCGGGCCGGGCGCATCCGCCTGGACGGGCGCAACATCGGCCAGCTGCCCGTCGAGGGGATCGTTCGCCTCGGGATGGCGCACGTACCCGAGGGACGCGGCGTCATCGCCGAGCTCAGCGTCGAGGACAACCTGCGGCTGGGCGGCCTGTGGCGCGGCGGCGGGGGCCGCGACGGCCTGGCCGGCGTCTACGAGCTGTTCCCGCAGCTCGCCGACCGCGGCACGCAGCTGGCCAGCACCCTCTCCGGCGGCGAGCGCCAGATGCTCGTCATCGGCCGTGCGCTCATGTCGCGGCCGCGGCTGCTGCTGCTCGACGAGCCCTCGCTCGGGCTGGCGCCGATCGTCGCGGCCCAGATCATGCGCATGGTCCGCGACCTGCGCCAGGACACCGGCCTGACGGTCCTCCTCGTCGAGCAGAACGCCAAGGCCGCGCTGTCGGTCGCCGATCGCGGGATCGTGCTCAGCCTCGGGCGGGTCGTCGCCGACGACGACCCGGGCTCGCTCGCCGCCGACGACGCGCTGCGCCACGCCTACCTGGGGTTCTGACGTGCAGCGCTTCATCGACCTCACCCTCAACGGCATCGCCAACGGCGCCATCTACGCCGCCGTCGCGCTGTCGCTCGTGCTCATCTGGCGGGCGACGCGGATCCTCAACTTCGCGCAGGCCGGGATGCTCATGTTCACGACCTTCATCGCGTGGGCGGTGATCGACCACGGGGCCTCCTACTGGGTCGGCTTCGTGGTCGCCCTGCTGTCGGGGCTCGTGCTCGGCGCGCTGATCGAGCGGGTGATCATCCGCCCCGTCGAAGGCGCGCCGCCGCTGAACGCGATCATCGTCACGCTCGGCGTGCTCGTGCTGCTGCAGGCGCTGGCGGGCATGATCTGGGGCGGCAACCCGCGCTCGTTCCCGCCCGCCTTCTCGATCAAGGGCTACGAGGTCGGCGGTCGCGCCGTGCTGTTCTCGCCCTTCGACCTCTTCACCGTCGTCGTCGTGGGCGCGCTGATGGCCGGCCTGATCCTGCTGTTCACCCGGACGAGCCTGGGCCTTCGCATGCGCGCGGCGGCGTTCGCGCCGGAGGTCGCGCGCCTCGTCGGCGTCCGTGTCGGCCACATGTTCACCGTGGGCTGGGCGCTGGCGTCGGTCGCGGGCTCGCTGGCGGGCGTGCTCGTCGCACCGTCGGTCTTCGTCGCCCCCAACACGTTCGACGCGGTGCTCGTCTTCGGGTTCACGGCCGCGGTGATCGGGGGCCTCGAGAGCCCGCTCGGCGCGCTGGTCGGCGGCACCGTGCTCGGCCTCGCGCTCAGCTACGTCTCGGGCTACGGCGGAGCCGAGCTCGTCACGCTCGGCGCACTGGTGATTCTCATCGCCGTGCTCATGGTCCGCCCCAGCGGGCTGTTCACGCGCACGCAGGCGAGGCGGGTGTAGTGGCGCGAGCGATCGACCAGACCCTCGTCCGCCACCTGGCGGTGGCCATCGTGGCGGGGATCGCGCTCTACCTGCTGACCGAGGCGCTCAGCCCGTACGACAACCTGCAGCTCGCGACGATGGCCTACTACTTCGTGGCCATCGCCGGGCTGACCGTGCTCACCGGCCAGAACGGGCAGATCTCGCTGGGCCACGGAGCGCTGATGGCGGTCGGCGCCTACGCCACGGTGAAGATCCAGGACGCCGTCTCGTGGCCCCTGGCCGCCGTCCTGCTGGCCGCGGCGATCGTCACCGCGGCGTCCGGCGCCCTGGCCGGTGCGGCGGCGGCGCGGCTGCGCGGCCCCTACCTCGCGGGCGCGACGCTCGCCCTGGCGGTCGGACTGCCGGCGCTGGCCACGAAGTTCTCGGGCTTCCTCGGCGGCTCCAACGGCCTCACCGTGGCACCGCCGATCCCGCCGGCGTCGCTCGGCGCCACCTTCCCGCTCGAACGCTGGCAGGCGTGGATCGCCTGCCTGGCCGCGCTCGTCGCGTACGTGCTGCTGGCCAACCTCGTGCGCAGCGGCTACGGGCGCGCGTTCCGCGCCGTCCGCGACGACGAGATCGCCGCGCAGCTGGCGGGCTTTCACGTCGCGCGCACGCAGGTCACGGCCTTCGTGATCAGCGCCGCCTGTGCCGGGCTCGCCGGCGGGCTGCTCGTCGTCGTCACCTCGCTGGTGGCGCCCGGAGCGTTCCCGCTCAGCCTCTCGGTCGCGTTGCTCACCGGCGTCATCCTCGGCGGCACGGGCAGCCTGATCGGCGCGGTCTGGGGTGCCGCGGCGCTCGTGCTCGTCCCCACCTGGGCCGACGACGCCAGCAAGGCGCTGTCGCTGTCGGCCAACGTCCAGGCCAACCTCGCGCTGGCCATCTACGGCGTCGTGCTCATCGGCGTGATGCTCGTCGCGCCCGGAGGCATCCAGGGCGCGGTGCGCCGCGCCGGCCCGCTCGTGCGCGGCTTCTGGGAACCACGATCTCGCGGCCCTGTGCCGCGAGGGGAGGAGGAGAGGTCATGAGGTCAAGCACCATGCTGCTCGCGGCAGCGTGCACGGCGGCGCTCGCCGTGAGCGCCTGCGGCTCGGATGACGACTCCGGCGGAGGCGGGTCGGGCTCCTCGGGCGGCAAGCCGACCGCATCGGCGCCAGGGATCACCGCGACCCAGGTCACGGTCGGCGGCCACTTCCCGCTCACCGGTCCGGCGGCGCCGGGGTACAGCGAGATCCCGCAGGCGATCGACGCCTACTTCAAGTACGTCAACGCCAACGGCGGCGTGCACGGGCGCAAGCTGAAGATGATCACCCGCGACGACGGCTACAACCCGACCAACACGGTCAAGGTCACCAAGCAGCTCGTGCTGCAGGACAAGATCTTCGCGATGCTCGGCGGCCTGGGCACGCCGACGCACACCAAGGTCGTCGACTTCCTCAACGCCTCGCGCGTGCCCGATCTGTTCGTGTCCTCGGGCTGCCTGTGCTGGGATCAGCCCAAGGACCACCCGCAGACCTTCGGCTGGCAGCCCGACTACACGGTCGAGGGCAAGATCCTCGGCCAGTGGATCGCGCAGAAGTACAAGGGCAAGAAGGTCGCCTACTTCCTGCAGAACGACGACTTCGGCTCTGACGGCGCCAAGGGCCTGGACAAGTACGTGCCCAAGGAGCAGGTCGTCACCCGCCAGACCTACGAGCCCGGCAACACCGACATCGGGCCGCAGATGGCCAAGATCAAGGCGTCGGGCGCCGAGGTCGTCGCGATGTTCACGATCCCCGCCTACACCGCGCTCGTCGAGCTCGCGGGGTTGAAGCTCGACTACCACCCGCAGCTCGTCGTCAGCAACGTCGGCTCGGATCCGACGACGCTCAAGGGGCTGCTGAAGGCGTTCTCGAAGGGCAAGGCCCCGAGCGCGCTCATCGACGGCATCCAGACCGACGCCTACCTGCCGCCCAGCGGCGAGACGTCCAACGACTGGATCGCCCTCTTCACCAAGATCCACGGCCAGTACATCCCCAAGCTGCCCTTCGACGGCAACGTGGAGTACGGGATGGGCCTGGCCTACACGTTCGTGGAGGCGCTGCAGCGCGCCGGGGCCAACCCCACGCGCCAGAGCATCGTGGAGACGATCGAGAGCCAGAAGCTGACCGGTCCGGGGCTCGTCCCCTTCCGCTACAGCAAGGACTCCCATGCCGGCTACACCGGCTCGCAGATCGCCGAGATCAAGGACGGCCAGACGACCCTGACGGGCAAGCCGCTGGTCACCGACGACGGCGATGGCGACATCACCGAGTTCGGCGAGAGCCCGGCCGCCGCGCCCGCCAACGGGGTGCCGGCCGGCTGAGCGCAGACGAGCACCGGCGGCGTCAGTCGAAGAGGGCGGGCGCCGCCGGGTCGGCCTGCAGCGCGACCAGGCGCCGGATCTGCTGCGGCGTGTTGCGCGTGAGTGACAGCGCGGGCAGCGCGGCGGGCGCGAACCAGCCGGCGTCGACGCCTCGGGCCCGGCGACCGGCTCGGCGGCGGCATCGATCATCTCGCAGGCGAGATAGGCCTTGTAGACCGCGTGGGCGTAGGGCTCCATCCCCTGCGCATCGCGGTCCCACAGCGCCAGCAGGCGCGTGGCGCGCACCTGCAGCCCGGCCTCCTCGGCGGTCTCCTTGACCGCGACCTGCCCGGGGCTCAGCCCCGGATCGGCCCACCCGCCGGGCATCGCCCAGCCGCCGTCGGTGCGCTCGCGCACCAGCAGCACGCGCCCGTCGCGGACCACGACCGCGCGCACGTCGACCTTCGGCGTCGGGTGCCCCGAGCCGGGCGGGAAGAGCGTGTCGGCGGCGAGCGTCGGCCCCGCCTGCTCGGCGAGCAGCTCGTCCGCCACCGCCGCGACGCGCTCGTAGCGATCGCGGTCGAAGGGCTCCTGCGACCACGTCAGCCCCTCGCGCGCGATCGCGGCCAGCCGCCGGCCCCAGTCCAGCCACGGCGGGACGGCGGTCACGCGCGCGCGACCGGAACCTGCTGGGTGATGCAGTGCGGGCCCCCGCCGCCGAAGGCGATGACCCCGCCCGGGACGCCGACGACCTCGCGGTCGGGATAGGCGGCGCCGATGCGCTCCAGGGCCTCGGCGTCGCTCGTCAGGCCGGCGACCGGGACGATCGCGGCGCCGTTGCACAGATAGAAGTTCAGGTGGCCCACCGCGACCTGCTCGCCGCCGACCTCGAGCGTCGGGAGGATCGGGAAGTCGACCACCTCGAGCCCCGCGGCGATCAGGCGCGAGCGGTTGTCGGCCATGCGCTCGCTGCTCGGGGTGCCGGGCGGCGTGCTCTGCAGCAGCACCTCGCCGGGGCGCGTGAAGGCGGCGATGAGGTCGACGTGGCCGTCGGTGTCCTTGTCCTCGGCCAGGCCCTGGCCGAGCCAGACCACGCGCTCGGCGCCGAGGAAGTCGCGCAGCCCCTGCTCGATCTCCTCGCGCGTCATCGCCGGGTTGCGGTTGGGGTGCAGCAGGCACTGCTCGGTCGTCAGCAGCGTGCCTTCGCCGTCGACGGCGACCGACCCTCCCTCCAGCACGAACGGCGCCTCGTAGCGACGGTCGCCCAGGCGATCGATCAGCAGGCTGCCCACCGCGGCGTCGCCGTCGTAGGGCGTGAACTTCTCGCCCCACGAGTTGAAGCCGAAGTGCACGCCGGCGCGCTGCCCGTCGTCGTCGAGAACGAAGATCGGCCCGCTGTCGCGCAGCCACGAGTCGTCGATCGCCAGCTCGACGACCTCGACGTCGCCCGTCAGCGCGGCGCGCGCCTCGGCGGCGTCCTGCGCCGTGGCACAGATCATGGTCAGCGGCTCGAAGGCCGCGACGGCGTTGGCGGTGGCCGCATAGTCGGCCTTGGCGTGGTCGAGCTGGTCGCCCCAGAGCTCGCGCCGGCACGGCCAGCCCATGATGGTGCGCTCGTGCGGCGCCCATTCGGCCGGCATCCGGAAGCCGTCGGCGGCGGGGGTGCTCAGTGCCGCGCCTTCCGCGTGCGGCTGCGCTCCTCTTGGCGCTCGACGACGTTGACGATCAGGCGCATGTACTGCTCGACGCCGGTCGCCTTGGCGTGTCCGTGCAGGAACGCCTCGCGCCAGTCGGCGACGCGCGCGCCGTGCTCGACCATCGCGTTGAAGAACTCCCGGCGCATCTCGATGCGCACGCGGGCGTCGGCGGCGATGTCCTTCTTCACCTCGATGTCGGGCATCTCCAAACGGAACTGCTGCGTGTCGCCGCGACCGTGCAGATCGACCCCGACGACGAGGGTCAGCGGCGCGAGCGCCGGGACCTCGTCGAGGAACGTGCGGACGGCCTTGTCGATGAGCGTCTTCGCGTCCTCGGACATGGGGGCGGACTGTAGCGTGGGATTGTCATCGGTCCGGCTGCGCGGCCCACGCATCGTGCTGCGCGCACACGCGCTCCCACAGCGCGCGGCGCTCGGCGGCGTCGACGTCCGGCAGTTCGAGGTCGAACACGTCGGCCAGCGTCGCGAACCACTCGCCCTCGTCGGCGAGCAACCTGGTGCGCGTGCCGGCGCGCTCGACGAGCGAGAGCCAGCGGGCACGCAGGATGTCGACGCCGCGGGCATGGCGGCGCTGGACCGTCGCGGTGCGCACGAAGCGCGACTCGGGCGACGTCGACAGCCGCTCGTGGGCCGCCGCGACCTCGGCCGCCGGCGGCGGCGCGCTGTCGGCGTCGACGATGCCGGAGCTGCCCCCCTCCCCCTGCAGCAGGCGCCACCCGCCGGCATAGACGGGCGAGGGCTCGATGGAGTAGGTGTACAGATCGTCGTCGCGGGCGCCCGCGCGCAGCGCCAGCGGGCGGATGGGGCCGTCGCCGAAGCCGACCTCCGCCCACCACGTGCCCTCCGGATTTCCGTCCGCCGGCAGGCCGTGCACGAGCACGACGAGGTGGTTGAGCAGGCGGCCGGGCGCCTCGCCGGGCGGCTGGACGGTGCCGCGCCGCCGCGAGACCTCGTAGCCGAGCGCCTCCAGCAGCAGGCCGAAGGCGCCGTTGAGGTGAAAGCAGTAGCCGCCGCGCCCGTGCTTGACGATCCGCTCGGCGGACTCGGCGTAGTCGACGGTCGTGCGCCGGCCGCGCTGGATCTCGAGGTTCTCGAAGACCACCCGGTCGAGGTGGCGTGCCTGCAGGTCGGCCAGCGCGTCGACCGAAGGCGGGCCGGTCGCCTCGAGCCCCAGTCGCGCGAGGTAGTCGGCGACCGCGACGCCGCGGTCGACGAGCGCCTCCTCAGCCTGTCGTGCCGAAGACGCGATCGCCGGCATCCCCCAGGCCTGGTCGGATGTAGCCGTTCTCGTCGAGCTGGCGGTCGAGCGCGGCGGTCCAGATCGAGACGTCGGGATGCGCCTCGCGCACCGCCGCCACGCCCTCGGGCGCGGCGACGAGGCAGATCAGGCGCAGCTGGCGCGCTCCGTTGGCCTTCAGGCGGGCCAGCGCGGCGACGGCGCTGCCGCCCGTGGCGAGCATCGGGTCGAGCAGGAAGACGTAGGCCTCGCCCATGCCGGGTGGGAGGCGCTCGTAGTAGCCCGTCGGCTCGAGCGTGTCCTCGTCGCGCTGCATCCCCAGGTGGCCGACGCGCGCGCCGGCGAGCAGCCGCAGGAAGCCGTCGACCATGCCGAGGCCGGCGCGCAGCACGGGCACGATCGTGATCTCGGCCTCCAGCCGGCGCCCGGGCGCGGGCTCGAGCGGCGTCGCGATCGTGTGCTCGACGGTGGGCAGGTCGCGCGTGGACTCGACGGCGAGGATCGCCGACGCCTCGCTGAGCGCCTGGCGGAAGGCGCCGTGCGGGGTCGCCGCGTCACGCAGGACCGCCAGGCGGTCGTCGAGGACGGGGTGCTGGACGACGTTGAGGCCCTCGGGCATGCCGGCGATCCTCTCAGGTCCGTGACCTCGGGTTGGGTCATCTAGAGTGGCCGACCGCGTGACCCCTCCACGCCGCAACGTCGAGCTCAAGACGCGCGACCCCGATCCGGCCGCGACGTTCGAGCGCGCGCTCGCGCTCGGCGCCTCCGACGAGGGCGTCCTCACCCAGCGCGACACCTACTTCGCTCGCGCGCGCGGGCGGCTGAAGCTGCGCGAGCAGGCCGGAGGCAGCGAAGCCGGGGCGCGCCTGATCGCCTACGTGCGACCGGACCACGAGGAGGCCCGCACGAGCGCCTACCGCCTGGCCGAGGTCGCCGACGCCGCGGCGCTCTTCGACGCGCTCGACGCGGCGCTGGGAACGCTGATCGTCGTCGACAAGCGCCGCCGGCTGCTGCGTTACGAGAACGTGCGCATCCACCTCGACGAGGTCGACGGCCTCGGGTCGTTCGTCGAGCTCGAGGCGGTTGCGGACGCCGACTCCGACCTCGCGCGCGAGCACGAGCTGGTGGCGCGCCTGCGCGAGGAGCTCGCCCTCGGCGCACCCGTCGCGGTCTCCTACTCCGACCTGCTGCTCGACGCGCCGCAGGCCCTGCTGGCCGCCGCCGACGCGGTCATGCGCAACGCCTATGCGCCCTACTCCCACTTCCCGGTCGGCGCCGCGCTGCGCACGCCCTCCGGGGCCATCCACGTCGGCGCCAACGTCGAGAACGCCGCCTACCCGCAGGGCCAGTGCGCCGAGGCGTCGGCCATCGGCGCGATGGTCGCCGCCGGCGAGAGCACGATCAGCGCCGTCGCGGTCGTGGCCGAGAAGCTCGATGTCTGCCCTCCGTGCGGCGGCTGCCGCCAGCGCCTGAAGGAGTTCGCCACGCCCGACACTCCGGTGTACCTCGGCCGCCCCGGCGGCCCGCTGCAGACGACGAGCATCGGCGAGCTGCTGCCGCTGGCCTTCGACGAGGAGGCGCTCGCGTGACTGCGAGGGGAAGCGCCGGCGGAGCTGGCGATGCGTCCGACGAGTTGCGGCGCGCTGGTGGTGCTGCCGAGGTCCTGCGCTCGCACCTGACGCCGCGCGTCGGCATCGTGCTCGGCTCGGGCCTGGGCGCCGTCGCCGATGCGGTCGACGACGCCGTCAGCATCGGCTACGACGAGCTTCCCGGCTTCCCGCGCCCGACCGTCCACGGCCACGCCGGCCGCGCGGTCCTCGGCCACCTGAGCGGCGTCCCCGTCTGCGTGCTCATGGGCCGCGCGCACCTCTACGAGGGCGGCGACCCCGGCCCGCGCACCACCCCGGTGCGCGCGCTGGCCGCCGCCGGCGCCGAGGTCCTGGTCCTCACCAACGCGGCGGGCTCGCTGCGCCCCGAGGTCGGTCCCGGACGGCTGATGGCGATCTCCGACCACGTCAACCTCACCGGGCAGAACCCGCTGGCCGGCCCCAACGACGACGCGATCGGGCCGCGCTTCCCGAGCCTGGCCAAGGCCTACGACCCCGCCCTGCTCGCGGAGCTGCACGCGAGCGCCGCGGAGCTGGGCATCGAGCTGGCCGAGGGGGTCTACCTGGCGGTCAGCGGACCGAGCTTCGAGACCCCCGCCGAGATCCGCGCCTTCCGCACGCTGGGCGCCGACGCCGTCGGCATGTCGACCGTGCACGAGACGATCCTCGCCCGCCACGCCGGCCTGCGGGTGGCGGCGGTCTCGGCCATCTCCAACCTCGCCGAAGGGCTGTCCGACGTGCCCCTGAGCCACGAGCAGACCCTGACCGACGCCCAGCGCGCCGCCGGCGACCTCGGTCGCCTGCTCGAGGGCTTCGTCGGGAGACTGGCATGACGTTCCTCGCCCAGGAGGTCATCCGGCGCAAGCGCGACGGCGCCGCGCTGAGCGCCGAGGAGATCGACTGGCTCGTCACCGGCATCACCGACGGGTCGGTCAGCGACGCGCAGGTCGGGGCGCTGGCGATGGCGATCGTCATCAAGGGGATGAGCGCCGACGAGCGCGTCGCGCTGACCGGCGCGATGACGCGCTCGGGCGAGGTGCTCACCTGGGACCTCGACCGCCCCGTGCTCGACAAGCACTCCACCGGCGGCGTCGGCGACAAGGTGTCGCTGCTGCTGGCGCCCATCATCGCGGCGTGCGGGGGCGCGGTGCCGATGATCTCCGGGCGCGGGCTGGGCCACACGGGCGGGACGCTGGACAAGCTCGAGGCGATTCCCGGCTACAACACGGCACCCGACCGCGAGCGCTTCGCGGCCACCGTGCGCGAGGCGGGCTGCGCGATCATCGGCCAGACCGGCGACCTCGCGCCCGCCGACCGGCGGCTGTACGCCATCCGCGACGCCACGGGAACCGTCGAGTCGATCCCGCTGATCGTCGCCTCGATCCTCTCCAAGAAGCTCGCCGCCGGGCTCGACGCCCTGGTGATGGACGTCAAGGTCGGCTCGGGCGCCTTCCTCCCCGAGCTCGACCAGGCCCGCGAGCTGGCGCAGACGATCATCGAGGTCGCGGCCGGCAACGGCCTGCCCGCGGCGGCGCTGCTGACCGACATGGACCGCGTGCTGGGCCGCACGGCCGGCAACGCCGTCGAGGTGCGCGAGTCGATCGACCACCTCACCGGCGCGGCCCGCGACCCGCGCCTGCTGGAGGTCACGCTCGGGCTGTGCGAGCAGCTCCTGCGGCTCAAGGGCCTCGACGGCGATCCGCGCGCCGCCCTGGAGTCCGGTGCGGCGGCCGAGGCCTTCGCGCGCATGGTCACGGCGCTCGGCGGCCCCTCCGACCTCCTCGAGCGCCCCGACGACCACCTCCCCGTCGCGCCGGTGACCCGCGAGGCCTGGGCCGATCGCCCCGGCGTCGTGGCGGGCATCGACGTCCGCGCGGTCGGCCTCGTGGTCATCGACCTCGGCGGCGGGCGGCGTCGCGAGGACGACCCGATCGACCACGCCGTCGGCCTCACCGAGGTCGCGGCGCCCGGCGAGCGCGTCGGCCCCCAGGGCCGGCCGCTGGCGATCGTCCACGCCCGCGACGAGGACTCGGCCGCCCGCGCCGCCGAGGCGCTCGCGGCCGCCTTCCGCGTCGGCGACCGCGTGCTGGACGAGAACCCGGCGGTGCTCGAGGTCGTGACGCAGGCCTCGCAGAACCGATGAGCCCGCGCCGCGCGCCGCCAGGTCGCGGGCGGCCGGGGCCGAGTTTCGCCCGGTCGGGCGAGCCGCGGCGGTTGCTCGACGCCGTTTGGCCGCAGAGTTGTTGCAGGTACGGGTTGCTCCGGCACAGCGGGGTCGCGGACGATGGCGGCATGCCCGAACTGTCCAGGATCACTACCGGAAACCGACACCAATCCCGGACAGTTCGCGCGATCGCAGGCGAGCAGCACGGCATCGTGGCGCGCGCGCAGCTGCTGTCGGCCGGCGTGAGCAACTCGGCGGTCGCGCGCGCGGTGCGGTCGGGCAGGCTGCACCGCATCCACCCGGGCGTGTACGCCGCGGTGGCGCCAGAACTGCTCACCGAGGAAGGGCGACTCATCGGCCGCGCTGTTGGCCGCGGGCGATGGCGCGCTGCTCAGCCACGGGACGGCGGCCTGGCGCTGGCGCATCATCCCCGCCCCTCCCTCAGTGATGCAGTTGGCGGTGCCGCAGCCGCGCACAGGGCTCGTGGGCGTGCGTTGCTCCGAGGGCGCCGGCTACCGCGCCGACGACGTCACCCTCAACGGTCGCTTCCGCAGCACCTCCGGTCGCGCGCACCCTCCTCGACCTCGCGACCCGCTACACCCGCGGCGCCCTCCTCCGCGCCCTCGCCGAGGCCGAGTTCCAGCACGACCTGCGCCCCGCGGACATCGCACCGCACCCTGCGCCGCGGCCACCCCGGCAGCGCCAACCTGCGCGCCGCGCTCAAAGCCCACGCGCCCGGCCACGGCCAGATGAAGAGCGAGCTGGAGCGCCGCTTCCGCGCTCTGCTCATCCGCCACCGGATCGAGCTGCCGCTGCGCAACGAACCGGTCGGCCCGTGGACCGTCGACTGCCTGTGGCCCGAGCACCGCGTCGCCGTCGAGCTCGACGGACGCCAGCACGAGCGCCCGCGCCAGGCCGACTCAGACGACGACCGCGACCTCTGGCTACGCCGCCACGGCTACATCACGCGCCGCTACGGCAAGCGCCAGATCGACCAGCGGCCCGACGACGTGATCGCCGACCTCCTCGACGCCCTCGGCTGAGCCGCGGCCGGAGCACCGTTCGGGACGCCGCCGCTACCCTGCGGCGCCATGGTCCCCAAGGCCGAGCTGCACGTCCACCTCGAAGGGACCGCCACGCCGGACCTCGTGCGCCGGATCGCCGGGCGCAACGGGCTGGAGGTGCCCGAAGGGGTGTTCGCCGCGCCCGACCGCTTCGCGTGGCGCGACTTCCTGGACTTCCTGAACACCTACAACATGGCCGCGAGCGTCATCCGCACCGGCCAGGACTACCGTGACGTCGCCTACGAGTACCTCGCCGCCTGCGCCGCCGACGGGACGATCTACGTCGAGCTGACCGCGTCGGTCGACCACGCGCGGCTGGCCGGCCTGAGCGACGCCGAGCACTGGGAGGGCATCGCGGCGGGCATCGACGACGCCCGCCGCGACCACGGCATCGAGGCGCGCATCCTGAGCGTCGCCGTGCGCAACTTCGGCGTCGAGCGCGCCATCGAGATCGCCGAGCACACCGCCTCGCGGCCGCACCCCTACGTGGTCGGCTTCTCGCTGGCCGGCGACGAGGCCGGCTACCCGCCCGAGCCCTACGCGGAGGCCTACGAGATCGCGGCCGCCGCGGGCCTCGGGTGCACCGTGCACGCCGGCGAGTGGGCCGGCGCAGACTCCGTGCGCGGCGCGCTGGAGCTACCCGTGACGCGGATCGCCCACGGTGTGCGCGCGATCGAGGACCCCGCGCTCGTGGCCGAGCTCGCGCGCCGGCAGATCACGCTCGAGGTCTGCCCGACCAGCAACGTCGTCCTCGGGGTCTTCCCGAGCTTCGCGGAGCACCCCTTCCCCGTCCTGCGCGAGGCCGGGATCCCCCTGACGCTGGGCTCCGACGACCCGCCGTACTTCGGGGCCAGCGTCGGCGGCGAGTACGCGATCGCGCGCGAGCACTTCGGTCTGAGCGACGACGAGCTCGTCGGCGTCACTCGCACGGCCATCGACGCGAGCTTCGCCGAGCCCGCATTGCGCGACCTCCTTATGACCAGGTTGGCGAACTCGCAGGGCTCGCCGCTGTAGATTGCCGCAATTGGCCGGTGCCTGGGGGGCGCCGGCCCTCGCGAGGAGTTACAAGGAGGAGCAGTGCACCGCAGTCCATATCGGGCGATCCTGATCGCCCTCATCCTGGCCATCGGCAGCTTTGCCGTGGCCGCCTGTGGCAGCGACGACAGCAGCACGAGCAGCGGTTCCGCCCCGGCCGCCGGCTCGACGTCGACCGCGCAGCCCGCGGGCAAGAAGATCAAGGTCGGTGTCGTCACCGACATCGGCGGCCTCAACGACCGTTCGTTCAACGCGCTCGCCAACAAGGGGCTAGAGGACGCAAAGGCCAAGCTCGGCATCGAGGGCCGCGTGCTGATCTCCAAGTCCAACGCCGACTACGTGCCGAACCTGAGCACGCTGGCCCAGCAGAAGTACGACCTGGTCGTCGCGGTCGGCTTCCTGATGGGCGACGCGACCGAGAAGGTCGCCAAGAAGTTCCCGGACGTCAAGTTCGCGATCATCGACTCGTCGGCGGCGGGCATGAAGAGCAAGCCCACCAACGTCGAGGGCCTGCTGTTCTCAGAGCAGGAGGCCGGCTACCTGGTCGGCTACCTCTCGGGCCTCTACGCCAAGGACAACAGCGCGACCACCATCGGCAGCGTCGGTGGGCAGAAGATCCCGCCGGTCGACCACTACATCGCGGGCTTCCAGGCCGGCGCGAAGAAGGCCAACCCGAGCATCAAGACGCTCAACGGCTACTCGCAGGACTTCGTCGACCAGGCGAAGTGCAAGGAGATCGCGCTCGACCAGATCTCCAAGGGCTCGAAGGTCGAGTTCCAGGTCGCCGGCCAGTGCGGCCTCGGGGTCCTCGACGCGGCCAAGGAGAAGAGCATCCAGGGCATCGGTGTCGACGCCGATCAGTCCTACATCGGCCCGCAGGTCTTCACCAGCGCGCTGAAGAAGGTCGACGTGGCCGTCTTCAACGCGATCAAGGCCGTCCAGGAGGACAAGTACGCCGGCGGCACGGACATCATCAACACGGTGAAGAGCGGCGGCATCGGCTACGGCAAGCTCAATGCGGCCGCCGAGAAGTACGCCGACCAGGTCAAGACGGTTCAGGACCAGATCGCCAGCGGGGAGATCGCCGACATCCCGGATACCGTCAAGTAGGCATGGAGAACGCCCTCGAGCTGCGCGGGATCACGAAGCGCTTCGGGCCGATCGTCGCCAACGATGGCGTCGACTTCGACCTGCGGCCCGGCGAGGTCCACGCGCTGCTCGGGGAGAACGGCGCCGGCAAGTCGACGCTCATGAGCGTCCTCTACGGGCTCTACACGCCCGACGAGGGCGAGGTGCGCGTCGACGGCCGGCCCGTCAGCATCGGATCGCCGCTGGAGGCCATCGACCTCGGCATCGGCATGGTCCACCAGCACTTCATGCTCGTCCCGGTCATGACCGTGGCCGAGAACATCGTGCTGGCCAACGAGCCGCGGAAGGGGCTGCTGCTCGACTTCGAGGCCGCGAGCGCGCGCGTGCGCGAGCTGTCGGACCGCTACGGCCTGGCCGTCGACCCCGACGCGCGCATCGAGGACGTCAGCGTCGGCATGCAGCAGCGCGTCGAGATCCTGCGCGCGCTCTATCGCAACGCGCGGATCCTCGTGCTCGACGAGCCCACGGCGGTCCTCACCGCGCAGGAGGCGCGCGACCTGTTCCGCGTGCTCGAGGCGCTGAAGGCCGACGGCACCGCCATCGTCTTCATCTCGCACAAGCTCAACGAGGTGCTCGAGATCGCCGACCGTGTCACCGTGCTGCGGCGCGGCAAGCGGATCGACACGGTGCCCACCGAGGGCGCCACCGAGGAGTCGCTGGCGCGGCTCATGGTCGGCCGCGAGGTGCTACTGCGTGTCGAGAAGGCGCCGGCGGCGCCCAAGGAGCCCGTGCTCGAGGTCCGCGAACTGCACGTGCGCGACGACCGCGACCTACCCGCGGTGAACGGCGCCTCGCTGACCGTGCGCGCGGGCGAGATCGTGGCCCTCGCCGGCGTCGACGGTAACGGCCAGAGCGAGCTCGTCGAGGCGGTCACGGGCCTGCGCCCGGTCGATGCGGGCTCGATCGTCGTCTGCGGCGACGACATGACCAATGCCGGCGCGCGCGGGATGGTCCGCCACGGCATCTCGCACATCGCCGAGGACCGCCAGCGCCGCGGGCTCGTCCTGAACTTCACGCTCGCCGAGAACCTCGCCCTGCGCGAGTACAACACGCCCAAGCTCTCGCGGCGCGGCTGGCTGCTGATCAACCGCATGCGCGAGTTCGCCGCCGGCCTGATCAAGGAGTACGACGTCCGCGGCGGCGGCCCGTCCTCGCTGGCCACGGCGCTGTCGGGCGGCAACCAGCAGAAGTGCGTCATCGCCCGTGAGATCGCCTGCGACCCGCGCGTCCTCGTCGCCGCGCAGCCCACGCGCGGCCTCGACGTCGGGGCGATCGAGTTCGTGCATCGCCGGCTGATCAGCGAGCGCGACGCGGGCCGCGGCATCCTGCTCATCTCGCTGGAGTTCGAGGAGGTGCGCTCGCTGGCCGACCGCATCCTCGTCATCTACGAGGGCGAGATCGTCGGCGAGTTCCCGCCGACGGCCACCGAGGAGGAGCTGGGCTTCGCCATGACCGGCGGCGGGCGCAAGGCCGAGGCGGCGGCGTGAGCGAGGAGCCGCAGGCCGGCCAGGCGCTGGCGGGCGAGGGCGGCCCGGAGGCGGCAGCGGTCACCCCGGCGGCGCGGCTGGCCGCGTACGTGCAGGGGGGCGGGGTCATCGTGCCGGTCCTCACGGCGGTGCTGGCCTTCTTCATCGCCGGGCTGGTGATCCTGTTCACCGGCCACAACCCGCTCTCGACCTACAAGGCGATCTTCAACGGGACCGGGTTGAACTGGCTGTTCCCCTGGGTCACCGGCGACGAGCGCGACCACGGCGGCGCTGAACCTGCAGCAGACGCTGATCCTCACCACTCCGCTGATCCTCACCGGGCTCGCGGTGGCCTTCGCCTTCCGCTGCGGGCTGTTCAACATCGGCGGCCAGGGCCAGTACCTCGTGGGCTCGTACGTCGCGGTGTGGGTCGGCGCCTCGTTCGCCGACATGTCCAAGCTGCCGCACGTCGTGCTCACCATGGTCGCCGCCACGCTGGCGGGCGCGGCGTGGGCGGGCATCGCAGGGTTCCTGAAGGCCGCCGTCGGCGCGCACGAGGTGATCTCCACGATCATGCTCAACTGGATCGCGATCTGGGTCGGCAGCTACCTGTTCGCGCTCCACGGGCCGTTGCAGAACACCGATCCCGCGCAGCAGTCGGTGCCGGTCTCCAACGAGGTGGCGAGCAGCGCCAAGCTGCATGTCTTCTGGGGCGATCCCGAGCTTCAGGGCCTGCACATCGGGATCTTCATCGCCCTCGCGGCGGTGCTCGTGTTCTGGGTCATCCTCAACCGCTCCACGACCGGTTACGAGGTGCGCGCGGTCGGTCTGAATCCCGAGGCTGCGCGCTACGGCGGCATCAACGTGGGCCGCAACTACTTCCTGGTGATGGCCGTGTGCGGCGCCTTCGCCGGGCTCGCGGGCTCGATGGACATCCTCGGCTGGGAGTTCCACCAGGCCACCAACGACATCCAGATCTCGCAGGTCGGTTTCTTCGGGATCGCCGTGGCGCTGCTCGGGCGTAATACCGCCAGCGGCACGGCCGTGGCGGCGCTGTTGTTCGGCGCGCTGTTGAGCGGGACGTCGCAGCGCAACCTGGACCCGACGATCTTCGAGCCCGAGCTGGCCACCAACCTGACGTTCATCATCCAGGGCCTCGTCGTGCTCATCGTCAGCGCCGACGTGATCGTGCTGGGCATGGTGATGCGGGCGCGTCGGCTGATCCGCCGCCGGCCGCCGACATCCGCCGCGCCCGCCAAAGAGGCCGAGGCGTGAGTACGGCTGTCGCGACCGCGTCGCCGACGCGGGCCGCCGATCCGCGTTACGCGGGCTGGGCGGGCATCGCGCTGGGCGTCGTCGCCTGGTTCATCGCGCTGCCGCCCGCGCTGGTGCGCACGCCGGCGCCGTCGATCGTCATCGGACTGCTCGCCATGGTGGCCGGCGGGTGGGCGGTCAGGGGCGGCGAGCGCAAGCTGGGCTGGGGCGCGGTCGTGGCCGGAATCGTGGGCGCCGGGGGCGCCGTGGCCTCGACGCAGTCGGGCGTCGGCAACCTCAAGGACGTCGTCACCTGGTCGGCGCTCGTCGCCGCGACGCTGCGCTATGCCACACCGCTGATCTTCGGCGCGCTGGGCGGCATCGTCTCCGAGCGCAGCGGCATCGTGAACGTCGGCCTCGAGGGCATGATGCTGACGGGGGCGTTCTTCGGGATCTTCGGCGCCGACCTCTTCGACTCGTGGTTCCTCGGCCTGCTCGTCGGCATGGTCGCGGGCGGCGCATTGGCGTTCGTGCACGCCTTCTTCTCGATCCAGCTGCGCGCCGACCAGGTCGTCAGTGGCATCGCGCTGAACTTCATCGCCGCCGGGCTGACGGGCTACATCTTCCTGGACCACTACGGCGACCAGGGCACGCCGGACAACGTCCCGCGCATCCCCGACGTCTCGCTGCCGGTCATCAAGGACATCGGGTTCGTGGGCGACGCGATCGGCAAGGCGAACCTCCTGACCTGGGTCGCGCTCATCGGCGTGGTGGCGCTGGCCGTCTTCCTGTTCCGCACGGCGCAGGGACTGCGCCTGCGCTCCGTCGGCGAGCATCCGCGGGCGGCCGAGACCGTCGGGATCTCGGTCGCGCGCACGCGCTACGTGGCCGTCGTGGCCTCGGGCGTGCTCGCGGCGATGGGCGGCGCCTACCTCTCGATCGGCTTCGTGGGCTCGTTCAACCAGAACATGACCGCGGGGCGCGGCTTCATCGCGCTGGCGGCCGTCATCTTCGGCAACTGGCGCCCGGGCGGCGCCCTCGCGGCCGCGCTGCTGTTCGGCTTCTCCAGCGCCCTCGCGCAGCGCCTGCCGGCCTTCTCGTCGTCGGGCGCGGTCCTCTTCCAGGCGCTGCCGTACGTGCTCACGCTCATCGCCGTGGCGGGCATCATCGGTCGCTCGCGGCCACCGGCGGCCGCCGGCCAGCCCTACGTCAAGGAGTAGCGGTGGCCGTCGCCCGCCTGACCCTCTCGCGCCCGGCCACCACCGAGGCGGCGCCGCCGAACCTCTCCGACGAGGTCGAGCTCTACCAGCGCACCTACTCGACGCTGCTGCGCTCCAGCGGCGAGACGCGCCTGCGCGTGCTCGAGTCCTCGCACATGGCGATGGGGTCCTCGCTGCACCCGCTGGCCGACAGCGACGAGATCGACCTCGGCGCCTTCATCTACGCCATCCGGCGCCTGCCCGACACCATCCTGCGCACGACGATCGTGATCATGGGCCAGGAGGCGGCGCTGTTCACGCGCGCCGGCATCGGCCCGCTGGAGGAGTGGGAGGCCGTCGAGGCCGCGGCGCGGCGGCGGCGCTGGTATGACAGCGGCGACGAGGTGCTGGCCGTGCTGCTGGCGTCGGAGTCAGACGTCGACGACCTCGTGCCGACGCTCGTCGCCTTCCAGATCGAGTGGAACAAGATCCGCCGGCGCATGCTCGCCGCCGGCTGGCCGCCGAACGAGGGCGTCACCGCCGAGGCGTGCGCGGCGGCGCTGGGCGGCGCGCCCGACGACTGGGCGCGACTGGCCGACGCCTGGGGCGCGGACTTCGAGGACCGCCTGCAGGTGATCGCCGAGCAGGGCAAGTCGATGCGCCTGCGCATGCTCGGGGGCACCCAGGTCGGCTACCAGCGCATGACGCGGCGCTGGTGGGCGCCGGTGCGCGCCGAGCTCAACAAGCACACGCTCGGCGACGCCCCGCTGTACGTCGTCTCCTCCAACACCCATTCGCTCTCCAACCTCGTCACCGGGCTGGCGCGCGAGCGCGAGGACGAGCTCGTGGCCTTCGTCGAGCGCGGCCATCACGCGGACCTCCAGGAGGAGCTCGCGCGCTTTCGCGACGGGCGCACGGACGGCGCGTGGGAGAACTTCCTGTACTTCGTGGCGCGCGACTTCTTCGACGCCGGCGGCCCCGAACTGCGCAGCAAGCGCCACGAGGCCGAGGTCGCGGCGGGCGTCGAGCACATCCGCTCGAAGACCGCGCTGCGCGTGCCCGCCCAGGTCATCCCGCTCGCGCGCCTCGACGCCTCGCGGCTGGACCCACGGCTGGGCGCCGTCAACGCCGAGCGCCTGGCCCGCAGCGAGGCGGTCATCGTCAACACCGACTACCCCCTCGGCGTGGCCGCCTACAACCTGCTGCGCGAGGTCGCCGTCGACTCGGCCGACCTGCGCGGGGTGTACGTCCTGGGCAAGGCGGCGACCCTCAACGCCGACGTCGGCGACGTGATGATCTCCTCGGTCATCCACGACGAGCACTCGGGCACGACCTACTGGCTCGACAACGCGTTCACCGTCGACGACATCGCGCCCGACCTCATGTTCGGCACGGGCCTGGACAACCAGCGCGCGGTGACGGTCAAGAGCACCTTCCTGCAGAACCGCGCCTACCTGGACTTCTACTACCGCGAGGCCTTCACGGTGGTCGAGATGGAGGCCGGCCCGTACTGCAACGCCGTCTACGAGATCGCCGACGCCGAGCGTTATCCGGTCGGCGAGGCCGTCAACTTCTCAAAGCTCCCGATCGACTTCGGGATCATCCACTACGCCTCTGACACGCCCTACACCCAGGCGCGCACCCTGGGCGCACGGGGCCTGTCGTACTACGGGATGGACTCGACCTACGCCTCGTCGCTGGCCATCCTGCGCCGGGTGCTGCGCCTGGAGGGCGCGCTGGAGTGAGGCTCCACGTCGAGGTGGACGGGCCGCCGGACGGCGCGCCCGTCGTCTTCCTGCACGGGGCGGCGGGCAGCATGCGGACCTACGCCTGGCTGCCCGGCGAGATCGTCGACGGCCGGCGCGTCGTGCGCGTCGACCTGCGCGGCCACGGCGACTCCGAGCACGCCCCGGGGACCTACGACGTCGACCACTACGGCGAGGACGTCGTCGGCGTGCTGCGCGAGACGGTGGGCCGGCCCGCCGTGCTCGTCGGGCACTCGCTGGGGGGCGTCGTCGCGTGGTGGATGGCCCAGCGCCATCCCGACCTCGTCGCGGCCGCCTTCCTCGAGGACCCGCCCCTCTACATGGGAGAGGCCGCCGCGCACGAGGAGAACGGCGCCGTGCCCCTCTTCGCCACCATCCTCGCCGCCGTCGAGCGCTGGAAGGCGCAGGGCATGACCACCGAGCAGGCCGCTGCCGAGCTGGCGGCCGCGCCCGCCGCGGCGGCGCAGTGCGACGACGTGCCCCTGGCGCGGGCCGAGGCGCTGCTGCGCATGGACCCCGGCGTCCTGGAGGGCGCGATCGACCGCTCGACCCTCGCCCCCACCGACACCGCCTCGCCCGTGTCGGTGCCGGTCTTCCTGCTCGCCGCGGACTTCATGGGCTCGGCCTTCGCCGCGCACCACGCCGAGCGCCTGGCGATCAGCCACCCCGACGTGGAGGTCGTCCGCGTCCCCGGCGCCGGGCACGGCATCCACGACGAGCGCGAGCACCGCGGCGACTACGTCGCGGCGCTCGCGCGCTTTCTCACCGCGCACGCGTAGCCGGCGCGGCGGCGATCAGTCCGGGTACTCGTCCTTGCGCCAGGCGCGGGGCTCCTCGGGCCCAGGCTTCGGCGTGCGCTCGAGCAGGAACGAGTGGTACGGGGCGACGAAGCGGTCGGGGGCCATCACCGTGTAGGTGTGGTACACGCTGCCGTTGTCGCGCGCGAAGGCGATGAAGCTCGGGCCTTCGCGCAGGCCGTCCTCGAGCTTGGCTCCGACCTGCCGCCCCCACTCCTCGAGCCACTCGGGCGGGTCGTCGATCATCCCCTTGACCTCGGGGATCTCCTGCGCCTGCTCAGGCGTCATCGCGATCCCGAAGTCGAAGGGAAACTCCGTCCCGTAGGTCGACACGTAGGGGAACTGCCAACCCATGCGCTCCTTGTAGGCGGTGAGCCGATCGATCGGCGCGCGCGAGAAGCAGATCAACGTCACGTCGCGGTGGTTCAGATGGACGCGCGTGGCGTCGAGCTCGTCCCCCAGGTTCGAGCACCCGGGGCAGGCGCCGACGTCGTAATCGGGCCCGAACATGATGTTGTAGGCCAGCAGCTGCGAGCGCCCGTCGAACAGCTCGGCGAGGGTCTTCTTCCCGTCCTCGGTGTCGAACTCGTACTCCTTCTCCACTGGGACCCAGGGAAGCTGACGGCGCTGTTGGGTCAGCTTCTGGCCGAGTTCCGCGTGCTCGGCCTCGAGCTTCGCGAGCTCATCGCGAGCCGTCTGCCATTCCTCGCGGGTTCCGATGGTGTGCTCGGGCATCGTGCGCCTCCTTTTTTGGCGGTTCGTCAGGGTTAGGACCGGCGCGCCGCGCCGAACTCATCGCCGATCCGTCCTGCACCATTACCGGAAGGCGTCGGCGTGCGTCGCCGCCCACTGCTCGAAGCTGCGCGGCTCGCGGCCGAGCACCTGCGCCACGGTCGGCTGGACCTGCGACTCGTCGAGGTTGCCGTCGACATAGAAGTCGAAGAACGCGTCGACGTACTCGGCGGGCATCTCGGCGCTCATCTTCGCCCGGGCGTCGGCGTCCGAGAGCGCTTCCAGCCGCAGGTCGCGTCCGATCGCCGCGCCGAGGATCGCGACGCGGTCGGCGGGCCGCAGCGCCTGCGGACCGCTCAGGACGTACGTGTTGCCCTCGTGCCCTTCGTCGCGCAGCGCGCTCGCGGCGACGGCGGCGATGTCGTGGGGATCGATGACGGCGAC
This sequence comes from uncultured Actinomycetes bacterium, assembly GCA_963742125.1. Lineage (GTDB taxonomy): Bacteria > Actinomycetota > Thermoleophilia > Solirubrobacterales > Solirubrobacteraceae > JAOPZW01. Next base: position 67,277 of record CAVUKO010000016.1, on the reverse strand, counting down.
CGCGACGTTCGCGAAGGGCTCGCGGACCACGTCGCCCTCGCGCAGCTGGTCGACCCAGCGCAGCGCGTTGGACATGAACCCGAACGGCCGCAGGATCGTCCACGGCACGCCCGACTGCGTCACCGCCGCCTCCGAGCGCATCATGTAGGCCGTGACCGCGTTGCTCGTGTCGCCGGTGGCGGCCGAGCTGCCCGACAGCAGCACGACGCGCTCGACGCCCGCGTCGCGCACCGCGGCGAGCACCCCGTCCATGTCCGCGTAGCCGGGGAGCAGGAACACGCCGCGGACGCCGGTCAGCGCTGCGGAGAGGCTGTCGGGTCGGTTGAGGTCGCCGGCGACGGCCTCGGCGCCCGCTGGCACAGCATCGGCGCGGTCCGAGCGGGTGAGGGCGCGCACCGGCTCACCGGAGTCGATGAGTGTGCGCACCACCTCTGCGCCGACATTGCCGGTGGCGCCGGTGACCAGGAGCATCGCGAAACCCTTCGGTTGTCATTGCTAGGGAACGATCCCTATCATTCCAGATCCACCGCGATCCAAACATGCCGCCCGCCACCGACAAGCGCCCGAGACGCACGGCCGCCGAGACGCGCGAGCACGTCCTCGCGGTCGCTCACGAGCTGTTCTACTGGCACGGCATCCGCGCCACCGGCGTCGACGCCATCGCCGTCGAGGCCGAGGTCGCCCCTACCACGCTCTATCGGCTCTTCGCCTCCAAGGACGACCTCATCGCCGCGTACATCGAACGCGCCGACCGCCTGTACAGGGAATGGCTGACGGCGGCTACCGCGCCCGCCGCAGGCCCGCCCCGCGAGCGCATCCTGGCGCTGTTCGACGCCCTCGACGAGCAGGTGCAGCCCCAGCGCTGTCGCGGTTGCCCCTTCCTCATGGCGCTGGCCGAGTTCCCCGATCCGCAGCTTCCCGCCCACGCGGGCGCTGTCGCCACCAAGGCCTGGGTCCGCGGTCAGCTGGGAGAGCTGAGCGCGGCGCTGGCGGTCAGCGACCCCGATGCGCTGGCCGACCAGCTCGCGGTCGTCATGGAGGGCGTCTACGCCTCCGCTCAGGCGCTCGGCGCCGGCGGGCCCGCGCGGCGCGCCCGCGCGATCGCCGCGACGCTCATCGACACCGCGACGCGTCAGTAGGAGGCGTCAGGCCCCGACGGGGTGCCAGGCCGTCTTGAGCTCGGTGACCGCCTCCAGGCGCGCCAGGGCGTCATCGGTGGCCGCCTCGTAGCTGGTGGCGGGCGCGCCATGGCGGGCGCGCTTGACCGTCTCGGCGGCCAGGCGGTCGAGCTCGGCGCCGAGCTCGTCGTCGCCGGCGGCGTCGAGGATCGCGTTGAGGTCGCGGTGGGCGCCCAGCGCGGGAGCGAGCTCCGAGCGCCGTCCGCTGAGCAGGTTCACGACGCCGCCGGGAAGGTCGGAGACGCCGAGGACCTCGCCGAAGTCCAGGGCGGGCAGCGGCCAGCGCTCGGAGATCACCGCCACCACCGTGTTGCCGGCGGCCAGCGCGGGGGCGAGCTCGGCGACCAGGCCGAGCAGCGGCGGCTCGTCGGGGGCGACCACGCCGACCACGCCCGTGGGCTCGGGCAGCGAGAAGGACAGGTACGGCAGCGCGACCGGGTTGACGCCGCCCAGGACGGCGGGCAGCTTGTCGGTCCAGCCCGCGTAATGCACCAGGACGTCGACGGCGGCGGCGACCTCGTCGGGCTCGGCCAGCGCGTCGGCGCGGGACTCGAGCGCCTCGGCGGCGCGGTAGAGGATCTGGCCGCGGTTGTAGGCGGTGCGCGCCGCCCACGGGCCCGCCGCCTTGCGCGCGGCGGCCATCGCGTCGCGCACGTCCTTGCGCGAGGCGCGCGGGACGTTGGCGACGTGCTCGTCGTCGGCGCCCAGGGCGCGGTCGTAGCGGCCGGACTCCGAGCGCACGAACGCGCCTCCCACGTAGAGCTTGTAGGTCTTGCGGACGCCGAGCCTGGTCATGACACGCGCAGGTAGGGACGCAGGCCGGCGGGGCCGCCCTCGCGCCCGAAGCCCGACTCCTTGTAGCCGCCGAAGCCCGCCGTGGGGTCGAACTTGTTGTAGGTGTTCTGCCAGATGACGCCGGCCTTCAGGGCGCCGGCGACCTCGAAGGCCTTCGAGCCCTTGTCGGTCCAGATCCCCGCCGCCAGGCCATAGGCCGAGTTGTTGGCCTTCTCGATCGCCTCGGCCTGGCTGCGGAAGGTCAGCACCGACACCACGGGGCCGAAGATCTCCTCGACGGCGATGCGGTGGGCCGGCGCGACGTCGGTGAAGATCGTCGGCGCGAACCACCAGCCGCGATCGGGCAGGTCGCAGGCGATGCTGCGGCGCACCGCGCCCTCCTGCTCGCCCGCGGCCACCAGCGCCTCGATGCGCTCGAGCTGCTCGGCGGAGTTGATGGCGCCCACGTCGGTGTTCTTGTCGAGCGGGTCGCCGACGCGCAGCAGGCGCATGCGGTCCCACAGCTTGGCCGTGACCTCGTCGGCCACCGACTCCTGGATGAGCAGCCGCGAGCCGGCGCAGCAGACGTGGCCCTGGTTGAAGAAGATCCCCTGCACGATGCCCTCGACCGCCTGGTCGATGGCCGCGTCCTCGAAGACGATGTTGGCCGACTTGCCGCCGAGCTCCAGCGTGAGGCCGACGCCGCGGCCGGCCAGCGCAGCCTGGATGTCCTTGCCGACCGAGGTCGAGCCCGTGAAGGCGACCTTGTCGACCTCGGAGCGCACGAGCGCGGCGCCGGCGACCCCGTCGCCGGGGATGATGTTCGCCACGCCCGCCGGCAGCTCGGCCTCCTGGAAGATCTCGGCCAGCAGCAGCGCGGTCAGCGGCGTCGTCTCGGCCGGCTTGAGGATCGCGGCGTTGCCGCACGCGAGCGCGGGCGCGAGCTTCCAGGCCGCCATGAGCAGCGGGAAGTTCCACGGCACGATCTGCCCGACGACCCCGTAGGGCTTGTGCTTGCGTCCCGCGACGCCGTAGCGCAGCTTGTCGGCCCAGCCGGCGTAGTAGAAGAAGTGCGCGGCGGCCAGCGGGATGTCGACGTCGCGCGACTCGCGGATCGGCTTGCCGCCGTCGATCGACTCGACGACCGCCAGCTCGCGCGCGCGCTCCTGGATCAGGCGCGCGACGCGGAAGAGGTACTTCGCGCGCTCGCGCCCGGGCAGCTTCGCCCACTTGGGCTGCGCGGCGCGCGCGGCCTCCACGGCGGCGGCCACGTCGGCCTCGCCGGCGAAGGCGACGTCGGCCACGGGCTCCTCGGTGGCCGGGTTGATCGACGGCACGCGCCGCCCGTCGCGGGGGTCGACGAACTCTCCGCCGATGAACAGGCCGTAGGCGTCGCGCAGGCGAACGTGGTCGGAGGACTCCGGCGCGGCCGCGTAGTCCCAGGTGATGCGCGTGCGCGGGGTGTCGGTGGCAGCCATGCTGGCGTTCATTCCTTCGAGAAGTCCTCGGAGCGGCCGTAGCGGCCGTCCTGGGTCTTGGCGTATTGCATGAGCAGGTCGTTGAGCAGCGACGACGCGCCGATGCGGAAGCGGTCGGGCGTCAGCCAGTCATCGCCCAGCGTCTCCTTGACCAGCACGAGGCGGTGCAGCGCGGCCTTCGAGTTCGAGACGCCGCCCGCGGCCTTCATCCCCACCGGGCGCCCGGTGCGCTCGACGTAGTCGCGGATCGCCTCGAGCATGACCAGCGTGACCCCCGGGGTCGCCCCGCTGGCGGCCTTCCCGGTCGAGGTCTTGATGAAGTCCGCGCCGGCCTCCATGGAGAGCATCGAGGCGTGGCGGACGTGGTCGTAGGACCCCAGCTCGGCGGTTTCGATGATCACCTTCAGGTGCGCGTCGCCGCACGCCTCCTTCACGCGCACGATCTCCTCCATCACGCGCGCGTCGTCGCCGGAGAGGAAGGCCTCGCGCGAGATGACCATGTCGATCTCGTCGGCGCCGGCGGCGACCGCCTCCTCGGTCTCCTGCAGCTTGATCGCCAGCGACGTCTGCCCGGCCGGGAAGCCGGTCGACACCGCCGCGGTGTGCACGCCGGTGCCCTCCAGCGCGGCGTGGACGATCGGCACCTGCGCCGGATACACGCAGACCGCGGCGACGCTCGGGATCTCGGGGATCGTCGGGGCCGGGCACACGGCCTTGGCCGCGAGCTGGCGCACCTTGCCGGCCGTGTCCTGGCCCTCGAGCGTGGTGAGGTCGACCATCGACACCGCGAGGCGGATGCCCTGCAGCTTGGCGCTCGTCTTGATCGAGCGCTTGCCCAGCCAGGCGGCGCGCTCCTCGATGCCGATGCGATCGACGTGGGGCAGGCGACGGATCATCGTCCGCCAGAGAGTAGCCCCCGGCGAGTGCGACACGGGCCCGGCGGGCGCGAGCGTTCACTGCTGCTCGGCGCCGACCCCCAACCGCCGGGCGGCGGCGCCCGCCTCGCCGCGCGTGTGGACGTCGAGCTTGCGCAGGATCGCGCCGACGTGATGGTCGACCGTCTTGGGCGAGAGGAAGAGCCGCTCGGCGATCTGGCGGTTGCGCAGGCCGTCGGCCAGCAGCGCGAGGACCTCGACCTGGCGCGGCGTCAGGTTCGCGGGATTGCCGCGCGTGACGCGCCGGGGCCCGCGCGGCAGCCCGCGCGCGCCGCGTGCGCGCAGGCGCCGGGCGACGATCGCCGCGGCGGGGTGCGCGCCCATCTCCTGCAGGTCGGCCAGTGCCCCGCGCAGGGCGTTGGCGTCCCCCTCGGCGCGCGCCAGCGCCGCCTCGTAGGGACAGCCGATCGCCGTCCACAGCGCCGCGGCGCGCTTCCAGTCGCCGGCGAGCTGGAGGGCGTAGGGCTCGGCCACGTCGGCCGGGATCGCCTCGGAGATCCCCGCACGCCGGCGCCACGAGGCGAGCTCGCCGATCACCCACCCGGCTCGTACGCGCTTCGCGAGGTCGAAGGCGACCTCGGTCGCCTGCGCGACGCCGTCGTGATCGCCGCGCAGCCATGCAGACTCGGCCCGCGCGGCGGCCACCGCCTCGATGCGCTGCAGCTCCTCGGACACCTCCGCCAGGGCCAGGGCGGCATCGAGGGCGGCCGACGAGCCCGGGTCTCCCCTGCGCGCGCGCACCAGCCCGAGCACGACGCCGGCGGAGATGCGGGGAATCGACGAGGAGCGCGAGTCGCCCAGGACCACGGATGCCGTCTCGGCGGCCTCGGTCCAGCGGCCCTGGTCGAGGGCCGAGCGGGCGCCGAAGCCCTGCAGGTACAGCCGCCACAGGTCGTAGCGGGGCTCGGCGCAGTGGCGCAGGCCGGCGGCCAGCGCCTCGTCGGCCGCCGCGTAGGAGCGGGTGCGCAGCCCCGTCCAGGCGAGGTGGCTGAAGCCCCTCGCGACGTCTTCGCCCAGCCCGGCGTCCCGCGCGAGCGCGATGCTGCGCTCGAGCTTCCCGCGGCCCGCCGGCGTCCCGGCGAGGAGCTCCATCGTGCCGGTCGTGTTGAGCGTCTGCACGCGGATCTCGACGTCGTCGAGGCGATCGGCGACCTCCATCGCTCGCGCGCTCCACGCGACCGTGCCGCCCGCGTCCTCGCGGTTCATGCACAGGGTCGCCATGTTCGCGTAGGCCAGGCCGAGCTCGCGTCCGGGCGCGAGCCCTTCCAGCACGGTCACGGCTTCCGAGCCGGTGCGCGCCGCGTCCCCGGACCGGTCGCCGGGACAGAACAGCACGCCGGAGAGCCGGCGCAGCCGATCGCCCTCCTTCAACCGATCGCCGAGCACCCGGTGGCCGTCGAGCGCCTGCTCGAGCGCCTCGATGGCCTCGCCGCAATCGTCGGCGCGGAAAGCGGATCGCGATCGGCTTTCGAGCAGCTCCACCTGCCGCGCGGGCGGCAGCTCGGCACCGAAGCGCAGCGCCCGCGCGTACTGAGCGGCCGCCTCGCGATGCGCGCCGACCGACTCCGCGCGTGCCGCGGCGGCGGGCGCGAAGCGCAGCACCGCGTCGGTGTCGCCGGCGGCCTCGGCGTGATGCGCGAGCCGCGCGGGATCGGGAGCGCCGGCGGGCGGGGAGACGAGCGCGGCGAGCGCGGCGCGGTGCAGCGCCGCGCGGCGGTGTGGCGCCAGCGTCTCCTCCAGCGCCATGCGAGCAAGCTCGTGACGGAAGGCGACGCCCTCGGCGGTCGCGGTCAGCATGCCCGAGCCGAGGCATTCGTCGAGGCAGGCGAGCTCCTCCCCCGCCAGCGCCTCGAGGAGCCAGAGCTCGGCCTGCGGCTGGGACACGGCCACGGCGCCGAGCAGGGTCCTGGCCGTCGGGGTCAACCGCGCCGCGCGGGCGAGGACGGCATCGCGGACGGTCGGCGGGATCTCCCGATCGCCGCTGGCCAGCACCTCCGAGAGGAAGAACGGGTTGCCCGCCGTCCTGCGGTACAGCTCGTCGGCGTCGATCCCGTGGGGCTCGGCGAGCTGCGCGACCGCATCGGGCGACAGGCGCCGGATCTCGCAGCGATCGATCCCCCGCGCGGTGGCCAGCTCCCCGAGAACGACGCGCAGCCCGCGGCGCAGGTCGAGGTCGTCGTCGCGGTAGGTGGCGATGACGAGAACCGGCGCCGACTCGACCTTCCTCGCCAGTAACCGCAGGACGTCGAGCGTGGCCTCGTCGGCCCAATGCAGGTCCTCGAGCACGAGGACGGTCGGCGCGCCGCGCACGAGCTCGCGCAACAGCGCCGTCGCCACCTCGTGCGGCCCCGCGCCGCGCTCCGTGACGTCCGCGAGATCGCCACCGGTGTCCTCGGCGACGTCGAGCAGCGGGCCCAGGGCGCGCGGCGTGAACAGCGCGTCGCAGGCGCCCCAGAGGATCCGTGCCGATCCCCGATGCTCGTCGGTGAACCGGCGCGCAAACGCCGTCTTCCCGGCACCCGCCTCGCCCGTGACGAGCACGAGATGCCCGCAGGAGGTCGTGCGGACTTCCTGCAGCATCGCCTCCAGCGCGTCGAGCTGAGGCGAGCGCTCCAAGAGGTCGCCCGTCTGCGCGAGCCGGATCGCCGGTGCTGTTGACACGAGATCTGCCGATGCCCCCGCTGTCGATTGTCCCCGCGGTGCTCGCGCGCCGCAAGGCGGGGTAACCGCACCCGGCGTCAGGGCCGGACGGAGACCGCCACCACCGGCGACACGCCGCTCTGGAACGGCAGCCCGGCCTGGCGGACGATCTTCAGCCGGAAGCGATAGCGGACCGGACCAGTCGTGCGCTCGAAGCGATACGCGGTGCGGATGCGCCCACCCGTGCCACTGCTGGCCCGCAGCTGGCGGAACGAGCGGTAGTTCCTGCCCACCTTGGCCTGCAGCGTGACCGCGACGCCGGCCGCCGGGAGCGCGCCCAGGATCCGGCCCGTGAACACGAGTCGCTGTCCGTTGCGCAGGCTGCGCCGGCTCACGTGCAGGGTCATGCCCGCGCGGACGCGGAGGTCGACCGGATCGCTCGACGCGTTCTCGTGGCTGTCGGAGAACGGGAAGTACACCGCGCGCAGGAGGCGATTGGGATGCCTGGCCGTCGGCCGATAGACGAAGTCGCCCGCCGAGTCGGTGCGGACCGCGCCGTCGAGGCGCCACGCCTGCCCCTCGGGCTGCTGGCCGATGAACACCGTCGCGTTGGCGATCGGCTCACCCGACGGAGCGGTAAGCGAGCCGCGCACTGTCGGGCTCTGAGCGAAGCGCACCTCCCGCATCGGCCGCAGGACCGAATGCCGGCCCCGGCCCTTGCCGACGTGCCGGACGAACCCGGCGGTGAGCGTGGCGCCGCTGGTGGCGCCGTCGCCGTTGGCGGTACGCGGACTGGCGAACCTCGGGTTGAAGAAGCGTCCGGCGGCGTAGTAGCCGCTCGCGCGGAGGTCGTTGACGATCAGCTTCGGCGTCGGCGGGATGAGCGTCGTCCGATTGCCCGCCGCGTCCTCGAGATAGACCGCGACCGTGTGCTGGCCGCTCGGGAGATCGGCCACGTCGATGCCACGTGCCCTGAAGTCTGGGTCGGGCACGGCACCGGGGTAGCTCGAAGTCGCGGCCGCCGTCGATCGACGCAGCGGTCGTCCGAGACGGCGGGAACGCGTTTCGTCGTGTGACCGTCCACCTCGACGTCGACGGGCAAAAAGTCCGCTTCCCTTGTCGGACGCGCGAACGAGAGCGGCTCAGAGCCGGTCCAGAGCACGTCGCTCAGGGCAGGCCCCGCGACCTGGCTCACCACTGGCGCCAAGCGATCAACGATATTCACGCTGGCATGGCTGATCGCCAGCCGTGGATTGTCCGCGATGCCCTCACCGAGGAGACTGCCGCGGCACGTCGATCCGCTCTCGACGTAGCACAACACGTAGGCACGAATCCATTGCGCGTCAGTCGCGATGATCGTGTCAATAACGTCGAAGGAGTCGACGCGCTCGAGCGGCTGCGCGCTGTTCGACGCGGCGAGATTGACTTTAGCTGTCCCCCAGTCGGTACCTGCGTAGTCCCCGCGGCCGTGCCAGCGGACAGTCGCCGAGGTGATCGCAGTGTCAGGCGGAGCGTCGAATCGCCATCCCGCGTAGTCGCCCGCGCTGATGCGCGACGCGCCACCGAACGACGCGTACAGCCAAGCCGAATTCGGCTGATCGCACTGATCGAACGTCGGCGACGGCGTAGAGACCAGTCGTGTTGCGGACGTCCGGTACCCAACTCGTTCGGCATCCACTGACCGTGTAGGTCCCAGCGTGGGCGACCCCTGTCGGGAGTACCAGGGCCACCCCGGCAGCGCACGCGACGACCGACCTCGGCCACCAGCCGTGGGCGCCCAGGCTCGCTCGTGTCATCCCGAATCGGTGCGTCATTCCGTTTCTAGGCACCAGCTCCGAAAACTATGCGGAGCAGGCCTCGAAAATCCACACGACGTCACCCCACGCGTACACGCATCCGCCCGCTGACCCCGCGCGAATACGGATACGCATCGTTGGGACGCAGCCGGATGCGGAAGGTGAAGCGCCCGGCGCTCGCCCGCTGGAAGTGGTAGCGAACGGTGAAGGTCCCGCTCTTGCGGGTCCGCGTCGTGGCGAACACACGCCATCCGACGCCGGGCTGGAAGATCTGCAGGTCCAACGTCACGCCGCGTGGCGGGAACGGGCGGCCGACGAGGCGACCGCTGAACTTCGCGGTGCCGCGCGAACGCACGCGCTTCGGGCCGCGCGCCCTGATCCGCGCGCGCACATTGAGCGTGGACGTGGAGCGCGCGACGAAGGCATCGTCGCCCTTGTAGGCGCGGTACGCCAGTCGGAACACGCGCGAGCTGCCCGGTGTCACGCCGAGGTCGAAGCGTCCGTCGGCTCCGCTCGTGATGCCGCCGCGGTCGACGTACTGCGCGCCGAGCCGGGCCTCGCGCACGAGGATCCGCACGTCCGCACCCGCGATCGGCTGGCCGTCGGCGCCCTTCAGCGTCCCGCGGATCGTCGCGCCCTTGCCGTAGGACACGAGGTGCGTCGGACGCAGGACGAAGACCGCGTGGCGCTTCTTTCCCTTGCCGCGGAAGACCTTGGCCGGGAACCCGGCCACGAGCCGCGCGCCGTCGCCGCCGTTGACGCCGTTGAGCGGACCGCGGGCCTGGACGCTGAACGGCGCGCTGACCGTCGTCTCACCGCCGGCGTCGGTGATGCGCAGGATCAGCGTGCGATGACCAGCGATCGGCGTCGGCGCGGCGATCGTCTCGTTCTTCACGTCCGGGCATGGCCGCGGGCGCGTGTAATCGCAGCGGGTGCCGGCGTTCGTGTTGGGGCCGGTGTTGTAGTCCTCGGATGCGACCACCGCCGGGTTGGCGGCGTCGGTCACGTCGACGAGCTCTGCGCTGCGGATGCCGGAGTTGTCCGTTGCGCTGAAGGTAACCGGCTCGTCGCCCGAGCGGACGCCCGGGGCGAGCAGGCCCTGACCGGCTTGGACGGCCGTGAGATCCGGCGGCCGGTTGTCCTCGATCGTGACCTTGGAGCCGATGAGCTGGACCTGGGCGACACTGGCGTCATCGAGGTTGCAGTTGACCGTCGCGCTGGCCCAGCAACCGGCGTAGAGCGCCATGTTGCTGGCCCGCCCGGCCGCGGTCGCCAGGGTCGAGTCTGCCCTTGGTCAGGGTCACCACGCCCGTGTCCGGAGCCGGGCCGCCGGCGCCGTAGTAGTGCTTGTCGGCGTTGATGGACGCCGTCTGGCTAGGAGCAGCGGGCGTCGCATCCCACTGGCCCGTCAGCGAGACCGCGACGGAGCCGAACGCGACGAGCGTGAAGCCGGTGTTGTTCTGCGTGTGCGTGCCGCTGCTGTTCGTGAACGTGTTGAAGAGGTGACGGACCGACAGGTTGAAGTCGGTGATGCGCGTGTCCGGCGGCGGAGTCAAGACGAGCGAAGACGAGATCCCTGGCGTGTACGCGACGTTCGGCGTCGTCGCGTTGCCCGGCCGCATGACAGCAACGAGGGGGTCGCCCACACCCGCGCACGTTGTGTCGGGCGCGGTGAACGACGGATCCCCGGCGACGGGAGTGTTGACGCCCACCCAGGCGTTGTTGCCGTAGAAGCTCGATCCGAACTTGCAGGAGTAGACGTCGTAGGTGCCCGCGTGCGCCGTGGCGGGCAGCAGCGCGCAGGTGCCGACGATGGTCGCCAAGAGCGCGCGCCTAACCAACTGCGATCCTCACGGCTTGCTCGTTCCGCGCGCGTACGGATAGCTGTCGTTGGGTCGCAGGCGCATGCGGAACGTGAAGCGGCCTCCGGCGGAATTGAAGCGGTAGCGCGTCGAGTACGCGCCGCCCTTGCGCGGTGCGCGTTGTCTTCACCGTCCGCCAGCCGTGGCCGGGCTGGTGGGCCTGGAGCTCGAGGGTGACGCCGCGCGGCGGCAGCGGGCGGCCGACGAGACTGCCGCGGAAGCGGGCGACGTCCCGCGCGAGCGCGCACGTGGCGGGGCGCGCGCGATCGTGATCCGTGCCTTGGTGTTGAAGGTCACGTCGGACTTGGCCGTCAGCGCCGTCGTCGCCCGGGTAGGCGCGATAGGCGATGCGCAGGCGTCGCGAGGAGCCCACGCGGGAGCCGGAACACGAAGCGCCCGTCCGCACCCGTGGTGGCGGCCCCGCGGTCCACGTAGGGCGCCCCGAGCCGCCGCTCGCGTATCAGCAGGCGCAGCTCGGCGCCCGCCACGGGCTGCCCGGCGGCGTTGCGCAGGATCCCGCGCACCTGTGCGCTGTGACCCCAGCCCACCGTGATGGTTGGGCGCAGCACGCCGACGCGGCGTCGCGCCTTGCCGCGGCCGCGGAAGGTGTGGCCCGGGAAGCCGGCGACCAGGCGCGCGCCGTCGCCGCCGCCCGAGCCGTTGACCGGTCCGCGCGCCGACACGGCGAACGGGCGCCGAGACGGTCTGATTGCCGGCCGCGTCGGTGACGCGCACCAGCAGTGTGCGCCTGCCGGCGATCGCGGGCGAGGCGGCGATCGTCTCGTTCTTGAGGTCGGGGCACGGCCGCGGCTTGGTGAAGTCACAGCGCGCGTTCTGGCGCGGTCGGCGTGGAGTTGTAGTCCTCCGACGCGACGACCGACGGGTTGGCGGCGTCGGTCACATCGACGAGCTCGGCGCGGCGGATCCCGACGTTGTCGGTCGCGTTGATGGTGACCGGCTCGTCGCCCGAGCGGACGCCCGGCGCCAGCAGGCCGGTGCCCGCAGAGGGGGCGGGCAGGGCCGGTGCCGTGTTGTCGGTGATCGTGACGCGTGAGCCGTAGAGCTCGAGGAAGACGTTGGCGTTGGCGGCGAGCGTGCACCCGTTGTCCCGTACCCAGCAGCCGGTCGAGATCGTCATGTAGGTCGAGGTGCCCTGCTCCTTTGCCACCTTGGAGTCGCTCAGCGTGCGCGTGATGGCCTTGGTGTCCGTCGGATTCGACAGACCGGGCGAGACATAGCCGTACCAGTGCCCTTCGTTCCCCAGCGGGACCTGTACGTGCTGGTCGAACTGGCCGGCTCCGCTGAAGAAGGTTGGGCCGTGGCTGATGAGCTCGTAGGTTGTCCCATCAGGTCCGCCATTTCCCGGCGCGAACCAGTAGTGGTGGACGACGAGCGAGTAGTTCGTGATCGCGGCGTTCGGCGGCGCGTTGAACCAGAGCCCCGCGAACGTGCCGGGCGAGAACGCGTTGCCGCCCGCGAGCAGCACGGTGAGCGGGTCGCCCGACTTCGGACACGTCGCGTCGGTCACGTACCGCGCGTCACCCGCAGGGTTATTGCCGGCGACCCACGCGCGGTTCGCGTGGTAGCTGCCGTCGATCGTGCACGACAGCACGTCGTAGCTGCCGGCATGGGCCAGCGGCGCACAGAGCGCCCCGGTCGCCAGGATCGCGACGAGTGTGAGTAGTCCCCTCCCTGCCTTCACTCAGCGCTGTTGATACCCGAGTTTCGCCCGAAGTTGCGCAAACCCTGGACCGAGGGTTAGAGCTTGTGACGCTGCAGCAACTTGCGCCCGATGACCATGCGCTGGATCTCCGAGGTGCCCTCGCCGATCAGCAGCAGCGGCGCGTCGCGATAGAGGCGCTCGATCTCGTACTCCTTGGAGTAGCCGTAGCCGCCGTGGATGCGAAAGCTCTCCTCGACGCAGTAGCGCCCGGCTTCGGAGGCGAAGAGCTTGGCCATGCCGGCCTCGAGGTCGGATCGCTCGCCGGCGTCCTTCAGCCGCGCGGCACGCAGGGTCAGCAGCCGGGCGGCCTCGACCTGGGTGGCCATGTCGGCGAGCTTGAACTGGATCGCCTGGTGCTCGGCGATCGGCTTGCCGAAGGCCTTGCGCTCCTGCGAGTAGCGCAGGGCGAGCTCGAGCGCGCGCTGGGCGATGCCGACGCCGCGGGCGGCGACGTTGGCGCGGCCGACCTCGAGCGCGTCCATCATCTGCGGGAAGCCCTTGTTGAGGCCCGCCTCCTCGCCGCCGAGGATGTTCTCGCCCGGGCATGCGTAGCCGTCGAAGATGAGCTCGGTCGACTCGACGCCCTTGTAGCCGAGCTTCTTGATCTTCGGCGGGACGTTGAGACCGGCGTACTCGCCGGTGTTCTCGCTGACGCCCGGCTCCTTCTCGGCGATGAAGCAGGTGAAGCCCCTGTGGCGCGGGTCGGCCTCGGGGTCGGTCTTGACCAGCACGAAGACCAGCGACGAGAGCAGGCCGTTGGTGACCCACATCTTCTGGCCGTTGATCTCCCAGCGCCCGTCGTCGCGCTTCTTGGCGCTCGTCTTGATCGCCTGCACGTCGGAGCCCAGCTCGGGCTCGGAGAGGCTGAACGCGGCGCGGATCTCGCCGGTGGCCATGCGCGGCAGGTACTTCTGCTTCTGCTCGTCGGAGCCGAACTTCATCAGCAGGTAGGAGCCGATGAAGTGCGTGTTGACGATGCCCGAGATCGAGATCCAGCCGCGCGAGAGCTCCTCGACGATCATCACGTAGGTCGTCAGATCGAGCCCCATGCCCCCGTACTCCTCGGGGATGGTGACCCCGAACAGCCCGAGCTCCTTCATCTGCTCGACGATCGGCTCGGGGAACTCGTCGACGGCGTCGTAGTGCTCGGCGTTGGGCAGGATCTGCTCGTCCGCGAACTGGCGGACCATCTCGCAGATCGCCTTCTGCTCGTCGGTCTTCTCGGTGTACGTGGCGGCGGCCATGGTGGCGGGGAGGATATCGGTGATGCCCGTTTGGTTGACTGGCCAGTCGACGTTCGTGTGAGTGCCGGTGGATTCCGCGCGCACTAGGGTCCCCCGCCCATGAACTTCGCCCGCGAAGTCGTCGAGGCCGCCGAGCCGCAGCGGCTCGCGCTCGTCGAGCGGGCGCGCGATGGCGCGCGGCGCGAGTGGAGCTTCGGCGAGGTCGCGCGGGCCGCGCGCACCGTGGCCGCGCATTTCGACGAGCGCGGCGTGACGCGCGGCGACGTCGTCATGACGCTGGTCGGCAACCTGCCCGACTGGGTCGCGGCGATGGTCGCGTGCTTCCGCCAGGGCTACGTCGTGCTGCCGTGCACCGAGCAGCTGCGCCCCAAGGACCTGCGCCTGCGCCTCGAGGTCGCGCAACCGAAGCTGGTCCTCGCCGACGGCCGCAACGAGCAGGCCCTGCGCGAGAGCGGGTGGAGCGGTCCGACGATCTGGGTGCCCGGCGTCGGCGACTGGCCCGAGCGCACTCCGCCGCCCCACGCCGAGCTCGACCGCGAGGACCCGTGCCTGATCACGTTCACGAGCGGCACCGCCGGCGAGCCGAAGGCCGTCGTCCACGCCCAGCGCTACCTGGCGGGCCAGCAGCTGCAGGCCGAGCACTGGCTCGACGCCCGCCCCGGCGAGCTCGTCTGGTGCACGGCGGCCAGCGGCTGGAGCAAGTCGGCGCGCAACGCCTTCATCGCCCCGTGGCTGCGCGGCGCCGCGGCGCTGCTGCACGACGGGCGCTTCGATGCGCCGGAGCGCCTGGCGATCCTGGCCGAGGAGCCCGTCGCGGTGCTGTGCATGGCGCCGACGGAGTACCGCGTCATCGCCAAGCGCGCCGAGCCGCACCCCACCGCGACCCTGCGGGGCCTCGTCGCCGCCGGCGAGGCGCTCAACCCTGAGGTCCTGCGCGCCTGGCACGAGGCCACCGGCCTGTGGGTACGCGACGGCTACGGCCAGACGGAGACCGGGCAGATCACGGGGATGCCGTTGGGCCGCGAGGCGGTGCCCGGCTCGATGGGCCGTCCGCTGCCGGGGATCGACGCGTGGGTCGACGACGGCGAGCTCGTCCTCGACCCGGCCACGGTGCCGACCTTCTTCCGCGGCTACCTCGGCGACACGGCGCCGACCGGGCCGTGGCGCACCGGCGACCGTGTGACCCAGGACGACGAGGGCTTCCTGTTCTTCGAGGGCCGCAACGACGACGTCATCATCTCCGCCGGCTACCGGATCGGCCCGTTCGAGGTCGAATCCGCGCTCGTCGAGCACCCCGCCGTGGCCGAGGCGGCGGTGGTCGCCGCCCCCGACGACGAGCGCGGCGCCGTGGTGCGCGCCGTCGTCGTGCTGCGCGACGGCCACGCCCCCTCCGATGCGCTCGCGCGCGAGCTGCAGGACCACGTCAAGGCGCAGACCGCGCCCTACAAGTACCCGCGCATCGTCGAGTTCGCGGCCGAGCTGCCCAAGACCGCGAGCGGCAAGGTGCGGCGCGCGGCGCTGCGGCGTGGGTAGGCCGTCCGCGAGCGTTCGTGGCGTGGTGCAGCCAACTGCGTCATCGAGGGGAGGGAGTCCGCGGCGGCCGGGGCGCCCGTGGCTCTCTGGGAGGGCGAGGTTCCCGAACTGCATGGGATCCCTCCCGCAAACCGGTAGCAATCCCATGCGGTTCGCGCCGAGGACGACCGCCTAGAACCCCGCCATCCCCGGCTGGTTCTGCGCGCCGTCGACGACGACGTTCGCCCCGCTGATCCAGCTCGCGCGCGCGGAGAGCAGGAAGGCCGCGACGTCGGCGACCTCCTTCGGCGTGCCCAGCCGCCCGAGCGGGAATTCGCGCTCCACCCACGCCTCGAAGGCCTCCGGCTCGGCTTCGCGGCGCTGGGCCCAGCTGCCGCCCTCGAAGAGGATCGAGCCGGGGCTCACGGCGTTCACGCGGATGCCGTCCGGGCCGAGCTCGCGCGCCAGCGTGTGGGCGAGGTGGATCTCGGCGGCCTTGGCCGCCGCGTACTGCGCCCGCGGCTGGGGCTTGAACCCCGAGATCGAGGCGATCAGCACCGCTGCGCCGCCGCCGCGGGCGCGCAGGTGCGGCACGGCCGCGCGCAACAGCACCGCCGGGTGGGTCACGTTGAGCGCGAGCGTCCGCTCCCAGTCGGCCGCGCTCGTGTCCTCGAGGGCCGGGCCGCCGGCCGCGCCGCCGGCGTTGGCGACCACGAGGTCGAGACCGTGGAGCGCGGCCGCGACCTCGTCGACGGCGGCGGTGAGAGAGGCCTCGTCGGTGACGTCGGCGGCCACGCCGTGCGCCTCCACGCCGAGCGCGCGCAGCTCCGCGGCGGCCCGTGCGACCGCGTCGGCATCGCGCGCACACAGCCCGACGGCGCAGCGCTCGTCGGCCAGGCGCAGCGCGATCGCCCGGCCGATCCCGCGCGTCGCGCCCGTCACGAAGGCCACCTTGCCGTCGAGTCCGAGCTCCATCAGGGCACCGGTGGCGGGGTCGGAGGCGGCGGCGGCACAGGCGGGGCAGGCGGCACGGGCGGCGCAGGCAGCGCCGCGCGCGGGCAGTGCTGCGCGCCCGGCTTGAACGGCAGGCGCACGATCTTCGACGAGACGTTGTTGGCCTCGTTGGACTCGAAGATGTGCTGCGCGGGGTCGGCGCGATGCACGACGGCGAAGCAGCCGCTGAGGCCGGTGACGTCGATCCAGTTGTCGGGGTAGGTCGACGGATAGACGTCCGCCCACCCGACCGACGTCCCCACCGTCACCGCGCGCGTCAGCGCCCGCTGGTTGCAGGCACCGAAGACGCGCCGCCGCGGGACGGTGGGGCCCGGGCGCACCCGATCGAGGTCGCGCAGGCAGTAGTCGAGCTTGGGCCCGGTGCGCACCAGCACGGTCCGGTGACCGCCGCGGTCGATCGCCCACAGCTCGAAGCGTGCCGCGTCCTTGAACTTCCAGTACGAGCCGCCGCGCGAGGGCACCGACTTGAAGTACAGCTCAGCCCCGGTGACGATGCGGTAGCGCCGCCCGACCGCGTCCGCGATCACCTGGCGGGCGTGCATCTCGCTGAGCGAGACGCGTTCGCCGAACAGCTCCGCCGGTCCGGCGCCGAGGTTGACGATCCGGTTCTCCATCCGCAGCACGACGCGCTGACGGCTCGGGCTGCGCCCCAGGCGCAGGTGGCTGGGCGGCGCCATGACGAGATCGGGGCAGCGCAACGCGAGGGTCGCGTCGTGGCACGGGTTCGGGAAGGCCGCCGCGAGCGCGGCCAGAGTCGCTGCTGCCAACACCGAAGCCGATCAGCCGGTCAGCTCGCGGGCCATCTCGTCGAACGTGGCCACGTAGCGATCGACCGACTCGTCGGTGTGGGTCACCGACAGGGTCCACTCCTCCTCGCGGCCGGGCGTCATGAAGATGCCGCGGTTCATGTTGAACAGCCAGGCCAGGTCGGCGAGCTCGGCGTCCTGGTTCTCCTTGAACGTCTCGTAGTCGACGATCTTGGCCGGCGAGAAGGTGACACAGCCCTTGGAGCCCACGCCGACGGAGTAGCCCGGCAGCCCGTAGCGCTCTATGACCTCGGTGCAGCCGCGCAGGATGCGGTCGTTGAGGGCGTCCAGGCGCTGGTAGGCCTCCGGGGTGAGCACCTCGGTCAGGTTGGCGCGCGCCGCCGCCATGCCCAGCGGGTTGCCGTTGTAGGTGCCGACCTGGAAGACCGAGCCGTCCTCGACGACGGACATGACCTCCTCGGTGCCGCCGATCGCTCCGACCGGCATGCCGCCGCCCAGGGCCTTGGCCAGGGTGACCATGTCAGGCATCACGCCGAAGCGCTCGACGGCGCCGCCCGCGGCGATGCACAGGCCGGTCTTGACCTCGTCGAAGATGAGCACGACCCCGTGCTTGCGCGTGATCTCGCGCACGGCCTCGAGGTAGCCCGCCTCGGGGAGCACGACCCCGAGGTTCATCATCGCCGGCTCCATGATCATGCAGGCGGGCTTGCGGCCCTCGCGATCGAGGTCGGCGATCCGGCGATCCAGCGACTCGGCGTCGTTGAAGTGCACCGAGAAGACCTCGTCGACGACCGACTGCGGGATCCCGGCGCCGTAGGGCAGCGAAGCGGGCGCCTCGTGCGGGCCGATCTTGTCGTACTCGACCCCGATGGAGACCATCACCGTGTCGTGGTGGCCGTGATAGGACCCGAAGATCTTCATCACCGTGTGGCGCTTGGTGTAGGCGCGCGCGATGCGAATCGCGTCCATCGTCGACTCCGAGCCGGAGTTCGTGTAGCGCCAGCGATGGATGTCCCAGCGGCGCGCGAGCTCCTCGCCCACCACGATGGCGTCCTCGGTCGGCGCGGCGAAGTGCGTGCCGCGGATGTAGCGCTCGCCGATGGCCTTGCCGATGGCCGGGTGCGCGTGGCCCTGGACCATCGACCCGAAGCCGTTGTGGAAGTCGTACATCTCGTTGCCGTCGACGTCCCACACGCGCGGCCCGTCGCCGTGCTCGAGGTAGATCGGCCACGGCTCGCGCAGCTGGTAGGAGGAGGCGACGCCGCCGGTGAGCACGTGGCGGGCGCGTTCGTACATCCGCTGCGACGCCTGCGTGCGCTCGTTGAGGCGCTTCTCCTCGCGCTCGGTCAGCTCCTTGATGCGCTGGCGGTCGAGCTGTGTGGGGGTGGTGGCCATGGCGTGAGTTTAGGCGCGAGAGGACTCACCACGCAGGCCAACTGACCATCGGTCCGTGGGACGCGCCGCACAGGTGTACCGTTGAGCCATGCCTGGCGACGCCGCGGTGGCCGCTGTCTTCGAGCCGGTCCAGCCGCCCACGACGTTCGAGGAGACCGTGGAGCGTCTCGGCACGGCCATCCGGCTGGGCATCCTCGGGCCGGGGACCCGGCTGCCCTCCGAGCGCGAGCTGGCCGAGCAGCTCGGGATCTCGCGCTCGACCCTGCGCCAGGCGATCACCACGCTGGTGCAGTCGGGGCACCTGATGTCGGTGCGCGGCCGGGGCGGCGGGACCTTCGTGGTCCAGGAGCCGCCGCTGGCCGAGGGCAGCCCGACGGGGCCGGTCCGCGAGGACTGGCGCGAGGTGCTCGACCTGCGCGCCGCCATCGAGGTCGGGACGGCCACGCTGGCCGCCGACCGCGCCAGCGAGGACGACCTCGCGCTCATGCGCGAATGCGTGGACCGCATGGCCGCCGCCGCGGACTTCGACGACTACCGCCGCGCGGACATCCGCTTCCACATGGCGATCGCCGAGGCCACCGGGGTACCACGGCTGGTCGGGCTCGTGGGCGAGGTCGAGGCCGAGGTCTCAGAGCTGATCGCGCACATCGCCCACCCGCCCGAGGTCCTCGACCACTCCAACGCCGAGCACGCGCGGATGATCGACGCCCTCGCGCGCCAGGACGCCCCGCGCGCCGTCCGCCTCCTGCGCCGTCATCTGGACGGCACCGTGCACATCCTCGGCGGCCTCTTCCTGCCGGGCCACGCCTAGCTCACCAGTTCGTCAACGAGGCATTGAGGATGTGGCCGAGATCGTCGCCGCTGACCTCCCGCGGGCTGACGACGAGCAGGCGCTGCTGCTTGAGCGCGCCCTCCACGAGGGCGGGCACGTCGCGCTCGTCATAGCCGAGCTCCGCGATTCCGCGCGGCGCGTCGACGTCGCGCATGAGCGCGCGCAGCACCGCGGGGAGGGTGTCGCGATCGGGACGCTCGATCGGCTCCCCGGCCAGCAGCTCGGCGACGCGGTGGTGGCGCTCGGGCGCGGCCTCGTAGGTGAAGGCGAACGCGGCCGGAGCGGTGACGATCACCGAGTGTCCGTGGGGCACGAAGCGATGGTCGTCGGGGTAGCCCCGCGGCTGGTAGGCGTGCTTGAGCCCGGCGATCGGATAGGCGCACGCGTGCGGTATGTGCACGCCGGCGGAGCCGAAGCCGACTCCGGCCATCGTGGCCGCGAGCATCATCGCGCCACGCGCCTCGAGGTCATCGGCGTCGGCCACCGCGCGGCGCAGGAAGCGCCCGCCGTACTCGAGTGCCCGCGCGGACCACACGTCGGCGACCGGGTTGGCGCCCTGGTAGGGCGGGCGCTCGTCGGGCGAGGCGGGCCGGGGGCGGGCATCGTAGGGTCGCGCGAGGTAGGACTCGGCGGCGTGGCAGATCACGTCCAGGCCCGTGGAGGACGTGACCTGCGCCGGCAGCGTGCGCACGAACTCGGGGTCGACGATCCCCTGGGCGGGACGCAGGTAGCGATGCGAGATCCCGGTCTTGACCTTGAGCTCGGGGATGTCGAGGACCGCGACGGTGGTGGCCTCCGCCCCGGTCCCGCAGGTGGTGGGGATCGCGAGGTGCGGACGCAGCGGCGACGGGGGCTTACGGCCCTCGCCCACCGGCGGATTGACGTAGTCCATGACGGCGCCGGGATGCGTGGTGATCAGGTCGGCGACCTTGGCCGTGTCGATGCTCGAGCCGCCGCCGACCGAGACGAAGCCGTCCACCCGCGCGTCGCGCGCGGCGTCGGCGGCCTCCTGGAGCGAGTCGAGCGTGGGCTCCACGTGGACGCCGTCGTAGACCACCACCTCGATGCCCTCGGCCTCGAGGCTGAGGCGCACGCGGTCGGAGTGTCCCGCCGCCGCGACGCCGCGATCGGTGACGAGCAGCGCGCGGCGCACGCCGAGGCGCTTGAGCTCCCAGCCGGCGTCGTCGGCGGCGCCGGGGCCGAACTTGATCGGCGTGGCCTCCAGCGTGAAGACCGATTCGTGGTCGCGGGCGGCGGTCATCGAACCGGTCCTACCCCCGAGGCGACGGTAGCGTGCCTGATGTGACCGACAGCCTGGTGCAGGATCTCGCCGTCGCCGTCGGCGACGCCCACGTCCTGGCCGACGACGACCTCCGCGCGCCCTTCGAGGTCGACTGGACGCGGCGCTATCGCGGCCGGGCGCGCGCCGTCGTGCGGCCCGCTGACACCGCGCAGGTCGTCGCCGTGCTGGCCGCCTGCCGCGAGCACGGCGCCGCGGTCGTGACGCAGGGCGGCAACACCGGGATGGTCGGCGCCGGCGTGCCCCGCGGCGGCGAGGTCGTGCTCAGCACGACGCGGCTCACCGAGCTCGGCCCGGTCGACCGCGCAGCCGCGCAGGTCGAGGCGGGCGCGGGCGTCACGCTCGCCGCCCTCCAGGCGCACGCCCGCGAGGCCGGCCTCGAGGCCGGCGTCGACCTCGGCGGGCGCGACAGCGCCACCGTCGGGGGCCTCGTCGCCACCGACGCCGGGGGCACGCACGCGGTGCGCCACGGCACGGTGCGCGCGCGCGTCGCCGGCCTGCAGGCGGTCCTCGCCGACGGGACGATCATCGACCGGCCCGCGCTGCTGAAGGACAACGCCGGCTACGACCTCGCCGCGCTGCTCGTCGGCAGCGAGGGCACGCTGGGCGTCATCACGCGCGTGCGCTGGCGCCTGGTGGCGCTGCTGCCCAGCCGCGTCGCGGCGCTCATCCCCCTGGCCTCGCTCGAGCAGGCCGCGGCGCTGCTGGCGACCGTGCGCCCGCGCCTGGCCTCGCTGCACGCCGCCGACTTCTTCCTCGACGAGGGCCTGCAGCTCGTGCTCGACCACCTGCGCCTGCCCGCGCCCGTGCCCACGCGCGCGCCGGTCTACGTGCTGCTGGAGTGCGCGGGCACCAGCGACCCGACCGAGGAGCTGGCCGCCGCGCTGGCGGCCGCGGGAATCGAGGACGCCGTCGTGGCCACCGACAGCGTCGAACGCGAGCGCCTGTGGCGCTTTCGCGAGGGTCACGCCGAGGCCATCTCCGCGGTGGGCATCCCGCACAAGCTCGACATCGGCGTCCCGCTCGCGCGGCTGGCCGAGTTCGCGGCGCGCGTGCCGGCCGAGGTGCAGCGCCTGGCGCCGGCCGCGCGCGTGGTGATCTTCGGCCACCTCGGCGACGGCAACGTCCACGTCAACGTGCTCGGCCCCGAGCCCGGCGACCATGCGGTCGACGAGGCGGTGCTGCGGCTGGCCGCCGACTGTGGCGGGACGATCAGCGCCGAGCACGGCGTCGGCGTCGCCAAGGCGCGCTGGCTGGAGCTGACGCGCTCGCCGGGCGAGCTGCGCGCAATGGCCGCGATCAAGCGCGCGCTGGACCCCGACGGGCTGCTCAACCCGGGGGCCGTACTGCCGTGACGCGCTCGTGGACGAACGCGAGCTTGTCGACCACCGGCGCGGGCAGCACGAACGGGTAGAGGTCGTCGCGCCCCATGCTGCGGCTCAGCGCGTTCAGCGCGTAGGTGAGCGGCAACCAGTCGTCCAGCAGCGCCCGAAAGCCCTCCGCGTCGGGCGCCGGCGCCGCGGCGCCCACGCGCACGCCGTAGGCGCCCGCGGTCTGCAGGGTGTCCCAGATGTGCAGGTAGTGGGCGAAGGTCTCCGCCCAGTCCTCCCACGGGTGCATGGTCGCGTAGGCGCTGACGAAGCGCTGCGACCAATCGGGCGGGGGGCCGGTCTCGTAGTGGCGCTCGAGCGCCGCGCCGTAGTCCTCGCGCTCGTCGCCGAAGAGCTCGCGGCAGCGCTCGCGCGCGCCTCCCTCGGGGACGAGCAGCGGCCAGTAGTAGTGCCCGACCTCGTGGCGGAAGTGCCCGAGCACGGTGCGGTAGGGCTCGCCCAGCTGCTCGCGCAGCGCCTCGCGATGGGCGTCGTCGGACTCGGCCACGTCGAGTGTGATGACGCCGTCGGCGTGGCCGGTGGTCACCGGCGCACGCTCGCTGGAGAGCAGCTCGAAGGCAAGGCCGCCCGCGCGCTCGCGCCAGCTCCGGACGGGCAGGGCGAGCTCGCCGAGCTCGAAGAGCAGCCAGCGCTTGGCGGCCTCGGCGACGCGGAAGTGCTCGAGCGCCGCCGGATCGTCGTCGGCCGGACGCGTGCGTGTGAGCCGGCAGCTCGCGCACAGCTCGCCCTCGCGCGCGACGAGCCAGTTGCAGCCGGCGGCCTCGCGGTTCGCGCAGCGCGCGGCACCCCCGTTCAGCGTCAGGACGTCGCGCTGCTCCCAGTCGAAGCCGAGCTCTGACCCGCAACGCAGGCAGGCGGTGTTCTCGAAGAAGACGAGCTGTCCGCAGGTGGCGCAGGTGAAGGAGCGCACGGACGGGCCAGGGTAGCCGTCGCGATCAGCGCGGCGAGGCCGATGGCGTAGGCGCCCAGCGCCATCGCCCAGACACCGGTCCAGTGCCAGTGCTGCCACGCGAGCCCGGGCACGTAGGCCCCGAGCGCGCCGGCCACGTAGTAGGCGCTGAAGTACATGGCGCTGGCCACGCCCCGGTCGCGATCGGTGGCGCCGGCCACGCCGAGCTGCGCGGCGGTCACCGCGGAGAAGTTGCCCAGCGTCACGAGCGAGAGCCCGACGATCACGACGCCCAGCAGCGGGACGAGCGAGAGCGTCAGCCCGCCGGCGCACAGCAGCAGGCCGCCGAGCGCCACCGCCCGCCAGCCGTGACGGTCGGCGAGCCGCCCCGCGAGCGGACCGGCGGCGCCCATCACCCACAGCACGAAGACGAGCCCGATGACCGCCGGCGACAGCGAGAAGGGCGGGCGCTCGAGACGGAAGTCGATGTACGAGAAGATGCCCATGAAGGAGAAGAAGAGCCCCGCGCCCGTGAGGCAGGCGGCCATGAGCGCGCGGTTGGCGAGCAGCCGGCGCAACGTGCTGCGCGACAGGCCCTCCGACCGCAGGCCCGGCGCCTCCGGCGGCAGCGAGCGGCGCATGACCAGCGTCGCCGCCAGCGGGAGCGCCGCCACGGCGCCCAGCGCCACACGCCAGCTCGTCGCGGCGGTGACCAGCGCGACGCCGACGCGACCCACGAGGCCGCCGAGCACGAGCGCGGAGACGTACAGGCCCATGGCCCGCGCGCCGATGCGCTCGGCATAGGCCTCGGTCACGTACGGCACGCCGACGGTGAGCAGCCCGGGCATGCAGAGCCCCTGCAGACCGCGCATCGTCAACAGCACGCCGAAGCTCGGGGCCAGCGCGACGCCCAGCGACGGCAGCACCAGCGCCCCGCTGGCCAGCACGAGCGACCGCCGGCGGCCGATGCGATCCGACAGCGGCCCCCAGAACCACGCCCCGACGGCCAGCGCGCCGATGACCACCGACACGGTGAGCCCGGTCTGCGACGGCGCCACCGAGAACTCGCGCCCGAGCTGCGGCAGGATCGCCTGCGTCGAGTACATCGCGGTGAACATCGCGGCCGCCGCGAAGAGGAACGGCCCCATCCCGCCCAGCCCGGCGCGCGCCCGCGCGCGGGCGTTGTCTGCGACCGCCACCCAGGCTAGCCCGACACGACGCGATTGGCCGCTATGCGCTGCTCCATCGCGCTGCGAATGCGCTCGGCCACGCCGGGCATGCGGCTGTCGATCGCGCGCAGCTGCGAGCCCGTGAGGACGACGAGGCTCATCGGCGACGTCGCCACCACGCTGGCCACGCGGCGGTCGCCGGCCAGCAGCCCGATCTCGCCGAAGAAGTCCCCCGGGCCGAGGGTGGCGGTGTGCTGGCCGCCCAGGGTCACGTCCGCCGTGCCCTTCTTGATGGCGAAGAACTCGTAGGCCAGGCGGCCCTCCTGCGCAAGGACCGTGCCGGCGTCGACGTCGACCTCGTCGGCGTACTGCGCGACGACCTTCTGGTCGTCCTTGCTGAGGCCCGCGAAGAGCGGGATCGACTGCACGTCGCGTGGGTCCATGGGTCCTCCTCCCCGGTGTCGGGGCGAGCCTACACCCGCACCCGTTCGCTGCGGGGGTCATAGAGCGGCTCGGCCGCCACGTCGCCCGCGACCCACTGCCCGAAGATGTCGACCTCCACCGCCGTGCCGACGTCGTGGGCGGGCGGCAGGTAGGCGTAGGCGATGGAGCGGCCCACCGTGTAGCCGTAGCCGCCGGTGGTCACGCGCCCGACGATCTCGCCGTCGACGCGCACCGGCTCGTTGCCCAGCGCGACCGAGCGCGGGTCGTCGAGCACGAGGCAGCGCAGGCGCTTGACCGGCTCGCGATCGGCGAGCGCGTCGCGCCCGGCGAACTCCTTGTCGTCCTTGACGCAGAAGCCCAGGCCCGCCTCGTGGGGCGTCTCGTCGGGCGTGATGTCGGCCGCCCACACGCGGTAGCCCTTCTCCAGGCGCAGCGTGTCGATCGCGCGGTAGCCGCCCGCCGCGAGCCCGTGCGGCTCACCCGCCTCCCACAGCGCGCGCCACAGCCCGGCCCCGAACTCGGTCGGGCAGTAGAGCTCCCAGCCCAGCTCACCGGTGAAGGTCACGCGCAGCGCGCGCACGGGCACGTCGCCGACGGCGAGGTCGCGCATCGTCATGTAGCCGAAGTCGAGCGGGTCGGGCGTCAGCGGGGCCAGCACGTCGCGGGCGCGGGGACCCCACAGCCCGAAGCAGGCCCAGCGCGAGGTCGCGTCGATCACCCGCACCGACCCGTCCTGCGGCGCGCTGCGGCGGATCCACGAGAGGTCGTGGTTGCCGAACGCGGTGCCGGTCACGATCGAGAAGAGCTCGTCCTCCACGCGCGTGACGGTGAAGTCGCACTCGATGCCGCCGCGGGAGTTGAGCATCTGGGTGTAGGTGATCTGCCCCACGCCCCGCGCGACGCGGTTGTCGCACAGCCACTCCAGGTAGGCCGCCGCGCCCGGGCCGGCGACCTCGATCTTGGCGAAGGAGGACTCGTCGAAGAGCGCCGCGCGCTCGCGGCAGGCGACATGCTCGGCGCCGATGGCCGGTGACCACAGCCGCCCCGCCCACCCGCGCGGGCGCAGCGCCTCGTCGCCCGCGGGCGCGTTGGCCTCGTACCAGTTGACCCGCTCCCAGCCCGACTTCTCGCCGAACGCGGCGCCGTGGTCGCGGTGCCAGGAGTAGGCGCTGGAGACCCGCAGCGGGCGGCCGGCCTGGCGCTCGTGGCCGGGGTACTTGATGTCGTAGTAGGTCTCGTAGACCTCGCGCGTGCGCTTGAGCGTGTAGCTCGGCGAGCGGTAGTGGGCGCCGAAGCGACGGACGTCCATCTCCCAGAGGTCCATCGCCGGCTCGCCGGCCACAATCCACTCGGCCATCGCCTTGCCCAGCCCGCCCGCGCCCGCCAGCCCGTGGGCGCAGAAGCCGGCGGCGACGAAGAAGCCGCGGACCTCGCTCTCGCCCAGCAGGAACTCGTTGTCGGGCGTGAACGCCTCGGGCCCGTTGATGAGGCGCGTGACCTTCACGTCCTCCATGGCCGGCACGCGCCGGCGCGAGTTGATCGCGATCTCCTCGAAGCGATCCCAGTCCTCCTCGAGCAGGATGCCGTTGAAGTCCGCCGCGATCGCGTCGAGCCCGTCGGGGCGCAGCGCCCACGGCGCGCTGTGGCGCTCGTAGCCGCCCATGACCAGGCCGCCGCCCTCCTCGCGGTAGTAGACGAGCAGGTCGGGGTCGCGCAGCGTCGGCAGGTGCGCGCCGTCGCGCTCACGGAAGGGCTGGGTGACCAGGTACTCGTGGGCGAAGGGCACGACCGGGACGCGCACGCCGGCCATGCGCCCGATCTCGGCGGCGAACATCCCGCCCGCGTTGACGACGACCTCGGCCTCGATCGGGCCCCACTCGGTCTGCACGCCGCGTACGCGGCCCGCCTCCACGTCGATGCCCGTGACGCGCGTGTGCGTGAAGATCCGGCAGCCGCCCTCGCGCGCGCCCTCGGCCAGCGCGTAGGTCAGCTGCGAGGGGTCCAGGTAGCCGTCGGTCGGTAGGTAGGAGGCGGCGCGCACGCCGTCGGTGGACATCAGCGGGAAGAGCGCCGCCGCCTCGTGGGCCGAGAGCAGCTCGAGCGGGAGCCCGAAGGTCCGCGACCAGCCGACCTGGCGGTGCAGCTCCTCCTCGCGCTCGGGCGTGCAGGCCAGGCGCAGCCCGCCGCACTCGATCCAGCCGCAGGCATCGCCCAGGCGCCGATAGAGCTCGACCGAGTCCATCATCATCCGCGTCAGCGAGACGCTGCCGCGCAGCTGGCCGACGAGCCCAGCCGAGTGAAAGGTCGAGCCGCTCGTCAGCTCCGCGCGGTCGACGAGCACCACGTCGCGCTCGCCGAGCGCCGCGAGGTGGTAGGCGATCGATGTTCCCCCCACCCCGCCCCCGATGATGACGACGCGCGCGCGGTCGGGCAGCTCACGCGGTCGCGGCAACGGCCAGCCACTCCTCGACGCGCGGATCCGCGGCGGCGCGCTCGAGCCGGTCGAAGTGCTCGGCGGCGTAGGCGGTGTAGTCGAAGTCCAGCGTGGAGCGCCCGTGCTGCACGACGCCCCACATCGCCTCGCGGAAGTCCGAGATCGCCCGCATGAGCTGGAGGGTCGCAAAGCGCCGCTCGGTGACTGGCTCCTCGAAGTACAGCTCGAGCAGCGCGCGGTCGTCCTCGGCCTCGAAGCCGTTGTTGACCGACAGGTTGCCGAGGTCGAAGTAGCGGTTGTTCATCCCCGCGTACTCCCAGTCGACGATGCACACGCGTGCGCCGTCGCGCACGAAGTTGGCGGTGAGCAGGTCGTTGTGGCAGGAGACCGGAACGTGCTCGGGACCGGTCAGGGCCGCCTCGATGCGGTGCGACAGGTCAAGGATGCCCTCGTAGCTGTCGGGCACCGCCGTCGCCAGTCCGCGCTGGTCCTCCACGAGGCGAAACACGGCGAACGCCGTCGGCAGCGCCGGCGTGTCGTGCAGCCGCCGCAGCATCGAGGCGACCTGCGCCAGGATGCCCGGCGAGCGCACCTGCTCGGGGGTGATCCCGCCGCCGGGCAGCCAGCGCGTGACGAGCGCGGGCACGTCGGCGAGGAAGGCGACCACCGCCGGGGCGATGTGCTCGGCCGCGGCGCGCCGCGAGGCGATCTCCTCGGTCGTGCGATCGATGCCCAGCACCTCGGCGCCGTGGTCGCAGATGCGCAGGACGAGGTCCTCGCCGCCCAGGCGCAGCCGGTAGTTGCGGTTGGTGATCCCGCCGTCGAGCGGCTGCGGATCGCCCTCCAGCGGGCCGAGCTCGGGCTCGAGACGGGCGATGATGGCGGCGAGCTCGGGCATTGGTGTGCCGGTGCGACCATAATCGCCACGGGCGTTCCGCGGCAAGGTACGGTCACCGGCCATGACCCTCGACGAGCTTAAAGCCGGGATCGCCGCAGGCGACATCGACACCGTACTGCTGGCCCTGACCGACATGCAGGGACGCCTGCAGGGCAAGCGCCTGACGGCGCCGTGGTTCATGCAATCGGTGGCCGGTCACGGCGCCGAGGGCTGCAACTACCTGCTCGCGGTCGACGTCGACATGAACACCGTGGACGGCTACGCGATGTCGAGCTGGGAGCGCGGCTACGGCGACTTCGTCATGAAGCCCGACTTCGACACGCTGTGTCCCACGACCTGGCTCGACGGCACCGCGCTGTGCCTGGCCGACGTGGAATGGGAGGACGGCTCGCCGGTCGTCGCCTCCCCGCGTCAGGTCCTGCGCGCGCAGCTTGCGCGCCTCGCCGACCGCGGGTGGCAGGCCCACGCCGGCACCGAGCTCGAGTTCATGATCTTCGACGACAGCTACGAGCAGGCGTGGGACAGCGCCTATCGCGGGCTGACGCCGGCCAACCGCTACAACGTCGACTACTCGATGCTGGGCACGGCGCGCGTGGAGCCGCTGCTGCGCCGCATCCGCAACGCGATGATGGACGCCGGGATGGTCGTCGAGGACTCCAAGGGCGAGTGCAACTTCGGCCAGCACGAGATCAACTTCCTCTTCGCCGATGCGCTGCGGGCCGCCGATCAGCACGTGATCTACAAGAACGCCGCCAAGGAGATGGCCGCGCAGGACGGCAAGGCGATCACCTTCATGGCCAAGTTCAACGAGCGCGAGGGCAACTCGTGCCACATCCACCTGTCGCTGCGCGGGACCGATGGATCGATCGTGTTCGACGACGAAGAGGGGCTGTTCGACCGTTTCCTCGCCGGCATGCTCGCGGGGCTACGCGACCTCACGCTCTTCCTGGCCCCCAACATCAACTCCTACAAGCGCTACGCCGCACTCTCCTTCGCGCCCACGACGGTGGCGTGGGGTCACGACAACCGCACCTGCGCGCTGCGCGTGGTCGGGCACGGCGCCGGCCGGCGCATCGAGTGCCGGGTCCCCGGCGCCGACGTCAACCCCTACCTCGCGATCAGCGCCCTGATCGCCGCCGGCCTGCACGGTGTCGACTCCGAGCTCGAGCTCGAGCCCGCGCTGGAGGGCAACGCCTATGAGGCCACCGAGCGCCCGCAGGTGCCCTCGACGCTGCGCGATGCTCGCGACCTGTTCGCGGCGAGCGCGATCGCGCGCGACGCCTTCGGCCCCGAGGTCGTCGAGCACTACCTCAACAACGCGCGCGTAGAGCTCGAGGCCTACGACGCGGCGGTCACGGATTGGGAGCGGTTTCGGGGCTTCGAGCGCCTGTAGGCGGCGGGTCGTGCTCGGCGCGCAGATCCTGCAGCAGGGCGCGCAGGCTCTCGGTCACCGAGTGCATCTCCTCGCGCGCCCGACGGGCCGTCTCTTCGAGGTTCCCCGGTTGCAATTCCCCCATACCGGCGATCGGTTCTACCCGCCGTCCGTCGCTGGCACACGCATTTCGTCCGCGCGCTGACCACCACTCGGGCCGCAGATCGGACCGCTGGTCGTACCGGGTTCCGACCGCCGGCGGTTGACTTCTGTCCGAAACCCGGCGTAGGGTCGGGTCTGCAAGAGGATCGACGGTCAGACCTTTTATGGAGGAGTGCTGATGGCGACCACCACGCCGGGGCCGAAGCTACGCGACAGCGACGAGCAGCGGCTCGCTGAGCTCGGCTACGCGCAGGAGCTGAACCGCAGCTGGAGCGGATTTCAGAACTTCGCGATCTCGTTCACGATCATCTCGATCCTCGCGGGGTGCTTCACCACCTACGGGCAGGCGTGGAACAACGGCGGGCCGATCGCCATCTCCTGGGGCTGGCCGCTGATCTCGATCCCGATCCTCATCATCGGGTTCTGCATGTCCGAGCTCGTCTCGGCCTACCCGACGGCCGGCGGGATCTACTGGTGGGCCTCCAAGCTCGGCGGCCCCGCGTGGGGCTGGTTCACCGGTTGGTTCAACCTCATCGGCCTCGTCGCGGTGACCGCCTCGGTCGACTACGGCTGCGCCACCTTCATGAACGTGACGTTCGGCGCGTTCGACTTCAACCTCTTCAACGGGGTCTCCGGCGACTTCTTCTCCGGGACGTTCTGGCTGTTCGTGGTCGTCCTGGCCTTCCACGCCCTGGTGAACATCGCCGGCAGCCACCTCGTGGCGCGCATCAACGGCATCTCGGTGTGGTGGCACGTGGCCGGCGTCGCGGTGATCCTCCTCGTGCTCATCTTCATCCCCGACAAGCACGCGTCGGCGGACTTCGTCTTCACGGAGCGCTTCAACAACTCGGGCTTCCCCGACAGCATGTTCTGGTTCTACGTGCTCCCGCTCGGCTTCCTGCTGACGCAGTACACGATCACCGGCTTCGACTCCTGCGCGCACATCTCCGAGGAGACCCACGGCGCGGCTGACGCCGCCGCCAAGGGCGTGTGGCGGTCGATCTTCTACTCGGCGCTCTTCGGCTGGGTCCTGCTGCTGGCCATCACCTTCGCCGCCACCAACGTCGACGCCGTCAACAAGGACGCGGCGGGCGGCGCCTACGTGGCGGTGTCGATCCTCCAGCACGCGCTCGATACCGGGTGGTTCAAGCTCGTGCTCGTCATCTCGACCGTGGGGCAGCTGTTCTGCGGCGCCGCGTGCCTGACCAGTGCCTCGCGCATGTGCTACGCCTTCAGCCGCGACGGCGCGATCCCGGGCTGGCGGATCTGGAGCAAGGTGAGCTCGACGCGGATCCCGTTCAACGCCGTGCTCTTCATGGCCGTATGTGCCGCGCTCATCACCGTCCCGGCCTACTGGCCCGCGAGCAACGGGGTGCCGGTCGCCTTCTACGCCGTGGTCTCGATCGCCGTGATCGGCCTCTACATCGCCTACGTGATCCCGATCTACCTGCGCTGGCGGATCGGCGACGACTTCGAGGTCGGCCCGTGGACCCTCGGGCGCAAGTACAAGTGGATGAACCCGTTCGCCACCGTGTGGGTCGCGTTCATCACGATCATCTTCATCCTGCCGACGAACCCCGGTGGCGTGCCGTGGAACGACGAGTTCGACTGGAAGCTCGTCAACTACGCACCCCTGGTGACGGGCGCGGTGATCCTCGCGGTGGGCATCTGGTGGCTGGTCAGCGCGCGGCACACCTTCACTGGGCCGCGCCACACGATCTCAGAGCTCGACGCCGAGCTGGGCGAGCCCCATGTCGGCGGGGACGCGGCGCTCGCTCCCCAGCCCTAGGCCGGCGACGCGGTGACCCTGCAGGTCATCGAGCCGGCGACCGAGGAGGTTCTGGCCGAGATACAGCGCGCGACCGCTGCGGACGTCGACGCCGCGGTCGCGCGGGCCAAGGCCGCCTTCCCCGCGTGGCGCGCCGTCGCGCCGGGCGATCGTGCCCGGCTCCTGCACCGGCTGGCCGACACCCTCGCCGAGCACCACGAGGAGCTCGCCCAGCTCGAGGCGCGCAACGCGGGCAAGCCGATCGGCGACGCGCGCGGCGAGATGGGGATGGTGGCCGACACCTTCCGCTACTACGCGGCGGCGCCCGAGCGCCTGCTGGGCGACACGATCCCGGTCAGCGGCGGGCTGGGGTTCACCGTGCGCGAGCCGCTCGGCGTCGTCGGGCTCATCGTGCCGTGGAACTTCCCGCTGACGATCGCCTCGTGGAAGATGGGGCCGGCGCTGGCGGCGGGCAACACGGTGGTCCTCAAGCCCGCCGAGCTGACGCCGCTGACCGCGCTGCGCTTCGCGGAGCTGGCGCTCGAGGCGGGGCTGCCCGAAGGCGTCGTGGAGGTGGTCGCCGGCCCGGGCCGCGAGTGCGGGCAGCGGCTGGTCGATCACCCCGACGTGGCGAAGATCGCCTTCACCGGATCGACGGAGGTCGGGCGCTCGATCGCCGCCGGGGCCGCGGCGACGATCAAGCGCGTCACGCTGGAGCTCGGCGGCAAGAGCGCGAACGTCGTCTTCGCCGACGCCGACCTCGAGCAGGCAGCGGCGATGGCGCCGCTGGCGGTCTTCGGCAACGCCGGCCAGGACTGCTGCGCGCGCTCGCGGATCCTCGTGGAGCGCAGCGCGCTGGACCGCTTCATGGAGGCGCTGGAGGAGGCCGTGGGCGGACTGCGCGTCGGCGATCCGCTCGACGAGGAGACGCAGATGGGGCCGCTCATCAGCGCCGCTCAGCGCGAGCAGGTGGCCTCCTTCGTCGACGACGACGCGCCGGTGGCCATCCGCGGCGAGGCCCCGGGCGGGCCGGGCTTCTGGTTCCCGCCGGTCGTGCTGTGTCCGGTCAGCAACGATGACCGCGCCGCGCGCGAGGAGATCTTCGGGCCGGTGGCGGCCGTCATCCCCTTCCGCGACGAGGCCGAGGCGATCGCGCTGGCCAACGACACGATCTACGGGCTCTCGGGCTCGGTCTGGACGCGCGACGGGGCGAAGGCGCTGCGCGTGGCGCGCGCGATCGAGACCGGCGTCATGTCGATCAACTCGAACACGTCGGTGCGCGTCTCGACGCCGTTCGGCGGCTTCAAGCAGTCGGGCTACGGGCGCGAGCTCGGGCCCCACGCGACCGACGCCTACACCGAGGTCAAGACCGTCTACTACGCGACAGGGACCAGCTGATGGGCCGCCTGGACGGCAAGGTCTGCGTCATCACCGGCGCCAAGGGCGGCATCGGCGCCGCCACCGCCGAGCTGTTCGCGCGCGAGGGCGCGACCGTCGTCGGCGTCGACCTCGACGCCGACTCGCCCGGTGACCTCGCGCTGGCGTGCGACGTCACCGACGAGGACGCGGTGCGCGACCTCTACGCGCAGGTGCGCGGGCAATACGGCCACATCGACGTCCTCTTCAACAACGCGGGCATCTCACCCAACGACGACGCCTCGGTGCTCGAGACCGGCTACGAGGCGTGGCAGCGCGTGCAGGACGTCAACCTCAAGTCGGTCTTCTTCTGCTGCAAGCACGGCATCGCGCATCTGCTGGAGAACGAGCGCGGCGGGTCGGTCATCAACACGGCGTCGTTCGTGGCGGTCATGGGCGCCGCGACGTCGCAGATCTCCTATACCGCGAGCAAGGGCGGCGTGCTGGCGATGTCGCGCGAGCTGGGCATCGAGTTCGCCCGCCGCGGCGTGCGCGTCAACGCGCTGTGCCCGGGCCCCGTCGACACGCCGCTGCTGCGCGAGCTGTTCGCAAAGGACCCCGAGAAGGCCGCGCGGCGCCTCGTCCACGTCCCCATGGGCCGCTTCGCCCGGGCGCAGGAGATCGCCGCCGGGGTGCTGTTCCTGGCCAGCGACGAGTCGTCGTTCGTCACCGCCACGACCTTCCTCGTCGACGGCGGCCTCAGCGGCGCCTACGTCACGCCCGAGTAAGGCGCTTATCCAGCGCTTCGATTCGCCTTAACCGTCGGTCAGCAGGGTGCCGCACGCTGGTGGCATGCCCATTCCGAAAATGATGCTGGCCGGCGGTCTCACCGTTGCTCTCGCCGCGGGCGGGGGCGCTGCCCTCGCGCATGAACTCCTCGACAACCCATCCACCGCGACGGGCAGCAGCCCGACCGCGTCCACCCGGCCGATCTCCAACACGAGCCCCAGCGGCATCTACGACGGCGCCAAGGACGCCGTCACCTACATCGTCGCCGACACCCCCGAGGGCCAGGCGACGGGCTCGGGCTTCGTCATCTCCAAGGACGGCCTGATCGTCACCAACGACCACGTCGTCGACGGCGCCACGCGCGTTCAGGTCAAGGTCGGCACGAGCGACAAGGCGCAGGACGCCACCGTCGTCGGCGCCGACCCCTCGCGCGACCTCGCCCTGCTGAAGGTCGACGGCAGCAACCTGTCCACCCTCTCGCTCGGCGACTCCTCGTCGGTCGGCGTCGGGGATGCGGTCTACGCGATCGGCAATCCCTTCGGGCTCGACCACACGTTCACGACCGGGATCGTGTCCGCTCTGCAGCGCAGCCTGCAGGCGCCCGACGGCGCGACGATCTCCGGCGCCATCCAGACCGACGCCGCGCTGAACCCCGGCAACTCGGGCGGCCCGCTGCTCGACTCCGCCGGGCAGGTCATCGGCGTCAACGCCCAGATCGAGACCGGCTCGCAGAACGGCGCCGAAGGCGGCAATGTCGGCATCGGCTTCGCGATCCCGTCGAGCACGGTGAAGGCGTTCGTCCAGGAGGCCAAGGACGGCAAGCTTGCGCCGCAGCAGTCCGAGCAGCAGCAGCCTGACGAGCAGCAGCTGCCCGATCAGCAGCAGCTGCCGGATCAGCAGCAGCAGCCCGATCAGCAGCAGCCCGACCCGTACGGCTTCGGGATCGGCTAGACAGCCAGTACCGACGGGCTCAACATGGTCGGCGACGGGCCGATTACCGGGTCTCGATGTCCTCGCCGGCCCCCTCGCCGCACGCGCAGACCCGCGCTTCGGCCCGCCGGCGCCGGTTGCTGACCGTGCTCGGCGTGGCGCTCGTCGCCATCTTCGTGCTCGGCGAGGTGCTGCTCGTTCGCTCCTACCAGAAGACATCGCGCACCACACGCGACTTCCAGCGTTCGGCCCGCGTGAGCACCGGCCTGGCCAACGCCCAGGCCGAGACGCTGCTCCTGGCGCAGACCGTCGCCGGGCTGGACACCGGCGATCCGACGCTGGCGGTCCTCGTCGGCCGCGCGTCGCTGGAGCGCCAGATCTCCGCCGTGCAGCGTGCCGCGCACGACGCGCCCGGTACAGAGGCCCACCTGCGCGCGATTCGTGCCGACGTCGAGCGCTTCGACGTGCTCTTCACCACCGCGTATGGGCCAGGGGTCCGGGTACGGCAGGGGACCGGTCGCGACCGCATGAGCGGCGCGCTGACCCAGTTGGGACACGACATCAAGCGCGCCTTCGACGCCGAGCAGGCCTCCCTCTCGGCCGGGCTCGCCCAGCGCCACGCCGAAGGCCCGGACGACCAGCGGCTGGTCGTCTTCCTGGGCGCCTTCGCGCTGCTCATGGCCGCAGGGCTCGCCTTCGTCATCCGGCGCACGATCCGCGGCGACTTCGCCCGCGCCCAGGACATGCTCGAGAGCTCCGAGGCGCGCTTCCAGCAGCTCGTCGAGCAGTTCCCGGCGGTGGTCTACGCGCTCTCGCTCCCCGAAGACGGCCGCCCGCCGGCGGCGGTCTACGTCAGCCCGCAGATGCTGGCGATCACGGGCGTCAGCGCCGAGGAGACCACGCGCCGCGGCCTGAAGTGGCTCAGCCGGCACGTGCCGGAGGACGACCAGTGGGGCCTGGGCGTGGCGATCGCCGCCGCCGCCGGCGGCGCGGCGGTGCCACCGATCGAGTTTCGCTTCGTCAAGCCCGACGGCGAGGAGATCTGGTTGCGCGCATCGAGCACCGTCCTCACCGACGGCCCCGACGGGCGCCAGCTGCAGGGCCTCGTGTTCGACATCACCGAGGCGATGCACGCGCAGACCGAGCACGCGCTGATGGAGACCGAGCTGCGCCTGGCGCAGAAGCTCGAGGCCGTCGGCCAGCTCGCGGCCGGGATCGCCCACGAGATCAACACCCCGGTCCAGTTCGTCGGCGACACGGTCAGCTTCCTGCGCGAGGCCTTCGGCGACCTCATGGCGCTGCAGCCCGCGCAGGCGGCCGTCAACGCCGCTGCCGCCGCCGGTGCCGTCCCCGCCGACCTGCTCGAGCGCGTCCGCGAGGCCGAGGACCACGCCGACCTCGACTACCTGCGCGAGCGCGTCCCGGCGGCCTTCGAGCGCGCCAGCGATGGCCTCGGGCGCGTGGCCGCGATCGTGGGGGCCATGCGCGAGTTCGCGCACCCCCCGACGACCGAGCAGCAGGAGTTCGACCTCAACGGCGCGCTGCGCAACACGCTGATCGTGGCGGCCAACGCGTACAAGTACATCGCCGACGTCACCACCGACTTCGGCGACCTGCCGCCGGTGGTCTGCCACGGCGGCGACCTCAACCAGGTCTTCATCAACCTGATCGTCAATGCCGCGCACGCCATCGAGGACCACCTCGATGGGTCCGGCGAGCGCGGCGCGATCACGATCAGCACCCGCCAGGAGGGCGACTACGCGCTCGTCACCATCCAGGACACGGGCGGCGGCATCCCGGCCGAGGTCGCCGGACGCATCTTCGATCCCTTCTTCACGACCAAGGACGTCGGGCGCGGGACCGGCCAGGGCCTCGCCATCGCCCGGACCATGGTCGTCGAGCGCCACGGCGGCGCGCTGACCTTCGAGACCGTTCCCGGTCGCGGCACCGCGTTCCACATACGCCTGCCCGTGGCGGGGCTGGCGCCCGTGGACGAGCCCGCGCTCGCCGCGGTCTAGCGTACGACGCGCGCCACGTAGCCTGCGGAGCGCACCTGCGCCAGCACGTCGTCTGCGTGCTCGCGACCGCGCGTCTCCAGCACGAGCTGGACCGCGGTCTCGCGCACGTGGAGGTCCAGGCCCTCGCGCACGTGCTCGACGTCGACGAGGTTGGCGCCGGCCTCGCCGACCAGGGCGAGCAGGCGCGCGAGCGAGCCCGGGCGATCGGGCACGCGCGTGAGCACGACGAGGCGACGTCCGGCCTGGCTCTCGTGGCGCCGCGCGATCGAGGCCAGCAGGCCCGCGTCGACGTTGCCGCCGCTGAGCACGACGACCGTCGTGCCGCGCGCTGCGGGCGCCGTCAGGCCCCCGAGCAGCGCCGCCACGCCTACGGCACCCGCGCCCTCGACGACGAGCTTGGCCTTCTCCATGAGCAGCACCATCGCGTCCGCGACCGCGTCCTCGGGGACCACGACCACGTCGTCGAGCCAGCGCTGCACGAGACCGAGGGTCAGCTCGCCCGGGCGCTTGACCGCGATGCCGTCGGCGATCGTCAGGCCCGGCGGCACCTCGACGGGCTCTCCACGGCGCAGGGACTCGGGGTATGAGGCGACGGTGTCGACCTGCACGCCGACGACCTGCACCTGCGGTCGCGCTGCCTTCACCGCGATGGCGATGCCACTGGCCAGGCCGCCGCCGCCGACCGGCACCACGATCTTCGCCAGGTCGGGGACGTCGTCGAGCAGCTC
Source organism: uncultured Actinomycetes bacterium (assembly GCA_963742125.1). Taxonomy (GTDB): domain Bacteria; phylum Actinomycetota; class Thermoleophilia; order Solirubrobacterales; family Solirubrobacteraceae; genus JAOPZW01. The sequence continues at coordinate 30,479 of CAVUKO010000016.1, read as the reverse complement.
CAGGCCGAGCGTGCCCTGCCCGGCGACGACGTCCGGGTCGTCGAACGGATGCACGAAGGCCATGCCGGCCTCCTGCGCACGCGCCCGCGCCGCGGCCACGCACTCCTCCACTCCGGTGCCGCCGCGGTGCACGATCGCCCCGAGCGCGCTGCACCCCTCGACCTTCGAGAGCGGGGCCTCGACCGGCATGAACACCTCGCACGGCACGCCGCGCACACGCGCCGCCTGGGCCAGCGCCCAGGCGTGGTTGCCGGCGCTGCCGGCCGTGACGCCCTGCGCGCACCCCGCGCCGAGGGCGGCCAGCTTGTTCAGGGCGCCGCGGATCTTGAACGAGCCCGTGCGCTGCAGGTTCTCGGCCTTCAGCGCCACGATGCCGTCGAGGCGCTGGGAGAGGGTCAGCGACGGCAGCACCGGCGTGCGCTTGGCCACGTCGGCGATCGCGTGGCGCGCGCGCTCGACGTCCTCGGCGGTGACGGTGGCGCTGGCGGGCGAGGTGGCCATGGGCCGGCTGCGGCTAGGTCGGCAGGGCGACGATGGCGTCGATCTCGACCGCCGCGCCGAGCGGCAACGAGGCCACGCCGATCGTGCTGCGGGCCGGCGGCCCCTCGCCGAAGAACGCGGCGTAGGCCTCGTTGACCTCGGGGAAGGTGGCCATGTCGGTGACGTACACGCCGAGGCGGACCGCATCGGCGAGCTCGGCGCCCGCCGCTGCGCACACGAGCTGCAGGTTCTCCAGGCAGCGGCGCGTCTGATCGCCGACCGGGCCCTGGACGAGCTTGCCGGTCGCTGGATCCAGCGGCGTCTGGCCCGAGCAGAAGAGCAGGCCGCCGCTGCTCACCGCGTGGCTGTACGGGCCGACGGCGTCCGGTGCGCCGAGCGCGGTTACGGGATCGCGATGGGGGGACATGCCGCCGGACACTAGTGCGCGCGCCGCAACGGCGCGGCTCGGCGCGTCCTATGGTCCATTACCCTGACCGACCATGCGCGTCGGGTCCACCTTCGCCGCCCTCGCGGCGGTCGCAACGTCCTTTGTCCTCGCACCGGGCGCCCACGCGGCCATCCCCTACGCGCCCTGCGAGCCCGCGGGCTTCCAGTGCGGCCAGCTCGCGGTCCCGCTCGACCGGACCGGCGCCGTGCCGGGCACGGTGACGCTGAGCGTCAAGCGCGTCGTCGCCACCAGCAACCCGACCGCCACGGCGGTCGTCGCGCTGGCCGGCGGCCCGGGTCAGGCCGCCATCCCCGTCTCCACCGAGTTCGCCGCGATCCTCGGGCCCGCGCTGGCGACGCGCGACCTGCTCGTCTACGACCAGCGCGGCACCGGCAGCTCGGGCCGGCTCAGCTGCCCGGCCTTCGACCGCGGGGTCACCTCGATCGTCGACGCCGCGGCGGCCTGCGCCAACCAGCTGGGCGCTGCCCGCGGCTTCTACCGCACGTCGGACTCGGTCGACGACATCGAGGCCCTGCGCGTCGAGTCCGGGTATCAGAAGCTCGTCCTCTTCGGCGTCTCCTACGGCACCAAGGTCGCGCTCGACTACGCGGCCAAGTACCCGGCGAACGTCGAGTCGCTCGTGCTGGACTCGGTCGTTCCGCCCGAGGGCTCCGACGTCCTGAACATCTCGACCTTCAAGACCATGCCGCGCGCGCTGGGCGAGATGTGCTCCGGCGGCGCCTGCGCCGGCATCACGTCGAGCGTCGGCCACGACCTGTTCAACCTCGTGCACAAGGTGGGGCGCAAGTCGCTCAGCGGAACGGTGAACACTCCCGGCGGTCGCGCGCTGAAGGTGCGTCTCGACCAGGACGGCGTGCTCGACATCCTGCTCGCCGGCGACCTCAACCCGACGCTGCGCTCCGAGCTGCCCGGCGCCATGCGCAGCGCGATCAGGGACGACAAACGGCCGCTGCTGCGCCTGCTGCTGCGCGCCAAGGGGCTGACCGGGATCCCCAACGCACGCCTGCAGGGCGCCCTCGACGACGCCGACTCCGATGCGCTCTTCGCCGCCACGCGCTGCGAGGAGTCCGCCTTCCCCTGGGATCGCAACGCGGCCGCCACGCAGCGCGCCAGCCAGGCGGTGAGCGCCGCCAGGGCCCATCCGGTCACCGACTACCAGCCGTTCAACTACCGAGTGGCGCTCCGCAGCGAATCGGTCCCGGTCTGCGTCGCCTGGCCCAACGCGAGCCCGCCCCCCGCGCCTCCCGCGGCGCTGCCGCAGGTGCCCACCCTGATCCTCTCCGGCGGCTTCGACCTGCGCACGCCGCGCGAGGACGCCCTGAGCGTCGCCGCGCGGATCCCCGGAGCGCAGCTCGTCGGGGTGCCCTTTACCGGCCACTCGGTCGTCACCAGCGACCTCGGCGACTGCTCGAAGAACGCGATCGCCGCCTTCTTCGCGAGCCAGATCGCGGCGCAGTGCCCGGACGCCAAGCAGGTCATCGCACCGTCGCCCATCGCGCCGACGCGGCTCAGCCGCCTGAGCGGGCGGACCAAGGCGCTCAAGACGATCGCCGCCGTCACGGCCACCGTGCGTGACATCAAGCTGCAGTTCCTCGGCGACGAGATCGCCGTCGGGCGGGCCACGCCCGTCGGCTCGAAGGTCGCGGGGCTGCGCTCTGGACACGCGACCGCGACGTCGCGCGGCTACAGCCTGCGCCGCGTCGAGTTCGTGCCCGGCGTCGTCGTCAGCGGCGCCGTCCCGACCCAGACGGGCAGCTCGACGCTCACGATCAGCGGCCGCGCGGCTCCCCACGGAACCCTGACCATGCACGCCGACGGCACGGTGACGGGCCGGCTCGGCGGGCGCAAGGTGTCCGTGCGCTCCGCCCGCGCCGCGGGCGCCGTGACCCGGCCGCTGCCGGTCGAGCTGCCCAGGTACCGCAGGCTCCTACAGTTGGGCTGATGCCCAACGCTCTGGCGCACGAGACCAGCCCGTACCTCCTCCAGCACCGCGACAACCCGGTCGACTGGCTGCCGTGGGGCGACGAGGCCCTGACCCGGGCGCGCGAGCTCGACCGGCCTCTGCTCGTGTCGATCGGCTACTCGAGCTGTCACTGGTGCCACGTCATGGAGCGCGAGTCCTTCGAGGACGCCGAGACGGCGGCGCTCATGAACGAGCGCTTCGTGTGCGTCAAGGTCGACCGCGAGGAGCGCCCCGACGTCGACGCGATCTACATGGACGCGGTCCAGGCGATGACCGGACACGGCGGCTGGCCGCTGAACGTGTTCCTCACCCCCGAGCAGGCGCCCTTCTACGGCGGCACCTACTTCCCGCCCGACGCGCGCCAGGGGATGCCGAGCTGGCGCCAGGTGCTGGGCGCCGTCGCCGACGCCTGGGACACCCAGCGCGAGGACATCCGCGCCCAGGGCGAGAAGGTGGCGCCGCGGCTGGCCGGCGGTGCGTTGCTCGCACCGTCGCAGGAGCCATTGGACGGCGCCCCGCTCGACGACGCCGTGGCCTCGCTGCGCAAGAGCTTCGACAGCATCCACGGCGGCTGGGGCGGCGCGCCGAAGTTCCCGCAGGCGTCGGTCATCGAGTTCCTGCTCGCGCGCGACGAGCAGCCGATGGCGCTGCAGACGCTGCGCTCGATGGCCGGCGGCGGCATCTTCGACCACGTCGGCGGCGGCTTCTCGCGCTACAGCGTGGATGCGCGCTGGACCGTGCCGCACTTCGAGAAGATGCTCTACGACAACGCGCTCCTGGCACGCGCGTACCTGCACGGCTTCCAGGCCAGCGGTGACGCGCTGCTGCGGCGGACCGCTGAGGAGACGCTCGACTGGGCGCTGCGCGAGATGCGCGCCCCCGAAGGCGGCTTCTACAGCGCGCTCGACGCCGACTCAGAAGGCGTGGAGGGCAAGTTCTACGTCTGGAGCGTGGCCGAGCTGCGCGCGGCGCTGGGCGACGACGCCGACGTGGCGATCGCGTGGTTCGGCGCGACCGAGCGCGGCAACTTCGAAGGCGCCAACATCCTCGAGTCGCGGGGGCCCGAGCCACCCGAGGAGCAGCGCGCGCGCATCCGCGCGACCCTGCTCGCCGTTCGCGCGCAGCGCGTGCGCCCCGGCCTCGACGACAAGCGCCTCGCCGCCTGGAACGCCCTGATGATCGCCGCGCTGGCCGATGCGGGCGCGGTCCTCGGGCGCGACGACTACCTCGACGCCGCGCGCGCCAGCGCCTCCTTCGTGCTCGACCACATGCGCGCGCCCGACGGACGCCTGCTGCGGACCTTCAACGCCGGCACCGCGAGGCTCGGCGCCTACCTGGAGGACCACGCCTTCCTGCTCGAAGCGCTGCTCGTCCTCTACGAGGCGACCTTCGAGGAGCGCTGGTTCGTCGAGGCGCGCGCGCTGGCCGACACGATCGTCGCGCACTTCGGCGACCCCGAGCGCGGGGGCTTCTTCTCGACCGCCGACGACCACGAGGCGCTCATCGCCCGGCGCAAGGACCTCGAGGACGCACCGATCCCGTCGGGCGGCTCGGCCGCCGCGCTGGGCCTGCTGCGCCTCGCGGCGCTCACCGGCGAGCACGCCTACGAAGAGCAGGCGAAGGGCCAGCTCGGGCTGCTGCACGAGGTTGCCGTGCGCCACCCGACCGCCTTCGGGCACCTGCTGCAGGCGCTCGACGTGTACCTCGCCCCGCGGCGCGAGGTGGCCCTCGCCGGCGATCGCGCCGGGATCGCGGCGCTCGCCGCCGTCGTCCGTGAGGCGCGCCGGCCGCACCTCGTGCTCGCCGCCGGGCCGGGCGACGACCGCACCGCCGTGGCGCTCATGCGCCGGCGCACGCCCGTCGACGGCCGCGCCGCCGCCTACGTGTGCGAGCGCTTCGCCTGCCGCACCCCGGTCACCGAGCCCGACGAGCTGCGCGCCCTGCTCGAGGCGTAGCGGCGAGCACATCCACTCCGAACGGATGGTATGCGGCCACCCGTTGGTGTAGTTTCGCTGGCCTGAGCAGATGGGTCGCCGCCTCGCTGAACTGCTCGTCGCGCGAGAGCCACACCGGTGACCCGCCCAACCATGGAGGGCCGGTCCAGTGTTCTCGAGCATGTCTGTAAGCAAGTCCTCGCGACTGAGGTCGAGCGTCGCCGTCTGCGCGGCGGTCGCCGGGTGCGGGCTCGCCGCGGTGAGCTCCGCGTCGGCCTCGACGCTGGCCGTCGACGCCGGCGGGACCATCCGGTTCACCGCCGCCAGAGGCGAGGCCAACGCCGTCAACGCCACGGACCGTCGGCAGCCGAGAACACGATGGTGGTCACCGATACCGGCTCGCGCATCGACGGTCGGGAGCGGCTGCGTTCGCGGTGACGCTGCGCACGAAGGACGGTGCCCGTACCAGCTGCGGCCAGGACCTCGTGGTCGACCTCGGCGATCGCGACGACACGGCGCGGGCCTTCACCCTCGGGCTGCTGGATCGCGTCCGCGTCACCGGCGGCAGCGGCGACGACACGATCGAGGACTCGCCCCAGTTCGGCGCCGAGGTGAGCGGCGGCACGGGCGACGACACGATCCTGGTCCACCCCAACTTCGGCGGCAGCGTCGACGTCCACGGCGATTGGGGCGACGACACCATCACGGCCGTGAGCGCCTCCGGCGTCGTGAACGGCGATGTGGGCGACGACAAGATCACCCTGACCAGCTTCGTCAACCCGCCCGGGGGACGTCGGCCGCCTACGGCGGCTTCGGCGACGACCGCATCACCGCCGACGGACGTCACCTCCATGAGCCTCATCGACGGCGGCTTCGGCGACGACACGATCACCACCACGGGCTTCGCCATCGTGTCGGTCATCAATGGGGGCTTCGGCCGCGACGCCATCACCGCCAGGCCCGGCAGTGCCGAGGAGATCAACGGCGGGGCCGGCGCCGACGTCATCGACGGCGGAGGCGGCGCCGACACCATCGACTGCGGCTTCGGCTTCGACCGCTATGCCGTCTACGAGGGCGACACGGCCACGCGCTGCGAGTTCCCGTTCACCCCGAGTCCCGGGGTGAACGGCGCGCTCTGAGCAGCGCGCGTCAGAGCACCGGCAGGTAGCGGTCGAGCTCCCACTGGGTGACCTGGACGCGGTAGTCCTCCCACTCCTGGCGCTTGATCTCCACGAAGCGGTTGAACATGTGCTCGCCGAGGGTGCGCAGCACGAGCTCTGACTCCGCGGTCAGCTCGATCGCCTCGCCCAGCGTCTCGGGGAGCTGCTCGATCCCCAGGCGCTTGCGGTCGTCGGGCGCCAGGTGGTAGAGGTTCTTCTCCATCGGCTCGGGCAGCTCGTAGCCCTTCTCGATGCCCTCCAGGCCCGCCTGCAGCAGCGCCGCGAAGGTCAGGTAGGGGTTGCACGCAGGGTCGGGGCAGCGCAGCTCCATGCGCGTGGCCTGCTCCTTGCCCGGGTGATACAGCGGCACGCGCACGAGCGCCGACCGGTTGCGCCGCGACCACGCCACGTAGACCGGCGCCTCGTAGCCGGGCACCAGGCGCTTATAGGAGTTCACCCATTGGGCGAAGATCGAGGAGATCTCACGCGCGTGCTTGAGCTGGCCGGCGATGAACGCCTTGCCGACGTCCGAGAGGAAGTACGCGTCGTCGCCGTCGAACATCGCGTTGCTGCCCTTGCTGAAGAGGCTCATGTGGGTGTGCATCCCCGAGCCGTTCTCGCCGAAGAGCGGCTTGGGCATGAACGTCGCGTGCCAGCCGTACTTCATGGCGTACTCCTTGACCGTGATGCGGTAGGTCATGCAGTCGTCGGCCATCTTCAGCGCGCTGGCATAGCGCATGTCGATCTCGTGCTGGCTGGGCCCGACCTCGTGGTGGGTGTACTCGACGTGGATGCCCAGCTGCTCGAGCGCGAGCACGGTCTCGCGGCGTACGTCGGAGCCCGCGTCCAGCGTCGTGAGGTCGAAGTAGCCGCCCTCGTCGAGGACCTCGGTGCCGTTCTTGTCCTTGAACAGGAAGTACTCGAGCTCGGGGCCCACGTTGAAGGTGTCGAAGCCCATCGCGTCGGCGCGCTCCAGGGCGCGGCGCAGGACGTGGCGCGGGTCGCCCTCGTAGGGCGTGCGCTCAGGCGTGAGGACGTCGCAGAACATCCGCGCCACGCCCTGCTCGTCGGGGCGCCACGGCAGGACCGCAAAGGTCGCCGGGTCGGGCATGGCGATCATGTCGGACTCCTCGATCGCGTTGAAGCCGGTGATCGAGGAGCCGTCGAAGCCCATCCCGCCCTCGAAGGCGTCGTCGAGCTCGGCGGCGTTGATCGAGAACGACTTGAGCTGTCCGAGGATGTCGGTGAACCAGAAGCGGATGAAGCGAATGGCGCGCTCGTCGACGATCGCCTTGACGTCGTCGGCGGTGGTGGGCTGCTCGGTCGGGCTCATGGGCGGGGAACCTAGCGGAGCCAGGCTCGACCGCCGGTTGGAGATGGGTGGACAATGCGGCCATGCCCGCCCCGTCCTATAGCCATGGCACCTCCGTGACGCCGCTGCTCGGCGACACCATCGGCGCCCATTTCCAGCGCACGGCGGCCCGGTTCGCCGACCGCCCGGCGCTCATCAGCCGCCAGCAGGACGTGCGCCTGACCTACGCGCAGCTCGACGCGGCAGTCGACGCCGTGGCCTCAGGCCTCCTGCGCGCGGGCATCCGCGCCGGCGATCGCGTCGGGATATGGGCGCCCAACTGCGCCGAATGGGTGCTCGTGCAGTACGCCACCGCAAAGGTCGGCGCCATCCTCGTCAACGTCAACCCCGCCTACCGGACGCACGAGCTCGAGTACGTGCTGCGCCAGTCGGGGGTGCGGCTGCTGTTCAGCGCCAGCACGTTCAAGACCAGCGACTACGCCGCCATGATCGGGGAGGTCTCCGGCGCGGTCGACACGCTCGAGCGCACCGTCTTCATCGATCGCCCCGAGTGGGGCGAGCTCGCCGCCGGCGAGCCCGACCGCGACGCGATCGCCGAGCGCATGGCCGGGCTGTCCTTCGACGACGCGATCAACATCCAGTACACGAGCGGCACGACGGGGTTCCCCAAGGGCGCGACGCTGTCGCACCACAACATCCTCAACAACGGCTTCTTCGTCACCGAGCTCCTCGACCTCACCGAGCACGACCTGACGTGCCTGCCGGTGCCCTTCTATCACTGCTTCGGCATGGTCATGGGCAACCTGGGGACGCTCGCTCACGGCGGCTGCGTGGTCATCCCCGCGCCGGCCTTCGACCCGCGCGCGACGCTCGAGGCGGTCGCGGGCGAGGGCGTCACCTCGCTCTACGGCGTGCCGACCATGTTCATCGCCATGCTCGACCACGAGGACTTCGACTCATTCGACCTCAGCTCGCTGCGCACCGGGATCATGGCCGGATCGCCGTGTCCCATCGAGGTGATGAAGAAGGTCGTCGAGCGCATGCACATGGCCGAGGTGGCCATCTGCTACGGCATGACCGAGACCTCGCCGGTGTCCACGCAGACGCGCGCCGACGACCCGCTCGAGCGGCGCGTGGGAACCGTCGGGCGCGTCGGCCCACACATCGAGGTGAAGGTCGTCGATCCCGACAGCGGCCTGATCGTCGACCGCGGCGAGCCCGGCGAGCTGTGCACGCGCGGGTACAGCGTCATGGTCGGGTACTGGGAGGAACAGGAGCGGACCGCCGAGGCGATCGACCCGGCCGGCTGGATGCACTCCGGCGACCTCGCGACGATGGACGAGGAGGGCTATCTCAACATCGTCGGGCGCAGCAAGGACATGGTCATCCGCGGCGGCGAGAACGTGTACCCGCGCGAGATCGAGGAGTTCCTCTACACCCACGAAGGCATCGCCGACGTCCAGGTCGTCGGTGTGCCCGACGAGAAGTACGGCGAAGAGCTGTGCGCCTGGGTCATCGCGCGCGCCGATGCCGGGCTCGACGAGGACGCCGTGCGCGATTACTGCCGCGGGCGCCTGGCGCACTTCAAGGTGCCGCGCTACGTGATCTTCGTCGACGAGTTCCCGATGACGATCACCGGCAAGGTCCAGAAGTTCAAGATGCGCGAGGACTCCGTCGAGCGCCTCGGACTGCACGATGCCGCGGCGGTACGCAGCGCCTAGGGACCTCGGTGAGCGCCCGGCGCGTACCACGAGCGATGACCGTCGTCCGCAGCGGGTGGATCGTCCTGGCGCTGGCGGTCGCGGGGTGCGCCGAGACCGCGGCCGCGCCGCCGCAGGCACGCCAGTCCGCTCCCCCGGTGGCCAGCGTGCAGGCGCATGGCCTGACCGCCGAGCTGCCGCGGGGTTGGCAGGCCGCGACCGAGAGCCTCACGCCCCACCTCACCGACCCGCGCGAGGAGCTCGCCGTCGCGACCTTCCCGCTGCGCTACCGCGAGACGGGGTGCGCGCACGTCCCGGGCAGCGCGCTCGACGACCTCGGCCCGGGCGACGCGTTCGTCACGCTGCAGGAGCGCGGCCTCGGCGTCCCCGACGGCGCAGCGGACTTCCCCCCGCGCCCCGCCCATTTCGGGCCCGAGCTCGGCGGCCCCTCGGAAGCATCGGCCTGCGCCCCCGGTGCGCAGTTCGCCGACCACTGGTTCGGCTTCAGCGACGGCGGCCGCCACTTCCACGTCATGGTGGCCTTCGGCCCGCAGGCGACGGCCGAGGTGCAACAGCAGGCGTGGGCGATCCTCGACGGCCTCGCCGTGGACCCCGGCGTGGTGCCGGACTGGCGGTCGAGCGGGTAGCGGGCTACAGCGTGCGGACGGAGCGCCGGCGGCGGCGCTCTTCGTCCTGAGCCAGCCAGTGGCGCGCCCACGACTTGAGCTCGGCCAGCGCCGGCTGCAGCTCATTGCCCATGGCCGTGAGGCCGTAGGTCACCTTGACCGGAGGGCCCGGCTCGACGTGCCGGATGACGACGCCGCGACTCTCGAGCTCCTTCATGCGCTCGGAGAGCAGGCGGTCGCTGAGCTCGGGGACCGCCTGGGCGATCTCCGAGAAGCGCATCGGGCCGTGGTCGAGCAGCACCGCGACAATGGCGCCGGTCCAGCGCCGGCCGATCAGCTCCACTGCCTCGTGGTAGAGGGGGCAGCAGGCGGGCGCCTGTGTGCCCGCCTGCTTGCTCGAGCCGGCCGCTTCAGGCTCCGGGCTCATGCGTTCAGCCTAGCGCTGTCGCCTGACCTCACGCCGCCTTGAGCGTGCGGGCGTCCTCGGTGGAGCCGTCGACGGGCACGTCGCCGGCGACGTTGACCAGGGCCGTGAAGCCCTCGAGCGCGACCACGGCGACCGCCTCGAGGATCTGCTCGTCGGTCCAGCCGGCCTCGCGCGCCTCCTCGTGGAGGTGCATGGGCGGCTTTCCCTGGCCCTCGACGAGCGCCTTGAGGTAGCGCAGCAGCGTCGCCTCGCGCTCGTCGCGGGAGTCGAACTCGCGCGCAAGCGCCAGCTCGTCGAGCCCGATCCCGGCCTGGCGCGCCGTGCGCGCGTGCAGGGCGATCCCCGGCTCGGAGTGGTAGTGCTCGGCCACCGCGATGGCGATGCGCTCGAGCGTCTGGTGGGAGAGCGTGCCGTGGCGCAGCTCCGAGCGGAACCGCGCGTAGCCGCGCAGTGCTGCCGGTGCCCCGGCAAGCACCCCGAGGAAGTTGGGCAGCTGGCCGCCCGTGGCCAGCGCCCCGCGCAACACGGGGACCGAGCCCTCGGGTGCGGTGAGCTCGTCGTGGATCTGAAAACGGCTCATGGAGATCTTCTTCATGGCAATGCCTTCGCGGAGGGGGGACGGGTGGCCGGTGTCCATACCGTGGCCTACGAAAAGCAACCTGCTTACAGTCAGTAAGTGTAGATCGCAGGGACGCTCGTGACAACGGCCTGTCAGCTCAGATACGCACGAACGCGCCGAGCCGATGTGTGCGCAGGCAGATTTCCGGCGAGGATCGACGGCGACGCGGCCGGAGCAGCCCCTCTTGGGCCGCCCCGACCGGTGTTCAGCGCGCCGGGGGGGTAGCGCGCAGCGTCGCCGTGTGAGTGCGAACGACCTGCTGGTGGACGAGCCGACCGCTGGCCGCGCTCGCGCTGTGCGCGCGCGTGGCCGCATGCGACGTACTCGTCACCGCGACGAAGATCAGGAAGAAGCCCAGGACAACGGCCCACAGCGCGAGGCGGTCGGGCCTGGCGCCGACGCGCTCGGCGGCCCGGCGCGCGGGCCGGCGGCGGTCGATCTGCACCAGCCGGGGCAGCGACGGGGCGCCGACGGTCCGCCCGGTGATCTCCACCGTCCGCCGGCGCGGCGGCGCGGCGAGCGCCGTGGGCACCTCGGGCGCGCGGACAGACGGCCCATGGTCGTCACCGCGCGAGAAGCGCCCGCGGCGCTCGGGCCCCGACCGCTCGAAGCGACGGGTACGCGGCATCGCCTCGGGCTCGTGGACACGGTCGGGGTCGCGCGTGGCGATCGGGTCGCCGGCATGGCGCTCGGCCACCGCGCGAGCGGCAGCGCGCGCGTCAAGACGCAGGCCGCGACGGGCCTCCTTCTCGCGCTTGCGCTCGAGCGGTTCGCGCAGGTACTGCACGTCGTCCCACCACGCGCTGGTGTCGGGCTGGGGCATGCCGGTGTAGCCGTCCTCTTTCGGGTGCTTACGGGGTTAGCTGACGGGCTCGCGCTGAAAGAGCTTGCGCTACGCGTCGGACGACGCGATTCGCCCCAACTTTGGGTCCCCCGCTTCCCCACCCTTTCCGCGCCTAAACACGGTCGAAGATGGGGAACTCAGCGGTCTTGACGGCGCCCACTCTAACAGGAGCCGCGGGCACCGGCGGGACGATTTTCCGCCCACGTAGCGGCTGCAACGAGGTCGGCTCGAGCGCCCTGCGCGCTCTGCGTGCCCTGCCGCTACCCGCGCCCGGCGGCCGCCGCCACGTAGGCGGCGACGTCCTGCGCGTCCTCGCCGTCGACGAGCCCGGCGGGCATCTGCCCCTGGCCGCGCGCGCGGCCCTTGGCGATCGCGTCGAGGACGAGCCCCTTCGGGGGATGCAGCACGTCGAGGTTGGGCCCGACCTTGCCCACGGCGTTGGACGCCTTGAGCGTGTGGCAGGTCGAGCAGTACTTCGCGAACACGGCCCGGCCCCGCTCCTGGGAGGCGTTGAGGTCCACTCCGCCGGGCGCGCTCTTGGCGTGGTCGTTCTTGTTGACCACCCCGATGGCGAGCGGAACGGCGATCCCGAGCCCGACGACGACGATCGTCACCACCACCGCCACGAACCGGCGCCCGGCGCGCGTGGGGGCGCCGCGCCGGTAGCGGACCGATGCACGCCCGCTGAAGGCCAGGAAGACCACGCCGAGCCCGAGGACCAGGAACGCGAGAACGAAGATCACCGCGGCGACCATCGCGCGGGAACATACCGGTCCCGCCGCCGGTCATCGCCGCCGACCCTGGGCGAAGCTCATGATCGGCGGGGCCACGGCCCTGAAGTCCTCGGCGCCGGTGCCGCCCGCGGGAAGCGGCTCGGCGGGCTCGGGGCCATCCGAGCCCGGGCCGGTCGCGGCCGGGCTCGGGCCGGTCGCTGTCGGGCCCGGGGTCGCGGCTGCCGCGCCTGGCATCGCCGCACCGGTCGCCGCCGATGCGGCCGGGCGCACGTGGGCGGCCGTCGCGCCGCCGGCCGCCGCCACGGCCACGCGCGGCTGCTCGAGAGCGATCCGCGCGAGCTCGCGCGCGTCGAGCATCGAGAAGTCCTTGACCTCGGCGCGCGGACGGCCTGAGAGCAGGTCGGGCGCGTCGAGCGGCGCGAGGCGGCGGACCAGCAGGTTGATGGCGCCCCCGGCCGACGCGAAGCGCTCGAGCACGCCCTCGACCACCACCAGCGGCTCGGTGCGCACGGTGAGACGATCGCGCGCGTAGACCTGCGGCGGAACGATGACGTTCACCGTCCCCGTCTCGTCCTCGAGCAGCAGGAAGACGACGCCCTTGGCCGTCCCCGGGCGCTGGCGCGCGACGACGATGCCGCCGACGCGCACCTGCGCGCCGTGGGGCAGGTCGGCCAGGTCGGCGCTGGAGGCGATCCCGCGCGCCGTCAGGCCTTCGCGCAGGAGACGCAGGGGATGGCGGTCGACGGTGAGGCCGGTCGTCGCGTAGTCGGCGATCATCGCGTCCCAATCGCCGAGGGCGGCCAGCGCGGGCGCCGCGGGCAGCTCGAGTCCGAGCGAGAGCTGCGTGCCCCCCGCGCCCGCGGCGTGGGCGGGCGCGGCGGCGCCCAGGCGCCACAGCGCCGGCCGGCGCCCACCGGCAAGGCCGTCGCAGGCGCCCGACCACGCCAGCTGGGCCAGTGCAGCGCGACCCGCGCCCGCGCGCGCGGCGAGGTCGTCGAGCGAGCGGAAGGGACCGTCGGCCTCGCGGGCGGCGACGAGCGCGGCGACCTCGTCGCCGCGCACGCCGAGGACGTAGCCGAGGCCGAGACGGACGGCGGCGCGTGCCGGGGCGGCGGCCGTGCGCACGGGCAGCGGCGTGGGCGATGCGGGGGGCGTGGTGACGAGGACCGGCTCGCGCGCCGGGCGCGGGCGGAAGGGCAGGACCGCCGCCGGGACGTCGACGACGGTGCACCCGACCGCGCTGGCGTTGACGTCGGGCGCGAGGATCTCGATGCCGCGGCGCTGGGCCTCGTGGATGAGGGCGTCGGGCGGATAGAAGCCCATCGGCTGCTCGTCGAGCAGCGAGCACAGGAACTCCGGCCCGTAGTGGACGCGCAGCCAGGTGGACTGGTAGGCGAGCAGGCCGAAGGCGGCCCCGTGGGCCTTGGGGAAGCCGAAGCCCGAGAAGCCGACCACCATCGACCACACGCGCTCGGCCAGCGCCTCGTCGACGTCGGGCCACTTGTCCATCGCTCCCTCGACGAAGCTGCGGTGGTGGGACTCGATCGCCTCCGCCGAGCGCTTGCGGCTCATCGCGCGGCGCAGCCCCTCGGCCTCTCCCGGCGAGAAGCCCGAGAAGGCCATCGAGACCTCGATGACCTGGTCCTGGAAGATGATCGTCCCCAGCGTGTCGCGCAGGACGGGCTCGAGCGAGGGGTGCTCGTAGGGGATCGCGTAGTCGGGCTCCACGCGCAGGCGCTGGCGGCGCTCGATGTAGGGGTTGACCGCACCGCCCTGGATCGGCCCCGGGCGCACGATCGCCACCTGGATGGTGAGGTCGTCGAGGTTCTCGGGGCGCGTGCGCCGCAGCGAGCCCATCTGCGCGCGGCTCTCGATCTGGAAGACGCCGGTGGTCTCGGCCTCCTGGATGGCCTTGAAGGTGGCGGGATCGTCGTAGGGGATGCGCGAGAGGTCGATCCGCTCGCCGCGCCGGGCGGCGACCATCTCGACGCAGCGCTCGACCGACGACAGCATCCCCAGCCCGAGCAGGTCGATCTTCAGGAAGCCCGCGTCCGAGCAGGAGTCCTTGTCCCACATGACCATCTGCCGCCCCTCCATGGCGGCGGGCACGACCGGGCAGCAGTCGACCAGCGGGCGGGTGGCGACGATCATGCCGCCGGAGTGCTGGGAGAGGTGACGGGGCAGGCCGTGGGCCTCCTCTGACAACGCGCCCAGCCATTGCCAGCGGGCGCGTGGGGCGAGGGCGGTCGACGGACCCGGTCTGCCCCAGAGCGGTCGCGATGTCGCGATCGACGTCCTCCCCGCTCCAGCCCTCCGAGCCGCGCGCCACGCGCTCGATCTCTCCCGGGGGCAGGCCCAGCGCCTTGCCCAGCTCGCGGATGGCGCCGCGCGCACGGAAGGTCGGGAAGGCGGCCACGAGCGCGGCGCGGTCGCGCCCGAAGCGGTCGTGCACGCGCGGGATGAGGACCTCGCGCACGTCGCGCGGGAAGTCGAGGTCGATGTCGGGCAGCGTCGAGATCTCCTCGTTGAGGAAGCGCCCGAGCAGCAGCTTGTTGGCGATCGGGTCGACGTGCGAGAGGCCGGTGAGGTAGCAGACGATCGAGGACACCGACGACCCGCGCCCGCGCCCGGGCGGCAGCAGCGCGCGCGCCGTGGAGCGCCCGCGCACCTCGACGGCCACCTCGCGGGCGAGCTCGAGCATCTCGCGGTGCAGCAGGAAGAAGCCCGACAGCCCGAGCGCGGCGATGAGGCTCAGCTCCTCCTCCAGGCGCGCGGCGGCCTGCAACCGCAGCCTCGAGCCCATCGGGTAGCGGGCCTCGAAGCACCCGTGGCAGACCTCGGCCAGCTTGCGATCGGCTCCGCCGTCCTCGGCGCCGGGGTAGCGATAGCCCAGGTCGCTGGTGAGGTCGAAGTGCAGGGTGTCGGCCAGGCGCTGCGTCTCGGCGACCGCCTGGGGGTGGTCGGCGAAGCGCGCGGCCATGGCCTCCGGTGTGGCGAGGACGTGGCTGTGGTTGCCGCGGCGCAGGGGTTCGGAGGCGTCGAGCGTGGTGTGCTCGCGGATGGCCACGAAGGCGTCCTGCAGCCTCGCGCGCGCGAGCGTGTGCGCATGGACGTTGCCCGTGGCCACGCACGGAACGCCGAGGCGATCGGCGAGCGCGGCCAGGCCGCGGTTGAGCACGCGGTCGTGGCGGTGGAAGGGCCGCTGCAGCTCGACGCGGAAGGCGTCGCGCCCGAACGCGCGCAGCAGCCGGCGCATGGTCGGCTCGTCGCGGACTCCCCGGCGCGCGCAGCCGCTGAGGCAGACCAGGCCCTCGGCGTGGGCCTCGACGTCCTCGAGGGTGATGCGCGGCTCGCCCACCACGCGCGAGGTCCGCGTCGCCGAGCCGCGCACGCGCCGGGGGCCTTCGCGCCGCGGCACGGGGCGTTCGGAGTGGTACACCCGCGTGTGGGCATGGGCGCGGGTGAGCAGCCGGCAGAGGTTGGCCCACCCGCGGGCGTCGCGCACGAGCAGCGTGAGGTGGCGCGGGTCGCCGGACGTCTCGTCGGTCACCGTCACCTCGGCGCCGTGGATGGGGCGCAGGCCACCCAGGTCGCGCGCGGCCTGCGCGAACTCCATCGAGCCCGAGACCGAGTCGTGGTCGGTGAGGGCCAGCGTGGTGTGCCCGCGCTCCAGGGCGCCGGCCACCAGCTCGTCGGGCAGCGAGGCGCCGTCCAGGAAGGAGAAGGCGGAGTGGCAGTGCAGCTCGACGTATGGCATGCGAACGCATGTTCGCATGGTGGGAGGACGGAGTCACTGGTCCGCGGGCGTTGGCGGCGCTTCGCGGCGCCAAACAGCATCATCGAGGGGAGGGTGTCCCGGCGCTCGTGTCGGGTCCCCGGGGCGCGGAGTTCCTGCGCGGTTCGCGTGCGTTTCGCAGCACCTTCCGCCACAGGCACAGGGTGTGCTCTCTTGACCCGGATAGTCCTGGTCTAGGAGCCCACCTCGTCGCGGCGACCCGAGAGGTGTTACGAAACACGCACGAATCGCGTCGGAAGACGCACGCGCCCGAGGACGACGGCCCGCGCCCCGACCACCGCTCACTCCCTCCCCTCGATGATGCAGTTCAACGCCGCGCACCGCCACAAGCGCGGAGCGGACGACGACCTACGCCCGCGCCAGGCAATCCCCGCGCACGCGCCACACGCCGTCGAGGCCGCGCGTGGCGGCGGCCACCAACCGCGAGTCGAGCAGGGTGCGCGACAGCGACGCGCCGAGTTGCACCCCCTCGACGCCCACCGAGCCATCGATGCCGTAGCGCCGCTCGTCGGCGTCGAAGGTGCGGGCGTGGACGACACCCACGGTGTCCAGGCGCCGGCGCAGGGCGGCGGCGATCGCGACCGCGGCGCCCGTGTGGACCGCGGCCGGATCGCGGACCTGCTCGAGGAAGGCCCGCGCCACGCGCAGGCTCTCGGGGTCGGTGAGGTCGAGGTGCGCCTCCTCGACGTAGGTGCGCACCCGCCCGGTCGGCGCCGACAGCAGTCCCGCGACCGGCTGCAGGTGGGTGGGCAGGTCGAACGACCCGCGATAGATGCCGGTGGCGATGACCATCAGGTCGACGGGTCGTCCGGCGGCGTCGTAGGTCACCGCGTAGCGCTCGCGGGTCATGCGTCCCCCGGTCGCACCGGCGCCCCCGTCGATCAGCGAAAGCGAGCCTTCGACCGTGCGCTGCACGTAGTACGTCCGCCGGCCGGTGCTCGCATCGGTGCGGACGCCCGCGACGTCCTGCGACGACAGCGCGAGCATCGCGCGCGCAGCGGTGCCGGCCGTCGCCGAGCCCCGGCTTGCGAGACCGCCATGCCGATAGCGCTGCGTCGGCCGGGGAACCCGCCCGCTCGCGATGAGGGCGTCGAGCGTCCCCGCCCCCACCCCCAGCCGTCCCATGAGCGCGTCGGCGGCGCGGCGGTCGCGCAGGACCCAGGTGTAGCCGCGCTCGCGCACGGCAACCGCCGCGGCGGTCAGCTCGCCGCCGAAGCCCAGCCCGCCGCGCCCGAGCGCGACCTCGAGGTGCGCCCCTGCGCTGATCTCCAGACCGGCCTGCTCGCCGTAGGCGACCGTGACCGCGACCGTGCCGTCCGAGCGCTCCTCGCGGATCAGCGTCTTGTCGCCGCCGACGTGGAAGACCAGGATCCTGGCGCTCACGGCGTCGTCGCGGCGATCGCTGCGGACCGGGCATGGCGCGCGGTCCTGCTCGCACTCGCCCCCGCGCACGATGCACAGCGCGCGCAGCAGCTGATGGTCGACCGCCTGCGGGACGCCGGAGGCGTCGGCGACGAGCGCCACGGCCCCCAGGACCACCGTCACGAGCAGGAGGACGCCGACGTAGTCGACGCCGGCCTGGCCGCGAAGCGGTGGTCCTGGAGAGCGCTGTGGGGGCACCCCGGCACCCTCGCGACGATCGCGTGACGGGACAACCGCGCAGCTGTGACGAAAGCGCGCAGGCCCTGCGTCAGCGGTGGCGGTACCAGCCGCCCCCCGTGAGCTCGCGGAAGACGACGAGGTCGCGGCCATCGAGGGTCACGACCTCCCAGTAGCGCCGGCGCAGCGGCCGGTCGGTCCACCAGCGGTCCTCGACGAGCCACGACTCGCGCACGGCGACGACCTCCTGATGGTCGACGGCCTCCGGGCGGCCACCGGGACCGGCCAGGACGATGGCAGCCCGCGGGACCCCGAGGCGGCGACTCCCGGGCTCATACCTCGAAGGGCGTCAGAACGGCGCGGCGCTCGGGGACCCGCGAGTCGGGGTCGACGGCCAGGATGCGCAGCGCGGCCTCGGGGCCGGCGGCGGCCCGCACCTGGCGGATGGCCTCGCGCAGGCGCACCTGGCGGCGGGCGCTCGAATCGTCGAAGAGCGCCGCGCCGGCGGGGTGCGGCGGCCCGAAGCGCTCCACGGACAGGCGCAGGGTCTCGGCCGGCGCGGGCAGCAGTGCGAGGCGCTGGGCGAGGACGAGGCGCATGCGCCCCGCATCGGACAGCGGCTCGCGGAAGACGACGCGCTCGCGCCAGGTGCCGCCCTCGACCAGCGCCGCGCCCAGCACGACGACGCGCAGCGTGCGCCCGTCGCGCTCGCGCCGGGCCAGCAGCCGGTCGACGAGCAGCCCGAGCGCCCGCTCGAGCTGGAGGCCCGAGGAGGATTCCTCGAGCTCGAGCACCTCCTCGAGGACCTCGCCGGGACGGCGCGGGAGCAGCGGCGTGTCGAGCCCGCCCGCGAGGTCGTGGGCCAGCAGCCCGCGGCGGCCGAAGCGATCGGCCACCGCGGCGCGCGGCAGCGCGGCGAGGGCGCCGAGCGTCGCGATCCCCAGGCGCTCGAGCTCCTCGGGCAGCGCCGACAGCTCTGCTCGGTGGCGCAGCAGCGCGACGCGCTCGGCGGCCAGGGCGTCGGCGCCGGCGACGTAGCCCGGGCGCCGTGCGCGTGCCCGCGCGGCGGCGGCCACGATCGCGCAGAAGCGCGACGGGCCGGCGCCCAGGCGCGTCGCGGTGACGCCCGCCCGGCGCAGCGTCTCGCGCGTGGCCTCCAGCACCCCGTCGAGCGAGCCGCCGTGCAGGCGCCGCAGGCCGCGCGCCTCGAAGCAGGCCAGCCCCGGACGGCCCGACTCGACCAGCGCCCCGGTCGCCTCCAGGGCCACCAGCACGCGCTCCCAGGCATCGGCCACCCCGACGGGATCGGGCGGCACGAGCGCCAGCCGCGGGCAGCGCGCCAGCGCCTCCCCCATGCGCATGCCCGGGTGGATGCCGAAGGCCTCGGCCGCCGCCGAGACCTCGCCCACCAGCTGCTCCCGGCCCGACTCGGGGGCCAGGGCGGCCGGGCGCTGCAGAAGCGCCTCCCGCGCGCCCACGGCGACGACGAGCTCGAAGCGGGGGAGCAGGACACAGACGACGGGCATCGAACACATGTTCGCACCCGGCGTCCGCCGGTACAAGCGACGGACGCGGTGCGCCTGCCGCGCGACGTCAGCCGATCACGTACTGAAGCCCGACCTGCGTCTCGAGCGTGGCACTCGCGGCGTGCAGCGACACGGCCCACGTGTGGTCGCCGACGATGCCGTCGGCGGCGACGCCGCCCCACGCCTGAAAGGCCTTCACCGAGGCCTTCGTCTGAGGACCGAAGTTCCCGTCGATCGGGCCCGGACCCGTGCCCCACTGGCCCGCGCCGTTGGTGAGCACGGTCTGCAGGCTGTGGACCACCGCACCGGTCGATCCCTGCTTGAGCAACGGCATCGGACCGCCATCGGGCAGCGCCTGCCACGTCGCGGGCCCGACGACGCCGTCCACCGCCAGGCCCTCGCCGTCCTGGAACTGCTTGACCGCGTGCTCGGTCGCCGACCCGAAGACGCCGTCGACGACGAGACCGAGGTTGGGAGTCCGCCGCAGCGCCCGCTGGGCGCGGCGCACCACGTCTCCGGTGGCGCCTGGATGGATGGTGGGCTGGCCTGGATTGGACATGCCGACATTCTCCGGCGCGCACGCACTCAAAAGCTAGGCAGTCCCCGCACGAAAGATGGGTCGCCCGCCCGATGCCACCGGGATGGGGCGTCCGTAGCGTCGCAGCACCATCGACAGAGAGGAAGCAATGCGACGTCACTCGACCTACCGCAGCATGATGAAGGGGCCCGCGATGTCCAAGCGCGCCGTGCTGGCGATGCTCGCGGCCCTCGCGATCGCCCTCGCCGTGGGCGTCGTGGCCAGCGCCAAGCAGTCCGGGGAGCGCTCGCCCGCGTTCGTCAACCAGCTCGCGTCAGCACGGCTGGCGACCGCCAAGTACGCCACGAACCTCGACGCGGCCAAGGCCGACGGCTATCAGATCATCACGCGTGACATCCCGAACATGGGATGGCACTTCATGAACCCCAAGATCCAGGACTTCGACGTCCGCCGCCCGCCGATCCTCGTCTACGAGAAGACGAGCCCGACGACGTGGCAGCTCGCGGCGCTGGAGTGGGTCTTCCCCAAGAAGCCGGCCAAGCCGCCCTTCCCGAGCGCCCGCTACGGCTCGTTCCCCGCGGCGTGCCACTACGCGGATGGGACGTTCGTGCCTCAGGCATCGCAGGACCGCTGCGCGAAGACGGCCCCGGACACCGGCGCCGCCTTCACCTTCTGGCACCCCGACCTCGTGACGCTGCACGTGTGGCTGTGGTACCCGAATCCCAACGGGCTGTTCGCGAGCTACAACCCGCTGGTCAAGCCGTTCAACGGGGGGTGAGCCCGTGGCCGAACCGCGTCGGTCGCACTACGCGACCGATGCGGTCGGCCGCCGGGCCGCGGCGCTCTCGCGCTCGCGTTCGACGAGAACACGGCGCAGGAGCTTGCCCGTCGGAGCGCGCGGTATCGCGTCCACGACGACGACCTCGGCCAGCCGCTTGTAGGGCGCCACGCGCTCGGCCAGCCACGCGGCGATGGCGCCCGGCTCAGCGGGCGCGCACAGCGTGACGTAGGCCACCGGGACCTCGCCGGACTCCTCGTCGGGGCGTGGGACGACGGCGACGTCGGCCACGGCGGGATGGGTGATCAGCTCGCCCTCGAGCTGCGCAGGCGCCACGTGGTAGCCGCGGACCTTGATGAGCTCCTTGAGGCGATCGACGAGGAACAGGTTGCCGTCCGCATCGAAGTGCCCGAGATCGCCGGAGTGCAGCCACCCCTCGGCGTCGATCGTCGCGGCTGTCGCCGCCGCGTCGCCGAGGTAGCCGCGCATGAGCTGCGGCCCGCGGAACCACAGCTCCCCCGTCCTGCCCGCCCCGAGCCGCGCACCGGTCTCCGGATCGACGATCACCGCCTGCGTCCGCGCGACCAGCCGCCCCACCGATCCATGGCAGGCCGGGTCCTCGGGCAGGGCGATCGGCCCCGCCTCGGTCATGCCCAGCCCCTGGCCCACCACGCAGCCGAGCCGCGCCTCGCATTCGCGCTCGATCTCGGCGGGACACGGAGCGGCGCCGACGACCAGGAGGCGCAGCGAGGAGAGGTCGTAGCGGTCGACGGCGGGATGCCGGGCCAGCGCGTCGCGCGATCGGCGGCACGACGGCGGCGGCGCTCACGCGATGGTCCTCGATCATGCGCAGGAAGGCCTCGAGCTCGAAGCGGGCGAGCGTCACCATGCGCGCGCCGGCGCGCAGCGCCGAGTTGAGCATCACCCAGCCGAACATGTGCGCGAAGGGGACGATTCCCGCGACCACGTCGTCGGGCCCGAAGCGCCGCAGCGGCGCCGCGGCGTACTGGCGCAGCGCCGCCACCGCACCGGCGTGCGTGTGGATGGCGCTCTTGGGTAGGCCGCTGGTCCCGCTCGTGCTGACCAGGAGCGCGGTCGCGTCGGGGTCGCCGCCGTCGGGCAGGATCGGCTCGGCGACCGGGAGCGCGTCAAGCGCGAGCAGCGCCTCGGTCCCCGCAGCGGTCGCCGCCTCGCGGACCGTGGGCATCGCGCCTGCGTCGGCGACCGCGTAGCGCGCGCCGGTCTGGCGCAGGAAGGCGCTGAGCTCGCGGGCCGTGAGCAGCGGGCCGGCAGGCGCCAGCGTCAGGCCGGCGAGCAGGGCTCCGTGCGCGACGATCGGGAAGCCGATGCCGTTGCTCGCCACCAGGGCCAGCACGTCGCCGTCGCGCGCGCCGCCGGCCCGAAGTCCACCGGCCAGCCGACGGGCGCCGTCGGCGATCTCGCCGTAGCTCGCCGAACGGCCGGTTGCAGCGTCGAGCAGCGCGACGCGGTCGGGCCATCCCTGCGCCCCGCCGAGCACCTCCTCGTGCAGCAGCGCACGGGTGCTGCCGTCGTAAGGGTGTGAGCTCTGCCAGAAGTGGGACATCGACCGACCTCGATAGTATGCAGGAACCCTGCGGATATTTATGCAGGATCCCTGCGCTTTGTCAAGGAAAGGCTCCGATGCCCGAAGTCGATCAGCGGCCGTTCACCGTGATGATGGCCTTCCGCCGCACCGCGCAGCGGATGGTCGAGGAGCTGACCCGGCGCCTGGAGGCCGACGGCTATGGCGGCGTCCAGCCCGCCTACCACGCGCTCTTCGAGAACATCGACCCCGAGGGCACGCGCCTGACGGAGCTCGCTGCCCGTGCCGACATGACCCATCAGTCGATGGGCGAGCTGGTTGCGGTCCTCGAACGGCGCGGGTGGGTGCGGCGCCGCCCGGACCCCAGCGACGGGCGCGCGCGGCTCGTCTGCCTCACTCCCGAGGGCACGCGGATCACGCGCCGCGGCCTGCACCACATCAAGGAGATCGAGGCCGAGTGGCAGGAGCGCTGGCGGGCGGCCGGTTACGACGGAACGCTGCGCCACGTGCTCGAGCGGGCGCTGGTCGACGCCGAGCACGCCTGACCCTCACACCACGAGTGCCGCGACCTGAGTCCGCGCCTCGTCCTCCGACAGCCCGCCGTGGTGGCCACGGAAGCGCATGTCGAAGCGGTGGCGCTCGCGCCACCACACCGTCTCGCCCGGCGCCGGCAGGACGCAGACGTCGGCGAGCCGCGCGCGCAGGCGCTCGCCGACCGTGCCCAGCCACCCGGCGGCGACGAGGTCGGCCACGCGGTGGACCGTGGCGCGCTCGCCGAGTAGGCGCCCGAGGCCGTCGATCACCTCGTCGACGGCCTCGGGGCGGCAGTGCAGGAAGAGGTCGCGCGCCGAGCCGGCGGGCACGAGCAGGCGCTCGTCGCGCCCGCGCGCCAGCAGGTCGACGATCTGCGGCCATTGCCTCGTTGACGTAGACCGTCCTCGCCGGGTCGACGTCGACCTGCCCGTGGTCGGCGGCCAGCAGGACGACCGTCCCCTCGGGCAGCGCGCGCAGCCCGGCGTCCAGCGCGTCGAGGCAGCGTTCGGCCGCGGCGGCGAACTGCGGCGACGACGGGCCGTGCTCGTGACCGGTGGAGTCGACCTCGTCCCAGTAGACGTACGCGTACGCCGGCCCGGTCGTCGCGCCCAACGTGGCGCGCCAGCTCGGTCAGTCCCGCCGACAGGGTGGCGATCGGATGGATCTCGCGCGGCGCGCGCGAGCACGCCGTCGTAGGTCGAGGGCGCGAAGCTCGCCGGCGCGAAGACGTGGCAGGCGACGCCGGCCTGCGCCAGGCGCTCGTAGAGCGTCGGCGCCGGCGAGCGCAGGAAGCCGGGATCGGTGCCCGCGCGCAGCAGCGTGTCGCGCGCGCCGTCACCCGCGTAGCAGAACAGCAGCGGCGTGATGAGCGCGTCGAGCGAGGGCTCGTAGACGTTCCACTCGTACAGCCCGTGCTCGCCGAGCGGGACGCCGGTGTGCAGCGTGGTGACGTGCGCCGTGGTGGTCGACGGGAACTGCGTCGTGAGCGGGACCACCGCGTCGAAGCGCTGCAGCAGCGGGTGGTCGCCGTGGCGGGTGAAGAAGCGCCAGCCGAACGCGTCGAGCAGCACGAGCACGACGCGCTGCGCGCGCGCGGGCAGGACGTCGAGCGCCACGCCGCCCTCCCCTACGCCCAGCAGCCGCGCCACCGTGTCCGGCAGCGCCGCGAACCCACCGCCGTCGTGGCGCGGGACGACCATTAGATGGCCGCGGGCTGCCCGAACATCTCGCCCAGCCGCGCCGCCACCGCGAGGTCGCCCTCCATGTCCATGCGGCCGGTGAGCAGCGCCTTGCCGGGGTCGAGGTCGCCGCCGGCCATGCGCACGAAGTCGACGAGCCCCAGCTTGAGCGTCAGCGCGGGCGCGCTCGCCGCTGCCGGGCCGGGCGCTCGCGCGCTCGGGCCCGAGCGCGACCGTCCAGCTCACCAGCTCGCCGTCCGAGCGCCGCAGGTCGTACTGAAGCTCGCCGGTGAAGCCGGCCGCCTTGTCGGGCTCGTAGGCCTGCGCCATGGCGCCGAAGAGCACCTTCAGCCCGCGCGCAGAGCCGGCGGTGCGCTCCAGCCGGCGGTCGTCGGAGCGCCGCACGAAGGCGCGGAAGGCGCGCTCGCCCTGCTCGGCCAGCAGCGCCTGGACCGCCGCCCGCCGCGGGCGGCCGTTGGCGGTCGCGTGCTCGCGCCGCGCGGACGGCGCCGGCGGTCCGGAGGCGGTCGGCACGATCGCGTAGTCGGGGTCGGCCACGCGCGGCGGCTCGCGCCGCGCGAGCGCGGCCTCGATCGCGGGCCCGAAGCGCTCGGCGCGCTGCGCGTCGGCGGCGTCGGCGCGCTGCGGCGAACTCGGGCATGACCTCGGCGGCGAACAGCTCGATCGACTCGCAGATGTGCTCGTGGCGGTTGCGCCCGGCCTGCATGACGAAGATGAGCTGGTCGACCCCGGCCGCCTCGTAGCGCCGGCACAGGTCGCGCACCTGCTCGGGCGTGCCGATCGCGCCGCGCAGCGAGCCGAGCCCCTGCTGCAGCACGCGCACGCCGAGCGGCGCCGCGTCGGCGGTGATGATCGAGCGCGCGAAGCCGACGTCGTCGCGCCGGGCGAGGAACTCCTCGTAGATGTTCGTGCGCCCCGGCCGGTGGTCGCCGAAGACGTAGTAGTGGGCGAGCGAGTAGCCGAAGAAGTGCGCGCCGTCGATGCCGCGCTCGATGGCCTGCGCCTCGTCGGGCGCGCACATCATCGGCAGCACGCAGGCGACCTGCGGGTTGACCGCGAAGCCGCCGG
Organism: uncultured Actinomycetes bacterium; assembly: GCA_963742125.1. GTDB lineage: Bacteria > Actinomycetota > Thermoleophilia > Solirubrobacterales > Solirubrobacteraceae > JAOPZW01. Next base: position 5,609 of record CAVUKO010000016.1, on the reverse strand, counting down.
GCACGCAGCGCTCGGTGTCGACGATCGCGTGGTACTCGTCGACCCACGCCTTGGCCTCCTCGGGCTCGACGAACGAGAAGCTCAGCGCGCCGATGCCCTTCTCGGCCGCCAGGCGGATCGTCTCGCGCCGCGAGCACGCCACCCACAGCGGCGGGTGGGGCTTCTGCAGCGGCTTGGGGACGACGTTGCGCGGCGGCATCGAGAGGAAGCGCCCGTCGACGCCGGCGAAGGGCTCCTCGACCATCATCCGCGCGACGACCGGGAGCATCTCCTCCCACTGCGCGCGCTTGGTCTCGCGGTCGACGCCGAAGCCCTCGAGCTCGGCGCCGCTGGACGTCTCGCCGGTGCCGAGCTCGACGCGCCCGCCGGACACGAGGTCGAGCATCGCGGCGGTCTCGGCCACGCGCGCGGGATGCAGGTAGCCGGGCGGCAGCGGCAGGATGCCGAGGCCCAGGCGGATGCGCTGCGTGCGCTGCGAGGCGGCGCCGAGGAAGACGCCCGAGGCGCTCGAGTGCGAGTACTCCTCCAGGAAGTGGTGCTCGACCTCCCAGGCGGAGTGGAAGCCCACGCGGTCGGCGAGCTCGATCTGCTCGAGCGCCTCCTGGATCAGGCGGTGCTCGCCGTCGTCGCCCCACGGGCGCGGGATCTGGTGCTCGTAGAAGATCCCGAAGCGCATGGCCGTGAGCCTAGCTACGCGGCGTGTTTGCAGCGGGCGGGTCCGCACGGATAGGCTCGCGGCGCCGCTCCCACCTCCCCGTCCCCGAGGAGTCCGCATGTCCCGCTGCGCCCGGTCCCTGCCTCTGGCCGCGCTGGTAGTCGCACTGTGCCTGGTGCCCGGCGCCGCCGGCGCGGCGCCGCCTGCCGCCGACGGGCCAGGAGCGCTGTCGCACTTCGACCTCGCGCGCAAGGACTGCGTCGGCACCGCCCGCAACACGACCTCGAAGGTCTGGTTCACGGTGGCCGACGGCGTGCTCAGCGACGTCTACTTCCCGACGAACGACAACACCAACGTCGAGACGCTGCAGTACGTCGTCACCGACGGCTCGAGCTTCACCGACCTGCAGACGCGTGACACGACCTACACCGTCAAGCAGACCGACGACCGCGCGCTGACCTGCCAGGTCACCACCACGGCGAAGAGCGGGCGCTACAAGATCGTCACCGACTACACGACGGACCCGTCGCGCCCGACCGTGCTCATCCGCTCGCGCTTCGTCGCGCTGATCCGTTGTCCCAGTGGGGCCGCGAACCCCAGCCGGGGCAGGTGGACACCGACCCGACCGTCGACATGACCACCTTGCCGGCCTCCCCAGGTCAGCCGGCTGTCCGGCACGGAGTACTTCGGCTACGCGAACGAATTGCTGAAGCTGCACCGCCCACACATCACCGACTGGTCGGTCCTGGAACGGATGCGCCGCCTCGGACTGCGGCCCGGCAAGAGCTTCGACGTCGATGCCCTCGACCCGGCAACTCGAGACGCGGTGGACCAGGCCGCCGTTGCCGGCCACCGCGTCATAGAGGCCGAAGATTCCGAACCTGGCGCCGCTCATCAACGGCTGGCAGGTCAGTACCGAGACGATGGGCGTGTACGGGAACCATTACCTCAAACGCGCCGCACTCGCGATGATCGGCCTAGGCTCCAATCCCCCCGAGGACGCGATCTACCCGCTGGCTTTCATCGACGCCGACGGCCAAACACTCAACGGGGAAAACGACTACCTGCTCCACTTCGACCAGCACGAACTGCCGCCCGTCAACGCGTTCTGGTCGCTCACCCTGTACGACCGTGACGGCTTCGCCGTCCCTATCCTCAATCGTCGCGCCCTCGGAGACCGCGACCCGATCCGGTACAACGACGACGGCTCGCTCGACCTGTACATCCAGAGCGGGAATCCCGGCCCCCTGAAGGAACCGAACTGGCTGCCGGCCCCGCGCGCCCCGCTGGCCCTCTTCCTACGACTCTACGAACCCAAAGCACCGGTGCTGGACGGACGCTGGACACCCCCAGCCGTCAAGCCGGTTCAGGGCTGAACGGACGCCCCGGCCGCCGGCGCGCCGCGGCCCTCACCCCGTACGGAGTACCGGAGGGGGCGTCCACCTCCCGTCCAGGGCATCCGCTCCGGGCCAGTAGAGGCGCAGCATCAGGATGAAGTCACCATCGGGAGCCGGCAGCCAGTTGGCCTGTTTGTCAGCGCCGGGCGACTCGGTCTGGATGTAGAGGTCCGCTGAGCCGTCCGGGTTCGCTTCGAACCTGTCTTGCGCGAGCGAATGGCGGCTGATGGGATTGTCGACCAGGAAGTACTCGCTGTCGTACATGGTGATGGACCAGAGGCCGCGCGGGTCAATCGGTGGCGAGCGTCCACCGGTGAGAAGCGCATGACGTACTTGTTCGCACCGGTCAGTGTCTTGCCGTCGCCATCGAACCGGCCGATCGGATAGAACGCGTCTTCCGGCAGATTCCCGCCGACGCCGATGTAGGCAACCAGCGCCCGTTGCAGATAGTCGATACCGTAGTGCCCCGAGCCGGTGGAGATCACCCAGCCGTTCGCCTGCTTTTGGCGGGCATAGTGACCCAGGATCGCCTTGTGGGCCGCCTCGGGCACCCTGGAAGTCTCCCGCGCCACGACGTCTGGCAACCGCGCCATATCAAACTCCCCGACGAGCCCCAGCCGGTTGAGCACCTCCAGTACCGGGGCGTCCTGCCGGGTGGGCGGATTCGTCTTCAGCAGCCGGCTGAACAGGGCAAAGAACTCGCCGGCCCCTAACTGATCGATCTGGTCCCGAGGCGGGGTTGTCATATCGACGGCGGGGTCGACGGCTCCCTCATCACGCCTGGGATCAGGGTTCCCGGACATCGCGAGCGGGATGAGTGTGTACTGATCCTGAATGGCATGGACGGCCTCGTAGTCCGCCGCCGTTCCCGAGGAATAGGTACGACCGACGATCAGCACCATATTGGTGCCGCACCCGATCGGCTGGAATCCGGCCGGAAGCTGTTCGGTCCATTGCGGACCGGTGATGACGTAGTCCCGGGTGTGCCGCCGGTCGTCCGCGTTCCGGGATTGCCGATGACTTCTGTCCAGCCATCCAGAATCGGCATCATGTAAAACCGGTTCTCGACGTCCGGAACGTGCAGAACGTAGGGTCCGCTGGACAGATCCAGCCAGGCGATTGAATAGAGAGTATCGAGGCTGGCACCGGCAATTGTCCGATCCGATGCGCCCGGGAACGTCCGGTGATGAGCAAACCGGCCCATCGGCGCAAGCGGGCCCTGGGGGTATGGCTACGTTCGTCGTTACCCGGCGAACCGAATCCATCACAAGCAGCGGATACGCATACACGTACGCCCTGACGCCAAGCTCAACGCTTCCTCCTCGGTCAGCGGTTGCTGGTCAGCACGTGAGTCAGCAGTCGAGGGGGGCCATCCGGACATCCTTCCTGCCTGCGGGGCATCGGCCTAGCCGCAGCATCGTGGACCGACATCCCGGCTGTCAACGGCCGGACGTTCGTCCTTCATGGGATGCGGCCCGCCCACCACTTCGTGTCCGACGCGACGATGAAGCGTCCCTCGATAAACCCTGCGGCGAGCGCAGAGATCGGCGACCAATGCGCAAGCTACGACAACCGGGAGGTCCGCTGGAGGGACTCGGTCCACAGTCACCGAAGTGGTCCAGATGACAGGCGTGGCGTCGTCGTGTGTACAGCAAGGCGGTGACCCCGACACAGTCGGGCCTGCCGCTCCCACTCCCATCGCGGAGACGATCGCGACGGAAAGAAGCGCCCCGGGCGCCGACCATTGTGCGGGACGCACCCAGTAGCCGACGGAACGAAGGTGCTGGGGTCAACCAGGAGGTGATCGAACGGGCCCGGTTCTGCGCCGGCTTCAAAGGGTTCGTGACCAACATCGCCGAGGACACCCTCGACGGGTCGGGTGGGGTGGCCGCCTACCGAGACCTGTGGCGGGTCGAGGAATCGTTCCGCATGTCGAAGAGGATCCCAGGCCAGACCGGTCTTCCACCGAAAGAAGGACTCGATCGACGCCCACCTGACCATCGTGTTCGCCGCCCTCGCCGTCGCCCGCCACCTCCAGAGCGCGCCGGCGTCTCGATCAACCGCATCCTCAAGATCCTGCGGCCGCTATGGACCGTGACCGTCAGCATCTCCGGGCAACACCTCACCGACCCACGGCTCGGACCCGACGCCATCGCCATCCTGGACAAGATTCCCGACCTCGCGGCCCCCGGACGGTTCCTATTAGGTTGAGGTGCGACGCCGCTTCACGAGTACCAGTATGGCTGCGATAAGCCCCAGCACATTCGAAAGCGCATAAAATCCTTGGAAAACCCAGTCCCGGAGTGAGGATCGCTCGTAAAACAGGACAAACGTGGAGTCGATGGCGAAAAAGTATCGCCAAGAGAACCAATCCGATTCGTGAATTGCGGACCACGAAGAAGGCGCCCGCGATATAAAGTAAGGCAAAACGACGCGAGGATCAAGGCGTCGGAGGTTGATGAATCAATGACAAGGAGAACTGCACAAATCAATGCCATCGTGACCGCAGTTACCCGCCACGGCTCGGCTGAAAGCCTCGACGCTCGATTCATCGCCGATCCTCGTCCACCGCACAGCGGCTCGTCGCCAAGTTTGCGCCGACAGCCCGACGGCGTCAAGACCGCTGCCGACCCGACGCCGAGCCTCCACCGTCGACCACTGGTGGGGTTACGGCAGCCATCGGCAGTCAGTCATCACACAGCGGCCGCCCCCACAACATGGCCACGATCGTCTGCCCGCGACGTCGTCGTGAGCAGGTTACATATTGATCGAAGGCAGCAAATCGAAGAGCCGACAAGAGGTTCCCCCTTGAGAAAGAGACCGGCCAGTGAGGTGTATTCGGGGCCGGCGGACGACGTGGGTCGGACTGACCCATGTCGGCAGGCGGGCCCTGCGCGACCATGTCGCGGCGGTGCGTGATGACCTCAACCGGTTCGAACTCCGTCCCGTCGGGGCGGTGCGTTCATGGGAATCCCGCGGCTTCTGACGCCGCCGGGGCATCCAGATCGCGAGGTGTCGCAGAGGAACGCCTGCCGGTAAGAGCACGGCGAATGACTCGAGCCGGGTGCCTCGCCCGAGGAAGCTGTGCTGTTTAGCGGCGTACGTCCGCAGGTCCGCGGTGCACCGGTAGACCGCGCAACCCACGCCTCGACACCACCGATGATGTCTGTAGCCCTGCGCAAGCCGACGGTACGCAAGGAAGCCACAGCCAGACTGGAGCTGTAGCCCTGCCGGCACACCACGATGATGTCAGCGTCGTAGCTGCGCGCTTCTGGAATACGCGCCTCGCACGCTGGGTCCAGGCGCCACTCCAGCACGGTCCGGTCGATCACCAAAGCACTCGGCAACTCGCCCTGCTCGACACGTTGGATCTCGGTGCGCGTGTCGATCAGTAGCGCTCCGCTGTTCACCGCAGCCATGGCCTCCACCGGAGTAAGACGCCGGACACCACGACGCGACGCTGCCAGCGTCTCCTCAATGCTCACCCCACCAGCATGGCTGACCTCCGGATCCGTTGAGCCGACCAACCGCGGGCGGGACGCACGCAGTAGCCGACC
>CAVUKO010000015.1:0-117393 GCA_963742125.1 uncultured Actinomycetes bacterium | reverse complement strand
TTCGCCGTCCTCCTCTTCGCCCGCGTCGACGTGCTCGGCGTCGCGTGGCTGCGGATCGCGTCGGCGGCCGTCGATCTTCGCGCTGTGGCGGCGCCCCTGGCGCAGCGTGCACGGCGCCTGGCGACTGCTGCTCGTCTGGGCGCCGTGCTGGCGGCGATCGACAGCTGCTTCTACCTCGCCATCGACCGCCTGCCGCTGAGCACCGTCGCCGCAATCGAGTTCCTGCCGTCATCGTCCTCGCCGCCTTCGGCGCCCGCACCCCGCGCAACCTCGGCGCGCTCGCCCTGGCAATCCCCGGGGTCTACCTGCTGACGGATGTCGCGCTCGAGGGCGACCCGCTCGGCGTCGCCTTCGCCTTCGTCAACGCCGCGCTCTTCGCGGCCTACATCGTGGTCAGCCACCGCGCGGCCCAGAACGGCACCGTCCCCGGGATCGACCTCCTGGGGATGGCGATGCTGATCGCGGCGGTGGTGGCCACGCCGATCGGCGTCTGGGGCGCCGCGCCCGCCCTCCTGGATCCAGTGGCGCTCGCCGCCGGCATCGGCGTGGGCGTCTCGTCCTCGGTCATCCCCTACGTGACCGACCAGCTCGCGATGGCACGGATGTCGCGCTCGACCTACGCGCTCATGGTCGCGCTGCTGCCCGCGATGGCGACGGTCATCGGCGTCGTGGTCCTCGCCCAGCTCCCCAGCGCGGTCGAGGCGGTGGGCGTGGCGCTCGTCATCGCGGGCGTCGCGGTGCACCGCGACGCCGAGGCCGCCGGCTAGTCGCCCGGCCAGTCGGCGGCGAGCATCGCGTAGACGACGCCGTCGATCACGCGGTCGCCGACGCGCTCGACCTCGCGCAGGATCCCCTCCTCGCGGAACCCGAGGCGCTCGGGGATGGCCCGGCTGCGTGCGTTCTCGACCGCCGCCTGGATCGTGACCCGGTTGAGCTTCCAGGTGGCGAACGCGTGGTCGACGTAGCGCGCGCACCGCCTCGGTCATCGTGCCGCGCCCCTGCTCGTCGCGCGCGAGCCAGTAGCCGATGCTCGTGCTTGCGGTTCAGCCAGTCGACGTTGTGGACGCCGACCATCCCCACGATCCGCCCGCCGGGGTCGACGATCGCGGTCTGCAGCCCGTCGTTGTCGGCGATCTGCTTGCGCGTGACGCGGATGAAGGGCAGCACGTCGGCGGGCTCGTGGTCGCTGCTGCGACCCACGGCATCCACGGCCCGAGGTGCTCGCGGTTGGCGTCGATCAGGGCGAAGAGCTCGTCGGCGTCGGACTCCTCGAGCAGACGCAGGGCGTAGCCGCCGGGCAGCTCGTGGCGCAGCATCGTAGACCTTCGCCTCGAACGCCTCGAGCGCCGCGTAGGCCTCCTCGACCGCGCGCTTGGCCGCCGTGTGGCGCGCGGTCGACTTCGCCGACTCGTACTTGCGTGGCCCACGCGCGCGGGGTCGGCGAGCTCCTCCTCGAGCGCCGCCAGCGCCGCCTCGGCCTCCTCGACGGCCCGCTCCAGGCGCGCCTGCTCGCGCACGCGGTTCTTCGACGGGCCGTCGGGCTGGGCTTCGGCGGCCTGGCGCTTGGCGCCGCGGGCTCGCTTGCGCGCGGGCCGCGCCGTTGGTGACCGGCGGCGGCGGCGAGGACGGCGAGAGCCCCATCGCCTTGCGCTCCTCGCGCACGCGCGCGTACTCGGCCCAGCCGCCGACGTAGGAGCGCAGCGCGTAGTCCTCGACGGCGATCGTGCGCGTGCCGACGGCGTCGAGCAGCGCGCGGTCGTGGGTGACGAGGATCAGCGAGCCCGGGAACGGCCTGCAGCGCGTCCTCGAGCGCCTCGCGCGACTCGAGGTCGAGGTGGTTGGTCGGCTCGTCGAGGATCAGCACGTTGGCGCCCGACTGCACGAGGATGGCCAGCGACAGGCGCCGGCGCTCGCCGCCGCTGAGCCCGTCGAGCGGCTTCTCGGCCTCCTCGCCGCTGAACAGGAAGCGGCCGAGCAGCGCGCGGGCCTGGTTGGGCGGCAGGCCGGTGCGCTTGACCGCCGCCTCGAGCACGGTGCGCGCGCCGCCGCCCTCGAGCTCCTCGGCGTGCTGGCTGAGGTAGCCGACCTTGACGTTGTGGCCCGAGCGCAGGCGCCCGCCGTCGAGCGGGCGCTCGCCCGACGAGCGCCTCGATGAGCGTCGTCTTGCCCGTCCCGTTGGGGCCGACGAGCGAGACGTGCTCGCCGCGCTCGAGCCACAGCTCGGCGTCGGCGAGCAGGACGCGCGGCGGATCGGCCCCGACCTCCAGCCGGCCGTCCTCGAGCTCGAAGATCACGCGCCCGGAGCGCTCGGGCTTCTTGAACGGCGAACGCCAGCGCGCGCCCGTCGCGCGGGTCGCGCTCGATGCGCTCGATCTTGTTGAGCTTCTTCAGCGCGATCCTGGGCCTGGCGCGCCTTGGTCGCCTTGTAGCGGAAGCGCTCGACGAAGCGCTCCATGCGCGCGATCTCGGCCTGCTGCTTCTCGATCGCCCGCCCGAGCGCGAGCTCGCGCGCGGCCTGCTCCTTGCGCCACGCGTGCCACGTGCCGTCGAAGAAGCGCGCGCGGCCGGCCTCGAGCTCGAGCACGGCGGTGCCGACGGTCTCCAGGAACCAGCGGTCGTGGGCGACGAGGACGATCGCGGCGTCGAGGCTCGAGCAGCGTCTGCTCGAGCCACTCCAGCGACTCGATGTCGAGGTGGTTGGTGGGCTCGTCGAGCAGCAGCAGGTCGGGCTCGGCGGCGAGCGCGCGGGCCAGCGACGCGCGCGTGAGCTGGCCGCCGGAGAACGTTCTCAGCGGGCGGTCGAGGTCGTCGTCGACGAAGCCGAGGCCGTGGACCACCGAGCGCGCGCGCTCGCGCCAGCCGTAGCCGCCGGCGGCCTCGAAGCGCGCCTGGCACGCCGGCGTAGCGGTTCATCGCCGGTCTCGTCGCCCGCGGCCATCGCGTGCTCGAGGCGCTGCAGCTCGGCCTCGAGCTCGAGCGGCTCGCGCAGCCGCTGAGCACGTAGTCGCGCAGGCTGAGGTCGCGCTCGCGCGGCGGGCGCTGGTCGTGCAGCGCCATGCGCGTGCCCTTGGCCAGCACCAGCTCGCCGCCGTCGATCGACGTCTCGCCCGCCAGCATCCGCAGCAGCGTCGTCTTGCCCGCGCCGTTGCGCCCGGCGATGGTCATGCGCTCGCGGCGCTCGAGCTTGAACGAGACGCCGCGCAGCAGGGGCTCGCCGGCCATGTCCTTGGTCAGGTCGGATGCGATGAGGACGGCCACAACCCCCATGGTAGGTTGCGCCGCCATGCGATCGGGACTGACCGGGCTGATCCTCGCGCTCGTGCTCGCCGGCCCCGCGGCAGCGGCCGAGACGGTGACCACGATCCCCGGCGCGCCGGGGCCCGGCCCGTCGAAGTACGACAAGGTCTTCGTCACCAAGTTCGGGCCCGAGAGCGCGAAGAGGGTGCTCGTGCTCATGCCCGGCTTCTACGGCGGCGCGGGCGACTTCACGCTCGACGCGCGCGAGATCGTCAAGCGCGTGCCCGGCCTTCAGGTCTGGGCGCTGGACCGCCGCTCGCAGGCGCTGGAGGACACGGGGCCGTTCGCCGACGCACTGGCCGGGCGCATCAGCGTCCAGCAGGCCTTCGACTACTACCTGGGGTGGCTCGTCGAACCCCGCGATCACGCCGCACTTCCAGCCGCTCGATCCGGCGCAGTTCGCGTTCGCCAAGCAGTGGGGCCTGTCGCTCACGCTGCAGGACGTGCGCCGCGTGGTGCTCAGCGCGAAGCGCCAGGGCAAGCGCGTGATCCTCGGCGGGCACTCGCTGGGCGCCTCGATGACCGTCGCCTACGCGAGCTGGGACTTCAACGGCCAACCGGGCTACAAGGACGTCGACGGCCTCGTCCTTGTCGACGGCGGGCTGTTCGGCTCCTTCTCGACCCCCGACCTCGCGGCGACGAAGAAGGCGGTCAAGGCGCTCGACACGAGCGGGCCGTTCGTCGACCTCCTCGGCCTCAACCTCCCGTGGGCGGCCGGCGTGTTCAGCGAGGTCGGCGCGCTGGCCGTCCTGAAGGACCCGACCGCGCCCGCCATCGCGCAGTCCTTCCCGCTGCTGCCGGCGCAGTTCAAGCCGCCGATCCCGGCCACCAACCGCGGCCTCGTTCGGCTACGCGTTCGACGCCTCGACCTCGCCCGCCGCGCTCGCGCTCATCCATGTCCAGGCCGGCACGCTCGGCCCCAACGGCGACTGGGTCGACGGCGAGGTCACGCCGATCGAGCGCCTGGCGCAGACCTTCGGGCAGGAGCCCGCCAACGCGAGCGAGTGGTACTTCCCGGCCAAGCTCAGCATCGACGTCGACGCGGCCAACACCCTCACGCGCAACGCGCAGACCGACTACCTGAAGCTGCGCCCGTGGCACCGCCGGGCGGTCGACCTGCCGCTCTACGCGCTGCAGACCGACCTGACCCACGGCCGCGTCCTGCGTGGCGCCAAGCGCTTCATCGCCGGCTCGAAGGTCCCGAAGGCGCGCTCGGTGCTCGTCGACGCATCGGCCACCGAGAGCCACCTGGACCCGCTGACCGCCGCGCCCGCTCGCAACCGTTTCCTGCAGACGGTTGTCCCGTTCCTGCGCAAGCTGGCACCATCGACGCCATGAGCGAGCGCACCTCCTATGAGCCCGGCGTACCGAGCTGGGCCGACCTCACCAGCCCCGACGTCGAAGCTTCCAAGCGCTTCTACTCCGGCCTCTTCGGCTGGGACGCGCAGGACGCCGGCCCCGCCGAGGAGACCGGCGGCTATGCGATGTTCACGCTGCGCGGCCGCAATGTCGCGGGGCTGTCTCCAGTGCAGGACGAGAGCCAGCCTCCGATGTGGTCGACCTATGTCGCCACCGACGACGTCGACGCCGCGGCGGCGCGCGTCACCGAGGCCGGCGGCAACGTCCTCTTCGGGCCTATGGACGTCATGGACGCGGGACGCATGGCCGTGTTCGCCCATCCGGCCGGCGGCATGCTCGGCGCCTGGCAGGCGGGCCGCCACACGGGCGCCGAGCTGGTCAACGAGCCCGGCACGATCAACTGGAACGAGCTGCAGACGCGCGACGTCGAGGGCGCCAAGACGTACTACGCGGCCGTCTTCGCTTGGGAGCCCGCCGACCAGGACTTCGGCGGGATGACCTACACGATGTTCAACGTCGGCGACGTCCCGGTCGCGGGCGCGATGGCGACGCCGTCGGGGGTCCCCGACGAGGTGCCGGCGTTCTGGCTGACCTACTTCACGGTCGAGGACTGCGACGCGTCGGTGGCCAAGGTCCAGGACCTCGGCGGCAGCGCGCTGGGGCCCGCGCACCAGATGGAGGGCGTGGGGCGCTTCGCGGTCGTCGCCGATGCGCACGGCGCGACCTTCGGCGTCATCGCTGGCGAGCCGCCGGAGGAATAGGCCACCCGGCGCGGCCACCGCACGTAGACTCGCCCGATGGCGAGCCAGGCGGGGTGGCCGGCGCTGTTCTGGACCGCGTTCAAGAGCTCACGCAACGCGATGGTGCTCCTCGACGATCGGCGCCGCCACGTCGAGGTCAACGGTGCGTACGTCAAGCTCCTCGGCTACTCCCGCGACGAGCTGATCGGTCGACCGGTCTACGAGATCGTCGAGGGCGGACCACTGCTGGCGGCCGACGAGTGGCGAGCGACGATCGCACTGCGTGAGTTCAGCGGCGAGACCGGCCTCGTGTGCGCGGACGGGAACATCGCCACCGTGCAGTACGCCGGTCACACCGAGGTCGTCACCGGCGAGAGGCGCGTGCTGTTCGTCGCGTTGAGCACCTCGCGCTGGGGGCGCCACTCGCGGCGCGACGCCGCCGGGATGCCAACCGCGATCCTCACACCGCGCGAGACGCAGGTCGTGCGACTGGTGGCGGCCGGAGAGACCGGGCCTGAGATCGCCGAGCAGCTGCAGATCTCACACGCCACGGTGCGCACACACGTCCGCAACGCCATGACCAAGCTCGGCGCGCGTTCGCGCGCCCAACTCGTGGCCAAGGCGATGGGCGAAGGCCACTCGCTGGGATCAGTGCCGGAAGATCGCGCGAGCGCGGCTCAGCCTGCGCTCTCCGGCGGCGGCGCCGCGGCAGCAGGGACGCGCCCCGAGTAGAGGACCTCGCGCTGCCAGGCGCCGCGCGGCTGGGTGTGCAACCGCCAGTACTGCTCGGCGATCTCGTCGGGATCGAACGCGGACCCCGGCGCCACCGTGCCGCCCACGGTGACCGTCGCGACGTGGACTCCGGAGGGCTCGTACGCGCGGGCCACGAGCTGCGCCAGCGCCCGCACCCCGGCCTTGCCCAGGGACAGGCTCGTGACCTCGGGCACGGGCTCGGGCATGCCGCCGGTGAGCAGGATCGTGCCGCGGCCCGCCTGGGCCATCGCGGGCCCGAGATGGGCGACGGCGGTGATCGCGCCGACGACGTTGACGGCCCACGCGTCGAGCTGCTGGGCGGCCGAGAGCTCGCCGAGCGCGTCCGATTGGATCAGCGCCGCGTTGTAGACGAGCACCTCCGGAACGCCGAGGCGCTCGACGACCTCGTCGAGCGCGGCGCGCAGGGCGCGCTCGTCGGTGACGTCGGCGATGACGCCGACGCTGTCGGCGCGGATGGCCTCCAGGGACGCGAGCGCGGCGTCCACCGTGCCCCGCGAGCGGGCAAGGACGGCGACGGCCAGGCCCTCGCGGGCGAGGCGCTGGGCGACGGACGTCCCGATCCCGGGCCCTGCTCCGATGACGATGGCTCCTGGCATTGTGCTTACGAAGCGTAAGTGCCTCTCGTGAAGACCGGGTTCGGTTATCCGGCGTCGTCGCGGCCCGCCAGTCCGGCCGCCTCGATCAGGCTCCTGGGAGCCACCGTGAGATAGGCGTCCTCGATGGCGCCCGCGATCTCGTTCCATTCCAGGTCGCGGTCCAGGCGCACGCCGAGCCAGCCGCGGTGGCCGACGTAGGGCGGGCGGAAGTAGTGCTCGGGCGCGGCCTCGACCAGCGCTTCCTGCATCCCTTCCGGCGCGGCCAGCCACAGCGCGAGGCGCCCGTCGTCGTGGTGGTTGTCGAGGTACATCACGAAGGTCTTCTTCTCGCGGATGAAGAAGCTCGGCTGGCCGTGGCTCAGGCGCTCGCTCGTCTCGGGCAGCGAGAGGCACAGCTCGCGGACACGGTCGAGTGGGCGCCTGGCGGGCATCGCCGTCACCTGCCGCGCAGCCCGCCCTGCGGCAGCCCTGCGCCGGTGCGCTGCCACTGCACGAGCAGCTCGTTCTCGCGCGCCACGTGCCCGGCGGCGCCGGTGAGCTCGCGGAACATCGCCTTGAGCCGGCGCATCCCCTCGGGCGGGTTGGCGGCGAGCTCGCGCGCCAGCGCGATCGCGGCGGCCTCCGCGCCGGCGGCGGGCGCCGTGCGGTGCAGCAGCCCGAGCGCGCGCGCCTGCGCCATGCCCAGCGTGCGCCCGGTGAACACGAGGTCCTTGGCCGCGGCGAGCCCCACGAGCGGGGTCAGCCGCGCCGGGCCGACCGGCACGCCCAGCCGCGCGCCGGCCCACGCGAGCTTGAGGTTGTCGGCGCCCACACGCAGGTCGCAGCCGGCGGCGATCTCGGCGCCCGCCCCCACCACGTTGCCCACGCACACGCAGACCGTCGGGGCGGGAAAGGCCTCGACGGCGGCGTAGACGCGGGTGAACGCCTCCATCCGCGCGAGGCCACCGGCGCGGTCGAGGACCTCGGCGACGTCGGCGCCGGCGCACAGCGCGCGCGTGCTCGTGGTCGAGAGCACGAGCACGCGCAGCTCGGGGTCGGCCGCCAGCTCGCCGAGCGCCGCCTCGAGCTCGGCCAGCGCCACGGAGTCCAGCGCGTTGCGCGCCTGCGGGCGGTCGAGACGCACGACCTCGATCGCGTCCTCGAGCCGCTCGCGTTGCAAGGTCGCCATGGCGCCCACGTTCTATACGATGCGCAGGCCGATGAAGCGTTTGCTTGCCGCGTTGCCCGTCACCGTCCTGACCCTGCTGGTGCTCGCGCCTGCCGCGCTCGCCCACGACGGCGGCGAGGGCTGGTGGGGCGAGACCAACGACAAGGTCGTCACCAACGCCGGCTTCATCCTCATCGTCTTCTTCCCGGTCTTCGTCTTCCTGATGAGCATGCTCCAGGGCCATCTGGAGAAGCGCAAGGAGCGCCGCAAGAAGGTCCACAAGCAGCTCGCCGGCGAACAGGAGACCTGGCGCGGCGGCTGGTAGCCGGATCTTCACAGAGCCCGCTGCGGTCGCGGCCACCATGTGACTGCGAGACGAGATCCCTCCTCGTTGATGGCACGCGGCGTCCCGGACTCTCCCTGCCCGGGACGTTCGTGTTTGTAGGGTCGGCCCGATGACCGACGAGGTGCGTTACGAACGGGTCGGTGCCGCCGCCGTCCTCACCATCGACCGCCCGCACCGGCGCAACGCCGTCGACGGGCCTACGGCAGAGCGCCTGCTCGCGGGCGTCGAGGCCTTCGAGGCCGACGACGGCGCACGGGTGCTCGTCCTCACCGGCGCCGGCGACGTCAGCTTCTGCGCGGGTGCCGACCTGAAGGCGATCGAGACCTACGCCGGGCGCCTGGACGACCCCGACGGGCCGATGGGCTTCACCCGGCGCACGCCGACCAAGCCGACGATCGCCGCCATCGGCGGCTGGTGCCTGGCCGGCGGCCTCGAGCTCGCCCTGTGGTGCGACCTGCGCGTGGCGGCGCAGGGGTCGACGCTGGGCTTCCCCGAGCGCCGCTGGGGGGTGCCGCTCATCGACGGCGGCACGCAGCGCCTGCCGCGGATCGTCGGCATGGGTCGGGCGCTGGACCTCATCCTCACCGGTCGGCTCGTCGGCGCCGAGGAGGCGCTGGCGATGGGGCTGCTGACCGAGTTGGTGGCGCCCGGCGAGCACCTCGCGCGCGCGCTGGAGATGGCCGAGGGCCTCGCGGGCTTCCCCCAGGAGACGATGCTCGCCGATCGCCGCGCCGCGCTCGAAGGACTCGGCCTGCCGCTGGCCGAGGGGCTGGCGCTCGAGGCGCAGGCCGGCGCCACGGTCTTCGCCGACGCGGTCGCCGGGGCGGCCCGCTTCGCGGGCGGCGAGGGGCGCGGCGGAGCCGGCGCTGGCGTATAGGCTTGCCGCTCCCTAGGGAGGAGAAGCGCGTTGAGGTATTTCGTCACCGGGGCCACGGGCTTCATCGGCCGCCACCTCGTGCAGGAGCTGCTGCGCAACCGCAAGGGCGAGATCTACGTGCTCGTGCGCGAGAGCTCGAAGGAGCGGCTGGAGGAGCTCATCAAGGGCTGGAAGGGCGGCAAGCGCGTCACCCCGGTGATCGGCGACCTCACGCAGGAGCGCCTCGGCGTCGACCAGGCCTGGATCGACGAGCACCGCGGCAAGATCGACCACTTCTTCCACCTCGCAGCGGTCTACGACATGACCGCCGACAGCGAGGCCAACGACCTCGCCAACGTGACCGGCACGCGCAACGCGGTCGCGCTGGCCAACGCGCTGGAGGCCGGCATCCTGCACCACGCCTCGTCGGTCGCCGTCTCCGGCCTCTACAAGGGCCTGTTCCGCGAGGACATGTTCGACGAGGGCCAGAAGCTGCCCTCGTCCTACCACCAGACGAAGTTCGACTCCGAGAAGATCGCGCGCGAGGAGGCGAGGGTCCCGTGGCGCATCTATCGCCCCGCCGTCGTCATCGGCCACTCGAAGACCGGCGAGATGGACAAGATCGACGGGCCCTACTACTTCTTCAAGGCGATCCAGAAGGCGCGCCACGCGCTGCCGGAGTGGTTCCCGCTCGTCGGACTGGAGCTGGGCTTCACGAACATCGTGCCGGTCGACTACGTGGCCGCGGCGATGGACCACATCGCCCACCAGGACGGCCTCGACGGCCAGGCCTTCCACCTCTGTGCGCCCAAGTCGCAGCGCTCCGGCGAGGTGCTCAACACCTTCGCCAGCGCCGCCCACGCGCCGCAGATGGCCATCCGCATCGACAAGCGCCTGACCGACGCGCTGCCCAAGGGCGTGGGCTCGTTGCTGCTGCAGCTCCCGGCGCTCAAGGGCGTGCGCCGCACGATCCTGGCCGACCTGGGGATCCCCGAGGAGGTCATCGGCCACGTCGGCTTCACCGCGCAGTTCGACACCCGCGACACCGAGCGCGCGCTCGCCGACAGCACGATCGCGGTCCCGCCGCTGGAGGACTACGCCGAGCTCATCTGGGACTACTGGGAGCGCAAGCTCGACCCCGACCTCTACAAGGACCGCTCGTTCGGAGCCGCCATCAACGGGCGCACCGTCGTCATCACCGGCGCGTCGAGCGGCATCGGCCGCGCGGCGGCGCTGAAGATCGCGGCCGCCGGGGGCATTCCGCTGCTCGTGGCGCGCTCGATGGACAAGCTCGAGGAGGCGAAGGCCGAGATCGAGGCGACGGGCGGCACCGCCTACATCTACTCGGCCGACCTCTCAGACCTCGAGTCGATCGACGCCCTCGTCAAGCAGATCCTCGACGACCACGTGTCCGTCGACATGCTCGTCAACAACGCCGGGCGCTCGATCCGGCGCTCGATCGCGCTCAGCCAGGACCGCTTCCACGACTTCGAGCGCACCATGCAGCTCAACTACTTCGGCGCCATCCGCCTGACGATGGGACTGCTGCCGCACATGCGCGAGCGCGGGTCCGGCCACATCGTCAACGTCTCCTCGATCGGGGCCCAGACCAACCCGCCGCGCTTCAGCGCCTACGTCGCCTCCAAGGCGGCGCTCGACGCATGGACGCGGGTGGTCAGCTCGGAGGTCATCGGCGACGGCATCACCTTCACCACCATCCACATGCCGCTCGTGCGCACGGCGATGATCGCCCCCACGAAGATGTACGACTCCTTCCCCACCATCACGCCCGACGAGGCCGGCGACCTCGTGTGCGAGGCGTTGCGCGCCAAGCCCAAGCAGATCAACACGCGACTGGGGACCTTCGGCGAGGTGGCCTACTCGCTGGCCCCGAAGGCCGTCGACGAGGTCCTGCACATGGCCTACAAGGTCTTCCCGGACTCGGCGGCCGCGCGCGGCGAGAAGGACCCCAACGAGAAGGCCTCGATGGAGCAGGTGGCGCTGGCCAACCTCATGAAGGGCGTGCACTGGTAGAGCGTCAGGGCGCTCGAGCAAAGCGCGCGACGTCGTCGCCCTCGGCCCGCAGCGCGCTCTTCGCGGCCGCCGCGACGCGGCCGAAGAGCTCGAGCTCGATCGTCCCGCCCGGCGCGCTCCAGGTGCCGACCGCGAGCCCGTCGACGGTCGCCGTCGCTCGCAGGATGCCGCCACCGGGGTGCACCCGCTTCGCGTGCGCCGCGGGGACGGCGAACGCGCGGTCCTTCCACCCCAGCAGGTAGGGGTCGAAGGCGGGCAACAGGCGCGCAGGCATCGCGGCGGGCGCGGGGTCGCGCGCGGCGAGGTCGACGAGGCCGTCGGGGCGCTGAACCAGCTCGGGGGCGATCGCGTCGAGCCCGGCACGCGCGTCGCGCAGCGGCAGGCCACTCCAGGTGGCGAGGTCGGCCGGCGCCGCCGGGCCGTGGCCGGCGAGGTAGCGGCGGGCGAGCTCGGCCAGCGCGGCGTCGCGATCGCGCCCGTCGAGCGACCGCGGCGGCGTGGCGCCGAGCCAATCGCGGGTGAGCGCGAAGGCGTGGCTGCCGTCGTCGCGCAGCGGGCCGAGGACCGCGATCCCGCGCAACGCGGCGAGCAGGAGCAGGTGCGGCGTCGCCTGGCCCTCGGTGCGGATGCCCTGGGCGGCGATGCGCTCGGCGAGCTCGCGCCGCGTGAGCGGGCCCGCGTCGGCCAGCGCGCGCTCGACGATCTTCACCGCGCGCTCGGCGTCGTCGGGCGCGACGCCCTCCTGGCCCAGGCGCCGGCGGCTCGTGGCCAGGCGCGTGGGCGCCGTGAGCCCCAGCAGCCACGGGTAGTCCTCGCGGCCGACGAGGTGCAGCGTGCCGCGCCCCAGCCAGGCGACGACCACCGAGCGCTCGTCGGTGAGCGCGGCGTCGACGTCGGCGCGGGCCAGGCCGGTCGCGCGGGCGCGCAGCGCCAGGCGCGCCGCGCGCAGGTCCTGGGCCTGCACGGCCAGCACCCGTCCCACGACCTCGGCGACGCTCGCCGCACGCGGGCGGTGCAGCAGCTGAGCCGCCGCACGGTCGCGACGGAGCGCGTGCGCGTCGCCTGCCACCATTCACCTGGACGGTGACACAGACGATCGGGAAGGGAACCGCGATGCTCTTCGGCCAGGAACACGTCAAGCGCTATGTCGAGACCGACGGCGAGGAGGGTCACGACTGGCAGGACGGCGTGCCCGTCCTCATCCTCACGACGAAGGGACGCCGCTCGGGCGAGGAACGGCCGACGCCGCTGATCTACGGCCGCCACGGCGACGACTTCCTCGTCGTGGCCTCCAAGGGCGGCGCTCCGGAGCCGCCGGCGTGGTACCTCAACCTCAGCGAGGATCCCGGCGTCCAGGTCCAGGTCAAGGCCGATCGCTTCTCCGCCCGTGCGCGCAACGCGACGCCCGAGGAGAAGCCGGAGCTGTGGCGGCAGATGGCCGAGATCTGGCCGGCCTACGACGAGTACCAGGGCAAGACCGACCGCGAGATCCCGGTGGTCGTTCTCGAGCGCGCCGGGTGACGCACGTCGCCGAGCAGCTCGCGGGCTGGGCCGCCGGCCTCGAGCCCTCGGACGACGACCTCGCGCTGGCTCAACGCTCGCTCGTCGACACCCTCGCGGTGGCGACGGCGGCGCGGCGGCACCCCATCCGCGACGTGCTCGGCGGGCTCTCAGAGGCCGAGGCGTGGGCCGTGCTCGCGCACGTCCTCGACTTCGACGACCTGCACATGAAGTCGACCTCGCACGTCAGCGCGGTGTGCGTGCCCGCGGTGCTCGCGGTCGGCGGTGACGCCCACGCCTACCTCGCGGGCGCCGGGGTCATGGCCCGCCTCGGCGGCGCGCTCGGCTGGCCGCACTACGCCGCGGGCTGGCACGCGACCTGCACCGCCGGCGCACCCGCGGCGGCCGTCGCGGCCGCGACTGCGCTGGGGCTCGGGGCGGGCGAGGTCGCCACGGCGATGGCCCTGGCCGTGCCGGCGGCGGGCGGCGTCCAGCGCGCCTTCGGCACGGCGGCCAAGCCGCTGCAGGTCGGTTTCGCGGTGCACGCGGGCGTGCGCGCCGCGCGCCTGGCCGGCGCCGGCGCGTCGGCCGACCCGCGCGCGCTGGACCAGTGGCTCGAGCTCGTGAACGGCGACCCGCGGCGGTTGGCGCTCGGCGGCCCCGCGGTCCCCGGCGGGCTGGCCGTCAAGCTCTTCCCCTGCTGCTACGCGCTGCAGCGTCCGATCGCGGCGCTGTGCGAGCTCTCGCTCGCCGACGTCGACGCCGCCCAGGTGGCCCGCGTGGTGGTGCGGACGCCGCAGAGCGCGCTTGCCCCACTCATCCACTCCGCGCCGACGACCGGGCTGGAGGGCAAGTTCAGCCTGCAGTACGCGATCGCCGCCACACTGCTCGACGGCCGCCCGGGAATCGACAGCTTCACCGACGAGGCCGTCGCACGGCCGGCGGCCCAGGCCCTGCTCGGGCGCGTGGAGGTCGACGCCACCCCGGGCGGTGACTGGCTGCTGGCCGGCGACGTGGCGATCGAGGTCACGCTGGCCGACGGCTCGACCCTGCACGCACGGCTCGACCTCCCACCCGGCGCCCCGGACCGCCCGCCGTCGCAGGCCGAGCTGGCGGCGAAGGTGGCGGACTGCGCAGGCGATCAGGCCGACGAGATCCTCGCGGTCGACTGGTCCTCCGCCGCCTCGTTCCTGCGCGAGCGGTTGCCGGCACGCTCGCTGCCGCGGGCATAGCAGCGCCGCGCGGCGCAAAACAGCATCATCGAGAGGAGGGAGTGTGCCCGGGCGCCGGCCCCGCGGTCGTCCTCACGCGAACCAGTCCGGATTACCCTCGAAAACCCACGAAAACCCGGACTGGTTCGAGAGCCGCGCGCCTCTGAGGACGACCGCCGGCGCTCCGACGGCCGCTCACTCCCTCCCCTCGATGATGCAGTTGAACGCCGCGCAGCGCCACATGCGCAAGCGGACGACCCCTTACACCCCCACCCGCTCCGCCAGCCGCGGGTACCGCACGACCAAGCCATCGGAGTCGAGCTCGAGCTCGGCCGTGAAGTCGCCGTCGAGCGCGACGTAGCGCACCACGCCGGGGCGCACGTGCTCGTAGCGCTGCGGCGACGCGTGGACGCGCAGGTCGGGGACCGACACCCAGGCCATGACGAAGTCCTCGCGGCCGGGGCGCTCGTGGAGGCCGCTGCGGCGGATGGGCATGAGGTTGGTCAGCGGCGAGAAGGCGAGATCGCAGTCCAAGGCGCCGTCGACGTCGGTCAGTCGCTCCCCATCGGCCGTCCAGCGGCCCGCGCCGTCGTGCTCGAGGGTCAGCGAGCGCCGCCAGCCCGCGCCTGACGCCTCGATCTCGAGACGCCGCGTGATCCAGTCGCTGGGCGCGTCGACGCGATACTCGACGAGGTAGGGCTCGGGCTCGGCGCCGAGTTGCACGCCGGTAGCCAGGACGCCGTCGTCATGGAGGTCGACCTGCGCGTGCTCAGCCAACCACTCCTCGACGCCGCGCCAGATCAGTGCGCGCATCACAACCGGAACACGGGCACGAGCCGCTTCTCGGTCTCGCCCTCGATCCGGGCGATGACCTCGATGTGCTCGGCCAGCGGTGTGCCGCGCAGCTTCTTGCCGAGGCCCTCGTCGACCTGGAAGATGCCGGCGCTGTTGGACATCTCTATCTCCACGCGCACCGCCTTGTCGTCGCCGGCCTCGATGCGGACCTCGTCGATGGCGTAGGCCGAGATCGAGTGGATGTCCAGGCGCCCGGCCTCGAACTCCACGCGCGAGCGGCCCTTGGCCATGTCGAGCGCGTCGGCGACGCGGACGATGCCACCCTCGACGGTGAGCGGCCGGCCGCTCGACCGGTGCGAGATCACCGCGTGCATGACCTCGGCGACCACGATCGAGCGCTCGGGCTCCGAGTAGATCTCCGTCAGCAGCCCGCCGAGCTTGTCGGCGGTGAGAAACAGCGAGTAGTTCTCGTGGTCGATGCGGTGGATCGACATTCCCACGCAATGAAAGAGGGCGGCCGCCGCGACCACGACCTCGGCGTCGCGCTCGCTCATCCCGTGGTCGGCGACCATCGCCGGCGTGATGCCGCGGCGGAAGAGCAACCGCCCAAGCCGCAGCGCGATGTTGGTGACGATCTGGATGTGCACCCACGAGTGGTCGGTGAGGCCCAGGCGCTGGGCGTTGATGCCGGCCATGTGCCACCACGCCTTGACCTGCAGGTCGCCGTTGACGGCTTCCAGCAACTGATCGAGGCGGCGGTTGCCGCGCGTGGGCGCGCGGATGTGGATGTCGGCCAGCGGGCCGTCGGCAGGTGCCACGCCCCGCAGACTAGTGAAGCGTCAGGCGCTCCCCGGCGACCTCGACCACGGCGGCGTCGCCCTTCCACGAGACGCTCAGCGGGACCGTGGCGCCGGGAGCGACCGCGACCTTCGCGCCGTCGCCCGGGCTGGCCGTCGCGGTGGCGAACATCTCCGTGCCGAAGCCGCGCAGCGCGATGCTCGCGTTGTAGCCGCCGGCGAACGCGGCGGCGGCGGACAGCACGCGGCCGTGGCGGTCGAGCACGCGGACGTCGGCGGCGCGCAGCTGCAAGGGGCGGCTCGAACGGTTCAGCAGCGTGCCGAAGAGCATCTGGCCGCCCTCGATCGGCCCGGAGCGCGGCTGCCCCTTCCACGCGACGGCCGCGCCGCCGCCGCAGCCCACGCCCCCGACGAGCACAGCGACAGTGACGGCGAGGGCGCAGACCAAGCGACCGGACATGCCGACTGCAACGCAGCCGCGGGCGCGAACTTGCGCTCAGTCGCTGGTCGTCGCGGTGGCGCCCTCGGCCGCGCGCGCCTGATGGCCGAGCATGAGCTCGCGCTGGACCGAGCGGGGCTCGTGGCCCTGCTGCTCGCGCCGTCGCCAGACGCCGTCGGCCCCGAGGTCCCAGGAGTTCGTGTCGTCGGCCAGCGAGCGCTCCAGCGTGTCGAGCAGGTCGTCGCGCAGCGCCGGGTCGTCGACCGGGGTCACGAGCTCGACCCGGGTGTCGAGGTTGCGCGGCATGAGGTCGGCCGAGCCGATGTAGACCTTCGTCTCGCCGTCGCGCTCGAAGGCGAAGATCCGCGAGTGCTCGAGGTAGCGCCCGACCACCGAGTTGACGCTGATGTTCTCCGACACGCCGGGCACGCCGGGCACCAGGCAGCAGATGCCGCGGATGTTGAGGTCGACGGGCACGCCGGCCTCTGACGCCCGATAGAGGGCGCGGATGCAGCGCCGGTCGACGAGCGAGTTGAGCTTCATCGCGATCCGCGCCGGCTTGCCCTCCTCGTGCGCGGCCACCGTGCGCTCGATCTCGGCGATCATCCCGTCGCGCAGGAAGTTGGGCGCCACCAGGACCTTGCGGTAGCGGCGCGGCCGTGCGTAGCCCGTGAGGAAGTTGAACATGTCGGCCACGTCGGCGCCGATCTGCTCGTCGCAGGTGAAGAGGCCGAAGTCGGTGTAGATGCGCGCGGTCTGGGGGTGGTAGTTGCCCGTCCCGATGTGGACGTAGTGACGCGCGCCGTCACCCTCGCGGCGCACGACGAGCAGGCACTTGGCGTGCGTCTTGAGCGCCGGGTGCCCGTAGACGACGTGGACGCCGGCCTCCTCCATCGCGCGCGCCCACTGGATGTTGGCGCGCTCGTCGCCGCGCGCCTTGACCTCCACCAGGCACACCGCCTGCTTGCCCTTCTCGGTGGCCCGGATGAGCGCGGGCACGAGCGGCGTGTCGTCGCTCGTGCGGTACACGGTCATCTTGATGGCCAGGACCTCGGGGTCGTTGGCCGCCTGCTCGACGAAGCGCTCCACCGAGCTCGAGAAGGAGTCGTAGGGGTGGTGAACGAGGACGTCGCCGGCGCGGATGACGCCGAAGATGTCGACGTGCCCGTCGTCCTCGCCCTGTAGGCGCGGCTGGGTCACCGGCGTCCACGGCGGGTCGCGCAGATCGCTGAAGCCCGGCAGCTTCACGATCTGCCACAGGTCGGTGAGGTCGAGCAGCCCGTCCACGACGTAGACCTGGCGCTCCTCGACCTCCAGCGCCTCGGTCAGCTCGGCGCGCAGGTCCGGGCTCATGTGGCTGTCGACCTCGAGGCGCACGACCTCGCCGAAGCGCCGGCGACGCAGCTCGGCCTCGACGGCGCGCAGCAGGTCGTCGGCCTCGTCGGAGATGTCGAAGTCGGCATCGCGCGTGACGCGGAAGAAGCCGTGGCCGACGATCTCCATGCCCGGGAAGAGCGCGTCGAGGTTGCCCGCGATGAGCTCCTCGAGCGCGACGAAGGTCCGCCGCGAACGATCGTCGTTGGTGGGGACGAAGCGCGGCAGCATCTCCTTGGGCACCTTCACGCGCGCGAAGGTCGTGACCTGCGTCTGCGGGTCGCGCACGAGCACGGCGAGCGAGAGCGACAGGTTGGAGATGTAGGGGAACGGGCGCCCGAGCCCGACCGCCAGCGGCGTGAGGACGGGGAAGATCTGCCGTCGGAAGCGCTCGTCGAGCGCCTGGCGCTCCTCGCCGCTCACGTCGCCGATGGGGACGATCGCGATCCCGTGCTCGGCCAGCCCGGGCCGGATCTCGCGCTGCGAGCACCTGCGTCTGGCGCTCGGTCAGCCCCTCGATGCGCACCCGCAGCTCGTCGATGACCTGTGACGGCGTGCGCCCGTCCGGCCCGGGGTCGCCCAGGCCCGCGTCGACCTGGTCGTGCAGGCCCGCCACGCGGATGGTGAAGAACTCGTCGAGGTTGGAGGTGAAGATGGCCAGGAACTTCAGGCGCTCGAGCAGGGGCATGTCCTCCTGCTCGGCGAGCTCCAGCACCCGCGCGTTGAACTCGAGCCAGGAGAGCTCGCGGTTGTTGTAGAGCCGCGGGTCGTCGAGATCGGAGGCCGAGGGCTCCGGCTCCGGCCCGGGCGGCGGGACCTCGCGGATCGTCTGCTGCTCAGCCATCGGTCTGCGCCGCTGAAGCTAGGGCGGATGACGGCGCGTTCCCGTTGTCAGATTGTGAAAGCGGCGTTGGCGCCGGGTCGGGGCGCTCGGTGATCGCGTACTCCAGGCGCGCCCGGAAGGCCTCGCGCTCCAGCTCGCGCCACATCTCCAGGAAGCGCTCGAACAGGAGCCCGCGCCGCGCCTCGACGTAGATGCGCAGCGTCTCCAGGCCGCGCCACGCCGGCGCGTGCGGCGTCCCCGAGGCCAGCGTGGGGTCGAGATCGGGCGCGCCCCCGGCGCGGGCGCGGGCCTCCAGCGCGTCGGCGCCACGCAGCTCGTCCTGCAGGGCGCGCACGCGCGGGAGCTGGACGTCGCAGTCGTGCAGCTCGCCGAGGAGGTCCTGGAGCTCCTTCGTGCGCTTGATCGCGGTCACGGCGTAGGGGCCGAAGCACGGCTCGGCGCCGACCTCGAGGATGTAGCGCAGGCGCTTGGCCGCGATGCGCATGTCGTGCAGCGCCTTCATGCGCGACGGGTCGAGCGCCCGCGGCACGAACGAGCACAGCTCGTCCAGCCGTGTGGCGATCATGCGCTCGAGGTTGTCGGCCAGCGTCGCGTCGGGATCGAGCCCCTTGACGGCGCGCGCCTTCATCCCGCCACCTCCGGATGGTGGTCCTGCGGCCGCTGGAGACCGAACGACCGCCGCGGGTCGTGCTCGGGCGAGGCGCTCGCGGCGAGCGCTCCGAGCCTGCCGCGCAGATCGGTCTCCTGGATCTCGGCCAGCGCGGCGGCCAGCGCCTGGTTGCCGGCGCCCTGCTCCGCGCGGACACGCTCGGCGAAGACCTCGACCCCCGGGCGGTCGGGCTCCTCGACGGCCAGCGCGAACTCCTCGAGCTGCGCCAGGTGCACGTCGGGGTCGCGGCGCTCCCCGAGCGCGTCGGCCAGCGCCTTGACGTCGACGAGCACGTCGCGCAGCGCCTTGCGCGCGAAGCACGGCTCGTAGATCTCGAGCACGGCGCGCAGCCGCCGGGTGGAGACGCGCATGTCGTGGACGCGCTCGATGTCGGAGGTGTCGAGCACGCCTTCGGCATGGTCGAAGAGCTCCTGGGTGCGCACGGCGACCGTGCTGGCGGCCGCCTCGCGGTAGCTCAGCTCCGCGTGGAGCCCCGGTATGTCGCGCGCCTTGGCCATCTGCAGCCCACCATTCAACTACGACCGTCGAGTGCCCGCAGGACAACGCCTTCGCGCAGGCCGCCCAGCGCGATCTGCAAAGGCGCTTCGCCGAACGCTCCCCAGGCCGCCTCGAGCGCCAGCAGGCCCACCGGCATCACCCGGACGCGCTCGACGGGGAGCCCCAGCCGCTTGGCTGCCTCGGAGGCGGGCTCGGCGATCAGGACCGCAAGGATGCGCGCGATCGTCGCCGGCACGAGCTCACCCCCGGCGGCCGCCGCCAGCGTGGTGGCGCTGCCCCCCACGGCCAGGACCATCTCGGTCACCGGCGGGTCCACCTCGGCCAGCGCGACGTCGATCTCGGCGCGCACCGCGGCCAGC
This sequence comes from uncultured Actinomycetes bacterium, assembly GCA_963742125.1. GTDB lineage: Bacteria > Actinomycetota > Thermoleophilia > Solirubrobacterales > Solirubrobacteraceae > JAOPZW01. The sequence continues at coordinate 97,757 of CAVUKO010000015.1, read as the reverse complement.
TCGTCGAGCGCGGGCGGATCGGAGCGCAGGTGGCGCGCGGCCAGCGTCCCGGAGCCGATCGGCAGCGAGGTCCACCAGGTGACGCCGTCGCGCGCGGTGCCCGTCACGAGCTCGGAGGAGCCGCCGCCGACGTCGATCACGCCGATCGTCCCGGCCGGCGGGGTGCCCAGCGTGGCCAGCGCCCCGGCGAAGGCAAGTGCCGCCTCCTGCTCCTCGCTGAGGACCTCGACGTGGACGCCGGCGGCGCGGTGCACCGCCGCGCACAGGTCGTCGCGGTTGCGCGCGCCGCGGATCGCCTCGGTGCCCACGGCCCGGACCTCGCTCACGCCGTGCTGGTGCGCCCGGCGCACGTGCGCGGCGACGATCGCGGCCAGCTCGGCGACGGCCTCGGCGGGAATTGCGCCGTCGTCACCGGGGACCAAACGCAGGAAGCGGCGCACGGCGACGAGCTCGCGCACCCGCGCGCCGTCGAGCTCTGCCACCAGCAGGCGGGTCGTGTTGGTGCCGATGTCAACGCACGCGCAAGGCATCTGGTTGCCATCATCTCCATAGGTGAGCACTTCCGCACCTGCCATTCTCGTCCGCGACCTGCGCAAGGCCTACGGCGACCACGAGGCCGTGAGGGGCTTGGACTTCGAAGTCGCCCCCGGCGAGGTCTTCGGCCTGCTCGGCCCCAACGGCGCCGGGAAGACCACGACGGTCGAGATCCTCGAGGGCTACCGCACGCGAACGGGCGGGATCGTCTCGGTGCTCGGACACGATCCCCAGCAGCACTCGCGGGGCCTGCGCGAGCGGGTCGGCATCGTGTTGCAGTCGACCGGGATGTACCGCCACATCACCCCGCGCGAGGCGCTGCGCCACTTCGCCCACTTCTATCCGCACCCGCGCGACGTCGAAGAGGTCATCGCGATCACCGGCCTGCAGGAGAAGGCCGACGCCTACGTGCGGACGCTGTCGGGGGGCCAGCGGCGTCGGCTCGACCTCGCGCTCGCGCTCATCGGCGACCCCGAGCTGATCTTCCTCGACGAGCCGACGACCGGCTTCGATCCGGCGGCGCGCCGCAACGCGTGGGAGGTCATCCGCTCGCTGCAGGAGCTGGGCAAGACGATCCTGCTCACCACGCACTACCTCGACGAGGCCCAGGCGCTGTGCGACCGCGTGGCGATCGTCAAGGAGGGACGGATCGTCGCCGAAGGACCGCCGGGCGAGCTCGGCGCGGCGTCGACGCGCTATCGCGTGGTGTGGCGCGACGAGGACGGTGAGCTCCAGGCGCGCGAGGTCGAGGACCCCACCGCGCTGCTGCACCAGCTCACGAGCGCCGCCCTCGCCCGTGGTGCGGCGCTGCGCGACCTCTCGGTCACGCGGCCCTCGCTGGAGGACGTCTACCTCGAGCTCACCGCCGAGGAGCAGGAGGAGGCGCACCTTGGCTGAGGCCGCCGCGCTCGCCTATCGCCAGTGGCGCCTGGAGCGCCGGATGTTCTGGCGCAACCCGACGGCGGCGTTCTTCTCCTTCATCCTGCCGCTGCTCTTCCTCTTCCTCTTCGGCGCCATCTTCTCCAGCGACCAGGAGGCCCTGAACATCATCGTCCCGGGCATCCTCGGCATGAGCGTCATGTCGACGACGTTCAACGCCCTGGCCATGAACATCACCTTCCTGCGCGAGGAGGGAGTCCTCAAGCGCATCCACGGCACGCCGATGCCGCCGACCTCCTACCTCGGCGGCGTGACCGCCAACGCCGTGTCCAACGCCTTCGTGCAGGTCGTGATCGTGGTGCTGGCCGGGCGGCTGTTCTTTGGCATCGGCTGGCCCAAGGACTGGTTCGAGCTGGCCGTCTTCGCGTTCGTGGGCGTGGCCACACTCGCCGCGCTGGGCGTCGCCTTCTCGCACGTGATCCCGAACTTCGACGCGGCCCCGGCCTACACGAACATCGTCTTCCTGCCGGTCATCTTCATCTCGGGCGTCTTCTACGACGTCGACACCGCTCCCGCGTTCCTGCGCGACATCGCCCAGGTCCTGCCCCTCACCCACATCATCGACGGACTCTCGTCCGCGCTCGTCACGGGCGAGTCGCTGGCCGACAACGCGGGCAACCTCGCCGTCGTCGCCGCCTGGGGTCTCTTCGGCGCGGTGTTCGCGGTGCGCGGGTTCAGCTGGCAGTCGAAGCGCGACTGACGTTGGGTCTCCGCGGCGCGCCTGTGGCGATGTGCGGCGCTTACTGCCGCATCGAGGGGAGGGGAGTGGGCGGTAGTCAGGCGCTCGCGCTCCCTCTCGCGCTGGTGTCCGAACTGCGTGGGATTGGTGTCGGAAACCGGTAGTAATCCCACGCAGTTCGCGCCGGGAGCGGCTACGCGCCGGATCGGGCACGCGCCGGCACACCCTTCCCTCGATGATGCTGTTTGCGCCGCGACGCCGTGGGTCACGGCGGCCCGACCACGAAGGCCGGCGGCGGCTGGCCCTCGACCATCACCGGCACGTCCGCCAGCGGGCCGTTCTCCCAGTCGGAGCGCAGCATGCCGAACACGTTGACGTCGTAGTAGTTCTCGCCGTGGCGATGCCAGTGACGCAGCACGCCCTCGTGGGTGAAGCCGACGCCGAGCAGCGCCCGCGTCGAGCGCAGGTTGTCGGGGTTGGAGTAGGAGCCCAGCCGGTGCATCCCGAGCACGGCGAAGGCGAGGTGGGCGACGAGCGCCTTGGACTCGCGGTTGGCGCCGGTACCCCAGAAGCGCCGGCCGAACCAGGTGCCGACCATGCAGCGCAGGTCACGCTGGGAGAACTCGTTGAGGCCGGTGATGCCCGCGGGCCCGTGCTCGCGATGGACGATCAGGAAGTCGAGCTGCTCGCCCGTGTCGCGCCACGTCTCGAGGCCGTCGACGTAGTACAGCGGCTGCTCGATCGAGGTGTACGGGCCCCACGAGAACCAGCGCGTGACCTCGGGGTCGCCGGCGAGCTCCAGCAGCGCCGGCGCGTCGTCGCGCTCGGGCAGGCGCAGGGTCAGCGTGGGACCATGCAACGCGATGCTGGCGCTGCTGTTCGACATCCACGGCAACCTACCGGCGCTGGAGGCCGTGCTCGACGATGCCCGCGCGGCCGGGGCGCAGCGCTACCTGCTGGGGGGCGACTACGCGGTCTTCGGCGGCTGGCCGGCCGAGACGGTGACCCGGCTGCGCGAGCTGCCCGACGCCACCTGGATCCGCGGCAACGCCGATCGCTGGGCCGCCACCGAGCCGCCCGACGGCGAGCCGGCGCGCAGCGGCGTCGAGAGCTGCCGGGCGCTCATGGACCCCGCGACCGTCGCCGAGCTCGGCGCGCTGCCCGAGAGCGCCGACCTCGGCCACGGCACGCGTGCCTGGCACGCCTCGCCGAAGACCGACCTTGCCTCGTTCTGGCCCGAGCCCGGCGACGACGAGCTCGAGCTGCTCGAGGGCGTCGAGGACAGGCGCCTGGTCTTCGGCCACTTCCACGTGTCCTTCGATCGCATCGGCGCGCACGGGATCGAGCTCGTCGCGCCCGGTGCGGTCGGCATCCCGCTCGACGGCGACCACCGCGCGGCGTGGGCGCTCATGCACGACGACGGGCGCATCGAACGCCGCCGCGTCGCCTACGACCACGCGGCCAGCGCCGCACGCGTGCGCGAGGTCGCCGACGGCGCCCCGTGGGGCGACGTCATCGCGGGGCGCATCGAGCGCGCCGGACTGGGATAGCGGCAGGCTCCGAGCCGGCGCAGGCCGGTTGGTAGCGTCAGCGCATGAGCACCACGCTGCACTTCACGGCCGGCGCCGACGGCGGACCCGGCCGACCACCCACTGACGAGCGCCCATCCGACGACGAGGCACTCGACGCGTACTCGCGCGTGGTCACCGCGGTGGCCCGCGACCTGGCGCCGAGCGTGGCCAACCTGCGTGTCACGCGGCGCGTGCGCGGCGGGCGCACGGCGATGGGCGGCGGCAGCGCCGTCGTCATCACGCCCGACGGCTTCCTGGTCACCTCCGCCCACGTCGTCGAGGGCTCGCAGAGCGGCAGCGCGTCGTTCGTCGACGGGCGCGAGATGCGCTTCGCGGTCATCGGCGCCGATCCGCTGTCGGACATCGCCGTCCTGCGCGCCGACGCCGAGGACCTCTTGCCCGCCCGGCTCGGCGACGCCAGCGAGCTGCAGGTCGGCCAGCTCGTCGTGGCGATCGGCAACCCGCACGGCTATGCCGGCTCGGTCACGGCGGGCGTCGTCTCCGCGCTCGGGCGCTCGCTGCCCGTTGGGCGCCGCGGCGGCCCGCGGCGGATGGTGGAGAACGTGGTCCAGACGGACGCCGCGCTGAACCCCGGCAACTCCGGCGGCGCCCTGGTCGACGGCTCCGGCCGCGTGGTCGGCATCAACACCGCGGTGGCCGGCGTCGGCCTGGGGCTTGCCGTGCCGATCAACGACGCGACGCGCCGGATCGTCGCCGCCCTCATGGCCGAGGGGCGCGTGCGCCGCGCCTGGCTGGGGGTCGCCGTCGGCCCGCGCCCGCTGCCGCCGCGGGTGGCCGGGCGCCTCGGGCGCGGCAGCGCCGTCGAGGTCATCGAGGTCGTGGACGGCTCACCCGCCGCCCTGGCGGGCGTCCTGCCCGAGGACCTGCTGGTCGAGCTCGACGGCGTCCGCCTGGCGGGCGCCGACGACCTGCAGCGGATGATGACCTCCGAACGCATCGGCGTTGCGGTGAAGGCCACCGTCGTGCGCGCCGGCGATCTGCGCGCGATCACGCTCACGCCCGGCGAGCTGCCCGAATAGGTGGACGAGGACGCCATCGAGCTCGTCGGCTCCGTCGGGCCGCTCGATGCGGTGGTGGTCGCGCTGCGCGAGTTCCTGCACCGCTCGGGGGCCGTGCGCGCGGTCGCGGTCGTCGACCGCGAGCCGGGCGAGGGCCCGGCGGTGGTCGACTGCGGCCGCCTGGCCCCGATCGAGGTCGACTTCGGCGACCGCGTCGTGCACCTCCCCCATGCGATCGAGCTCGACGCGGCGCCGCCGCCACTGCCGGACGTGCGCCAGCTGCCGCGCTTCGAGGTCGACGCCGCCACCGCCGAGATCGCCGCGCCGATCGGTGGGGTCGCCTACCTCGCCGGGGCCGTGCGCGACCTCGCGGCCACGCTGGGCGGGCGCAACGTGGCCATGGCCCAGTTCGAGACCAACGACCCCGACGCGCCGCTGGCCATCACGGCGCGCGCCGACGGCAGCGAGCCGATCGTGCTCGCGCTCGGCGACGAGGAGTTCCCCATGGACCCCGGCTGGCCTTAGGCTGGCCCCCCATGGACATCCCACTCGTCCTCACCGGACGCGTCGTGACGTTCGACGAGGACCAGCCGGAGATCGACGACGGCGCGGTCTACATCGGCGCCGACGAGCTGATCGCCGCCGTGCAGCCGCGCACGGCGCCCGCCCCGCCGGGCTTCGACGGCGCGCGCAAGGTGCGCACCGGCGGCGTGATCTACCCCGGCCTCATCGACCTGCACGGCCACATCGCCTACAACAGCCTGCCGCTGTGGTCGCCCCCTGGCCGCAAGGAGCCGTACACCTCGCGCTACCAGTGGCCGGGCGATCGCAGCTACGAGGGCATGATCTCCGACCCTGCCAACGCCCTCGGGGCGCTGTGCGGCAAGGCGCACCTGAAGTTCCTGGAGACCAAGGCGGTCGTCGGGGGCACGACGGCGATCCAGGGCACGGCGAAGACCGGCCGGCCGTTCGAGGGCTGGCTCGTGCGCAACATCGAGCACGAGACCTTCATGACGAAGAAGAAGACGGTCTACGTGTCGGCGCTCCCGCTGCGCGACGACTCCGCCTACAAGGCCCAGGCCGCGCACCTCAAGGCCAAGCAGGCCTTCGTCTACCACCTCTCCGAGGGCACCGATCCCAAGCTCATCGAGGAGTACGACAAGATCCGCGACGAGCACTGCCTGGCGCCGGGCTTCGCCGCCATCCACTGCACCGCGCTCGATCGCGCCAACTACGACGAGTGGTCCCCGCTGGGCGGCTCGATCGTCTGGTCGCCGTTCTCGAACCTCTGGCTCTACCGCGGCACCACCGACGTGCTCGCCGCGCGTGCGGCGGGTGTGCGCATCTGCCTGGGCGCCGATTGGTCGCCGTCGGGGTCGAAGAACCTGCTGGGCGAGCTGAAGGTCGCCGACCTGTGGAACAAGACCACGCTGGCCGGCGAGCTCAAGACGCAGGAGATCTGCGCGATGGCGACCCGCAACCCCGCCGACGCCATCAACTGGGGCGATCGCATCGGGCGGTTGAAGGTGGGCCTGCACGGCGACGTGCTGGTCACCACCGACCGCATCCCGGCCGACCCCTACCGCAACCTCATCGAGTCGGTCGAGGCCGATGTGCAGCTCGTGGCCATCAACGGCCAGCCCTTCTACGGCACCACGAAGCTCATGAAGGCGGCGGGCGCGCAGCACGCCGAGCCGATCCGCCTCGGGCGCCTGCGGCGCTCGATCCAGCTCATCTACGACGACGTGCCCGAGGCCGACATGGGCTGGCAGGCCGTGCTCGACGACATCGCCGCGGCGACGAAGGACCCGCTGGCGCGCTACTTCGAGCTCGAGAAGCAGCACGGCGACCCCGACCCCGAGAAGCGGCCCCTATGGCTGATGACCGACAAGCCCTGGGACAACCCCAAGGTCACGGGCAAGGAGGTCAAGATCCTGCCTCAGGTCGTGCGCATCCCGCCGCTGGACACGCTCGTCCACGACAAGGCGTACTTCGATGCCGTCGACGCCAGCCCACTGCACGGCGGGCTGCTCACCGGCCTGCGCGACTACTACGTCTAGGGCAGCGCGCTCTTGGGCGCCGTCAGCGTGATCGTCGGCTTGCGCCGGCCGGTGCCGGTGCGGTCGGCCCAGCCGTCGTTGGTGGCCATCCATTCCGGCGAGCCGGCCGGCAGGTCGTCCATGGGAATCGGCTTCTTGTCGCCGTCGGCGAACGCCTCGCCGTAGAGGACGAGGTTGCGGCTCTTGTCGGGGTGGGTGATCCCGGGCTTGAGCGCCTGCAGGCCGTCGTTCCAGTTGGCGAGCATCTTCTTGATCAGCGCGGCATGGTCGCCCTGGTTCTTGGCCGCGCCGCTCTCGGGCGCCGTGGGGTGCGTGATGTGGCGGTACGCGGGCGAGAAGGACTGGCCGTTGGGCGTGGCCGCCCACTTCAGCCAGGCCTTGTCGGCGAGCGTGCCGAGCGAGACGACGGCCTCGATCGGCTCGTGGGCGAAGAGGGCGTCGAGCCATTTGTGGCGATAGGTGGCGATGCGCGTCAGGCCCGCGTTCTTGGAGGCGCTGCCGAAGACGCTGTAGAGGAAGGTGTTGACCATCACGTAGCTGCGGTCCATGCCGAGCTTGAACAGGAAGCCCTGCAGCCGGTGACCGGCCTCCCCTACGAGGATCCGCCGGGCGATCGTCTCGTGCTGGGCGGGGTCCTGGCCGATGACGAGCACGCGCGCCGTGCCGTCGAGGCGCCCGCGGTGGAACACGGGGCCCCACTCGAGGCGAAAGCCCGCGCCTGGGTAGGCGACGGCGCCGGGATAGCTGGTGACGAGCGAGCGGAAGGGCTCCTCGCCGTAGCCGGGATCGAATGCTGTGGGCATCGCGCAGTCCTACACGAGCGCGTCCAGGAAGTCGACCACGATCGCGGCCGCGCGATCGGGCACCTCGTCGAACATGAAGTGCCCGATGCCGTCGAGCACCTCCGTACGCGCGTGCGGGATCTCCTTGGCCAGGCGATGCGCCGTGGCGACACGCGCGAACGGGTCCTCGGAGCCGAACAGCAGCAGCGTCGGCACGCCGAGGGCGCCCAGCCGGCCCCGATAGGGCTCGAGCTCGGCGAAGTCGCCCGAGCGGTAGAGCTCGAGCTGGCCGCGGCGGCGCACGGGGTCGGCGTAGGCCTTGAAGTACTCGTCGAGCGCCTGCTCGCCGATCCCCGGTGCGACCGCGGCGAGCATCTGGCCGAAGGCCTCGCGCGTCGTGCCGTCGACGATCTCCTCGCCCTGGCCCTCGGTCCGCATCGCCTTGGCCAGCCCGTGCCACTTGCCGTCGGGGAAGAAGCCGCTCGCCGAGATCACCAGGGCACGCACCTTGTCGGGGTGGTCGCACGCCCAGCGCAGGCCGATGAGCCCGCCCCAGTCGTGGACACACAGCGCGACGGGGCCATCGGCGCGCTCGTCGTGGAAGCGGTCCACGGCGTCGACCATGCGCTGCCACGTGTGCGGCGGGTCGGGCGGCGAGTCGCCGTAGCCGGGCAGGTCTGGCGCCAGCACGTGCCAGCCCGCCCCCGCCGCGCGCTCGACGAGCACGCCCCACATGTGCGACGACTCCGGGTAGCCGTGCAGGCACAGCAACGTCCCGCGCGGCTCGCCGTCGGGCCCCGCCTCGAGGTAGGAGAGCACGGCGCGACATTAACGCCCTAGAGTCCGGCGCCCATGCGAGCCCTCCGCGCGCTCGTCGGGCCGATCTTCGTGGTCGCCGGCGCCCTGCATTTCAAGCGTACGCGCTGGTACCTGTCGATCATGCCCGACTACATGCCGGCCCACCGCGAGCTCGTCTACGCCAGCGGCGTGGCGGAGATCGCGGGCGGAGCCGGTCTCATGGTCCCGGCGGCGCGGCGCGTCGCCGGCTGGTGGCTGATCGCGACGCTCGTCGCGATCTTCCCCGCCAACGTGTGGATGGCCCAGCACCCCGAGCGCTACCGCGTGCCCGGCGGCCGCGCCGCGCTCTATGCGCGCCTCCCCTTCCAGGCGGTGTTCATCGCGCTGGTCCGGGTGGCGATGCGCTAACCGCGCAGGCCGTCGAGGACGGTGTCCACCAGCGTGGCGACGAAGCGCCCGCCGAACGAGTCCCCGGCCAGGTAGCGGGCGAAGAAGGCGCCGACGAGGGCGCTGACGGCCACCTCCAGGTTGGCGTCGCCGCGCAGGTCGCCGCGGTCGCGCGCAGCCTCCAGGACGGCGCGCAGCTCGCGCCGGCGCGGCGCCACCAGGCGCTCACGGAACAGCGCGAGCAGCTCGGGCGTCTCGCCCTCCTCGGCCAGCACCGTGCCGAACATGGCCATTCCGTTGGGGCGCTCGAGGCCCGCGCGCAGCAGGCGCAGGTGGGCGATGAGGTCGGCGCGCACGTCGGCCGTGGGCTTCGGGCGCGGCTGGGTGCGCATCGAGGCGATCGCCGCGGTGGCCAGCGCGGCCTTGGTCCTGTGGCGCAGGTAGACGGTCGGCTTGCTCACGCCCGCACGCGCGGCGACCGCGTCGACCGACATGCGCGCGTAGCCGCGCTCACCGAGCTCGGCCAGCGCAGCGGCCAGGATGGCCTCGTCCGTGCCCGCCGAGCGCGGGCGGCCGGGAGCGCGAACCGGCTTCCATGTTACTTTCCTTGCCTGTGTAGTATTTGTTCCCACCTCGCCATCCAAGCGCATCGAGGAGCACCACGCAACCATGACCGCCGTCGTCGACCGCACGACCACCGCGCCCAAGCGCGTCCTCATGGTCGTCGCCAACCCCACCACTTCGACCACCACGGGCTGGCCCGTCGGCTTCTGGGCCTCCGAGCTGTTCCATCCCCTCTACGAGTTCTCCGAGGTCGGCTACGACGTGACGGTGGCCAGCCCCGAGGGCGGCACCGTCGAGGTCGACGGCATGAGCGACCCACGCGATCCGAGCCGCTACTCCGCCGCAGACGTCCTCAGCCTCGGCTATCTGAGCGCCGAGGACACCGCCGCGCTGCTGCGCGACACGCCGCGGCTGGCCGACCTCGATCCCGACGACTACGACGCGATAGTGGTCTGCGGGGGGCAGTCGCCGATGTTCAGCTTCCGCGATAACGACGACCTCAAGGCGGCGATCGCGCGCTTCTACGAGGCCGAGAAGCCGACCGCTGCGCTGTGCCACGGCGTGAGCGCGCTCGTCGACGTCACCCTCTCCGACGGCTCGTACCTCGTCGAAGGCCGCACGGTGACCGGCTTCGCCAACGTCGAGGAGCAGGCAGCCGACGCGGCGGTCGGAACCAAGATCATGCCCTGGCACATCGAGGACGCCCTACGAGAGCGCGGGGCCAACTTCATCGAGGGCGGCCTGTGGAAGGGCTTCGCGGTGCGCGACGGCCGCCTCATCACCGGCCAGCAGCAGTACAGCGGGCGCAAGGTGGCCGCACTCGTCATCGAGGCGCTGGGGGTCTGAGCGATGCGCATCGGAGTGATCGGAGCGGGTCGCATCGGCGGCAACGCAGCGCGGCTGTTCGCCAAGGCCGGCCACGAGGTGCTCGTCAGCTTCTCGCGCGACCCGCAGAAGCTCGAGGCGCTGGCGGCCGAGATCGGCGGCCGCGCCGGCACGCCGCAGGAGGCGGTCGACTTCGGCGAGGTCGTGATGCTGTCCGTCTCGTGGACGCTCATCGACGAGGTCCTGGCGGCGGCCGGCTCGCTCGACGAGAAGATCGTCATCGACACCACCAACCAGTTCGGGCGTGAGGGCTGGGAGGACCTCGGCGGGCGCACGGCCGCCCAGGTCAACGCCGCGCGGATGCCGGGCGCGCGCTACACCAAGGCCTTCAACACGCTCACCTCCGGCTTCCAGGCCCAGGCGGCGGGCCGTACCGGCCCCGACCGCGTGGTGATGTTCCTGTGCGGCGACGACGAGGAGGCAAAGGGCGTCGTCGCCGGGCTGATCGAGGACGCGGGGTTCACTGCGGTCGACATCGGTGGCGTGGCCGACGCGGCGCCGATGGAGGCGCCGCGGCGGGCGGGCGCCGTCTACGGCGAGGAGCTCCACGAGCAGGAGGCGCGTGCGTTCGTCGCGAACCTCCGAGCAACGTGAGGATCGACCGTCTCGAATCCTTCAGCGACGGCGTCTTCGCCATCGCGATCACCCTGCTCGCACTCGACCTGCCGCGGCCGCAGGGCGACGACGTCTGGCACGCCCTTGCGCATTCCTGGGAGAGCTATGCGTCGTTCCTGATCAGCTTCCTCACGATCGGCATCATCTGGCTCAACCACCACGCGCTCTTCGATCGCGTGGCCCGCGCCGACCGGACGCTGCAGATGCTCAACGTGCTGCTCCTGCTGTGGGTCTCGATCATCCCGTGGCCCACGGGGCTGGTCGCCGACCACCTCAGCGGCGACGGCGCCTCGGCCGCGACCGCCGTGTACTGCATCGTCTTCGTCGGCATGGCCGTGACCTTCAGCGCGGTGTGGCACTACGCGCGCGCGGCCGGGCACCTGGCCGAGCTCACGCCGGCGCAGGTCGCCCACCTGGGCCAGCGCAACTCGCTGGGGATCGGCTTCTACGTGGGTGCGGTGGCGGTGGCCTTCGTCGCGCCCCAACTGAGCCTGGCGATCTGCTTCCTGCTCGGCGTCTACTACCTCCTGCCCGACCGGGCCGACCAGCTGACCTGATGACACCCACGCTCTACGAATGGGCCGGGGGCGCCGAGGCGCTCGACCGCCTCACGCAGGCCTTCTACCACCGCGTCCACGACGACCCGATCCTCGCGCCGGTGTTCGCCGGCATGTCGCCCGAGCACCCCCACCACGTCGCGCTGTGGCTCGGCGAGGTCTTCGGCGGCCCGCCCGTGTACACCCAGGACCACGGCGGCTACCCGCACATGCTGTCCAAGCACCTCGGACTCGCCCTGACCGAGGAGCAGCGCGCCCGCTGGGTGGCGCTGATCACCCCCGCCGCCGACGACGCCGGCCTGCCCGCCGATCCGGAGTTCCGCTCGGCGCTCCTGGCCTACGTCGAATGGGGCACACGGATCGCCCTGGCCAACTCCCAGCCGGGCGTCGCGCCGCCGCCCGAGGCGCCGGTGCCGCACTGGGGCTGGGGCGAGGCGCCGCCCTACCAGCCCGGCTGATCGCGGTCCGTACTCTCCGAGGGGCGATGCCGATCCGCCCGTTCGCGCTCGAGCGCTACTTCGCCGAGTACGAGTTCACCGCCGAGCTGCTGCTCTGCTCCTCCGACGTCGAGGCCTACGCGTTGCGCGAGCTGCTCGCGCTGGCCGACGACGAGACGCGCGCGCTGTGGGACGGGCTGGGGCTCGGGTACACCGAGACGCCCGGCCATCCGCTGCTGCGCGCCGAGATCGCCGCGCTGTACCCCGGGCTCGAGGCCGACGACATCCTCGTCTTCGCCGGCGCGCAGGAGGCGATCTTCGCTTTCGCCCAGGCGGCGCTGGGCACCGACGACCACGCCGTCGTGGTGACGCCGGCCTACCAGTCGCTGTACGAGGTCGCGCGGGCCGCCGGCGCGCAGGTCAGCGAGCTCGAGCTCGAGCACGAGAGCGGGTGGGCGCTGGACCTCGACGAGGTGCGGCGCGAGCTGCGCGCCGAGACGCGGGCGATCGTCGTCAACTTCCCGCACAACCCCACCGGCGCCCACATCGACCGTGCCACCCTCGACGAGCTCGTGGAGATCGCCGAGGACGCGGGCGCGCACCTCTTCTCCGACGAGGTCTACCGCTGGCTCGAGCACGCGCCCGCCGCGCTGCTGCCGGGCGCCGCCGAGCTCTCGGCCCGTGCGGTGAGCCTCGGCGTGATGTCGAAGACCTTCGCGCTGCCCGGGCTGCGCATCGGCTGGCTGGCCTGCCGCGACCGCGAGCTGCTGGCCCGCATCGCGGCGATCAAGGACTACACGACGATCTGCAACAGCGCCCCGAGCGAGATCCTGGCGCTCATCGCGCTGCGCCGCCGCGACGACGTCGTGGCCCGCAGCCGCGCCATCGTCGACGCCAACCTGCCGCTGCTGGACGACTTCTTCGCGCGCTGGGAAGGCACGTTCGAATGGGTCCGCCCGCGCGGGGCGCCGATCGGCTTCCCGCGGCTGCTGGCCGCGACCTCGATCGACGACTTCGCGCGCGAGCTCGTGGCCGAGGAGGGCGTGCTGCTGCTGCCGGGATCGATCTACGAGTACGACGGCAACCATTTCCGCCTGGGCTTCGGGCGGCGCAACATGCCCGAGGCGCTCGCGCGCCTGGAGCGCTTCGCCGGCGCGCGGCTCTAGCTCGGCGCGCCGTCGCGAGAGGACAGCCACGCGGCGATCGACGGCGCGAGCTCGTGGGCGTCGAGCTCGGCGGGGTCGTGCGTCGTGGTGATGCCCACGACGTGCATGCCGGCTGCGCGGCCGGCCTCGATGCCCGCCGGCGCGTCCTCGAGCACCACGCACTCCTGCGGTGCGACGCCCAGCTCGCGGGCGGCGAGCAGGTAGCCCTCGGGATCGGGCTTGCCGCGCGACAGGCGCTCGGGGGTGACGAGCACGGCGGGCACCTCGAGCCCGGCGGCGCGCAGGCGCGCGGTGGCCAGCGGCACGGTGCACGAGGTCACGATCGCCACCGGGTCGCTGCCGGCGAAGAGCTCGTGAGCGCCGGGCAGGGCGATCACGCCGTCGGTGTCGCCGGCCTGGCGCAGGTCGATGGCCCGCGACTCGGCACCGGCGTCGAGCCCGGGCACGAGCGCCGCGATCACCTCGCCGGAGGGCCGGCCCTGCTGCACGCTCTCGATCGCCTCGGCGGCGACGCCGTGCGCCGCGCCCCACCAGCGCCAGGCGCGCATGATCGAGGCGTGCGAGTCGACGAGGACGCCGTCGAGGTCGGAGAGGATCGCGGTCATGCCGCCACCGTCTGGGGCTCGCGCTCGACGGCGGGGCCGGGGCGCGCGAAGCGGGTCGTGGGCGCCAGCAGCGCGACGGCCGCGCAAAGCGCGACGACCACCACGAGCGCGCCGGGCAGGCCGACGAGCTCGGCGAGCCCGCCGATGAGGGGTGGGCCGACGAGGAAGCCCAGGTAGCCGGTACTCGACACCGCCGCCAGGCCGACGCCGGCGGACATGCCGGGCACGTGACCCGCGGCGCGGAAGACGATCGGCACGACGCCGGACATCCCGGCCCCCAGGCAGGCGAAGCCAAGGATCGCGGGGACCGGCGCGGCCGCCACGAGGGCCAGGCCGAAGCCGACGGCGGCCAGGCTGCCGCCCGCACGCACGATGGTCTCGGGCCCGAAGCGATCGACGAGCCGATCGCCGAAGACGCGCCCGACGGTCATCGTGATGCTGAACGAGGTGAAGCCGATGGCGGCGATCGCCGCCGTGGTGCCGAGCTCGTCGCGCAGGTAGACCGCGCTCCAGTCGGCCGACGCGCCCTCGATGAGCAGGCAGGCGAAGGCCAGCGCCCCAAGCGCCAGCAGGCGCCGCGGCGGACGCACGAAGACCGGCTCGGTGCGGCCGACTGCATCGGCGTCGCCCCCCAGGAAGCGCCGGGACCACGTCAGCCCGATCGCCGCCGACGCCACCGCGACGATCGCGAGCTGGGCGCGTACATCGAGGTCGACGGCCGCCGCGAGCGCTCCGATGATGCCGCCGGCGAGGCCGCCGATCGAGAAGGCCGCGTGGAAGCTGGCCAGGATCGAGCGGCCGTAGCGGCGCTCGACGGCCACGCCGTGGGCGTTCATGGTCACATCGAGCGCGCCCATCGAGGCGCCGTAGAAGAACGCCAGCAGGCACAGCACCGCCAGGCTCGGCGCCAGCGCGATCACGCCGCTGGCCAGGCACATGAGCCCGAAGGCCACGCGCGTGGCGCGGCGGCTGCCGATGCGCGCCGCGCGCCCGCCCGCCACCGGCATCGCGAGGATCGAGCCGATCGCCGCACACGCCAGGACGATCCCCAGCTCGCCGTCGGAGAGCCCGACGCGATCGCGCACCGCGGGAATGCGCGCCGCCCACTCGCCGAAGACGAGGCCGTTGAGGAAGAAGATCGCGGCGACGGCGCCGCGCGCCTGCTTGGGCGTGCCGCTCATGCCCGCACGACCTCGATGCCCAGGTCGCGGTAGACCTGCAGCTCGTCGTCGGGCGCGTCGCTGACCAGGGTGTCGATGCGCTCGATGTCCGCCACCGGGTACGGCCCGGCGCTGCCGAGCTTGCCCGCCGTGGTGAGGCTCATCACGCGACCGGCGCCCTCCACCATGGCGCGCACGACGGCCGCCTCCTCGCCCTGGCGCAGCGTGGCGCCGACGCCGGGGTGAAGCGAGCAGGCCGAGAGCACGCACACGTCGGGGCGCACGCGGCGCAGGGCGTCGACGGCTTCGGGGCCCACGACGGTGCGCGCGGCCCGCAGCAGCCGGCCGCCGACGACGTCGACGGTGAGGCGCGGATGGTCGGCCAGCGCCATCGCGATGTGCGGGTTGGTGGCGATCACCGTGGCGTCGAGGTCGTCGGGCAGCCGGCGCGCGAACTCGAGCGTCGTCGTGCCGCCGCTGATGGCGATCACCTCCCCGGGCCGGACGAGGCCCACCGCCGCCTGGGCGACGGCGGCCTTCGCCGCGACGTCGTCGGGCAGGCGCTCGACGAACGAGTCAGGGCCCGGCGGGCTGGGCGGGAGCGCGCCGCCGTGGACCCGTCGCAGCAGGCCGGCGTCCGACAGCTCCTGCAGATCGCGGCGCACGGTGTCGAGCGACACGCGCAGCCGGAGCGAGAGATCGGAGGCGCGGACCTTGCCCTCGGCGCCCAGCCAGCGCAGGATGAGCTCACGGCGCTCCTCGCCGAGGAGCTCGCGTCCGGTGTCGATGGCGGCCATTGCCGTGCAGAATAGCGCAGAAAGCCGCAAGAAGTCGCAGCCGCGGAAGGGATCGGGCGCCGAACGTCGGAATTCCCCCTCTGCAGGGGTAGGACCGACGTTCGGCGCCCTAGACCTGCAGCGGGCGCAGCGCGGGGTACAGCCCGCGGAAGCGCTCGCGGGCCTCGGCGTAGGGCGCGACCCACTCGGGCCGGGGCTCGATCGTGCGCGTGACCTTCACGCACGTCGTCACGGCCTCGCGCGCGTCGCCCCACACGCCGGCGGCCACCCCTCCGAGCAGCGCCGCGCCGTACGCGGCGCCCTCGTCGACGACGGTCGCCTCGAGCGGCATCTCGAGGACCGAGGCGACGATCTCCAGCCACAGCTGCGAGCGGGCGCCGCCGCCGGAGATGCGCCCGACGCGCGGGCGCCCGCCGAGCTCCTCGACGAGGTCCAGCGCGTCGCGCAGCGCGAAGGCCACGCCCTCGAGCACCGCCCGCGCGAGGGCGCCGCGGTCGTGGCGCAGGCCGAGACCGGCGAACGCGCCGCGGGCTCCGGGGTCGGCGTGCGGCGTGCGCTCGCCGGCCAGGTAGGGCGCGAAGAGCAGGCCCTCCACGCACGGCTCCCACTCCGCCGCGCCACCCAGCAGCTCGTCGTACGTTCCCCCCACCGTCTCGCGCAGCCACTGCAGCGAGCCGGCCGCGCTGAGCATCACGCCCATGATGTGCCACGCCTGGGGCACGGCATGACAGAAGGCGTGCACGCGCGCCTGGGGGTCGTGGGCGTAACGGTCCAGGGCGGCGAAGACGACGCCGCTGGTGCCGAGCACGACGGACGCCGGTCCGCCCTCGGCCACCACGCCGACGCCGAGCGCGCCCGCGGCCTGGTCGCCCGCACCGGCGGCAACGGGCACGCCGCCGTGGGTGAGGCCGGTGACGGCGGGCGACTCGTAGACCTTCGGCAGCCACGCCGGGTCGACGTCGAGCGCCCTGACGACCTCGTCGCTCCAGCCCCGCGCGGCGACGTCGAAGAGCAGGGTGCCCGAGGCGTCGGCGACGTCGATGGCGTGCTGGTCGGTGAGCTTGAGCCGCACGTAGTCCTTGGGCAGCAGGATGTGGGCGATGCGCCCGTAGACCTCGGGCTCGTGCTCGGCCAGCCACAGCAGCTTGGGCGCGGTGAAGCCGGCGAGCGCGCGGTTGCCGGTCAGCTCGACCAGGCGCTCGAAGCCGATGCGCCGCTCGATCTCGTCGCACTGGGCCTGCGTGCGCCCGTCGTTCCAGAGGATCGCCGGGCGCAGCGGGCGCGCCGACGCGTCGAGCGCGACGAGGCCGTGCATCTGCCCCGACAGGCCGATGCCCGCCGCGCTGGAGGCGTCGAGCTCCTCGAGCACCTCCGCCGCGCCGCGCCACCAGTCCTCGGGGTCCTGCTCGCTCCAGCCGGGACGCGGGGTCGACAGCGGGTAACCACGCTCGGCGACGGCCAGCACAGCGCCGTCCTCGTCGATCGCGATGCCCTTGACCGACGAGGTGCCGACGTCGAGTCCCAGCAGGCGCGTCATACCCGCGAGGTGGCGCCCAGCGCGGCGTAGACGAGCTCGTAGGCGGCGACGGCATCCTTGCGCTGCTGCGCCTCGCGCAGGGGCTCGCCGTCGATGCGCTGCCCGACCTCGTCGATGAAGTGCCACTGCTCGACCGAGCGCTTGACGGCCGCCACCTGATCCTCGGTGTACGGGTAGAGGTCGAAGCCCAGCCGCTCACCGTTGGCGCCGTAGTCGGCCCGGCGCAGCTCGATCGCCAGCTCGACGGTCTCCATGAACGCGGTGGCGCCGACCATGTTGTCGTCGTCGAAGATGCCCCACCCTGAGTTCGCATGCTGATGGCCGAGCAGTCCCTCGGCGGCGAGAAGAGCGGCGTACTCCGGCAGGTGCTCGCCGTTCATGAGCAGGTGCTGCCAGTCCATGTTGACCTGGACGTTGTCGATCCCCTCGGCCCGCAGCTTGTGGATGACGTGGAGCGTCATCCCGATGTTGCGCATGAAGATCTTCATGGCCGGCTCGGAGTTCTTGTGCTCGAGGAAGAGCTTCTTGCCGTGGCCGGCCAGGGCGGTCGCGGCCTGCCCGACGCCGTCGATGAAGCGCGCCCACGACTCGCGGTAGGGGGTCTGGAAGGGGTAGTTGTAGCCCTCGATCCCGGGCCAGATGATGAAGTGCGCGTCGATCTCGCCGGCGAACTCGCACGCGTCGAGGGTGACGCGCAGCGCCTCGTCGCGCACGGCGTCGTCGGGCGATGAGAGCCCGCCCTTGCCGTTGCGTGGGTCGAGGTGCAGCCCGCTGGCCAGGCAGTAGATCCCGTGGCCGTCGAGGGCGTCGCGGACCTCGTCGAGGTTGTCGCGGTTGAGCTCGTACGGATAGTGGAACTCGTAGTCGTCCATGAGGTCGCCGAGACCGTCGACCGCGCGGCGGACCTTGTCGGGCATCGACTCGGAGCCGTGCTCGGGCTGGTAGCCGACGGGCACGAAGCGGGTGATCATCCCGCCGAGGGCCCAGATGCCCAGTGACGTCTTCAACCGATCGGGCATGGGGCGTTCCTTTCTGCGGAGGTGTAGAGCGCGGCGATCGCGCGGGCCTGAGCGAGGGCGTCGTCGCGGCCGAGCAGCGGCTGGTGCTCGCCGCGGACGGCGGCCTCGAAGTCGGCCAGCTCGAGCGCGTAGGAGTTGGCGGCGCCGGGATCGATGCGTTCGACCGAGCCGTCGGCGCGGCGGAGCTCGATGACGGCGTTGGTCGCATGCCATGGATCGGTGAGCAGGAGCGAGCCGTCGCTGCCGACCGCCTCGAGGTGGCCGCCACCGCTGTAGGTCAGCCCGCAGTCGAAGTGGGCGAGCACGTCGCCGGGGAAGCGCAGGGTGGCCACGAGCGCGACGTCGACGCCCCCGTGGCCTGCGGCGATGTGGTCGGCCGAGACGATCTCGGGCTCGGCGCCGGCCAGCGTGCGACAGCCGCTGACGCAGTAGCAGCCGACATCCATCAGCGCGCCGCCGTCCAGAGAGGCGTGCAGGCGGATGTCGTCGGGGTTGCCCTGGAGGTAGGCGAACGCGGAGCGGATGACGCGCAGGTCGCCGATCGCGCCGCTCGTCCAGGAGCTCGCGGGCGCGCGCCACCTGCGGGTGGTGGCGCCACATGAAGGCCTCGGCCAGCAGGCGCCCCTCGCGCTGGGCCACGTCGAAGACGCGGTCGACGTCCTCGGGATGGCGCGTGAGCGGCTTCTCGCACAGGACGTGCTTGCCGGCCTCCAGCGCACGGATCGACCACTCGACGTGCATCGAGTTGGGCAGCGGGTTGTAGATCGCGTCGACGTCGGGGTCGGCCAGCAGCGCCTCGTAGGAGCCGTGGGCGCGCGCGATGCCCTTCTCGGCCGCGTAGGCCTCGGCGCGGGCGCCGTCGCGCGAGCCGACGGCGACGAACTGCTGGTCGGTGCCGCTGTCGAGCAGCTTGTCGGTGATGTTGGCGGTGGACAGGATGCCCCAGCGCAGCGGCATCAGGCCCAGCCCTCCTTGCTCGCCAAGCGAGCCCCCTTTCTTGGTCGTGGGGTGAGGCCGGGCGAGCCCCCGCGGAGAGCGGGGCGCGGGGGCCCGCCGGCCATCACGCTCTGCCCGACGACGCCCGCCCCTTGCGTGCGACGGAGTCGACGGTGACCGCCAGCAGCAGCACGCCGGCGGTGATCACGAACTTGGTCCCGGCGCTCAAGCCGAGCAGCCCGAGGCCGTTGTCGATCGACGCGATGACGAGCGCTCCCAGCACCGCTGACTTGACGTTGCCGCGCCCGCCGAAGAGCGACGTGCCGCCGATCACCGGGGCCGCGATCGCGTACAGCAGGATCGAGCCGCCGCCGGCGCCGGTGTCGACGGAGCGCAGGCGCGAGGCCAGCACGATGCCCCCCAACGCGGCCATCATCGAGCAGATCGCAAAGCAGGCGATCTTGATGTTGTCGACGTTGATGCCGGCGCGACGCGCGGCCTCGGTGTTCCCGCCGACGGCGTAGATGTGGCGCCCGAACCGCGTGCGGTTCAGCACGAAGGTCCAGAGGATGTACACGCCGGCCAGCATGAGCAGCACGTACGGGATGCCGCGGTCCTGGTTGCAGACGTACACGACCGCGAAGACCGCGATGGCCAGGCCCACCACACGAAGCGCCAGCAGCGCGTCGGGTGCAGTGGCGAGGCCGTGGCGCACGCGCTGCGCGCGCTGCCAGAACAGCATCCCCGCGTAGAGCGCGACTCCGGCGATGGCGAGGATCCACGCCGTGCTCGTCGGCAGGAAGTCGTTGGCGAAGCCGACGAAGAAGCTGTTCTGGACGATGACCGTGCCGCGATCGCCGATCAGCAGCAGGACGACGCCGTTCCAGCCCAGCAGGCCCGCCAGCGTGACCACGAACGAGGGGATCCCGACCTTGGTGATGAGCAGCCCGTGCAGAATGCCGATGGACACGCCGACCATGAGCACGATGACCATGGTGGGCGCAGCGGCGAACACGTGCGAGTTGTCGGGCAGCGTCAGGAGCGCCATCGTCACGCCCGCGACCGCGCTGACGAAGCCGACCGACAGGTCGATCTCCCCCAGCAGCAGGACGAACACGATCCCCATGCCGATCGTCGTGATCGCCGCGGCCTGCACGATGAGGTTGACGAAGTTCCCCGCGGTGAGGAAGTTCGAGTTCTGGCTCTGGAAGACGACCGCGATGATGATCAGGCCAACCACGATCGGCAGCGACCCGAGGTCGCCGGCCTTGACGCCCGCCCACCAGCGGTTGACGAAGACGCCGAGGCTCTCGCCCCCGGGGGCGGCAGCCGCGGGTGCGCCCGGGCCGCCTTCGACCGGTGCGGGTGCGGTCGCGCTCATGCGATCACCTCTTCGCCGACGCCGGGGACCTTGGACAGCTTGCCGGCGGTGATGGCCTCGACGACCTGCGTCTGGGTGACGTCCGCGCGCTTGTAGACCGCGACGTTCTGGCCCAGACGCAGCACGGTGATCGAGTCCGCGACCTCGAAGATGTCATGCAGGTTGTGCGAGACCAGCACGACCGCGAGACCCTGCTCGCCCAGGCGCTTGACCAGGTCGAGGACCTGACGGGTCTGCGCGACGCCGAGCGCCGCGGTCGGCTCGTCGAGGATCACCACCCGCGAGTTCCACATCACGGCCTTCGCGACCGCCACCGACTGGCGCTGGCCGCCCGACAGGCCGGCCACCGTCTGGCGGACCGAGCTGATGGTCGTCACCGACAGCGAGGACAGCGTGTCGTTGGCGCGCTTCTCCATGGTCAGCTCGTCGAGCGAGCGCAGCAGCCCGCCGACCTCCTCGCGGCCGAGGAACATGTTCTGCACGACGTCGAGGTTGTCGGCCAGTGCGAGGTCCTGATAGACGACCTCGATGCCGAGGCGCGCGGCGTCCTTTGGCCCGTGAATCGAGACGGGCTCGCCCTCGAAGATCACCTCGCCGGAGTCGACCGAGTAGATGCCGGCGACGCACTTGATGAGCGTGGACTTGCCGGCTCCGTTGTCGCCGACGAGGGCCATGACCTGGCCGGCGGACACCTGGAAGTCAACCTCGTAGAGCGCCTGAACGGCGCCGAAGCTCTTCGAGATGCCGCGCAGCTCCAAGATGGGTGTGTCACTCACGCTCTCAAACCCTCCTCCGGGTCCGTTGATGGAGGGGCGCCGCCGGGGCGGCGCCCCCCACCATCCTTGCCTAGAGCCCTGCCTCCGTGCACAGCGAGGCGTACTTGCCCGTGCACACGTCTTCCTTCTTGAGGAAGCCGTCGTCGAAGACCACCTTGATGTTGTCCTTGGTGATCGCCTCCGGCGTCAGCAGCACGGACGGAACGTCCTTGGCGCTGTCGTTGGTCTTGCCGTTCACCAGGCCGGCCTCGGGCTGCTTGCCCGTGGCGAGCGCGATGGCCAGCTTGGAGGCCGCGTCGGCCTCCTTCTTGACCGCCTTGTAGACGGTCATGCACTGGTCGCCCGTGAGGATGTTCTGAATCCCCTGCGGGGTCGCGTCCTGCCCGGTGACCGGGATCTGCTTGAGCTTGCGCGCCTTGAGTGCCGAGATGGCCGAGTTGCCCAGGCCGTCATTGGCGGCGAGCACGCCGTCGATCTTGTTGTTCGTCTTCTGCAGCATCTGCTCGAAGATCGTCAGCGCCTGCTGGTTGTCCCAGTCGGGCACGGACTGATCCGCGACCTTCTTGGCCTTGCCGCCGTCGTACAACGGCTTGAGGACCGAGTCATAGCCCTGCTTGAACAGCGTGGCGTTGTTGTCGGTCGGCGAGCCGTTGAGCTCGGCGATGTTCGGCGTGCCGGAATCGCCAAGGCAGTCGACGAGCCCCTTGCCCTGCAGCTCGCCCACCTTGACGTTGTCGAAGGACACGTAGTACGCCGCCGAACCCTTGAGGGTCAGTCGGTCGTAGTCGATGACCTTCACGCCGCGCGACTGGGCGTTGGCCTCGATGGCCGCGCCCGAGCCCGAGTCGAGGTTCACGAGCAGGAGCACCTTCGCCCCGTTCGTGATCAGCTGCTCGGCCTGCTGCTGCTGGGTCGACTTGTCGCCTTGGGCGTTCTCGATCGTCACCGGCACGCCGGCAGACTTGAACGCGGCCTCCAGCAACGGCCGGTCGAACGACTCCCAACGTACCGACGACTTCGTGTCCGGCAGCAGGACGCCCACCTTCTGGGCCTTGCTTGCTGCTGCGCCGCCGGTCGTACTGCTACCCGACGACGATTTGTTGTCGTCCGAGCCGCACGCTGCGACTGCGAACGCCAAAACGCAGAGCGCCATGCCAATGGCAAGCGCTCGACGAGAGATCGGTGAGTGCATCACCGTCTTCCTCCTCCTGTGGGATGGGACATATGAGGTACGGGTACGGTCAGTGGGTCCTCGGACTCGTGCCCTGCGAGGGCGAGCGCGCCGAGCAGCTCGGCGCGGTCGCCGAGCGTGCCGGCGACGATCTCGACATCCTCGGCGGCGGCCGGGATCGCGAAGCGGCGGACCGCCTCGCGCATCGGCTCGAGCAGGAGGTCGCCGGCGGCGCTGAGATCGCCGCCCACGACCACGAGGTCCGGATTGAGGTAGTTGCAGAGGTCGGCGACGGCGCGCCCGACGACGCGCCCGGCGTCGGCGATGACGCGCTGGCAGCCGGCGTCGCCCTCCTGGGCCAGCCGCAGCAGCTGGTGCACCGTCAGGGGGCCGTGCGAGCGGCGCAGGAGCTCGCACAGCGCGGGGCCGGCGACGAAGGTCTCCAAGCAGCCGCGATTGCCGCAGCGGCAGATCGGGCCCTGGGGATCGACCAGGACGTGGCCGATCTCTCCCGCGATGCCGCGCGCGCCGCGGAAGGGCATGCCGTTGATCACGAGGCCGGCCCCGATGCCCGCCGACAGGCGCAGATAGGCCATGACGAGGCTCCCGCGACCGACCCCGAAGGTCGATTCGCCCAGCGCGCCGACGTTGGCGTCGTTGTCGAGGTGCACCGGCAGCCCGAGGCGCTCCTCCATCTCGGCCGCGGGGTCGAGCCCGACCCAGCCGGGCAGGATCGGCTGGGAGTGCACGAGGCCGGTCATCGCGGTCGATCGGGCCGGGCAGGCCCATGCCCGCCGCGAGCACGCGGCCGCGCTCGACGCCCGCCTCGTCGATCAGCTCTGACACCAGCGTCGCCGCCGTGTCGAGGGCATCTTCGGCGGCGGTGTCGACCTCGAGCTCCGCGAAGGACTCGGCCAGGATCGCGTAGGAGAGGTCCGCGACGGCGACACGCAGCGAGTCGTGGCCGAAGTCCAGCCCGACCACGGCCCCGGCCGACCGGTCGAGCGCCACCAGCACGGGAGGGCGGCCGCCCTGCGAGCCCGTCGCGGCGACGCCGTCGGTCGCGCGCTCGATGACCATCCCCGCGGCCTGGAGGTCGCTGACGAGGCTCGACACGGTCGAGCGACTCAGGCCCGTCTGACGGGCGATATCGGCGCGGCTGATGGCCCCACGCGTGCGCAGCGCGTCGATGACGCGCAGTCTGTTGCGCTCGCGGAGCGACTCCAGCGACCCGGTGCGGAGCTGACCCACTGGCGCGACCCTCTCCCATAGACGGGGGGTTTGTCAAGAGTACGCACGAACTCGCCCCCCATTTGCCGGTTTGCGGTTCAGGTTTCGGCCGAACCTACGGCGCCGCCGGCCGCGCGCACCTCGTCGAGCGCCGCAGCGCTGGCGCCCGGGTCGATCCCGCGGGAGGCGCCATCGTCGACCGTCACGGCGAATCCGGCCTGAAGCGCGTCGAGCGCCGTCGCGCGGACGCAGTAGTCGGTGGCGAGGCCTGCGACCGTGACCCGGTCGATCCCCCGCCCTCGCAGCAGGGCCGCCAGGTCGGTCCCGTCGAAGCCCGAGTAGCCCTCGGTCGCCGGGTCGGTGCCCTTGTCGACGATGACGTCGACGAGCGCGGTGTCGAGCCCAGGGTGCAGTTGCGCGCCCTCGCCGTCGGCCACGCAGTGCTCGGGCCACGGCCCGCCCTGGGCGGCGAACGACGAGTGCTCCGCCGGGTGCCAGTCGCGCGTGGCCACCACGAGGTCGAAGCGGTCGTCGGCGGCGAGTTCGTTGAGCCGCGGCGCGATCGTGTCACCGTCGGGGACGGCCAGGGCACCGCCGGGGGTGAAGTCGTTCTGGAAGTCGACGATCACCAGGGCCTCGGGCATGGGGCGCGAGTGTAGGCGCGGTCGTCCGCGTTGCGTTGGCGGTGCTGCTTGCGCTTACGGCATCACCGAGGGAAGGAGGCCCTCCGCGGCGCCCGGCCGGGCCGCTCCGGCCGAAGCGTGGTCGATTACTGTTGCAGGAGAACAGTTATCGACCACGCTTGGGTAAGTGTGCTGGATTGGTGTTGCAGGACAACAGTTATCCAGCACGGTTCCGGATAACTCGCCCCCACGGAGGACGACCGGCAACGGTCGCGCCGCCCCAGGTCCGCTTCCCCTCGGTGATGCTGTTAAGCGCTGCGCAGCACCGCAAGCCAAGCGCGGACGAACGCTTCAGCGCACCGAGTAGTGCGAAGCCGCCGCCCCCACGGCGCCCGTCAGCGCCTGGATGAGCAGCTCGCGCAGCTCGTCGCGGCTCAGCTCGCGGCGCTCGAGCCACTCGAGGCTTGCGGCCTCGGCGAAGCCGACCCAGCCGCGCACCGCGATGCGGACGCCGGGCGGGGGGCTGTCGCCGGGGAAGTCGTCGAGGATGCGGTTGGCCATGGCGGAGCGGACGTCCTCGACGATGGCCGCGACCTCGCGATCGGAGCCGATCCCGGCGCGCAGCACGGTGGAGTAGCCGCGGGCGTGGGTGTCGACGTACTCCAGGTAGCGGTCCAGGCCGGCCGACAGTCGTTCCAGGGGAGCGAGGCCGGGGTCGGTCTCGGTGACCGCCTGCATCTCGTCGGCGGAGTGGCGCACGACGGCGACGTAGAAGTCGCGCTTGCTCGGGAAGTAGTGGTAGAGCAGGCCTTTCGAGATCCCCGCGGACGCGGCGATGTCGTCGATCGACACCTCGTCGAACGGGCGCTCGCTGAACATCTCGACGCCCAGCGCGACGAGCTGCTCGCGGCGGGCGTCGGTGCTCAGGCGGGAGCGACGGGCGGTTGCCATGACGATGGCACCGTAGCGCGCGGGCGGGGCTGGCGCCCGGGCTCGGCGAGGCCGAGCGCCCACGCCAGCAGCCCCAGCCAGACGGCGACGACGATCGCCAGGACGGCGTAGGCCGTCGTGGTCAGCCAGGCGGGACCGCCGCGCGCCTCGCGCTGCAGGATGAAGGTGTCCGACTGCATCGGCCCCGAGCGCGGGGCGACCGGAACGCCGGCGCGGTGGGCCTGTGGCGAGGGCGGCAGGTAGACGGGCAGGGCCATCAGGTGCGTGCCCTTGGCCAGGCGCAGCATCGTCTTCCAGTTGCCGTCCGCCGGCACGGGCCGCTCGGTCTCGTAGCGGCCGGGGCCGACCCGGCGCAGCGCGGTGAGCTGGCGCAGATGCCCGGGCGTCCTGCCCTGCCAGGAGAGCACCTCGAACCACTGGTTGGCGCGGGCCGCGTCCGGCGGGTCGAGCCGGACGGCCAGGTTGACGTGGCCGGTGCCCGCCGGTGTGGGGACGATGGCGGCGCGCGTCCCGTCGCCGCCGCTGCGCGGCAGTGGGACGAAGAGCGCGATCAGCGCCACCGCCGCCGCCAGCGCGACGGCGCGCGGAGCGATGGCCGGCAGCGCCGCGCGCTCGCTCTCGGGCATCGCGAGGCTCTGGCTCATGCGCGCGCCGAGCACGCTGCCGGCGAGCGCGGCCGCGAGGGCGAGGATCGCCGCCGGGGCCAGCATCGACGCGGGCCAGGGATGGGGCATCCACACGTGGCTCCAACCCCACTCGGCCGCGAGCCCGACGGTCCCGATGCCCAGCCCGCTGAGCACGGCGAAGCGCAGCGGCGCGCGCGGGGCGGCCAGCGCCGCGAGCTCGACGACGGCGGCCTCGGCGAGGTAGAGCGGGAAGTGCGGCGTCGTGTAGCCGGCCACCTGACCGACGAACAGCGCCAGCCCGCCGCGGATGACGAAGTACATCGCCAGCGCCTGGAAGGTGCCCCAGGGTCCGAGGATCGAGCGCGCGCACACGAGCGCGACGCCGGCGGCGAAGGCGATGAGCACCGGCTGGTAGAGCAGCTGGAACTGCGGCACGCCGAAGTCGAACTCGGCCTGGAAGGTCGACAGGCCGATGATCAGCGCGCCGGCCACGCGCAGATGTCCCGCGGCGGGCGACCGTGCGCGGGCGCCCGAGCTCGAAGCCCTGGCGCATGACCATCCACACGCCGAGCGTGCTCACGCCGGCGCCGCCGATCATGAAGAGGTGCGTGGGACCCCACAGCGTCACGTCCTCGCCGAAGAGCGCGTGCCAGAAGGCGTCGAGCGGAAAGCCCAGCAACGCGACGCCGCCGCACACGAGCAGCACGATCCCGCCGGGGCTCATGCTCAAGCCCAGCGGCAGCGAGCGCTCGTTGCGCGCCGTCGGCCCGCGCATCCGGCCGTGCAGCAGCGCCGCGATGACGATGCCCTGCAGGCCCGCGACGATGAACATGTGCGGCGCGGTGAAGACGCCCTCGTCGCGGCCGTGGTCGATGTGGTACCCGATGTCCCAGTACATCCCCAGGACGGCGACCTGCAGCGAGATCCCCGCGATGACGACGGGCGCGATGAAGCGCCCGGGAACTCCCGAGACGCGCTCCTGGTAGCGGACGAAGCGATGGATGGTCTGCACGGTTGAACGCCTCCTGACCAACTCGGTCAGTTCTATTGAATAGCGTTCAACGAGTACCCGCGCGCAGCGCGCCGGTAACCGTGTGCTTCGTCACATGACACTCGCCCTGGGCCGATGGGCGCGGATGCGCCCAAGCCCAGGCGAGGAGATGGCGCGGCCGCCCAGGGCCGCGCCGCGCCTACTTGAAGCGGTAGACGATGCGCCCGCGGTTGAGGTCGTACGGCGAGACCTCGACCCGGACGCGGTCGCCCGGGAGGACGCGGATGCGGAACCGGCGCATCTTGCCGGCGAGGTGCGCGAGCACCGTGTGACCCATGTCGAGCTCAACCCGGAAGTTGAGGTTCTTGAGCGCCTCGACGACCTGCCCCTCCAGCTCCACCTTCTCTTCGACAGCCATATGCACCTCTTCTTCGCAGTTGGACGGTGGACCGTGCCCACCCACCCGCGGCCCGCGCCGGGGATCTTCATTTGGAGCGACCAGAAAGCCGGCAGGACCGGTCGATGGCGAGAGTGCCACCGCGGAGGCCCAGGCCGGCAGCTATACCCAGTGTACGAGGTCCGGCAACGGCCAGACGGAAATCTCCGGTGTTTGCGGGATCGCCTCCTGCGGGCCCTTGACCACGATCGGGGCCCACCCTAATTTGCGCCCCGACGCGGAACCGAGCCGCAGAGAGCGAGGCCCAGGGGTTGCGAGGCCCGCCGCTCTGAGGCCGTTGAAGCCCCCTCGGGGGCGGACACGGCGGAGAGCACCCCAGGTGGCTCGGGACCGCGTCGCTTGCTGTCCGGAGACAGCAGGACACCTCGCCGTAGCATGGGTGCGTGACCGACCGCCAGAAGCGCCTCGCCCTGCTGGCTGCCATCCTCGGGACGTTCGTCGCGGCCCTCGATGCGAGCGCGGTCAACGTCGCCCTGCCGGCCATCGAGAGCGACCTCGGCGGCGGCCTCGCCGGCCAGCAATGGGTCTCCAACGCCTATCTGCTCACGCTCGGCTCGCTCATCCTCGTCGGCGGCTCGCTCGCCGACCTCTACGGAGAGCGGCGGATCTTCACCATCGGCGTCGCGGGCTTCGGCATCGTGAGCGTCGTCTGCGCCATGGCGCCATCGATCGAGGTGCTCGTCGCCGGGCGCGCGCTGCAGGGCGTGTTCGGGGCGCTGCTGACGCCGAGCGCGCTCGCGGTGATCGTGTCGAGCTTCTCTCCCGACGAGCGCGGCGCGGCGATCGGCTCGTGGACGGCGTGGGGCGGCATCGCGTTCGTCATCGGGCCGCTGCTCGGCGGGTGGCTCATCGGCGTGGCGAGCTGGCGCTGGATCTTCGCGATCAACGTGCCCTTCGTCGTCGCCACCGTGATCATCGTGCGCATCGCCGTCGCCGAGCGCCCACGCGAAGGACCCCAGGTGCGCCTGGACTTCCTCGGCGCCACGCTGTGCGCGCTCGGGCTGGCCGGCCCCGTCTTCGCCCTCATCCGCCAGCCGAGCGTGGGCTGGGGCTCGCCGCAGGTGGTGGTGCCGGCGGTCGCGGGCATCGCGATGTTCGCCCTGTTCATCGCCCACGAGGCCCGCACGCCCCACCCGATGCTGCCGTTGGGGCTGTTCCGGCGGCGCAATTTCGCCGTCGGCAATCTCGAGACGCTCCTCATGTACGGCGGGCTCAGCGCGATGATCTTCTTCCTCGTGCTCTTCCTGCAGCAGGTCGCCGGCTACGACGCGCTCCAGGCCGGCCTGGCCACGCTGCCGATCACCATCGTCATGTTCACGCTGTCGCGCCGCGCCGGGCGCATGGCCGACCGCTTCGGGCCGCGCCTGTTCATGGGCGGCGGCCCACTGGTGGCGGCCGTGGGGCTCGCGATGTTGACGCGCGTCGACGCCCACGTCGACTACGTCAGCGAGGTGCTGCCCGCCCTGCTGATCTTCTCGCTCGGGCTGTCGGCCACGGTGGCGCCGCTGACCGCGACCGTGCTGGCCGACGCCGACGAGAACAACGCCGGGATCGCATCGGGCGTCAACAACGCCATCGCGCGGGTCGCCGGGCTGCTCGCCGTGGCGGCGCTCGGCGCGGTGGTCGCGGGCCAGTTCGGCGCCACGATCGACGAGCACCTGGCCGGCCGGCAGCTTTCGCCGGCAGCCCAGCGCGTCGTGAGCGAGGCCAAGGACCGCACGCTGGCGCGTGCCGAGTCCGACAGCCTTCCCCCGCGCGAGGCGCGCATGGTGACGCAGGCCGCCGAGGACGCCGCGGTGACGGCCTTCCACCGCGGCGTGGGCATCGCGGCCGCGCTCGTGGCGCTCGGGGGCCTGCTCGGCGTCGCCGGGATCCGCAACCCGCGCCGCGTGGTGCCGTGCGAGGACTGCCCCGGCGGCCAGCTCGCGGGGGCCCCGCTCGAGGCCGCACGCCCGCGACGGGCGCTGCCCGCGGCGACCTAACACGACGCCAACACGACGCGTACGCCGTGCCAACGGCGTCCTGCGGCATGGCTCAGCGGCGCCGCGCACCCTGTTCGGCGTGCCGGGCCCGCGCGCGGACGTCGCTCTGGAAGTGCCGCGCCTGTCGTGGGGCGCAGCGCGACGCTGGGCCCGCGTCCCCGCGCGGGCCGCGGTGCCGGCTCTCGGTACCGCGGCGATGGGCGCCATCGTCGGCGTGTCGGTGGCCATCGTCCTCGTCGCGGCCGAGCGCCCCTCCTTCCTCTCGGGCCCGGCCCAGCGCGGATTCCCCGGCTGGATGGTCGGCCCGCTGGCCCACCGGCTGCCCGGCCTGCCCGACAGCCCGCCGATGCTGCAGGCCGACCTCACCCGGGCGCTCGCGCTCCTCGGCCTGGCGTGGATCGTCGCGCTGCTGTGCGCGCCGCGGATCCCCTCCCCCATCGTCTGGGGCGCGGTGGTGGCGACGCACGTCGTGCTCCTGCTCGGGCCGCCGCTGTCGCTGACCGACGTCTTCAACTACCTGCACTACGGGCGCATGCCCGCGACCTACGGCGTGAACCCCTACACCGCGCTGCCGCTCACGGTCCGCCAGGACCCCGCCTACCACTTCAGCAACTGGCACCACCTCCCCTCGCCGTACGGACCGCTGCTGACGCTGGTCACCGAGGGTCTCGCGCCGTTGTCGCTACCGGCGGCGTACTGGGTCTGGAAGGCGCTGATGCTGGCCGCGGCGCTCGGCACGCTCGCGCTCGTGGCGCTCGCGGCCCGGCGGCTGGGGCGCTCCCCGCAGGCCGCGGTCGCGCTCGTCGGGCTCAACCCGCTCGTGCTCGTCTACGGCATCGGCGGCGCCCACAACGAGCCGCTCGTGCTGCTGTGCGGCGTCGCCGCGGTCGCGCTGGCGATCGTCGGCTGGGAGGCCGGAAGAGCGGTGTGGTGGGACGTCGGGGCGGGCGCCTGCGCCGTCCTCGCCGCCGGCTTCAAGCCCTCCGCGGCGCTGCTCGCGCCCATCGTCGTCCTCGCCTGCCGCCGGCGCCTGCCCGCCCTGGGGGGTGCGGGCGGCGCCGGCGCGCTGTCGCTGGCCGTCCTCGGGCTGGTCTACGGCGGCCACCTCCCGGCGACCGGCATCCAGGACGGCCTCGTCGGGCCCCTGAGCGTGCCCAACGTGCTCGCCGCGCTCGCCGGCCACGGTGGGATGACCGCGCACGACCGCGCCATCGCCCACGTCGTGCTGGCGCTGGCGGCCGTGGGCGCGACCGCGGCCGTGGCCTGGCGACGCGCGTGGCTGCCGGGCGCGGCGGGCTTCGTCATGCTCGCCACCGTCCTGACGCTGGGCTGGACGATGCCCTGGTACGTCTGGTGGGTCCTGCCCTTCGCGGCCCTCGCGCGCACGCGCGCGCTCGCGGGCGCGTGCGTGGTGCTCACGGCCTGGCTCGCCCTCGGCGCCGTCCCGCAGATGCCGCGCGTCATCCATGCCTTCGGCTACTACCCCACGCGCACGGCGGCGGGGCTGGCCAACCACGTCTACACCCAGCGCTACCTGCAATGAGCGCGACCGTCGCCCCCCACCCGCCCCTCCCCAGGCTGGTGCCCCAGCTCGTGCGTTTCGGGCTGGTCGGCGCGACCAACACCGCCCTAACCTTCGCCACCTACGCTGTCCTCGTGGCCCTCCACGCTCCCGTACCGCTCGCGGGCGCCGTCGGCTGGGGCGTCGGCGCCGTCAACGGCTTCGTCCTCAACCGCGCGTGGACGTTCCGTGGCGCGGCGCGCGGCGCCGTGCCCGCGGCGCGCTACGCCGCCGTCGCGCTGCTGGGCTCCGGGCTCGACGCCGCGCTCCTGGCGATCGCCGTCGGCGATGAGCACCTCCCGCGACTCGCCGGCGAGCTCGCGGTCCTGCCGCCCGTGACGCTGCTGAGCTTCGCGCTGTGCCGCGGCTGGGTCTTCGCACAGGCGGTGCCCGCGTGACCGCCCGCCGGGCGCGGGCGGCTGCCACCCTCTTCGCCGGTCTCGCCCTCCTCGCCGTGGTGGCGTGGCAGTCCGGCGCCAAGGCCGTCCACTACGCGTCGGACCCGACGCACGAGCCATGCCCCGCGCTGACGCCGGGCGACCACACGCTCACCCTCGACACGCCCGAAGGACAGCGCCAGGTCTTCCTGCACGCGCCGCGCGGCGCGTACAAGCCGCGGCCGCTCGTGATCGCCCTGCACGGCGCCGGCGAGACGGGCAACGAGTTCGCAGGCGACACCGGCTTCAGCCGGCTGGCCGATCGCGAGGGCTTCCTCGTCGCCTATCCGTCGGCCGGCGGCCCGAACTCGTTCTGGAACATCAGCGGCCAGGCCCCCGGCGCCAACGACGTCGAGGCGCTCGAGCGCTCGCTCGATCAGCTCGAGGCGGCAGCCTGCGTCGATCCCGCGCGCGTCTTCGTCACGGGCGTGTCGAACGGCGGGGGCATGACCGCACGGGTCGGATGCGAGCTGTCGGAGCGCCTGGCGGGCGTTGCCGCGGTCGCCGGCGGCTACCGCTCGCTGCCGCCATGCCGGCCCGATCGCCCGCTGCCCGTGCTCGAGATCCACGGCACCGCCGACCAGGTCGTGCCCTACGGTGGGAAGCCGCCCGACTACGGCGGCAGCGTCGCGCGCTGGCTGGCGCAGTGGCGGCGCATCGACGGCTGCCAGGGGAAGGCGGATCGGCTGCGACCGGCGCCAGGGGTGACCGAGATCGCGTGGCGCCGCTGCAGCGCCGGGACGCGCGTCGAGCACGTGCGCCTCGACGGCCAGGCGCACGGCTGGCCCGGCGGCCCACGGACCCAGCCGCCACCGGCACCGTTCGCCGCGACGTGGCGGACCTGGGAGTTCTTCCGCAGCCTGCCGCCGCGACCGCCCGGCGGGTGAGGACGTACAGCGCACCGCGGTGGGGCTGGCCGGCCGCAGCGCTGACGTCGACGCCGTGCGCGCGCGCCCACGCGACGACCGGCAGGCAGCCGGTGCGCTCATTGCCGCTGGCGGCGCTGCAGGAGTCGCCGAGCAGCGCGTAGCGCACGCGCCCCGTGTCCACCGCGGCCGCCAGCCGAGCCGGGGAGACGAGCTCGTTGCCCTGGCCGTCGGAGAGGATCAGGACCGGGCGCCCGTCACGAGCGATCAGCGGCCCTGCCTTGGCCGGCGCGCTGACGGCGACCTCGTCGGCCACGCCGGCCGTGTTCGCGCGCAGGAAGTCCGACAGCGCCGCGACGCGGGCCGCCGGCAGCGCGCCGTGCGCCCCGACGCCTGGGTGCCGTGGCGCACCGCGGCCAGCGCCGTGGCGAGGGGGAACACGAGCACCGCGCAGAGCACCGCGGCGCCCGCGACCTGTGCGCGTCGCGGACGGCCACGCACGGCCAGGGCGATTCCCGCGCCCAGGCACGCTGCCACCGCGGGATCCAGGCAGGCCAGGTAGCGCGGGCGCAATCCCGGCATCGCGCTGCACAGCGCGACGCCGGCGACGAGCCAGAGCCCGAGCGTCAGCAGCCCGCCGCGGCCGGCGCGGTCGAGCCCGCGCCAGCGGCGCAGCGCCAGCGCGACGGCGAGCGCCGCCAATGCCGCGACGGCCTCGTAGCCGATCCACCGGCCCAGATGGGCATGGGCCGAGAGCAGGCGCAGCGGCCCTGGCGCGGTCGGCCGCCGTGCCAGCGCGGCGGCGTGCTCGCGAGCCCGGCGCGCCAGCGCCACGTCCTCGGTCCGCGTCGCATGCGGGGGCGTGCGTAGCGCGACGTCGGCCTGCGCGGTCGGCCCTCCGCTGCCGGGGAGGAGCCTGTCGATCCCGTTGTAGACCAGGGCGGCCCGCCATGGCGAGCCGTCCGAGGCGCCGAGCGCCCATGGCCGCGGATGCAGCGGCACCACGGTCACGACCACGAGCCAGGCCAGCGCCGTGGCCACGAAGGTGGTCCCCAGCAACCCGAGCCCGACGAGCCGCGGACGCCGCGCGCGCGGCCCGGCGAGGACCCACAGCAGCACCGCCGCGGCGATCGGCAGGACGGCCTCCGCGAGCTTGACCTCGAAGGCCAGCCCGAGCAGCACGCCCGCCCCGGCCAGCGACCACACGCGCCCGCCGCGTGCCGCCCGCGCGACCACCGCCGCGCCGGCCACCGCCAGGGCAGCCATGACGGCGTCCATCGTGTCGCTGCGCGCCACGATCACGGCCGACGGCGCCACGGCCAGCGCCAGCCCGCCGGCGAGGGCGGCCGCGCGGCCGATGATCGTGTGCAGCAGCCACATGAGCGCGGCGACGAGCGCGACGCCGCCCAGCGCCGCGGGCAGCAGCAGCGACACGGCGTGGAAGCCGAACAGCCGGGTGGAGGCGACCTGGAGCCAGAGGTCGACGGGCGGCTTGTCGATCGCCACCCGGCGGCCGGGCTCGAACGCGCCACCCAGGAACGCGGCCCACGAGGTGCCCATGCTGCGCACCGCCGCGTCGTAGTACGGGTTGGTCGGGACGCGGCCGAGCGCCGTCAGGCGCAGCACCGCCGCCAGCGCCAGGACCGCGGCCTCGGGCCCGAGGCCGCGCCAGGCGCGGCGCATCAGTGCTCCACTACGCCGCGCGCGGGGGCGCCAGCTCGGCGGGTACGCCGGCCGGCGTGCCGTCGCGCAGCTCGGCGCGGACGGCGCGCAGCTCGCGGAACGCCCGCAGGACGACCTGCGGGCTGGCCCCCGACGAGCGCCCCGCCGTACGGGGACGGTGCCCGACGCCCAGCTCGGCGATGCGCGCGCCGGCCTCGCACGCGCGGATGACGAGCTCGGTGCTCATCATCGCGCCCTCGGCGGCGATCGGCAGCGACTGCACGAGGTCGCGGCGCATGAGCTTGAAGGCGCAGTCGACGTCGCGCAGCGGCACGTCGAAGAGGTGGCGCACGAGGGCGTTCCACGCGGCCGCGTTGAGCAGCCGGTGCGGCGGGTCGGCCCGGCGCGTGCGGTAGCCGGCGACGATGTCCGACGACTGTGCCAGCGGCACGAAGCGCGCGAGCTCGGTCAGGTCGAACTGCAGGTCGGCGTCGGTGAGGAAGATCCATTCCAGGCGCGCCGCGGCGATGCCGGTGCGCACCGCGGCGCCGTAGCCGCGGTTGACGTCGTGCACGAGTACGCGCACGCGCGGGTCGGCCGCGGCGCGGGCCTGGGCCAGCTCGCGGGTGGCGTCGCTGCTGCCGTCGTCGACGACCAGCAGCTCGTGGGCGTCCGCTACAAGCTCGCCCGCCGCCGTCGCTTCGTCGATTGCGCGCTCGACGTTCTGTGCCTCATCGTGGCAGGGGAGGATCACTGAGAGGCCGCGAAGGCGCCCGACGATGTGGGGTCGTTCGGTGTGCGAGGCGACGGCGGCGATGCGAGCCATGGCCAGGAGGATCGGCGGCCGACCTGAGTCGCCTCCCAAGGGGCGATTCGGTTGCCCTGCGCGGCATGTTGGGATCATGTTGTGCTGCACGCCGCGGCGCGCCGGCCGCTCTACATTGAGCGGGATGTTCGGCGAGAACGGCCACGGCGCTCTGGGGGGTCGCGTGCTCGTCGTCGAGGACGACGCCGACCTGCGCGAGGTGATGGCCGGCGCGCTCGCCGGTGACGGCCACGTCGTCGTCGAGGCGGCCGACGGCCGCGCCGCGCTCGACGCGCTGGCGGCGCAGACCTTCGACCTCGTGCTGCTCGACGTCGGCCTCGGGCCCGGGCCCGACGGTGTCGAGGTGTGCCGGCGCCTGCGCAGCGCGGGCGAGGCCGCTCACGTGGTCGCGGTCACCGCCCGCGACGGCGAGGCCGACGCGGTGCTCGCGCTGGAGGCGGGTGCCGACGACTACGTCACGAAGCCCGTCGGGATCGCCGAGCTGCGCAGCCGCGTGCGCGCCGTCCTGCGCCGCGTCCACCTCAACGGCGCGCCGCGGGCGGTCGTCTCCCACGGCACGCTGAGCGTCGACGCCGACGCCCGCCGTGCCGAGCTCGCCGGCACCGAGCTGCCGCTCACCTACTCCGAGTTCGAGGTGCTCTACGCGCTGCTGCGCGCGCGGGGCAGGCTGCTCTCACGCCAGGAGCTGCTCGACGCGATCTTCGGCGGCCACGAGTTCCGCGACCCGCGCGCGATCGACGTCCACGTCCACTTCCTGCGCGACAAGCTCGCGGCCGCCGGCGGCGACCCGGAGCAGATCGTCACCGTGCGGGGCGCCGGCTATCGGTTGAGAGCCTGAGGGCCATGCGCTGGCACCGGCCCGGATTGCGCGCCCAGCTCGTGCTGGCCCTGCTGGCCACCAGCGCGGTGACGCTCGCCGCGGCCATGGCGACGCTCGTGCCGCCGCTCGAGCACCGCCTCGACAGCGACCGGCTGCGCGACATGCGCGAGCTGGCGCGCACCGCGGACCTCGGGCTGGCGCGGCTGCCGCGCCGCGACCTGCGCGCGGGCTCGGCGCGCCAGGACGCACTGGTGCGCGAGCTCGCGCGCCGCATGGGCGGGCGCGTGGCGCTCTTCGACGCCCACGGGATCGAGCTGGCCGACACCGACCCCGAGCGCCGCGAGCCGCGCTCGGCCACCCCCGAGCGGCTCGTGGACGCCGGCTTCGCGCGCTCCGGCGACGTGCGCGACCAGGTCAGCAGGGGCGAGGCCGTGGTCGTCGCGCCGGTGCGCACCCGCGCGGGCCGGCGCACGCTCGTGCTGCGCAAGTCGCTGAACGACAGCCGCGCCGCGGTGGCGGTCGTGCGCGGGGCGCTGCCCGTCGCCGCCGGGGTGGCGATCCTGCTCGCCGCGGCCCTCGGGATCGCGCTGGGCTTCGGGCTGCTGCGCCGCCTGGAGCGCCTGCGTCGCGATGCGCGACGGCTGGCCGACGAGGGGATCGAGCAGCCGCTGGCCCTCGACGCCTACCGCGACGAGGTGGGCGAGGTGGCCCTCGCGCTGGAGACGATGCGGTCGCGGCTGCACGCCGAGGAGCGCGGCCGCCAGGCCTTCCTCGCCACCGCCTCGCACGAGCTGCGCACGCCGCTGGCGTCGCTGCGCGGCACCGTCGAACTTCTGGAGGAGGAGCTCGCGCGCGGCGCGCCGGACCTCGGGGGGGTTCGCCGGCGCGCCGCCGCAGCTCGTCGGCAGACCGATCGGATGACGAGCCTGGCCGAGGACCTGCTCGACCTCGGCCGGCTCGACGGCAACGCCGTGCTGGCCCGCGAGCCGGTCGAGCTGCGCGAGCTGGCCGGCACGCTGGCGGCCGAGCTCGCCGGGGCGGCGCACGCCGCGGGCGTGGGCGTCGAGGTCGACGCGCCCGCGACGGTGTGGGCGGAGGGCGACCCGCGGGCGACCGCGCGCGTGCTGCGTGCCCTGCTCGAGAACGCCCTGCGCCACGGCGCGCCGCCGGGCAGCGACGTGACGATCGCCGTGGACACGACGGGCGCCCGTGCCCACGTGCGCGTGAGCGACGCGGGCCCGGGGGTGCCGGAGGCCGAACGCGAACGGATCTTCGGGCGCTTCGAGCGCGGCGAGCGCGCGGGCGCGGGCTTCGGCCTCGGCCTCGCCATCGCGCGCGGTCTGGCCCGCCAGATGGGCGGCGACGTGAGCGCGCGCGCCGCGAAGCACGGCGCCTGCTTCGAGGTGACGCTGCCGGTCTGCGCGACTCCCGCCGGCGCCGCGCCGGCGACCGAGGATGAGATGACGGGCACCGCGCCGGTCGCGACCGGCAGCCCGGCCTGAGGCGCACCGCCGACGCGGCGCGCGCCGACGGACAGTAGGCTGACCGCCGACGGGCGCCGTTCGCCGATTGGGTCCAGGTCAACTGGCCGACCGATTGCTTCCGCCACCAGACCCTTCTGACGGGAGCTCTCATGTTCGGCAGGACCCTTGTCGTGCTGCTGGTCGCGGTCGGACTGACCGCCGCGCCGGCGTCCGCGAAGCGCGGGCCGATCAACACGAAGGTCACCGTCGCAGGCAAGCGCGCGAGCGCCCAGATCACGGCGGCGGCCGGCGGGTCGATCTCCCTGAAGGCCCGCAACGGCACGAAGGTGACGGTGAGGTTCCCGGCCGGCGCGATGGCGCAGGACACGCTCGTCAGCGCTGCGCTGGTGACCAAGCTCTCGAGCCGCAAGACCCGCAAGGGCCTGCTGGCGGGCGTGCAGCTGCAGCCCGAGGGCCTCGACCTGCTCAAGCCGGCGACCGTGCGCTTCGCGCGGCGCGGCAAGGGAGCGAAGGGGACCCGGCTCGTCTTCGTCGGCACCAAGGGCACCGGCCGCGACCTCTACCGCCTGCCACCGCCGGTGCGCTCCAAGGGGAAGGGCAAGGCGCGCCGCTTCGCGCCCACGGGGCGCCCGGTCGTGACGATCACCCACTTCTCCACCGTCGACGCCTTCGATTGGTCGAACGCCACCGTGGCGGACCTCGACGCGATCCTCTACCCCGAGCTCGGCGTCGATCGCCTGTCGCAGGAGATCAGCAAGCTGCTCAAGGACCCCAAGACGACGGAGCAGGACCTCCTCGACGTCTACGAGCGCGAATACAAGCGCTTCATCGATCCGCTCGTGAAGGTGGCCTCCTCGCGCCTGCGCACCAGCTGCTCGGTGCCGGCCATCCGCGGCGCGATCGTGGCCACGCGGATCGCGCTGTCCTTCGAGCGCCAGCTCCAGCTCCTGGGCCTCAGCGTCGGATCGTCGGTCGCCGGTCTCGCCAGCATGATCACCGACGCCGCCACCTGCATGGTCAGCCTGTGTCCCAAGTCCGGCGATCCGCGCGCCGCGACCTACTTCATCAGCCTCAGCCGTCAGCTCCAGCTGGTCGGCGCGGGGAGCGACGCCCTGTTCGCCGCCCTCTTCGAGAACATGAAGCGCTGCGGAGCCTACGAGCTGCGCATCGACGCACGGATCGACACGACGGCCCCGGACTCCACCTTCTCGGCCCGCGTCGCCGGCACGGCGAAGGTCGTCCCGACCGGCACGGAGAACTCGGCATTGCCCGTCCGCGGACCGCTCGAGTACACCGCGCGCTCGGGGCATACCAGCTCGTTCTGCGTCGTGACCGACGTCACCGCGACGACCAACGGCGAGTTCGAGCTCGACGACGTGCAGTTCAGCGCCTTCGATCCCGAGAAGCCCAACAACGACCCGGTGCTCTCGGTGAAGATCAAGATCACCGTGCCGCCGATGGAGACCTACCACGCCACTCCGACGGGCGCGCAGAACTGCGGCACGATGGCGCCTCCCGACTACATGGCCGCCGCCTGGTACGCCGGCTTCTACGCCGAGCACCTCGACTTCACCTTCCCCGGCACGGACTTCGTGCGCGACGCCGCCCCGGTCTTCGCGCTCGCGGTCTACAGCCCGCGCACCATCGTCATTCCCCCCGGCGGCTCCATCAGCGAGAACACGCTGGTGCAGATCGTGCACACCCCGCAGCCCCCCGTGCCGCTGCCGGCGCCGGAGTGAGCTACTCGACCGGCCACTCGTGGACCGGCGCGTTGGCGTGCATCAGCTCGCGGTAGCGCACGGTCATCTGGCGCAGCGCCTCGTCGCGGTCGAGCCCGTCGTCGTCGTAGAGGCGATGGAAGACGGCGCTCTGCCACGAGGCGCCGTTGCGCAGGGTCACACAGCGGCGCTCGATGATGCCGAGCAGGCGATCGCGGTCGGCGGCGCCGACGCCGAGGCGATCCAGGCCGTCGTAGGCGCGGGGCAGCAGCCGGCGCAGCACGAGCTCTGAGACCGGCACCTCCCCTACCCCGGGCCAGTAGACGCGCGCGTCGATGCCGTCGCGCGCACCGACGTGGAAGTTCTCCTCGGCGGCCGAGAACGACATCTGCGTCCACAGCGGGCGGTCGTCCTCGATGAGCGCGCGCACCAGCCCGTAGTAGAAGGCCGCGTTGGCGAGATTGTCGACCACCGTCGGGCCGGCGGGCAGGATCCGATTCTCGACGCGCAGGTGCGGGCGGCCGCGCACGACGTCGTAGATCGGCCGGTTCCAGCGGTAGATCGTCCCGTTGTGCAGCCGCAGCTCCGCGAGCTCGGGGATGTCGCCGCGCGTCAGCGTCTCGACCGGGTCCTCGGCCTCGCACACCGGCAGCAGCGCCGGGAAGTACAGGACGTTCTCCTCGAAGAGGTCGAAGATCGAGGTGATCCAGCGCTCGCCGAACCACACGCGCGGGCGCACGCCCTGGGCCTTGAGCTCGTCGGGGCGCGTGTCGGTCGCCTGCTCGAAGAGCGCGATGCGCGTCTCGCGCCACAGCTCCTTGCCGAAGAAGAACGGCGAGTTGGCGGCCACGGCCACCTGCACCCCGGCGATCGCCTGCGCCGCGTTCCAGTACGCGGCGAAGGCGTCGGGCTCGACCTGGAGGTGCAGCTGGACGCTCGTGCACGCCGCCTCCGGAGCGATCGTGTCGGCGTAGGTCGACAGGCGCTCGACGCCGCGGATGTCGATCTCGAGGTCCTCGCCGCGGGCGGCGAAGATCTGCTCGTTGAGCAGCTGGTAGCGCGGGTTGGCGCTGAAGGCGCCGGCGTTGAGGTGCGCCCCGTCGATGGTCGGCAGGATCCCGATCATCACCATGTGCGCGCCGACGCTGCGCGCCCGCTCCTCGGCGTGGTTGAGGCTCCCGCGCACCGACTCCTCGAGCTCCGTGAAGACCGTGTCGGCGAACTGGCGTGGCGCGATGTTGATCTCGATGTTGAACTGGCCCAGCTCGGTCTGGAAGTCCGGGTCGGCGATCGCCTCGAGCACCGCCGCGTTGGCCAGCGCCGGGCGGCCGTCGTCGTCGGTCAGGTTGAGCTCGACCTCCAGCCCGAACGAGCCGCGCGTCGCCTCGAAGCGCTCGTCGGCCAGCATCCGGGCGAAGACGTCCAGGCAGGTGCGCACCTTCTCGCGGTAGCGCTGACGGTCGGCACGGCTGAACACCCTGGCGGCGACTTCCTGGCCCATGGCTCTGCGGCAGTGTTCCCGGCGGACGGGGAGCGCGCAACCCCTGGGCGCTCGCGTCCTATTCCCGCATGCCGGCGCGCGGGTCGATCCGGGCACCCAGCGGGTCGTAGCGTGCCACCGTGAACCCGATGAGCAGCGGGACGTGGATCGCGTAGACGACCAGCGACAGCGTGAGCACGACGAGCTGGCCGCCGCTCGTGCCGTCCGTGACGAAGACGTACAGGAGGATCCCCGCGGTGATCGCGTAGGCGAGGCCCGCCCATTTCGCGACTCCGAAGAAGCTGGCCCAGTTGAAGTCGGGCACGCGGCGCAGCGAGACGACGTTGAAGACCACCAGCAGCGCCGACGCCGTGAGCAGCGTCACCGCGGGGCCCAGCGGCACGTGGTGGGGCAGGTGCGAGGCGATCCAGATCCCGCCGATGACGATCAGCGCCATCGACGTGATCGCGACCTCGGTCACCGGCGGCAGCCTGCGCTCGGTCACCCCGTCGCCACCTTGGTCATGATCACGAGCGTCGCGATCTGCATCGCGCCGATGAACCCGGAGGCATAGATGAAGCGCTTCATGAGCCGCTGGATGACCGCCGGGTCCGGCCGGCGCTTCTTCAGCTCGAAGAGCACCGCGACGTTGGCCGGCTCGAGCAGGCCGAGCGCGATCACGGCCATGAACCCGACCACGATGTAGGAGGCGACGAGCCAGCCGTGGAGGCGGTAGTCGCTGTTGATCGTTCCGAGATAGCGGCCGAGCTGCCAGCCCGACGCGAGCGTCACCGTGACGACCGTGGGCATGATGAGCAGGATCTTCGGCATCAGCCGGGTCGTGAGCTCGACGCGCGCGGGGATCGTCAGACGCCCGAGGATGGGGCCGAGCACGAGGCCGATGAACAGGTCCAGCGAGGTCCACACAGCGCCCGCGGCGACGTGGAAGAACTCCAGCGCCCACAGCTTGTTCGCAGCGATGGCCGCGATCAGAGCCACGAGCACGGCGGCCACGATGGGCAGCCCGCGCAGCGGCACGATCTCGAAGTCCGGACGCGCCGGCGCCTCGGCAGCAGCACCCGGAGCGGGGAGCGCGACGTCGGCCATGGCGCGAGCATAGTCCGGCGGCGCTCAGCGGAACAGCGCGTCGACGGACACCTCGATGCGCGGCCCCGCCCGTGCCGCGATGACCTCGCCGTTGAGGTCGACGTCGAGGCCCGTGCGGTCGGTGCGCCGGCACAGCGCCTGCACCTCCTCGGTGAGGAAGCGCGACGCCTTGCCGTAGCCGTGGCCGTCGTCGGCGCCGCGCGGGCGGTGGTAGTAGCGCAGGGGCACGTAGAGGTGCAGGTCGCGCTGGGCCCGTGTGAGCGCGACGTAGAGCAGACGACGCTCCTCCTCGATCGCCTCGCGGTCGCCCGCCGACAGGTCGGAGGGGAAGTTGCCGTCGTAGAGCGCCAGCACGTGGACCGAGCGCCACTCCAGGCCCTTCGCGGAGTGCACGGTGCTGAGCACGAGCCAGTCCTCGTCGAGGCTCCCGGGCCCGGCCAGGTCCGAGCTCGAGGCGGGCGGATCGAGGACCAGGTCGGCGACGAAGCGGGCGAGGTCGGGCGACTGGCCGGCCGCCGCCACCAGCGCGTCGAGGTCCAGCAGGCGGATGGCGCCGTCGGGATAGTGCGCCTCGACGACCGGCGCGAGCGCATCGCGCAGCCCCTCGGCGCGCACGCCGGCCGCCGGCGTGTCGGCGGCGGCGCTCAGCGCGGCCACGACCGCGTCGGCCGGCCCGCGCGCCTCGCGTGGGAGCGCGGCCTGCGCCCCGGGCCAGCGTTCGAGCACGTCGAGCAGGCCGCCGGCGTCGGGCTCGAGCGCCTCGAGCACGCGCCCGGCCGTCGCCGGCCCGACGCCCTCGAGCAGCTGCAGCCAGCGAAACCAGGCGAGGCGGTCGGCGGGGTTGTCGGCCAGGCGCAGGAGGGCCAGGAAGTCCTTGACGTGCGCGGCCTCGAGGTAGCGCAGCCCGCCGTACTTCACATAGGGGATGTCGCGACGGGCGAGCTCGAGCTCGAGCAGGGCGGAGTCGTGCGAGGCGCGCATCAGCACCGCCTGCTCGCGCAGCGCCGCGCCCCGCTCGCGCGCGTCGAGCACGCGCTCGCAGACCTCGGTGGCCTGGGCGGCCTCGTCGAGGCAGAGCACCAGCTCGGGTGCGCGCCCGCCGGGGCGCTCGGCCTGCAGGACCTTGCGATAGGCGCGGTCGGCCTGCTTCGCCACGGCGTTGGCCACGTCGAGCAGGGGCTGCGTCGCGCGGTAGTTGCGCTCCAGCGTCACCACCGCCGCGCCGGGGAAGTGCTCGGGGAAGGCGAGGATGTGCTCCGGCGAGGCCGAGCGGAAGCCGTATACGGCCTGCAGGTCGTCGCCCACGACGGTGACGTCGGGGCGCTCGCGGCGCAGGCCGCGGACGAGGTCGACCTGGAGCCCGTTGACGTCCTGGTACTCGTCGACGAGCAGGTGGTCGATGCCGGCGCTCAGCTGCGCCCCGACCACCGCGTCCTGGGCCAGCGCGCGCCAGTAGAGCAATAGGTCGTCGAGGTCGATGACGCCGAGGCCGCGCTTGCGGGCGCCGTAGTCGACGAACAGGCGCGCAAGGTCGTCGGCGTGGCGCTCGCACCACGGGAAGGCCTCGGCGAGCAGCTCGCGCAGCGGCCGCTGGGCGTTGACCGTGCGCGAGTAGACGTCGAGCAGCGTCGACTTGCGTGGAAAGCGCCGGCCGGTCTGGCCGACGCCGGCCTCCTGGCGCACGAGGTCCAGCAGGTCGGCGGCATCGCCGGCGTCGAGGACGCCGAACCCCGCGGGCAGGCCGAGCACGGCGGCGTGGCGGCGCACGAAGCGATGCGCGACCGAGTGGAAGGTGCCCCCCACCACCCGCCCCGCGTGCCCGCCGTGCGGCGAGCGCCCCAGGTACGAGCGCGCGCGACCGAGCATCTCGCGCGCGGCCCGGCGGGTGAAGGTCACCAGCAGCACGCGCTCGGGCGCGGCACCCTGGTCGATCAGCCACGCGACGCGCGCCGCCAGCGTGGTCGTCTTGCCGGTGCCCGCGCCGGCCAGCACGAGCAGCGGGCCCCCGGGGTGGGTGGCGGCCGCGAGCTGCTCGGGATTGAGAGCGTCGAGGTAGCTGGTGGCGCCGGGTTCGAACACGCGTTCGGACGCTACGCGCACGGGCGGACGCATTGGATAGCGTCGCCCGCATGACGCGACCGCTCGCTGCACTCCTGCTGCTCACGGGCCTCGCCGTCGGCGCGCTCGCCTCGCCCGCCGGCGCCGCGAGCACGCCCGCCACGACCTGGCTGTGTCGCCCCGGCCTCGCGCACGACCCGTGCGCGCCCGGGCAGTCGACGACGCGCTTCAGTCCCGCCGGTGCGCGCCTCGGCGTCGCCGCCGTGCGGCCGGCGAGCCATCCGCAGGATCGACTGCTTCTACGTCTATCCCACGGTGAGCGACCAGAAGCGCCTCGTGGCCACGCGCACCGTCGACCCCGAGGAGCGCTCGATCGCCCTCTACCAGGCCGCGCGCTACTCGCGTCAGTGCCGCGTCTTCGCCCCGATGTACCGCCAGTACACGTTGCAGGCGCTGACCCAGCGTCCGGCGGGCCCGCCGCAGCGGAGCTTCGTCAATCCCGCGGCCTACGCCGACGTGCGTCCAGGCGTGGCGCACGTACCTGCGCAAGTACAACCACGGCCGCGGCGTCGTCCTCATCGGCCATTCGCAGGGCACCCTCGTGCTGCGCCAGGTCATCGCCAAGGAGATCGATCCCAAGCCGGCGGCCCGGCGGCTGCTCGTCTCCGCCGTCCTGCTCGGCGGCAACGTCCTCGTCAAGCGCGGCGAGGACATCGGCGGCGACTTCCAGCACATCCCGGCGTGCCGCGCCGCGGGCCAGATCGGGTGCGTGGTGGCCTTCTCGACCTTCGATCAGCCGGTGCCGGCCGACGCGGTCTTCGGACGCACCACCGCCAAGGGCATGAGCGTCCTGTGCACGAACCCGGCAGCGCTGCGCGGTGGCACGGGGGTGCTCGATCCGGTCTACCCGGCAGCGCCGTTCGCGCCCGGCTCGACGATCGCGGCGGCCATCAACCTGCTCGGCGTGACCCTCCCGCAGGCGTCGACGCCGTGG
This sequence comes from uncultured Actinomycetes bacterium, assembly GCA_963742125.1. Taxonomy (GTDB): domain Bacteria; phylum Actinomycetota; class Thermoleophilia; order Solirubrobacterales; family Solirubrobacteraceae; genus JAOPZW01. Next base: position 53,509 of record CAVUKO010000015.1, on the reverse strand, counting down.
CTGGAGTCGCCCGGGAGCTACACGGCGCATTGCACCTCGGGCGGCGCGCACGTCCTCATGATCGCCCCCCGCGGCGGCGCCCCGGTCGCCACTCCCTCACCCGACCCGACCTGGGGCCTGCATCTGATCGACGCGAACATCGCGCTGGGGAACCTCACCGACCTCGTCGGCGAGCAGGCCGCGGCCTTCGTGGCCCGGTAGGTCTACCGGCGCTTGCGCGCGGACTTGGCCGCGGGGAGCGCGACGGCCGCCTCGGGCGTCGCCACCCGGAAGCTGAAGCTCTCCACGAAGTAGAGCGCGACGTTCTCGGCGTCGTGGCTGTCGTAGCCGATCGCGACGTCCTGCCCGCATTCGAACAGGAAGTCGCCGCCGCGCAGGCTGAGGACCACTCCGCCGTCGACGCCGGGCGCCCAGACGAGTGGCCCGTCGAGGATCTTGCGCAGGTGGTCGAAGAGCGGGTAGCCGCCGTGCTCGGTGGTCTCGACCACGCTCTTGTAGACCTCGGGGCCCAGCGCGAGGCCGTACGGCCCGCCGACGCCGCTCGACAGCAGCACCTCGACCGCGCGCGCGATGTGGCGCGGGCACGCCGTGAGGTCATCGGTGAGCCCGATCGGCTTGTGCGGCGAGGCGGCCGTGATGCCGGTGATCCCGGCCTCCTCCCAGCCGTCGAAGACGGCGATGTTCTCGGCCAGCGCGATCCGCCGCGCCGCCTGCGCCAGGTCGTCGAGATCGGCGTCCTCGGCGCCGCGCGCGATGTCGTCGAGCTCGGAGCGCGCGACGCTGAAGGCCACGCGCGGCTCGACCAGCGGGAGCACCCGCCGGCGCGTCGGGGCGACGCCGGGCACGACCTCGGTCTGGACGGTCTCCGTGCGCCCGAGGTTCGTGGCCGAGTACTGCCAGCCGTGCGGACCGGAGAAGTCGACGAGCTTGCGCGCCGCGAGCGAGGCGACGAGCTGCCGGCGGGCCTCGTCCTGGAGCTGATCCCAACCGCCGTCGGTGATCGGTGCGAGCTCACGAAGCAGGTGGTTCATCGCTGCATCCCCTTGAGGCTGCCGATGCCGAGCGAGCCGTCGGAGCCCGCGATCAGCGGCGCCTCGTCGTCGTCGGGCGCGTTCTCGAAGGCCTCCTCCGCGGCGTCGCCGTTCTCGGTGATGTCGCCGGGCCGGAAGAGCACGCGCTCGGCGACCTTGCGCCACAGCGGCGTGCGCCGCAGGAGGTACTCGAGGTCCATGCTGAAGTGCTTGAACTCCTCGTCCTGCGCGTCGCGCATGATGGCCGCGGCTTCGCTGTCCTGCTCGACGGCCAGGCGCTGGGCATACCAGCCGATCGCCTCGGCCTCCTCGATCAGCGACGTGCACATCCGCGCGAAGGTGCGGACGTCCTCGGGCAGCTCGCCGGGTGGCTCGTGGTACTGCTCGGTGGGCATGGGCGGAACACTAGCCATCGGGCTACGCGCTCATCAGCCCAGGGAGATCGCAACCCGCTCCAGGCGGTCCATCGCCTCCTGCATGCCGCCCTCCATCCCGGAGTTGATGTGGGCGTCGCGGTCCTCCTTGCTCGTGTGCTCCACGAGCATGGTGAGGGTCGTGCGCCCGTCCGCCTCGCTGAAGGTCGTCGTCGTCAGGGCCGCGGCGTCGGGCATGCCCTCGAAGACCTCGGTGCAGACGATCCGCTCGGCGGGGACGATCTCGCGGTACTCGCCGTGGAAGGCGACCTCGAATCCGCCCTGGGCGACCATCACGTAGCGCCACATGCCGCCGACGCGCAGGTCGATCTCGGCGCTCGTCACCTCGCCGCGCTCACCGCTCCACCAGCGCTTGACCAGCTCGGGCGTGGTCCACGCCTTGTAGACCAGGTGCTTGGGCGCGTCGAACTCCCGCGTGATGAGGATCTGCTCATCGGTCGGGAGCGTCACCGTCGCGCTACCGCTACTCGTCACGGCCATCTCCTAGCTCCTTCTGCTTGAGGTCTTCCAACACGCTGTCCAGCCGCTCGAACCGCTCGTCCCACGAGCGCTCGTAGCTCTTCACCCAGTCGTGGATGGGCTTGAGCGCGTGGCCGTTGAGCCGGTACAGCCGCTGGCGTCCTTCGCCGCGTACGTCCACCGCTCCCACTTCGCGGAGCACCCGCAGGTGCTTGGACACCTGTGGCTGAGCCAGCCCGAGCGCGCCCACCAGGTCGTTCACGGCGCGCTCCCCGCCGGCGAGGAGATCGAGGATCTCCCGCCGCCGGGGCTCGGCGACCGCGTTGAACGCGTCGGTGGTGGTTGCCGCGCGTGCCATTGCACGGCAACTATATGCTCATATGGGTATATGTCAAACGAGCGCCGGTTCGGCGACCGTCTCCCCCGCGTCGTGCATGGTGGCTATCGGCGTCCTCGACGGCGGGCTGATCGCAGCGCTCGCCCTCTACGGGATTCCCGCCGGCTTCGCTGCGCCCGCGGTGCTGCTCTACCACGCCGCATGGCTCGCGGTCCCGACGATCCTCGGCTCGATCGCCTTCGTGCTCGTCCGGCGCAACCTCCACGAGCCATTGACGCTGCGCGGCGGCGATCGACCGCTCGCGACAAGCCCCGAGCACACCTGATGGCGCGACGCCTGCCGGGTCAGCGGTCCTGCGCGTAGTCGGCGACGACCTGGTCGATGTCCCGCCGCGCCAGGGCCGCCTCCGGCGCGTCGCGTTCGAGATGCCCGACGAGCGAGATCAGTGCCTTCCACAGCGCCCAGCCGCGGCCGCGCGACCACGTGCCGGCGTCCACGTCGAGCGCGGCCCGGAACCTGGCCCGGCTCGGCCCCGACAGGAAGGTCCAGGCGATGACCGTGTCGCACGCGGGGTCGCCGACGCCGGACGAGCCGAAGTCGATCACCGCTCCCAACTGCGCATCGCGCACGAGCAGGTTCCCGACGGCGACGTCGCCGTGGACCCACACCGGCTCGCGGTCCCACGACGTGCTCATCGCGTCGTCCCACACGCGCCTGACCGCGTCGGCGGGGACCTCGTCGCCGAGCGCGTCGACCGCCTGGAGAGCCTCCTCCTCGTAGGTGCTCAGCGGACCGCCGCGGTAGAAGTTGTGCTCTCCGGGCGCCGGCCCCCCGGTCGCGTCGACGCGACGCAGCGCATTGAGGAACCCGGCCAGGGTCGTGGCGAAGTCGGCCAGATCGTCGATTCGCGCCTTCGACGCCAGCTCGCCGTCGAGCCAGCGGTACACCGACCACGGGTACGGGAACCCGGCCTCGGGCTCGCCCTTGGCCACCGGCATCGGAGTGGGCAACGGAAGCTGCGGTGCGAGCACCGGCAGCCACCGCTGCTCCTTCTCGACCTGCTTGGCGTACCAGTCCCCGCTGGGCAGCCGGACGGTGAGCTCGGAGCCGAGCCGGAAGGTTCGGTTGTCCCAACCGTCGAACTCGACCGCCCGAATGGGCAGGTCCGACCAGTGCGGGAACTGGCTGGCGATCAGCCGACGCGCGAGGGACACGTCGATCACGGGCGGGCCCGGCGGCGCGGACGAGGTGCGCTGGTCGCTCACTGACCCCGCAGTCTGCCGCACCGGCGAGTCACGACCCCGGAACGACAGAAGCGCCTCCGTCCTGGAGGCGCTTCTGTCAACACTCCTGCAGTGGAGACGGCGCGAATCGAAGGGTGACTCCCGGGCCTACGTCTCAGAGGCAGCTCCCTCTGGGCGGGCGGGCAAGCGCCGGGCCGACAGGCAGCACGCCTGTCGCAGTCCTACTCCCATCGGGCACCACACCGTCTGACTCACGGGCGTCGGGGGTGACGCGGACCTCGACGTTCGACCAGGGCCTACTACATCGGACCGACTTGCGTCGTTGCACCCGAACGCCTACAGTCGGTCGGTCTCATCGCTCGGCGCCCCATGGGGTGGGCGCGGAGCGATCTTCTTAGTCGGGGGCCTTTTATGCGCAGCTATGCGCTACTAGTCGTTCTTGCCGTCATGTCCGTCACGGCGCTGACCTTCGTGCCCGCCGCGGATGCGACATTTGCTGGTAGCAACGGCAAGATCTCTTTTCTCAGTCTCCGGCCGGCTCCCGGGAACACTGCAACGTTCAACATTTTCCACGTCTTCGCGATGGAGCCGGACGGTTCGGCGCCATCGCTGGTCGACTATTGCCCCGGTGGCGGCCCGCCGTGTGCCGGGAACCGCCCCAACCGCTCTGCGGCGGTCTGGTCTCCGGATGGCTCACAGCTGGCGCTCTCCACCGAGGTGGGCGGCGCGCTGTACGTGCTGAATGCCGACGGCTCGGGTTTCACACAACTTGCGCCGGCCTTGAACCAGGGCACGATGCTCCCAGGCGGCGTCGGGGGGCAAGCTCGCGCGCCCTCCTGGTCTCCTGACGGCGAGCGGATCGCCTTCTCCGCGTGCGTCCCGGACTTCCGCGGTAGGTGCAATCAATTTGACCTCTACACCATGCGCGCCGACGGCACTGACGTCACACGGCTCACGTCCGGGGCCGCTGCGGCCGGCCCGGCGTGGTCGCCCGACGGTAGCGAGGTCGCATTCACAACCGACAGCACGATCATGGCCGTCACCGCTGACGGGCTGAGTCTCCGTGAGCTCTACACGACATCCTGCAGCTCCTTCGCATCTCTCGGTCGCCCTGACTGGTCGCCGGACGGACACAAGATCGTCCTCGCCGAGCAATGCTTCAATCCTTTTCCTCAGCCCGCCGACCCGAGTGAGGTCGTTGCGGTGAACAGTGACGGCACTGGCGGAAGAGTGCAGCTCACCTCCGGCGTGAACGACGGCAGCCAGCCAGTGTGGTCGCCCGATGGGCACAAGATCGCCTTCACCAGCACACGGGACGGCGACGACGGCGAGATCTACGTGATGGACGCAGACGGGACAAACCAGACGAATCTCACGAACTCCGCCCCCAACGATTATTCCGGAGCCGGCCTCGACGAACTTCCGAGCTGGCAGCCGCTGTCCGCGAACCCGGACCGAGACGGTGACGGCGTACAGGACGCCGTCGACGCCGACGGCGGCTCAGGCTCAGGCCAGCCCGGCGCGTTCTCCGATGACACCGGGAACGGGAAGACGACCACCGGCCGCGTGGTCGACGCCGCGGGCACGACCGTGGCAATCGAGGACGTCGCAGACCCCAAGGGCGTCCGCATCACCATCTCCGGAACCGGCGGGCCGGCTCAGTTGACCGTCTGCCCAGCAGGCTTCGACGTCGAGGTCCCGATCGGCTCGTCGCTCGTGGTGACCTGCGGCAGCGTGACGGTCGACGGCGTGACCGGCCACCCCGTGGTGGTGAAGCTTCCGGGCGGCGTCGCCCGCGTCGAGGTTCCGCCGGCCGCCGCGGCGACCATCGACATCGGGACGGGTGGGACCTTCTCGATCACGCAGGTGACGGGAACCGTCACCCTGACCCTGGACGGCACCAGCCGCGAGGTGACGGGTCCGGTGACCGGCGCATCCTGGCACTTCGCCGGCTTCGCGCAACCCGTCGACGTCGGCGGCGTGCTCAACGTCGTCAACTCGGGGCAGGCAGTGCCCCTGAAGTGGCGCTTGACCGATGCCTCCGGGACACCCGTGACGAACCTCACCACGGCGACGGTCACGACCCAGTTGCTCACGTGCGCGTCGGGAGCCCAGACGGACCAGATCGAGGAGGTCGTCGCGGACGCCTCCGCGCTAAAGAACCTCGGCAACGGCAACTACCAACTCAACTGGAAGACGCCGAAGACCTACGCCAACAGTTGCCGGACACTCGCCCTCGACATCGGCGACGGCGTCCAGCACAAGGCACTCTTCAAATTCCCGAAGTGACCAACCAGTCGCTCGCTCCGGCAACGACGAACAAACGGCACCGCGGCGAGGCGTCGGCGGGGGCGCTGGTCGTTTGCTAGCGCCGACGTGCGAGGCGCCGCAGCGTCTCAGCGCATTGCGGCAGCCGTTCGACCAGCGCGAGGCGTACCGCGCGTCCGCGAGCCCGATCGTTCGCACTTGGTGCTACGAGCATCGTGACGACTTGGACCTCGAGACGGCGATGGAGGCGTACGCACAGTGGCTCGAGGACGAGGCGCCAAGTGTTCCCTCCGAAGAGGGCTCCTGATGCCCCGTCCCCTAGCCAAACAGTGGAGACGGCGGGAATCGAACCCGCGTCCGCGATCGTGCATGAGGTGGCGTCTACGAGCGTATCCGGCGCTCTGATCTCGTCCCGAGGTCGCCTCGCCGGCGGGGTTCCTCGGGACCAGCCTCCTGAAGCTTTCCCCGGTTTGGCAGAGGCTTACCGCCCCGGGTGAGCCGGCATTCTGATCCAGGCGATCCCCGCGGCCGGCAGGCGGGGGCCCAGAGCTCCTGCTTAGCTAGTGACTAAGCGAGGAGCGCGTACTCGTGAGAGTCCGCACTTATTGTTTTCCCGGGTGTTTTACGAGGCCGCCCGGGACCTCGACTCGCAACCACCCCTGCTAAACGACCACGTCGAAGCCTGTCGTCCCCAGGGGTTTCTTCTTGTCTGTAGGCCCATTCTACTGGCCGGAGGATCGCTGGGCGCATGGCGCCTTAACGAAGACGACGCGGTCCCGAGCCACTTGGGGTGCTCTCCGCCACTTCGTCTCCGTGAGGAGATTTCCGTGGCTTCAGAGCGGCGGGCCTCGCAACCCCTGGGCCTCGCTCTCTGCGGCTCGGTTCCGCGTCGAGGGGGAACTTAGGTGGGCGCCCAATCGCGGTCAAGAGCCCCCGAGCGACGATGCCGCATTCTCCGCAGATTTCGCGTCAGGCGTGTTCGCGCAGCCCCCGCGTCCGCCATCCTTGCGGCCGATGCCGACCACCGAGCGCCTGGTGCTGCGCTCCTGGCGCCCATCCGATCGCGCGCCCTTCGCCAAGCTCAACGCCGATCCCGAGGTCGTGCGCTACCTCAACGACGGCGCGCCGTTCACGCGCGCCGAGAGCGACGCGCTGCTCGACGCCATCGAAGCCCACTGGCGCGAGCACGACTTCGGCCTGTGGTGCGCCGCCGCGCGCGAGGACCCCGACGGGTGCCTGGGCTTCGTCGGGCTGGCCGTGCCGTCGTTCCTGCCCGCGGTCCTGCCGGCCGTCGAGGTCGGCTGGCGTCTGGCGCGCCCCGCCTGGGGGCGCGGGCTGGCCACGGAGGGGGCGCGGGCGTCGCTGCGCCACGCCTTCGGGGAGCTCGGCCTGGACGCGGTGATCTCGATCATCGACCCGGCCAACGAGCGCTCGATCCGCGTCGCGCAGAAGCTCGGCATGCGCCGCGGGGCCGATCACCTGCACCCTCGAACGGGCCGCCGACTCAGCGCATATGAGATTTTTTCGCACGATGCGGCATTTTCACCGGACCCCTCTTGACCCGCCGGAGAGCGCTCGCATACGTTCGGTCCAGACGCGGAACCGAGCCGCAGAGAGCGAGGCCCTGGGGTTGCGAGGCCCGCCGCTCTGAGGTCACGGCGCTTCTTAGGGAGCTGACGTGACGGAGAGCACCCCGAGCGGCTCGGGACCGCGTCGCCTTTGTTAAGGCACACTTGGTCGAATGACCCTCATGGACGTGCAGGAGGTCTCGTGGGACCTCGATCCGCTGGTCGACGGCGAAGGCGCCGAGGGCGCTGATCGGCTGCTGGCCGAGGCCGACGAGCGCGCCGCGCGCTTCGCCGAGACCTATGCGGGCCGCGTCGGCGAGCTCGACGGAGCGCAGCTGGCCGCCGCCATGGCCGAGCTCGAGACGATCGTCGACCGCCTCGGCCGCGCCGGCAACTACGCGATGCTGCGCTTTGCCGTCGACACCGCCGACCCGGCCAATGGCGCGCTCCTCGCGCGCATGCAGGAGAAGGCCACGGCGGTGGAGACCAAGCTGCTCTTCTTCGAGCTCGAGTGGGCGGCCGTCGACGACGAGCGCGCGGACGAGCTGCTGACCGCCGACGGCCTGGAGACCACGCGCCACCACCTGCGCACGCTGCGCCTCCACCGCCCCCATCTCCTCTCAGAGCCCGAGGAGAAGCTCCTCACCGAGAAGGCGCTGACCGGTAGCGACGCCTGGACGCGCCTGTTCTCCGAGCTGACGAGCGCGATCCGCGTCGAGCTCCCCGATGCCGAGGAGGGGGTCGCGCTCGACGTCGCCCTCAGCCGCCTGGCCTCCCCCGACCGCGAGGTGCGCCGCACCACGGCGCAGGCCGTCACCACGGCGCTCGAGCCGGGCCTGCGCACGCGCGCGTACGTCTTCAACACCCTGCTGCAGGACAAGGCCGTCGATGATCGCCTGCGCTCCTATCCGAACTGGCTCGCGGCGCGCAACCTGGCCAACGAGGCCAGCGACGAGTCGGTGCAGGCGCTGCTCGAGGCCGTGCGCTCCAACTACGAGCTGCCACGGCGCTGGTATCGCCTCAAGGCCGAGCTGCTCGGCCTCGACAAGCTCGCCGACTACGACCGCATGGCCTCGGTGGCCGACGAGGAGGTCACGGTCGACTGGCCCGAGGCCGCCGACCTCGTGCTCAGCACCTTCCACGAGTTCTCCCCCGTCCTCGGCGACCTCGCCCAGCGCTTCTTCGACGAGCACTGGATCGACGCTCCGGTACGCCCGAACAAGCGCGGCGGCGCCTTCTGCGCCTACACCACGCCGAGCGTCCATCCCTACGTGATGCTCAACTACACCGGCCGCCGCCGCGACGTCCTCGTGCTCGCCCACGAGCTCGGCCACGGACTGCACGCAGGCCTCGCCATCCCGCGCGGCCCGCTGGAGCAGCACACGCCGCTGACCGTGAGCGAGACGGCCTCGGTGTTCGGCGAGACGCTCGTCTTCCGCCGGCTGCTCGACGCGGCGGACACGCCCCGCTCGCGCCTGGCCCTTCTGGCCGAGAACATCGAAGGGTCGATCGCGACGGTCTTCCGCCAGACCGCGATGAACGGCTTCGAGGCGCTGGTGCACACCGCGCGGCGCAACGAGGGCGAGCTCAGCGTCGAGCGCTTCGGCGAGCTATGGCACGAGTCGCAGGCCGAGATGCTGGGCGACGCCGTGGAGATCACCGACGGCTACCGGCTGTGGTGGTCCTACGTCCCGCATTTCATCGGCACGCCGGGCTACGTCTACGCATACGCCTACGGCCAGCTGCTGGCGCTCAGCGTCTACCGCCGCTTCATCGAGGAGGGCGAGGACTTCGTCCCGCGCTACATCGAGCTGCTGAGCGCGGGCGGCTCGCGCAGCCCCGAGGAGCTCGCCGCCATCGCCGGGCTCGACCTCGAGGACCCCTCGTTCTGGGCGAAGGGGCTCGAACTCGTGCGCGACCAGCTCGACGCCGCCGAGGCCGCCGCCGCCGAGGTCCGGGCGGGCGGCTGATCCTCAGCCGGGCACGCGGCGCGCGAGGAAGTCGCGCACCGCGGCGAGGTAGGCCTCGTTCTCCTCGACGAAGGCCATGTGCCCGCTGTGCTCGAAGACCACGAGCTCGGCGTCGGGCAGGCCCGCGGCCATCGCCTCCGCGGCGGCCACCGGGCAGGTGCGGTCGTGGCGCCCGGCGAGCACGAGGACCGGGTGCGTGACGTCCGCGAGGCGATCCTCGACGGCGATCGCGCCGTAGTCCTCGGTCGCGGCCGCGCGCAGCACGTCGGGTCCGTAGACCGCGTCGGTCATGGCGGAGCGCATCTCGTCGATGCGCGGGTCGCGCGGGTTGGCGAAGTGGAAGGGGAGCTGGTCGGAGAGCAGCGCGGCGACGTCCTCCTGCGTGTGCGCCTCGGCCTCGCGTGCCCACGACGACTGCACCTGCTCGCGCAGCTCGACGGGCTCGAAGGCGGCGAGCTGCTGCTCGACGTGCGCCAGGAAGCGCGCGTGGGCGATCCCGCTGGAGACGACGGTGGCGGCCGGGCTCCCCGGGAAGTCGACCGCGTGCTGGAGCGCGATGAACGCCCCGTAGGAATGGCCGAGGACCGCGTAGCGCTCCAGCCCCAGCGCGCCGGCCATCGCCTCGACGTCGGCGGCGTGATGCGCGAGCGCCCACGTCCCCGGCGGCGCCGGCTCCGAGCGCCCCGTGCCGCGTTCGTCGACGAGCAGCAGGCGGCAGCGGTCGCCCAGCGCGTCGAGGTAGGTGCCGAACATCGTGTGGTCGAGGCCGGGCCCTCCGTGGAGCACGAACATGGCGAGCTCGCCCTCGCCGCGCTCGGTCACGTGCAGGCGTGTGTCACCGACGTCGATGAGCATCGCGGCACCCTATCCTCGGTGTGAGATGAGCGAGCAGCGCACCCACGAGCTTCCGCCCGGCTGGCTGCCCCCTGCGGCGCCGGAACCGCCGGCGGAGCGCCCCTCGGCGTTCGGCGAGCCGCAGCGTCCGTGGTGGCGGCGCGCCGGCGGCGGCCTGCTCGCGACGCTGGCCGTCATCGGGGCCAAGCTCAAGGCGATCCTCCTGCTGCTGCCCAAGATCAAGGTGCTCACCACCTCGGGCTCGATGCTCGTCTCGGTGGCCGCCTACGCCCTGATCTGGGGCTGGAGGTTCGCCGTTGGATTCGTCGTGCTGCTCTTCATCCACGAGATGGGCCACGTCATCCAACTGCGCCGCGAGGGCGTCGAAGCCAGCGCGCCGCTCTTCATCCCCTTCCTGGGCGCGCTGGTGTGGGCGAAGTCGCTGGGTGGCAACGCGCTGGCCGAGGCGCGCGTCGGTCTCGCCGGACCGATCCTGGGGACGATCGGCGCCGCCGCGTGCCTGCCGATCGCCGCCGCGACGGGCAGCGACCTGTGGAAGGCGCTGGCCTTCACCGGCTTCTTCCTGAACCTCTTCAACCTGCTGCCGATAACGCCGCTCGACGGCGGGCGTGCCATGGCCGCCCTGGCTCCGTGGATGTGGTTCGTGGGCCTCGGCGCCATCGTCGTGCTGGCCATCACGTTCCCCAACCCGATCATTCTCATCATCGCCCTCGTCGGCGCCTTCGACGTCTACGGGCGCTGGACGCGCCGCCGCCGCGGCGGCGACGAGGCCCGCGCGTATTACGACGTGCGCCCGCGCGACCGCGCGCTGGTCGGCCTCGTGTACATCGCGCTCATCGCGGTGCTCGTGGTCGGCATGGACGCCACGCACCTGCAGCGCGATATCCCCTCGTAACGGTCCCGTCAGCCCGCGCGCGCGAGCCGCGCCAGCGTGCGTGGCGCGAAGAGCGTCGCCGGCGACCGACGGCGCGACCCGATCGCCTCGAACGTGCGGTAGACGTCGTCGTCGACGGCGGCCTGTCGGTACATCGCCCGCTCGACCGGGTTGGCGGGGCGCGCGCTGGCGATGTCGGAGATGACGAAGTGATGGGGACCGAGGCGGCGGCGGTGGACGCGGCGGTAGGAGTCCAACGCGGCGTCGAGGTCGCCGCCGCCGACGAGTGCCGCGCCCGTCTCCTCCACGAGCCACTCGGCGCTCTGAAACGCCCACCCGCAGCCGACGCCCCACAGCGGGTCCGAGGCCAGCGCGGCGTCGCCCACGAACGCCAGCCCGGGCCGCGCGGCGGGCCGGCTGACGTTCGGCAGGTCGAGCTTGCCCAGCAGCTTGGACTCGCGCGTGGCCTGGCTGAGGTCGGGCGCGTCGGGCAGCGCGGCGAGGTCGCGCAGGTAGGCGCCCTCGAGGTCGGCCTTGTACTCGGGGAGACGGTCGCGGTGCGGCGCGACGAGCAGCAGGCACAGCCCGTCCTCGTTCGGGAAGAGGTAGGCGCAGTCGGGCTCCATGAACCACATCCGCGAGCGGTCGCCGGCCGGCTGCACGCCGCGCCAGTAGGCCCAGTAGAAGAAGCGGTTGTGCGGGCGCACGCGCCCGCGCACCCCGGCCATCCGCGCGAGGTGCGAGTCGCGCCCATCGGCCGCGACGACGAGGCGCGCGCGCAGCGCCCGGCGCGCGCGCTGACGATCCTCGACCACGACGCCCGGAGTTCCGTTCGCCAGCAGCTCGGTCGCGGTATGGCCCGCCAGGAACTCGACGCCCGGCGTCTCCGCCGTCATCCGGCGCAGGAGCGGATCGAGCACCTGACGCGTCACGCTGTAACCGTAAGACGTGTCCCCGCGGTGGCGGATCCAGCCGCTGTAGGGCGTCCACAGATCGACCGAGTTGCGGATCGCGCCGTGCTCCTCGATGAGCGGCGCGAGCCCCACCTTCTCGATCGTCGGCGTCGCGCTGGACTGGATGTAGTGCGTGCAGACCGTCTTGTAGGCGTCCATGTCGGGGCGCTTCTCGACGAGCGCCACGCGCGCCCCCTGCTGCGCGTACAGCCGCGCGGCGGTGCAGCCCGCGACGCTCGCGCCGACGACGACCGCGTCGAAGTCGGTCATCCCGCGCGGCGCCGGAGCATCCTCGCCTGCAGGCGCTGAAGCGCGACCACGGCCTTCTCCGCGCGGCTCCCCGGCGCCGGCGCGATGGCGAGCTGGCGCGCCAGGTCGTTCGTGTCGTAGAAGGCCCGGTAGCGCGCGATCCGCCCGTCGCGCATCGTCCACAGGTCGACGCCCTCGACCTCCATCGAGCGCCCGGTCGGCGCGAACCCCGGCGGGTCGATCGCGCCGGTCATCGTCCCTCGCATCCGCCAGCGCCAGGCAACCTGATCGCCCTCCGCGGTGAGGTGCGGCGTGTCCGTCTCGTCAAACCGCAGATCGGGGAAGGCCGACCCAGCTTCCGCGCATGAACTCCTGGACGGCAGCGATGCCCCGCGCGGGCCCCGGCAGCGCCGGGTCCTCCCAGACGATGTCCTCGGTGAGCAGGTCGGCCATGGCGCCCGCGTCGTGGTCGTTCCAGGCCGCCATGTAGCGGGCGCAGAAGGCTGTGAGGTCGAGAGTGGAAGCGGTGGTGGACATGCGACGACCCTACGCCCACCGTTTCCGCTGGGTCCGCGAAGGCAGCCGCTCGCGCGACCGGCCTGCGCCTGACCTTGTCGGTTCGAAGGTCGACGGTTATGCCAGTCGATCGCAGCTTCGCGCGAATCCAGTCGTCGAAGGCCTTGTCGACATAGAACGGCTACTGATAGACGATCCTGCGATGACGACCGACGAGAACATGAAGACCCGTACGTCCGAGACAGCGGACGCTGGATCCGCGTCTCTCGGCGGTTGGGACGTGCGGCGGCGCGTGGTCGCCGCGGCCAATGAGCCGGAGCAACAGGCTCGCCCAAACCTGCAGGTGCGACTCGGCGGCCGAGCAAGCTCGCCGGAAGCTGATCAGCGACGCAGGACCTGATCCAAGCCCTCGAGCCGTTCACGGATACGGTGATCAAGCGCGGCGGGTGGTTGGCGCAGCTGTGCGGGATGCCGGCGGTACCAGGCCAACTCTTCGGCACTGTCGCGGCGAGTCGCTCAAGGAGGCGGCTGCTTTGCGATTTCGTCCGGACGTACTCCCGCTGAGCTTCGACGTAGATCCGACGCGGCGTCGTTCTGGCGCACGAGCGGTGCCGCACCTGGAAGGTCAGTGGCCCTACGCCGGGCTCGTTGGCCCCGGAGTTGAGACTTGCGAGCTCGTCCAAGCGTCGGTGCAGGCGTGCGCGATGGCGGTCTGGCGCGCAGCCGAGCGGTGAAGTCTGGTGACCGCGTCTGCATCCTCGAGGTCACCTGGGTCCCGCCGATGACGTTCATCGGTGTCGCGATGGACAAGGTCGGGCTCGATCGACTAGGTACTCGTCGCCGCCGGCCTTCAGCTGTTCGATTGTTGGAAGGCCAGCCCTTGGCTTTGCGGAGGCTCGTTGAGAGCGCTGTTACCGAGCGAGCCAGCGCTGGATGTCGGCCGTAAGCGCATCGACGGCCGTCGTGAGCGGCAGCCCAGTTTGTCGACCGTGTCGGCGGCGCCGGCCTGGCAGAAGACCTTCGTGACGTCGAGACGCTTGTCATTGCAATCCCAGCGTTTGGCCTGGTCGGACGCGGAACCTGGGCTGCCGAGCCGGTCGTTTAGTTGGGCGATGTCATCGGAGCGCGTCGGATAGGCGGCGTCGTAGGCAGCTGACGGCGTCCATTGCAGGCGCGGTCTGAAGGCCCGCGTTGACGCCAGAGCGCGTAACGCCTGCGACCGTACCGGCCTGCCGCTGCCCCGAGGAAGAATGACGAACCGCGGCCAGATGACGAGGTCCTGGACCCCGATGGCGAGGTCCATGCTGCAGGACGTTTCGTCGTCGGCGTCCAGCCGCAAGGTTCCGGCATCGGTCGCCCGGATGCGCGAGAAGCGTCCGTGGCGTCGAGCAGGTCGACCCAGTCCTGCCGGCGTCCGCGTAGGTGGGTGTAGGACGACGCGGACGTTGCGGCCGTTGCTAGCGACAATGAGGCGTCGGCGTCACCGGATCGGTCGGACCGCGAACCGGCGTTGCGCATGGGCGACGTCGGCCCTTGCCGCTTGAGCCAGCCCGGTCTTCCCGAGCCGCGGCACAGGCTCCGAAGATGCGGGTTCACCGTGAACTTGCTGGTTTTCTGCTCGAACGTCGCCGTTCGCGCTTGTGTGCCGACGACCTGCAGCACGGCGGGCTTGACGTTGTCGGCGCCGTCCAGGTGGATGATGACCGCGCCGCTCAGCTTCGGGGGCGCGCCGGGGATGCTGACTGAGAGTGAGTGCCGCAGCTGTTGGAGCGATCGTCGGGGTTGCCGGGTTGGTCTGTAGCCGGTCGTTGCCCGTCGTGCGGGCGATCTCGGCAATCGCGCGCCGCCGGCCGCTGTCGTTGCGCACGACGATGCTGAGGCTGCCGAGCAGACTGCCGCGCACGCCCTTGGTGAGCGCGACCTCCAGGTTTGGATGTGGCGCCACAATGCTGAGCGACGGTGCGGACCGCCGGCGGGCAGTCGCCAGAGCGGCGAGATCAGGGCGACGGTGGCGCCGACGCGAAGGCTCACGGCGCGACGCTAACGCAGCGTCGCGTCAAGGTCAACATTCCTGATCGCTGCCAACGCGTCCGTCGCCGTCGAATAAACGACGGCTTTCGGGCGTCACCCTATCGGTCGTACACCGTCGCCAACCGCGCCAGCGTCAACGCGCCGAGCATCAGGCCGAAGTCGCGCAGTGCGATGTCGTAATAACCCGAGTACGTGAGCAGGTTGAAGATGATGCCGCCGAGCCAGGCGGCAACGAGGAGGGCTCCGTAGCGCGGGCGCAGGGCGACGGCCAGGCCGGCGATGATCTCGACGACGCCGATGACGTACATGGCCTGGTCGGCGCTGCCGGGCAGGATGTCGTTGATCCAGGGCGCCAGGTAGACGCTCCAGTCGACCATGACGTTGGTGAACTTGTCGAGGCCGAAGAGAATCGGAGCGACGGTGAAGCCGATGCGCAGCAACGTGAAGGCCTGGAAGGCGGGGTCGGTGCGCAGACGGGTCGAGACGGCACTGGCGGGCGCGGTGGATGCGCCGGCGGTGGTGGCGGACATGGGTCTCCTCCTTTTGACCGGGTACGGAGGAGTTGGCGTCCGGACCGGCCGGCGGCCTTACCCGGCGTCGGCGCCGGAGGTGTCCGCAGCTACCAAGGCCATGAGGCTCTCGTGGTCCTCGTGGCAGGCCGGGCAGCCCTCGAGGTGAGCGGCCATGCCAGGCACTGCGGCCTCGGCGTCGGCGCCGGCCAGCGTCAGCTCGACGTGGCGGTCGAGCTGCTCGAAGCATTGCTCGCAGGTCAGCTCGGGCCCGGCCGGGCCGAGGACGCCGTGCAGGCGCTGCAGAAGGTCGTGTTCGCGGCTCATGGTGCGGTCCCGCGGTCGTGGAGGTCGGGGTCGAGTCCACGCGCGGCCAGGCACGAGCGCAGGCGGCGGCGCGCGTCGTGCAGGGTCTTGTACAGCGCGCCGCGCGTGGTCTGCAGACGCTCGGCGAGGACGTCGATCGGCACGTCGTTGAGCGTGATCGCGACGAGCACCTCGCGCTGGTGGGCGGTCAGATCGCCCGCGATCGCCTCGCCAACAGCGGCCAGCAGCTCGGCCATCTGGGCGTCGTAGTAGGGCGAGGCGCCGGGATCGGCGAACCCGGGCCAGCCCGCCGGCTCCAGGGTGACCTCGCGGTCGTTCCACGCGCGCCGGCGCATCTTCACGCCGGCCTCCAGGAGGGCGAACTTGTAGGCCCAGGTGGTGAAGCGGCTCTCGCCGCGATAGCTGTCGAGCTTGGCCAGCACCGCGACGAGCGCGTCGTGGGCGCTCTGGTGGGCGACGTCGTCGAGCTGCTCGGCGCCGACGTGGCGCGCCGCCCCGGACCGCCGGCGTACCTCGAAGCGCGCCGCGCGCAGCAGCAGCTCGTGCAGGCGCCCGACGGCCTCGGCGTGGGTGCGCGGGTCGGTCGAGCGCAGCGTCGCCAGCCACTCGCGCGAGTCGGCGTCGGGGGCCAGCTGGGTGACGGGGCGCGCGCTGATGGGGAATGCGACGCTATCGCGCAGGCGACGCACGCGGTGGCACGGTGGCGCCCCGACGCGGTCGCGGCGATGGTGGGCAGCGGCTTCCATCATCTCCTTCGCGGCGCCGCGGCGCCTGCTCTTACCCCCGGAACCCGACGCGCCGGCGTCAGGAGCGCTCGTTCAGCGCGCGCTCCATGTCGCGCTTCTGATCGCGCGCCTTCATCGACTCGCGCTTGTCGAAGCGGTCCTTGCCGCGCCCCAGCGCGATCTCGACCTTGGCCCGCGCGCCTGAGAAGTAGATGCGCGTCGGGACCAGGGTCAGGCCGCGCTCCTGGGTCTTGCCGATCATGCGCTCGATCTCGCGCTTGTGGGCCAGCAGCTTGCGCGGACGGTCGGGGTCGTGGTTCTCGCGGCTGGCCGGTCCATAGGGCGGGATGTGGACGTTGTGCAGCCAGAGCTCGCCGTCGCGCACCTGCGCATAGCCGTCCTTGATCTGCGCCGTCCCGCTGCGCAGCGACTTCACCTCCGTGCCCGCGAGCACGACGCCGCACTCGAGCCTGTCGGTCAGGTCGTAGCGGAAGCTCGCGTAGCGATTCGTGGCGACATCGCCCGGCGCCACCTTGCGTTTCTTGCCCTTGGCCATCACAGACCACAGTAGCCTCCTGGTGGTGAGGAGAGCACTGGCCGGGGCGATCGTGCTGGCGCTGGCGTCGGGCGCCGCGTTGCCGTCCGCTGCCGTCGCCAAGCGCGCGCCGTCGCGTCTGCACGCGTTCGCCTCGTGCCCGGAGATCGTCGGGTATGCGAAGCGCCACTTCGTCCAGACCAAGGGCGCACCGAGCCCCGGCGTGGCGCCGCTGTCGGAGCCCGCCATCCCGGCGCGCACCCCGGCCGACGCGACGACCGCCCCGCCGTCGCCCAACGCGAGCGGCGCGAAGGAGGCGGCGCCGACCTACTCGACCACGAACGTGCAGGAGGAGGGGGTCGACGAGCCCGACGTCGTCAAGACCGACGGCGTGACGATCTTCACCGTCGTGGGCCAGACGCTGTACGCGGTCGCGGCGACCGGCCCCGGCGCGCCGCGAATCGTCGGGTCGCTCGCGCTCAGCCGGTTCGGCGGCGACCTTTTGCTGCATGGCCAGCGCCTGCTGGTGATCCAGAGCGCGAGCCCGATCGCGGTCGAGCCGCTGGCCGTCGAGCGGCTCGCCCCGAAGATCGCGGCACAGAGCCAGACGCTCATCACCGAGGTCGACGTCGCCGACCCGGCGGCCCTCAAGGTGGCCCGCACGCTCACGCTCGACGGCCAGTACGTCAACGCGCGCCAGAACGGCGCGACCGCGCGCGTCGTGCTCTCCTCGACGCCGCGGGCGTACACGCTGGCGAGCGTGCGCGGCCGTGCGTCGGGCTGGCTGCCGCGCTCGCGCTTCGCCTCGAGGGTGTCCGGGCGCCATCGCACCCGCAAGATCGTCGCGTGCCGCGCGGTGCGCCGGCCGCCGTCGTTCTCGGGGCTGGGGATGGTCTCGATCCTCACCATCGACCTCGACAAGGGGCTGTGGGAGGTCGACGCCGACGCCGTCATGACCGACGCGCAGACCGTCTACGGCTCGGCGGGCCACCTCTACGTGGCCACCCAGCGCTGGATCGATCCCCAGACCCAGCCCGCCGAGCTGCCGACGACGTCAACGCTCATCCACCGCTTCGACGTCGGCGACCCCGACCGCACGACCTACGAGGCCAGTGGCGAGGTCCCCGGCTACCTGCTCAACCAGTACTCGCTGTCCGAGCAGGGCGGCGACCTGCGCGTCGCGTCGACCGCCGACCCGGTGTGGTCGCAGGGCGAGCAGCAGGGCTCCAGCCAGAGCTACGTGACCGTCCTGCGCCGGGCGGGCTCGACGCTCGCCCCCGTCGGGCGGGTCTCCGGGCTGGGCCAGGGTCAGCGCATCTACTCGGTGCGCTTCATCGGCGACGTCGGCTACGTCGTGACCTTCCGCCAGGTCGATCCGCTCTACACGATCGGCCTCGCCGACCCGACCGCGCCCAAGGTCCTCGGCCAGCTCGAGCTGCTCGGCTACTCGGCCTACCTGCACCCCATCGCCGACGACCTGCTGCTCGGCGTCGGGCAGGACGCGACGCCCGAGGGGCGGACCAAGGGCGTGCAGGTGTCGCTCTTCGGCGTCGGCGACCCGGCGCACCCGAAGCTGCTGGCCCAGCACGCGCTGGGCGCCGCTTCCTCGTCACAGGTCGAGTTCGACAGCCACGCCTTCCTGTACTGGGCCCCGCGCCAGCTCGTCGTCCTGCCTGTACAGGTCTTCGACTCCGGCGACGGCAAGGCGCAGGCGCCCGGCTTCACCGGCGCGATCGCGCTGAAGGTCGACGCCTCGGGCATCGCCGAGACGGGCCGGGTGGCGCACGATCCGGCCGATGGCTACGTCCCGGCGATCAACCGCTCCATCGTCATCGGCGACCAGCTGCTGACGGTGTCCGACGGCGGCGTGCTGGCGAGCGCGCTCGACGGCTTCGCACGGGTCGGGTGGCTGGCGTTCCCGCAGCCGCCGGCCTCGTCCTCGCCGTCTTCGCCGCCGAGGCCTCGCTGACCGCGAGCTCCTCAGGCGTCTTGCGGCGCTGCAACACGCGGACGAAACCGAGCGAAGCTCGCGGCGCGCAACGCGGACGACACCGAGCGAAGCCGACAGCACGGCTCGTGCACCTCGTCGCCCGCGACAACCGCTTCAGCGGCCTGACGATGGGCAGCGGCGCCGGCGACGTCACCAACGACAACAGGATCGCCGGCAACACCGTTACCGGCAACGGATGCCGCGCGGGCATCAGTCGTCAACAGCGGCCACGGCAACTCGTCTCGGCAACCGGCGTACGGGCAATCACACCGGGATCCTCATCTGCTGCTCGCACGACAACGCCGTCACGGGAACGTCTCCGCCCACAACAGCGAGGACGGGATCGAGGTCTGCTGCGGGCCGAGCGCCTACGACAACCTCATCGCCGGCAACGAGGTTCCGCGACAACATCAACAACGGGATCATCGTGTTCTTCGGGGCCGATCGCACCACATCCGCGGCAATCGCGTCAGCGGCAACGGCGACAGCATCGTATCGTCGAAGGGCTGGGGAACAGGGTCATCGCAAACGTGGTCTCCGACGCCCGCGGGTGCCGCGCGACCGCCACCCCGCGCCGACCGCGTCGCGCAGGAACGCGTACTGCTCCGCGCGCGCCGCCGCCGTCACCCGCAGCGGGAAGGCGTTGAAGCCGTGGATCGCCTCCGGCCACGTGCGCAGCTCGGCCGGTGCGCCCGAGGCACGCCAGCGCGCGTGCATGAACAGCGAGTCGTCGAGCAGCGGGTCCAGCGTGCCGACGGTGAAGAGCGCGGGCGGCATGTCGCGCAGGTCGGCGTACAGCGGCGAGATGTCGGGGTCGCGGCGGGCCTCCTCGCCGAGGCCCGGCAGGAACTTGTCGCCGAAGAAGTGCAGGACCGGCGTGGAGAGGATGAGGTTGCGCTCGCCCCACAGCCGCTGGCTGGGCGTCATCGACAGGTCGAAGGCGCCGTAGATGAGGTTGGCCGCGGCGAAGGCGCCGGTGATCGCGTGGCGGTCGCGCAGGCGCAGGAGGGTGACGGCGCTCAGGTGGCCGCCGGCCGAGTCGCCGCCGATGGTCGCGACGGGCGGGAGTCCGAGCTCGTCGAAGCCCTCGCGCAGCAGCCAGAGCGCCGCGTCCTCGCAGTCGTCGGGGCCCGCCGGATAGGGGTGCTCGGGCGCCAGCCGGTAGTCGACGCTCACGGCGCACAGACCGGTGGCGTCGGCGAGCTCGACGAGCAGCGGGTCCTGGAGGTTCGCGGCGCTCAGTGCCCACCCGCCGCCGTGGATGTGCAGATAGGCACCCACGGCCGTCTGCTCGGGCGCGATCACCCGCAGCCCGATCGAGCCCGAGCGGCCCTCGATCGTCACGTCCCGCGCTCGCTCGGGAAGGAACACCGGCGGCGGGAAGACGCCGCCGCCCTCCAGGCGCTGGCGGCGCGTGACCTCGACGGGCAGCTCGTGGGTCGCCGGGTGGGCGGCGAGCTGGCGCTCGAGCTCTGCGTTGAAGGCCCGCGTCTCGGCGAGCACGTCGTCGGCGATAAGGGTCATGGCGCGGATGCTATGGGGCCGGTATGCCGACCAGGTCCAGGTCCACGCGCCCGCGCGGGGCGTCGACCTGGCGGACCGCGACCGTCACGGGGTCGCCGAGGCGGATCACCCCGTCGGTGCGCTCGCCGACGAGCATCGTCCCCTGCTCGTTGAGCTCCCACCAGTCGCCGCGCAGGCGGCGCACCGGCAGCATGCCCTGATAGCCGTCGCCGAAGGTCACGAACGCGCCGGCGCCGATCAGGCCCGTGACCTCGCCGGTGTAGATCGTGTCCCACCCGCCATCGAACATGTCGCGCTCCAGCAGGAAGCAGCGGGCGACGTCGTCGGCGTCGCGCTCGATGACCATCGCGTCACGCTCGCGGGCCGAGGTCCATTCGGCGGCCTCGTCGAGCGTCCCCGCGCGCGGAGCGTCCTCGCCACCGCCGACCGCGCTGAGCAGCGCCCGGTGGCAGACGAGGTCGGGGTAACGGCGGATGGGCGAGGTGAAGTGGCAGTAGTGCGTCGACTGCAGGCCGGCGTGGCCGAGGTTCACGGGCGAGTAGCGCGCCTGCTTGAGCGAGCGCAGCACGAGCGTCGTGAGCGCCTGGCGGCCGTGGCCGGTACGGCGCACGTGCTGATCGACGAGCACGGCGCACTGCGCGACGATCTCGGCCGCCTGCGAGGGCGCGAGCGGGTCGGGCACGGGCGGCGTGGCGACGTCCAGCGAGGCGAGCTGCTCGACCAGGCGCAGCGCGGACCGCGGCTCGGGCGGCTCGTGGACGCGATAGAGGGTGGGAACCGAACGCTCGGACAGCACGGTGGCCACCGCCTCGTTCGCGGCGATCATCAGGTGCTCGATGAGCCGGTGCGACTCGGTCTGCGCCGTCGCCACCGCCGAGACGAGGTGTCCGCGGCGGTCGAAGGCGAACTCGGGCTCGACCGACTCGACGGCCAGCGCGCCGCGGCCCTCGCGCCGCGCCTGAAGCGCGGCCGCTGCCGCGCGCGCCGCGGCCAGCGGCTGCGCCCACGGGTCCTCCGCGGGCTCAGCGCCGGCGAAGAGGCGATCGACGCGGTCGTAGTCCAGGCGCTCGTCGGAGCGGATGAGCGAGCGGTAGAACGCCGCCTTCACGGTCTCGGCGCCGCGCAGCTCGAGCTCGACGGTCACCGCCAGGCGCTCGACGCCAGGGCGCAGCGAGCAGGCGTCGTTGGACAGCGCCTCCGGCAGCATCGGCTCGACCGCGCCGGGCACGTAGACCGAGGTCGAGCGCCGATAGGCCTCGCGGTCGACCGCGGCGCCGGGGCGCACGTAGGCCGAGACGTCGGCGATGTGCACCCACACGCGCCAGCGGTCGTCGCCCAGCGCCTCACAGGAGATCGCGTCGTCGAAGTCGCGCGCGGTGACCGGGTCGATGGTGAACGTCGGCAGGGCAGTGAGATCGCGCCGCGCGACGTCGGGTGGGCGCGCGTCCTGGGCGGCGCGCTCGACCCCCGGCGGGAACGAGCGCCGCAGGCCGCGATCGAGCATGAGCGCCTCGATGACGTCGCGCGCGACGTCGGGGCGCCCGAGCACGCGCGCGATCTTGAACCGCCCGCCCTTCGGGTTGGGATGCAGCAGCGCCAGGCGACCGGGGCGCGCGTCGCGCGAGCGCTCCACGGTCACGCGCCGGCCGCGCTGGAAGAACGGCTCGCCCACCAGGAAGCGACCGCGCTGCTCGAGCAGGACGACCCGCGCCGGGGCGTGGGTCAGGACGGGCACTTGTCGGCCGCGACGGCCATCGCCCGGTCGAGCCCCTCGTCCTTGCGCGTCTTGGGGTCGTCCTTGGCGCGCACGTCGGGGATGATCCCCTTGCCCTGGGAGACGCCCTTCCCGCCGAGGTTGCGGCCCTTGGGCGTGAAGTACTGCCCGGCGGTGATGTCCAGCGCCCCGCCGTTGGAGAGCTCGAGGACCTCCTGGAAGACGCCCTTGCCGAAGGTCTCGGTGCCGACGACCTTCGCCCGGTCGCGGTCCTGCAGAGCGCCCGTGACGATCTCCGAGGCCGAGGCGGTGCCCGCGTTGACGAGCACGGCGAGCGGCGCCTTGGGCACCACGGGATCGCCGGTGGCGCGCAGCGTCTGCTCCTTGACCGCCCGCCCGCGCGTGGTGACGATCGGGCCGTCCTTGAGGAAGGCCGAGGCGATGAGCTGCGCCTCGGAGACCAGGCCGCCGCCGTTGTCGCGCAGATCGAGGACGAAGGTCTTCGCGCCCCGCTTCTGGAGCTTGCGCAGCGCCGCGTAGATCTCCGCGTGCGCGCCCGAGCTGAACTGCGACAGGCGCACCACGCCGACCTTGCAGCCGCCATCGGAGCGCAGCTGGGAGGCGACCACCGGCACGGTGACCGTCGAGCGCGCCACCGTCTTGGTGTAGCGACGGCCGTCCCTGACCCAGGTCAGGCGCACCTGGCTGCCGGGCGGCCCCTTGACCAGGGCCACTGAGGCCTCCTGCGACTTCCCGGCCAGGTCGTGCCCGTCGGCGGCGACGATGACGTCTCCCGCGCGCAGGCCGGCGCGCTTGGCGGGCGAGCCGTCGTAGACGGCCTCGACGCGCAGGCCCTTGGGATGCTTGGCGACCTGCAGGCCGACGCCCGAGAACTCGGAGTTCTGGGTGTCCTTGAAGCGCTTGTACTCGGCGGGATCGAAGTAGTTGGAGAAGCGGTCGCCGAGCTTGGCCACCACCCCGGCGATGGCGTCGTCGGCCAGCGCCGATTTCGGGATCTCGCGGTAGTAGGTGTCGTGGACGCGGTCGATCGCCTCCTGGACGACCGCGGTGTCGCCGTCGCCGACGAGCGCGTCGCGCAACGGCCCCGGCAGCCACTGCGAATGGCGCCCGCCGACCCATGCGCCCAGCAGCAGGACGACCACCACGAGGGCGACGAGCGGGACGAAGCGGGGAACGGGAGCGAGCCGACGCAAGACCGCACAGGGTACGAGGCCCCGCGCCGAGCCCTGCCGGTCAGACGCGCAGGAAGCGGCGCAGCGAGAGCCCCGACCCCGCGGCGCTCACCCCGATCGACGCCGCCAGCAGGACGGCGACGAGCACACCGAGGTGGACCGTCTTGGGCGCCGCGAGCAGCGCGAACTGGCTGATGAGGGGGTCCAGGAGCGCGATCTTGCCCACCAGGAGCAGGAGGATCGCCATGAGGCCGCCGAGCGCGCCGAGGACGATGCCCTCGATGACGAACGGCCAGCGGATGAACCAGTCGGTCGCCCCCACGAGCTTCATGACCTCGACCTCGCGCCGGCGCGAGAAGAGCGACAGGCGGATGGTGTTGGAGACGAGCAGGACGCTGGCGAGGATGAGCAGGACCGCGAGCAGGCCGGTCGTGAGCTTCACCACGCGGGTGGCGACGAGGATCTTCTGGGTGTCGTCCTTGGAGTTCTTGACCGTGTCGATGGCCGGGTCGATCGTCGTGCGCCCGCCGCCGGGGGCGCTGGGCGACAGCGCGTCGCGCAGCTTCAGCGCGTTGTCGGGCTTGTCGGGCGTGACGCGGAAGGTGTCGGGCAGCGGATTGGAGCCCAGCAGGTCGTAGGCCTCGGGATAGCGCGCCTTCTGCTCCGCGAGCGCGTCGGCCTTGGACAGGTACTGCACCTTGCCCACGTGGTCGACCTTGTCGTCGAGCAGGCGCTGGACGCGGAGCACGTCGTCGCGCTTGGCGTCGGTCTTCAGGTAGACGTTGACCAGCACCCGGCTGCGGACGTCGTTGGCCGCGCCGGTCGTCGCCTGGACGACCGGGATGAAGACGCCGAGCACGAGCACGGTGACCAGCACCGAGGCCATGGCGGCGAAGCTGGGGACGGCGTTGCGCGACATGGAGCGCAGCGCCTCGCGCAGGAAGAACCCGATGCGCATCAGTCGCGGAACGCCTCGTCGAACTCGTCGCCCGGCTCGCGCACGCGCTGGGGCGCCGGGGCGGGCTCGCGCAGCAGCGCGCCGAACTCCGCGGTCGACATGTCGCGTTGCGCGTAGAGGCCCGAGACCTCGTCGCGGATGATGCGCCCGCGGCTGAGCTCGATCACGCGCCGGCGCATGCGATCGACCATGGCCGAGTCGTGGGTGGCCACGATCACCGTCGTCCCGGTGCGGTTGATGCGGTACAGCAGCTGCATGATCCCGATCGACGTCTCGGGATCGAGGTTGCCGGTGGGCTCGTCGGCCAGCAGCAGCGGCGGGTGGTTGACGAACGCGCGCGCGACCGAGACGCGCTGCTGCTCGCCGCCGGAGAGCTGGTCGGGGAAGTGGTGCAGCTTGGTCGACAGGCCGGTGAGGCGCAGGATGTCGGGGACCTTCGCGCGGACCTCCTTGCGCGAGCTGCCGGTGACCTGCAGGGCATAGGCGACGTTGTCGTGCACCGTGCGGTTGGGCAGCAGCTTGTAGTCCTGGAAGACCACGCCGAGGTTGCGCCGGAAGAACGGGACCTTCTTGCGCGTGATCTCGGCGAGGTCGCGCCCGGCGACGCGGATCGTCCCGGAGGTCGGCTCGAGCTCCTTGATGAGCAGGCGCATGACCGTCGACTTGCCCGAGCCCGTCGAGCCGACGAGGAAGACGAACTCGCCGCGGCCGACCGTGAAGGACGCGTCGTCGAGGCCCATGCCGTTGTCGTAGCGCTTGCTGACGCGGCGAAACTCGACGACCGGCGGTGCGGTCGGCCGTGCGGCCTCGCGAGCGACGATGTCGGCTTCGGTGGTGGCCATACCCGGCTGCAACTTAGCGGCGCAGGGCGCCGATCCCTCCTCGATCCTCGCAGATGCAACCTCCCTTGCAGGCCGGGAGTTGCGGTCCGCGCTTGACAAGTGGTGTGTGATATTTCACATGCCAGTTCCTGCCGGCGAGGCCGTCACGACCCGCGTCCTGCTGCGCGACGAGGCCTACGCGCGGCTGCGCGATGCGATTCTCGACGGCACGCTGGAGGCGGGGGAGCACCTGCGCGACGCCGCGCTCTCCTCCTGGCTGGGCATCAGCCGCACCCCGATTCGCGAGGCGCTGGCGCGGCTGGAGGACTGCGGCCTCGTCGAGAGCGCTCCCAATCGCTACACGCGGGTGGCGCCGCTGGACCGCCGCGATGCGCAGGACGCCTTCCAGGTCGTCGCGGCCCTGCACGCGCTGGCGGCGACGCTGGGCGCGGCGCGCGTGTCCAGCGGCGAGCTCGACGCCATGGCGGCGGCCAACGAGCGCTTCGCGGCCGCGCTGGCGAGCGACGATGTCGACGCGGCGCTCGCAGCCGACGACGCGTTCCACGACGTGCTCGTGCACGCCGCGGCCAACGGCGAGATCGCCCGCACGCTCGAGCGGCTGATGCCGCGGCTGCGGCGCCTGGAGCGCCTGCGCTTCGGCTCGCTCGTCGGGCGGCGCTCGGTCGAGCAGCACGCGACGATCGTCGAGCGCTGCGCGGCGGGCGACGCGGCGAAGGTGGCCGACGCCGTGCGCGAGAACTGGCTGTCCCTCGGAACCCTGATCGATCGGAGCTTCACGTGACCGACACCGCCGCCACGGGCGCCGCGGGCCTCGAGGCCTACGAGCGCTATCCGCTGCTGCACGGCCCGTCGCCGGTGCATCGGCTCGCCCGGCTCACCGAGCACCTCGGCGGGCCCGAGATCTGGGCCAAGCGCGAGGACGTCAACACCGCCATCGGGATGGGCGGCAACAAGCTGCGCAAGCTCGAGTACCTGGTGGCCGACGCCCTGGCGCAGGGCTGCGACACGCTCGTCTCGATCGGCGGGGTGCAGTCCAACCACACGCGCTCGGTCGCGGCGGCCGCGGCGGTGGCCGGGCTGCGGGCGCGGCTGGTCCAGGAGAGCTGGGTCGAGTGGCCCGATGCCGTCTATGACCGCGTGGGCAACATCCTGCTCAGCCGGATCATGGGAGCCGAGGTCGAGCTCGTGCGCTCGGAGTTCGGCATCGGCGTCAAGGAGAGCTGGCAGCGCGCCATCGACGAGGTCCGCGACCGCGGCGGGCGCCCCTACCCGATCCCCGCCGGCGCGTCGGACCATCCGCTCGGTGGCCTGGGCTTCGCCGGCTTCGCGGGCGAGGTCGAGCGCCAGGAGGCCGAGCTCGGCGTCTTCTTCGATCACGTCGTCGTGTGCACGGTCACCGGTAGCACCCAGGCGGGGATGGTGGCGGGCTTCGCTGCGGGCGAGCGCCCGCGCCGCGTGCTCGGCATCGACGCCTCGGCGCGCATCGAGGAGACGCGCGACGCGGTGGCGCGGATCGCCCGCGACACGGCGACGCGGATCGGGCTGGGCCGCGAGCTGCGCGACGACGAGATCGAGGTCCTCGAGGGCTTCGCCGGCGAGCGCTACGGCATCCCGGTGGCCCAGACGCTCGACGCGATCCGGCTCGCCGGCCGGCTGGAGGGCATGGTCTGCGACCCGGTCTACGAGGGCAAGTCGATGGCCGGGCTCGTCGGCCTGGTCGGCGACGGGACGATCCCGGCGGACGCCACGGTGCTCTACGTGCACCTCGGCGGGGCGCCGGCGCTGAATGCGTACAGCGCGTTGTTCGTGTAGGTCGGTCGTCCGCCGTCGTCGGCGGCGCTGCGCGGCGTTTACTACCGCATCGAGGGAGTGAGTGAGCGGCGGTCGGCTCCGGCGCGGGCGGGCTCCCGAACTGTCCTGGATTGGTCCCGGAAAGCGACACCAATCCTGGACAGTTCGCACGAGGACGACGGGCGGCGGCCGCGCCCGGGCCCACTCCCTTCCCTCGATGAGGCCGTTTGCGCCGCGAGGCGCCGCCCGCGCATGCGGACGACGCCTCGAGAGCGGCGAGGTGACTAGCCGTGCTCGCCGACGGCGAACAGCTTGACGAAGCGCGACACGGTCTTCGCGTCGCCCAGGCGGAACTTCACCGTGTACTTCTGGTGGAGCTTCAGCGGCTTCTGCGACGAGACGCGGGCGGTGTACTTGATGTCGTAGCCGTGCGTGCCGACGGGCTTGATGTTCGTCACGCGGGCGCCGTTGACGAAGACGATCTTCGCGTCGACCTTGCCCGCGGCGGTGCGCGGCAGGCGGTCGGAAGCGAAGTTCAGGGTGGCGTGGTTGTCGTCGACGACCCGCATCTGCGGGTTGCCGCCGAGCTGGGGGTTGGAATGCACGCCCGTGGCCAGTGCGGCGGCCGGAGCGAGCGCGGTGAGGGTCAGTGCGGTGGCTGTGAGGCGGGTGATGGACATGTATTCAGGATGGCCCAGGTCGGGCGGAAATCCGCGCCACCAAGGTGTTCGGCTTCGACACCTCGCTCCTAGCCCTCCGTGCGCCTGCGATAGGCCGCGATCGCCAGCGGCACGGTCACCGCCAGCAGCGCCGCGCACCACATGAACGAGCTGGCCACGGGGTGCTGGAGCGGCCACGCGGCGTCGGGCGGCGTGGCGGTCGGATTGCCGAACAGGGTGCGCAGGCCGGCGGCGAGCGCGCTGACCGGGTTCCACTCGGCGACCGTCTGCAGGACGCCGGGAAGCGTCCCGGCGGGCACGAAGGCGTTGGCCACGAAGGTCAGCGGGAAGATGACGATGAAGACGATCCCGGTGACCGCGTCGGCCGAGCGCGCGACCGTGCCGAGCAGCATCCCGACCCACAGCATCGTGAAGGCGATGAGCACGATCAGCGCGAAGCCGGCGGCGGCGTGCGGCACGTCGGTGTGGATGCGCCAGCCGACGATGAGGCCGGCGGCGGTCATCACGGCCACGCCGAGCATCGAGGCGGCGAACTCGGCGATGACGTGGCCGACCATGAAGGCCGACCGCGCCATCGGCAGCGAGCGGAAGCGGTCCAGGACGCCCTCGCTGAGGTCGTTGGCCATGGACGTGGCGGGGCCCATGACCCCGAAGACCAGGGTCTGGATGAAGATCCCGCCCATCAGGTACTCGTGGTAGTTGCCGCCGGGCACGGCGATGGCGCCGCCGAAGACGTAGGCGAACAGGATCACGAACATCAGCGGCTGGACCGTGACGTCGATGAGCTTCTCGGGGATCTGGCGGACGTGGGACAGGTTGCGCCGGGCGAGGACGAGGCTGTCGCTCAGGCCGAAGCGCAGGTTGGTGGCGAGGGCAGTCATCAGGCGGCGACCTCCATGGTCGTCTCGGCAGGTTCGGTGAGGGCGAGGAAGACGTCGTCGAGCGTCGCCTCGCGGCGGTGCAGGTCGGTGGTGGCGACGCCGGCGGCGTCGAGCGCGCGCACGACATCGGCGAGCGGCACGCCGGGGTTGACCGGCGCGACGACGCGCGACTCCGCGGTGTCGACGAAGGGCTGGTCGCTGGCGAACGCGCTCAGGGCCGCCGCGGCCGCCGCGAGCTCGCTCGCGCCGCCGACGGTGACCTCCAGCCGCTCGCCGCCGACGCGGGCCTTGAGCTCCGCGGGCGCGCCCTGGGCGACCACGCGCCCGCCGTCGAGCACGACGATGTCGTCGGCCAGGCGGTCGGCCTCCTCGAGGTACTGCGTCGTGAGCAGCATCGTCGCGCCGTCGCGCACGAGTTCGCGCAGCAGCGCCCATAGCTCGATGCGGCTGCGCGGATCGAGGCCCGTCGTCGGCTCGTCGAGGAAGAGCACGGGCGGGGTGGCGACGAGGCTGGCGGCCAGGTCGAGGCGGCGGCGCATGCCGCCAGAGAAGGTCCGGACGAGTCGGTCGGCCGCGTCGGTGAGGTCGAGGCGCTCGAGCAGCTCCTCGGCCCGGGCGCGCGCGACGGCGCGCGGCAGGTGGTAGAGGCGGCCGACCATCTCGAGGTTCGCGCGGCCGGTGAGCAGCCCGTCGACGGTGGCCTGCTGGCCGGCCAGGCCGATCCGCGTGCGCACCGTGGCCGCATCGGCCACGACGTCGTGGCCGGCGACGCGCGCCCGGCCCTCGGTCGGCTGCAGCAGCGTGGTGAGAATGCGCACGGCCGTGGTCTTGCCGGCGCCGTTGTGGCCCAGCAGGCCGAGCACGGTGCCCTGCGGCACGGCCAGGTCGACGTCGCGCAGCGCCCAGAGGTCGCCGTAGCGCTTTCCGAGCCCTTCGGCGAAGATGCCGGCGTCTTGGGGAGTAGTCATGGAGTTCCTTATTCGTACGATGTACGGTAGCTCGTACACCGTACGGTACTAGTACACTGTACGAAATGTCAAGGGCAAGAGAGCCACGCGAGCAGCACCGCGGCCGCGGACGCCGGCGAGCCGAGCTGGAGGAGCCGATCTGGATCCGGCCCGAGCCGACGGGCCGGCGCGCGCCGCGCTCGCGCGACGACATCGCCGAGGCCGCCGTCGCCGTGGCCGACGCCGACGGCCTCGACGCGGTGTCGATGAGGCGGGTCGCCTCCGAGCTCGGGCTCGGGACGATGAGCCTCTACCACTACGTGCGCAGCAAGGACGAGCTGCTGGACCTCATGGGCGACCGGATCGCGGCCGGCCAGCTCGTCGACGAGGCCGACCTGCGACGCGGCTGGCGCGAGGGGCTGACCGCCATCGCCCAGGCGACACGGGCCAACTTGAAGCGCCACCCATGGATGGGCGGCGCCCTGAGCCCCCGCCCGACCACGATCCCGGGTCCCAACACGCTGCGCCACATCGACCAGTCGCTGGCGGCGGTCGCCGACCTCGGGCTCGACATTCCGACCCAGATGGAGATCATCGCCGTCGTCGACGACTACGTCATCGGCTTCGTCGTGCGCGCCCAGCGGGTCGCCGAGTACGAGGAGCAGCTCGACGCCGACACCGTCGCCGAGTGGATGGATGCCGCCTTCGGCCACCTGCGCAGCCAGATCGAAAGCGGCGCGTTCCCGCATCTGCATCGTGCGGTCGAGGCCAACCGCGCCGCGGGCGGCAACGACGAGGATCTCGGGCGCATGGCCTCGAGCGAGGAGCGCTTCGAGCGCGGGCTCGAGCTCCTGCTCGACGGCATCGCGGCGAAGTTCGCCAAGCCGGTCAAGCCGCGTCGTGGAAGATGACCCCGAGCGTCGTGCGCCTGCCCGAGTGCACCGTCGCCACGCCGTGGCGCATGGTCGCGCGGTAGAACCCGCGCGTCCCCTCCACCGGCCGGTGGCGGGTGGGGAAGATCAGGAAGGCGCCGCGCTGCAGGTCGACGACGTGCGCGCGTGACTGCGCGCGCGGGCGCTGCTCGAGCAGGACGAACTGGCCGCCTTGGAAGTCCTCGCCGGGGCGGTCGAGCATCGTGACGACCTGCAATGGGAAGGCGACCTCGCCGTAGACGTCCTGGTGCAGCGTGTTGTGCCCGCCCTCGGCGTAGCGCAGGATGAGCGGCGTCGTGCGCCGCTGGCCGGCGCGATGGCAGCGCTCCAGGAAGGCGTCGAGCTCGAGCGGGTACTCGGCCGGCTCGCGCAGGCGCTGGGCCCACTCGTTGGCCAGGGCGGCGAGCGGCGGGTAGAGCGCCTGGCGCGCGCCGTCGATGAGCTCGGGCAGCGGCGCGTCGAAGTACTTGTACTGGCCCTCGCCGAAGCGATAGCGGCGCATGTCGATGGTCGAGCGGAAGCGTCCGTCCTCGAAGCTCGAGGCCAGGCTGCGGCACTCCGAGGCGCTGAACACGGGCGCGGTCTGGACGAACCCGTCCTCGTCCATGCGCGCGGTCAGCGCAGGCCAATCGAGGTCCTCGATGCGGTCGGCGATGGTCGGTGTCGTAAGGGTGCTCATGGGAAGCCAACGCACCGCAGGGCCGCAGCGTGAGGTCGCTATCGTCATCTGACAATGCCGCAGATCATCTCCTCCGTCGCTGCCAACGGGCTGCCAATCCACCGCGTCGCCCTCCCCGGCACGCGCGCCACGACGATCCTCGTCGGCTTCGACGCCGGCGCGCGCACCGAGCGCCCCGACGAGAACGGGATGGCCCACTTCCTCGAGCATCTCGTGTTCAAGGGCGGCCAGATCTACGACGACTACCGCAAGGTCAACGAGACGGCCGAGCGCATGGGCGGCTCGCTGAACGCCTACACCTCGCACGACCTCGTCGCCTTCCACATCACGGTGCGCGCCGAGGCGGCCATGGAGGCCATCGACCTGCTCACCGACTTCGTCGGGCGCCCGAAGATCGATCCCGCCGAGCTCGACAAGGAGCGCGGCGTCGTCATCCAGGAGATCCAGCGCTACAAGGACCAGCCCGCCGCGGTGGCCGAGGAGCTCATCGACCGCGCGCACTTCGGCGACCATCCGCTGGGTCGCACCGTGCTGGGCCCCGAGGACCACCTGCGGAGCTTCTCGCGCGAGGCGATCGTCGCCTTCCGCGAGCGCCGCTGGGCCGGGGCGCGCGGGGGCGCGTTCATCGTCGGCAACATCGACCACGTGCCGGCCAACGGGAAGGTCGACGAGCTCTTCGGGCGCTTCCCCGACCTGCCCGCGCCCGAGGCCTACGTGCCGGCGCCGTCCTTCGACCCGCGCGTCCTCGTCGAGCAGCGCGACTCCAACCAGTCGCACCTGCGCATGAGCTACCGCCCCCAGGTCGCGGTCGACGACCCCAAGGCGCGTGCCGCCTTCACCATCTACGCGACGCTGCTGGGCGGGTCGATGGGCTCGCGGCTCTTCGACGAGATCCGCGAGCAGCGCGGGCTGTGCTACTCGGTCTACGCGACCGACCACGCCTACGCCGACGTGCCCGTCCTCCAGCTCGGCTCGGGCCTGGAGTCGGCCAAGTGCGGCGAGGCCTACACGCGCATGCGCGAGATCGTCGGCGAGCTGGCGGCCGACGGCCCCAAGCGCGAAGAGGTCGAGCGCGCGCGCGCCTACGCCGCGGGACGCCGGGTCCTGGCCTTCGAGAACACCAACGCGGTCGCGCGCTACGCGGCCAACCAGCGGATCGTGTTCGACGAGGACATCGATCCCGACTCGGCCATCGCCCTCCTCGACGCCGTCACCTTCGAGGAGGTCGCCGAGGCGGCGCGGACGGTCGACCCCGAGCAGCTTGCCGTGGCCTGCGTGGGGCCGCACGAGGCCGCCGAGTTCTAATTCTGTTAAGCCCTGGCTGGGCGCGTCCCAGTCGGTCAGAATGAAGCTCGTGACGGTGGCCGAGGCCCTCAACGAGCGCGAACTCGCCCGGTACGTGTCACGCGTGAGCGACCGCTGGCCGCTGTCGCGCGCGCTGCTCGGCGGCGCGCGGGCCGACGACGCCGGCGGCGCGGCGCCGCAGCGCGAGCGCGGGCCCGAGTACGTGGTCGTGCTCGTGTCGGAGATGTTCGACGGCGTGCCGTGGCTGGAGCGCGTCTACCAGTGCGGCGCGCTGTGGGACGCGGCCGAGATGGGCGATCACGCCGACGTGCACTGCTACACGCCGCTGGAGTACGAGCGCAAGCGCGAGAGCCTTCCGCTCGTGCGCCGGGTCAGCGACCACGGAATCGACCTGCTCGCGGCGTGACGCAGCGGCGCTACCGTTGTCTCAACGGTCATGGCGCCCCTGCTGTCCACGCCGCTTCTGCGCACGCAGAGCGATCGCCGTCTGGCGACGCTCGCCGCCGACGGCCACGATCGCGCCTTCGAGGCGATCGTCGAGCGCTACCGCCGGCCCCTGCAGCGGTACCTGCGGCGGCTGCTCAGCGAGGCGCTGGCCGAGGACGTGCTGCAGGCGAGCTTCGTGCGCGCCTGGCAGGCGCTGCGTGCCGGTACCGAGGTCCGTGACCTGCGGCCGTGGCTGTACCGGATTGCCCACAACCAGGCGCTCAACACCCTGCGCGCGGCCGGCGCGGCGCTGCCCGCGGTGACCGAGGAGCTGCCGGCCGTGAGCCTCGAGACCGAGGTCGAGCGCCGCGAGGAGCTGCGCGAGACGCTCCACGGCATCCAGGCGTTGCCCCAGCGCCAGCGCGCGGCGCTCGTCGCGGTCGCCGTCGCCGACCGCCCGCATGCCGACGTCGCCGCCGAGCTGGGGATGAGCGACGGCGCGCTGCGCCAGCTGCTGCTGCGCGCCCGCACCACGCTGCGCGCCGCGGCGACGGCGCTCACGCCCTACCCGGTGGTGACGTGGCTGGCCGGCGGCCAGGAGGTGACGGCGGCGCGCGTCGCCGAGGCGGCCGTCGGCGCCGGCGGCGCGGGCGTGGCCATCAAGGCCGGCGCCGCGATGCTGGCCGCCGGTGCGGTCGTGGTCGGTGGGCCGGCGCTGCGCGACGAGCACGCGCCGGCGCGCGCGAAGACCGGCGCCGAATCGCGGGAGGCCCAGCGCCAGGCGGCGCCACCTAGGCCCGTAGCGGCCGTCGCGGCTGCAGGATCAGCGTCCAGCACCGCCCATGCCGTGGGCGATCCGAGCGCCGCCAGGCCCGACGACACCGGGCACGCCAACAGCGGCCGCAAGCCCTCGGGCGAGCACTCGGGCCACGGCGGGGGGGACTCGGCCTCGAGCGGCTCGGGCTCGAGCGGTCCCGGCTCCGGCGGGTCGGGCTCCAGCGGCTCCGGCGAGTCGGAGGACTCGAGCGGGCCGGGCTCCGGCGGGTCGGGGTCCAGCGGCTCCGGCGAGTCGGGTTCGGGCGAGTCGGGCTCCAGCGGCTCCGGCACGTCGGAGGACTCGAGCGGATCGGGGTCGGGCGACTCGTCCGGCACGGGCTCCTCCGGCAAGGGGAGCTCGGGCCGCAAGCAGTCCGGGAAGGACGCGCCGGAGGCTCAGCCGGCGCCCGTGGCACCGACCGCGACCGCGCCGGGCCCGGTGGTCACGACCGAGCCCCAGCCGTCGAACTCGGGCGAGGGCTCGGAGTCGTCGGGCTCGGGGTCATCGGCTCCGGCTCGTCGGGTCTCGGGCTCGGACTCGTCGGGCTCGGGCTCGTCGGGCTCGGGCAGCGGCTGACGCCCGTCAGCCGGGCCGGTCGCCTGCGAGCCCGCCCCCGGTGTCCGGCGCCTCGTGACCGAGCCAGTCCTCGATGAGGCGCCTCGCGATGGCCTGACGCGGCGGCAGGCCGACGCTGCCGCTCGCGATCTCCTCGCGCGTGAACCAGCGCACGTCCTCGAGCTCGCCGTCGCCGACGACGGGCTCGCCGGACGTCCAGCGCGCGACGAAGCCGAGCATCAGCGAGGCCGGGAACGGCCACGGCTGCGACGAGCGGTAGGTCACGTCGGCCACCCGCGCACCGGTCTCCTCGCGCACCTCGCGCGCGACGGCCTCCTCGAGGCTCTCCCCCGGCTCGACGAAGCCGGCGAGCGCGCTGTAGCGCCCGGCCGGCCAGTGCGCCTGACGTCCGAGGATCGCGCGATCGCCGTCGTGGACGAGCATGATCACCACCGGATCGGTGCGCGGGTGGTGCTGGGCCCCGCACGCGGGACACGCGCGCATGTGCCCGGCCTCGCGCGCCTCGCTCGCCGCGCCGCAGTTGGCGCAGAAGCGGTGGCGGCGATGCCAGTTCAGCAGCGCGACCGCGTGGGCGACCATCCCGCCCTCGGCCTGCGAGAGCACGGGCGCCAGATCGCGCAGGCCGCGCCACTCGCCGGCGAGCGCGTCGCCCGGATCGGCGGCGAACACGGCCCGCCCGTCGCCGTCGACGCCGAGCAGCACGAGCTCGAGGCCCTGGGGCAGCTCGTCGACCGCCAGCAGCCGCAGTCGCTCGCCGGCGACCAGCACGCCCGCCTCGCCGGCCACCACCACGCGCGTGGCGGGATCGCCGAGCCGCGCGGCCAGCCACGCCTCGTCGGTCCGCTGCGGTCCGGCGCGGTCCAGCGCCTCGCCGGCAAACGTGTTCGGGGCAGCCAAGCCCGGCTAACCGATGGCGACCATGCGCTCGATCGGCACGCGCGCGGGCTCGGCGATCGCCTCGGGCACCCTGACCTCGAACACGCCGTCGCGCAGGCCGTCGCGCAGCTTGGTCAGCGTGATCATCTTCATGTAGCGGCACGAGGCGCGCTCGTTGGCGGCGATGAAGTCGACGTCGGGCGCGGCCATGCGCAGCGGATGCAGCATCCCCGTCTCGGTGGCCATGATCGCCGTGCCGCCGCGGCCCGCGTGCTCGGCCGCGTAGGTGAGCATGCCGCCGGTGGAGAGCATGTGCACGCCCTCGGCGTCGACGTCGCCCGCGGCGACGTACTCCATGACCGAGGTCGAGCAGCCGCACTCCGGGTGGATGAGGAAGTCGGCGCCCGGGTGCTCGGCGCGCGTGCGCGCGATGTCGGAGGGGCGGATGCCCGCGTGGACGTGGCACTCGCCGTCCCAGACGTGCAGCGCGCGCCCGATCATCCGCTCGACGTAGGCGCCCAGGAACATGTCGGGGCCGAAGAGGATCTCGGTCTCGGCGCCGTGCTCGCGCAGGATGTGCTCGACGACGGGGACGGCGTTCGAGGAGGTCACGCAGTAGTCGGTCAGCGCCTTGACCTCGGCCGTCGTGTTGACGTACATGACCGTGACGGCGCCCGGGTGCTTGGCCTGCCAGGCGCGCAGCTGCTCGGCCGTGATCGAGTCGGCCAGCGAGCAGCCGGCGTCGAGGTCGGGGATGAGGACGGTCTTCTCGGGCGAGAGGATCGACGCGGTCTCGGCCATGAAGTGCACGCCGCAGAAGGCGATCGTGCCGGCGTCGGTCGCGGCGCCCTGGCGCGAGAGGCCGAGCGAGTCGCCGACGTAGTCGGCGACGTCCTGCACCTCGGGGCGCTGGTAGTTGTGGGCGAGGATGACCGCGTCGCGCTGGCGCGCGAGCTCGCGGACCTCGTCCTGCAGGGCGGGCACGTCCTCGGGCGCGAGGCCGGGCGGGGTGTCAAGAGGGGCCATGGGGAGGTTCACGGCACGGGCTCCAGGAGAAGTGAGAGGTCGAGGGCGGGGGCGGAGTGCGTGAGGGCACCGACCGATATGAAGTCTACCCCGGTCTCCGCGACGTCCCTGATCGTCTCCAGGTCGATCCCGCCGCTGGCCTCGAGCTCGGCCCTATCGCCCACGCGGGCCACGATCGCCCGCATCTGTGCGGGGCTCATGTTGTCCAGCAGCAGCCGCGGCGCACCCGCGGCGAGCGCCTCGTCGACCTCATCGTCGGTCCGGCACTCGACCTCCAGCAGCACGTTCGGCGCGCTCGCCCGCGCGAGGCGCACGGCCTCCCCCACGCCACCGGCCATCGCCGCGTGGTTCTCCTTGATGAGGATCGCGTCGAAGAGCCCGACGCGGTGGTTGGTCGCACCGCCCGCGGCCACCGCGGCCTTCTCGAGCAGGCGCAGGCCCGGCGTCGTCTTGCGCGTGTCGAGCACGCGCGCGCGCGTCCCGCGCACCGCCTCGACGTAGCGCGCGGTGAGCGTCGCCACGCCGCTCAGGCGCTGCAGCAGGTTCAGCGCGGTGCGCTCGGCGCTCAGCAGCGCGGCCGCCTCGCCCTCGATGTCGAGCACCGGCCCGCCTTCACGCCACACGCCCTCCTCGGCGAGCGCGACGAAGCGCGCGCCGCGGTCGAGTAGCGCGAAGGCCAGCTGCGCGGCGTCGAGCCCGTAGAGGACTCCGGGCTGCTTCTGCGTGATGCGGGCCCGCGCCCGCACGCCGGCGGGCACGGTCGCCTGGGTCGTCAGGTCGCCCGAGCCGACGTCCTCGTCCAGGGCGCGCCGGACGAGCGGCTCGAGCTCGGTGAGCTCGATCCCCATGGGCGGGATGGTAGGCGCGCTCAGTCGTCGCCGTCCCACGTCCACCGCGGGACTTCCCGCAGTGGGTTGAGCTCGCTGTCGCTCGTCGCATGGGAGTTCTGCATCGCCACCCGGGTGCCGAACTCGACGTGCTCTCGCACCGCGGCGCGAAATGGCTCGTCGTCGGGCAGGCCGGCGTCGTCGAGGGCGGCCATGTACAGCGCGACGAAGCGCTGGCGTTGGTCCTCGGTGATCGCCAGGCCGCGATGGACGTCGATCAGGTGCGCGAACCCCAGCTCGCGCGTGAAGCGATCCGGCCCACCGAAGCTCTCGGCGGTGAACATGGTCAGATGCTCGACGTGCTGCGGCTGCCCGGCGCCGAACAGCGGCTGGAGCAGCGGGTCGCGCAGCACGCTGTCATAGAAGGTCTGCTCGAGGCGATGCAGAGCCTCCTCGCCGCCGGCGTGTTCGAACAACGTGGGCATCCGGAAACGCTAGCAACGGCGATCCGCCGGCCCGGCTCCAGAGCACGATCTCGCAATTGCGCACGCGGTCGCGGCTGTCCTTCTCGACGCGGTCGCGGCCGGGGCCGCAATCGACGACGTCGGTGCCGCCGCCCACCGCGCGGACGGTGTCGTTGCCGGGGCCGGCGGCGATGTGATCGCGCCCGAGGCCGCCGTTGATCTCGTCGGACCCGTCGCCGCCGGCGATCGTGTCGTCACCGCGGCCACCCTCGATCTCGTCGCCGCCGAGGCCGCCGTCGAGGTGGTCGTCGCCGGTGCGCCCGAAGAGCGAGTCGCGGCCGCGACCGCCGTCGAGGGCGTCGTTGCCGCCGGCCCCCTCGAGGTAGTCGTCACCGTCGCGGCCGTTCATGTGGTCGTCGCCGTTGGTGCCGACGATGCGCTCGGCGTTGTCGGTGCCCGGGCAGTCGGCGTTCTTGCGCTGGCAGGAGCTCATCTGCTCGTAGGCGAGGTCCCTGGCCACGACGTCGTCGTCCCACGGGACGCCAAGCGCCTTGTAGCGGTCGGCCTGACCGCCGAAGGTGGGCGCCTCGGCGCCGGCCGGCGCCGGCTGGATGCTCTCGCAGCCGGCGAAGCCGATGCGCTTGCGATCGAGCTGGTGGCGCGCGTCGGCGGCCTGCGCGGCGGCCGTGAGGTAGGCGATGTCGGTGCCCTCGCCGCAGTCGGCGCTGCCGGTGCCGGTGCCCACGAAGAGCTGGTCGTTGCCGTCGCCGCCCTGAAGGATGGCGAGGCCCCTGGCCCCGACCTGCCACAGCACGTCGTCGCCGGGGCCGGCGTCGAGCGTGCCCGAGCCGGTGTCCACGAGCGTGTCGTTGCCGTCGCCGCCGACGGCGGGCCGGCCCTGATATTGGCCCGAGCCCGCGAAGAGCATGTCGTCGCCGGGGCCGCCGTCGAGGCCGTCGTTGCCCGTGCCCCCGGAGAGCAGGTCGTTGCCGTCGCCGCCGAGGACGACCTTGTCGACGCCCGCGTTGCCGAGCACGACGTCGTCCCCGGGGCCGCCGTTGAGCTCGCGGTCGTCGCCGAAGCGCGACTCGCCCAGGAAGTCGTTGCCGTCGCCGCCGCGCAGGATGTCGTCGCCGTCGAACCCGTCCAGCGCGTCGTTGCCCGGGCCGCCCTCGAGCACGTCGTTGCCGGTCACGCCGAGCAGGCGGTCGTCGCCGTCGCCGCCCTCGAGACGGTCGTTGCCCGAGCCTCCGTCGAGCTCGTCGTCACCGACGTCGCCGAACAGGCGGTCGGCGGCGCTGCCGCCGGAGAGCAGGTCGTTGCCGGCGTTGCCGTAGAGCGCGTCGCGCGAGCCCTCGCCGCGCATGACGTCGTTGGCCGTCGTGCCGCGCAGCGTGTCGGCGAGCCGCGTGCCGTCCTTGGTCACGGCCCACGCCGTGGCGGGCGCGAGCGCGAGCAGCAGGAACAGGAGCAGGGCGATCTTCCGTGACATGGGTACCTCCGTACCCCATCGCCACGCACCATATTTAGGTCTATCGCTAGACGGCGGCTCACACACTGCAGGCGGCGATCCTTGCACGCGGGATCGCCCACGCGCGGGTACCGTGCGCGGCCGTGGATCGCGCGACGCTCGACGCCTGGCTTCCGGAGTTCGCGGTGCGCACACGTCATGGGCGCCGCTCGTCGGCCTCGCCCGAACGCCTGTGGACGGCGGCGAACGAGCTCCGCATGGCCGAGACGCATTCGCTGGGCCGGCTCGTGCGCTGGCGCATCCCGGGGGTCCGCACGGACCAGACCTTCGGCGAGCTGCTGGCCGCCTACCCGTTCTGCGTGCTCGAGCAGGGCGAGCACTGGTCGATCTCCGGGCTCTGCGGGCGCATCTGGACGCTCCAGCGCGA
This sequence comes from uncultured Actinomycetes bacterium, assembly GCA_963742125.1. GTDB lineage: Bacteria > Actinomycetota > Thermoleophilia > Solirubrobacterales > Solirubrobacteraceae > JAOPZW01. Next base: position 14,278 of record CAVUKO010000015.1, on the reverse strand, counting down.
CTACCCGCGCCTTCACGGCCCGGAGGACTTCCGCACGTGGTCGGAGCCGGGCACCGTGCGCGTGCTCATCGCCAACTGGGTCGAGCCCGACGGCGACGGGAGCACGATCGTCTCCGAGGCCCGCGTCTCCCCCGTCGACCGCCGCGCCGCGCTGCGGGTGCGCTCGCTGTGGATGGTGATCGGCGTCTTCGAGCGGCTCATCGGTGGCGAGGCGCTGGCGCTCGCTGCGGAGCGAGCGGATAAGGGAAGCATGCGCCGCGATACTCAACGCTGATGGCGGATCCGGACCGCCGCAGGCGCAGCCGCTCCGGCCGGCTCGTCGACGCGCTGATCTGGGGAGCGGCGCTCGGCGCTGCATCCGGCGCCGTGCTCGGCCATGCGATCGAGGGGGTCGGGGCCGGCGCCGGAGCTCTGATCGGGGCCGCGCTGATGGCCCCGGCAGAAGCGATCACCAGCATGCGGAAGGGCCCGGGCGAGCTCAAGCCGCTGTGGCAGCGCATCGTCAGCAGCGCCCTGCTCATGGCGCTCTTCGGCTGGGTGTTGGGGCTGATCTACGGGCCTGACGAGCCGTTGCTGACCGGGATCCTCAGCGGTGCGGTGATCGGCCTGCTCGGCCTGCGCCCGGCGAAGATCGCCCTCGGGCTCGTGGTCGGCGTCCTCCTGGGCGCTCTCGCACAGGCCGCCGACAGCCCGCCCGACCCGGCGCTGATCGCAGCGGCGGTCACGATCGCCTATCGCGTGATCGCGGCGATCGCCTATCGCGGGCGACCGCTGGTGCGGGTGATGGCAGAGGAGGTCCCGGCGTCGGAGCTGCGCTACGTGGTGCCCTTCGAGGCGCGCTCGAGATACGTCGGTGCCGACTACGTCGAGCAGCTCGCGAAGGTCCGCGGCGGCACCTTCCGCCGCAACCCGCCCGACGTCGGGATTCTCGCGTCGCTCGACAGCCTCGACGGCCCCACCTTCGACGCGGCACGGGTGGATCCGCTGATCCGCGAGTTCTACGAGCACACCAGCCGCTTCCGGCTCTCGATCATCCCCGAGTGGCGGCGCTGGATGAAGCCCGGCTATGAGGTCTTCAAGCGACTGGTGGCCCAGCCGCTCGGCCAGGCCGCGATCCCGTCAAACATCGAAGAGGCCCAGCGGGGGATGGTGAGCACGATCGACACGATCACCATGGAAGGCCGTGAGGAGATCGACGTGCGGGGCTGGGTCCGGACCTTTGCGGACTCGGGCAAGCCCATCTACGTCGGGATCTACACGAGCTTCAGGCACGAGGACCGCGGCTACGTGAGCGTCGGCTTCCCGATCCCCAACGCCAACTTCACCGCCACGCTGCTGCCCCGCAACGCCGGCGAGCACGACCTCGAGCTGACGTCGCGTACCGACCTGTCATTCCCGGGTCACTACCTGAGCTCCGTCGACAGCGAACGGGACGCCCTGACGGTCCTCAAGCTCCTGTATTTCCAGGAGCGCATCTACGTCTACGTCGTCGACGGCGAGCTGAAGACCGACCACAGCTTCTACCTGGCCGGTCAGCGATTCCTGACCCTTCACTACGTGATCGAGCGCCTGGGGGTGGAAGAGGCATGACCAGGCGCCGGCCGTGGAGCGGGCGGCCTGAGCGTCTCCGGGCTGCGCGGCGGGTGAAATTGCGGACAGGAACTGACCTGAATCGCCGCTAGCGTGGCTGGCCTACCCACAACGCGAAAGGCAGCGCTACATGGACTGGAAGCTCGAGCTGGTGGCCGTCCCCGTCTCCGACGTGGATCGCGCGAAGGCGTTCTACACCGAGCAGGTGGGCTTCAACGCCGACCACGACCACAAGGTGAGCGACGAGATGCGCTTCGTGCAGCTCACGCCTCCGGGGTCGGCGTGCTCGATCGCCATCGGCACCGGGATCATGGACACGGTCCCGGGCTCCGTGCAGGGCCTGCAGTTGGTGGTCACCGACGCCGATGCGGCACGTGCCCACCTTGTCTCCAACGGCATCGAAGCCGGCGAGGTCCAGGAGTTCCCGTGGGGCCGCTTCGTGTTCTTCAGCGACCCCGACGGCAACGGGTGGGCCGTGCAGGAGATCCAGAAGCCCAGCTAGCCCAGATGCCCGCGGCCGCGCTCCAGGCCCGCGAGGCGCGACGTGCCCTCATAGAGCGTGCGCCCGCGGCGGCGCACGCTCAGCCGGAGCGTCCCCGTGAGGTGCTGGGGCGCCCAGTCGTCCAGGCGCCGGCGCTCGCGCGGCACGGGTACCGGCAGCAGGTACGGGGCGACGCCGTCGGCGTGCCCCTCGACCTCGATGCCGCCACCGGAGAAGCGCCACCCGCGCTCGTCGACGGCGACCCGCAGGGGCCGCAGCGGGCGCACGATGGTCCGCACCTCGTCGCCGACGGCCACCACCAGCGCCGTCGCCGTCGCGCGCAGCGGCCCGAGCCCGGCGCGACCGCCGGCGAAGGCGACGCACACGTCATCGCGGTCGAAGCCGTGCGCCTGGCCCCACCACCACGTGGGCGGCATGCCGCCGGCGCCCCAGTTCTTCTCTGCGTAGGCGACGGCGCCGTCGAGGTCGATCGTCTCGCTGCCGACGCGCGCGCTGCCGCTGACCCGCGCCCGCAGCAGCCACGGGTGCCAGTACTGGCTCAGGCCGGGCACGGCGTGGGCCGGCCCGAGCGCGCCGAACGCCCGCCGCGGCCACGCCAGCGCGTCGGCGAACGTCGCCTCCAGCCGCGCATCGGGACCGAGGTCGACGCGCAGCGAGCGCTCGTCGGCGCCCACGGCGTCGCCCGCCCGCAGCATGAGCCCGCGGGGCGCGCCCCACGCGTCCGGCAGCGTGGCCGCGCGCACCGCCCCGCCGGGATGCGCCGCCAGCGAGGCCATGGCCCATGGACGGCCCTCTGCGTCACGGCAGAGGGCCACGATGACGATCACGACGGCTCCGGTGCGCGGCTGGGTGATGCGCCAGAAGTGCCCTTCCAGGCCGACGGCGTGATAGCCGCGCGGGTCGCCGAAGGGCGGGTCGGCGCCGGTGGCGCGGTAGGCGGCCAGCATTGGCGGCGCATGGTTGCAGGGGCGGGTAGCTTCTGCGCGATGAGTCGCCCCCCGGTCGCGGTGAGACGGGCGTCCCCGCGGGCCGCGGCGTGGGCCTTGCGGGTGCTGTGGCGCTTCGGGCGCCCCCACACCTTGATCGGCACCTCGCTGTCGATCGTCGGGCTCTACGTGATCGCCGCGTCGCTGGACCGCGCGTCCGACGCGGTCGACCTGCTGTGGACGCTGGTGGCGGGCCTGTGCGTGAACGTCTTCATCACCGGGATCAACCAGATCGAGGACGTCGAGATCGACCGCCTCAACAAGCCGTGGCTGCCGATCGCCGCGGGCGATCTGTCGCTCGAGGCCGCCCGGCGGATCGTCGCCGTCGCGGCCATCGCACCCGTCGCCATGGCGATCACCCAGGGCGCCGAAGAGCTCGTCGCGGTCGGCGTGGCCCTGCTCATCGGCTGGGCCTACTCCTGCCCGCCGCTGCGACTCAAGCGCTACGCAGCGCTGGCCGCCGGCTCGATCACCTTCGTCCGCTCGCTGGTGGTCAACCTCGGCGTCTGGCTGCACTTCGCCGGGCGGCCTGTGAGCGCCGGGGTGTGGGCCCTGATCGCGGTCACCGTCCCGTTCTCCTTCGCCATCGCGGTGCTCAAGGACGTGCCTGACATCGAGGGCGACCGGCGCTTCGGGATCGCGACCTTCTCGGTGCGGCTCGGGCCCCGCCCGGTGCTCGCCGTCGGGGTCGGCGCGCTCACGCTGGGCGGGCTCGGGATGGCCATCGCGGGACCGCTGCTGCTCGACGACGCGAACGCAGCGGTGCTCGTCGTCGGCCACCTGCTCGGCGTGGGCGCCCTGTGGCGCTGGGCGCTGCGCGTCGATCCGGGCGACCCGATCGCCTTCGCGGCCTTCTACCAGCGCGTGTGGCAGCTCTTCTTCTGCGAGTACCTGCTCGTCCCTCTCGCCTACGTGGTCGGCTAGTGCGCTTCATCCAGCACAAGGCCGAGGCGCGCTGGTTCTACCGGGTGGTCTCCCTGGGCTACGACCGCTGGATCAACCCGCTCTTCTGGACGGCGCCGATGCGCGATCGAGCGCTGGCCCTGGCGCGCCTCGACGACCCCGGCCTCGAGGTCGTCGACGTCGGCGCCGGCACCGGCTTTGCCACCGAGGCGATCGTGCGCAAGGTGGCGCCCGATCGCGTGACGATGCTCGACCAGAGCCCTCACCAGCTGGCCCGCGCGCGGCGCAAGCGCGCGCTCGCCGGAGTGTCCAAGGTGCTCGGCGACGCGGAGGCGCTGCCCTTCGCCACCGACTCGCGCGACCGCTACGTCTCGACCGGGAGCATCGAGTACTGGCCCGATCCGCAGCGCGCGATCGCGGAGGCCTACCGCGTGCTGCGCCCCGGCGGGGTCGCGCTGCTGGCGGGCCCGCTGCGGCGCACGCACCCGCTGGCACGCGCGCTGTCGGACGCGTGGATGCTCTTCCCCAGCGAGGACGAGTACGTCGCGTGGTTCGAGCGCGCCGGCTTCGAGGCGATCGAGCGCGTGCACGTCGCCCCCGATTGGTGGGACGAGCGCTGGGACCGCTATGGCGTGGCGATCGCCGCCGTCAAGCCGCGGGCCGGCGAGCCGCCGCTCGCCATGGCACCGGCGGCCACCGCCGCCGAGGACGGCGCGCGCGTCACGCCCGCACGCCTGGCGCGCTTCGCCGCCGGCTCCCTCGCCGGCGCCGCCTTCATCCCGGTCGCGCTGTGGTTCACGCTCGTGCGCAAGCTGCGCCGCTCGTGACCGGTCAGCGATCGGCGAGCGTCGCCTCGATGCCCCGCACGTCGCCGTCCTCGTCGACGAGGACGCTGACGTCGACGTAGCCCAGGCGCTCGAGGTCCGCGCCCAGCGCGTCGGCCTCCTCACCGCCGAGCTCGAGCAGGAGCGCGCCGCCGCGGTGCAGGAAGCGCGGGCTGTCGGCCACGACGCGGCGCAGGATCTCGGTGCCGTCGGGCCCGCCGTCGTAGGACAGCGGCGACTCGAAGGCCAGGGTGTCGCGCTGCAGCAGCGGCAGGTCGGCCGTGGGGACGTACGGCACGACGCCGACCACGACGTCGACGATCCCCTCCAGCGTGCTGGGCAACGGGGCGAACAGGTCGCCGTGATGGGCTTCGACGCCGTTGGCGGTCGCGCAGGCCACGGCGCGCTCGTCGAGGTCGGACGCCACGACGCGCGCGCCGGGATGGGCGGCCATCAGGGTCCGGGCGATCGCTCCGGCTCCGGTGCACAGGTCGATGGCGACGCCGTTCGCCGGCAGCCGCTGCGCGGCGCGACGCGCGAGCGGCTCGCTCTGCCAGCGGGGAACGTAGACCCCGCGATCGACGCGGATCTCCAGCCCGCAGAAGGAGACGGTCCCGGTGATCCAGGCGAGGGGCTCGCCCGTGAGGCGGCGCGCGACGAGCCCCTCGAGGAGCTCGACATCGCCCGCCGCGCGGGCGAGGAGCTCGTCTGCCTCTTCCTCGGCCGCGACGAACCCGGCGTCCGCGAGCAGCTCGGCGAGCGCCGCGCGGTCGTTCGGCACCGCCATCCGCGCTCTACGGCACCCAGTGCTCGGCCAGCGGCGTGACCTGCAGCTCGTGGGTCGCGGCGCGCGCGCCCTGCTCGGCCAGGAAGGCGACGGCGTCGGCGATCTCGCGCGGGTCGGCCAGCGCGGCGCGATCGACGCCCTCGCGGCCGCCACCCTCGAACGGCTCGATGCCGGCGTCGACGATCAGCAGGGCCACGTGGATGCCGTGCTCGCGCAGCTCCAGCGCGGCGGCGCTGGTGATCGCGCGGACGCCGAAGGCGCCGGCGGCCCACAGGCCGCGCCCGGGCATCGCGCGCCGCGCCGATCCCCCGGTGACCTGGATCAGGGTGGCCGGCCGGCCCTGGTCGAGAGCGAAGCGGCTCGCGGCCGACAGGAAGGTGAACGCGGCCCGGGCCGGGGCGGCCGCCCACGCATCGAACGCATCGGGGGCCGCGTCGGCCAGGGGGCCGCCGCCGAAGGGGCCGCTGCGATCGCCGCCGTAGGCCGACGCCGCGTTGAGGACGAGGTCCACCCCGCCGTGGGCCTCGGCCGTGCGGACCAGCGCGCCACGGACGCTCTCGGGATCGGTGATGTCGCCGGCCATGGCGAGCGCGCCCGCCGCCTCGGCGGTCGCCAGGGTCCCCTCCGAGCGCGCGACCGCGGCGACGGCCCAGCCGTCGGCGCGCAGGCGCTCGATGACCGCCCGTCCCAGGTTGCGCGCGCCGAAGACCAGCGCGCTGCGCTGCTGCTGCGTGTCGTTCATGCAGGCAGCATGACGGGCGCTCAACCTCGACCATCCGTCGAATACCCACTGCAGCGGGCGCGCCCGGCGCCGACAGTGCTGATGTGAGCCTGTTCCTCCCCACGGTCGGCCAACTCGCGAGAGTGGTGGCCGGCCCGGTCAACCTCGTCGCCGTCGTCGAACGGCTCGACGGCCGCGCCGTCGTGCTCGACGTCCACGGCTCGGCGCTTCCCGCCGGCCCGGCCAGGCTGTCGTTCAACTGCGCCTTCGGAGGCGTCCTGCTCATGGGCCACCTGCGTGTCGAGGGGCACGAGACGAGCTTCTCGCCCACGGAGAAGGGCGCGCGCTTCGCGCAGCGTCGCGAGACGTTCCGCGTCGCCGCGGCGCTGCCCGCGACCATCGTGCGCCGCGGCCGGCGCTCGATCGCGTGCACGACGCTGAACCTGTCGATCGGCGGCGCGCTGCTCGAGACCGAGCACCCGTTCGCGCACACCGGCCCGCTGACGGTCGCCATCGACTGCGGCGACGGCCAGGTCATGAGCCTCGCCGCGACCGTCTGCCGCAGCGAGCACGGGGCGATGGGCCTCGCGGTCGCCTTCACGGACGTCAACGGCGCCGACGAGCGCCGGCTCAGCACGCTCATCGCCGCTGCGCAGCGTCGCGCGCTCGTCTCGCGCTAGTTCGCCGGCACCCGGATGTAGTCGACGATCATGTCGCCGAGCATCGTGCGGTAGTGCTCGCGTAGCGCCGGGTCGGTCAGGTCGCGACCGAACAGCGTGCCGAAGGTGTGGCGGTTGGCGACGCGGAACACGCAGAAGGCGCTGATCATCATGTGCAGGTCGACGGCGTCGATGTCGCGCCGGAAGATCCCCTCCGCGCGGCCGCGCTCGAGGATGCGGGCGAGCACGTCGATCGCCGGACTTCCGAGCTCCGCGATCGCCGGCGACTTCGCCATGTGCTCCGCGCGGTGGATGTTCTCGATGCTCACCAAGCGGATGAACTCGGGATGGGACTCGTGGTGGTCGAACGTCAGCTCGGCCAGGTGGCGCACGGCCGCCGCCGGATGCAAACCATCGACGTCGACCTCCCGCTCGGCGCGGCGGATGGCCGTGTAGGCGCGCTCGAGCACGGCGATGAACAGCTGCTCCTTGCTGCCGTAGTAGTAATAGATCATGCGCTTGGTCGTGCGCATGCGCGCGGCGATGTCGTCGACCCGGGCGCCCGCGTATCCGTGAGCCGCGAACTCGTGGGTTGCGGTCTCGAGGATCTCGTTGCGTGTCCGCTCAGGGTCACGCTCGCGTCCGGTGGCGGCGTGCTCCGCGACCTGCCGTGGGGGCATCGCTCCTCCATGCGCGCGAGGGTGGCCTGGTCCTCGGATTGTATGCACGGGCACGTTTGGCACCTTGATCGTCCGGGGAATGAACGTACCAGTTCGTACATTACTTGTGAACGAGAGACAGTTGGCCACCGAGCGACACGAGGTAGGGCTGATCGGGGCGGGCATCGGCGCCTCTCTGAGCCCTGCCCTGCACGAGCGCGAAGCCGCCGAGCAGGGGCTGAGCTACGCGTATCGGTTGATCGACATCGACGAGCGCGGTCTGACGACGCATGTCGGCGACCTGCTCGAGCGGGCTCGTCTCGCCGGCTTCAGCGGGCTGAACGTCACGCATCCGTGCAAGCAGGCGGTCGTGCCCCACGTCGACGACCTCTCAGCCGACGCGGCCGCGCTGCAGGCGGTCAACACCGTGGTCTTCGAGGACGGCGGCGCGACGGGCCACAACACCGACACGACCGGCTTCGCCGAGAGCTTCGCGCGTGGCCTGCCGGGCGCGGCGCTCCGGAGCGTCGTCCTGCTCGGGGCCGGTGGCGCGGGCACCGCGGTCGCGTACGCGGCGCTGCGGCTCGGCGTCGAGCGGCTGACCGTCGTCGACATCGAGCCGGGGCGCGCGCAGGCTTGCGTGCGACAGCTGCAGTCCGACCGCGTCGTGGCCGGCACACTGGACGGCCTCGCGGAGGCCGACGGGCTCATCCACGCCACCCCGACCGGCATGGAGGGTCATCGCCCGGGCCTGCCGCTCGACGCAGAGCGGCTGCACCCCGCGGCTGTGGGTCGCCGAGGTGGTCTACCGCCCGCTGGAGACCGAGCTGCTGCGGCATGCGCGCGAGCTCGGCTGCCGCACCCTCGACGGCGGCGGGATGGCGGTCTTCCAGGCGGCGGACTCGTTCGCGCTGTTCACCGGCGTCGACCCGGACCGCGAGCGGATGCTGCGCCATTTCGCCGATCTCGTCGCCGAGCCCATCGCGACCGCCGGGACGCGCTGATGCGCCGCTGCATCGCCACCGTGTGCCTCAGCGGGACGCTCGACCAGAAGCTCGCCGCCGCGGCGCACGCCGGCTTCGACGGCGTCGAGCTGTTCGAGAGCGACCTCGTCAACTCTCCCCTCGCTCCGGCCGAGATTCGCCGCCGGGCCGAGGACCTCGGCCTGGACATCGATCTCTACCAGCCGTTTCGCGACTTCGAGTCCGTCCCCGCGACGACCTTCGAGCGCAACCTGCGCCGTGCCGAGGCCAAGTTCGACGTGATGGCGCAGCTGGGCGCGCCGACGATGCTCGTCTGCTCCAGCGTGTCCCCGGAGGCGATCGACGACGACGCGCTCGCGGCCGAGCAGCTGCACACGCTGGCCACCCGGGCGGCCGACCGCGGGCTGAAGATCGCCTACGAGGCCCTGGCCTGGGGTCGCCACGTCAACCGTTACGACCACTCGTGGCGCATCGTCTCCACCGCCGATCATCCGGCCCTCGGCGTCTGCCTGGACTCCTTCCACATCCTGTCGGTGGGCAGCGACCTCGACCCCATCGCCGAGATCCCGGGCGACAAGATCCTCTACCTCCAGCTCGCCGATGCCCCGCAGCTCGTCATGGAGGTCCTGCAGTGGAGCCGGCACTACCGCTGCTTCCCGGGACAGGGCGCGTTCGACGTCGCGAACTTCGTGGCGCGCGTACTCGCGACGGGATACGCCGGGCCGCTCTCACTCGAGGTGTTCAACGACGTCTTCCGCCAGGCCGACACCGACCGCACGGCCATCGATGCGATGCGCTCGCTGCTGGTGCTCGAGGACGACCTCGGGCGCTCGCCTCTGCCGAGCAGCCCGCCGCTCGGGGGCTTCGCCTTCGTCGAGATCGGCGTCGACGCGGAGTCGGCCCCCGAAACCGAGGCGCTGCTACGGGCGATGGGCTTCGCTCACGTGGGCCCGCATCGCACCAAGCCCGTCCAGCTCTGGCAGCACGGCGAGATCAGGATCGTCCTCAACCACGGTGCGGGCGACGAGGAGCCCGAGGTCGTCGCTGTCGCCGTCGAGAGCGCCGATCCGGAGCGCTCCGGCGCACGGGCGCAGGCCCTCCTCGCGCCGGTGCTCGACCGTCTGCGCAACCCGGGCGAGGCCGACCTGTCGGCCATCGCGGCGCCTGACGGCACCTCCGTGTTCTTCTGCCGCACCGGCGGCGACGGGCCGGGCTGGCTCGACGACTTCCTCACGGTGGACGCCGAGCGCGACGACGGCGCGGAGGCGGTGCCGATCGACCGGATCGATCACATCGCGCTCGCCCACCCCCTCGAGGCCTTCGACGAAGCCGGGCTCTTCTATCGCTCGGTGCTCGATCTGCGACCCGGAGCCAGCGCGGAGCTCGCCGCGCCCCACGGGCTCGTGCGCAGCCGCGCCGTCGCCAGCGCGGACCGGCAGGTGCGCATCGCCCTCAACGTGCCCGCGCTGGCCGGCACGCAGCGCGGCCAGGCCGAGCTCCAACACGTCGCCTTCAACTGCGACGACGCCATCGCGGCGGCGCGCGCGATGCGCGACGCCGGGGCGCCCATTCTGCGGATCCCCGACAACTACTACGAGGACCTCGACGCCCGCTTCGACCTCGATCCCGAGCGGCTGGACGCCCTGCGCGAGCTGGGGGTCCTGTACGACCGCGACGCCGAAGGCGAGCTCTTGCACTTCTACAGCGCGCACGTCGGGGGACGCCTGTTCTTCGAGGTACTCGAGCGGCGCGGCGCCTACGACGGCTACGGCGCCGCCAACTCGCCCGTTCCGGGATCTGAGCTCACGGCGGGTGGTGTGCGTGCATCGACATCGGGTCGAACACGACGCGGCTCCTCGTCGCCGTCCGCGCGCGACGGCCGCCTGCGCGAGCTGCACACCGAACGCGCCTTCACGCGGCTGGGCAGCCTCCTCGGCCAGGCGATCCCGCCCGCCGTCGTCCGCGTCGGCGCGGAGGTCGTCGCCGAGCAGGTCGCCGCCGCCCGCGCCGAGGGCGTCGAGTCGATCCGCGTCGTGGCGACCGCCGGCATCCGGGACGCCGCGAACCGCGACGACTTCACCGCGGCGGTCCACGAGCTGGCGGGGCTGCCGGTGGAGGTGCTCAGCGGGGAGGACGAGGCGCGCCTGGCCTTCCTGGCCGACGGGGTCGCCGAGGAGCTGCCCCGACGGTCTGCTCGTCGTCGACGTGGGCGGCCGAGCCTTCGTCGAGCTGATCGCCGGGTCCTCGCGACGAGGGCGTCGCCTGGGCGACCTTCGCTGCCCGTCCATCCGGCTACTCGCCGACGAGCACCTGCGCCGACGATCCGCCGACGCCGGAGCAGCTCGACGCGGTCCCGCGCGCACATCGCCCGGCGTGCTCGCCGCGCCGCTGCGCCCGCCGCAGCCCGTCGCGGCGTACGCGGTCGGCGGCAGCGCGACGTCGCTGCGGCGCCTGCTGGGGACCGTGCTCGACCAGGAGGCGCTCGCGCGCGGAGCCTCGCGCTCGCCGCGCTGCCCCGCGCGGACATCGCCCGCCGGTTCGCGCTGCACCCCGAGCGCGCGCGCCTGTTCCGCGGCGATCCTGCTCCTCGAGGGCGCCACGGGCGCGCTCGAGGCCTGCCACTGCCGACATGCAGGCCAAGGTCTGCGCGAGGGCGTCCTCCTGGAGGCGATCCGGGCTGGGTCCTTCACAAGTGGCAGGTGCCGCGGACTAGAGTTGCCTGCATGGCGAAGGCAAGGGACGTCGACGGACTGTTCCCCCGGACGCCGTACGCCCTCGCGGCCGCGCGCACCGTCGCGTCCGTGAGGACTACTTCGAGCGCGCGGACGGCGTCCTGAGCACCGACGACCCCGGGCGCGTGCACGACATGCGCGTCGCGACGCGCAGGCTGCGCGCCGTCCTTGTGGAGCCGCCGTGCTTCCCTACCCGCGACCTGCGCCCCGTGCTGCGCGACATCCCGCCGCCTCGCGGACGCGCTCGGCGCCCGCCGCGACCCCGACGTCCAGCTCGCAGCGGTCGCCGCGTTCGCGCGCGGCGCCGGCGATCCGGAGCAGGCCGACGAGGTCGTGTCCGACGCGATCCGCGCCGGCCAGTCGGCGGGCAACGAGCAGCTCGCGGCGGCGCTGGCCCAGGTGCGCGGCGCCTCCGACCTCCGCGGCCGGCTGCTCGCGCTCGCCGATGCCGCCGCCGAGCAGGGTGCAGGCCGCATAAAGCGCGACGTCAAGGGCCTCGACCCCTCGGGCCGGCTGGCGGACAACGTCGAGCGCATCGCGCGCACGAGGCTCGACGAGCTGTTCGCCTTGGCGCGCGGTCCTCGATCCGCGCGGTAACGCCGAGCTGACATCGGCATCGCGGCCAAGCGCCTGTGGTACGTCCTCGACGAAGCGGCCTATCCGCAGTACTTCCTCCACGGCCATCCGCAGGACGAAGGAGCTGCCGCCGCTGTTCGGCGACGTGCACGACTGCGACGAGATGCTCCGCCGTCGCAGATCGTCGCCGGCGCGGCGGAGGTCGAGGCGCTGCCGCGCGTGCTCGCGAGGACGCGCGCGATCTCGACCCGGCGCTGGCCCGCGACGCCCGCGCGCCGACGCGTGGCGCGGGCTGCACGCGTTCGCAGCCTGGCTCGAGGCGCGCGGGCCTGCTCCACGACACGTTCCTGCGCCAGTGGACCGAGCTGGGCCGCACGGGGTTCCGCGCGCCTCGAGTACGCGCTCGCCGAGCGCGCCCGACCCGGCGCCGAAGTTCGCGCTCCCGACCCCGTCCCCGACCCCAGAACCCGCCCTGGCGGCAAGGACCTCATCGTGACCATCGAGCACCAGCCACAGCAGGGGACCGCCCAGGATCCGATCAGCGCCGTCGAGCCGCCGGCACCGACGGAGCCGCCGCCGAGCGGGAGGGACCCGATCCTGCCTGTTCGCGAACCGCGAGCTGTCCATCGAGATGAGTTCAACAACGACCGCGTCCTGCAGCTTCGCCGAGGACCCGAGGCAGCCGCTCCTGGAGCGCGTGGAGCTGGCCGAGCGATCTGGACGTCGAACCTCGACGAGTTCTACATGGTGCGCGTCTCGGGCCTGATCGAGCAGCTCGAGGGCGGCGTCGTCGAAACTTCGCCCGACGGCCTCGGACCCGAGGAGCAAGTGACGCGCATCGCCGCCACCGTGGGCGCGATGCGACGCGTCGCCAGCGACGTCTGGACGCGCGAGCGAGTCTGCCCGCGCTCGTGCGCCGAGTCGGGCGTCGAGGTGCTGCCCTGGGAGGCGCTCACCGGACGACGGCACGCCGACCTGCGGCGGTGGTTCGAGCACGAGGTGTTCCCGCTCTGCACGCCGCTGGTGCTCGACCCGGCGCCGTCGGTGCCGTTCATCTCCAACCGCAGCCTGAACCTCGCCGTGCTCATCGACGAGGGGGGCGAGGGCTCGAAGCTGGCGCGCGTGAAGATTCCGACGGTGCTCCCGCGTTTGGTCCGGGTCGGACGCCGCGGGCACACCTTCGTGCTCCTCGAGGACCCTCGTCGCCACCACCTCTACGACCTGTTTCCGGACGTGCCGTTGGCGGGCGCCTTTCGCTTTCGCGTGGTGCGGGACGCCGACGTCGAGATCCGCGAGCTCGAGGCCGGCGACCTGCATCGCCAAGATCGAGGAGACGATTCGCCGCCGGCGCTTCGGCGATCCGGTCCGGCTCGACGTCGAGCAGGACACGCCCGACGAGGTGCGGGATCGGCTGTCCCGGCTCCTCGAGGTCGACGCCCGCAACGTCCATCGGGTCGCCGGCCTGCTCGGCTTCGACGTCTTGGACGAGCTCGCCAACCTGCCCGATTCCGGCGCTGCGGTGGCCGCCGGTCAGCCGCACGCGGCCGAGGCGCTCGGGCACAGCGAGGAGTCTTCCTCAGACCTGCCGCGCCGGACGTGCTGGTCCACCAGCCGTTCGACAGCTTTCACTCCGTCGAGCCCATGGTGAGCGCGGCGGTCACGGATCCGGCCGTCATCGGCATCAAGCAGACCGCTCTACCGCGTCGGCGAGCGCTCGCCGATCGTCGAAGCGCTGCTGGAGGCCGCCGAAGCCGGCAAGCAAGTGGCGGTACATGGTCGAGCTGAAGGCGCGTTTCGACGAGAGCAAGAATCTGGGCTGGGCGCGCGCCCTCGAGCGCGCCGGGCGCGCACGTGACCTACGGCTTCACCGAGCTCAAGGTGCACGCGAGGCTCTGCCTGGTCGTGCGGCGCGAGGCCGACGGTCTTCGCACCTACGCGCACTCGGGACCGGCAACTACAACCCGATGACCGCACGGCTCTACACCGACTCTCGGGCTCTTCACGGCCGACCCGCGACCACGCAGGACCTGCTCGAGCTGTTCAACTTCCTCACCGGTGTGTCGCGCCAGCGCGCCCTATCGGAAGCTGCTGGTGGCGCCGGTGAACCTGCGCGAGCGAGCTGCTGCGTCGTGCTCCGGCGCGAGCGCGATCACGCGCGGACGGGCGCGGCCGGCGCGGATCATCTTCAAGCTCAACTCGCTGACCGACCCGGAGCTGCATCGAGCGCTCTACGAGCTCGCCGCGGTGGGTGCCGGCGTCGACCTCCTCGTGCGTGGCATCTGCTGCATGCGGTCCGGGGTGGCCGGGCCCGGCGACAACATCCGCATCATCTCCGTCGACCCGACCTGTACGACGC
>CAVUKO010000014.1:0-66228 GCA_963742125.1 uncultured Actinomycetes bacterium | reverse complement strand
GTGGGACGAGCCTAGCAGCGGCGGGTGCGGAAGCGCTCAGCGCCGGCAGGCCGGCGCGTAGTCGCGTCCGGGCACGGCGTCCTGCCACTCGGCGCGCGTCAGCGTGCGCCCGGCGACGTCGCACGCCTGGCGCAGCCACCGCGACGGGCGCACGTCCCACAGGTAGGCGCGCCCGGCGTCGGTGATCGCCAGCAGCGATCGGCCGTCGGGCGTGAACTGCGGGACGGTGAGGCGGCCGGGCACGCCCGGGGGCGGCGCGCCGACCTCGCGCTGTGTCGGCAGGTCCCACAGGTGCACCGTCCCGTCGAAGCCGCTGGTCGCCAGCGTGCGGCCGTCGGGGCTTATCGACTCCCAATCCAACTCGGCAGAGTGGCCTCCCAGGATGCGGGTGGCCGGCTCCCACGTCTTCGTCGACCACAGTCGGACCCACCCGTTCACGCTGCCGCCGACGATGTAGCGCCCGTCGGGGGTGAAGCGCGCGAACTGCCAGACCGATTCGTCGTGCGAAAGCGCCGCGACGCGGCGGTGGGTGGCCACGTCGAAGATCTGCACGCCCGGGTTGTCGGTGCCCTCGACGCCGGCGACGGCGAACCTGCGCCCGTCGGGGCTCATCGACACGTCGCCGGCGCCGCCACGGACCTTCAGCGGCGCACCCATCTCCCGCCCCGAAGCCAGCGACCAGACGCGGACGGTCTCGTCGTCTGCGGCGGTCACCATCAGGCGCCCGTCGGCGCTGATGCCCGGCGTGAGGACGTGCGCCTTGTGGCCGAGAAGACGCTTGACCACACGGCGGCGCAGCGGATCGACGACCGCGAGGAAGCCGTCGTCGCCGCCGACGACGATCAGGTCGCTGTGCGGGATCCAGGCCATCCCGGCGACGGCCACCCCGGCGTCCGGGACCACGCGGAACCGCCACAGCGGCCGGACGCGTGCGCATGTCGAAGACGCCGACCTTCCCGTCCGGTCGTCCGACGGCGAGGATCCCGCCGTCCGGGCTGAGCGCGTAGCGCGGCAGGTTGCCGAGGCGATCGAGGCCGACCCTGAACGGGAGCGGATGCTCGAGCCGGTGCGCGCCCGACAGGTCCCAGATCAGGACCTCCCCGTCGAGCGCGCTGCTGTAGAGCGTCGAGTCGTCCCTGGTGATCGCGAGCGCGGTGATGCGGCCGTGGTGACCGTTGAAGGCCTCGCTCTCCGCAGCGTGGGGGACGTCCCACAGGATGATCTGGTGATCCGTCGCGGCGGTGACGGCGAAGCGCCCGTCGGCGCTGAAGATGCCGCGCTCGACGACGCCGTTGTGGCGGCCGGAGGCGAGGTGCACCCTCCCGGTCCGCAGGTCGGCGAAGCGCACGGAGCCGTCGGCCCCGCCGAGCAGCAGCGTGTGCCCGTTGGGGCTCAGCGCGGTGTACTGCGCGCCGACCGTGATGCGGCGTAGCACCCTCAGCGTGCGGGCGTCGCGGACGACGGTCCCGTGCTCCGGGGCGTCGACCGTCACGAGCGCGCGGCCGTCGGGGGTTGGGATCGCTGTCGCGAAGCCGTCAAGAGCCCAAGCGCGCCTCGCCGCTGAGCCGGCGGCCCGTGCGCCCGTCGAACCGCAGCACGAGCTGCGCGCCGCCGGCGGGGAACCCGCCGACGACGTAGAGCGTCCGCCCGTCCGGCGAGAAGCGCAGGCCGTACACGAGGTCGTTGCTGCCGACCTTCAGGTGGGCGATGACGCGGTGGGTCGCGGCGTCCAGGATGACCGGCTTGCAGCCGCCGATCGCGATCCGCGACCCGTCGGGGCTGTAGTGCAGCTGGTCGAAGCGCAGCACAGCGGCGATGGTGCAGGGCGCCTGGTCGCCGGGCGGCATGGCCACTGGCGGCGCCGCCACCCGCCGCGTCCGCGTATCGACGAAGCGCAGCGTGCCGTCGCCCTCCATGAAGGCCAGCGTCCGGCCGTCGGGGCTGAGATCGAGGTCGATGAGCCCGTCGCCGTCGCCGCGCACGACACCGATCGCGGCAGGGCTCTTCAGCAGGGCCGCCAGAAGGTTGGCGCGCGTCTGCACCGAGTCGTCCAGCGCGACGCCCTGGCGGGCGAGCAGCAGCGACCGATCGAGGTCGTCGTCGGTCAGCGCCTGCGCGCCCAGCCGCTGGGCGTCCGCGGCCACCGCCTCGTCGTGCGCGTTCCCGCGCTCGTTGAGCGCGACTCGCGCCCGCGATAACCGCGACGACCAGTAGCGCTGCCGACGCCCGCCAGGACCATCCGCAGGCGGCGGTGGGCGCGCTCGCTCGCGGACACGCTCTCGTCGAGGAAGGTCCGCTCGCGGGCGGCCAGCTCGGGCTCGTGGTCGGCCGCCCAGTCGCGGGCTGCCGCCAGGCGCGCGCCGCGATAGAGCTCGCCGCGGTCGCGGCCGCCCGCGTCCCACTCGCTCGCCGCGGCACGGAGGTGGCGGTGCAGCCGCCGGCCTTCCGCGTCGTCCTCCAGCCAGCCGCGCAGGCGCGGCCACTCGCGCAGCAGGGCCTCGTGCGCGACCTCGACCTCGCCCTCGGTGACCGTCAGCAGGCGGCTGTCGGTGAGCTCGTCGAGGACGGGGCGGGCGTCGTCGCCGAACTCCTCGAGCGCCACGCGGGCGCGGACGACGGCGTCGCCCTCTCCCTCCCCGGCGAGCCGCAGCAGGACGGCGCGCGCCGTCCGCCGGCCGTCGCCGTCCAGGCGCCCGTACGCGCCCTCGGCCAGGCGGGCCACCGCCGCGTGCACGCCGCCCGACTCCCTGTACGCCGCCAGGCGCAGGAGCCGTTCCGTCGCGTCGCTGCCACAGCTCGAGCAGGCAGGTGGAGAGCAGCGGCAGGGCCCCCGGCTCACCCTCGACGTCGTCGATCAGCGCGTGCGTCAGGTCGGGCTCGACCTCCAGCCCGGCGTGACGAGCCGGCAGCTCGATCGCGCTGCGCAGCTCGTCGCGGCGCATCGGCCCCACGGTCGTCTGGTTGGCGCCGAGCAGCCGCCACAGCTCCGGATAGGCGGCACAGCGGCCGTAGAAGTCCGCGCGGACCGCCACGAGCACGACCGCCCGTCTGCGCGGATCGCGTGCCGATCGCACGAGCGCGTCCATGAACGCCGCGCGCTCGCCCTCGTCGCGGCAGGCCACGAAGGCCTCCTCGAGCTGATCGACGGCGAGCACCAGCCGGCCCTCCGCGGGCGCCGCGGCAGTCGCGTCGTGCAGCGCGCGCAGCGGATGCTCGCCCGGCCGCAGCAGGGCGATCGCCCAGCCCTCGCTGCCGGGCAGGACGCCCTGGCGCAGGGCCGGGAGCAGCCCTGCGCGCAGCACCGACGACTTGCCGCTGCCCGATGGCCCGACGAGGCCCAGCATCGGCGCGCCCGCCAGCCGGGCCACCATCTCCGCCACGAGCCGCTCGCGCCCGAAGAAGAACGCGGCGTCCTCGGGCTCGAACGCAGCGAGGCCCTTGAACGGGCAGACGACGACGCCCTCCGGGAGCTGCCGCTCGCTCGCGTGCGTCCTCCAGCGCGACGACGACATCGCCCGCGAGCTCGTCCTCCGCCGCGCGCAGCCCGGCGCGACGCGACGCCGTGCGCCCGGCGGCGCCGCCCAGGCGGCGGACGCGCTCGCGCCCGTGACCACTCGATCGCGGCCTGGTGGACCTGGCGCGGCACGCCGCCGCTGTCCTGCATCAGGTCGGCGATCGGCACCTCCACGTCCTCGCGCGGGTCCGCGTAGAGGCGCGCGACGACGGCCACGTCATCGGGGCCGAGCGGTCCGAGCGCGATCGTCCCATCGACGCGCGGCGCCACGGGCGCGTCGTCGGCCTGTGCCGTGGCGAGGACGAGGACCGGCAGCGCGTCGAGGCCCTCGACCAGCTCGCGCAGGGCCGCGCCCACCTCCTCGCCGGCGCGGTCGACGTCGTCGACGACGAGCAGCGTCGGGCGCCGCGCGCGTGCCGCGCGGGAGATCGCGGCGCGCCCGGCCGCCGGCATCGCCGGCGCCGGAGGCGTGCAGCACGATGGCGCGGTCGCGGTGCACCTCGCCCGCCAGCTCCGCGGCCAGCCGCGTCTTCCCCATTCCGCCTGCGCCGAGCACGAGGACGAAACGCCCGCCTCCGGCGTGCGCGTCGCGCCACGCCTCGCGCAGCATCTCGAGCTCGGCCTCGACGGCCCACCAGCGGCGTGCCCGCGTAGAGCTCGGCCGGCAGCGGCTCGGATTCGAGCGCCCGGCGGGTCGAGCTGCGGATCCTGGCGCAGGATCGCGTCGTGCAGCTCGCGCAGCGCGGGTCCGGGCTCGACGCCGATCTGCTCGACCAGCGCCGATCGCGCCTGCCGGTAGGCCTGCAGCGCCTGTGCCTGGCGGCCCGAGCGGTAGAGCGCGAGCATCCGCTGCGCCTGCAGCCCCTCGCGCAGCGGGTCGCGCGCGACGAGCGCCTCGAGCTCGCCGAGGACCTCGCGATGGCGGCCCGCCGCCAGGTCGCCGTCGATCGCGCGCTCGGCCGCAGTCAGACGCAGCTCCTCGAGGCGGCGGATCTCGCCGGCCGCGAACGGCTCCTCTGCGACATCGGCGAGCGGTGACCCGCGCCACAGCGCGAGCGCCTCGCGCGGCATGTCGTCGGCGACGAGCGCCGCGAAGCGCAGCGCATCGACGTCGCCGTCGCCGAGGCGCAGCTCGTACCCGCGCCCGCGGGTGACGATCTCCGCGCCGTCGCCGCTGGCCGCCAGCGCCTTGCGAACCTGCGAGACGTACAGCTGCACCATCTTGGCCGCCGTGGGCGGCGGATCCTCGCCCCAGAGCGCCTCGACGAGTCGATCGCTCGACACCGTCGAGCCCTCGTCGAGGGCCAGCACGGCGAGCAGCGCCCGCGGCTTGCCCTTGCCGATGGCCACCGAACGGCCGTCGGCCGTGACCTCCACCGGACCGAGGACGCTGATCTGCATGTGCCTCCCAGACCTCGACGCTGTCCGGCGACGGTACTCGGGCTCCGAAGCCCGCACAAGCGGCGATTTACCGGCGCTCTACCGCCGCCTTACTGGGCCCGCGCAGCCTTCTCCTCGTGTCACGTCAGTCCATCCAGAGGAGGTCGTCATGAAGTCTCACCGCCAGTTCGTCGCAGACTCCGCCGGCTCGCGATCGGGCTCGTCGCCATCGGGGCCCTCGTCCCGGTCGGCGCCGCGTCGGCGCTCCAGGACCCCGGCTCCTCGCCGGCGGCCAACGAGGGCGCATACCTGCGCCCGATCCCGTCGCTGAGCGCGAAGCAGTACGCCGACGCGTACAACACCGCGCTGCAACGTCCGGCCGACGAAGGTCGGCGACACCCCGGCCGACTTCCCGGGCGCCAGCCGCGCGCCCGGCGTCGGGCTCAACGCGGCCGCGAAGGTCGGCGACACTCCGGCCGACTTCCCCGGCGCCAGCCGCGCGCCCGACGTCGCGCCGCCGACCATCGAGGTCGTCCGCCCGGAGCGCACCATCGTGCGCGACGTCAACGAGGTGCTGCCGATCGCGCTCTCCGGCGCCGCGCTGCTCATCGTGCTCATGGGCGCCGCGTTCGTCCTCGTCCGCGTGCGCCTGGAACGCCGCCACGCAGTCGGGCGCTCGCACTGAACCTCCTCAAGGGCCGGAGGTGGGCCGCGTCGATGCGGCCCACCTCCTAGGCCAGGGCGGCGGCCAGCTCGCCGAGGCCCGCGATCTCGCGCAGGTCCGGGCGATCCTGCGGCCGCGGCCGCCCGTCGCGGTTGACCCAGACGGCGCGCAGGCCGGCGGCCAGCGCGCCGTCGACGTCGTTGCGCAGGCTGTCGCCGACCATCACCGCGTCGCCCGGCTCGGCGCCCAGCCCGCTCAGCGCGTGCGCGTAGACGGCCGGGTCGGGCTTGGCCGTGCCCAGCTCGCCCGAGACGACGACGACCGCGAAGCGATCGGCCAGCCCCGAGGCCGCGAGCTTCTCGCGCTGCCAGCACGACGCGCCGTTGGTCACGAGCGCCAGCGCGTGGTCGGCGCCCAGGGCGTCGAGCGCGGGAGCGGCGTCGGCGAACGTCTCGTGCAGGGCGCGGCGATCGGCGCCGAAGCGCTCGCCGAGCTCGGCGGCCAGCTCGTCGTCGTCGACGCCCTGGTCGGCCAGCGCGCGCGCCCACGCCTCGCGGCGGTAGCCCGGCGCCCAGTCGCGCAGCGCACGCAGCTCGTCGCCGTCGCCCTCGTAGCGGCAGAACAGCCCCTCCCACGAGCTGATGCCGATCCGCCGGCAGAACGCGTAGTGGGGCGCCGCGCGCCAGATCTCGCGCGCCCGCGCGCGCGCGGCGAGCGCCAGCGCGGCCGGGTCGAGCGGGCGGCGTTCGGCCGCCACGCGCGCCGTCGCCGCGAAGGCCGCCACCGCCGCGGGCTCCTCGACGATGATCGTGTCGTCGAGGTCGAGCAGCAGCGCGCGCGTCATGCCCGGTCGACGTCGAGGCGCACCGTGTCGCCCTGGCCGAGGCGCGCGCCGGGCGAGGGATCCTGCTGGACGACCTTCCAGTCGGCCTCGTCGGCGATGCCGAAGAGGCCGCCGCCCTGGACGTCGCCCTTCAGTCCGGCGCTCTGCAGCTTGTCGAGCGCGACGTCGAGAGGCTGGCCGACGAGCGCCGGGACCGCGCTGCCCTGGGGCGGGCGGGCGACGGTCAGCGTGCGCTCCTTGTAGACCGGCTGGGCGCCGCCGAGGATGGCGATGAGCAGCACGCCGGCCAGGAAGCCGCCGGCGCCGGCGAGCGCCATGGCCAGCGGCCCGAAGCGCCGCTCGGAGCGTGCCTGCACGCGCGTGTGCTCCTGTCGCGGACGCTCGGTCACGCGCTCGCCCGCTCTGCGTCGAAGCGCTGCAGCTCGGGCTCGCCCTTCTCCGCGAACGGGACCTCGACGAGATCGAAGTCGCGCGGAACCTCGGTGCGCTCGAACGTCGCGCGCGCCTCGTCGCGGACCTCGCCGCCCGCGTAGCGCGTCGAGAGATGCGTGAGCACGAGCAGGCGGACCTCGGCCTCGAGCGCCAGCTCGGCGGCCTGGCGGGCCGTCGAGTGACCGGTCTGCAGCGCGCGCTCGTGCTCCTCGTCGATGAAGGTCGCCTCGTGGACGAGGACGTCGGCCTCGTGGGCGGCCACGCGGACCATCTCGCACGGCGCGGTGTCGCCCGACAGGACGATCTTGCGCCCCGCGCGCTCGGGGCCCACGACCTGCTCGGGGCGCACGCCGTTGACGACCTCGCCGTGCTGCAGGCGCCCGAAGTCGGGGCCGAAGGCCACGCCCAGGCGCGTCGCCAGCTCGGCGTCGAAGCGCCCGAGCCGCGGCTCCTCGACGATCGCGTAGCCGAAGGCGTGGCCGCGGTGGCGCACGTTGAACGGGGTGACCTCGTAGCCGTCGTAGGCGACGGCCTCGCCGGCCTCGAGGTCGACGACGTCGAACGGATAGCGCAGGCGCCCGTAGACGATCCGCATCGCGCGCATGAGCGCGACGGTGCCGGGCGGCCCGTACACGGTCAGCGGCGCCTGGCGGTCGCGCAGCTCGAAGGACTTGAGCATCCCGGGCAGCCCGAGCCAGTG
Organism: uncultured Actinomycetes bacterium; assembly: GCA_963742125.1. Taxonomy (GTDB): domain Bacteria; phylum Actinomycetota; class Thermoleophilia; order Solirubrobacterales; family Solirubrobacteraceae; genus JAOPZW01. Next base: position 58,694 of record CAVUKO010000014.1, on the reverse strand, counting down.
GTCGGCGTGGTGATGGGTGAGGAAGACGGCCTGCATGTCGGGCAGCCCGACCGTGCGCAGAAGCTGGCGCTGGGTGCCCTCGCCACAGTCGAAGAGCAGCCGGTCGCCGCCGCGGCGCAGCAGCGTGGCGGGCAGGCCGCGACGGGCGGTCGGCACCGAGCCGGCGGTGCCGGCGAAGAAGAGCGAGAGGTCCATGCCGGGAGTCGAGGGTACCGCCGCCGCACGCGGGTCCCCGGCACCGACCGGAGCGCTCGATAGCTTCGCGCCCATGCCTCGGACGCCCGGCGCCCTCAAGGAGTTCCGCGACTTCATCCTGCGCGGCAACGTCGTCGACCTCGCGGTCGCGGTGGTCATCGGCGCGGCGTTCACGGCCGTGGTCAACGCCCTCGTCAAGGACCTCTTGACGCCGATCATCGCGGCGCTCTTCGGCAAGCCCGACTTCAGCAACCTCGCCTTCACCATCAACGACAGCCGCTTCGCCTACGGCGACTTCCTCAACGCCGTCCTGACCTTCGTCCTCGTGGCGGCAGCGCTCTTCTTCTTCGTCGTCAAGCCCGTGAACTACCTCATGGAGCGCCGGCGCACCGGGCCCGACGTGGAGTCGACGACGCGCGATTGCCCGGAGTGCCTCAGCGCGATCCCGATCGCGGCCTCGCGCTGCGCGTTCTGCACGCATGAGGTGGCGCCGGCCTGGAACGGCATCACCGAGGGAAGGGGTCCCCCGTGGCGCCCGGCCGGGCCGTTCCGGCGGCACGTCGATGGCGCAGCGACCTGATGCAGTGGCCAGGTGCCGGACAGTCAGCGACCGTCGCGGGTAGCTCACCCCCCGGAGGACGACCGCCCCCGGTCGCGCCGCCCCGGGGCTGCTTCCCCTCGGTGATGCTGTAGGCGCAAGCAGTGCCGCCAGCGCAGAGCGGGAGAGCGCCCACGCGCCACCTCAGCCCGACCCTTGCTAACCGACGGTCAGCAAGGGTGTACCTACGAACATGCGAACCTCGATCTCACGGCGTCTGCGCCCGCTGCTCGCCGCTCACCGCCGTCCTCGGTCTCGCCTGGGCCACCTGGTCCCAGCGCGACGCGATCGCGGCGTTCGACTGGTCGATCGACCACGGGCTGCTCGTCCTCGCCGTCGCGCTCTTCGCCGTCGCCCCGCTGCTGCAGGGGCTGACCTTCGCGCTCGGACTGCGGCGCGTCGGCGCCCGCGGCTCGGCCGGCCCGCTGGCGCGCATGTGGGCGCGCTCGTTCCTGCTGCGCTACGAGCCCAGCGGCGTCGTCGGCTTCGCCTACCGGGTCAGCGCGCGCGAGCGCGTCGGAGCCTCGACCGCGCAGGTGGTGACGGTCACCGGCTACGAGCAGCTCGCCGTGGTCGTCGCGGGCGCGACGGCCGCGATGGCCGGCTTCCTCGGCGCCGGCGTGCATCCGCCGGTGCCGGCCATCGTGCTCTTCGTGGCCGCGCTGGTCGCGACGGTGGCGGTGCGTCCGCGCTTCGTCGGCGGCTGGCTCCACGACCGCCTGCAGGCGCGCGGGATCGAGACGGCCGGGCCGCTGCGCGGGCGCACGCTGGCGCTCATGGTCGGTCTCGACGCGGCCGGCTGGGTCGCCACGGGCCTCGGCGCATGGGCGCTCGCGCGTGCGCTCGGCGCGACCGCCGGCCTCGATGCCTTCCTGCTCCTGGGCGCGTTCGCCCTGTCGTGGCTGCTCGGCGTCCTCGTCCCGCTCGCCCCTGGCGGGCTCGGGCTGCGCGAGGGCTCGCTCATCCTCTCCCTCGGCGCGGCGGTCGGGGCCGGCCCGGCCACGGCGCTGGCGCTCGCCCTGCGCGTGGTGTCCTTCGCCGGCGAGCTGGTGGCGATCGCGGTCGCCGAGCTCGCAGCGCTGGCGCTCGCGCGCCGTGCGACCGACGCCGAGGCGCCTGCCCCCGCTCCCCTGCCCCCCGGCGATCGCGCCGGCACGATCGTCGTCGTCCCGACCTATTGCGAGGCGCAGGCCCTCCCGCGCTTCGTCGAGCGCTTCGCCGCCACGGGCCTCGAGCTGCTCGTCGTCGACGACGCGTCGCCGGATGGCACCGGCGAGCTGGCCGACGCGCTGGCGGCCGAGCGCCCATGGATGCACGTTCTGCACCGCGCCGGGAAGGACGGCCTCGGGATGGCCTACCGCGCCGGCTTCTCGTGGTGCCTGGAGCGCGGCTACCGCGTGATCGGCCAGATGGACTCAGACCTCTCCCACCCGCCCGAGAAGCTCGCCGAGATGCTCGCCGTGCTCGACGCGCGCGAGGCCGACCTCGTGCTCGGCAACCGCTACATGCCCGGCGGCGGGACGGCAGGCTGGTCGACGGCCCGCCGCGTGCTCAGCCGGATGGGCTGCACGGGCTCCAAGCTCGTCCTCGGCCTGCCCTTCGACGATCTCAGCGGCGGCTTCAAGCTGTGGCGCGCGAGCACGCTCGCCGAGCTCGACTTCGACTCGATGCTGGCCACCGGCTACGCCTTCCAGGTCGAGACCACCCAGCTCGCCTACCTCATGGGCAAGCGCATCGAGGAGGTCCCCTTCGTCTTCAGCGAGCGCATCGCCGGCGAGTCGAAGATGACGCTGGCGGTCTCCCTGGAGGGCATCCGCGTGACCCTCGCCCTGCGCCGCCGGGCGCGCGGCGGGCGCGGCTCGAACGTCGTGGTCACCTGACACGCGGGCGCGTGGCCCCGTGGGCCAGCGCCGCCGCGAGTACCGCGATCGCCGCGAACGCGGCGGTCACCACCGCGAAGGCGTGCGTCGCCGCACCGTCGGAGGCGAGACTCAGATACGCGGTGCCGAAGGCTGCAATCGCGATGGCCCCAGCGATCGTCGTCGTGGTGGTGGTGACGCCGCTGATGTCGTGGACGTGGCGCTCCGAGACCGCGTTGGTCAGATGGACGATCAGCGCGCTGAACTGCGTGCCCAGTCCCAGACCGCCCGCTGCGAGCAGCACGACGAGCAGCGCCTCGGGATGCCGGCCGGCGAACAGGCTCGCGCTCAGCGCCATGTAGGCCCCGGCGAGGAGCAGGCAGCCGGCGGGGGCGGCGAGCCGCCCGAAGCGCGGCGGCAGCCGTCTTACGATCTGCCCGGCGGCGCCGAACGCCGCCACCCACGAGACCAGGGTCAGCCCGGAGAAGAGCGCACTGCGTCCCAGCCCCTGCTGGAGGTAGAGCGCGAGCGTGAAGAGCAGCCCGTAGTAGGTGCTCGTGGCAGCCGCGACGGCGAGCATGCCCGACGAGACGGCACGTGGGGCCATGGCGTCGAGGTTCACCAGCGGGGCGTCACCGCGCGCCCGCACCCGCCGCTCGGCGGCGACGAAGGCGGCGAACGCGGGGATGCTCGCGGCCAGGCTGAGCCACGTCCAGGCCGGCCAGCCCTCGGAGCGGCCCAGCACGAGCGGCACGACGACGAGCAGCACCGCGCCCGACAGCGTGATCACTCCGGCGACGTCGACCCGCCGAGCCGCGCGGCCGTCCGCGGCGGGCAGGTAGTGGACGCCGGCGGCGATCACCGCGACCCCGATCGGCACGTTGACGAAGAAGATCGAGCGCCACTCACCACCGAGGAGGTCGGCCGAGACCAGCACGCCGCCGAGGATCTGGCCGGCCACGGCACCGCCCGAGAGGGCGATCGCGTACAGGCCGATGGCCCGCGCGCGCTCGGCGCCGGAGAAGCTCAGCTGGATGCCGCTGAGGGCCTGGGGGAACATCAGCGCCGCGCCGGCGCCCTGCAACACGCGCGCGACGATCAGGACGATCGGCCCGGGCGCCAGCCCGCAGAGCAGGGACGCGCCGGTGAACACACCGACGCCGAGCAGGAACACCCGGCGGTAGCCGTGAGTCTGGCCCAGCCGCGCGCCCGTGATGAGCAGCATCGCGAACGCGATCAGGTAGCCGCCGATAACGAGCTCGAGCTCGGCGCCCGAAGTCCCCAGATCGGCATGGATCGACGGCGCCGCGACGTTCACGATCGTTGCATCGGCCTGGGCCATGAACGGCGCCATGAGCAGGACGGCCAGGAGCCGGCCGTTGTGGGTGCGAGGCGTCGGTGCCATGCGCATGGGACGCCCCGGACACTCGGCGGCGTGAGACGCGCCGTTGGCTGCCAACCCTCGACCCGACGGCGTGTGTGATCCCTACGCTCGCGGCCATGCTCATCGCGTGCGTCGTCCATTGGTACGAGTCGCTGCTGTTCCTGGCTCCCGTCGCGTTGACGCTGGGCGTCATCTCGATCATGTCGCGGGTCGAGCAGCGCCGCGAGCGGCGCGAGCGGCGGCGGAGACGCGCCCTGCAGGATTCGAACCTGCGACCTCGTCCTCCGGAGGGACGCGCTCTATCCAGCTGAGCTAAGGGCGCCTGGCGACCATCGTAGTGGTTGACCCGCCGCGCTCGGGGTAAGCAGGGTTCACTGGTCCCACCACGGAGGTGAAGCGGTGCGTAGCGCGCGTGCACTGGCGGCCTGGGTCGCTGCCGTCCTTGTTTCTGCCGGCGCAGCCCAGGCGGCGACGCCGGAACTGTCGACCACCAACCGGCTACAGGACCGCCGAGAGGTGGCGGCCGGCCAGCGCTCCTATATCGAGGGCTTCCAGGACGGGCGCTTCTACGCCAACGGCTGGCATTCGACCGGCGAGATGGGCGGTGTCTGGGCGCCGCCGCTGAAGCTCGTCGACGGCGTGTGGTTCGGCATCGGCGACGAGTGGGTCGGACAGGCGACGAAGTTCTCCAGCGGCTGGGGCTATACGCGCTTCGACCTGCCCGACGCGGGCGGACTGCACCTGCAGCGCACCGACGTCGCCCCCGACGCCAACCGCGCCGCGCTCTTCGGCCTGCAGATGACCAACCCGACGTCGGCGGACAAGACCGTCACGGTCAAGGTCGATGCGCACTCCGAGCTGATGGGCGCCTATCCGTGGGGCTTCAGCGGCGTGACGCCGAACGCGAGCGACAACCTCGCCGACCACGGCGAATACACCGATGGGGCGCTGAGGTTCACCGACGACGGCGCGCTGCCGGGCGCCCCCGTGCATCACTACGCGGCGCTGGTGGCCTCCAACCAGGACCCGGCGTCCGGCGAGGCGGCCGCGTCGGGTGGCGGCTTCCGCGGCCCGCAGCCCGGTCACGTCTGCGCTGGCGACGACGGGGCCTCGCTGCCGAGCGCGTGCGACGACGGCCCGTTCGGCAAGGGCACCGGCGGTGAGCTGCGCTACGAGGTGACCATCCCCGCGGGCGCCGCCAAGACGCTGTGGGTCGCCGTCGCGGGCTCGGACAAGGGCCTCGCCGATGCCCAGAAGCAGCTGGACGGCGCGCTGCAGGATCCCGCGGGCGCGCTCGCCGCCAAGGTCGCCGCGCGCGACAAGCTCTCGAAGTGGTCGCAGGTGTCGCTGCCCGGAGACGAGCTGCTGCAGAACGCGATCGACTGGGGCAAGCAGAACCTCGCCGACACCACGCAGACCGCCTCGGACCTCCAGATCCGCTGGACCAACCAGGGCAAGCAGTTCCCGCCGCCCCTCGGGACGGTCGACCACGCCCGCTGGTTCGGCGCCGGCTACCCCGACTACCCGTGGATCTTCGCCACCGACGGCGAGTACACGAACTTCGCGGCGGTGGCGCTCGGCCAGTTCGACACCGCCAAGGACCACCTACGGGCCCTGCGCGACATCTCCGAGGTCCTCAACAACCACTCGGGCATAGTCGTCCACGAGGCGGTGTCCGACGGATCGATCTGGTTCGGCCACGACTCGCAGACGACCGCGGCCGACGGTACGAAGACCAACGACTTCAACACCGACGAGACGGTCAAGTTCCCGAGCGCGGTCGCGCTCATCTGGCGCTGGACCGGCGACAACCGCTTCCGCGACGAGATGTACGACTTCGCCAAGCGCAACCTGCAGGTCGTCGACCGGCGCCTCGACATCGATCACGACGGCTGGCCCGAGGGGTCGGGCAACGTCGAGCGCACGGGCATGGGCCCCGAGAAGCTCGACAACGGCGTCTACTACGTGCGCTCGCTCTACGACCTCGCCGACATGGCGCGCTCCAAGCACGACGGGCGCACCTTCGCGTGGGCGACGAACCTGGCGCGCAAGCTCCAGAGGCAGTTCGAGGGCACGTGGTGGGACACCGCCGCAGGGCAGTACGCCGACTCGCTGGTGGATCCGGGGAACGTCCAGTCCTTCCAGAAGCACTGGATCGGCCAGGTGCCGATGGAGGCCGAGCTGAGCTTCGGCGACCAGGTGAAGCCGGGCGTCGCCTCCTACGACCACGGGACGACCGCGCTCGCAGGCCGCGAGAACTCCTGCTTCAGCGGTGACCGGCCGGGGAGCCGCGGGCTCTTCCACACCGGCTGCGGCGGCGGCCCGGAGGGCCAGGGCGAGTTCAGCATCTTCTCGCTGACGACCTCCATCCAGGCCGTTGGCGAGGGCAACTTCGGGCGCCTCGGGCCCGACCAGCAGCAGCGCTACACCCACGCCAACGCCGAGACGATGTTCTCCGAACCCGCTACGGGCGACACCCCCGATGAGCAGCCCGGCGCGATGCCGGAGATCTTCCCGTCAGGGCTCGACGGCGACCTCAGCACCGGCTTCACGCCGAACCTCACGCGCTGCTGGACGTGCCGGTCGATGGTCATGCAGGCCTGGGGCAACTACGGCACCGTATGGTCGGTCATCCACCAGCAGCTCGGGGTGCGGCCGTTCCTCAACGCCTCAGAGCTGCAGGTGGTGCCGCAGGTCCCGCCGGACCAGCCCAGCGTGGCGGGGTCGAACATCAGGCTCGGGCGCGGCTCGGTGGGCGTCTTCGCGTCGCACTCCGGCGCGAGCTACACGACCAAGGTCGACGCGACGCGCACGCCGGTGCACGAGCTGGTCATCGGCCACACGCTGCCGCGGGGCTCGAGGCCCGCGACGGTGCGGCTCGACGGACGGCGCGTCAAGCACTACAAGGCGCGCCTGACCAACCGCGGGCTCGAGCTGACGGTCGACGCCAGGCCGGGGCGCCGGCACACCCTGACCATCACGACGGCATAGGCGGCACCAGGGCGCGGGCTCGCCTCCCGGCGGGCCCGCCTCAGGCCGCGGAGACGACGCCGGCGCCGGCGAGCACGCGGGCCGCCTCGACCCGGTTGTGCACCCCGAGGCGCCCGTAGATCGTCCGCACGTGGAACTTCACGGTGTTGCGCGAGATATAGAGCCGCGCCGCGATCTGGTCGTTGTCCATCCCGAGCGCTAGCAGCTGCAGGACCTCGCGCTGGCGCGGGCTCAGCTGTCCCAGGGGGCTGACCTGCGCCGACTCCTTGACCTGGCGCAGCCAGCCGGCGGGGAACACCGCGTGCCCGGCGACGACCTGGGCCACGGCGGCCACGAGCTCCGCGCCGCCGGTGCTGGCGAGGACGACGCCGTCGAGGTCGCCGTCGCGGGCGGCCACGCTGAGGGCCTCGTCGAGCGCCTCGGCGATGACGACCACGTGCAGATCGGGCGCGATGGCCCGGATGCGATCGAGGGTGGCGAGCGACCCGCCGAGCGGATCGAATCCGGAATCGAGGACCAGCGCATCCGCACCGGAGTCGGGCAGTCGATCCATCAGCTCCTGGGGAACGCAGGCCGAGCCCACGACGACCAGGCCGAGGCCGTCGAGCAGCCGGCCAAGCGCCTCGGCCAGCAGCGAGCTGTGGTGGGCTACGACGATACGCACGTCATGGTCTTGCTGCCGGACCTTTTGCACAGGCGCCAGCATCCTCGTCATCGGACCGGAAAATGCATGGGGAACTTCCTTCCCCTCGGGGTGAGTCCCCCACCCCACGGCCCCGGCTCGATCCGCGGCGAGCGGCGTATCGCAGGGGTCGGACGGGGTACGGCGCGCCCCGAATGTCAGGGTTCGACCTGGCGCGTTGGCATCGGCGCGACAACGCGCCGCCCAGGGGGGTAGCGTCGCGCCATGCAGGCCAACGACATCACGCGCGAGCGCCTGCGCCGGCTCGCGGGCATCCGCGCCGGCGAGGCCAAGGTGCTCTCGCTCTTCCTGAACCTCGACCCTCGCGATTTCGCGACCGCGCCAGCGCGCAGCACCGAGGTGCGCTCGGTCCTGGACCGCGCGGCGCGCCTGATCCGCGAGGACGAGGGGCTCGCCTCCACGGCGCGCGCGTCGCTGCGCGCCGATCTCGAGCGCGTCCAGGCGGAGCTCGGCGGCGGCGGCCTGGACGCCAGGGGCGCCCACGGCCTGGCCGTCTTCGCCTCCACCGCGGCCGACCTCTTCGAGGTGCTCAGGCTCTCAGAGCCCGTCGACCACGAGCCGGTGATCGCCGATGCCCCATTCATCGAGCCTCTGTCAGCCATCGGGGCGCCCGAGCGCTGGTGCGTGCTGCTGGTCAACCGCAAGCTGGCGCGGCTGTTCTGCGGTCCGGGGACGGCGCTCGAGGAGGTCGAGCTCATCGAGGACGAGCTGCGCCGCCGCCACGAGCAGGGTGGCTGGTCGCAGGCCAACTACCAGCGCTCGATCGACAAGGACGTCTCCGACCATCTGCGCCACGCGGCCAAGGTCGCCTTCGCCCACCTGCAGCACGATCTGCCCGTGGGGATCCTGGTCGGCGCCCCCCACGAGCTCGCCGGCGACTTCGAGGGCCATCTGCATCCCTACCTGCGCGAGCGCCTCGCCGGCCGGCTGGACATCGACGTCGAGCACACGAGCGCCGACGACGTGCGCCGCGCCGCGCAGCCGAGCATCGAGCAGGCCGCGCGCGCCCGCGAGGACGAGGCGCTGGCGCGGATGGCCGAGGCCTTCGGCGCTGCCAGCGGACGCGCCGCCAGCGGGCTGCCGGCGGTCCTCACCGCCGTCCACGAGCAGCGCGTGGAGACCCTGCTCGTCGAGGCCGGCTTCGCGGCGCCCGGCGTCGTGTGCCCCACGTGCGACTGGCTGGGGATCGAGGAGGCGGTCTGCCCGGCCGACGGCAGCGCCACCGAGCGCCTCGACGACCTCGTCGAGGCCGCCGTGGAGCGCTCGCTGACCCAGGCGGCCGACGTCCGCGTCCTGCGCGACCGCGCCGAGCTGGCCTCGCACGGCCACATCGCCGCGGTCCTGCGCTTCTAATCGACGGGCTGGAGGCGCGGGTTGGGACGCTCGTGACGGCCGGCCTTCGCCAGCGCCTTGCCGTCGACGCGGACGACGTCGGCGGTGAAGTCGTTCTGCCCGCGCAGCAGCGAGGAGCCGACGCCGTAGGCGTCCACGGGGGCGCCCTCGGCCTCGAAGCGCGCGATCTTCTCGGCGTCGAAGCCGCCCGACACGACGATCCGCACGTGCTCGTAGCCGGCGGCGTCGAGCGCGTCGCGCACGCGGCGGGCCAGCAGCGCGGTGACGCCGCGGTGGCTGTCGGGGTCGGGCTCGTCCTGCAGCGCGATGTCGACGAGCTGCTCGCTGGTGTCCAGGCGCACGCCCCACAGGCGGTCGCCCAGCGCGGCGGCGACCTCGAGCGCGGTGCCCACCGAGTCGTTCTCGAAGTCCACGAGGACGGTGATGTTGGTCTCGCCGTGGTAGCGATCGGCGAACAGCCGCGCCGCGGCGACGGTGTCGCCTCCGAAGGCGGCCACCAGCGCGTGCGGCACGGTGCCCACGCCGCGCCCGCCCCACCACGACGCCTGCGCGTCGGTCGAGACGCCGATCGCACCGGCGACGTGGGCGGCCCAACCGTCGCCGGTCTGCACGAGCCAGTGGTCATGGCGGGCCGGGAAGAAGAGGATGGGCTTGCCGTGCGCCGCCTCGACCACGGCCTTGACGTTGCGCATGACCAGCGTGCGCCGCGCCATGCAACCCAGGTAGACCGTCTCCAGATGCGCGAACAGCCCGTAGTCGCCCTCGATCGTCATCACCGTCTCGTGCGGCGCGATCTCGTCGCCCTCCTCGAGGGCGCGGACCTCGAGCTCGCTCCAGCCGTCCTCCCAGCCCCCGTCGACGTGGCGCCCGGCGCACAGCTTGAGCACCGCGATCGCCTCGTCGACGCCCCCGAGGATCGCGTCCTGCTTCTGGAAGACCTGCATGCGCACGCGCGGCCGGTGGCCCTCGAGCTCGAGCAGGTCGCGGGTGAGGTTGAAGTACTGGTCGGTGTAGTAGCCCTCGCGCATGCGCGCGACGGGAAGACGGAAGGTCTCGGGGGGCAGGCGGGCCACGCGGTGATCCTATGCACGACGTCACCTCGCTGATCGACGAGCTGCGCCCGTACGTCGCCGCCGAGCGCGTGCTCGACGCGCTCGCCGCTGTCCCGCGCGAGTGCTTCGTGCCCGCGGGCCTGCGCGACCGCGCCTACGACAACCGCGCGCTGGGCATCGGCTGCGGGCAGACGATCTCCCAGCCGCTCGTGGTGGCGCGCATGAGCGAGCTGCTGGCGCCGCGCCCGGACGCCCGCGTGCTCGATGTCGGCACCGGCTCGGGCTATCACGCCGCCGTGCTCGCGCACCTGGCGGCGCACGTGTGGTCGATCGAGCGCCATGCGCGGCTCTCGCGCCGCGCGGCGCGCAACCTCGCCGCGGCGGGCGTGCAGAACGTGACGCTGGTGGTGGGCGACGGGACGCGCGGGCTCCCGGAGAGCGCCCCGTTCGACGCCATCAACGTCGCGGCCGCCGGCAGCGTCGAGGGCCTGGCCGAGCTCGAGGCCCAGCTCGCCCCCGGCGGGCGTCTCGTCGCCCCGATCACCCAACCGCTGCAGCGCCTGTCGCTCACCAGGCGCACGCCCGCGGGGCTGGAGCGCGAGCTGCTGGAGGAGGTGCGCTTCGTCCCGCTGGTCCGCGACGACTGACCTACGTCGGCGATACGGGCGGCGGCCCGCCCTCCCAGCGGCGGCGGACCGCCTCGATGGCCGCCTCCTCGTGCTCGGCCATACGCAGGCTGGACGCGCGCTCGTGGTCGCAGAGGACCTCCAGGCAGCGCTCGGCGCACTCGGCGTGGCGCTCCTCGGGCGAGACGCGAAGCGCGGCGATGAGCCTGCGCAAGAGGGCCATGGCACGCAAGCTACGCCCCCGGCAGGCGCTGGACAAGCGTGAGCACGGGGGCGAACAGGTCGCCGTGCTCGTCGACGCGGCGCAGGACGTCGGCCGCCTCGAAGGTCAGGTCCTCGGGCTTCTTCGCCGCGCGGACCTCGTCCCACGTGACCGGCGTCGAAACGGTCGGGCGCGCCATGGCCCGCAGCGAATAGACGTTGATCGTCGTCTTGTTGACGTCGTTCTGGCCCCAGTCGACGAGCACCTTGCCCGCCCGCGCCGACTTGGTCTGCCGGGCGACGACGAGCCCGGGCTCCTCGCGCGCGAGCAGCTCGGCCACCGCCTTGGAGAAGGCCTTGGTCTGCGCGAAGGTCGCCTCGCTGTTGAGCGGCAGGTAGACCTGCATCCCCTTCGAGCCGGAGGTCTTGGCGAAGCACTCGAGGCCCAGGCCCTCGAACATGCCGCGCAGCAGGTCCGCGACGCGACAGCACTCGACGACCGTCGCCGGCGGGCCGGGATCGAGATCGAAGGCGACGAGCGTCGGGCGCTCGGGATCGTCGGCCAGCGCCAGCGACGTGTGCAGCTCGAGGTCGGCGAGGTTGGCCAGCCAGACGAGCGTCGCCTCGTGGTCGACGACCACGTAGTCGATCGAGCCGACGCGCGCGGTGGTCACCCACTCGGGGCGGTGCGACGGCGCGTTCTTCTCGTAGAAGAAGGCGGCGTCGACCCCGTTGGGATAGCGCTTGAGCGTCAGCGCGCGCCCCTCGAGGTGCGGCAGGACGGTCGGCGCCACGCGCGCGAAGTAGTCGATGACGTCGCGCTTGGCGAAGCCGGCCTCGGGATAGAGGACCTTGTCGAGGTTGGAGAGCTTGACCTGGCGCCCGTCGACCTCGGCCACGACGGCGTTGGCCTCCTCGCGCACGACCAGCTCGGCCGGCTTGTCGTCGCGCAGCCCCTTGTACGAGGGCGCGCGCAGCTGGCCGCCGTCGGTCCACTCGCGGAACTCCACCTCGGCCACCAGCTCGGGCTCGGCGAACACCGCGCCGCGCGGGATCTTCGGGCCGCCGGGCGCGAACGGCGAGTCCTCGCGCTCCAGCGGACGCAGCTTGTCGGCCAGGCGATCGAGCTCGGCCTCGGTGAAGCCGGTGCCGACCCGCCCGACGTGGCGCAGGCCGCCGTCGTCGTCGCGCACGCCGACCAGCAGCGCCCCGATGCGGTCGCGGCGCTTGCCGTCGCCCGGCACCCAGCCGCCGACGACGACCTCCTGGCGCGAGGTGTTCTTGATCTTCATCCAGGACGGCGTGCGCCGCCCGGGCTCGTAGGCGGAGTCCAGGCGCTTGGCGATGACGCCCTCGAGGCCCTGCTGCTCGGTGGCCGCCAGCACCTGCGCCCCGTGCCCGACGACGTAGTCCGGCACGCGCCAGCGGCTGCCGTCGCCGAGCTCGAGTTCGGCCAGGCGTGCGCGCCGCTCGCTGTAGGGCAACCCCATGAGCGAGTGCCCGTCGAGCCACAGCAGGTCGAAGATGACGTAGGTGACCGGCGTCTCCTTGGCCAGCCGGCGGACCGCGCTCTCCGAGCTGACGTGCATGCGCCGCTGCAGCGCGCCGAAGCTCGGCCTGCCGTCCGCGTCGAGGGCGACGACCTCGCCGTCGAGCACCGCACGGTGGTGGCTGAGCGCGCGGTTGAGGCGGCCGATCTCCGGATAGCGGGGCGTGATGTCGAGCAGGTTGCGCGAGTGCAGGCGCATGCGCCCGGGCTCGGAGTGGCAGACGGCACGCACGCCGTCCCACTTGACCTCGAAGGCCCACTGCTCGTCGTCGCGCGGCAGCGTGCCGGTGCGCGCCATCATCGGCACGATCTTCTCGGGCATGGGCTCGGCCGCCGCCGGGTCGGCGGGCGGGTCCATGCGGTGGATCATCCAGTTCTTGGGCTCTTCGTCCTTGTCGATCGGGAAGAGCGCGTAGCGCCCCTGCACGCGCTCGCCGTGCAGCAGCACCTCGATCTTGCGCCGCTCCCACTTGAGCACCTCGTAGGCGCCGCGGTCCCAGACGCGCATCGAGCCCGCCCCGTACTGGCCCTTGGGGATGTCACCCTCGAACTCGAGGTACTCGAGCGGATGGTCCTCGGTGTGCACCGCGAGGCGGTTGTCCTTGGGCGCCTCGGGCAGGCCGTTGGGGATCGCGAAGGAGACCAGCACGCCGTCGTGCTCCAGGCGCAGGTCCCAGTGCAGGCGGGTGGCGTGGTGCTCCTGGACGACGAACCGCCGGCTCTCGGTGGTGGTCGTCCCCTCCCCCATCGGCTCGGGCGTCTTCTTGGCCGAGCGCTTGGAGCGGTACGTCTGGAGCTTGTCGCTCACGTAGGGCGACAACATACAGTCCGACCATGTTCGCCCCCGATCGCGCCGCGCTCGTCCTCGTCGATGTCCAGCAGGCCTTCCATGACCCGGCCTGGGGTACGCGCAACAACCCCGACTGCGAAGCCAACGTCGGGCGCCTGCTCGCTCATTGGCGCGAGCACGGCGGGACGGTCGTCTTCGTGCGCCACGACTCGACGGAGACCGGCTGGGGCCTGCACCCGTCCGAGCCGGGCAACGCCTTCCAGGAGGTCATCTCGGGCGAGCCCGACCTCCTCGTGACCAAGAACGTCAACTCGGCCTTCATCGGGGAGCCGGCGCTCGAGCCGTGGCTGCGCGAGCGCGGCATCGACGCGATCGTCGTGGCCGGCATCCAGACCAACATGTGCTGCGAGACGACCGCGCGCATGGGCGGCAACCTGGGCTTCGACGTCGCCTTCGCGCTCGACGCCACCCACACCTTCGACCTGCCCGACGTCGTGGGCGGCGGGCGCATCGACGCCGACACGCTGGCGCGCGTGACCGCCGCCAACCTGCACGACGAGTTCGCTCAGGTGCTCAGCACGGACGAGCTCATCGGCGGATCGTGACCTGCGTGCCGACGGGGACGGTGCGCATGAGCCAGCGCACGTCGCGGTCGCGGGCGCGCAGGCAGCCCTGCGAGGCGCGGGCGCCGACGAGGTCGGGGCGGTCGGTGCCGTGGATGGCCAGGCGGCCGTCGACGGAGCCGGTGAGGATCTTCGGCTGGTGGCCGGAGAGCGCGAGGATGCAGCAGCCGAAGGAGCTGCCGAACGGCCGGCCCTTCAGCTTGTCGGTGATGGCGTAGGTCCCGGGCGGCGTCGGCGTCGCGCGTGCCCCGATCGCCACCCGCAGCGTGCGCACGCGCTGGGCGCCGTGCAGCACGGTCACGGTGCGCGCGCTGAGGTCGGCGCTCACGCGCCAGCGCGTGCGCCGCACCACGAAGGTGTGGCGGTCGACGTACACCCACGCGCGCCGGTTGTTCGGCACCAGGAAGGTCGGCACCGCCGCCCACCGCCCGCGCCGGTGGGTGATGGAGAGGATCAGCCGGCGGCCGTAGATCGTCTTCGGCAGCACCCTGAACAGCAGCTTGCCTGCGGGCCGGACGTGCATCCGCACCGCGTGCCCCGGGCGCACCTTGAGGATCGTGGTGACGGGCAGTTCGGGGGGCGCGGCGATCACGCGGTCGATGCTACGGCGCGAGCGTGACGTTCGAGCCGGGACAAATGATGTGTGCGGCACACACATGTGGGTAACCCCACGGTCATGAGCACACACGCACAAGCAAAGTTCGAAGTTCAGTCCTGGGAGGAGAACGCCTATCTCGAGCTCGAGGGGGACGCCAAGCTCACCCGTGCGAGCGTCGGGCAGGGGTTCACCGGAGACCTCGAGGGCGAGGGCTCGGTCGAGTGGCTGATGTGTTACCGCGAGGACAAGACGGCCGAGTTCGTCGGCCTGCAGCGCTTCGTGGGCCGCCTCGGCTCGCGCTCGGGCAGCTTCGTCATGCGGACGCAGGGCAGCTTCGACGGCAGTGAGGCCAAGGGCAGCCTGACCGTGGTCGCCGGCTCGGGCACGCAGGAGCTGAGCGCGATCACCGGCACGGGCTCGTTCGCGGCTCCGCTGGGGTCAACGGCGTCGGTCGAGCTCGACTACGACGTCGAATAGCTCGATGCCCGCCCTGGCCCGCGACGGCAACGTCCTCGGCGCCCTGTCGCTCGCCCTCGCCGATCAGATGTCCGATGCCGTCGCCGCGGCCGCCGATCAGTCCCTGACGGCGGCCGCGGCGCTGTCGGCGCTCGAGCACTTCGCCGACGGCTGCTCGGTCGACCGCCTGCGGCGCATCCTCGGCCTGACGTCGTCGGGCACCGTGCGGCTCGTCGACCGCCTCGTGACCGCCGGCGAGGTCCGCCGCAGCGAGGGCCCCGACGCGCGGACGACGAGCATCGTGCTGACCGCCGCCGGGCGCCGGGTGGCCCGGCGCGTCACGGCGGCGCGCGCCGCCGTGCTCGAGGACGCCCTTGCCGTCCTCTCCCCCGCCGAGCGCCGGGAGCTCGAGCGCCTGGCCGCGCGCGCCCTCGACGGCGTCGTGCGCCAGAAGCTCGCGCGCGAGGCCGAGTCGACGCGCTGGATCTGCCGCCTGTGCGACCTCGACGCATGCGGTCGCGCGGACGGTCGCTGCCCGGCGGCCAACGCGGCCGTCGCGGCGCGGGGCTAGCCGTTTGGCGCTGGCGGCGCTTCGCGGCGCGAACTGCCTCATCGAGGGAAGGGAGCAAGCTGCGGTCGGGGTGCGCGCGGGACTCGCGATCGGCGCTGGTGCCCGAACTGCCTGGGATTGCTACCGGAAAGCGGGAGTCAATCCCAGGCAGTTCGCGCCGAGGACGACCGCCGGGGCCCGCGCCCGGGCACGCTCCCTCCCCTCGATGATGCAGTTCAGCGCCGCGCAGCACCGCAAACGCAGAGCGGACGACGCCCAACCCCTAGCCCACGCCGAGGGCGCGGTCGAGGAAGCCGACCGTGCGGCGCTCGTAGGCGGCCGGATGCTTGCGCAGGCCGGCGGTGTGGCCGGTGTCCGGGAGCTCCCAGAGCGAGACGGTGCGCCCGCCCGCGTCGCGATACAGGCGCGAGGCCGGGATCTCGTCGGGGAAGCCGCCGCCGGCCACGAGCAGCACCGGGCGTGGCGCGATCTTGGGCATCATCGGGATGAGCGAGGGCGACGTCTTCATGCCGGAGATGGCGCGCACCGAGTGCATCATGAGCCAGCCGATCGCGCCCTCGACCGTTCCCTTGGGATTGACCTTGTCGCCGTCCATGGGTCGTGTGGCTCCGTCGGAGACGACGGCGGCCAGCCGCTGATCGTGGGCTGCGGCGTCGAGCAGCACCTCGCCGCCGAGCGAGAGACCGAAGCCGGCGATCCGCTTCGGGTTCACGTCCGGCCGCTGCTCGAGGTAGTCGAGGCCCGCCGCGATCGCCGGCTGGGCGTTGTCGCCGAGGCCGTTGGAGTGCCCGTCGCTCTCGCCGTTGCCCGGATTGTCGAGCGCCAGCACGCCGTACCCGTGGCGGGCGAGCATGCGGACGTGGGCCGGGATGCGCCCGCGGCTGCCGCCCGAGCCGTGGCTCAGCAGGACCGCCGCGCCGTTGCGCGACGGGACGTACCAGGCCGCGAGCTTGCGCCCGTCGCGCATCTCGATGCGGATCTCCTGATGTGCGATCCCGACCGCGGACTCGTCGATCGCCCAGCGCGGAGCGTGCGTGATCTGGTTGCCGGCCACGAATGGCAGGACCGCGAGCTGGGCGATGATCGCCGCCCCCGCGATCCACCCAGCGGCGTGGGCAGCGCGCCAGCCCGGGCCGCTGCGCCGAGGCGCGCGCCGCGGCGCAGCGGTGGCGGCGAGGCCGGCCGCCACGAGCAGCAGCCCGCCGAGGATGTAGCCGACGCCCGTGACGTCGCGCCAGTCCGGGCCGGAGTTGACGACGTGCAGCCCGTGCGAGATGACGCCGAACCCGAAGGCCACCAGCCCGGCGACGACGCCCAGGCCGAGCCGCGTGGGCCGCGTCACGTGGGGCTGGGCGAGCGCCCAGGCCGCCGCGACGGCCAGGATGACCGCGACGCCGAGCACGGACGTGTCGGGCCCCGAGAACGCGAGGTCGAGCAGATGCAGCGTGACCAGCGCGAGCCCGGCGAGCAGGAGCGGACGCTCGGCGCGCGCGATCCGCTCGCGCCGGCGGTGGCGAGGCGGCGTGGCGAGCGCGCGGTGGTGCGTCGGCGCGCTCGCGGTCCAGCGTGATCGGCGTCATACCGCCAAGTTCGCTCAACCGGGCCCCGCGTGGAACCGTGCAAACCCGCGACTCCGTAGGTGGTCCACCGGGGTGTAGGAGGTACGGGCAGCCCCTGCGCCCCTCAGGGCGCCTCGCTCGCGCTGATGTGCTGCACCTCGACGTCGGCGGCGGTCACGGCGATGCTGTCGCCGCGGCGTGAAAGCGGGTAGACCTCCGCGCCATGACCAAGGCACTGCAGGACACCGTCGCCCTCGTCACGGGCGCGAGCAGCGGCATCGGCGAGGCGACGGCACGCACGCTCGCCGAGCAGGGCGCGACGGTCGCCGTCGCCGCGCGTCGCAAGGACCGTCTGGATGCCCTGGCCGCCGAGATCGGCGGCCTGTCGATCGAGGCCGACATCACCGATCGCGAGCAGGCGGTCGCCGCCGTCGAGCGCGCCGCGCAAGAGCTCGGCCGGCTCGACATCGTGATCAACAACGCCGGGGTGATGTTGCTCGGCCCGATCGTGGACGCTCCGGTCGAGGAGTGGGATCGGATGGTCGCGCTCAACCTCCAGGGCCTGCTCTACGTCGCCCATGCCGCGATCCCCCACCTGCTGAGCGCCGCCGAGCGCGAGCCACGGCGGGTCGCCGATCTCGTCAACGTCAGCTCGGTCGCGGGCAGGCGCGTCGGCGCCGGCGGTGGCATCTACCAGATGACCAAGCACGGCGTCGGCGTCTTCAGCGAGGCCCTGCGCCAGGAGATAACCGAACGCCACGTGCGCTCGTCCCTGGTCGAGCCGGGGGCGACCGAGAGCGAGCTCGTCAGCCATGTCCGCCAGGAGGTCCGCGACCAGCTCCCGCCCGGCATGGGGCAGATCCTGCGCGCCGAGGACATCGCCGACGCGATCCTCTACATCGTCACGCGACCGCGACACGTGGCGATCAACGAGATCCTCGTGCGCCCGACCGAGCAGGTGCGCTAGCGACGCCTCAGTCGGCGGCCCCGAGCCCCCAGCCGCCGTCGATCACGATCTCCTGCCCGGTGATGTACTCCGAGGCGGGCGACGCCAGGAAGAGGGCCAGCGCCTTGATGTCGTCGGGCTGGCCGACGCGATGCATCGGGATGTCCTTCGCGATCGCCGCCTGCATGTCGGGGTCGTGGGCGTGCCCGCCGCCGATGTTCGTGACGAAGAACCCCGGCGCGATCGCGTTGGCCGTGATGCCGTCCGCCGCGAGCTCGAGTGCCAGGCAGTGCATGAGGTGCCGTGCGCCGGCCTTCGCGGTCATGTAGGCCGAGCCGATCGCAGGCTCGACCTTGGTGGCCGCAAGCGACGTCGTCACGATGATCCTGCCGAACCCGCGCGCACGCATATGGCGCGCTGCGGCGCGCGCGGTCGCGAAGACCCCGTTGAGGTTGATGTCGATCACGCGGTTCCAGCGGTCGTCGGCGTAGCGCTCGAGCGCGCCGTCCTCCACACGCGGCCGCTCGCCGCCGGCCCACGCGCCGACGAAGCCCACACCCGGGTCGATGCCGGCGTTGGCGAACGCCACGTCGAGCCGCCCGTAGGCCTGCGCCGCCTCGTCGATCGCGTGATCCAGAGCGCCATGATCGGTCACGTCGGCGACGGCGCTGCGCACGTCGAGCCCCTCACCCTGCAGCCGGGAGGCCTGCGCGGACACCGTATGGGCGTCGACGTCGATCAGGGTCACCCGCGCGCCGTGCGCCGCGAGCACCTCGCCGTAGGCGAGCCCCAGTCCACT
The DNA here is from genome assembly GCA_963742125.1 of uncultured Actinomycetes bacterium. GTDB lineage: Bacteria > Actinomycetota > Thermoleophilia > Solirubrobacterales > Solirubrobacteraceae > JAOPZW01. The sequence goes on along the minus strand of CAVUKO010000014.1, from coordinate 39,841 downwards.
GGCACCGCCGGTGACGATCACGCCGAAGCCGGCCACATCGAATCGCGAGGAGACGTCCACGCGGCTGAGCCTATCCGCCCCGTCACGCGGCCCACACGAGGACCGCGGGCACCGCGACGAGAGCGACGACGCCGAGCAGCGCGACGACCGCGTCCCCGGGCAGGCGATCGACCACGCACTCCGGGTGAAAGGCGCGGCCGCTCTCGGCATCGCTGAGCGGCGCATCCCCGATCGCGTGATCGCAGATGGCGCAGGTGTCCGTCGCGTTGTCGTGGGGGCCGCCGGAAGGCACGCCTCACTGTCGCGCCTCGCGCGGCGCGCGGCCATCGAGCCAGCATGCCCGCGTGGTGGCGGGAACCCGCCACCACGCGGGAGACGCCGGTGGCTACTCCTGCGCGCGCATCGCCGACGCGGGGGACGCCCGCAGGGCGAGCCGAGCCGTCACGGCACCGGCCGCGAGCCCCAGGGCGACGGTCCCGGCCAGCAGGCCCCCGATCACCGCGGTGGGCACGACCAGTGCGGTCCCGCGGACGCCGTTCGGGACGCCGCTCATGGCGAGCCCGGCGATCACCGCGCCGGCCAGGAGCGCGGTGAGCATAACCGGCGCAAGCTCCAGCGCGACCATGCGCGTGGCCTGGCCGGCCGTCCCGCCGAGCAGGCGGATCGTGGCGAGCTCATTGCGGCGCTCGCCAGTGGACATCGCGGCCGTGTTGACCAGGGCCAGGGCGGCGAACATCACCGACAGGCCGACGATCAGCCACACGCCCCACGCGCCCTCGTTGTTCGAGGAATGCAGGGTCGCGAGGTACTCCGGGCGGGTCAGGGCCGTGACGCCCGGATGCGCGTCGGCGTAGCGGGCGAGCGAGCGACGAGCGGCGGGCCCGCCGGCCACGAAGACGGCTTCGTCGGCGGGGGTGCTCGCGTGGCGTCGCGCGACAACGGCGTCGAGCACGACGTCGCCGAGCCCGGCCGAGCGGTCGTAGACGGCGGCGACGCGAAGCGTCGCAGCCCGGGTGTCCGCCATCCGCGCGTGAAGGACATCGCCGACCTTCAGACGGCCCTCGACCGCGGCGACGTTGCTCACCGCGACCGCCGAGCCGCGCACGTCGCCCAGGCTGCCGCTCGTCACGTGGAGGTCAAGCGCCCCCGTCGTGTCGGCGACCGGGAGCCCGGCAGCCGTCCACGGCGTGTCCCAGCCCAGGCCCTTGTCGAGCAGGAAGACGCTCGTCGGGAGCATCCCGGCGGCGGCGTCGACTCCCGGCAGGCGTGCCAGCCGGCTCGCCGTGCCCGCTGGCAGCGGTGCGCCGTCGCGGCCGACCACGACCTGGTCGGCGATGATGCGCGAAGCGGTCACCCGCTCGACGTGCTCCTGCGAGCTCGCCTGCAGGACCGCCTGCGTGCCGACGAGCATCGTGATCAAGACGATCGGGGTCGCGAGCGCCGCGGTGCGCCAGCGGTTAGCGGCCAGGCTCGTGCTCGCGAGCAGGCCAGGCGCGCCCAGGAGCTTGAACGGCAGTGAGAGTGCGGCGGCGGGCAGCCCGAGCAGCAGGCGGCCGAGCAGCGCCGTGCCCATCGCGAGCAGGATCCCGCCGATGATCGAGAAGGCGAGCGCCGCCTCGCCGGAGAAGACGATCGCCATCGCGACCCCTCCGCCGAGGCAGAGCACGCCGCTGAGCGTCTGGACCAGCCCGGGACGCGCGTGCTCGATCGCGACCTCGCGCAGCGCCTCGCTCGGGCGTACCCGGCCGGCCCGGCGGGCGGCGGCGACCACGGCGAGCTGCGCGAGGCCGATGCCTCCGCCCAGGGCGACGGCGAGCGGGATCCACGAGTGCCCGGGCTCGAAGCCATGCGGTGCGAGGCCATGGTCGACGAGGACGCCGACGATGGCGGATGCGAGCGGCCGGCCGGCCAGCAGGCCGAGCGCGGCCGCCGCGACGGACAAGATCAGCGCCTCCGTGGAGAGCAGACGGCGGACCTGGCGCGGCGTGGCGCCCAGGGCGCGCAGCACAGCGGTCTCGCGCCGGCGCTGGGCGATGGCGAGAGCGAACGTGCCCGCCACCACGAACAACGCGATGGCGCCGGCGATCCCGCCCATCACGCCGAAGATGGCGATCAGGCCTTCGCGGTCGGTGGCCTGCGGATCGCCGGCGTCGGCGTCGGCGCCGTGGCTGCGGTCGAGCACGTCGACGCCGGGCCCCAACGCACGGTGCAGGCGAGCACGCAGCTCGTCCGGCGACGTGCCTTGCGCGGCGACGACGCCTATCGCGGTGACACGCCCGGGCGTGCCCGACAACGCCTCGGCCGTGCGAGCGGCGAAGAACACAGCCGCCTGGCCGCGATCGCGGTTGGGGCGGCCATCGGCAAGGCCGGTGACCCGGTAGTAGGCGTCGCCCCCGGGCGTGACGATCCGGACGCTCTGCCCGACGCGCACCCCGAGACGCGACTCGGCCACGACGTCGCGGGGCCCGGCGGGCGCGTGCCCGGCGCGCAACCGATACGGGGTCAGCGCAGCGCTGTTCCAGCCGTGGCCGCGCAGCCGTTCGGCGCCAGCCATGTCCACTTGGCGTCCGTGGGCGTCCCAGGCGCCGGCGGCAAACGCGACGTCGCCGACCGCGCGCGCCACGCCGGCAACGGCAGCGGCACGGGCGACGGCCCCGGCCGGAAGCTGCGGGGCCGGGACGACGTCCACATTGTCGGCGTCGTCGCCGTGCCCGATGGTGACGCTCGGATCGGCACGAAGGACCACGTCGGCGGCCGCCAGACGGCCGGGGCCGGGCGCGCTGAGCGCACCCGCCATCAGCAGGCCCGTGGAGTAGGCCAGGGTGACGGCGAGGAGGATCGCGACGAAGGCGCCGGCGAGGGTGGCGCGCCGCGCGCGCAGGGTCTGCCAGGAGATGCGCAACATGTCAGGCCCCCAGTCCGGTCAGGCGCTCGGCGACCTGCTCAGCGGTCGGGGCGATGAGCTCACCCGCGAGGCGCCCGTCGGCCATGAAGACGACGCGATCGGCCCACGCGGCGGCCGATGGGTCGTGGGTGACCATGACCAGCGTGCGGTCGCCCTCGTCGATCGTGCGCCGCAGAAGCGCGAGGACCGCGCGCCCCGAGCGGGTGTCCAGGGCGCCGGTGGGCTCGTCGGCGAAGATCACGTCGGGCTCGCCGACGAGGGCGCGGGCGATGGCCACGCGCTGTTGCTGGCCCCCCGAGAGCTGCGCGGGACGGTGCCGGGCGCGGTCGCCGAGACCGACACGCTCCAGCGCATCGCGCACGACCGCCCGCGGCAGGCGCCGGCCGGCGAGCCGGGCAGGGAGCGCGACGTTCTGTTCGGCGGTCAGCGCGCCGAGCAGGTTGAAGGACTGAAAGACGAAGCCGATGCGTTCGCGGCGCAGGCGCGCGAGCGCCTTCTCGCCCAGCTCGGCGAGCTCGTGCTCGCCGAGGCCCACGCAGCCGCTCGTGGGCTGGTCGAGGCCTGCCGCGATCTGCAGCAGCGTCGACTTACCCGATCCGGACGGGCCCATGATGGCCGTGAAGGTGCCGCGCTGCATCGATAGCGTCACGCCGTCCAGGGCGCGAACCGCGCCCTCGCCGCGCCCGAAGACGCGGACGAGGTCGTCGAGCTCGACCGCGCCGCGCGTCGCGGCTCGTTGAACTGCGAATGCTTCACGCGCTGCGATGTCGGTGCTCATGGGGTCTCCGATGGGTGGTGGCCGAGGTCGTCGTTCAGTGGGTCCGACCACGCTCCCACCGAGCGGACGGTGCTTCGCGGGGGAGCGTCGGAGAGTTGGGGTGCGGCTAGCTGCACCTCGCCCGCGTGCCAGCCGGGGGCGCATAGGCTCACCACGATGGCCACGGCGCTGAGCAGCGAGGAGTCCAGCGGGATGCGTACGGCGCTGGGCGCCGTCGTGTGCATCCTCGCCGTTGCGCTCGGCGTGGTCCTGCTGGCGCTCACCCCGGACGCGGACCGCCTCCCGCCCGGCGGTCGCCTCGTGCCGGTGTTCGTCGTGGTCGTCGGCTGGAGCTTCACGGGGCTCGGGGCCTACGCGTGGTGGCGCCGGCCGGACAACGCGACCGGCGCGCTGATGGCGGCGTTCGGCCTGACCGTCCTGCTCAGCGGAATGGTGATCTCGGACGCGCCGCTGCTTTATCTGCTGTCGGGGCTCGCGGATGCCCTCGCCCTCGCCGTCTTCGTCCACCTGCTGCTGAGCTTCCCGTCCGGTCGCCTGGAGGACCGGGCGTCGCGCTGGGTCGTGGCCGGCAGCTACGTGAGCGCCACCGTCCCGCAGGTCGTGGCGGTGCTGCTCGGAGATCCGGCCGGAGATCCGGGGTGCGCCGACTGCCCGGACAACCCGCTCCTCGTCGAGTCCCACGATGGCCTCGCCGAGGCGGCGCTGGCGGTCAAGAGCGTCTTCGGGCTGGCGCTCGCGCTCGCTGCCGTCGTCCTGGTCGCCCGTCGTGCGCGCGCGTCGTCGCCGTTTCAGCGCCGCGCGTTCGCGCCGCTCGCCGTCGCGGCCGCCGTCCTGCTCGGGCTCGTCGTCGTTTCGGCCTCCGCCCAGGCGCTCGACGTGAGCGACGGGCTCCAGAAGGCCGCGCAGCTCGTCTTCATCGCTGCCTTCACCGGGCTGCCCGTCGCGTTTCTCGTCGGGCTGCAGCGCAGCCGCTTCTTCCGCGCCGCCACGGTGACGCGGGTGATCGACCGCCTCGCGCTCGGCCGTGGCGCGGACGGCGTCGAGAAGGCGCTCGCCTCCGCCCTCGGCGATCCGTCGCTCGCGGTCGCCTTCTGGCTTCCCGAGCGCAGCGAGTACGTCGACCGCGAGGGCCATCCCGTGACCCTCCCGGCGCAGGACCGCGCCGGCACTGTCGCCACCGAGATCACCCACCAGGGCCGCCGTGTCGGCGCCCTCCTGCATGACGGCACGCTGAGCGAGGACTCAGAGCTCATGCGCGCCGTCGCCGGCGCCGCGGGCCTGGCGCTCGAGAACGAGCGCCTGGAGGTCGAGCTGCGCGCGCGGCTCCAGGCGCTGCGCGCTTCGCGCGCGCGCATCGTCGCGGTCGGTGACGACGAGCGCCGGCGTCTCGGCCGCGACCTGCACGACGGCGCGCAGCAGCGCCTCGTCGCGGTGCTCCTGGACCTGCAGCTGGCGCGCGAGCGCTGGGAGGAGCAGCCCGAGGCCTCGCGTGACCTCGTCGACCGTGCGCTGGAGAGCGCGCGGGCCGCCGTCGAGGAGCTGCGCGACCTCGCCTCGGGCATCCATCCTGCCGTCCTCTCCCAGCGGGGTCTGGACGCCGCGCTCGAGTCGCTCGCCACGCGCTCGCCGGTGCCCGTCGAGCTCGACGTGGTGCTCGACGAGCGCCTCCCCAGCGCAGCCGAGACGGCCGCGTACTTCGTCGTCGCCGAGGGGTTGACCAACGTGGCGAAATACGCCGAGGCGACCTACGCGTCCGTCGCGGTCCGCCGCGAGAACGGCTACGCCGTGGTGGAGATCCGCGACGACGGCGTCGGCGGCGCCGACGCTGCGGGCGGCAGCGGCCTGCTCGGCCTAGGCGATCGGGTCGGCGCGCTGGACGGGACGATCGAACTCGAAAGCCCGCGCGGCCACGGGACCGTGCTGCGTGCGCGGATCCCGCTGGCGCCCTAGGCGCGCATGAAGGCGAGAACCGCGAGGACGCGGCGATGGTCTTCGGGCGCCTCGCCCACGCCGAGCTTGGAGAAGACGCCTGTGACGTGCTTCTCGACCGCGTGCGGGGTGACCACGAGGACCTCGGCGATGCCACGGTTCGAGCGACCCTGGGCCATGAGCTCGAGGACCTCACGCTCGCGCGCGGTGAGCGCGTCGAGTGGGTCGTCGCGGCGCCGGCGGCCCATCATCCGCGAGACCACCGAGGGGTCGATCGCGGAGCCCCCGTCACCGACACGGCGCACGGCATCGGCGAACCCCGCGAAGTCGGACACCCGGTCCTTCAGCAGGTACCCGACGCCCTCCGCGCTGTCGCCGATCAGATCGAGCGCGTAGCGCTCGTCGGCGTGCTGGGAGAGCACGAGCACGCCCACATCGGGCTGGCGGGCGCGGATCTCGATGGCCGCCCGGAGACCGTCATCGGTGTTGTCCGGGGGCATCTGAACATCGACGATCGCTACGTCGGGCCTGTGCGCACCGACCTTGCGCAGTAGATCCGGCGCGTCGCCCGCCTCGGCAACGACCTCGAAGCCGGCGTCCTCGAGCAAGCGCACGACGCCCTGACGCAGCAGCGCCTGGTCCTCGCCGATGACGACGCGCATCGCGCGATCATCTCAGCCGCCGGCGACGGCCGGCAGGATCTGGACCTCCTGGCCGTCCGCGACGGGCGTATCCAGCCCGTCGCCGAAGCGGATGTCCTCACCGTCGACGTACACGTTGACGAAGCGCCGCAGGGCGCCGTCGCCGTCGGACAGGCGGTCGCGCAGCTCGCTGTGGCGCTCGAACAGGGCGTCGAGGACCGCGCCCACCGTGGCACCCTCGACGCTGACCGCGCTCTCTCCGCCGGCGGCCTCGCGCAGCTGGGTCGGCAGCTTCACCTTCGGCATCAGACGCGCACCTCCGCGCCCTCGACCTCCGCGACGAACTGGTCGTAGGAGGGATCGATCTCGAACGCCTCGAACGTGCCGCGCACGGCGTCGAGCGTCTTGAGGCCCTCGCCGGTGATGATGAGCACGACGCGCTCGTCAGGGTCGATGTCGCCGCGCTCGGCCAGCTTGGCCAGCACCGCGGTGGTCACTCCGCCCGCGGTCTCGGTGAAGATGCCCGTCGTCTCGGCCAGCAGGCGGATGCCGCTGCGGATCTCGTCGTCGGACACGGCGTCGATGGCGCCGCCGCTGCGGCGCGCGAGCTCGAGCGCGTAGGGCCCGTCGGCCGGGTTGCCGATGGCCAGCGACTTGGCGATCGTGTCGGGCCGCACCGGCTTGCAGACGTCGAGGCCCGCCGCGTAGGCGGTGGCCACCGGCGAGCAGCCCTCGGCCTGCGCGCCGTTCATGACCGGCGCGCGCCCCTTGACGAGGCCGAGGTCCAGGAAGTCCTGGAAGCCCTTGGCGATCTTCGTGTAGAGCGACCCCGAGGCGATCGGCGCCACCACGCGGTCGGGCACCTCCCAGCCGAGCTGCTCTGAGACCTCGTAGGCCAGCGTCTTGGAGCCCTCGGAGTAGTACGGGCGCATGTTGACGTTGACGAAGGCCCAGTCGCGCTCGCCGCTGAGCTCGGTGCAGAGCCGGTTGACGTCGTCGTAGTTGCCCCTGACCTTCACGAGCTTGGTCCCGTAGATGCCCGTGGCCAGGACCTTCTGCTCCTCGAGGTCGGACGGGATGAAGACGTAGGTGTCCATCCCCAGCGCGGCGCCGTGGGCGGCGACCGAGTTGGCGAGGTTGCCCGTCGAGGCACAGGCGAGCGTCGTGAAGCCGAGCTCCCGGGCGCGCGTGGCGGCGACCGAGACGACGCGGTCCTTGAAGGAGTGCGTGGGGTTGGCGGCGTCGTTCTTGACCCACACCTCGCCCAGGCCCAGGCGCTGCGCCAGGCGGTCGGCGCGCATGAGCGGCGTGCACCCGGCGGGCAGGCCGGTGCGGGTGCGCGGCTGCGGGCCCTCCAGCGGCAGGAAGTCGTGGTAGCGCCAGATGTTCTGCGGTCCGCCCTGGATGCGCCGGCGCACGTGCTCGACGTCCTGCACGTCGTGCTCGTAGGAGACCTCGAGCGGCCCGAAGCAGCGATCGCAGATGTAGCGAGCCTCGAGGCCGTAGTCGGCCCCACACTCCTTGCAGCTCAGCTTGGTGGCTCCCATGAAAACCTCCGCCGGGTTCGTTCGTGGCGGAGGCGTTGGGAAATCCTCGGCCACATCTCTCAGGAATTGGCACCTTTCCCGCATGCGGGAGGTTGCCGGGGCTTCAAAGGGCCAGTCCCTCCACCCCTCTGGATGTGTCCAGCTATGTGGGCCCAACCTTAGCAAGCCTTGGGGAGCGCGCAAGGCGCAGGTAGACTGCCTTTCAGAGCGAATTTTGATGCTGACGACCATGACGACCGACGAGCCGCGAAGTCCCGGTGCCCAACCTGCCCAAGCCACGCCTCAGGCGTACGGCGCGGTCACGCGGCGGGGTCGTCACACGTCCATCCGAGCCTGAGCGCCCCAACGTCGAGGTCGTCGAGTTCGCGTCGGACAGCGCGCCGGCGCTGCGCTGGATCAACATCGAGCGCCCGCGCCCGGCCGACCGCGCGTGGCTGGAGGAGCACTTCGACTTCCACCCGCTCGACTACGAGGACGTCTACAGCCGCAACCAGCGCCCGAAGGTCGACGAGTACGACGACTACCTCTTCATCGTCCTGCACTTCCCGGCCTACGACAAGACGGTCGGGCGCCTGAACGCCGCCGAGCTCGACGTCTTCGTCGGCCCCGACTACGTCATCACGCTGCCCAACGAGCCGATCCAGCCGCTCGAGTACCTCTTCGAGCGCTGCCGCACGCGCGAGGACCTGCGCGAGCAGCTCTTCTCCAAGGGGCCCGGCTACCTGCTCTACAAGATCGTCGACGACTGTGTCGACGCCTCGTTCCCGATGCTGCGCAAGATGGGCAACAAGCTCGAGCGCCTCGAGGACGACATCTTCGAGGGCGAGCGCCCCGCGGAGATCGTGCGCGACATCTCCAACGTCAAGCAGGAGATCATCAACTTCCGCCGCGTCGTGCGCCCGCAGCGCGCGGCGCTGAAGGACCTCGAGGCGACCAAGCGCTACATCCCCGACGACCTCGAGATCTACTTCGACGACATCAACGACGCCTCCGAGCGCACGTGGGACATGCTCGAGAACTACAAAGAGGTCGTCGAGGCGCTCGAGTCGACCAACGAGGCGGTCCTCTCGCATCGCCTGAACGACACCTTCCGCGTGCTCACCGCGATCAGCGTCATCGTCCTGCCGCTGACGCTCATCGCCTCGATCTGGGGCATGAACACGAGGGTCCCCGGCGAGGGCTCGCACGCCGGCTTCTTCGCCGTGGTGGGCGTCATGGCCATCGTGCTCATCGCGACGATCTTGCTCTTCAGGCGCCGCGGCTGGCTCTAGTAGGGCCCCTCGGCGCGCCGCCGGCCTTGCGGGAAGGGGGCCGGCGGCGCTCCGCGATGCCTGGGTCAAGCGGCGGCGGGGAGGAAATGCTCGCTGCTTGGGCAAGGACGCTGCGAACAGGCGGTTGGGCGCTGTCGCTGGGGAGGAGGGCGCGTCTTGGTCGCGTTTGGAGGGGTGCCATCAGGATGCCGACGACGCACCGATGCGCCAATGCGGCTCGCCTGTGTGCTGGAGGTGCGGCTAACCCGACCTGTGCGTATGGTGCGCGCCGTGAGCGGTGGGTCACAGCGCATGACGGTCGCGGCGCTCAACCGGGCGCTCTTGGCGCGGCAGGGGCTGCTCGAGCGCCTCGACGCACCGCTGGTGCAAGCCGTCGAGGCCGTGGGCGCGCTGCAGGCGCAGTACTGGCCGGCGCCGCCGGTGGCGCTGTGGTCGCGCGTCGCCGGCTTCGCGCCCGAGCCCTACTACGCGGCGCTCGAGCGCGGCGAGCTCGTCACCGGCACGCTGCTGCGCGCGACGCTGCACCTGGTCTCCGCGCGCGAGCACCCGGCCTACGCCGCGGTCGCGGCAGAAGCGGCGGGCCACCACTGGCGCCGCACCGACGCCGAGCCGGGCGCGGAGGTCGCAGCCCTGCTGAAGAAGCTGCGGGCCTACGCCGCCAAGACGCCGCGCACCGGCGAGGACATCGCGGCCTTCGTCGAGGAGTGGGTCGCGGAGCATCCCGACGCCCTCGATGTGGCGGAGGTCGAGCACCAGCGGCGGTACAAGTGGCGCGCGTTCCAGCGCTGGTCGGCCTTCGTCCGCGCGCCGGCCGACGGCGCCTGGGGCGCGAAGGCGCCGAGCGCCCTACTCGCGGCGCCGCGCCCGCGCGGCGCGCCGAAGGGCGACAAGGCCCTCGACGAGGTCGTCCGGCGTCACCTGCGCGCGTTCGGCCCGGCGGGCGCCGAGGACGTGGCGGGCTGGATCGGCTGGCGCACCCCGCCGGTGCGCGAGGCGCTCGAGCGCCTCGCCCCCGACCTCGGCCGCTTCGAGGACGAGGACGGGCGCGCCCTGTACGACCTCCCCGACGCGCCCCGCCCCGACCCCGAGACGCCGGCGCCTCCCCGTCTGCTCGCGGCCTTCGACAGCGTCCTGCTCGCCTATGCCTCCAAACGCCGCGCGCGCATCCTCCCCGACGCCCACCGCGACGCCGTCTACGAGCGGCGCAACCTGCAGATCCGCCCGAGCTATCTCGTCGACGGGCTCGTGGCGGGGACCTGGTCGATCGAGGTCAAGCGGCGCGAGGCGACGCTCACGCTGCGCCCGCTCGAGCGTCTCGCACGCGCGACGCGCACCGCGGTGGTGGACGAGGCCGAGCGCCTCGCGACCGCGCTCCATCCGCAGGCCAAGGCGCACAACGTCGTCGTCGAAGGTCGAGGCTCGTGAAACACCGCCCGGCGAAAGGTGTAGAAAGCGCCCGTGCCGCCGATCGAATCCCTGGAGCGCCTCGCCGACTCGTTCGCTGCCCTCGAGCGGCCGGTCGAGCGCAAGCGGATGCTCATCATCGTCAACCCGTACGCGACGACGGTGTCCGATCGGCTGAAGAACCTCGTGGTCTACGCGCTGCAGGGTCGCTACGAGGTCGACGCGATGGACACCGAGGGGCGCGACCACGCGACCATCCTCTGCCGCGAGGCCGCCCAGGAGGGCTACGACGTGGTCGTCGCCTTCGGGGGCGACGGCACCGTCAACGAGGCGGCCAACGGCCTCGCGCACTCCCCCACTCCGCTGACCTGCCTGCCGGGCGGGGCGACCAACGTCTACTGCAAGATGCTCGGCGTCCCCCGCGACATCGTCGACGCGACCGAGCACCTTCTGCGCGTCGCCGACGACTGGGCCCCACGGCGCCTAGACCTCGCCCACGTCAACGGCCGCGCTTTCACCTTCTCTGCGGGCTACGGGCTCGACGCCTCGGTCGTGCGTCGCGTCGACGCGCACCCGCGCATGAAGGCGCGCCTCAAGCAGTGGTACTTCGCGTACGCCGCGATCGGGACCTTCACGCGGGAGTACGTCGTGCGTCCGCCGCGCCTGGAGGCACACGTCGGTGGCGACGTCCTGCGCGGCGTCACCGCGCTCGTGCAGAACGGCGATCCCTACACCTACTTCGGCGAGCGTCCGGTACACGTCGCCGAGGGCCTCGCACTCGACGACGGCACCATCGGCGGCGTGATGCTCGAGCGCGCGGCGCCGATCGACATCCCCACCGTCACCGCCCGGCTGCTCTCCGATCGGCTGCGCCTGGCGCGCCACAAGCGCATCAGCGCCTTCAGAACGTCCGAGGAGCTGCGCATCTTCTCGGCCGACGGGCGCCCCGTGGCCCTGCAGGTCGACGGCGACTACATCGGCGACACCGCCGAGGCCGTCTTCGGCGTCTGGCCCGAGGCTCTCACGGTCATCGCTTGAGCGCGGGCCGCGTCGTCGTCGAGCGCGGCGGACGCGTCGAGAGCGAGCACCGCTTCGCGTGGCGGCTGGGCGACGGCGACCACGACGAGCACGCCTTCGTGCGCTCGGCGGCCAAGCCGCTGCAGGCTCTGCCGGCCGTCCAGGCCGGCGTCCTGGAGCGCCTGGGACTCGACGACCGCCACCTCGCCCTGGCGTGCGCGTCGCACGGCGGCTCGCCCGAGCACGTCGCGCGGGTGGCCGAGGTCCTCGCAGCGTGCGGGCTGGGCGTCGAGGACCTCGCCTGCGGAGTGGCCCCGCCCCGTGACCCGGTGGCGGCCGCCGCCCTGCGGGGGGCGCCGCGGCGCATCCACCACAACTGCTCGGGCAAGCACGCGCTCGGGCTGGCGCTGTGCGTCGTGGAGGGCTGGCCCGTCGAGGGCTATCTCGACGCCGCCCACCCGCTGCAGCGCGCGATGGCCGACGCGGTGGCCGGCGCGCTCGGCGTCGAGGCGCCCGCCCAGGCGATCGACGGCTGCGGGATGCCGACCTTCCATGCGCCGCTCGCCGCCCTGGCGAGCGCGTTCGGCCGTCTGGCCGGCGGAGGGCTGGGCGCCTCCGGGACGCGGGTGGCGGACGCCATGCGCACCCACCCCACCCTCGTCGCCTATCCGGGCGCCATCGACACCGAGCTCATGAGGGCGACGCCCGTCGTGGCCAAGATCGGGGCCGAGGGGGTCATCGCGATCGGCAGCGAGGACGGCCGCGGGCTCGCGGTCAAGGTGGCCGACGGCGCCCTGCGCGCGCTGGACCCGGCCGCGGTGTGGGTGGTGCGCGACGTGCTCGGCCTGCCGGTCGCGGGTGGCGCCCTTGCGGCGCTCGCGCAGCCCGCCGTGCACAACTCGCGCGGGGCGGTCGTCGGGCGCCTCGCCGTGGCGACGTCCTCCTAGCGGACGACGGCCATGTCGTCCGCGCGAGCGACCGCGGACCCGCCCGGCGGCCGACGACGGGCTGTCAGAGCGCTGACACCCTGCCGCGATGCCATCCCCCTCCGCTTCCTGACGGCGCTCGCGGTCGCCGCCGCTGCGCCGTCGCGCTCGCCGCGACGGCCGGCGCGGATTCGATCGCCTACGTCAAGGACGGCAACGTCTGGCTCACGAGCCCCGACGCGGCAAGCAGTATCAGCTGACCTTCGACGGGGGCTACTCGTCGCCCTCGCAGGCCGACGACGGGACGATCGTGGCCCTGCGCGCACGCCAGCTCGTGCGCATGGACCGCAGCGGCCACCAGCTCAACGCACCGATCGACGCCATCGGCACGTCGGGCGGCAACTTCTACGGTACCCTACGAGCCGCGCGTCTCGCCCGACGGGACGCGGATCGCCTACTGGTTCGGGCAGTACTCCTCCTACTACAGCTACGGCTGCTCCTGCTACCTCTTCCACCTCGAGTCCAAGACGGCCTGGACCTACGCGGCCCGCTTCACCGATCCCAGCACCGAGTCCGAGAACCACCTCGGGATCGAGCAGCCCGAGTGGCTGACCAACGACCGCCTGCTCGCCGGCTATCCGGGCTTCTGGATGAGCGGCTGGACGTTCAAGATCGGCACCGGCACCGGATACAGCGACAAGGCCGCCCAGTGGTGGTACCAGTTCAAGGACGACCAGGGCTACAACTACTACCCCACCGATCCGGCGCTGAGCCCGGACGGCAGGAAGCTCGCCCTCGCGAACGGCGGCGACCCCACCGCCAAGAGCCAGCTCCTGCTGGCCAGCGTGCCCGGGCCGGCGTGGGTCGGCGAGCCGCCCTACGCGAACGACTACCTCGGCAACAGCGCGGTCGAGCAGCCTCAGCTGCAGTGCGCGCAGGACAAGGGCCTCGTGGTCAACCCGACCTGGTCGCAGGACTCGGGCAGCGTCGCCTACGGCTCCGCCGACGGGGTCCACGTCGTGGGCGTGCCCGCCGATTGGAGCTGCGCGGGGCTGGCCGACCGGCTCCTGGCCCCCGGCGGCTCCGAGCCCGACTGGGGTCCGGCCGACGTCAACCTGGCCCAGAAGCCGTCACCGCCGGCCGCGGGCGCCGGTGTCGCGCAGGCACCCGCCAAGAAGGCCGGCCCCGGCCTGGCCAAGGTCAAGCTCACGCCCGCGAAGTTCCGCGCCCGCAGGGGCGCCAAGCTGCGCTTCACGCTCGCCGGCCCCGCGAAGCTCGCGCTCACCGTGACCCGCGCGAGCGGCAAGGCCGTGAAGGGCTCCATCCGCAGCGCCGGCAAGCCCGGCGCCAACACCCTGCGGTTCAAGGGTCGCATCGGCGGTCACACGCTGCGCCCGGGCCGCTACCGCCTGACGATCACCGCCCGCGCCATGGCCGGCGGTGCCAGCGCGAAGGCCACGATGGCCTTCCGCATCGTCAGATAGCGGGCTACCGGCGCCGTCGTCCATTGCCCCGGACGGCGGCGCCGGCCGCTACTCACCGCGTCTCCTCCACGACAGCAAAGGAACAAGAGCCATGATCTCCGCACGACGCATCCTCGCCGCGCTCGCCGCCGCCGGCATCACCGCCGCCATCGCGTTGACCCCGACGACCTCCTCCAACGCGAGCGACGCCGCCGGGCACAACCCCGACGTGGGCGCCCGCCACCACCACCGCGTGATCCGCTAAGTCGTCCGCGAACGTTGGCGGCGCTGCGCGGCGCAAACTGCGTCATCGAGGGAAAGGAAGTCGATGCCGGCGCAGCCGCTCACGGTCACCGTCCGACGCACGCTGTCCTGCCTAGACCTGGCAGGGCAGGGTGAAGTCAGGACAGCGCCAGCGGAGCCGCCCGCGCCCCGACCACCGCGCACTCCCTCCCCTCGATGATGCAGTTTGCGCCGCGCAGCGCCACAAGCGCGCACGGGCAGACCAGCCGAGAAGCTCAGCCAGCCCCTGGCGTGACCCGGTAGGCGTCGAACACCGAGTCGATGTTGCGCAGCTTGGTGATCGTCTGCTTGAGCGCCTGTGTGTCGGCGACCTCGACGACGAAGCGGTTCTGGACCATCGGGGTGGAGACGATGCAGCGCGCCTCGACGATGTTGATGCCGGCCTCGGCGAAGGTCCGCGAGAGGTCCTCGAGCAGGCGATGGCGGTCCCAGGCGTCGACCTGCAACTCGACCTTGAAGGCCGTCTCGTGGTCGCCCTCCCAGTGGACGCGCACGAAGCGCTCGGGGTCCTTGCGCAGGGCGGCGGTGTTCGGGCAGTCGTCGCGGTGGATCGTGATGCCGCGCCCGAGCGACACGTAGCCGACGACGGGATCGCCGGGCACGGGGCGGCAGCACTTGGCCATGCGCAGCATCACGTCGTCGACGCCCTCGACGCGGATGCCGTAGGCGACGCTCGAGCCGGTGGGCTGGCGGCGCTGGCGACGGGTGGAGACCAGCGACTCGGCGGTGGTCGTCTCCTCCTCGGCGGCCTCGCCCTGCTTGAGGCGCTGCAGGACCTTGTTGACGACGACCTTGGGCGAGATCTTGGCCCCGCCGAGGGCGATGTAGAAGTCGTCGGCCTTGCGGAAGCCCATCTCGCGGATGACGTCGGCCAGCAGCGGCGAGCCGGTGATCTTCTGGGCCGGCAGCCCGGCCTTGTTGAGGTGCTCCTGCAGCAGCGCGCGGCCGGTGTGCTCGGTGTCCTCGCGCGACTCCTGCTTGAACCACTGCTTGATCTTGTTGCGCGCGCGCGTGGTCTTGACCACGGCCAGCCAGTCGCGGGACGGGCCGCGCTCGCGCTTGGAGGTGAGGACCTCGATGATGTCGCCCGACTTCAGCGAGTAGTTGAGCGGCACGATCTTGCCGTTGACCTTCGCGCCCACGCAGCGGTGGCCAAGCTCGGTGTGGATCTCGTAGGCGAAGTCCAGCGGCGTGGCGCCGGCCGCGAGCGACTTGACCTCGCCCTTGGGCGTGAAGACGAAGACCTCCTCGTCGAAGAGGTCGACCTTCAGGTTCTCCATGAACTCCTTGGGGTCCTGGAGCTCCTGCTGCCAGTCGAGCATCGAGCGCAGCCACTTGAGCTTCTGCTCGCCCTGCGGCGCCGGCTTGCCGCGCGAGCCCTCCTTGTAGATCCAGTGCGCGGCGACGCCGAACTCGGCCATGTCGTGCATCTCGCGCGTGCGGATCTGGATCTCCAGCGGCAGTCCCTCGGGCCCGATCACCGTCGTGTGCAGCGACTGGTACATGTTGAACTTCGGCATCGCGATGAAGTCCTTGAAGCGGCCGGGCAGCGGCTTCCACAGCGAGTGGATGACGCCGACCGCGCCGTAGCAGTCCTTCACCGAGTCGACGATGACCCGCATGGCCGTGAGGTCGTAGATCTCGTTGAACTCGCGGTCCTTCTTGGTCATCTTCGAGTAGATCGAATAGAAGTGCTTCGCCCGCCCCGCGATCTCGGCGTGGATGCCGAGCGCGTCGAGCTCGCGCGTGAGCTCTCCGCCGCTGGTGTGGACGTAGTCCTCGCGCTCCTCGCGCTGCTGGTTGACCAGGCCCTTGATCTCCTGGTACTTGCGCGGGTGCAGGGCGGCGAAGGCGAGGTCCTCGAGCTCCCACTTGATCGCGTGGATGCCGAGGCGATGCGCGATCGGCGCGTAGATCTCCAGGGTCTCCTTGGCCTTGTCGATCTGCTTCTGCTTGGCCATGGCGCCGATCGTGCGCATGTTGTGCAGGCGATCGGCGAGCTTGATGAGGATGACCCGGATGTCCGTGGCCATCGCGACCATCATCTTGCGGTAGTTCTCGGCCTGCGCCTCGTCGCGGCTGGTGAAGGTGATGCCGGTGAGCTTGGTGACGCCGTCGACGAGCGTCGCGACCTCGTCGCCGAAGCGCTCGCGGACCTCGTCGAGCGACGCGCTCGTGTCCTCGACGGTGTCGTGCAGCAGCGCCGCGCACAGCGTCTCGGTGTCCAGGCGCATCCCGGCGCAGATCTTGGCCACGCCGACCGGGTGCACGATGAAGTCCTCGCCCGACTTGCGCCGCTGGTCGGCGTGGTGCTCGCAGGAGAACAGGAAGGCGTCCTCGACGCGATCGCGATCGATCTCGACCGCCGCGTCGTCGGCGTGCTCCTCGACGATCGCGAACAGGTCGCCGAGCAGCCGGCGCTCGGTCTCGGTGAGCTCGGCGCGCAGGACCGGGGCATGCGCCTCGGGGTGCACGACCCGGTCGACCGGCAGGCGCTCAGCGGGCCCAGGCCCGCCGTTGCGCGGCGCCGCTGGGACGGCGGCCGGCGGCGGGTCGGTGCGCGGCTCGAGGGCCATGTCCTCAGGGTACCTCCTGCGTCAGCGGGTGCTACGGCCTTTCGGCGGGGGTACGAGCTGTCTCTCTCGGCGGCGAGCGGCGCTTCGCGGCGCAAACAGCCTCATCGAGGGGAAGGAGCCAGCGGTGGTCGGAGCGTGAGCGGTCGGCCGCCGGGAGCGGGCGGGTCCCGAACTGTCCCAGGATTGCTACCGGAAAGCGGGAGTAATCCCAGGCAGTTCGCGCCGCGCGGCGCCGCCGACGCCACGCGGACGGCTACGCCGCCCGCGCCGCCCGCCGCGGCGCGGCCAGGCGCGCGCGGCCCTCGGCCAGGCGCGTGGTGTAGGCGCGGAAGGCCGTCGAGGCGTCGAGGTCGGTCCGGCGCGCGGGCGGCAGCGTGACGGCGCCGCCGTCGACGCGGACGAGGCCGAGCTCGGCCAGCACGCGCAGGGCGCGGCCCGCGGCGGCGGGCGACGGTGCGGCGGCGATCGCGTCGGGGAGCGCTCCGGTGCGCAGGGCGCGGTAGACGGCGGCGGCCACCGGGCGCAGGTCGTAGCCGGCCTCGTGGGCCGCCAGGGCGTAGGCGGTCTCGGGGTCGCCCCAGGCCACGGTGAAGCGCTCGTCGATCAGCGCGGCCTGGGTGGCGGAGGCGGGCGGGTCCAGCGCGACGACGTGGGCGTATTGCCCGACGAGCGCCGGGTCGCGCTCGAGTGCGTGCCAGGCCGCCACGGCGAAGCCACCGAGGCGGCCCTCGAGGTGCCCGCGGCGGCGGCGCGCGTCGGCGCAGGCCACGAGCACGGGCTCGCCCGAGGCGACGAGGGCGGCCAGCGTGCCGGCGAGGCCGCCGCTGCGCCGGTCGCGCGGGACGCCGGCGGCGCGCGACGTCGCGCCGGCCACCGGCAGCGGTGCCGCCAGCTCGGCCAGCGCGGCGGCCTCCGGGTCCTCCGGCTCGCCCGCCAGGACGACCGCCGCGGGCGCCGGCGATTGCGCGTGGCGCAGGACCAGGCGCGGCTCCACCGTGCCCTTCCACTCGTTGAGCTCCAGGGTGAACGTGGCGTCGTGCACGTCGCCGTCGGGCAGCCGGCTGACGCCGAAGGCGACCGCGCGTGCGCGGTGGCCGCCGGC
Source organism: uncultured Actinomycetes bacterium (assembly GCA_963742125.1). Classification (GTDB taxonomy): domain Bacteria; phylum Actinomycetota; class Thermoleophilia; order Solirubrobacterales; family Solirubrobacteraceae; genus JAOPZW01. The sequence continues at coordinate 21,979 of CAVUKO010000014.1, read as the reverse complement.
CTCCACGGTGAAGCGCACGTGGCGCCCCTCCTCGCCCATCGGCCGCGCGTCGACGAGCCGCGCCGCCGGCACCAGCAGCGAGACCGACGGGTTGCCGATCCCGAAGGGCGCGAGCTTCTCGAGCTCCTCGGCGAGCGCGAGGCCGAGCTCGTCGCCCGCGACGACGGCGTCCACGCGCTCGGTGGGCACGAGATCCTCCGGGCGCAGGACCGCACGGGCGTGCTCGACGAAGGCCGCGCGGAAGGCGTCGACCGCGCCACGCGCGATCGTGCAGCCGGCCGCGGCGCGGTGCCCGCCGTGGCGCAGCAGGTGCTCGGCGCCGGCGTCGAGCGCGCCGAGCAGGTCGAAGGCCGGGATCGAGCGGCCCGAGCCGGTCCCCTGGTCGCCCTCGAGCGCGATCATCACGCACGGGCGGTGGTGGCGCTCGGCGATCCGCGAGGCGACGATGCCGATGACCCCTGGGTGCCAGCCCTCGCCGGCCAGCACGTACGCGGGCTGCTCGCCGACCTCGCGCACCTGCGCCTCGGCCTCGAAGAGGATCCGGGTCTCGGTGAGGCGGCGCTCGGCGTTGGCGTGGTCGAGCTCGTCGGCGATCGCCGCGGCCCGCTCGGCGTCGTCGGTGAGGACGAGCTCGAGCCCGGCGTCGGCGCGGTACAGGCGCCCGGCGGCGTTGATGCGCGGGGCGAGACGAAAGCCGATGGCGCGCGCGTCGAGCGCGCCCGGGTCGACCTTGGCCACGCGCAGCAGCGCGCGGATCCCGGGCTTGCGCGACGTGGCGAGCGCGTGGAGGCCCTCGCGCACGAGCCGGCGGTTCTCGTCGCGCAGGGGGACGCAGTCGGCGACGGTGGCGAGCGCGACGAGGTCGAGGTCCTCGTCGGCGCCGGCCGGATCCCGGCCGGCGCCGGCCAGCAGCGCGGCCGCGAACTTGTGGGCGACGCCGGCGGCGCACAGGTCGGCACACGGGTAGCCGCACACGGAGGGGTGCACGATCGGGGCGTCGGGCAGCGACCCGTCGGCACGCGGGCTGTGGTGGTCGGTGACGACGACGTCCATGCCGGAGGTGCGGGCCAGCGCGACCTCGTCGACCGCGGTGATCGCGCAGTCGGCGGTGAGCAGCAGGCGGGTGCCGCGCTCGGCCAGGCGCTCGACCGTCGCCGCGCTCAGCCCGTAGCCGTCCTCGGTGCGGCTGGGCAGGTAGGAGTCCACTTCGGCGCCGAGCGCCCGCAGGACGCGCACGAGGATGGCGGTCGAGCACACGCCGTCGACGTCGTAGTCGCCGTGCACCGTGACCCGCGTGCCCGCGCGCACGTGAGAGAGCACGAGCGCGACCGCGGCATCGATCCCGGCGAAGGCCGATGCGTCGTGGCGCTCGCCGGCCGCCAGCCAGGCGCGCGCGGCATCCTCCTCTCCCAGCCCGCGGCGCACGAGCACCTGCGCGAGCGCGAAGCTCACGCCGAGCTTGCGCTCCAGCGCGCGCACCGATGCGATCGGGGCAGGCGGGATGTTCAGCAGGCGCTCCACGGCCGCACGACCCTAGGCACGCGAGCGGACGGACCCGGGCCCCGAGAGGCCCCTCCCGAAGGGGAGGGCAAGACCTGCCCATGGGCAGGCGAAAGCGCCGCCGGGCAGGGCTAGCGTGCACAGCCATGGCCGCCACCCGCGGAGAAGTCGCCTGGCCCACCATCGCCGACCGCCTCAGGCTGGCGGGCGGCGTGATGATCGTGCGCGAGGGCCATGCCGTCGCCGCCAACTTCGGCTCCGCCGCCACCGAGCTCGCGGTCTGCGTCAAGCGCGTCGGCCTCGCGGTGCGCTCCGACCTCGACGCGCTGGAGATCACGGGCCCCGAGCCCTGGCTCGCCCACTTCCTCGAGGGCGCGCTCGGCGGGCGGGTGCCGGCGCCCGGCGAGGCCGTGCGCGCCGCCGGCAGCTGGTGCTGCCGCGTCGCGCCCGACCGGGCCATCGTGATCGGACCCTGGAGCGCCGCCGCGCGCTGGGCGGGCATCGTGCGCCACGCGGTCGTCACCGGCGCCGCCGTCGGTTGCACGGACCGCTCGGACACCGCCACCGCCCTCACCCTGGTCGGGCCGCGCGCGGCGCGGCTGCTCGAGGACGCCGGCCTGGAGCCCGACCTGCCCGTGGGCGGTGCGTGCGAGAGCTGGTTCGCCGGGGCCTCGACGCTGCTCCTGCGCGAGGGCGGCGATCGCTTCCTGCTCGTCCTCGAAGCCGACCACGCCGTGGATGCCTGGCAGGAGCTGTTCGACGTCGGCCGCGCGCTGGGCCTGTCGATGGTCGGAGCCGAGGCGCTCGAGCGCCTGGCGGCCGCCCCGCCGCGGTTCGTCGTGCACCACTGATCGCGCGCCGCGGCCGGGCCGAGGCGTATCTTCTGATCCCTGACGGATTCGCAGCAGAGGGTCGAAAGCACGGAGGCCGGCGACGCGTCACGGCGGGCTTCGGGCGCCTATGACCGCCTGGCGCGGTCGATCGCCGATCAGCGCTGCGTGATCCTCGACGGTGGCCTGGGCACCGAGCTGCCACAGGCCGCCGGGGCCAAGGACGCGCTCGACGAGCCGCTGTGGGGCACACGCGCGCTGATCGAGAACCCCGACGCGGTCCTGCGCGTGCACCGCGAGTACCTGCAGGCCGGGTGCGACGTCATCTCGACCAACACCTGGGGCCTGGCGTCGGCGCTGGCCGCCGACGGTCCGCGCCTGTGGCCCGACCGCGACACGCCCGTGCACTGGATGGACGTCGGGCGCCGCGGGCTGCGGCTCGCCCGCCAGGCGGTGCACGAGCTCGACCGCGACGGCGAGTGCGCGGTCGCCTTCTCGCTCAACGGCGACGTCGACTCCGAGGAGGCCGTGGAGACGATCCGGCTGCTGGCGCGCCTGTTCGCCGACGAGGCCGAGCCGCCCGACCTCATCCTGCTGGAGACGCTGTCGCTGCTCACGCCGTCGCTCGACACGGCCATCGAAGGGTTGCTGGCCACCGGACTGCCGGTGTGGCTGTCCTTCCGGCGCTGCCGCCACGGGCTGTGCGGCATCTACGGCCAGCACTGGGGCGGCCCCGAGGGCGACGCCTTCGGGCGCGCGGCGCGGCGCTTCGAGGAGATGGGCGCGTCCGCGGTGCTCATCAACTGCATCCCGCCCGACCACGTCTCGGGCATGGTCTCCTACCTGCGCGACTTCACCGACCTGCCGCTCGGCGTGTACCCCAACCTCGGTTACTACAGCGACCGCGGCTGGCGCTTCACCCCGGGGGTCGGGGGCGAGGAGTACGCCGAGATGGCCCTGCGCTGGCGCGAGGAGGGCGCGCAGATCGTCGGCGGGTGCTGCGGGGTGCGCCCCGAGCACATCGCCGCCGCCGCGCAGCGCCTCGCGCGCACGACGCCCGGGCACCGGCGCCCGACCGAGGGCCTCCACCGCGCCGTCAACGGCGCCGACCCCCCCACGCCCGTCGCGCCACCCGAGCCGTGGACGGACCGCCGCCGGCGCGCGCTGTACCCGCTGCCCTTCCCCGACCTCAGCGTCGAGCCCGGCGTGGCGCCGCCCGGCGCGGCCAGCTACATGGCCTGGCGCTACGTGTTCAGCGAGGGCGTCGGCGCGCATCAGCGCTGCCTGGACATCGGCTGCGGCACGGGCATCCTCGCCGTCCAGCTCGCCCTCAACGGCGCAGCCCACGTGCGCGCGCTGGACATCGACGACCGCGCCGTGGCCAACACGCTGGCCAACGCCTTTCGCAACGACGTCGCCGACCGCGTCACGGCGGAGACCGTCGACCTCTTCCCGTGGGTGCCCGACGAGCGCTACGAGGTCATCGTCGCGAGCCTCTACCAGAAGCCCACCGATCCCTTCGCGCGCGTGACGAGCCATCGGCTGCCCGACTACTGGGGGCGCAACCTCGTCGACCAGCTGATCGCCAAGCTCTCCGAGGCGCTCGCGCCCGAGGGCGTCGCCTACATCGTGCAGCTCTCGATCCTCTCCCAGCGCCACACGGCCGACGCGCTCGCCGCCCACGGCTTCGTCGCGCAGGCGGTCGACTACACGCTGTTCTCCTTCCCGCCCGAGCAGGAGGAGAGCCGAGCGCAGATCGGGCGCGTCGAGGAGCTCAGCGACGCCTACCACGTGACCGTCGGCGACGAGCAGGTCATGGTGGCCTACCTGCTCGAGGTCAGGCACGCCGGATGAGCGCCACCCGCCCGCAGGTGACCGACGACAGCGCCCTCGACGAGCTGCGCGAGCGCGTGGCCGGCGCCCTCGACGGCACCGCCGAGGACGTCCTTGCCGCCCACCGCGCGATCGCCGCGGCGCTCGACGCCGACCCGGGCGATGCCGAGCTGCGCCGGCTGCACCGCGAGCTCGTCGACGAGGGCGCCATCGCCCGGCTGCGAGCGCTCGAGCGCGTCCGGGCCGCGGTCGGGCGCCTGGCCGACGCCGGGCCGGTGAGCGAGATCATCGACCGGGCCCCCGGCGAGGCGGCCGCCGCGCTCGACCTCGATCGCGTGCTGCTGAGCCGGGTCGACGACGGCTGGCTCGTGGCCGAGGCGTTGCACTGCGAGGGCGACGCCAAGGCCGCAACGCAGACGCTCGCGCGCCTGCGCGACGCGCCGGTGCAGATCGGCTACCCGCTCATCGAGGGCGAGCTGCTGCGCCGCCGGCGCGCGGCCGTCGTGACCGCCGCCGACGGCGATCCGGCGACCCGGCAGGCCAACTGGGAGGTCATGCGCTGGACGGCCTACGTGGCGGCGCCGGTGCTCATGGAGGGCCGCGTGGTCGGCTTCCTGCACGGCGACCGTGGCGAGGACGGCGCGCCGCTGCGCGCGGTGCAGCGCGAGGGCCTATGGCGCTTCGGCGAGGGCTTCAGCGAGGTCTTCGAGCGCGCGGTCCTGCGCCGGCGCCTGCGCGTCGAGCGCCAGGAGCTGCGACGCATCGCCAGCTGGGCCGACGGCCGCAGCGCCGAGCTCTCCGACGGCGCGATCGACCTCGCCCGCGACCGCAAGCTCGTCGACGGCGAGGAGGGCGGCCGCCCGCCGGCCGCCCGCTCGGCGCTGCACGAGTTGCTCACCCCGCGCGAGATCGACGTCCTCGAGCACCTGGTCAAGGGCGAGACCAACGCCGAGATCGCGCGGACGCTGATCGTGTCGGAGGGCACGGTCAAGTTCCACGTCAAGAACATCCTGCGCAAGATGAACGTCGCCAACCGCGCGGAGGCGACTTCGCACTACCTGCGCCTGTCTTTGCATCAGGGAGCCTGATCCCTCCCCTTCGGGCAGGGCTATCCCTACCCCCTGGGAGGCGACGACGCCCCGGCGCGGATCGACAATGGCCGACATGAGCGCGCTGCAGGAGGGAATGGGTCTGGCGGCCGGACGCGAGCTTGCGCCGGCGTATCGCCGCGTCGAGGAGCTGCTGAAGGCCGAGCGCTGCGTGATCCTCGACGGGGGCATCGCCACCGAGCTCGGACGCCGCCTCCCCGACGCCGAGCGCGGGCGCGACGAGGCGCTGTGGGGCACGTGGGCGCTGGTCCACGCCCCCGACGTGGTGCGCGACGTGCACCGCACCTACGTCGAGCAGGGCTGCGACGTCATCTCGACCAACACGTGGGGCCTCACCGCCGAGATGCAGAGCCAGCGCACCGGCCACCTCGCGCCGCTGCACTGGATGGACATCGCGCGCCTCGGCGTCGAGGTCGGGCGCGAGGCGATCGAGCAGGCCGGCAAGAAGGACGAGGTCGCGCTCGCCTTCTCCATCAACGGCGACATCGACGGCCCGGCCCGCCGCGAGTTCATCGAGCTGCTCCCGCGGACCTTCGAGGACCATCCCCCCGACCTCATCCTGCTGGAGACCATCACGCTCATCCGCGACGGCCTGACGCTCGCCGCCATCGAGGCGCTCGTGGCGACGGGCATCCCGGTGTGGACCAGCTTCCGCCGCTGCCGCCACGGCGTGTGCGGCGTCTTCGGCCAGCACTGGGGCGGCCCGGAGGGCGACGAGTTCGGCCGCGCCGCCCGGCGCCTGGACGACCTCGGCGTGCGCGCCCTGCTCATCAACTGCCTGCCGCCCGACCACGTGCCCGGCATGCTGCCCTGGCTGCGCGACTTCACCGATCTGCCGCTCGGCGTCTATCCCAACCTCGGCTACTTCACCGACGACGGCTGGAGCTTCGACAAGACCGTCGACGGCGAGCAGTACGGAGAGCTGGCCGCCCATTGGCGCCAGGAGGGCGCGCAGATCATCGGCGGCTGCTGCGGCACGCGGCCCGAGCACGTCGCCGGCGCGCGGGCGCGCGTGCGCGAGATGCCGCCCGGCTCGCGGGCGGCCAACGAGGCCGCCGAGGCCGCCGAGGCCGCGGCCAACGGCTCGCTTGACTCCACCCTCTCCGCGCAGCCGTCGCCGCGGCCCTGGGCCGACGAGCGCGGCCGGCGCCTGTACCCGCTGCAGATGCCCGAGATCGTCTGCGAGCCCGGCGTCTTCGTCCCCACGCACGGCAGCTTCCTGGTCTGGAAGTACCTCTTCCAGAACGCGATCGGCGAGGGCAAGCGCTGCCTGGACATCGGCTGCGGCACCGGGATGCTGGCCGTCGAGCTGGCGCGCAACGGCGCCGAGCACGTGCACGCGATCGACATCGATCGCCGCGCGGTGGCCAACACGCTGTCCAACGCGTTCCGCAACGGCGTCGCCGACCGCATCACCGGGGAGGCGATCGACCTCTACCCGTGGGTCCCCAAGGACCGTTACGACGTCGTCGTCGCGAGCCTCTACCAGATGCCCGTCGACCCCTACGAGCAGCCCAACAGCCACCGCCCGCTGGACTTCTGGGGGCGCAACCTGCTCGACCACCTGTTCACGCTGCTGCCCAAGCTGCTGGCCGACGGCGGCGTCGCCTACGTCATGCAGCTCTCGATCCTCGGTCAGGAGCGCACGGCCGAGCTGCTGGCCGAGGGCGGCTTCCAGTCGCGCGTCGTCGACTTCGAGTTCTTCGCCTTCCACACGCTCTTCGAGCAGCGCAAGGAGCAGATCGACCGCGTCGAGGAGCTCTCCGACGCCTACCACCTGCGCTTCCGCGACGAGGACGTCATGGTCGCCTACCTGCTCGAGGTCACCCCCGCATGACGGACCCCACCGAGTTCCTGTTCACCTCCGAGTCGGTCACCGAGGGCCACCCGGACAAGATCGCCGACCAGATCTCCGACGGCGTCCTCGATGCCGTCCTGCGCGACGACCCCGTCGGCCGGGTCGCGTGCGAGACGCTGGTCAACACGGGGCTCGTGGTGGTGTCGGGCGAGATCTCGACGACGACCTACGTCGACATCCAGGAGGTGGCGCGCGAGACGATTCGCAAGATCGGCTACGTCGACGCCGACCTCGGCTTCTCGGCGGACTCGTGCGCGGTCCTCAACGCCATCGACAAGCAGTCGCCCGACATCGCCCAGGGTGTCGACAGCGCCTCCGACGCGGCCGGCGACGCCGGCGCGGGCGACCAGGGGATGATGTTCGGCTACGCCACCCGCGAGACGCCCGAGCTCATGCCGCTGCCGATCGCGCTGGCCCACAAGCTCGCCCAACGCCTGGCCGCGGTGCGCAAGGCGGGCACGCTGGACTATCTGCGCCCCGACGGCAAGACCCAGGTCAGCGTGCGCTACGCCGACGGCAGGCCGGTCGCAATCGAGCGCGTCCTCATCTCCAGCCAGCATCGCGAGGGCGTCGAGGCGGTCATCCGCGACGACCTCTGGGAGCACGTCGTCGTGCCCGTCCTGCCCGCCGAGCTGTACGACGCCGGCGCGCTGCGCACGAGCCTGCTGGTCAACCCGACCGGGCGCTTCGTGATCGGCGGGCCGGTGGGCGACGCCGGCCTGACCGGGCGCAAGATCATCGTCGACACCTACGGCGGCATGGCCCGCCACGGCGGCGGCGCCTTCAGCGGCAAGGACCCTTCGAAGGTCGACCGCTCCGCCGCCTATGCCGCGCGCCACGTGGCCAAGAACGTCGTCGCCGCGGGGCTGGCCGACCGCTGCGAGCTGCAGGTCGCCTACGCCATCGGCGTCGCGCACCCGGTGTCGGTGATGGTCGAGACCTTCGGCACGGAGAAGATCGCGCGCAGCAGCATCGTCGCGCTCATCGACGAGCACTTCGATCTGCGCCCCGGAGCCTTCCGCGAGGCCTTGAGGCTGCACCGCCCGATCTACCAGAAGACCGCCGCCTACGGCCATTTCGGGCGCGAGGACGCCGACTTCACATGGGAGCGCACGGACCGCGCCGACGAGCTGCGCGAGGCCGCCGGCCTGGGCGAGGCCACCGAGGTCGCGGCCTAGGCGCTTCCACCGAGCGCGGCGCCGACCGCGTCGGCTGCCTGCTTGAGCTCGGAGGCCAGGCCGGGCATGCGGCGAACGTGCAGGCGGCTCGCCGGTCCCTGGATGCTCAGCATCGCGTGGAGCGTCTGCTCACGCCCGAGCACGGCGGCCCCGACCGCGTTGAGGCCGGCCTCGCGCTCCTCGCGACCGAACGCCACGCCTTCGGCGCGCACGCGATCGACCTCGCGGCCGAGCTCGGCCCGGGTCGTCAGGGTGCGATCGGTGAAGCGCTCGTAGGGCTCGGGACCGAGGCGGTCGAGGGGCAGCGGGCCGAAGGCGAGCAGGAGCTTCCCGGTGACCGTCGCGTGCGTGACGCTGGGCCGGCCGAGCTCTCCCCGGCTGGCGACGTTCGACGGGCTGGGGACGAAGTCGATCGTGAACGGCTGGGTGCCGCCCGGGACCGACAGCGTTGCGGTCTCCCCCGTCTGCGCGACGAGGCGCTCGAGGTGGGGCCGCGCGATCGTCCGCACGTCCAGGCCGGCGAGCACGGCGTCCGCGTAGGCGACCAGGCGCAGGCCCAGGCGGTAGCGCGCCGTCGCGTCGTCGCGATCGACGAAGCCCCTGGCCATCAGCGTGCCGAGCAGGCGCGAGACCGTGCTCTGGTTGATGTCCGTGCGTTGCGCGAGCTCGCCCACGCGCGCCCCGGATGGCAGCTCGGCGAGTGCGTCGAGCAGCGCGAGCGCACGGTCGACGGACGCGAGCGTTCGGCCTTCCTCTCTCACCGCACGCGGCACGTTGCAACCACCACCTGTTTGTGACAGTGTTTTCCTCTATCGGCAACGCTCTTGCCGAGAAGGCAACATACCACGCCCGCCATGTCCTATCTCATGACCTGTCCGCACTGCGGGGTCCGCGAGGTCACGGACTTCGCCTTCGGCGGCGAGCTCACCAGCCGGCCGCGCGAGCGCCCCTCGCTGCGCGAGCTCGGCGCCTACAACTACTTCCGCCGCAACGTGGCCGGAGTCCAGCGCGAGTGGTGGTACCACCGGTCGGGCTGTCGCGCGTGGTTCATCGCCGAGCGCGACACCCGCACCAACGACGTGCACTGGACGGCGCTCCCCGGCGAGGTGCCCGCCCCATGAGCCGGCTCCCCGCCCAGCCCGGCGAGCGCATCGACCGCTCGGCACCCGTCGGCTTCACCTTCGACGGCAAGCGCGTCGAGGCGCTCGAGGGCGACACCATCGCCTCCGCCCTCTTCGCCGGCGGACAGCGCACGTTCTCGCGCAGCTTCAAGTACCACCGCCGGCGCGGACTGCTGTGCTGTGCCGGGCAGTGCCCCAACTGCCTCGTGGCCGTCGACGGCGCGCCCGGCGTGCGTGCGTGCACCGAGCCCGTGCGCGAGGGCATGGCGGTCGAGCACCTCAACGCCTCCCCCAGCCTCGAGCACGACGTCATGGCCGTGACCGACGTCGTCGGCGGCCCCTTCACGCCGCCGGGCTTCTACTACAAGACCTTCATCCGCCCGCGGCGGCTGTGGCCGCTGTACGAGAAGGTGCTGCGCAACGCCGCCGGCCTCGGGAAGCTCCGCGCCTCCCAGGACGAGCGCGAATGGCGCACGGAGTACCGCCGCCGCCACGCCGACGTCCTCGTCGTCGGCGGCGGGCTCGCCGGGCTGCGGGCCGCGCTCGCCGCCGCACAGGCCGGGGCCGACGTGGTCCTGGCCGACGAGGGCCCCGAGCCCGGCGGCAGCGCCCTGGTCGACGGTGGCCACGAGCGCGCGCGCGAGCTGGCCGAGCAGGCGCGCGCGGCCGGCGTCGAGGTGCTCGCCTCCGCCTCCGTGCTGGGGTGCTTCGACGGGCTGGTTGCCGTCTGGCAGGCCTCGACCCTGCACCAGGTCCGCGCCCGCCAGCTCGTCTTCGCCACGGGCGTCGTCGAGCAGCCGCTCGTCTTCGCGGGCAACGACCTGCCCGGCGTGATGCTCGCCGGCGGCGTGCGGCGGCTGATCGCGCTCTACGGCATCGCCCCGGGGACGCGGGCGGTGATCGCCACCACCTCGGATCGCGGGCTGGAGGCAGCTCGCGCGCTGGAGGCCGCCGGCGTCGAGGTCGCCGCCATCGCGGACCTGCGCGAGGGCCGCACCGTCCTCGAGGCCGAAGGGCGCAAGCACGTGCGCGCCGCCGTCCTCGGCCGGCTCGACGGCGGCGACGAGCGGCGTGTCGAGTGCGACCTGCTGGTCATGTCAGGCGGCGCGGCGCCCGCGACGTCGCTCATCGCGCAGGCCGGGGGGCGCACCGCCTATGACGGCGCGCGGGGCCACTTCGCCCTGGACGAGCTGCCCGACGGCGTGCTCGCGGCGGGCGCGGTCGCCGGGGCCGGCGACGATCCCGAGCGCTCGGGCCAGCGCGCGGGTGCCCAGGCCGCGCACGCGCTGGGCCTGGGCGAGGCGCCGGCGCCGCCCGCGAGCGGCCCGGCCGAGCGTCGTGCCCCCGAGGCGGTGCCGCCGGCCGTGGCGGGCGCCGAGCGCGGGAAGTGCTTCGCCTGCCTGTGCGAGGACGTGACGGCCAAGGACATCCACCTCAGCGTCGAGGAGGGCTACGACTCGATCGAGCTCTCCAAGCGCTACACGACGGCGACGATGGGGCCCTGCCAGGGGCGCATGTGCCAGCTGCCCGCGGTGCGGCTCATGGCCCAGGAGACCGGGCAGGACCTCCAGAGCGTCGGCACCACCACGGCCCGCCCGCCGTGGTCGGCCGTCCCGCTGGGCGCGCTGGCCGGCCGCCCCATCGAGCCCGCCAAGCGCTCGGCCATCCATCCCCGCCACCGCGCCCTCGGCGCCAGGGTCATGTGGGCCGGCGACTGGCGCCGCGCCTACGACTACGGCGACCCGGAGGGCGAGGCCATGGCCGTCCACGAGGCGGCCGGGCTCATCGACGTCTCCACCCTGGGCAAGCTCATCGTGCGTGGCCCGGAGGCCGGGGCCTTCCTCGATCGCCTCTACCCCAACCGCTTCGCGAACCTCAAGCCCGGGCGCATCCGCTACGGCGTGCTGACCTCCGACGCCGGGCGGATCACCGACGACGGGACGATCTGCCGTCTCGACGACGAGAGCTTCTACGTCACCACGACCTCCAGCGGCGCGGGCGCCGTCGAGCAGTGGTTCTCGTGGTGGCTGGCCGACTGGCGCATGCAGGTGCGCCTCACCGACGTCACCCAGGGGCTCGCCGCGGTCAACCTCGCCGGCCCGCGTGCCCGCGAGATCATGGGGCGCCTCACCGACCTGGACTGCTCCAACGAGGCCTTCGCCTACCTCGACGGCAAGCGCGCCAAGGTCGCGGGCGTTCCCGCGCTCATCCTGCGCATCGGCTTCGTCGGGGAGGTCGGCTACGAGATCCACTTCCCCTCCGCCTACGGGCAGGAGGTGTGGGACGCGATCCTCGAGGCGGGCGCCGACCACGGGATCCGGCCCTTCGGCCTGGAGCCCCAGCGCATCCTGCGCCTGCAGAAGCTGCACATCATCGTCGGCCAGGACACCGATTCGGAGTCCACGCCCTACGGCGCCGCGATGCCCTGGATCGTCAAGCTCGACAAGGACGAGGACTTCATCGGCAAGTGGGCGCTCGAGCACGCTGCCGAGCAGGTCGGTGCCGACGGCTCGCTGGCGCTCGTGGGCTTCGCCCTGCCCGACGGCGACGTGCCCACCGAGGGCGCCGCGGTGCTCGACGCGCGCGGCGAGCCCGTCGGCCAGGTCACGAGCGCGCGCCACTCGCGCCAGCTCGGCCGCGTGATCGGCATGGCGTGGGTGCCGGCCGCGGTGGCCAGCGACGGCGCCTCGATCACCATCTCCGACGACCGCCGCACGCTGCGCGCCGAGGTCATGACCAAGCCCTTCTACGACCCCGACGGCGAGGTCCTGCGCGGATGAGCAGCTTCGAGTTCCTCGAGCCGACGGGCGCCGCGGTGGCCCGCAGCCCGATGGAGGGCCTCGCGCTCGCGGCGGGCGCGCGGATGGAGCTGCGCGACGGCTGGAACGTCGCCGTCGCCTACGACGCCGGCGAGCGCGAGCGCCTGGAGAGCACGGTCGGCTGGGCGGACGTCTCGCACCTGACCAAGCTCGAGGTCACCCCGGCCGCCGACCTCGAACCGGGGCTGGCCGCCCGCGCCCACGGCGCGTGGTGGTGTCGCGTGACGCGCGACCGCGCCATCGTGATCGGCGACCCCGGCGTGCGCCGACACGTCGAGGACGCCGTCGAGGTCACGACCGCGCTCGCGGCGCTGACCGTCGCCGGCCCGCTCGCGCGCGAGGTCTTCGCGCGCTTCTGCGCGCTCGACCTGCGCCCCCAGGCGTTGCCGCTGCGCGGCTTTCGCCCGGGATCGGTGGCGCGCACGCCCGGCTACGTGCTGCGCGAGGACGCCGACCGCTTCCTGATGCTCTTCGGCTGGGCGCTGGGCGAGTACATGTGGACGGTGGTGGCCGACGCCGCCGAGGCCATGGGCGGCGGGCCGGTCGGCGTGGACGCGCTGGACCGGGAGGTCGCCCGTGCGTGACATCTTCCGCCGGCGGCGGATGTGGCGCCCGCGTCGCGCCCTGAAGGACTCCTACGACGTCGTCATCATCGGCGGCGGCTCGCACGGCCTGGCCACCGCCTACTACCTGCGCCAGCGCGGGATCACGAACGTCGCCGTGCTGGAGAAGGGCTACATCGGCTCGGGCGCGGCCGGGCGCAACACGACGATCCTGCGCTCGAACTACAAGACGCCCGAGGGCGCGCGCTTCTATGACGCGAGCATCAAGCTCTACGAGGGCCTCTCGCGCGAGCTGAACTTCAACCTGCTCTTCTCGCAGTGCGGGCACCTCACGCTCGCGCACTCCGATCGCGCGATGTTCGTGATGGCCAATCGCGCCGAGGTCAATCGCCTGCAGGGCATCGACTCGCGTCTCGTCGGGCCCGACGAGGTCAAGCGCCTGGCGCCCGCCATGAACGTCTCGCCGGACGCGACCTATCCGATCATGGGCGCGCTGTACCACCCGCCCGGCGGCATCATCCGCCACGACGCCGTGGTCTGGGGCCTGGCCCGCGGCGCCGACCAGGGCGGCGCGGAGATCCACCCCTACACCGAGGTCCTCGGCCTGGAGCGCAGCAACGGGCGCGTCGATGCCGTGCGCACCAACCGCGGCACCATCCGCGCCGGGCAGGTGGTCAACTGCACGGCGGGCTGGAGCACGCTGCTGTGCGACATGGCGGGCGTGGGGCTGCCGATCACCACCCACATCCTGCAGGCCTGCGTGACCGAGCCGATGAAGCCGCTGCTCGACGTGGTCATCGTCTCCTCGCAGATGCACGTCTACATCTCACAGACCGACCGCGGCGAGTTCCTCATGGGCGCCGAGATCGAGCCGTGGACGACCTACCGGATGCAGGGCACGCTGAACTTCCTGCAGGAGGTCACCCGCCACACGCTCGAGCTCTTCCCCCAGCTCGAGCACGCGCGGCTGCTGCGCTCGTGGGCCGGGCTGTGCGACCTCAGCCCCGACTACAGCCCGATCCTCGGCAAGACCGAGGTCGACAACTTCCACGTGAGCGCGGGCTGGGGCACCTACGGCTTCAAGGCCGCGCCGATCGTCGGCCAGACCCTCGCCGAGCTCGTCGACACCGGCCGCACCCCCGACCTCATCGCCCCCTTCTCGCTCGAGCGCTTCTACGAGGATCGCCTCGTCTCGGAGCTCGCCGCCGCGGCCGTCAGCCACTAACCGATCATGGAGTCACCGTGAAGAGCAGCCTCGAGATCGCACAGGACGCGGTCCTCAAGCCGATCGAGCAGATGGCCGAGGAAATCGGCCTGCAGGACGAGGAGTTCGAGCCCTACGGGCGCTACAAGGCGAAGATCGACCTCGGCGTGCTCGACCGCATGCACGACGCGCCCAACGGCAAGCTCGTGTGCGTGACCGGCATGACGCCGACCAAGGCCGGAGAGGGCAAGACGACGACGCTCGTCGGCCTGACGCAGGGCCTCGGCGTGATCGGCAAGCGTCCGGTGGCCTGCCTGCGCGAGCCCTCGCTCGGCCCGGTCTTCGGGATCAAGGGCGGCGCCGCCGGGGGCGGCATGACGCAGGTCGTCCCGATGGAGGACCTCAACCTGCACTTCACCGGCGACATCCACGCGATCGGGGCGGCCAACAACCTGCTCGCGGCGATGCTCGACGCGTCGATCCTGCACGGCAACCCGCTGCACATCGACGCCCTGAGCGTCGGCTGGCGGCGCGCGATGGACATGAACGACCGCGCCCTGCGCCAGATCACCGTCGCGCTCGGCGGCCGCGCCAACGGCTATCCGCGCGAGAGCGGCTTCGACATCACCGCGGCCTCGGAGGTCATGGCCATCATGGCGGTGGCGCGCGACCTGCAGGACCTGCGCAGCCGACTCGGCGCGCATCACGGTGGCGCAGTCGTTCAACGGCCGCGCCCCGATCACCGCCGAGGACCTCGGCGCCGCGGGCGCGATGGCCGTGCTGCTCAAGGACGCGCTGAAGCCGAACCTGATCCAGACGCTCGAGGGCCAGCCGTGCCTGATGCACTGCGGCCCGTTCGCGAACATCGCCCACGGCAACAACTCGCTGGTCGCCGACCTGATCGGCATGAAGCTCGGCGACTACGTCGTCACCGAGTCGGGCTTCGGCTCGGACATGGGCGCGGAGAAGTTCTTCGACATCGTGTGCCGCTTCGGCGGGCTGTCGCCGAGCGCGGCGGTGCTCGTGACGACGGTGCGCGCGATCAAGCACCACGGCGGGATCGACGACGACCCGCGCACCGACCGCGCGCGGGCACGTGCGGCGATCGAAGGCGGCATGGCCAACGTGCGCCGCCACCTGGCCAACATCAAGCAGTTCGGCCTGCCGTGCGTGGTCGCGGTCAACCGCCGCCCCGGTGACACCAACGAGGAGGTCGACCTCGTCAAGCGCCTGGCGATGGAGGCCGGAGCGTTCCGCGCCGAGGCCAACGAGGGCTTCGCCAAGGGCGGCATCGGCGCGGCCGATCTCGCGTCCGCGGTCGTCGACGCGTGCGATGAGCCCAGCGAGTTCCGGATGCTCTACGAGGACGACTGGACGATCCAGGACAAGATCGAGGCCATCGCCCGCCGCGTCTACGGCGCGGCCGACGTCTACTTCTATCCGGAGGCCGAGAAGAAGATCGGCCAGTACAGCGCCGACGGCCTCGACGAGTTCCCCATCTGCATGGCCAAGACGCACCTGTCGCTGTCCTCCGATCCCGCGCTGCTCAACGCGCCCGAGAACTTCAGCCTGCCGGTGCGCGACATCCGCGCCTACACCGGAGCCGGCTGGCTCGTGCCCCTGTGCGGCGACATCACGCAGATGCCGGGCCTGGGCAAGACGCCGGCGGCGCTCAACGTCGACATCGACGAGAACGGGCGCACCGTCGGTCTGTTCTGAGGACCCCCTCGGGTCCTACCATCTCCTCGGTCATGGCAGAGGAGGCCTCTCCAGGTGGGCCGGTGGCGCGCGAGCCCAGGACGTCGCTGGTCGACGTCGCCGAGGACGCGCTGCGCCGCTGGCTGGCGACCGGGCGCCACCGCGCCGGCGAGCGCCTTCCACCCGAGCAGGAGCTGTCGGCGCGCCTGGGGATCTCGCGCGGCACGTTGCGCACGGCGCTGCAGCGGCTGGAGGAGAGCGGGGAGATCGTGCGCCGCCAGGGCAGCGGCACCTTCGTCGGGCGCGCCGCGGCGTGGACGCTGGACGAGGGCCTGGAGAAGCTCGTCTCCTACCACGAGCTCGCCCGCCGGCGCGGCCTGAGGCTGGAGCTCGCCCACCTGGAGATCGAGCAGCGCGCGCTCGGCGCCGAGGCGGGCAGGCTCTTCGCGCTGGACCCGAAGACCACGGCGACGACGATCACGCGCGTCCTGGTCATGGACGGGATCCCCGGCGCCCACATGCGCGACGTCGTGCATCCGAGCGTCGCCCTGCCCCCGCCGTCGAAGCTCCGCCAGGCGCTGAAGCGCGGTCAGATGGTGCTCGACGTCCTGCTCAAGCAGCGCGTGCCCGTGGCCTACAACCGCTCGCACATCATGGCGCGGGTGCTGACCAAGCGCGACCCCATCGGCCGGGCGCTGGCGGTGACCGACACCACCGCCGCGCTCGAGATCGAGCACGTCACCTGCACCGCGGAGGGTGCCCCGGTCGAGCATTCCGTGGACACCTTCCTGCCGCACAGCATCGACCTGCACGTCGTGCGATGGCTCGAGGATGTGCCACTCGTGCCCACGATCGAGCGCCGGTCGCGCGAATAGACCAATTTGACCAATCCGGATATAGTCGGGCCGCGCTGACCCGCGCTTGATTCGCACCCCAAACGACACCCGGAGAGTGCGCATGACCGACCGTTCCGAGGGAAGCGTCGCCGTCGACTCGCACGCTCCGCTGAGCTTCGGCGGCACCGTCAACACGGTCCTCGAGACCCCCAAGACGACGCCGCCCCCGGCGACGCTCGAGGAGGCCCGCAACCAGCCCGGCCGCCGCGAGCGGATCGAGGAGATCACGCGCCGGATCGAGAGCCAGGGGATCAAGTACGTCTTCTTCCAGCAGGTCTCGATCACGGGCCGGGTGATGGGCAAGGGCGTCGTCTCCTCGTTCTTCGGGCAGGTCGCCGA
Organism: uncultured Actinomycetes bacterium; assembly: GCA_963742125.1. GTDB lineage: Bacteria > Actinomycetota > Thermoleophilia > Solirubrobacterales > Solirubrobacteraceae > JAOPZW01. Next base: position 5,031 of record CAVUKO010000014.1, on the reverse strand, counting down.
GCGCGGCTACCAGCTCGTCTACGGCGCCACCGCCAACCTCTTCACCGACCGCGCGGGCAACTACATCGGCTTCGGCCCCGAGGAGTCCGAGCTGGCCGCCATCGCCGACCTCGACACCTTCGCCCAGCTGCCGTGGGACCCGCGCGTGGCGCGCGTGTACTGCGACTGCTACGACACCGAGACCGGCGAGCTGATGGACGCCGACCCGCGCCAGAACCTCAAGCGCGTGGTGGCGGAGTTCGAGCGCGAGCTGGGCTACAGCTTCCTGATCGGCATCGAGCCCGAGATGATGTGGCTGCGCCGCTCGGAGGACGGCTCGTCGATCGAGGGCGCGACGAAGCCCTACTGCTACCACATCCACCAGTTCGAGGAGCTCCGTCCGGTGCTGCTCGACGTGGTCGAGTACGGGCAGGCGCTCGGCCTGGACATGAGCTACGGCGACCACGAGGACGCCCCCGGCCAGCTCGAGCTGAACTTCCGCTTCGACCGTCCGGTCAAGACGGCGGACAACATCACGACCTACCGCCAGCTCTGCGCCGCCGTCGGGCGCAAGCACGGGCTGCTGCCGAGCTTCATGCCCAAGCCGTTCACGGGCGTCTCGGCGAACGGGCACCACCACCACTTCACGCTCGTCGACGACGAGGGCAACAACGTCTTCCACGACCCCAGCGGGCCGGCGCAGCTCTCAGACATGGCCCGCCACTTCCTGGGCGGCATGCTCGACCACTTCGGCGCGCTCATGTGCGTCGGCAACCCGACCGTGAACTCCTACTGCCGGATGTGGGACTTCGGCTTCTGGGCGCCGGTGTACAAGAACTGGGGCTGGCAGAACCGCACCTGCACCGTGCGGGTGGCCTCGGGCGGACGCTTCGAGTACCGCGGCGTGGACTCGTCGTGCAACCCGTACCTGACCGTGGCGGCCCTGCTCGTCGCCGGGCTGGACGGCATCAAGCGCGAGCTCGACCCGGGCGAGCCCCAGAGCGCCAACACCTACGACCTCCTGCAGGAGGCCAACGGCAAGCAGCCGCTCGAGCGCGTGCCCGACAGCCTCGGCGACGCGCTGGCCGCGCTGGCCAAGGACGAGGTCCTGCGCGACGGCGCCATGCCCGGGCGCCTGTGGCAGGTCTTCCACCACTACAAGCGCGACGAGTGGGAGCGCTACCTGGCCGCGTCACCGACTGGGAGCGCGACGAGTACCTGGAGGTGCTGCCCTAACCATGTGCGGGATCGCGGGGATCATCTACCGCAACGGCGACGGGCACGAGCAGGTCGGGCGCGACATGACGCGCATGCTCCAGGCCATGAAGCATCGCGGCCCGGACTCCACCGGCTACGCCCTGTACCGCCCCGAGGCCGAGGGCTACGTCATGCACGTCAAGCTCTCGGAGTCCAACGGTCACGACTTCGAGTTCGCCGAGCGCCTGCAGCGCCAGCGCGGCCAGATCGAGGACCGCCTGCGCTCGGTCGGGGCCAGCGTCCTCACGGTCGACGCCAGTGCGGAGCACACCATGACGCTGACCTTCAACCACGACGGCGACCTCAAGGAGCTCGCCGACAACATCGAGGACGTGCGCGGCGCGGAGGTGCTGTCGCTCGGGCGCTCGCTGGAGATCATCAAGGACCTCGGCGACGCCGAGACCGTGGCCGCCGACTACGGCCTGAACGACTTCGTGGGCACCCACGCGATCGGCCACGCGCGCATGGCCACCGAGTCCGACGTCGACATCGCCAACGCGCACCCCTACTGGGCCTACCCCTTCCCCGACGTCGCCGTCGTGCACAACGGCCAGCTCACCAACTACCACCAGTGGCGCCGGCGCCTGGAGCGCGCCGGGCACCGCTTCCAGTCGGAGTGCGACTCGGAGATCATCGCGGTCTACCTCGCCGAGCTCATGGCCAAGGGCGAATCGCTCGAGGACTCGATGCGCCGCAGCCTGCACGAGCTCGACGGCGTCTTCACCTACATCTGCGTGACCGAGGACGCGCTCGGCGTGGCCAAGGACGAGCTCGGGGCCAAGCCGCTCGTGCTCTACGAGTCCGACGACATCGTCGCGCTCGCCTCCGAGGAGATCGCGATCCGCAAGGTCGTCGATCGCGAGATCGAGACCTACGACCCCTACGAGGGCGCGGTGATGGTATGGACAACCTGAGCGCGACCTACGACGCCCGCGGGCTCGTCGAGCTCGACGGCACGATCCCGAAGATCTCCGAGATCGACGGCGAGCGCGCCGTGCTCGACGCGCGCGAGCTGTCCACGCGCAAGATCAACGCCCGAGTTGCGCTGGCTGCTCTACGAGCAGGGCATCAAGGACGTGACGGTCCTCAATCCGGGCGCCCGTCACTCGCTCGGCACCGGGATCCTGACCCGCTGCCGGCTGACCTTCGAGGGCAGCCTCGGCTACTTCGGGGTCGGGCTGATCGACGGCCCGGAGATCCAGATCAACGGGCGCGTGGGCTGGTCGGTGGCCGAGAACATGATGTCGGGCGTCGTCGTCATCGAGAGCAACGCCGGCGCGCTTGCCGGCGCCGCGCTGCGCGGCGGCGACCTCGTCGTCAAGGGCCAGGTCGGCGCCCGGACGGGGATCGACCAGAAGGGCGGCACGATCCTCGTGCTCGGCGACGCCGGGTCGATGACCGGCTTCATGCTCCAGCGCGGGCGCCAGATCATCTGCGGGGACGTGGGTCCCGGCCTGGGCGACTCGATGTACGACGGCACGATCTACGTCGGCGGCAAGGTCGCTTCGCTGGGCGTCGACTGCGTCGAAGGGGAATCGACCGACGCCGACACCGAGCTGATCGAGCGCAAGTTCCGCATCTACGGCCTCGGCGCGCCGCCCGCGCTGCAGAAGTTCGTGTGCGGCAAGAAGCTCTACAACTACGACAACCTCGAGCCGAGCGAGCGAAAGCTGGTGTTGTGATGGCCGACGAGCACGCACCCTCGCCGCGCGAGGTCCTCGGGCGCAGCAAGATCTTCACCCCCGAGGTCATCGACGACATCCACATGAAGGCCGAGCTCGGGCGCTACCGGATGCGCGGCTTCTCGATGTTCAAGAAGATCCCGCACTGGGACGAGCTCATCTTCCTGCCCGGCACCCTCACCCGCTTCGTGATCGAGGGCTACCGCGAGAAGTGCGAGACCAAGACCGTGCTCGGCGCGCGCTTCGCCAAGAAGCCGCTCGAGCTCGACATCCCGGTCTACATCACCGGCATGAGCTTCGGCGCGCTGTCGCTGGAGGCCAAGATGGCGCTGGCCAAGGGCGCCTCGATGGCCGGCACCGCGACGTGCTCCGGGGAGGGCGGGATGACGCCGCCCGAGCGCGACCTGTCGACCAAGTGGTACTACCAGATCATCCAGAGCCGGTACGGGTTCAACCCGCACCACCTCATGCTGGCCGACGGGATCGAGTTCTTCATCGGCCAGGGCTGCAAGGTCGGGCTCGGCGGGCACCTCATGGGCCAGAAGGTCACCGAGCAGGTGGCCGAGATGCGCAGCCTGCCGCCGGGGATCGACCAGCGCTCGCCCGCGCGCCACCCCGACTGGCTGGGCCCCGACGACCTCTCGCTGAAGATCCAGGAGACGCGCGAGGCCACCAACTACGAGGTCCCGATCCAGCTCAAGCTCGGCGCCGCGCGCGTCTACGACGACGTGCGCATGGCGGCCAAGTGCGGCCCCGACGTCATCTACCTCGACGGCGCCGAGGGCGGCACCGGCGCGGGCCCGCACGTCGCGGCCGAGGAGACCGGCATCCCGCTGATGGCGGCGATCCCCGAGGCGCGCCGCGCGCTGGAGGACGTCGGGCTGGTGGACGAGATCGACCTCGTGGTCGCGGGCGGGATCCGCAACGGCGGCGACGTCGCCAAGTGCCTGGCCCTCGGCGCCACTGCGGTGGCGCTCGGCCACCGGCGCTCATGGCGCTCAATTGCAACAAGGAGATCCCGGGCGTCACGGACTACGAGGGCACGGTGGGCGTGCCGCGGGGCCAGCGCTACCACTGCCACACCGGCCGCTGCCCGGTCGGCATCACCACGCAGGACCCCGAGCTGCGCAAGCGCCTGCACGTCGAGGAGGCCGCCAACCGCGTCTACAACTTCCTGCACACGCTCACGCTCGAGGTGCAGATGCTGGCGCGCGCGTGCGGAAAGACCAACGTGCACAACCTCGAGCCCGAGGACCTCGCGGCGCTGACGACCGAGGCGGCCGCGATGGCGCGCGTCCCGCTCGCCGGCACGACCACATCCCCGGGGTCTCCGAGGAGCGCGCGCTCGACGAGATCAAGACGATGCTCGATCGCTACCTCGAGAACCCGATCGACCGGCTGCCCGAGCGCGAGGTGGTCGAGCCGTGAGCGAGCCCGAGAAGATCGTCGCGATCGACACCGAAGAGCTCTCCGGACAGCGCTACGCCTACCAGGAGGACATCGCCCTGGTGCAGGACATCGACCTCGAGGCCGCCACGCCCGGCCAGGACATCAACTGGCTCGAGGACGTGGAGCTGCTCCAGGAAGAGGGCACGCCGGCGGTCTTCGACCGCAACTCGAACGCCTTCCTGAAGATCTACTTCCCGATCCCCGAGGGCCGCGAGAACGAGTATCGCGCGCAAGGTGCTCATCGCGCACCTGCAGGCCGGCAACTCCTACGGCATCCAGCTGAAGGAGGCCCACGCCAAGTTCCTGCAGCCCGAGCTCGGCCCATGGGTCGGGGGCTCGCGCACCGTCGGCGAGACTGGCGGCCCGCCGTGCTCGAGGGCTGGGAGGCGCCTGGTGCACTGACATGCGCACCGCTCCGTACCTCGTGATCGGGGCGGGAGTCCACGGGCTCTCCACGGCGTGGCACCTCGCCCAGCAGGGCGAGCAGGTGCTGGTCGTCGACAAGACGGGCGTCGCCGCCGGCGCTTCGGGCATCGCCTGCGGCGTCGTGCGCAACAACTACTTCCAGCCGCTATGTCCGAGCTGATGGCCGCATGCGTGGAGGTCTGGGAGTCCGACCCGGAGACGCTCGCCTACCACGGCTCGGGGTACATCGCCCTCGGCG
>CAVUKO010000013.1:0-365234 GCA_963742125.1 uncultured Actinomycetes bacterium | reverse complement strand
CAGGTGCTCATCGGAGAGGTCGGTGGTCACGGCCACCACGCCGCTGTCGCGCAGCACCATGCGCTCGGCGAAGGCCCCGACGCCACCGTCGGCGTGCACGGGCTGCCCGCCCGCGCGCGTGGCCACCACGCGTGGCGGAAGGATGCCGCCGAGCATCTCGGCGCACTGGTCGGGCTGATCGCGGATGCACCAGGAGCACTCGCCGCACTCCGGCGTGCCGGCGACGACGACGCGGTCGCCGGCGCGCACGCGCTCGACGTGCGCCCCGACCTCCTCGACGATGCCCGCCGCCGCGTGGCCGAGGATCGTCGGCGGGGCCGCGGCCACGTCGCCGCGCGCGCTGAGCGCGTCGGTGATGCAGACGTCGACCGCCGCGACGCGCACGACGACCTCGTGCGCGCCGGGCGCGCGCAGCTCGACCTCCTCGATCACGAGCGGCCGCCTGATCGCCTCCAGGATTGCAGCGCGCATCGTCATACGATATGACGAACATTCATGGCGAAGCTGCACGGTAGGGGTTGTATCTCGTGACCGGGGTGGATGTGGGATGGGGAGGTGGACGGATCAGCGCGCTGGCGGTGAGGAAGCTTGGTTGGTCATCGGCGATGTGTCGAGGCTGAGGTGCTGCCGTCGCTGTGATCTGGGTGATGACGTGCAGGTTTTGCCGTGCTTGACGTTGACGAACCCAGGCTTGTGGCGCAGCGGGTGAGCTGAGTCCCAGCAGGCGTTCGGGCTGATCCCGGCGCTTGGTCAACAGCGACCTGTGCGTGGTGGCCGTCGAACTGATCGCCAATCGCGATCGAGGAAATGGGCGCTGGGCGATCAACTACCTCATCGGCGCGTTCCTGGGTATGAAGATCTGCACCTGGTTGATGCGCGCGCTGGCGGTGGCGCCATCGTCAACGTCAGCTCGATGGCCGCGTACATCGCGGTCGCGCCGGCCTCGGCCTGCACCCCGCCTCGAAATGGGGGCTGCGCGGCCTGACCAGGCGGCGGCGATCCAATTCGGATCCGACCGCACTCCGGGTCAACTCGCTGCACCCGGGCTGATCAAGACGCCGATGATCGAGGGCGCCAGCGACGAGGCGACCCAGTCGGCGCGCTACCCGATCCCGCGCTTCGGGACGTCGGAGGAGGTCGGCGACGACGATGCTGCACATCGTCTGCGACGCGACCTACAGCACCGGCTCTGAGCTCTGCGTCGACGGCGGCATCCTGGCCGGCATCAGCGTGGGGGACTGAGCCATGCGCGCCGCCTCCTCGCCGAACTCAAGCAGCCCTTCGTGGTGGAGGAGATCGACTGTTCGATCCGACGCCGGGCCGCGTCGTCGTGCGCACCGGAGCGACACCGTTGTGCTCGACCGACTGCATCAACCAGCGCGGCGAGCTCGGCAAGGTCCCGCCGACGATCCTCGGCCACGCGTCGATCGGGGTCGTCGAGGCGATCGGGGCGGACGTCACCCACGTCGAGGTCGGCGACCGGGTGCTCGTGCCCGGGACGCCCAAGTGCGGCCACTCGTCTACTGCGCCGAGGGCCGACCCGACCAGTGCTCGGAGCTCTTCGACGTGAGGGCCTCCTTCCCGTCGCCTTCCGCCAGGACGGCGCGCCGGTCAGCGCGGCGGGCAACGTCGGCGGCTACGCCGACTGATGACGTCACCGCCGACCAGGCCTTCCCGCTGGCAAACGACCTGCCCGACGACGTGCTCTCGCTGCTGGGCTGTGGAATCACCTCGGGCGTCGGCGCGGTCTTCGACGTGGCCGAGGTCAAGCCGGGCCGGTCGGTTCGCGATCCTCGGCTGCCGGGCACCTCGGGCTGTGATGATCAGGGCGCGCGCCGGGCCGGCGCGGGGCGGATCATCGCGGTCGAGCCGGTCGCGCAGCGCCGCGAGATGGCCCGCCGGCTGGGCGCCACCGACCTCGTCGATCCGGCCGACGGCGACCCGGTCGAGCAGGTGCGCGCGCTCACCCGCGGGCGCGGCGCCGACTACGTCCTCGAGGCCGCCGGGATGACCGCGGCGCAGCAGCAGGCGCTGACCACCGCGCGTCGCGCCGGGACGATCGTGTCCACCGGCGTCGAGCGCCTGGGCGCGACGATCACGTACCCGCAGTTCGAGCTTGCGCTCCAGGGCGGGCGCGTGCTCAGCTGCCAGAACGGAAGCGTCCGGACGCGCCGCGATCTGCCGCTCTTCGTCGGGATGCTCGAGGACGGCCGGCTCGACGGGGACCCTATCATCACGACGCGCTACCCGCTCGACGGCATGAACGAGGCCCTCGCGGCCTCGGGCGAGAAGCGCGACCTCACCGGCGTCATCGTCCCGAACGGATCGGTCTAGATGCACACCTTCCCACGCCGCAGGAGCAACACCTGAGCGTCGAGCGCGTGCCCGTCGACGGCGGCTGCCCGGCCTGCGGCGCGCAGGCGCTCGCCTCCTATCGCGTCTCGGCGAGGGCGGGCTGTGGGACGTCGTGAAGTGCCAGGAGTGCCTGACCTCGGTGTCGAGCGAGCGCGCGCCGCGCCTGGGATCGCTGACCTCGCTCGGGCTGACGATCGGATGATCGGCGTCGACGTCGGAGGGACGTTCACCGACGTCGTCGCCATCGAGGGCGGGGCGGTGGTGGTGGCCAAGGTCCCCACCGACGTCCACGCCCGCGAGACGTCGGTGCTGGCCGGCGCCGAGGAGGTGGAGGTGTCCCGGGCCAGGGGTGTTCAACCTGGCCAGCACGGCGGGGCTGAACGCGGTGATCACCAGGCGCATCCCCAAGATCGCCTTCCTCACCACCGAGGGCCATCGGGACCTGCTCGACCGCGGCCGCCAGTCCGCCGCCCGTACGAGTTCCTCACCGACGCCTCGTGGCGGCGGGACTTCGGCGACACCGCCCGACCGCTCGTGCCCCGCTACCTCCGGCGGGGCATCCGGGAGCGCATCGATCCCGAGGGCGGCGTCCTCATCCCCTTCGACGAGGAGCAGGCCCGCGCCGAGCTGGAGGTGGTGCGGTCGCTGCGGGGTGGAGGGCGTCGCCATCTGCCTGCTGCACTCGTGGCAGAACCCGGTGCACGAGCAGCGCCTGGCCGCCCTGGCGCGCGACGTGCTGGGCGACACTCCCCATCTCGATCTCCTCGGAGCGACGTCTCGCCCCTCGCCCGGGAGTACCCGCGGGCGTCGACCACGGTGATCGACCTCCTGATGAAGCTGAAGTACACGGAGTACACGGCCCGGCTGGACGCCGACCTGCGCCGAGTTGGGCTTCGACGGCGAGTTCAACTACGCCGACTGCTCCGCCATGCTGCATGCCCGCCAGCTACGCCATGGAGCGGCCCTACCGCCTCGTCGTCGGGGGCCCGGCGGCCGGGACCGTGTCGAGCGCGCGCTTCGGTGTCGGCCATCGGGCGCACCGAGCTCCTGTGCGCCGACGTGGGCGGCACGTCCTGCGACATCAGCCTCGTGCTCGAGGGCCAGCCCTGGGTCAACAGCACCTTCGAGCTCGAGTGGGACCTGGTGGTCAACGCGCTGTCCACCGAGATCGTCACGTGGGAGCCGGCGGTGGTTCGGTGGTCGCCATCGGACGGGCCGGTGACGTCCAGGTGGGTCCCGACAGCGCCGGGCCCGATCCCGGCCCGGCGTGCTACGGCGCGGGCGGCACGCGGCCCACCCTGACCGATGCCGCCCTCCTCATCGGCATCCTGGCCCCCGACCGGTTCCTCGGTGGGCAGATGCACCTGGATCCCGAGCTCTCGCGCCAGGCCTTCGCCGCGCTCGACACGCCGCTGTCGCTCGACAGCGGGTGTCCTTCGCCTACCGCCTCGCCGTCGCCAACATCGCCGAGGAGGTGACCAACGTCGCCGTGCGCCACGGCGTCGACCCGCGCGACTTCACGCTCGTGGCCTACGGCGCCGCCGGCCCGATGCTCCTGCCCGCCGCGCTCGACCTGCTGCAGGTCGCGCGCATCGTGATCCCGCCGCACCCCGGCCTGTTCTCGGCGATGGGCCTGCTCAGCACCGACCTCGTCTACTACGAAAGCCGCAGCGCCTATGTCGTGCTGAGCCCCGACAGCGCCGAGCAGGTCGAGGACGGCTACCGGCAGATGGAGAGCGCGCTGCGCGAGCGGGTCGGCGCGGCCGCCGACGGCGTCGCGGCGCGCCGCAGCCTCGACGGGCGCCTGCTCGGCCAGAGCTGGGAAACGCCCTTCGTCGAGGTCGGCGACGGGCCGATCACCGCCGAGACGATGCCGGCGCTCGTCGAGCGCTTCCACGAGGCCTACGAGCGTCGCTACGGCAACCGCTTCCCCTACGTGCCGGTCCAAGGCGTCACCTATCGCGTCCAGCTCGTCGTCCCCGCCGACAAGATCGAGCACGTCGCGCGCGACGGCGCCGGCCGCGCCGGCGCCTGCGCCCGCGCGCACGATCGAGCTGCGCCACCTCTCCGACGAGCCGCTCAGCGCAGCCGAGCACGAGCGCGAGAGCCTTCCCGTGGGCGCTGTCGTCGAGGGCCCCGCGGTGATCCGCGAGGCCCTTTCGACCACCTTCGTCATGCCCGGCCAGGTCGCCGAGGTCGGGCGCTTCGGTGAGATCTCGATCGAGGCGCGCGCATGATCCGCGACCTCGACGACGCTCAGTTCGCCACCCGCTACGGCTGCGACCGCTTCACCGCCACCGTGCTGGCCAACCGCTTCGCCTACGTCGTCGAGCACATGTGCAGCCGCTTGCTCACGGCGGCGTTCTCGCCGATCCTGCGCGACTTCTACGACTTCGCGGGCACCATCGCCGGCCCACCGTCGTCGGACTACGCGACGCCGGCGATGAGCAACAGCATCGTGCTCTTCACCGGGACGATGACCGACTCGGTGCGCAACACGATCGAGGAGTACGGGCCCGAGCGGCTGCAGCCGGGCGACGTCATCGTCGCCAACGATCCCGACCGGACCGGCACGCACGTCAACGACATGCTCTTCGTGCGCCCGGTGTTCCACGACGGGGAGATCCTCGCCTTCGCCAACCTCAAGGCCCACCAGCTGGACATGGGCGGCGCCGTCCCCGGCGGGTTCAGCTGCACCAAGCGGACGGTGTACGAGAACGGCCTCGTGGTCTCGCCGCGCGCCCTGTTCAGCGCCGGCCAGCCCGTGCGCGAGACGTGGAGCCTGATCTTCGACAACGTGCGCTTCGGCGAGATCCTGTTCCCCGACATGCAGACGATCTGCGCCGGCCTGGACCTCGGCGAGCGGCTGCTGACCGAGAGCGCCGAGCGCTACGGCGCGCAGGCGCTGCGCGGCACCATCGACTACGTCTGCGACGCCAACGCCGAGCGCATCGCGCAGGCCCTCGCCGAGCTGCCCGACGGGCGCTGGGAGGGCTGGGACATGAGCGACTGCGACGGCGTCGACGACAGCGAGGAGTACCGGGTGCAGGCGGCGATCACCAAGCACGGCGATCGCCTCGAGGTCGACTTCAGCGGCACCTCGCGCCAGGCCCGCACCTGCATCAACGCCACCGCGCTGGACGTCAAGACGACGGTCGGCGTGGCGGTCAAGTACCTGCTCGATCCGCGCGGCGCGTTCACCTCGGGCCTGTATCGCAACATCGACATCGTGCTGCCGGAGGGCACGGTGATCAGCGCCCTGCCGCCCGACGGCGCGGTGTTCGCCTACTACGAGCAGAGCCAGGTCATGCTCTCCGCGCTGCTGCGCGCGTTCGCCGGTTGCGCGGGGAGGGCGCCATCGGCGGGGATCGTGGCGGCACCGACATCCACAACGCCTTCGGCCTGCGGCCCGACGGGACGCCGTGGGTGTCGGCGGCCCAGTGCGGCGGCGAGGTGGGCCCGTTCGGCGCCACGCGCCACGGCGACGGCGAGACCCAGATGTTCTCCTACCAGGCCAACGGCGTGGCGACCGCGGTCGAGGCGATCGAGGCCGACGTCCCGGTCGTGATGCTGCGCCACGAGCCGCTGCCCGACAGCGCGGGTCCCGGGCGTCACCGAGGCGGCGCGGCGATGGTGCGCGACACGCTGTGGACGTCACCCACCGAGCACCACCTGATGTCGCTGCGGGCCAAGCGCGTCGCGGGCTTCGGGGTGCAGGGCGGCCGCGACGGGCGCGCCGGGGGCGTGTGGGTGTTCGATCCGCCGGACGCGGGGGTGCAGGGCGCACCGGGCACGGAGCCCGACGACTACCGCGCGGCCACGCCGCTGGCCGGGGTCGTCGATCCCGAGAGCAAGGTCCTCGACCCCGACGGCGAGTACGTGTACCCCTTCCCGCCGGCCGGCCACGCGACGGCACCCGGCGCGATCCTGCGCTACGTCAACGCCGGAGGCGGTGGGTGGGGCGATCCGCTCCAGCGCGACCCCGAGGCGGTCAAGCGCGACGTGCGCGACGGCTACGTCTCGCTCGCAGGCGCCGCGCGCGACTACGGGGTCGTCATCGCGGGCGATCCCGAAGAGGACCCCGAGGGCCTGACCCTCGACCTGGCCGCCACCGAGCGGCTGCGGGCCGATCAGACGAAGTGACCCTGTAGGAGGCGCACCGGGGAGTCCCAGCTCGCCTCGTTGTAGTGCTCGCCGGGAACCATGAGCAGGTCGTCGCGGTTCTCGGTGTAGTGGCGCTCCAGCGCGCTCGGCAGCTGTTCGTGGATCTCCTCGTCCGTCAGGTCGAGACTGCGTCGGTCGTCGGCGCTGAGCTCGACCGGGATCGGCTGGTCGCGGCCGTGCAGGAAGACGTGCCATCGGTGCGGATGGCCTTCCACCCGCTCGTGGTGTGAGATGTGCAGCATGGCCGGACGGTAGCGCGCTTGACTAGACGGCGGCCGTCGCGCTCTCGCTGCCCACCGGGGCGAGCACGACCCCGGGCGGCGCCGCGCGGACCTGGTAGATCGAGGTGAAGCCGGTCACGAAGCCCTGGCGGGCGGCGCGCAGGTACAGCCGCCAGACGCGCACGCGCTCGGGCCCGGCGAGCTCGGTCGCCCGGTCGAGGTTCTCGTCGAGGCGCATCGCCCAGTGGCGCAGCGTCTCGGCGTAGTCGGACTGGAAGCCCTCGATGTGGTCGCTCGGCAGGCCGGCGACCTCGAACGCGCCGATCACGCGCCCGACGTGCAGCGGCGCGGCGTCGGGGAAGACGTAACGCTCGGAGAACGGGCCGGCCTCGGGGTCGCCGTGGCGCACGCGCGCGATGCCGTGGTTGAGCAGCCGCCCATCGGGCTCCAGCAGCTCGCGCAGGCGCAGCGCGTAGGCGTCGATCTGGTTGTTGCCGACGTGCTCGACCATGCCGATGGAGGCGATGGCGTCGAAGCGCTCCCCGAGCAGCTCGCGCCAGTCCTGCACGCGGATGTCGACGCGGTCGGCCACGCCCGCCTCCTCGGCGCGGACGCGGGCGCGCTCGGCCTGCGGCGCCGACAGCGTGATGCCGGTGACGTGGACGCCGTGGTTGACGGCCGCGTGGACCGCGAAGCTGCCCCAGCCGCAGCCCACGTCGAGCAGGCGCTCGCCGGCCTTCAGCCCGAGCTTGCTGCACACGAGCTCGAGCTTGGTCTCCTGGGCTTCCTCGAGCGTCTCGGCCCCCCGCGAGAAGATCGCGCAGCTGTAGGTCATCGAGGCGTCGAGGAAGAGCGCGAAGAACTCGACCGGCAGGTCGTAGTGGTGGCGCACCGAGCGGCGGTCGCGGGCGATCGAGTGCCGGCGCCCCTCGGGGACGAGCTCGGACTGCGGGCGCGCCGGCGGGCGCTCGAGGCCCATCGCGCGGGCCGCGGCCAGCGCCAGGCGGCCCTTGGTGCCGCGATCCAGCGGCGGGGGCTTCCAGGCCTGCAGGACCTCGATGGTGCTGTCGAGGTCGTCGACCTCGAGCTCGCCCGACACGTAGGCACGGCCGATCCCCAGCTGCCCCGGCCGGTACAGCGCGTGGGCGACGGCGCGCGGGGAACGCACGGTCATGCGCGGCCCAGGGGCGGTCGCCGGCAGCTCCGTGCCGTCCCAGAAGGCAACGGTGAACGGGCGCTCGGGGAGCGCCTCCTCCAGCGCGCTGCGCAGTGGACCGGTCTTCGCGAGGGCCAACGCTAGGTGGTCTCGGCCAGCAGCTTCTTCTGCTGGCGGGCTGGATCGATGCGCACGACGTCCCACGCGAGCCCGGTTTTCTCGAGCCCGCGGATGACGAGGCTGGAGGAGTCGAACTCCCACCAGCGCATCCCGTGGGCGGCGGAGGTCGGGAAGGCATGGTGGTTGTTGTGCCACGCCTCGCCGAAGGACAGCACCGACAGCCACGCGAGGTTGCGCGACTCGTCGTCGGTGTCGAAGCGCCGGCGCCCGAAGAAGTGGCACAGCGAGTTGATCGAGAAGGTCACGTGGTGCAGGACGAGCAGCCGCACGGCGCCGCCCCACAGCAGGCCGGTCAGCGCGGCGGTGAGCGTCCCGCCGATCAGCCAGCCCAGGCCGAACGGCGGCGCCGAGGCCGCCGACGGCCCAGTAGAGGAAGGTGCGATCGACGAAGCTGACGACCGGATCGGCGAGCAGGTCCGGCGCGTAGCGCTTGCGGGCACCGCGCTGGGTGTGCAGGAAGAGCCAGCCCATGTGCGCGTGGGCCAGGCCGCGCAGCGCGCCGCGCCAGCCCACGCCGTGGTCGACGTGCGGGCTGTGCGGATCGCCGGGCTGGTCGGAGAAGGCGTGGTGCTTGCGATGGTCGGCCACCCAGGAGATGACCGGCCCCTCGATCGCCGCCGAGCCGCACACGGCGAAGACGCCGCGCAGCCAGCGCTTGGTGGCGAAGGCGCGGTGGGTGAAGAGGCGATGGAAGCCGACCGTCACGCCCAGTCCGGTGAGGATGTAGAGGATCGCGAAGACCGCGATATCGCTCCAGTGCAGCAGCGAGGCCCACACCTGCCAGCAGACGATGCCCAGAGCAAGGAAGGGAACGACGCTGACCGTCCCCGTGGCGAAGCGGTCCAGCGTCTCGTGCGCGACTGGCTCGATGTCGTCTGGGCCCGGCTCGGGCATGTGGACTGCCTTTCAGGTCGTTGGTGCGGCGCGCGCGAGTCTAGTCATCGCGGCAGACTCAGCGCGTCGATCTCGCACCCCAGCGCGTGCAACGCACGTGCCACGGGCTCGAGGCCGCTTGCCGGCAGGGTACCCACGATAGCCCCACCGGAGCCGGCGTAGTTCGCGCTCGCCCCCGCCGCGCGCGCGGCGGTCACCATCGCCACGTGGCGGGGGTCGAGATCCAGCAACGCTGCGCGCTCGTCGAACGACGCGTCGACGGCCTGCGCGAAGGCGGCGTGATCGCCGCTATGCAGCGCGTCGCGTGCCGCGCGCGCGTGGCCGGCGAGGCGCGCCATGCCCGCGCGCAGCGCCGGCTCGGCCGCGCGGTCGCGCAGGCCGCCGTGCACGGCGTGAGAGGCCTCAGCGGCATCGGGGCGCCAGGCGAGGTACAGCGACGGCAGCAGCGCGGGGTCGACGCGCTCGACGTGCGGGCGCGCGCCGGCGAAGTCCATGAGCACGAGCCCCTCGTGGGCCTGCGCATAGCGGTCCTGCGGACCGGCGGCGATGCCGAGGTCGTCGACCTCGACGGCGAGCACCATCTCGGCCAGCGCGTCGGGCGTCGAGCACGTGGCCGTGCAGGGCGCAGAGCGCGCGCACGGTCGCCGTGACGATCGCGCTCGATCCGGCCAGGCCGACCTCGCGCGGGACCGTCGTGGACCAGCGCACCGCGCACGGGCCGCGCCCGAAGCGCGCCACCGCGGCGTCGACCAGCGTGCTCGGCGGGTCGCTGAGCGTCCGCGCCGCCGGCTGCGCTTCGGCGTGGGCGCCGAGGCTGGGCACGCAGACGGCCAGCACCGCCCCGCCGTGGCCGTCGGACGGGTTGCCCGCCAGCGCGGCGCGTGCGAACGCCCTACCGCCGGCCATCGAGCAGCGTGGCGGCGCGGGCACGCAGGTCGGGCCCGAGCTCGGCGTCGCTCAGCGCGTGCTCGACGAAGGCCGCGCAGTAGCCGGGCACGGTCCCGACGTCCAGGCGCTCCTCGCCGGGCGCCAGGCGCAGCGCGACGACGCCGTCCAGCGCGCTGAGGGCGTCGGAGAGCTGGACCTCGCCGCCGGAGTCGCGCGGGGTCTCGCGCAGCGCGTCGAGCAGGGCCGGCGTGGCCGCGTAGCGCCCGGCGACCGCCAGCCGGCTGGGCGCCGTCCCGGGCGCCGGCTTCTCGACGACCCCGGCGATGGCGAACGGGTCGCCCTCGCCGGCCGGGGCGACGATGCCGTAGCGGCGGGTCTCGTCCGCGGCGACCTCCTCGACCGCCACGGCGGCGCCGGCGCCGGCCTCGACGGCGGCCACGAGGCGCTGCACCACGCGCGCAGGGGCGCCGCGGCCCAGCAGCGCGTCGCCCAGGGCGATGACGAACGGACCGTCGAGCAGCGGCGCGGCGCGCAGGATCGCGTCGCCGAGGCCGAGCGGCTCGGGCTGGTCGACGCACGCCATCTCGGGGCCGCGACTGTCGGCGAAGTGCGCGGCGAAGGCGGCGCGCCCGCGCCCGGTCACGAGCACCACGCGCTCTATCCCGCACGCCTCCAGCTCGTCGACGATGTGCTGGATCACGGGCCGCCCGGCCACCGGCAGCAGGCCCTTCGGCACGCCGCGCGACAGCGGGCGCAGTCGTGTCGCCAGCCCGGCGACCGGCACGACGGCGGTGGTGATGGCCACGGGCGACGGGAGGCTAGCGGCGCCGCGCGCGCCGGCGCGCGCCGAGCTCCTCGTCGCTCAGCGTGGCCGCGGGGCCGAGCGTCCGCCAGCTCGCGCGGGCAAGCCCGACCGCGGCGAGGAGGATGACCCAGATCGGCCAGAACGACCCGCTGGCGCCGGCGGCGGCCCAGATCCCGACGCACACCAGGCACGCGATCACCGAGAGGCCCGCGCGATGGGCCAGGTGCGCCCGCGCCACCTCGCGGGTGCGATCGGGGACGCGCGGCGCCGGTGGGCCGGGGAGATCGACGAGCAGGCGGTCGAGGTCGGCGTGGGTCCGCGCCGCGTAGACGGCGTCCAGGCGCTCGTCGAGCTCCTCCGGCGTCAGCCGCCCGGCTGCCGCGTGCGCGCCGAGCTGGCGCGAGACCTGCTCGCGCTCGGCGTCGGAGGCTCGGACGGCTCGCTCGGGCTGGTCCACCGACCAAATGCTAGGGGTCGTCCGCTCGCGTTGGCGGCGCTGCATGCGCTTACAGCATCACCGAGGGAAGGGAGTCCCCGCCGCGCCCGGGCGGGCCGCCCCGGCGCTAAGCGTGCTGGATTGGTGTCGCAGGACGACACTTAGCCAGCACTGTGCTGGGTTGTGTGGCCAGGAGCCACACAAGTCAGGACAGTCCGGGGTAGCTCACCGCGCGAGGACGACGACCGCGTACGGTCGCGCCGCCCCGGGGGCCGCTTCTCCTCGATGAGCAGTTGGCCGCGAGCCCTCACTAGCCCCCGTGGTGGTGATCCCGCCGCGGCAACGCGATCGTCACCAGCGGCGGATCGTGGTCGGAGACCCCCGCCGCGTGGCGCGTCTCGTCGCGCTCGAAGTAGTCGTTGTCGAAGTGGACGTAGCGCACGTCGCTCACGCCGGCGTGCAGGCCGTCGGTGACGAAGATGTGGTCGAGGGTCTGCAGCTGGCCGTCGAACTGGAACGAGTAGCGGTTGTCGGCCGGCGCCTCGGACCACAGGTTCTTCAGGGTCACGCCCGGTGCGACGAGGTTCTGCGTCAGTGCCGCCCCGTCCTCGAAGTCGTTGAGGTCGCCGATGACCATGACCTGCTTCCCGGCCGCCTCGAGGCTGGCGGCCTCGTCGTGCAGGACGTCCGCCTGCGCCTGGCGGCAGGCCTCCGGATGGCTTTGGGAGGCGAGGTGGTTGCCGATCAGCGTGAAGCTGAGGCCCTCCTTGCGCACGTCGACCTCGAGCGGCGGGCGCTCGAACAGCTTGTCCGGCTGGCCCGCGACGGGGTTGTCAGCGCACCCGGTCAGCGTCGTCGTCGCGGTGACCGCGAGTTGCCTGACCTTCGAGATGCTCACGCCGCGCTTGACCAGGAGGCCCACGGCGATGTGACGCGCGTCGGTCGATGCCTTCCAGAGCGCGGTGTAGCCGTGGAGCTTGTGCGCCACCTGCTGCAGCGGCGCGAGGGCGGCCACCTCCTCGGTGACGACGACGTCGGGGCGGTGCAGGACGTTGCCGACGGCGTCCGCCAGGCGCGTCGTCTTGGCGTCGACCTCGGCCCGGGTGAACGTATGCCCGTCGTCGGTCATGCCGGCGGCGAACAGGTTCTCCATGTTGAAGTTGGCCACGCGCAGGGTGTGGCGCGGCTGGCTGGGCACGAACGGCGGGTAGCGCGTCGGGCCGCGGTGCACGTGCGGCGCCTCGCCCGGCTGCGGCGTGACCTGGTACTCGAGGAAGGTGAAGCCCATCGGGCCGACGAGATCGGTGACCGAGTCGAAGAGGTCGGCGTTGACGCGCGTGCGCGAGTCGGGGTTGCGCGACGGGTTGGTCGGGTCGACGTCGCGCGAGCCCGCGTCCTGGGTGGCCTTGATGAGGTCGGCCGGCCCGACCGGCAGCGACGCGACGCGGAACACGCGCTCGCGCGTGGTGCCCGGTCGCAGGAAGAGCTCGCCGAACTTGTTCGTGCCGCCGGAGTCGGCGGTGCCGACCGCGAGCCGCACGCGCATGCCCTCGAGCGACTCGTAGTACGGCCGGTTGCCGCTGGTGGCCGCGGTCTGCGCCGCCGCCTGGGCGGGATCGATCGTGACCGGCGCCGGGAGGTTGGCGCGGTCGGCCGGGCCGCTGAACGCGAGCGTCCGCCCGGTCGCGTCGACAGCGGTGAGGTTGAAGAGCTCGGTGACCTTGCCGACGACGGTCACGGTCTGGCCGATGTGCGTGGCCGAGCGGTCGGCCGCCGACAGCCCGCCGACGAAGATCCCCTCCGAGGTGGCGGGGTTCGCGTCCTGGGCGGAGGTCGGCGTCTCGACGTAGATCCCGGCCTGGCGGGCGTCGAGGTTGACGAAGTTCGAGACCCCCTGCTGGTTGTCGACCCCGATGACGACGCCGGTGATCTGGACGAGCTGGCCGTTGCGCGGCGACGTGGCGCCCGAGCCCTGGATCGCGTCGATGGCGAGCGGGGTCGGCGGCGCCTCGCACGGCTGGCCGCAGGCGCTGCCATTGGCGGCGCCGGACGGCGCGCCGAAGTCAGCGGCGTTGTCGTCGGTGTCCTGCAGCCCGGTACCGGCCGCCTTGCGCGTGAAGGTGAAGTCGGCGCCGGTCGTGGGGAAGGTCAGGCCCGGTCCCTCGGCGCACGCCGTGCCCGGCGCGCCGACCGCGTCCTGGGTGACGGCGCCGGCGTCCTTGATCAGGAAGCCGCCCGCCTCGGTGACCTGGAAGTTGTAGGTCGCATCGGCGGTGCCGGTGTAGTCGCCGGCGTTCTTGCCGAAGACGAAGGTCTGCCCGGCCGGCAGCTTCGTGCCGGCGCCCAGCGGGTCGCCATCGGTGCCCACGCGCGAGGTCCCGCCCGAGGTGAAGCAGTCGAAGAGCTGCCAGCCCGAGAGGTCGACCGTCGCCGACGACGTGTTCTCGATCTCGACGTACTCGTCGAACTGCGACGCGGCGGTGCGCAGGCGCAGCTTGGAGATGACGACGCCCGAGGGCGACGCAGCCGATGCCGGGACGGCGGCGACCAACACGGCGAGCAGGACGACGACCGACGCAGCCAGATGACGTGAACGCACAAGGGCCTCCAGGGAGCGGGTGAGCGAGCGGACCCTACGACCGCTCGCACACGCTTCTGTAACCGTCCTGTCGCCAGACGAACCCTCATACCCGGTAGCGTCGCCAGGCCGGCTACGAACGCGAAAGGAGCACCGAATGCAGGTGGGCATGATCGGACTGGGGCGCATGGGCGCCAACATGGTGCGCCGCCTGATGCGCAAGGGCCACGACTGCGTCGTCTTCGACGTGAGTCCCGATGCCGTCACCGGGCTCGTGGGCGAGGGGAGTACGGGCTCCGGCTCGCTGGAGGAGTTCGTCGCCGCGCTGACGCCGCCGCGCTGCATCTGCATCATGGTCCCGGCCGCGTTCGTCGACGACACGATCGCCCGCCTCGCGCCGCTCCTGCAGGCCGACGACACCATCATCGACGGCGGCAACTCCTACTACCGCGACGATCTGCGCCGCGCCGCGGCGCTCGGCGAGCAGGACCTGCACTACGTCGACATGGGGACCAGCGGCGGCGTCTTCGGCCTGGAGCGCGGCTTCTGCCTGATGATCGGCGGCGACGACAGGGCCGTCGCGCGCCTGGATCCGTTCTTCAGCGCGCTGGCCCCAGGCATCGACGGCGCGCCGCGCACGCCGGGGCGCGAAGGCGATCCCACGCCCGCCGAGCAGGGCTACCTGCACTGCGGCCCGGCCGGCGCCGGGCACTTCGTGAAGATGGTCCACAACGGGATCGAGTACGGGATGATGGGCGCCTACGCGGAGGGGCTGAACATCCTCGAGCGCGCCAACATCGGCGCCGAGCAGCAGGAGCACGACGCCGAGACCACCCCGCTGCGCGAGCCCGAGGCCTACATGTACGACCTGCCGATCGCGGAGATCGCCGAGGTCTGGCGGCGCGGCAGCGTCGTCGCCTCGTGGCTGCTCGACCTCACGGCACAGGCGCTGGCGCAGGACCCCAAGCTCGAGGGCTTCTCCGGTCACGTGTCGGATTCCGGCGAGGGGCGCTGGACGGTGCTCGCGGCGGTCGACGAGGGCGTTCCCGCCCCGGTGATCACCGCGAGCCTCTATACGCGCTTCGCGTCGCGGGGCGAGGGCGAGTTCGGCAATCGGGCCCTCTCGGCGATGCGTTTCGGCTTCGGTGGGCACCTGGAGAAGAGCACCACATAGTTTCACCGCGGGCCGGTCATGGGGAGATAGCGTCGCGACCATGAGATCGCGCACGCTCGTCCTGGCCATCACGACCGCACTGCTCGTCGGCGCAGGGCCCGCGCAGGCCCACGGCGGACACCATCACAAGCGCCACAAGCCGCGCGCGGTGGACGTCCAGCTGCTCAGCATCAACGACTTCCACGGCAACCTCGCACCTCCGGGCACGATCACGCTGCCGGGCGGCGTGCGCACTCCCGCCGGCGGGGCCGAGTACCTGGCCACGCACATCAACACACTGCGCGAGCAGAACCGCAACACGCTCGTCGTCTCCGCGGGCGACAACATCGGCGCCAGCCCGCTCGTCTCGGGCCTCTTCCACGACGAGCCCACGATCGAGGCGTTCAACGCGATGGGCGTCGACATCAGCTCCGTGGGCAACCACGAGTTCGACGAGGGCTCGTCGGAGCTGCTGCGCATGCAGGACGGCGGCTGCCACCCGGTCGACGGCTGCCAGGACGGCGACGGCTTCGCCGGCGCGGACTTCGACTACCTCGCCGCCAACGTGGTCGACGACGACTCGGGCCGGACGCTCTTCCGCCCGTACGAGATCCGCCGCGTCGGCGGCGTGAAGGTCGGCTTCATCGGCGTCGTGCTCAAGGACACGCCGACGATCGTCACCCCGTCGGGCGTCGAGGGACTCACCTTCGGCGACGAGGCCGAGGCGATCAACAAGTACACGGCCAAGCTCAAGAAGAAGGGCGTTCGCGCCATCGTCGTGCTCATGCACCAGGGCGACACCGTCGGCCTCGGGCAGGTCAACGACTGCATCAACCCGGTGGGCCCGCTGGCCGACATCATCGGGCGCTCGAGCAAGGAGGTCGACCTCTACCTCACCGGCCACACCCACGCGGCCTACAACTGTGTGATCGCCGGCAAGCGCGCCACGAGCGCGTCGTCGTTCGGGCGCGTGCTGACCGACGCCAACCTGCGCATCGACCGGCGCACCGGCCAGGTCGTCTCGGTGTCGGCCGACAACAAGATCGTCACGCAGGACGTCGCCAAGGACCCGGCCCAGACGGCGATCCTCGACAAGTACACGACGATCTCCGCGCCGATCGCCAACCGCCGGATCGGCGCCTCGACGGCGCCGCTGACGACCGAGCAGAACGCGGCGGGCGAGTCGGTGCTCGGCGACATCATCGCCGACTCCCAGCTCGCGGCCACCGCGCCGAGCGGCTTCGGCGACGCCGTGGTGGCGTTCATGAACCCGGGCGGGATCCGCACCAACATCGACGCGGGTGACATCACCTACGGCGAGGCGTTCGCGGTGCAGCCGTTCGGCAACAGCCTGGTGACCATGACGCTCACCGGCGCCCAGATCGACCGCGTGCTCGAGCAGCAGTGGGACGGTCAGGGCACGAGCCCGAAGGTGCTGCAGGTGTCAAACGGGCTCACCTACACCTGGAGCGCGAGCGGGGCGCTCGGCAGCCGGGTGGACGACGCCTCGATCAAGATCAACGGCACGGCCGTCGATCCGGCGGCGTCCTACCGGGTCACGGTCAACTCGTTCCTGGCCGACGGTGGTGACGGCTTCACCGAGTTGCGCAACGGCACCAACCGCCTCGGTGGGGCGGTCGACCTCGACGCGCTGGCGGCGTATCTCAGCCTGCCGGCCAACGATCCGATCGCGCCGACGCCGCGCGACCGCATCACCGTCGTGCCGTAGGCGTCTTACCAACTAGGCGGGCGGGCACAATCCACCCAGTGCCCGCCCGCCGCTCCACGCCCACGGTGCAGAAGCTGCGCGGCGCGATCCGTCGCCGTGTGCGACGCGTGCGGGGCGAGCTGTGGGGGATCCTCCAGACGACGGTCGCCGCCGGTGCGGCCTGGGGCCTCGCGAACCTGCTGCACCCGCAGCCCTTCTTCGCCCCCGCCGCGGCGGTCATCGCCATGGGCGTCTCGCGCGGCGGGCGCACCGTGCGCGCGATCGAGCTCACGGTCGGCGTCGCCGTCGGGATCGCCGTGGCGGACGTCATCGTGCGCGCGCTGGGCACCAGCACCCTCGTCCTCATGCTCGTGGTCGGCCTGTCGATGAGCGCGGCACTGCTCTTCGGCGTGGGGCAGATCCTCGTCAACCAGGCGGCGATCTCGGGGATCCTCGTCGTGGCCACGCTGCAGCCGGGCGCGAGCCCCTCGCCGTCGCGCTTCCTCGACGCCCTGATCGGCGGGGCGGTCGCGCTGCTCGTCGGTCAGGTCCTCTTCCCGCGCGACCCGGTGCGTTCGATGGGCAGGGCCGCCCGGCCCGTGGTCAGCGACCTGTCGGTCGCGCTCAAGGCCCTGGCCGAGGCGCTGCGCGACGGCGACGAGGAGCGCGCGCGCCGCGCGCTGGACATCGCCCGCAGCACCGACGACGAGCTGTCCTCGTTCTTCGACGCGGTCGCGCTCGCGCGCGAGACCTTCACCCTGCGCGGGCCGCGCGCGCGCACGCGCGAGCGCGTGCCGCTCTACGCCGAGGCCGCCCAGCAGATGGACTACGCGGTGCGCAACACGCGCGTGCTGGCCCGCCGCGCGCTCAGCGCGATCCGCCGCCACGGCCCGGCGCCGCCCGAGCTGGCCGACGCCGTGGCCCTCCTCGGCGACGCCGTGCTCGAGCTCGGCAACCAGCTCGAACAGCCCGAGCGCGACACCGCCGCCCGGCGCCTTGCGCTCGAAGCCGCCGTGAAGGCCACGAGGCTCCTGCAGGACGACCCCGGCCTGTCCATCAGCGTCATCATCGGCCAGGTCCGCTCGACGGCCATCGACCTGCTGCGTGGCTCGGGGATGACGGGCGAGGAGGCCCGCACCGCCCTCGACGCCGCCGTCGAGCGGGCGGGGGCGGCGCCATAGGCGCTCGCCCGCGGCGCCTCCGGCGCGGAGTTCCTGCGCGGTTCACGCGCGTTTCGCAACACCTTCCACCGGCGGCCACAGGGGGTGGGCCGGATCGACCTACATAGTGAAGGTCAATCCGGCCCACCCCTCGGGCGGCCCCCGAGAGGTGTTACGAAACACACACGAATCGCGTCGGAAGACGCACGCGCCCGAGAGCGACGGCACGCGCCCCGACCACCGCCACCTCGCCTCCCCTCGATGATGCTGTTTGCGCCGCGCACCGCCGCCAACGCCGAGCGGACGAGGCGCCTAGCGCGGCCGCGAGAGCCGGAACGTCGCGGCCATGTCCTCGTCGCCGTGACCCGCCTCCGTCGCCTCGGCGAAGCGCTCGGCGATCGCGCGGACCATCGGCACGTCGGCCCCGTGGCGCTCGGCCGCCTCGCCCACCAGCCGCGCGTCCTTGGCGGCGAGGGCGAGCCCGAAGGACGCCGGGAACTCCTCGTCGAGCATCATCTTGCCCTTCATGCGGAAGTAGGGCAGGTCCAGCGCGCCGCCCTCCAGCGCCTGGAAGACCCACGCCGGGTCGAGCCCGAGCGCCTGGGCGACCGCGATCGTCTCGGCGGTGCCCTGCGTGACGGCCAGGACCCAGGTGTTCACCGCGAGCTTCAGGCGCGTGGCCGTCCCCGCCGTGCCCAGGCGCATCGTGCGCTGTCCGACCGCGTCGAAGAGCGGCGCGCAGGCGTCGAGGGCCTCGTCGGGGCCGGAGGCGAGGATCAGGAGCTTGCCCTCCTCGGCCGGCATCCGCGTCCCGAGCACGGGCGCGTCGACGAGCGCGGCGCCGGCCTCCTCGGCCAGGCCGGCGCACTGCTCGATCCCGTCGATCCCGATGGTCGAGGCCTGCCACCAGATCTGGCCTTCGGCCAGGTCCGCCTGATGCGCCACGTCGAGCACCGCGTCGGCGTCGGCCAGCATCGTCAGGACGACGTCGGCGCCCGCCGCGGCCGACGCCGGGTCGGCGCACACGTCGACGCCGTCGTCGCGCAAGGGCGCCGCCTTCTCCGGGCTGCGGTTCCAGGCGCGGACGTCGTGGCCCGCGCGAGCCAGGTTGCGGGCCATGGGGGCGCCCATCACGCCCATGCCCAGTGCGGCGATGGTGGCCATCTCCGGCACGCTACCTTTTCGCCCGACGATGCCCACCGGCCCCGAGCCCGTCACGCTGTCCGCCGTCGTGCGCCGCGCCGTGGCGGTCGTCGATCCCCAGGGCGACGCCGGCCTCGAGGACCTGCTCGAGCCCTTCGAGGACGACGACGAGCCGCTCGGCGGCCACGGCGCCGAGATCGCCGCGCAGCGCATCGCCGAGGAGGCGGGAGCGCTCGATCCGCAGGGCGAGGATCCCGGCGTCCAGCTCGCGGCCGCGGTGGCGACCTACCTCGCCTTCCGCCGCGACGAGGTCGACGCCGAGCCGCGCGCGCTGCTCACGCTCGCCGCTCGCGCGGCGTTCGACGGCGATCCACCCGCCGGCGTCCGCGAGCTGCTGATGCAGCGCGGCGCGCGGCCCTAGCTAGTCGACCGCCGCCCAGGTGCGGCGCCCGACCCGGCGCACGCGCCCGTCGAGCACGACGCGGCGCAGCGCGGGGCCGAGCGTCCGGGGCCCCACAGGCGCGCCTCGACGCGCGCGCAGCGTGCGGGAGTCGAGCGGGCCCTCGCGCCGCAGGACGCTGACGATGGCGTCGGCTTCGCGCTCGGCCAGGCCCGCGGGATCGGTGCCCATGAAGGCGAGCGGGCGCGGGGACTAGCACGTGCCGCCGAAGGCGATCTCGAAGGCGCTGAGGCCGAGCGTCTGCTTGTCCTGCAGGCGGCTGGCGATCGCGCCGACGATCGTGACCTCGACGCCGTCGAGCACCCACACCGTGCCCAGGCCGAGGATGACGAGCCAGTGCCAGCGGCTCCACGGCAGGCGATCCATGCGCCCGGGGATCTGCGTCTGCGTCGTGATGGTCTCGCCGGCGCTTGCAGCCTCCATGGTGCAGAGGCCTTCCCGCGGCGCACCGCGCGCATGCGTCGCGTCGTGGCGGACCTAGATGGCGCTGCCGCGCCGGCGCGCGAGCTCGCGCTTGAGGTCGATGGCGCGGACCTCGTGCTCGTCGGGCAGCTTGGCCAGCACCTCGCCGACCACGCCCTGCACGTCGCGCTCCTCGTGGCCGAGGTCGTCGTAGAGCGACTTCAGCGCCGTGTGGGTGACCTTCAGCTGCGCGGCGGTGAGCTCGAGCCGGTAGGCCGGCTCGTCGGGCCCGATGAGGTTCGCATCTTCGTCCGCCATGGGCCAACGTTACACGTGCGCGATCCTACGGTCGTGATCGCGGTCTGTCTCACCGTCCACGAGCCCGACCCGGCGCGCCTGGAGCGCCAGCTGGCCTCGCTGCACGCCCAGGAGGGCGCCGAGTGGACGCTCGTGCGCGAGGACGACGAGCGCGGATCGGGCGCCTGGCGCGCCTTCGAGCGCTGCTACGCGCGTGTCGATCCCCAGGCCGCCCACGTCGCCCCGTGCGATCAGGACGACGTCTGGCATCCGTCGAAGCTGGCGACGCTGTCGGGCGCCCTGAGCGCGGGCGCGACGCTCGCCTTCTGCGACCTGCGGATCGTGGATGCCGGCGGGGGCGTGCTGTCACCGACCTACTGGACCAATCGCGTGGCGACGTGGGACGACCTCGGGGCCGAGCTTCAGACCAACGTGGTGACCGGCGCCGCGTGCCTCGTGCGCCGCGAGGTCCTCGACGTTGCGCTGCCCTTCCCGGCCGAGCTGGCGGGCTCCTTCCACGACCACTGGCTGGCCGTCTGTGCGCTCGCGCTCGGCGACCTGGCCTACGTCGACCGCGCGCTGGTCGACTACGTCCAGCACGACGGCAACGTGGTGGGCTGGTCCGAGCGCCGCCGGCGCGGCGAGCCCTCCAGCGGCGAGCCGCAGCGCGTGCGCGCCGCGCGCGACCGCGAGCGCCATCTCGAGCGCCCGCGGCTGTGGGCGCGCACGCTGCTCGAGCGCTGCCCCGAGCTCGCGCCGCGCAAGCGCCGCGCACTGGAGCGCGCGGCGCGCGCCGGCCTGCCGTGGCTGGCGGCCGGCGCGCTGCGCGAGCAGCTGCGCCCGCGGCGCACGCTCGAGGCGCGGCGGCGGGCGCTGCGCGGCGCGCTGTGGGGGAGAGGGCGCGCCGCGCAGTGACCGCTAGTCCGCCGCGGGCTCCTCGCCGGCGTCGTCGGCGTCGCCGGCGAGGATCCGGTACAGCGAGCGGCGGGCCTCCTCGAGGACCTTGCGGGCCTCGGCGGTCTGGGCCTCGTCCCCGGCCTGGGCCACCTGCATGGTGGCCATGCCGAGCTGCATCATCAGCTGGCGCAGCTGGAAGAGGCCCTCGGGCACGTCGCCGCCGACGGCCTCCCACGGGATGCCGAGCGCCTCGCGGTTCTCCTCGATGTAGGCGCGGCCGTCGTCGGTCAGCTGGAAGGCGCGCCGTCCGGCGCTCTCGTCGCTGCGCACCAGGCCCTCGTCCTCGAGCTGCGAGAGGGCGGGGTAGATGGAGCCCGGGCTGGGGCGCCAGACGCCGCCGCTGCGCTCCTCGAGCTCCTGCATGAGCTGGTAGCCGTTGCGCGGCTCCTCCTCGAGCAGGAGCAGGACCGCCGCGCGGACGTCGCCGCGCCGTGCCCGCTTGCCGCGCCCGCCGGGGCCGAAGCCGCGGCCGAAGCCGCCGAAGCCGCCCGGACCGAAGGGCCCAGGGCCGAACCCGTGGCCGGGCCCGTGACCGCCGCCGTGGCGGCGCCGGCCCTCGGCCATGGCGCGCATCAGCGCGGCGCCCACGAGGAGCTTGCCGACGCGGCGCTTGTCCGCGCGCGGCTTGTGGTGGTGGCGGTGATGTCCCGCCCAATGAGTGGTAGCGATAGCTGTCATCGCTGTCTCCTTATGTCAGAAAGTATTTGATACCGATCACGATATATCGTTAGCAGTCGACTGTCAAGACGTCCGACAGCGCGTCGGTCTGTGAGATAGTCGCCGCGCGATGACCGCCGCGATCAGCTTGCCCACGCGCGTCGCGTTGGCGGCCGCGGCCGCGGCCGCCGCGTGTGCGGCCGCAGCGCCGGGATCCGATCGTCGCCGACGCACGGGCGGCCGGAGCCGCGGCCGCCTCGAGCGGGTCGTGTTCGGTCGCAGGGCGCGCGTCGCCGGGCGCGGGGCGCCTGGAGTGGAAGCGCAGCGCCCGCGCGCCGCTGACGACCCGCGACGGTCCGAACCTCCCGTACCTGCGCGACGCAACACCGTGTTCCTCAGCGGCGTGACCGCGGTCGGCGGTGCCCGGCGCCACGGGCTCGCCGCGATGGACGCGCGTACTGGAAAGCCGCTCGCGTTCGACCCCGTGCTCCCGGCCCGCCGGTTCATCGCGGGCCTGGCGGCGTCGCCGAAGGCGGTCTACGTGGCCCACGGAGCGCTGGAGGATGGCCCGGTCGGCCCCAAGGAGATCGAGGCGTTCGACCGGCGCACGGGAGCCCCGATCGCCGGGTTCGCCGTGCCCGACTTCCTCGACGGCGAACTGTCGGCGATGGTCTTCGCGGCCGGCCATGTGGTCATCGCCGGAGCGCCACCCCTCGGCCCCGGCCCGACGCTCGGCGCGTACGACGCCACGACCGGCGCACCGGTCTGGAGCGCCAGGGCGGACATGAGCGCGGAGCGTCTACTCGCGGATGAGCTCGCGTGCGCGGTCGAGGTCGCCGGCGCCGCCGACGCTCAGCATCGCGCGCACCCTGCCGCCCTCGCGGTACCAGACCGCGAACGCGCCGTCCTCGACGGAGCCCTCGACCTGCTCGTCGTCCCAGCTCAGCGCCGGGCCGAGGTACTCGAGCGACGCCCAGTCGGACAGGTCGGAGAAGAAGTAGGGGACCTCGTCGTGGGCCGCGTCGGCGCCGAGCATGTTGCGCGCGGCGGTGGCGCCCTGAGCGGCCGCCACCTCCTCGTGCTCGATGCGCATCACGCGCCCGTGGACGACCGAGTCGTACTCGCACATGTCGCCGGCGGCGTAGATGCTCTGCGCCGACGTGCGCAGCCGGCTGTCGCACAGCACGCCGCCAAGCTCGCCAAGGGCCAGGCCGGACTTGCGCGCGAGCATGACGTCGGGGATCGCTCCGACGCCGCAGATCACGGCCTGGGCGGCGAGCTCGCGGCCGCTCTGGGTGACGACGCGCTCGACGCGCTCGTCGCCCTCGAAACGGGCGACCTCGTCGCCGCCGATGACCTCGACGCCGTGCTCCTCGAGCACGCGCCGGAAGAAGCGCCCGGCGGTGGTGCCGAAGCCGCGCTCCAGCGGATGGTCCTCGAGCATGACCATGGTCACGCTGCTGCCGAGCTCGGTCAGCGAGGCGGCCACTTCGGAGGCGATGTAGGACCCGCCCACGCACACGACGCGCTCGGCGCCCTGGACGTCCTCGCGGATCGTGTCGGCGTTGCCGAGCGCGCGCAGGTAGTGCACGCCCTCGAGCTGGGCGCCGTCGACCGCCAGCCGGCGGACCATCGCGCCGGTCGCCACCAGCGCGCGATCGAAGCCGACCTCCTCCTTGGTGGAGAGCTTGGCGGTGCGCGCGGCGGTGTCGAGCTCGAGCACGCTGGTGCGCGTCAGCAGCTCGACGTCGTGCGGGTCCCACCAGTCGGCGCCATGCACGTGCGCGCCCTCGGGCCCGTGCTCGCCGCGCAGGTACTCCTTGGACGCCGGCGGGCGGTGATAGGGCGGATGCGGCTCGCGCCCGACGAGCAGGATCGAGCCGTCGAAGCCCTGTTCGCGCAGCGTGTGGGCGGCGGTCGCGGAGGCGATGCCCCCGCCGACGAGAAGGATGTCGACCGTCCGGTCCGCCATGCGACGGACCGGACCCTACATGGCGCTCGGCGGGCTCAGGACTGCGGGGCGTAGCGCCCGGCGGGCTCGAGGCGATCGGCGAGCGTGCGCAGGACGCGCACGGTGCTGCGGCGGACGGGGGCGCGGGGCTCCACCGCCGCGGGCGCGGCGGGCGCGGTCGACGGTGCGTGGGCGAACTGCCGCGCGCTGAGGTCGCGTGCGATGAGTGAGGTGACGGCGAGATCGAGCATGGTCTGGGCTCCTTTCGGGCGTGTTCAGCTCGGGGCGGGTCCGCTGGAGGCGCGGACCACGAGGTTGGTGGGCAGCACGACGTCGTCGCCGCCGGTGGTGAGCAGGCGGACGGCCTCCTCGCCCTTGGCGGCATGCGGCTGGTGCACGGTGGTGAGCGACGCCGTGGCGGCATCGGCGATGTCGTCGTAGCCGACGACGCTGAGGTCCTGGGGGACGCGAATGCCGCGCTCGGCCGCGGCGCGCAGGACGCCGAGGGCGAGGACGTCGGACAGGCAGATGATCGCGGTCGGGCGATCGGCGCGGTCCAGGAGCGGCGCCGCGGCGCGATAGCCGGTCTCCATGTCGCTCTCGGGCGAGCTGCCGACCGGCACGGTGGACCAGTCGATGCCCGCGGCGACGATCGGATCGCGCCAGCCGAGCAGGCGCTCGTAGCGGATGAAGCAGCGCCAGCGCGTGCGGTCCTCGGTGCGCGTCGGGTCTGAGATCTCGGTGGCCGTGGCGGCGTCGGTCGCGCCGTCCTCGTAGGGCACGACGAGGCCGAAGCGGCGGTGGCCGAGGTCGACGAGGTGCTGGGCCACGGCGCGGGCGCCGCCACGGTCGTCGATGTTCACGCGCGGGCCGTCGACGTAGGGCGAGAAGTCGACGAGGACGTAGGGCAGCCCGCGAGCGCGGACCGCCTCGAGGCGCTCGTCGTTCTCGGGCGTGCAGAACATGACGTAGCCGTCGACGAGCGCGGAGCGCACGAGCTCCGCCGCGCCCTCCGGCAGCTGGGGAACGAGCGCCAGCCCGGTGCCCTGCTCCTCGCAGCCGGCGGCGACGCCGGAGAGGAAGAGCACTGCCGCGGGGTCGTCGAAGATGTAGCGCAGCCGGGCGTCGAAGACGAGCCCGAGCGACCCGGCCTTGCCGCGCCGCAGCGACCGCGCCACCGGATCGGGACCCGTGTAGCCCAGGTCGCGCGCGGCGCTGAGCACGCGCTCGCGCAGCATGGGGCTGAGCTGATCGGGCCGGTTGTAGGCGTTGGAGACCGTCGTGCGCGAGACGCCGAGATGCTCGGCGACGTCGGCGAGGGTGGGGGCGTGTGAGGTGCGGGCTGCCATCTGAATCGTTCAAGACTGTATCGATCAAGTCTTGATCGATCAAGTGGCAATTTGCTGCTGTTGTTTGGCGTCTGACGCGCGCGGTGGTCGTCCGCGGTGCGTTGGTGGCGCTGCGCGGCGCTTACTGCCGCATCGAGGGGAGGGAGGTAGCGGTGGTCGGTGCGTCTGCGGCTCCGCGGGCGCGCTGGTGCTCGAACCGGTCCGGATTGTCATCGGTTTCCGAGAGTAATCCGGACTGCAGTTCGCGGGAGGACGACCGCTGGCGCTCGCACGGCCGCTGACTCCCTTCCCTCGGTGATGCTGTTTGCGCCGCGAAGGGCGAGCAGCGCGGGCGGACGACGCGCCGGCGGACGACTCAGGCCGCGCAGCGCGCGACGAGCAGTGCCCCGAAGGCCTCGGGGTGCAGCGGGGCGGCGAAGAGGTAGCCCTGGCCGAACTCGCACTGCATCGCGTGCAGCATGTCGGCCTGCTCGGGGCGCTCGATGCCCTCGGCCACGACGGTCATGCTCAGCGTGCGCGCGAGGCCGGCGATGGTGCCGGCCAGCGCCGTGCGCTGGTCGCCGCTGCCGAGGTCGTCGACGAACGACTTGTCCATCTTCAGCACGTCGATGGGCATCCAGCGCAGGTAGCTCAGCGACGAGTAGCCGGTGCCGAAGTCGTCGATCGCCAGCCGCACGCCGAGCTCGCGCAGCGCCTGCAGGCGCCCGAGCACCGCGCGCGGGTCGCGCATCAGGCCGCTCTCGGTGATCTCCAGGACGAGCCGGCTGGGCGGCAGCCCGGTCGTGTCCAGCGCGTCGGAGACGCGCCGGATGAGCTCGGGGCGCTGGAGCTCGCGCGGCGAGACGTTGACGTGCAGGGCGACGGCGCCGGCCTCGCCCGAAGGCCAGCGGGCGGCGAGCCCGCACGCGTGCTCCAGCACGAAGCGGTCGACCTCGAGGATGCGGCCCGTCTCCTCGGCGACGTCGATGAAGTCGCCGGGGGTCATGCGCCCGCGCTCGGGGTGGTTCCAGCGCACGAGCGCCTCGGCGGCGGCCACGTTGCCGGTGGCCAGCTCGACGATCGGCTGCAGCTCGACGACGAGCTCGCCGCGCTCGGCGGCGCGCTGGAGGTCCTCCTTGAGGCGGTGGCGGCGCATCACGGCGGCGTGCATCGCGGGCTCGAAGACCTCGTGGCGCTGCTTGCCGGCGTTCTTGGCCGTGTACATGGCGACGTCGGCGTTGCGCAGCAGCTCCTCGGCGCTCTCGACGTCGGCCGTCCAGCCCTCGACGATCCCGAGGCTCGCGTGGGCCGAGATCTCGTGGCCGGCGACCATGAAGGGGCGCTCGAGCAGCGCGATGATGCGGTCGGCGACGCGGGTCACGGCGGCGCTGTCGTCGACGTCGTGCAGCAGGACGGCGAACTCGTCGCCGCCCAGGCGCGACGCGAGGTCGCCCGCCTTCAGCGCGCCGCGCAGGCGCCCGGCGACCGCCTCCAGCAGCTCGTCGCCGATCGAATGGCCGAGCGAGTCGTTGACCGTCTTGAAGTCGTCGAGGTCGAGGAACAGGACCGTGTAGTCGCTGCGGCCCGAGGCGAGCAGCTGGCCGAGCTGCTCGAGGAAGAGCGCGCGGTTGGCCAGCCCGGTCAGCGGGTCGTGGTAGGCCTGGTGCTCCAGGCGGCCCTGCAGCTCGCGCAGCTGGGAGACGAGGTGCTCCAGGCGGTCGTACTCCAGCGAGACGCTGGCGTGGTTGGCCAGCGTGCCGAAGAGCGTGAGGTCGTGGCCGTCGAAGCTCCCCACCGTGCTGCGGTTGGCGACCAGGAAGGTGCCCACCACGCGCGTCTCGCCGGGGAGCGCCGCGAGCATCGCGCGCTGGATGCCGCGCCGTTCCAGCGCCGCGTCGAGCAGCGGATCGGCCAGCGGGCGCTCGAGCAGCCGTGCGGGGGTGTCGCCGTCGACCAGCGCGTGCAGCGCATCGGCCACGTAGCGATCGGCGAGCACCATCGGCTCGACCGTCCCGCCCTGCTCGAGCGTCGTGCGCAGCGCCTCGGAGCGCTGGTCGGAGGGCAGCAGGATGATCTCGGCGAGGTCGCCGCGGAAGACGTCGAGCGTGCGCTGCAGCAGTCCCGCCATGCCGGCGCTGATGTCGGGCGCGCGGGCCAGCAGGCGGGTGACCTCGTGCAGGAACTCGAGGCTCTCGTGCTTGCGCCGCTCGGCCATGTAGGCGCGGTAGGCCAGCACGACGGCGGCCGCCGGGACGATGAGCAGCAGGGCCGCCCGTGCGTCGGTGGCCACCGCCGCCGCGCCGCCCAGCGCCAGGCACGTGTTGGTGACGCACACGGCGGTGGCCATCGCCAGCGTGCGCACGAGCTTGGCCGCGGCGATGCGCTGGCCCGAGAGCCGGATGACCGCGCACACGAGCAGCGCGCCCAGGACCGCGTTGGCCAGGGTGGCCAGCAACGCCGCGCCCCACACGGCCGGACCGACGGCGTCCTGAGCGCCCAGCAACGCGTGGAAGATGGTGGCCGCGAGCGCGCCGCCGAGCCAGAAGAGCGTGACGTTGAAGGCGACCTTGACCGGCGACTGCCCGCGGTTGACCACGAGCACGACGATCGGGCCGAGCAGGATGCCCAGCAGCATCGCCCACGGCTGGGCGAAGATGAGTCCGAAGACCAGCGGCAGCTCGCTCAGGGAGAAGATGTGCACGTTGCGGCGGAACTCGACGTGCACCACGCAGAGCTCGGCCACCGCGAACGCGACCGCGAGCAGCCACCATGCCGGACGCGGGTGCGGGCCGAGGGCGGGCAGGTGGCGGACGTGGGCGAAGGTGAGCACCAACGCGCAGGCGCCCATCGCGAAGATGAGCGCCCAGACCCGCGGGTGCCCGCCAGGGCGCAGGCGCCGCCCGCGCCCCTGCGGGGCGACCGTTGTGCTTCGAGTGGACCGCAGGTCGCGCACCGGCTCAGCCGTCGCCCGAGCTCGACCAGGAGCTGCCGCCCCATGAGCTGCCGCCCCATGAGGAGCCGCCCCATGAGGAGCCGCCCCAGGAGCTGCCGCCCCATGAGGAGCCGCCCCAGGAGCTGCCGCCCCACGAGGAGCCGCCCCACGACGAGCCGCCCCACGAGGAGCCGCCCCACTTCGCGGCGCCCCACTTGGCGCCGTCGGGGCCGACGAGCCCGATCTCGGCGTGACGGGCACTCGACAGGCCGGCCACCAGCCTGGCGATGACGCCACGGATCACGGCGGGCTCGAACGGCTGGCGCGCGGCGATCGGGTCGGGGCTCGGCGCGGCGAGCGCGCGTGTGACGTTGAGCCGGCCCGCACCCTGGGCGTCAGGCCCGGGTCCGGACAGCGGATCGGCGGTGGACTTGATGATCGCCTTCACCTGGTCGGGCGAGAGGTCGGGCCGGCGCTCGAGCAGCAGCGCCACCGCGCCGGAGACGACCGCGGCGGCCTGCGAGGTGCCGCTGCCCTTGATCAGGGCGTCGCCCACCCGGGCCTCGGGATGGGCGAGGTCGAGCGCGGAGTTCGGGTCGCGCAGGCTGGCGATCGAGCGGCCGGGGGCGACGAGGTCGGGGTTGCGCCCGGCGCCGCGGCTCGACCAGCTGGGGACGACGTCGTCGCCGACCGCCGCCGTGCCGGCGAGGTCGTTGGCCCCGACCGACAGCACGAACGGGTCGTAGCCGGGTGACGTGAGGCCGCGGCGCTTGTCGCCCTCGTTGCCCGCGGAGACGACGACGACGATCCCGGCCTTCCACGCCTGCTCGACCGCATAGGCGAGCAGGTCGCTCTGGTAGCGGCTCGGCGGCGTGCCGAAGGAGAGGTTGAGGACGCGGACGTGCAGCCCGTTGTCGTTGCGGTGCGCGATGACCCAGCCCACCGAGGCGACGATCGCGGCGAGCGTCGTCGAGCCGTCGGCGCCGGCGGCCTTGACGTTGACCAGGCGCGCGCCCGGTGCGACGCCGCGGAAGCCCGAGGCCTTGTCGTCGCCGGCGATGATCCCGGCCACGTGCGTGCCGTGGCCGAAGGTGTCGAGGTGCGCCAGGTGCTTGTCGCGGCCCTGGTTGGAGAAGTCCGGGCCCTGTACGACCTTGCCCGCGTCGGCCAGCGCCGGCACCGGCACCATGCCGGTGTCGATCACCGCGACGTCGATGCCCGTGCCGGTGGCGCCGGACTGCGCGGCGCCGATGGCCTCGCGAACCTCGTCGAGCGACGTGCCGGGCGTCGCGGCGGCCTGTGCGCTCGAGGCGTCGCCGGCCCAGCCGCTCATGCGGTCGTCGCCGACCACCGCGACCACTCCGGCGCTCGCGCCGAGGGCGCGCTCGGAGTCGGCGGGTACCTGCGCGACGAAGCCGTTGACGATCGGCAGCGACTGCCCGACCGTGCCGCCGCTGTGCTCCACGGCGCGCTGCGCGGCCGCGAGCTTGCCGGGCTCGGCGCGCACGATCACCGCGTGCATGGCGACCGGCGCGGAACCGCGCAGCATCAGCAGCAGCGCGACGGCGGCCAGCGCGGCCACCACGGCGGCCGCCATCAGCAGGCGCTGCCGACGGTCGTCCTCGCGATCCCAACGGATTCCCCACACCACGTTCATGCGTCCTCCAGCGTTGCCCCCGGGTGCCGTACTTTCGGCACACAACGCCCTTATCGGCGGGCCGCTCGGCGCAACTTAAGGCCGCTCGACGTTCGTACGAGTGCGCCGAGCGGCGGGTAATCAGCG
The DNA here is from genome assembly GCA_963742125.1 of uncultured Actinomycetes bacterium. Classification (GTDB taxonomy): domain Bacteria; phylum Actinomycetota; class Thermoleophilia; order Solirubrobacterales; family Solirubrobacteraceae; genus JAOPZW01. The sequence continues at coordinate 335,626 of CAVUKO010000013.1, read as the reverse complement.
CCCAGCGGAGCGGGCGGCGGCGTCACTGGACGCCTCGCCGGGGCGCAGTCCGGCGCCGAAGGTGCCGCGCTCGGCCACCATCTCGGCCGTCATGCGGTCGACGTCCGGCGCGGATTTGAGCGCCTCGCGATCGATCAGCTCGGGGATGAGGCCACGCAGCCGGAACAGCGCGCCGACGAAGCCGGGGGCGACGACGCGGCGCGAGCGGCGCTCCACGCCGCGCACGATCGCGTCGGCGGCCGCGCCCACCGGGAGCGTCTTGCCGGCCGGACCGCGCAGGCCCTTGCGCATCGCCGCGAAGCCGGGATGGCTGTTCTCGGCGCCGCGCACCATGTCGGTGTCGATCCACGAGAAGTAGGCCACGCCGACGTCGACGCCGAGGTGGCGGACCTCCAGGCGCAGGACGTTGAGCAGCTGCTCGAGACCCGCCTTGGACGCGCCGTAGGCGCCGATCCCCAGCGGAGCCACGATGGCCGCCAGCGACGCGACCCCGAGCACGTACCCGCGGCGCGCGATGAGGTGGGGCAGGCACGCGTGGATCAGCCGCCAGTTCCCGGTGAGATTGACGTTGAGCTGGGCGGCGAGGACGTCGGGATCGAGATGGCGCAGCGCCCCGGTGGCGGCGATGCCCGCGTTGGAGATGCAGACGTCGATGCCGCCGCACTCGGCGACGACCTGGTCGATCGCTGCGGCGATCGACCCGGGCTCGGTGATGTCGCAGCGCGCCCAGATCGCGTCGCCGAGGCCGGCCGCGGCTGCCTCGACGCCCTCGGCGTCGAGGTCGAGCAGCGCGACGCGATGAGTGGCCGAGAGCCGACGGGCGGTCTCCAGGCCGATGCCGCGCGCGGCGCCCGTGACGACGGCAACGGGTCGGGTCACCTGAGCTGGACCCCTTACGAGCCCGGCAGGCGGTGGTGGCGCGCGTACTCCTCGTTGTCGGCGCGTTCACCGAGCCCCACCACGACGGCAAAGGCGATCAGGCCCTGCACGAGCACAGGGAAGATGACGAAGAAGACGACCACCAAGCCGAAGGTGGCGGCCCATGCTGTGAGGCCGAGGACCATGCTGGCGCGAGCCTATCGCACGGGCGGCCGGGAGACGCCGGCGCGCTCCTTCATCGCGCGATGGCGCGTGCGGTGGTGCAGGAGGTCGCTGAAGGTCGCGGCCAGCGAGGCCACCACGATGATCGCCCAGGCCTCGAGGATCACGTCGAGGACCTTGGTGGCTGCGTGCTCGGGATTGGGCAGCTGCGACGAGACGGTGAGCAGTTGCGTCGTCGTCCAGAAGAGCGCGTCGAGGTAGGTATCGAAGCTGTGCTGCGCTCCGTCCTCGAAGAGCTTGGCGAGGCCGGCGGCCACCAGGTCGAAGGCGACCGAGGCCAGCGCCAGCACCGCGATGCGGCTGCGAAAGCGCCGCTGCGCCACTGCCATCTCGTGCTCGACGTGCGCGGCGAGGTCGTCGGAGGACGCCATCGCGGCGGATCATCGCCGCCGTGGGTGACGGCACCGCCCGCCCGGGCTAACCGCGGGCGCCGAAGTCCCCGGTGAACGTCGCGCCGCCGGCGTTGCCCGGCGCGCCGACCGCGATGCCGACGCCGACGTCGTGGTAGCGGCCGTCGAGCAGGATCGCCCGGTGGCCCGGCGACTGCAGCCACGAGCGCACGATCGACGCCGGGGTCGCGCGGCCGCCGCTGCCCCAGGCGATCGTCTCGCCCATCGCCCACGAAGACGCGCCGTCGAAGTAGCCGGCGCGATCGATGCGCTCCTTGGGCGTCGACCCCGTCGGCGAGTCGTGCGCGAAGAAGTCGCGGCGGACCATGTCGCGGCTGTGGGCCGCGGCGGCGCGCTCCAGCGAGCCGGTGGTGCGCAGCGCACCGAGCCCGTGATCGCCGCGCGCCTGGTTGATCAGGCACACGGTCGCGCGGATCGCTCGATCGAGCGAGGCTTGGGAGGGGCGGCTGCGTGCGCCGGCGCAGGCGGACGCTGTGGCGGCCGGCACGAGCAGGCACGCCACGGAGGCCGCCACGATGCACAGAGTGCGGTGTCGGGCCATGGGGGGGTGGGGGGACTGGACCTTGCGGACGACGCCCTCATCCGCTTGGACCCGCGCATCCTTCCACGTTTCGGGGGTGCTTGAAACGCGCTTTCCATTCGCAGGCCTCGCGGCGCCGCCCATCTGGCCGCCCGGGGATCTCCTACCTCATTGGTAGGATTGAGATCATGATCTTCACGACGAAGGCGGAGTACGGAGTGCGCCTGCTCGTCGAGCTGGGTCGCCAGGGCTCCGGGCAGCCGGTCTCGCTCAAGGCGATCTCCGAGGCCGAGGGGCTGCCGCTCGCCTACCTGGAGCGCATCGTCGCCCTGCTCAAGAAGGCCGACCTCGTCGAGAGCACGCGTGGCGCCCATGGCGGCTACAAGCTGTCGCGCCCCGCGGAGTCGATCACCATGGACGAGGCCGTGCTCGCGCTGGAGGGCGCCGTCGCGCCCATGAGCTGCTTCGTCGACGACTCCGAGGAAGGCCGCGTGCTCTGCTCGCACCTCGACGACCACGGGCACGCGTGCGCGACCAAGCTGCTGTGGACGCGCGTCCAGGGCGGCGTCATCAAGGCGCTGGCCCAGACGACGCTGGCCGAGCTCGTCGCCTTCTCCGAGCGCACGCAGGTCCCTTCTTCCTCCCCGACGGCGCCCGTCGCCGTCTGACTCTCACCACGACACGGAAAGCGCATGGCTGATCTCGAGATCCGCAACCTCCACGTCCGGGCCGCCGACAAGGACATCCTCCGCGGCCTCGACCTCACGGTCAGCAAGGGCGAGATCCATGCCCTCATGGGCCCCAACGGCTCGGGCAAGTCGACGCTGGCCAACGTCATCATGGGCCAGCCCAACCTGGAGGTGACCGAGGGCCAGATCATCTTCCAGGGGCAGGACATCACCGAGGCCGACCCCGACGAGCGGGCACGGATGGGCCTGTTCATGGCCTTCCAGTACCCCGTCTCGATTCCGGGCGTGACCATCACCAAGTACCTGCGGATGGTCATGAACGCCCATCGCGAGGCGCGCGGCGAGGCCGAGGTCTCGCTCAAGGACTTCCGCAAGCTGGTCGAGCAGGCGATGGAGCTCACCCACGTCCCGCGCGAGTTCTCCTCGCGCTACCTCAACGAGGGCTTCTCGGGCGGCGAGAAGAAGCGCCTGGAGATCCTGCAGCTCGCGCTCCAGCGCCCCGGGATCGCGGTCCTCGACGAGACCGACTCGGGCCTGGACATCGACGCGCTCAACACCGTCGCCCACGGGGTCAACACGGTCGCCGCGGAGACCGACCTCGGCGTGCTCATCATCACCCACTACCAGCGCATCCTGCACCTCGTGCAGCCCGATCGCGTCTCGATCATGTACGAGGGGCGGATCGTCAAGCAGGGCGGCTCCGAGCTCGTCGAGCAGCTCGAGCGCGAGGGCTACGGCTGGGTGCGCGACGAGGCAGCGGCCGCGGCGTGATGGCATGAGCGCCCTCGCCGACACCGCACTCGCCCTCGAGTTCCCGTCCCTCGACCGCGAAGGGCTCGTCTACCTCGACTCCGGCGCGACGTCGCAGACGCCGCGCGCGGTCCTCGACGCGATGGACGACTACTACGCCCATCACCGCGGCAGCGTGCACCGCGGCGTCTACCCGCTGGCCGCCGAGGCGACCGAGCTGTTCGAGGGCGCGCGCGAGCGCGTCGCGCGCTTCGTGAACTGGGGCGTGGAGGAGACGATCTTCACCCGCAACGTCACCGAGGCGCTGAACCTCGTGGCCTACGCGTGGGGCGACGCGAACGTCGGCCCCGGCGATCGCGTGGTGGTCACCGAGATGGAGCACCACTCCAACTTCGTGCCCTGGCAGCAGCTCGCGCTGCGCCGCGGGGCGACGTTCTCGGTGCTCGGCGTCGACGACGAGGGCCGGTTGAGCCTCGACGAGCTCGACGCCCTGCTGGCCGGCGGCGACGTCAAGGTCGTCGCGGTCGCGCACATCTCCAACGTGGTGGGCACCATCAACCCGCTCGAGCAGATCGTGCGCCGCGCCCATGACGCGGGGGCGATCGTCGTCGTCGACGGCGCCCAGGCCGTGCCGCAGATCCCCGTCGACCTCGGCGCGCTGGGGGCCGACTTCTACGGCTGGACCGGCCACAAGGCCTACGGGCCGACGGGCATCGGCGTCCTGCACGGCAGCGCCGACCTGCTGGCCGCCATGCCGCCGTTCATCACCGGCGGGCACATGATCGCGTCGGTCTCGGCCGAGGAGACGCGCTGGGCGCAGAGCCCGGCGAAGTTCGAGGCCGGCACGTCGAACATCGCGGAGGCCATCGGGCTCGGGCGCCGCGGTCGACTTCCTGCAGAGCATCGGCATGGAGCACGTGCGCACGCACGAGCGCGAGCTCGTCGCCTACGCGCTCGAGCGCCTGCGCGCCGTGCCCGGCATCAGCCTCCACGGCCCGGCCGATCCGGCGGACCGCGGCGCGCTGATCTCCTTCGCCCTGGAGGGCGTCCACCCCCACGACGTGGCCGAGATCCTCGCCCGCGACGGCATCTGCGTGCGCGCCGGGCACCACTGCGCGCAGCCGCTCATGCGCCGCCTGGGCGTGGGCGCCACCTCGCGCGCGTCCTTCGCCGTGCACAACACCGACGAGGACGTCGACGCCCTGATCGCCGGGCTCGCCAAGGTCCAGGGGATCTTCGCCTGATGGACGACCTCTACCGCGAGGAGATCCTCGAGCACTACAAGCGCCCGCACAACTGGGGGCCGATGGAGGACCCCGACCTCGAGTTCTCCGACAACAACCCGCTGTGCGGGGACGAGCTCACGGTCATGCTGCGCGTCGGCGGTGACGGCACCGTCGAGGACGTGCGCTTCGAGGGCCACGGCTGCGCGATCAGCCAGGCCGCGGCGTCGATGGCCTCCGACGAGGTCAAGGGCATGAAGGTCGACGATGTGCTGCGGCTGGACCGCTCCTTCGTGCTCGATCTGCTGGGGATCGACATCTCCGCCACGCGCATGAAATGCGCCCTGCTTTCGCTCAAGGTTCTCAAGAGCGCGAGCCTCGGCGGAGCGGTCGACTGGGAGCCCGCGGCGCCCGCTTCCTAGGTCGTTGCGCGCGCAATGGCTGCGCGTTTTTTGGCTCAGCCACCGGCATCCCCACTTCTGGGGAGGGGCCATCCCCACTTCTGGGGATAAGGTATAACGAGCGTGCCATTAGCGGAAAGAGTTTAAGTAGGTCGCCTGAGATGCCGACACATGGAGCAAGCACCCGGCCTCTCTCTCTCGCCTTCGTAACGGGCAACGGGTCGCCTCATATCCGTCTCTCCCCCCCTGGAGGAAGTCTTGACCCGTCTGCACGCACTCGTGGCGCATCCGCGCCGCACCCTCGGCGCGCTCGCCATCGTCCTCGCCGCCATCGGGATCACCGTTGGATCCGGCGCGAGCTTCACCGCATCGGCCGCCAATCCGGGCAACGTCTTCACGACCGGCACGCTGTCGATCGGCAACACGCCGGGCACCGCGCTGCTGACGGCACGGCTCCCTGAAGCCGGGCGACACCGCCACCGGCACGGTGGACATCACGAACACCGGCAGCCTGGCCGGCGACTTCGCGCTGAAGACCGCCAACACCACCGGCTACGCGGCCCTGCTCGCCCAGATGGACCTCGTCGTGCTCGACTGCGGCGCCTGGACCGTCACCGCTCCCAACTGCGCGACCGGGACGACCACCGTCTACACCGGCAAGGTCAGCGCGCTGACCAACGCCGCGCTCGGCAACTACGCCGGTGCCATCAAGCACCGCTACAAGTTCACGACGACGCTGCCGGCGCAGCACCGACGACACCTTCCAGGGCAAGACGGCCTCGGTCGACTTCACCTGGTCGGCGACCCAGTCCTAGGTCACTCGGAGCCAACAGTGCGGGAAGGCCTGGCCGTGTCCGGCGGCACGGCCTTCCCGCGGGCTCCCCGATCGCGCGTTCTCGCTGAGGCTCCCATGTCGCTCACCTCGACTCTCCCGCTCGTCCGCCGCATGCTCGGCATCGCGCTGAGCGCCGCCGCGCTGATCCTCGCCGGCGCCGTCCTCGTGCCGGCGCTGCTGGGCTTCCAGCGCTACGTCATCACCAGCGGCTCGATGACCGGCACCTACGACCGCGGCTCGCTCGTCTTCGACCGCGTCGTCCCGACCGCGAGCCTCCGGGCCGGCGACGTCATCACCTTCCGCCCGCCCGGCCACCCCGCCTTCGTGACGCACCGCATCGCCACCGTGCGCACCGTCCGCGGCCAGCGCGTCTTCACCACCAAGGGCGACGCCAACCGCGCCGCCGACGCGTGGGGCGAGATCGCGCTGGGCGACGCGCGCCAGGCGCGCGTGGCCTTCCACCTTCCCTACCTCGGCTATGGCATCGCGACGCTCAGCGAGCGCAAGGTGCGGATGATCGTCATCGGCGTCCCCGCGCTGCTCATCGCCCTCGCCGCCATGGCGGGGCTCTGGCGCGACACCACCCCCGAGCCGCGGACCACGCAAGCGGCATGATCCGGGTCCTCGCACTGCTCGCCGCCGTCCTGGCGGCCGCCTTTGCGGTGCAGGGCTCTCAGGCCACGTTCACGGCGAGCGCCGTGAACAGCCGCCAGCGCGTTCACGACCGTCAGCCGACTGGGCCGGCCCGCGGTCACCCTGACCGCGCCCGCCGACGGCTCGTCCACCAACGACACGACGCCGACCCTGAGCGGCGCTGCGGGCAACCCGACGGGCGACAACGCGCCGATCACCGTGAAGCATCTACAGCGGAATCGACCGCCACCGGGACGCCCGTGCAGACGCGCATCCCCAACCGCACGGGCGCCACGTGGACGACGACCGCCACGGCGCTCGCCGTCGGCACCTACACCGCGCAGGCCACCCAGACCGACACCGCCGGCAACACCGGCACGAGCACGGCCAACACCTTCACGGTCGACACGACCAAGCCCAGCGCCGCCGGCATCGTGGCCGCCAACAAGGCCGGCGGCACGGCCGGCAAGATCCAGAACGGCGACACGCTGACCTTCACCTACTCCGAGCCGATCACCGCGGCGTCGGTGTGGAGCGGCTGGAACGGCGCGAGCACGGCCGTGAACGTGACGCTTCACCGACGTGACCACGGCCGACACCGTCACGGTCCTGAGCCGCCACCACGGGCACCGTCAAGCTCGGCACCGTCGCGACGAACGGCAACTACGTCAGCGCCACCACGACCTTCGCGTCGACCATGGTGCGCTCGGCCGACGGCGCCTCGATCGTCGTCACGCTCGGCACGCCCGCCAGCGTGCAGGCCACCGCCGTCACCGCCAAGAACATGACGTGGACGCCGGTCGTCGGCATCATCGACCTCGCCGGCAACACCAGCACCGCGGCCACCGCCTTCACCGAGACCGACACGGACGTCGACTTCTGATGGCCGCCGCGCGCCCCCGCATCGCCACCGCGCTGGTCGCCCTCGGCCTGTTCGCCGCCGCCTGCATGGGCGGCGACCACGGCGCCGCGCGCGCCGCCGTCGGCCAGGCGACGGGACCGCTGATCGGCTCCTCGCTGGCGGGCGCGGCGATCCTCGAAGCCACCGGCCTCGCGCCCGGGCACCTGCGCGACGGGCGAGATCACGATGACGAACGTGGGCGACGTGTCCGGGTTCTTCGCGCTGGGGTCCAGCGGTCTGGTCGACACCCCGCTCGGGCGCGCGCTCGATCTCGTGGTCGAGGACGTGACGCCCGGACAGGCCGGGAGGACGGTCTTCTACGGCAAGCTGAGCGCCCTGTCGACGGTCGGTCTGGGCAACATGTCCCAGGGCGAGGCGCACCGCTATCGCTTCACCGTCAGCCTCCCGTCGAACGCGGACAACAGCTATCAGGGCGCCGCGACCGCCATCTCGTTCACGTGGTCGGCCACCGGTGAGGACCCGGGCGAGACCTCCGCGCCGACACCGGGTCCGCCCGCCACCGTGCAGAAGCCGCCCAAGGCGACGACCGCCGGGGGCACGACGCAGGCCCCCGCGCGCGACGCTCACCGCGCGCGCCCGCCAGACCGGCTCCGGCGGCGCCGTCAGCGCGGTGGTGGCCTGCAGCCGCGGCTGCCGCGTCACGCTGAGTGGCACCGCGGCCGCCGAGGGCAAGCGGATCAAGCTGCCCACGACGCGGCGCACGCTGCTCAAGCCGGCGAGCGTCCGGGTGCGGATCGTGCTCCCCGCCATGGCGCGGCGGGCGCTGGCCGGCCGGCACCCCGTGGTCGTCCGGCTGACCCTGCGGGCGACGGTCGGCACGCGCGTCATGGTGCTGCACCGCACCGTGCGCATCGCCCCTGCGTCCCGCTAGCCTCGGGCGTCAGCAGGCTCCTCGCCGGCCCGGCTGGCCCGGCGGGTACAATTCATACCGTCCAAGACGGATTTCGCACGCCTACGTATATGACCAGCGCTCTCATCGACGTCTGCCCGCTCTCCGAGCTTCCGCCCGGTGCTGCCCGCATCGTCGAATGGGAGGACCTCGAGATCGGCGTCTTCAACTGCAACGGCGAGATCCTCGCCATCGAAGATCGCTGCTCGCACGACAACGGCACGCTGGCCGAAGGCGAATTCGATCCCGCCACGTGCACCGTCGAATGCCCGCGCCACGGCTCGCTGTTCGACCTGCACACCGGAAAGCCCACGACCCTGCCTGCGTACGTTCCCGTCGACACGTTCCCCGTCGTCGTCGAGAACGAGCTCATAAAGGTGGAGGTGGAGTAGACACCATGGCCGCAACGCCCGAGACCACCAAGCAGCTCACGCCCCAGGAGGCTTCGCTGAGGACGCTCGGTGGCGACTACACCGAGCGCTACGGGTTCCATGACGCCGAGAACTACCTGTTCAAGGCGCCCAAGGGCCTGTCCCGCGAGCTCGTCGCGAAGATCTCCGAGTTCAAGTCCGAGCCGCAGTGGATGCGCGACTTCCGCCTGAAGTCGCTGGATCACTTCCTCGCGCGCCCGATGCCGACGTGGGGCTCGCCGAAGCTGGCCGAGGTCGACTTCGACGACATCCACTACTTCGTGCGCGCCTCCGAGCGCGCCGAGCGCTCATGGGACGACGTCCCGGCGGACGTCAAGAAGACCTTCGACCGGCTCGGCATCCCCGAGGCGGAGCGCAAGTTCCTGGCCGGCGTCGGCGCCCAGTACGAGTCCGAGTCCGTCTATCACCAGGTCAACGAGCAGCTCGAGAAGCAGGGCGTGCTGTTCATGGACATGGACACCGCGCTGCGCGAGCACGAGGACCTCGTGCGCGAGTACATCGGCACCCTGATCCCGCCCAACGACAACAAGCTGGCCGCGCTCAACAGCGCGGTGTGGTCGGGCGGCTCGTTCGTCTACGTCCCGCCGGGCGTGCACGTCGAGATGCCGCTGCAGGCCTACTTCCGCATCAACACGGAGAACATGGGCCAGTTCGAGCGCACGATCATCATCGCCGACGAGGGCTCCTACGTGCACTACGTCGAGGGCTGCACCGCGCCGACCTACAGCTCTGACTCGCTGCACTCCGCGGTGGTCGAGCTGTTCGCCAAGCCCGGCGCGCGGATCCGCTACACGACCGTGCAGAACTGGTCCAACAACGTCTTCAACCTGGTGACCAAGCGCGCCCGGGCCGAGACGGATGCCACCGTCGAGTGGGTCGACTGCAACCTCGGCTCCAAGCTGACCATGAAGTACCCCAGCGTGTATCTCATGGGCGAGCGCGCGCACGGCGAGATCCTCTCGATCGCCTTCGCGGGCAACGGCCAGCACCAGGACGCGGGCGGCAAGATCGTCCATGCCGCGCCCAACACGACCTCGAACATCTTCGCCAAGTCGATCTCCAAGGACGGCGGGCGCTCGTCCTACCGCGGCCTGCTCGAGGTCGCCAAGGGCGCCCACGGTTCGAAGTCCAAGGTCGTCTGCGACGCGCTGCTGCTCGACGAGGACAGCCGCTCGGACACCTATCCGACGATCCGCATCGGCGAGGACGACGTCGACGTCGGCCACGAGGCGACCGTCTCGAAGGTCGGCGAGGAGCAGCTCTTCTACCTCATGGCCCACGGGATCAACGAGGAGGACGCCGGCAAGCTCATCGTCAACGGCTTCATCGAGCCGATCGTCAAGGAGCTGCCGATGGAGTACGCGGTCGAGATGAACCGCCTGATCGAGCTGCAGATGGAGGGCTCGATTGGCTGACGCCACGGCCACGAACCTCGACGCCCGCCGCGAGGCGGCCCTCGCCCGGGTCGCCGAGCTCGAGCTGCCGAGCTTCCGCGGCGCGGCGGGGTGGGAGTTCACCCCGATCGACAAGCTCGACCTCGACGCCTTCCCGGTGGCGCCGGGGGGCACGGCCCCCAGCTCGTTCGGCCTCGACGAGGCGCCGCCGGAGGGCGCGATCGTCATGCCCCTCGCGCAGGCCGCCGAGGAGCACTCAGAGCTCGTCGAGCGCCACCTCGGCTCGATCGTCGACGGCAACACCCCGCTCGTCGCGCGCAACGACGCCCACTGGACCGACGGCACCTTCGTCTACGTGCCGCGCGGCGTGACGGTGCAGGAGCCGATCGTCATCTCCACCGCGCACGAGCAGGCCGGCAGCGCGCTGCACTGGCGGCTGCTCGTCGTGCTCGAGGAGGACGCGCAGGCGTCGGTCTGGCACGAGTCGACCTCGGCCGCGGACGGGCTGGTCAACGGCGTCGTCGAGGTCGTCGTCGGGCAGAGCGCGCGCCTGCGACTGGTCGACCTGCAGGACCTCCAGGAGACGACGTGGGTCTTCGGGACGCAGCGCGCCGTGGTCGGCCGCGACGCCTCGCTGGACTGGATCACGCTCGGCTTCGGCTCGGCCAACGGCAAGGTCTTCCAGGAGACCAAGCTCGCCGGCGCCGGCGCGCACGGCAGCGTCACCGGCGCCTACGCGACGCGCGGGCGCCAGCACATCGACTTCGACACGCTGCAGGAGCACGCGGCGCCGGACACGACCAGCGACCTCGCCTTCCGCGGGATCCTCGCCGACCGCTCGAGCGCGGTGTGGCGCGGGATGATCAAGGTCGATCCCGGCGCCCAGCGCACCGACGCCTTCCAGGAGTCGCGCAACCTGCTGCTCTCCAAGCGCGCCCACGCCGACGCCATCCCGGGCCTGGAGATCCTGGCCGACGACGTCCGCTGCACCCATGCGGCGGCGATCGCCCAGATCGACCGCGACCAGCTCTTCTACCTGCGCTCGCACGGCCTGCGCGACGCGTCGGCCAAGCGCCTGGTCATCGAGGGCTTCCTGCAGGCGCTCGTCGAGCGCCTCGAGGCCGGCCCGGTGCGCGAGGCGGTCGGCGCGGCGCTCGAGCGGCGCCTGGCCGCGGTCCTCGACTCCTAGCCCCTGGGCGCTCTAGTCGGTGCGCCTCCGACTAGTCCAGAAGCGTCAAGGCGCGCCCACGCGCGCCGACCACGGTGGGGGTGAAGCACGCCGCCCGCCTCGCCGTCCTTGCCGCCGTGCTCCTCGTGAGCCTGGCCGCGCCGGCGGGTGCCGCCGGGCCGCGCGCGGTGCCCGGCATGACGCCGCTTCCCTCCGTGCCTTCCGTCGCAGGCCTCCCGCTGGCCCCGGCGCTCCCCGTGCCCGCCGCACCCGCCGGCGAGGCGCTGCTCGGCGTTCCCGGGCCCGATCGACTGCATGTGAGCTCGGCGCTGGGCGGAAGCCTCGACGGACTCGAGGGTGCCGACCGCCTCACCGGCGGCCCGGGGCCCGACCGCATCGACGGCGGCACCGGCCCCGACATCGTGCTGGGCAACGCCGGCGACGACGAGCTCATCGGCGACTCGGGCGACGACCAGCTCGACGGCGCCGACGGCGCCGACCGCGCGTACGGCGGCTTCGGTCACGATCGCCTCCTGGGCGGCCCGGGCAACGACCTGCTCGACGGCGGCCCGGCGCCCGACGTCATCGCCGGGGGCGACGGCGACGACCTCATCCACGGCGGTTCGGGTCCCGACGACCTCGACGCCGGCCCGGGGAACGACGTCATCTACGCCGACTCGGGCGCCGACGTCATCCACGCGGGCGACGGCGACGACATCGTCTACGTCAACAACGGCACAGCGGTCGACGCCGTCGACTGCGGTCCCGGCAACGACACGCTCGTCATGAACCCGTACGCCGAGCCCGGCGGCATCTCCAACGCCCAGAGCCTGCGTCGAGGCGCCTTCGCCGACTGCGAGAACGTCATCGAGGCGGCGCCCGTGGCCGACGCCGCGATCGGCGCGACCTGGATCGGGCCGCCCGGCAACGGCGCGCACACCGGCACCGACCGCAACGACACCCTGCTCGGCGCGCACGGCTCGGACACCATCTCCGGCGGCGCGGGCGACGACGTCATCTGGGGCGATCGCCTGCACGGCGGGGGCGGCCTGCGCTCGACCGACCGTCTCGACGGCGGCCCGGGCGACGACGTCGTCTACGGCGGGCGCGGCACGAACCGCATCGCCGGCGGCGACGGCGACGACTTCCTGCAGGGCGGCCCGGCCGCCAACGTCGTGGCCGGCGGCGCCGGCGACGATGAGATCCGCCTGCGGGGCCGCGGCTCCAACCAGATCCGCGGAGGGGCAGGCAACGACACCATCTTCGCCTTCGCCGCCGGCCGCGCGACGGTCGACTGCGGGCCCGGGAACGACACCGTGTTCGTGGGCCGCAAGCGCCCGCACCTGCACCGGGTGCGAGCGCGTCGTCGACCGCTATCGCGCGGCGGCCAGGGCCAACGCCTGACCGGCCGCCGACAGTCGGGTGCTACGCGGGGACGACATTCTGGTTGCGGTGGAACGCGTTGTCGGGGTCGTAGGTGCGCTTGAGCGCCTGCAGCCGCGCGTAGGCCTCGTCGCCGTAGGCCGCGCGCACGCGGTCGGGCCCCTCGTCGGAGAGGAAGTTGACGTACGCGCCGCCGGTGGTGTGCTCGGAAAGCGACGAGTAGACGTCGCGGCCCCACGCGATCTGCGCGTCGTCGGTCTCCGCGTCGGTCCAGCGTGAGATGAAGTTGACGACGTAGGGCGCGTCGCGGTGCGGGAAGGCCGCGCTGTCGCGCGCGCCGCGCGCCGCCGCGCCGCCCATGTGATGCACGTGCAGCTCGCTCATGGGCGACGGCTTGGCCTCCCACCCGCGCAGCAGCGCGTCGGTGGCGCCCGAGCTGAGGTCGGCCAGGTAGCCGGCCTTCATGTGGTTGCGGGCGCCGCGACCCCACAGGGGGTCCAGAAGCTGCTGCATGGCGACGTACGGCAGCGGCCCGAAGAGGTCGGCGACGGGCGCGCCCAGTCCGCGGACCGGTGCGAGCGCGCGCTCACCCTCCTCCGCGGGGCCCGCGTAGCAGGCGGCGACGACCGCTACGGGCAGCCCGTGGACGGACTCCGGCAGGAACGGCGCGGGCGGGGCCGTCGTGAGGTTGAGGATCGTCGTCAGCTCGTCGGGCAGGTCCGACGCCGTCCAGTCGGCGTAGAAGGCGCAGACGTCGGCCGCGCGCTCGCCGGCGAAGACCATGATCCCGCCGTAGACCATCGGCCCGACGGGCTGGATGTCGAGCTCGAGCGCGGTGACGACGCCGAAGTTGCCACCGCCACCGCGCAGCCCCCAAAGCAGCTCGGGGTCGCCGTTGGCCCCGGCGCGCACGAGCCGCCCATCGGCCGTGACCACGTCGGCCCCCACGAGGTGGTCGCAGGCCAGGCCCTGCTTGCGCACGAGCCAGCCGATGCCGCCGCCCAGGGTGAAGCCCGACACGCCGGTGGTCGAGATCAGGCCGCCGGTCGCCGCCAGCCCGAAGGCCTGCGTCTCGGCGTCGAGGTCCTGCCACAGCAGCCCGGGCTCGGCGACCACGCGGCGGGTGGCCGGATCGACGCGGGCGCCCTTCATGGGCGACAGGTCGATGACGATCCCGCCCTCCGTGGTGGAGAGGCCGGGGATCGAGTGCCCGCCGCCGCGCACGGCGATCTCGAGGCCCTCGCTGCGCGCCAGCTCGATGGCGCGGATGACGTCCGCGGTGCCCGCGCAGCGCACGACGAGCGCCGGCCGGACATCGTCGAACATCCCGTTCCAGAGCGTGCGCGCGTCGTCGTAACCGGGATCGCCGGGCGCGAACACGGTGCCGCGAATCGCTTCGCGCAGCTCGGCGATCTCGCCGTCGGCCAGGGTTTGCATCATGGTCATGGAGGTGCTGTCCTCTGCTTCGGGGTGGTTGCCTGGTGAAGCTACGGACCACCCTCTTTGCACTCGCTTAGCGGCGCCTTTGTGGCCAGATAGCGCTCGGCAGCGGCGTCCTCGCTGTCGAGCAGCAGCTCACGGGCAGCGTCGAGCGCCTGCCGCGCGCCGGCCTCGTCGTCGAGGCGCTCGCGCACGTCGCACAGGGCGATCTGCGCCCAGCCCTCGAAGCGCCGCAGCAGCTGCGCGCCCCAGAGAGCGCTGCCGGCGTTCAGGAGGCGTTCGGCGCTCTCGAGGTCGCCGCGGCGCTCCTCGGCCAGGCCCCACTCCGTCTGCACGGCGGCCATAGCGGGCAGGTCATCGACCGCTTCGGCGCGCGCGTGCGCGTCGCGCAGCAGATCGTGCGCGCCCGCGACGTCGCCGCTCGCCATCTCGATCATCCCCAGCGCGAGCGTGCTCACGAAGATCGCGCGCTTCTCGCCGAGCTGGCGCCGCAGATCGAGCGCCGCGCGCACGTGGACGCGGCCCGCATCCAGATCCCCCTGCGAACGCGCCAGGTTGCCCATGTGATTGAGCGTCAGTGCCTCGCCACCGCGGTCGTCGGCGGCGCGGAAGCGTTCCAGCGCCTCGTCGAGGGCCGCCGTGGCCTGTGTGGCGTCGCCCGTCGCGCGCGCCGTCCAGGCCAGGTTGTTGAGCGCATAGCCGATGGCCTGGGCGCGGGCGAAGCGGTGGAAGAGGAAGATCGTCTCCTCGAAGTGCATGCGCGGACGGCCCTGCGGCCCGTCGTGCAGCAGGCAGAGGCCGAAGGTCACCGCGTCGAAGAACGGCGTGTCGTCGTCGGGGAGAGCCTCGAGCATCGCGAGGGCCTCGCGCACCGCCGTGCGCGCCTGCACGTGGTCTGCGCGGTACCACGGCGTCATGGCCGCCGCGTGGGTGGCGGCCGCCAGCAACCGCCCCTCGCCGAGGCGACGGGCCATGGCGACCGCGTCGGCGAAGAGATCCGCGGCCCGCGCCGTGTTGTTGACCGACTGCTCGAGCATCGCGTGCTGGTAGAGCGCCGCAGCGGTTGCGTGCTCGTCGCCCAGCTCGCGGTAGGCGGCGACCGCCGCCTGGACCCGGAGAAGGTAGCGCTCAGCGTCGCCGCTGCGCAGCGCGAGCCCGGCGCCCGCCAGCAGGGTCTCCACGCGCAAGGGCGTGCGCTCGGGCGCGGCCAGCAGCGCCGCGTCGAGCCAGCGGTCGCCCTCGGCGAAGTAGCCGCGGTCCAGCCAGAAGCGCCACAGCGAGGTGGCCAGGCGCAGGGCCGCCTGCGGGTCACGCCGCAGCGCGAAGGTCAGGCTCGAGCGCAGGTTGTCGTGCTCGGTCTCCAGGGTGCGCAGCGAGCGGCGCGGGCCGGCGGAGAGCGGGTCGTGCTCCTCGGCCAGGGCCAGGCACCAGTCGAGCTGGCGAACGGCGATCGTCTCGTGCTCGCCCGACGCGTCGAGGCGCTCGACGGCGAACTGGCGGATGGTGTCGAGCAGGCGAAAGCGCTGCCCGGTCGCGGTGACGAGCGACTTGTCGACCAGTCGCGCGGCCAGATCGACGATCCGCCGCCGGGCTATGGCACCGCCGGGGCACACGTCCTCGGCCGCCTCCAGGGTGAAGCCGCCGGCGAAGACGCCCAGGCGGCGGAAGAGCACGCGCTCCTCGCCGGTGAGCAGGTCGTGGCTCCACTCGATCGTGGCGCGCAACGTCTGCTGGCGCGTGCGCGCCGTGCGGCTGCCGGCGGCGAGGACGTCGAGGCTGTCGCCCAGGCGCGCCGCGATCTGATCCAGCGACAGGGCCGACACGCGGGCCGCGGCCAGCTCGATGGCCAGCGGCATGCCGTCCAGGCGCCGGCAGATCTCGTCGATCGTCGCCCGGTCGTCGTCGGTGGGGCTGAAGCTCGGATCCGCGGATGCGCGCTCCGCGAACAGGCGGCCCGCCTCGGCCAACGACGGCACGCGCCAGGCCACCTCGGCCTCGCAGTGCAGCGGCTCGCGGCTCGTGGCGAGAACGCGCACGCCGGGGCCGGCGCGCAACAGGTCCTCCGCCAGGCGCGCACACGCGTCGATCACGTGCTCGCAGTTGTCGAGCACGACGATGGCCTGACGGCTGGCCAGGTGCGCGGCAAGGGCCTCCTGCGCCGAGCGCTGGGCGGGGATCGGGACGCCCACGGCCAGCGCGGTCGCCTGGGCCACCAACGCGCCGTCGGTCAGCCCGGCGAGCTCGACGAACCAGATGCCGTCGGGGACCGGATCGACGCCGGCCAGCGTCTCGATCGCCAGGCGCGTCTTCCCGCAGCCGCCCGGGCCGATCAGCGTGAGCAGGCGGACGCGGTCGAGCAGGCGGACGATCTCGCCGCGCTCACGCTCGCGGCCGACGAACGAGGTCAGCGGCCGGGGCAGGTTGCCGCTCGTGTCGGTCACCGGCGCAGGCGCCAGCAGCTCGCGGTACAGGCCGCGGGTCTCGGGGTCGGGCTCCGCGGCCAGCTCGGCGTCGAGGTGGTGGCGCAGGATCTGGTACTGCGCCAGCGCCTGCTGGCGGCGGCCGCTGGCCGCGTACACGCGCATGAGCGCCCGGTGGGCGGGCTCGGCCAGCGGATCGACGACCAGCGCGCGCTGCAGGGCGGCGACCGCCTGCCCGTCGTCGCCGGCCAGCTCGGCGAGCTCGATGCACAGCGTGCCGTGCAGCTCGAGCAGCGCCGCCCGCCGGGCGTCGGCCCACGGCTCGTAGCGGTCCTCGGGCAGCAGCTCCCCGGCGTGGAGCTCGAGCGCGAGCTCGTAGGCGGCGGCGTCGCGCGCCTCGCGCGCGCGGGCGGCCGCGGTCTCGAAGGCGTCGACGTCGACCTCGGCCTCGAGGACGACGACGCCGTCGCTCAGGCGCAGGGCATCGGCGCCGATCGCGCGCCGCGCTGCGTGCAGCGCCTGATGGAGGTTGTTGGCCGCCGCGTCGCCGTTGCGATCGGGCCACAGCAGCTCGGCGAGGCGCTCGCGGTGCAGCCGGCGCTCGGGCGCCAGGGCCAGGAGCTTGACCAGCGCCTTGGCCTTGCGCAGGCGCCACGCGCCCTCGTCGACCACGCCGTCCTCCGTGGCGACTGAGAAGCCGCCCAGCAGACACACGCGCGGTACCGGGTTGTCCATCCGAGAGATCCCTCGATGGACGACCCTACTGTCAGCTCGTGAGCGTGACGAGGCCGGCGAGCACGAAGGCTCCCGCCCACACCTGGTCGGTGTTCAGCCACGCGCGGCGCAGAACCTGCAGGCCCACGCGCTCGTAGACCACGAAGGCGATCACGCCCATCACGACGAGCATGGCCAGGACGTGCACCGCGATGCCGACCGCGGCGATGTCGATCGGGCCGCCGGAGAGCATGGCCATGTCGTCGTGTGAGTGGCTCGAGGCCTGCAGGCCGAGGATGACCGGCGCCACCATCAGCCCCGCGCCGTGCGCGGTCGACATCAGGAACGACCACACGCCCAGCTCGCGGTCGCTGACCCGCATCGACGTCCAGCGGAAGTGCGCGCGCGGCTTGACGAAGCGGAAGATCCCGAAGGCGACGAGCGCGGCGGCGGCGCCGATCCGCAGCTCCTGGGGGTCGGTCGTCGTGCTCAGCCCCAGCACGAGCGCGGCGACCAGCGCGATCGAGGCCTCGTGGCCGATGGCGATCGGCACCAGCGAGCGCAGCACGGCCCGGCGGCTGCGCTCCTGCATCCCGCGCGACACGGCGAAGAGCCAGCCCATGGCCGGGTTGACGCCGTGATAGACGCCGAGCCCGGCCAGGGTCAGCCACGCCGCGTCCGAGGTCACGACGGGAAGCAGTAGGAGTCGCTGGAGGCGTCGCCGCCCTCCAGGCGGATCTGGTGGGGACGCTCGCCGTCGAACTCGACGAAGAAGTTCGGGTCGAGCTCGAGGGTGCCGTTGTTGTCGAACTTGACCATCCAGCCGTCGATCCCCTCGGGGTAGAACTGCGCGTCCCAGGAGGCGTAGAGCGAGTTGGTCAGGTAGACGCGCTTGCCGTCGCGGCTGACCTCGACCATCTGCGGGCCGCCGTTGACCGCGCCCGACGCGGGGTGCGGCGCGCGGCCGACGATGCCGCCGATGCGCACGCTGCCCGTCTCCTTCGGGCTGCCCGGGTCCGAGACGTCATAGCGCTTGAGCTCGCCGGTGCCCCAGCAGGAGACGAAGAGCTCCTGGTCGTCGATGCTCAGCGCGATGTCGGTCACGAGCGGCGGCACGGCGCTGAAGGGCTTCAGGGCATCGGGCAGCTGGTCGGGCTCGGCCGGCTCCGGCGGGATCGTGATGACCTTCTCGACGGCGACGCTGCCGTCGTCCTGGCGGCGCCACAGCCACACCGATGCGCTGAGGTCGGCGGTCGAGACGACGACGCCGACGAAGCCGTAGGGCTTCGACGGGTCGTGGGCGGGGCGCAGCTCGAGGACCATCTGGTGCTCGGGGCCGAGGTCGATCGCCTGCTTGTGGCGCCGGCGGCGCAGGTCCCACACGTGGAGGTGGTGGCCGTACTGGTTGGAGAGCAGGAGCTCGGGGTTGATGCCGCCCTCGACCATGTTGGGCGTGCCCCACTCGCTGGTCAGCAGCGTGTCGTAGCCGATGTTCCAGAAGACGTCGTAGGCCAGGTGCTGCGGGCCGCGCTCGATCTCCCAGCGCCCGCGCGGGCTGAAGTCGTCGTGATCGAGGAGCAGGACGCCGCCGGGTCCGTCGCCCGAGGGGTTGCCCAGCGCGGAGACGTAGAGGCCGTCGGGCCCGCAGTGGACGGTGTGCGGGCGGCTGTAGCCGGTGCGGTGATGGAGCTCTTCGGGCTCGATCACCTTGGTCAGCTTGGGGTTGACCGGATCGTCCTTGACGTCGATGACGTGGATGCGGCTCGAGCGCAGGCCAGGGACGAGCAGGTAGCGGCGCTCGACGTGCGGATGCGGGGCCCACGGGCACAGCGCGCTGGAGCACGCGTTCCAGCCGAAGTGGTGCAGCTCGTCGCCCACGTTGGGCATGTCCAGCCGCCCGATCGTGGTCCCGTAGCTCGACGACCCGGGGTCCACGTCGATGACGGCCAGCGCATCCGGGCGCTGGTCGCCGTTGGTGCCCGTGTTGAGGGTCACGACGTACGCCAGCTTCTCCGCGGGGGCCTCGGCGGCACTCGCGGGGGATGGGTAGAAGGTCGGGTCGGGCTTCAGCGGCACGATGGCCCTCCGGATCGCGGGGTGGGGGCCGCTGGTCTACCTGAAAGACGCCTGGATTTCCAGGCTTTGAGTCAGGGACGCGGTCGGTGGCGCCGAACGTCGGTCCTACCCCCTGCACAGGGGGGAAGACCGACGTTCGGCCACGCTCACCGCGGAAGGTGTTGCGAGACGCGCGCGATCTGCGCAGAACCTCCGCGCCCCGGGGACCCGACACCAGCGCCGGGACACCCTCTCCCTCGATGACGCTGTTTGCGTCGCGCAGCGCCGCAGGGCGCGCGGACGACCATCTGTTGCGGCGATCAGTACCCGAGGCGGTCGAGGACGTCCGACCCGCCCGTCTTGGGCTCGTCCTTGGGCGCGTCGTCGCCCTTGCGCTTGCGGTCGCGCGGCTGGCCACCGATCACGATCCGGATCTGCGCGCCCACGCGGCCGTCCTGCGCCTTCTCCAGATCGGCGCGCGAGACGCGGTC
The DNA here is from genome assembly GCA_963742125.1 of uncultured Actinomycetes bacterium. Taxonomy (GTDB): domain Bacteria; phylum Actinomycetota; class Thermoleophilia; order Solirubrobacterales; family Solirubrobacteraceae; genus JAOPZW01. The sequence goes on along the minus strand of CAVUKO010000013.1, from coordinate 315,757 downwards.
GCTGCGCTGCTCGCGCTCGGCGTCGCGCTGGGAGCGGCGCTCGTCGCGCTGGCGCGCGCTGCGCACGCGCGACTGGCGCTCGGCGGCCTCTTCGCGCGAGAGCGTCAGGGGCCAGAGGTCCTCGACGCGCGCCATGGAGATCTGCTGGGCCGCGAGCGCCTTGCCGACGCGGCCAGCCCCGAGCGAGCCGGCTGCGATGTTGCGCGCGCGCACGCGCCAGTCGCCGTCCTCGGCCACCAGCCGCGAGAGGTCGCGGCGCTCCTTCTCGCCGAGCGCGGCGAAGGCGTCGCGCAGCGTCTGGCGGGCGCCGAAGAGATCGACCACCGCGGCCGCGGCGTCGCGCAGCTCCTGGAAGGGCAGCGGCCCGGTCGGGCGCTGCTGCTGCTGGCGGGGACCGCCGCGGTCGCGCCCGGGCTTGCCCGGCCCGCGATCGCGTCGAGGCCGGTCGCGGCGAGGCTTGCCCTGCCCACGGGCGGGCTTGTCGCCTCCGGCCGCGGGCTGCGCCTCGGCGCCGCTCGGCTGCTCGGCGGTGGGCTCGGCGGGTGCCTGCTCCGCGGTGGGCTCGGACGGCGCTTCGGCTGCGGGTGCGGGCTCGGGTGGCGCTTCGGCTGCGGCGCGGGCTCGGGTGGCGCTTCGGCTGCGGCGCGGGCTCGGGTGGCGCTTCGGCTGCTGGCGCGGGCTCGGGTGGCGCTTCGGCTGCGGCTGCGGGCTCGGGTGGCGCTTCGGCCGCGGGTGCGGCTGCGGGCTCGGGTGGCGCTTCGGCTGCGGGTGCGGCTGCGGGCTCGGGTGGCGCTTCGGCTGCGGGTGCGGGCTCGGGTGGCGCTTCGGCCGCGGGCGCGGGCTCGCGCGGTGCTTCGGCTGCGGGCGCGGGCTCGGGTGGCGCTTCGGCTGCTGGTGCGGGCTCGGGCGGCGCTTCGGCTGCGGGCGCGGGCTCCGGTGGCGCTTCGGCCGCAGGTGCGGGCTCGGGTGGCGCTTCGGCGGCGGGCTCGGGCACGGCTTCGGGCGCAGGCTCGGGTGCCTTTTCGGGCTCGGGTGCCGGCGCTGCCTCGGCGGCCGTGGTCACCGTCTCGGGCGCGGGCGCCGGGTCCGATCCGGCCCCCTGGCCGGCGGGAGCGTCCTGCTTCTCGTCGGTCTCGGTAGGGGTCGGTTCGTCCACCATCGCCAAGCAGTTTGTACCGACCCGCGCCCGTCGATGTATCGCCGCGCGTCATCCGGGCGACGCGGCAGGCCGCGCCAGCCGCGCCGCGCGACGAGAAATGCCCGCTATGCGGGCAGAAATCGTCGCGCGCCCGCGGGGCCTCGCGCGCCGGCGCGTCCACGCGCCAAGACCGAGGCTTCGGCGCGATCATCTACGCTCGGCGCGTGCCAGACGTCCGCCGCCCGGCCACGCCCGACGAGGAGCTCCTCGGCGCAGAGCGGCCGGCGGTGGGGACCGAGCGCACCGAGGAGGAGCGGCTCGCGCGCATCCGTGAGGAGCTCGTCGCGGGCTATGACGCGCTCGCGCACCTCGGCTGCGCGGTGTCGGTCTTCGGCTCGGCCCGGACGCCGCCCGAGCACCCCGACTACGCGCTCGCCCGCGTCACCGCGCGGCGCATGGGCGAGGCCGGCTTCGCGGTCATCACCGGCGGTGGCCCCGGGATCATGGAGGCGGCCAACCGCGGGGCGAAGGAGGCCGGGGCCACCAGCGTCGGGCTGAACATCGACCTGCCGTTCGAGCAGGCGCCCAACCCCTACCAGGACGTCGCGCTGCGCTTCCACTACTTCTTCACGCGCAAGATCATGTTCGTCCGCTACGCGAGCGCGTTCGTCGTCTTCCCCGGCGGCTTCGGGACGCTCGACGAGCTCTTCGAGGCGCTCCTGCTCATCCAGACCGGCAAGATCCGCCACTTCCCGGTGGTCCTCCTGCGGTCGTCGTTCTGGACCGGGATGACCGACTGGCTGCGCGACCGGCTGGCGGCCGGCGGGATGATCGCGCCGGCCGACCTCGACCTCGTGACCGAAACCGACGACCCCGACGAGGTCGTGGCGGTGGTGCGCGCCGCGGCGCAGCGCCAGGGGATTCAGCTGGCGGCGTAGGCCGGCACGGTCATCGCGGGGTAGCGGGCGCGCACCGTGTCGACGAAGGCTGCCATGCGCTCGGCCAGACCGGCGTCGACGATCTCCAGCACGTTCTCGGCGTTCTCCTCGCCCGAGCGCGAGAGGTTGAACGAGCCGACGAAGACGACGTCGTCGGCCACCGTGACCTTCGCGTGCATGTAGTCGTGGACGGCGCCCGGCGCGTAGGGCGTGGAGACCTTGCCCGACCACGGCAGGCCCGAGAGCACGCGTGCCAGCAGCGGGCCCTTCCAGGCCGAGTGCTCGTTGTCGCGCCACTGCCCGAAGACCTGTGCGACCTGTGTCGCGTCGGACACGCCCGCCACGTCGACGCGCCCCTCGGCCAGGGCCTCGTTGAGCACCGCCAGGATGGGTGCCGCCGTGAGCACCGGCGAGGCGATGCGCACGCGGCGCCGGGCGGCGCCGATGCGCTCGGCGATGCGGTGGGAGAGCTCCGGGCCGCGCCCCGGCGAGAACCACGCGCGCACGGGCACGCCGCCGACGTCGAGCGGCGCCGTGTCGAAGGCGCCGCTGCCCTCGACGCGCCCCCGCGTCCAGAGGTCCTCGAAGTCCCGTGCGTACGTGCGCGCGAGCTCCTGCGACTCCACGGTGACGAGCACGTTCTCCTCGCGCGTCCAGGAGTCCAAGGTCCAGTTGGTCGATCCGGTCCACACCGCGGCGAGGTCGCGCACGACGTACTTATGGTGCATGAGGTCGGGCCGGCCCGGGATCGCCCGCAGCGGCACGCCGAGCGCCTCCAGGAGCGAGGGCTCCGTGCGCGGAGGCGGCGGCAGCGGCTTGACGGCGCGATCGCCGTCGGAGTTGAAGGCGATCCGCACGGCCACGCCGCGGGCGGCGGCGGAGCGGATCGCGCCCGCCACGGCATCGCCGAGCGGCCCGGGCAGGCGCACGTCGTAGAGCGCGATGTCGAGCGAGCGCTGCGCCGCGCCCAGCCAGGCGATGAGCCGGTCGGCGATCGCATCGGCCGTCTGCCCGCCGTCGACGAGCGTGTGCTCTTCGATCACGCCCGCGCGGGAAGCGCGTCCAGCGCTGCGGCCAGGTCGTCGACGTCCTGGAAGTCGAGGCCCAGCGTGTGCACGTGGCGATGGCGCACGATCCCGTCCTCGTCGATCACGAAGGCGGCGCGGCGCGTGCCGATGACCGGTGCCGACACGCCGTACGCCCGTGCCACCGCGTGGTCGACGTCGGCCAGCAGCGCCACCGTCAGCCCGTGGTGCTCGACGAAGGCCTCGTGCGACTCGAGGCTCTGATGGGAGATCCCCACCACCGTCGCGTCGAGCGCGCTCATGTCGCTGGCGCGGTCGCGATAGGAGCAGAACTGCTTCGTGCAGACCAAGGTCTCGTCGCCGGGATAGAAGAGCAGCACGATCCGCTCTCCGCTGTGGTCGGAGAGCCGGAAGGAGCCGTCCGTGCCCTCCAACGTGAAGTCCGGGGCGCGATCGCCGACGTGCGGTGCGGAGGCCATGTCGTGAGAGGGTACGACAGCCGTGGATCCCTGGATCGCAGAGCACGCCGCCGCCATCGCGGCCCACGCCGAGCGCGAACTCGAGGCGCTCGTGGCGATCTCGACGCCGAGCGGCGACGTCCACGGCGCCGAGGAGGCGGCCGCGCTCGTCGCGGCGCTGGCGCCCAACGAGGCGACGATCGAGCGCGTGCCGTGCTCCTCGCCCGATCACGCCGCCGATCTGGTCGTCCGCCTGACCGGCTCGGGCTCGCGCCGGGTGCTGCTGCTCGGCCACCTCGACACGGTCGTCGCCCACGACGAGCACCGCGCGCTGACGCGCGAGGGCGAGCGCCTGCTGGGCTCGGGCACGATCGACATGAAGGGCGGCGACGTGCTCGCGCTCGGCGTCCTGCGCGCCCTCGCCACCCGCGCCGAGTCCTTCGCGGAGGCCGCTCTGCTGCTCGTGTGCGACGAGGAGTGGCGCGTCGGGCCCTTCGTCCACGTCCCGCGCTTCGCCGGCTTCGACGCCTGCCTGTGCTTCGAGGCCGGTCAGTTGGCCGACGACGATGCCGAGGCCGTCGTCGTGCGCCGCAAGGCGGCCGGCACCCTGAGCGTGACCGCGCACGGGCGCAGCGCGCACTCGGGCTCGGCGCCCGACAAGGGGATCAACGCCCTGCTGGCCCTGGCCTCGGCGGCGCAGGCCGTAGCGGGCAGCCAGGACCCGCACGGGCCCCAGCGCCTGACCGCGGTGCCGACGGTGCTCCACGCCGGCGACGCCTTCAACGTCGTTCCCGGCATCGGCGAGCTCGTGTGCGATCTGCGCGCCGACAGCCTCGACGCCTTCGACGGCGTCCTGCAGGCGCTCCCGGCTGAGCTGGGCGGGGCGCGCCTGGAGGCCCAGCTCGTGCGTCAGTGGCCCGGGATGGACGCCCGCGAGGCCACGGCGCCGCTGCTGCAGGCGGCGGCGGCCGCGCTCGGGCGGCCGGTCGTCGGCGCGGGCCGGGGCGGCGCCAGCGACGCGGCCCACTTCGCGGCGACGATTCCCTTCACCGTCGACGGCCTCGGGCCGCGCGGCGGCGGCGCGCACGCGCCGCACGAGTACCTGCTGGCGACGTCGCTGCGGCCGCGCGCGGAGGTTGCGCTGGCCGTCGCCGATGCTGCCCTTCGCGCCTAGGCAAAAGAGGGTCCGGTGGGGGGTCCGTCGAATTCCAACTAAAGGAAGGCACCAATCCGCCGAACTATCCGCTAGATTGCTCCGGTCGTCTTGACCAGCCGAATCTCTGCCGTTCCATCGGCAGAGAGCGGGGGAACCAAAGCCACCTCGGTGGCATTGGGGCGAATCGCCGCCATGAGTGCGGCGTAGCGCGACCTTTTTCGCGCGAGCCCGACAGCTAACCCCGTAGGCGCCCAAAAAGAGGGGTCTTAGCTGTCGTGCCGCCGTCCTACCGTCGTTCCTTACTTTCCGTTCTTGCCGTATTCGCCCTCGGCGTCCCCGTGCTCGCCGCGCCCAGCGCGCTCGCGAGCCAGACGGCGAAGGCGTCGCATCTCGGTGATCGCACGTTGCGTGCGGGCGCCCAGGGCGCCGACGTGCGCGAGCTGCAGCAGGCGCTCGGGCAGGCCGGCTTCAAGGTCAAGCTCGACGGGCACTTCGGCACCGGCACGCTGCGCGCGGTCAAGCGCTTCCAGCGCGCCTCGCGTCTGACGCCCAGCGGCACGGTCGGCAGGCGCACCGTCGCGGCCCTCAAGCGCGCACTGCGCGGGTCCAGCGCCAACGCCAACGGCGGCTTCGACCCCGACAACCCCGACGACGCCTCGACCCACCACAGCCTCGGCGACCGCATCCCCGTCAAGCGCGGGATGAGCGGGCACGACATCCGGGTCCTGCAGGACTTCCTCAAGCAGGCCGGCTTCAAGGTCGGCATCGACGGCGAGTTCGGCTCCAGCACCGAGAAGGCGGTCAAGAAGTTCGAGACCGCGCAGAACCGCACGGTCGACGGCATCATGGACGCGGGCGACATCGACGCGCTGCGGACCCTGGCCGGCGAGGACGACCCCGGCGCCGGCACCCAGCCCACGCAGCTGGCCCCCGGCGACATGGCGCAGATCGGCCCCGATGGCCTCGCCATCGCCCCGGCCAGCGCTCCGGACCCGGTCAAGGCGATCATCGCCGCGGGCAACCAGATCGCCAGCAAGCCCTACAAGTACGGCGGCGGGCACGGCAAGTGGAACGACACGGGCTACGACTGCTCGGGCTCCGTCTCCTACGCCCTGCACGGCGCCGGGCTGCTCGACCAGGCGCTCGCCTCCGGCGACATGGAGAGCTGGGGCGACGCCGGTCCCGGCCAGTGGGTGACCATCTACGCCAAGGCCAGCCACGCCTACATGGTGGTGGCCGGCATCCGCTTCGACACCAGCGGCCGCACCGAGCACAACACGCGCTGGCAGGCCGCCATGCGCTCCTCCTCCGGCTACGTGGCTCGCCACCCGGCAGGTCTCTGAAAAGTCTGCAGGAGCCCTCGGGTTCCTTTGCAGGGTAGGTAGTGGACGGTGGCCGCACGCCCCCCAGCGGTCACCGTCCTCTACGACTACGACTGCGGCTTCTGCCGCTGGAGCGTCGGTCGCCTGCTGGCGTGGGACCGCGCCGGGCGCCTGCGGCCGCTGGCGATCCAGGCCCCCGAAGGCCAGCGCCTGCTGGCCGACCTCACGCCCGAGCAGCGGCTGGCCAGCGCCCACGCGGTCGACGCCGCTGGACGGCGGGCCTCGGGCGGCGATGCCCTCGCGCCCGTGGCCGCGCTCCTGCCCGGCGGGGCGCCGCTGGCGGCGCTCGCCCGCCGCTCGCCGGGCCTCGCCCGCGCGGGCTACCGCGCCGTGGCCGGCCGGCGCACGCTCTTCGGCAGGCTCGTCAGCGATGCCGCGAGGGCGCGCGCCGACGAGCGCATCGCTCAGCGCAGCGCCTCGAGCACGTAGGCGTCGACCGGCTCGCGCTTGCCGCGCAGGGTCAGGGCGCCGAGGCTCTCCACCCGCGCGCCGGGCAGGTGGCGCAACGTCGCCGCGGCGACCGCGACGCCGCCCACGGGCGCGGCGGCCTGCAGGCGGCTGGCCACGTTGACCGTGTCGCCGATCACCGTGTAGCTGCGGCCCTCGCCCGCGCCGAGGATCCCCACGAGCGCCTCGCCCGTGTTGACGCCGATGCGAAAGCGCGGCCAGTCGGGGTGAGCGGCGGCGAGCGCGGTGGTCTCGCGCTGCACGTCGAGCGCGGCCGCCGCGGCGCGCTGGGCGTGGTCGGGCTGGTCGCCGCGCGTGTTGAAGGTGGCCATCATCGCGTCGCCGATGAGCTGGTCGATCTCGCCGCCGTGGTGGCCCACGACGGCCGGGATCGCCGCCTGGAAGTAGGCGTTGAGCATCTCGGACACCGCCCGCGGGTCGCGTTCGTCGGAGAAGGCCGTGAAGCCGGCCAGGTCGGCGAAGATCACGCTCACCTCGCGCTTGCCCGCCGCGGTGGCCTCGAGGTAGAGATCGCTGAAGCGCTCGGCCGGGCCCTGCGCGCGCGCCGCCAGGGCGATGAGCGCGAAGGCCGCGAGCATCAGCACGTGCCACTCCCACCAGCTCGCGTGCCAGTTGCGCGCGAAGGCGACCGCCACCATCGCCTCGGCCAGCAGGACGAAGGCGGTGACGACGGCGACGATGATCGCCGAGCGCCGCCGGCGGTACAGGGCCGCGTAGCGCAGGGCCGCATAGCCGTAGAGCGCGATGCCGACCACCGCGAGCACGGTCAGCGGCGTCGAGCCCGACTCGGGCGGCATCGGGTCGTTCAGCGGCGCGATCTCCGCCAGCGAGGCGGCGGCCCAGAGCGCCATGAAGGCCAGGAGTCCGACCCGCAGGAGCTGCAGGTTGCGGGTGACGATCTCGGCCGGCGCCGCGCTCAGCGCCGCGAACGCGGCGGCCACGAGCAGGCCCACCGGCGTGGCGAGGACGAAGCCGCCGTTGGGCCCGTCGAGCAGCACCTTCGGCGTGGCCAGTGCGTGCAGCCCGAGGAAGCCGGCCGCCGCCAGGAAGCCCAACGAGACCAGGAACAGGCGCCCGTCGCCGCGGCGCGCGGCGACCTCGCCCGTCGCGTAGGCGAGGATCGCGCTGGCGACCGATGTGCCCAGCACGAGCCAGAAGTGGCTGGGGTGGTTCTCCCAGCGCACGTCGGCATGCGGGGTCGCGAGCAGAATCGAGAGGCCCGCGAGCGGGAGGGTGACGAGGGCCGTCCACGCCACGATCCTCACTCGGTGCTCGGCCACCGCGCCATCCTCGCGCACCCGGCGGCGGGCACGCCAGCCGGGAACGTCGCGCCGGCGGAGGGTGTACAGCTAACGGTGGTGGGCCGGCCACCGGACAACGAAGCCGCGCTTGTCGCGCGGGCACAAGGGGGCGACACCGTCGCCTATGGATCGCTCGTGCGCGCACACCAGGACATCGCCTTTCGCGTCGCCTGCCTGGCAGGCGGGTCCGCCGCCGATGCCGAGGAGGCCGCGCAGGAGGGCTTCGTGAAGGCGTGGCGCGCCCTGCCGCGCTTTCGCCCCGGCGCTCCGTTCCGGCCGTGGCTGCTGACGATCGTCGCCAACGAGGCGCGCAATCGCCGCCGCGCCGCCGGCCGGCGCGCGGGGCTGGTGCTGCGGGCGGCCGAGCAGGCCGAGCGCGTCGAGGGGGCCGGCGGCTCGTCGCCGGAGACTCTCGTGCTGGCGAGCGCGCGGCGCGAGGCGCTGCTCGCGGCGCTGGGCGCCCTCGACGAGCGCGACCGGTCGGTCCTGACCTGCCGCTACCTGCTCGAGCTCTCCGAGGAGGAGACCGCCGCGGCGCTGGGCTGCCGGCGCGGCACGGTCAAGTCGCGCACCTCGCGCGCGCTCGAGCGCCTGCGCGCGCACGCGGGCGTCGAGGAGGTGGGGACGCCGTGACCGAGCTCGAGCTCCAGCTGCTCTCCCTGCGCGAGGACGTCGCGTGGCCCGTGACGCCCGACCTGGCCACGGTGGTGCAGGCGCGGGTCGCGCGCGAGCCGGGCCGGCGGGCGCGCCGCGCCTGGCTGCCCGCGCGGCTGGCCCCCGCGGTCGTCGTCGCGCTCCTGGTGCTCCTCGCGCTGGGGGCGCTGCTCGCCGCCTCGCCGGGTGTGCGGGCGACGTTGCGCGACTGGCTCGGCATCGGCTCGGTGCGGATCGCGCGCGTCGAGCGTCTGCCCGACCTCTCGCCCACCCAGAAGCTCGATCTCGGGCGCCGGGCGACGGTCGCCGCGGCGAACCGGCACCTGGGGAGCCCGATCGCGACGGTCCGCGGGCTCGGCGCGCCCGACGCGATCTACCTCGACGACGGCCCGCCCGCGCGGGTCTCGCTCGTCTACGCCGCGCGCCCGGGCCTGCCCCCGGGAATGGCCGGCGTCGGCGCGCTGCTCGACGAGCTGCAGGGCGACGCGCTCCCCTTCGTGGAGAAGTTCGTGGCCGGCGGCGTGCCGATCACCCGGGTGCGCGTCAACGGCGCGCGCGGGTACTTCATCGGCGGCCAGCACACGGTCAACCTCCCCAACGAGCTGCGCCCGCGGCTGGCCGGCAACACGGTGGTGTGGGTGCACGACGCCGTGACCTACCGCCTCGAGACCAGGCTCGGGCGCGAAGCGGCCGTGCGCCTGGCGAACACCGTCGCGTAGCTAGATGGCTGATTCCGCGACCCCCGCACGGCGGCCGCGGAACCAACCATCTAGTCGTCGTCGGGCGGCCGGCGGCGCTCGCTCTTGCGCCGCGACTGGCGCCGCTTGGCCTCGACCCGCCGCGCCTTGGCGCCGGCGCTCGGCTTCGTCGGGCGCCGCGCGCGCGGCACCTCCAGCGCGTGGGTCAGGCGCGCGCGCAGGCGCTCGAGCGCGAGCTCGCGGTTGCGCGCCTGGCTGCGCGCGTCCTGCGCCACGGCGCGCACGACGGGCCCGCAGCGGGCCATCATGCGGGCCTTCTGCGCCTCGTTCAAGGAGGCGGAGGCGGCGACGTCGAAGATCGCCTCCACGCGCGACTCGGTCACGTTGGCGTGCTGGCCGCCCGGGCCCGACGAGCGGCTCGTGCGCAGCACGACTTCGCGCAGCGGCACGGCTACGTCACGAGAGATCCACATCGGGTCATCCACGCGCACTACCCTGTTTGATCGCGAACCTCCGCTTGAGGCGGAGTCTCAGGATGCCGAAATCAACCATGATGGATCTTCGATGCGTGCTCGCATTGGTGGCTGCGCTTGCCGTGGCCGCGGTGTGCTGCTCGTCTGCGGGGGCCATTGTCGGCGGCGAGAAGGTCAGCGGGCCGAGCGGACATCTGCCTCCCACCGGTCCGCTGGACTACCAGGTCGCGCTGATTCGCAACGACCGTCCGACGACCTCTTCCGGCCAATTCTGCGGAGGCTCGGTCCGCGACGACCCGCGCGGTCAGCCGCAGCGCATCGTCACGGCGGCGCACTGCGTGTTCGACAACTCCGCGACGGCACCGGGGCAACCGATCGCTGCCGCGAATCTCGACGTCCTCGCGGGCACGCCGTTGCTCACCGACGACACCAATCACCGACTGCACGTCGCGGCGATCTCGATCGATCCCCGGTACGACCCGGCGACCCTCTCGCACGACGCAGCCGTCGTGACGCTCGCGGGCACCGCCCCGCTCGACGCGACGGGCGCGAGGTCGATCCCCTTCCTCGACGATGACGGGTGGACACCGTCGCCGAGCATCAGCGCCGTGGTCAGCGGCTGGGGCCGAATCGACAACGTCACCTACCCCACGGACCTGCGCTGGGTGCAGATGCCGCTGGCGACCGATGCTGCCTGTCAGGGGAGTTGGGCGGCACAGGGCGTTGACACGTCGGTGATGGTCTGCGCGGGCATGCCCAACAAGGACTCCTGCTTCGGGGACAGCGGCGGGCCGCTGGTGGTCGGGGTCGCGCAAGGACCCGGGGTTCCTCCCTCCACGGAGCTCGCCGGGATCGTGAGCTACGGGGACCTCGCGTGCAACGGATCGCCCCCGGGGGTCTATACGCGCGTGGGGTCGAGCGCCATCAAGAGCTACCTCTCCCAGGCGAACCCGGTCAGTGCGCCGCGCAACACGAGCGCTCCGATCGTGGACGGCACGCTCGCGGTCGGTCAGACGATCACCTGCGCGCCGGGCGGCTGGGACGGCGCTCCGGCGTTCGACTACCAGTTCGTGCGCGGCCTCGACGACCGCACCACCTTCGCCCTGACGAACCTCGGCGCGCAGAGCAGCTACGTCGTGAGCAGCGCCGACGTCGGCAGCCAGCTGGGCTGCGTCGTCAAGGCGCACAACGGCGGCGGACTGGCCTTCAAGCAGAGCGCATGGACGAGCACCGTCCCCGCTCCGCCGGTACCCGTGCCGCCGAGTCAGTCGACCAACCAGCCCTCTCAGAACCAGCAGGACATCGCAGCGCCCGTGGCCCGGATCACGGCGACCCGCTGCACGGCAACGCGCTGCACGCTCACCGTGGCCGTCACCGACGCGGGCTTCTCCGCCGGCATCAAGACCGTGCAGGCCTCCGTGCGCTCGAGCTACCGCAGCCGGTGCAAGCGCAAGGGCACGCGCAAGACCGTCGCCTGCACCAAGCACCGCACGATCAAGCCGAGCGTCGCGGCCCTGACCGCCACGCACTTCAAGGTCGTGGCCTCCAAGCTGCCCTACGGCACGCAGGTCTTCACCGTGCTCGCCGTCGACAAGGCCGGCCACCGCCAGGCGCTGCCGACCACCAAGACGGTCAAGACGAAGAAGCCGCGCAAGCATCGCTGAACGCGACGCGGGCGCCGTCGCCGGGCTGCAGCGTGATGCCCCGCCGGCGCATGCGCTCGCCGCGCGCGTACACGGGAGCGACGTCGAGCCGCTCGGCGACGACCCGCAGGACCTCGGCCATCTCCATCGTCGCGAAGGCCGCGCCCAGGCAGCGGCGCACGCCGCCGCCGAACGGGATCCACGCGAAGGACTCCGGCGGCGCAGCGCCGAGCCAGCGCTCGGGCCGCCAGGTGCGCGCATCGGGGTAGAGGTCCTCGCGGCGGTGCACGAGGTAGATGCACGGCGCCACGTGGACGCCCGCCGGGAGGTCGAGCCCGTCCACGCGCAGGGGCGCGGCGAGCTTGCGCGGGGCCACGGTCAGCACGGGGCGGATGCGCAGGGTCTCCTTGACCACGCCGTCGATCCACGCCTCGTCGCCGGCGCGCACGCGTGCGAGCACCGCCGGCGCGCGCGCCAGGCGCTCCAGCGCCCAGGCCAGCGATCCCGCCGTCGTCTCGTGGCCGGCGGCCAGCAGGGTGACGAGGTGGTCGCGCAGCTCGGCGTCGTCGAGGCCGGCAGACAGCAGCTGGCCGAGCACGTCGTCGCCGCCGGCGCCCGCGGCGCGCCGGCGGGCGATGAGCGCCATGAGCTGCTCGTCGACCACGGCCATGCGCCGCAGGAAGGCGCCCCACGGGCTGCGCGGCCCCAGATCGCGCTGGGCGAGGGACATCGCGGCCGCTCGCGGCAGCGAGCGCGCGACGCCGAGCGTCGCGCGGATGTCGGCGGCGAGCCGCTCGTCGCTCGTGCCGAAGACGGCGCGCAGGATGACGTCCAGGGTCAGCTCCTGCATGAGCCCCAGCGCAGCGACCGGGCGTCCGCGCGGCCAGCGCGCGACGTGCTCGACGGCCAGCTCGTGGGTCATCGCGCGGTAAGCGGCGATCCGCTCGCCGTGGAAGGAGGCGAGCATGAGCCGGCGGATGCGCAGGTGCTCCTCGCCGTCGGCGAAGAGGATCGAACGCGGGCCCGCGACCGGGCGCAGCGGCCCCGGGCTCGCGCCGCGTTGCGCGACCGAGGGATGGGCGGCGTACACCGCGCGCACGGCGTCGGGATGCCAGACGAGCACGAGCGGCGCGTCGTCGAAGGCGAGGCGGATGGTGAACGCCTCCCCGTAGGCGGCCGCGCAGCGGCGCAGGAACGCCGTCGGCCGCACGACCCACTCCAGGGTCTGCAGCGCGGCCGGCTCGCGCGGCCCGGGCGGCAGAGCGACGTCCATCGCCGCCCACGCTAGACCACGGCGCGCCCGGGAGGCGCTCGTCTCAGCCGGTGCCTAACGGACGACGACGGTCTGCTCGACCACGCGCTCGGTGATGCCTCGTGGCGGCGCGGCGAGCGAGGGCACGTCGAGCGCGCTCGCGGCGCGGGCGCGGCCGCCGCCGCAGGCGTCGTAGTGCCAGTCGCCGGACGAGCGCCACCACTCGCCGGGGCCGAGGCCCTTGACCATCGGCGTGTCATGGCACCCGACCGGGGTGTGGCGCAGGTTGCCGGCCCAGTGGCCGAGCTCGTGCAGCACGACGGTCTCGAGGTCGTACTCCTCGGTGGTCGGGTGGGCGGGCCCCTGCGCCCATGGCACGTCGGGCAGCAGCGCGAGGTCGCGCTCGACGATGCGCGAGCCCGCCGGCGTGCGCATCGTGCGGCAGCCGCTGGCCGCGCACACGCGCCGGACCCGCACGTAGTTCTGGCGCAGCAGGGTGGTGGTGCCCAGCGCGCCCTGCGAGACGAGCGACGCCGCGAAGCCGACGTCGTTGTGCGCGTCGCCGAGGCGGGGGATGCGCTTGACCGGGCCGCGGGCGTCCAGGCGCCAGCGCTGGGCGCTGTTGCGCACGAGCGCGACGAAGCGGCTGCGCGAGACCGTGGGCGACCCCTCGCCGAGCGCCAGGACGAGCAGGGCGTGGTTGCTCTTGCCGATGCGCGACGGGATGGCGACGCGCGAGAGCTTGGGCAGCGTGCCCGCCGGCGACGGCTTCGGGCTGACACCGGGCTTGGCGGGCGTGGCCGGCGTCGTGGGGGCCGCGCTCGACCCTTCGACCGCGATCCGCCGTACCGGGCCCGCCGTGCAGTCGGCCGGGCTGCCGACCTGCCAGAACCACTCGCCGGCGCCGAGTCCCGTGGGCGCGGTGAACTGCACGAGCGACGGGTCCGCGGGCGAGACGGTGCCGTCGAGGCGCCCGCCGTCCTCGGCGATCGCGCCGCAGCCGTCGACCACCGCGGGCGAGCGGGCGATGCGGACCACGAGCGCGCCCTGCCCGCGCGCGGTGAACGTCACCGGCGCGCCGGCCTGCACGGTGGCGCCGTCGGCCGGTGCCACCGGAGTGGGCACGGGGGCCTGCGCGGCCGCGGGCGCGGCCAGCACGGCGGCGGCCGCGAGCGCGGCCGAGGTGAGGCGCAGGAACGGGAGCATTCCCGGCCACGGTAGAGGGGCGCTCCGGCCGACTCGGCGGATGTCCTATCAAGGCGCGACGAGAGCGGCGAAGCGCGCGGCGTCGACGTTGCCGCCGCTGATGACCACGGCCACCGACCCGCCCCGCAGCGCCACGCGGCCGGCCAGGAGCGCGGCGAGCGCGGTGGCTCCGCTCGGCTCGGCCACGACCTTCAGGCGCTCGAAGAGCAGCCGCATGGCACCGACGATCTCGGCGTCGGCGACGGTCACGACGTCGTCGACGAGCGCGCGGATGACCTCCCACGGGCGCTCGCCCGGGGTCGTGACCTGCTGGCCGTCGGCGATCGTCTCCGGGACCGCGATCGAGACGCGCTCGCCCGCGCGCAGCGAGCGCGCCACGTCGTCGCCCGCCTCGGGCTCGACGCCGACGACCCGCGCCTGTGGGTGCAGCGCCCTGACCGCCGTCGCCACGCCCGCGATCAGCCCACCGCCGCCGACCGGGACCACCACCGCGTCGAGGTCGTCGAGCTCGCCGGCCAGCTCGAGGCCGACGGTGCCCTGGCCCGCCATCACGAGCGGGTCGTCGTAGGGGTGCACGAGCGTGAACCCGCGCTCGGCGGCGAGCGCGCGGGCCAGCGCGTCGCGATCGTCGGCGTAGCGATCGAACTCGATCACCTCGGCGCCATAGCCTTCGGTGGCCGCGCGCTTGGAGGCAGGGGCGTCGCGGGGCATGAGGATCGTCGCGCGCGCACCGTGCTCGCGTGCGGCCAACGCCAGCGCCTGGGCGTGGTTGCCCGAGGAGACCGAGCAGACGCCGTCGGGGCGCAGCGCCGCCACCGCGTTGCACGCTCCGCGGAACTTGAAGGCGCCCGCGCGCTGGAGGTTCTCGGCCTTCAGCGCCACCGGCGCGCCGATGCGCGCGTCGAGCGTGCGCGAGCGCAGCAGCGGCGTGCGGTGGGCGATGCCGTGGATGCGCTCGGCCGCCGCGTGCACATCGTCGATCGAGATCGGCAGCGCCGCGGCGGCCGTCATGGCGTGACGCCCGCGGACACCCGGGGCACGAGCGGGACCGCGTGCTGCCAGTCGCCGATCTCGCAGCCGTTCGTGCGCTTCAGGCGCCGGTCGATGTGGCGCGCGCCGATCGTTCCGGTGATGCGCGCGCGCTGGCGCCCGCCGTAGATCTGCGTGCAGATCCGCGTCGGGCTCGGGCCGATGGCCAGGAAGGTGGCGATCGTGCGCGCGCGGCGGCAGGCGGCGCCGGTGCCCGTGGTGCGCAGGAAGCCGTCGGCCCGCGCGCTGTCGGCGCGGCAGCGCAGGTGGGCGACGTGCTCGCCGCCCGAACGGTCGCTGTAGTGCACGGTCAGGGTGACCGGCGCCGGGGCGGCCGCGGCTACGAGCGACAGCAGCGCGGCGAGCGCGCTCACTGCGTCGCTTGGTGGTGCTCTTCGTCCTCCTGGGGGACGACGCCGTCGCGCCCGACGTAGCCGCCGGCGCCGCCGACGATGACGTAGACCGCGTCGGTCTCGCCCACGTTGCGCATGCGCCGCACCGTCGCGGGGTCGACGCGCGCGATGCCACCGGGCTCGAGCAGCTGCGTGATGCCGTCGCCGAACTCGATCTCCATGCGCCCGGCGTGCAGGAAGTAGACCTCCTCCTGGCGCTCGTGGGCGTGGCGGCCCGTCTCGATGCCGGCCGGCAGCACGATCGCGTTGATGCCGAAGGCGGTCACGCCCAGCGGCGTCCGGATCTTGCGGAAGCCCGGTCCGTCGCCCGAGCCGGTCGAGGTTGGACACCGCCCAACCCTCGCCCGTGATGACGTCGTCCATGCCTGCACTCTACGGTGGCGCGCTCACCTGGTATTTTGCGCCCCGTCAGGCCGGGGGTGATCCCGGCGAGGAGTGCAGGCGTCGGGTCCAGGTAGCACCAGCTTCCTCCGCACGCAGCACGAGATTCATCGGAGGAAGGGCTGCAATGCCTACCGGAATCGTGAAGTGGTTCAGCGACGACAAGGGCTTCGGCTTCATCACGCCCGACGAGGGCAGCCGGGACCTTTTCGTCCATCACACCGGCATCAACAGCGACGGGTACCGCTCGCTGCCGGAAGGCGCTCGGGTCGCCTATGAGGAAGAGGCCGGCGACAAGGGCCCCAAGGCCGTCAACGTCTCAAAGCTCTAGGCCGCCGGGGCCCACAGCTTCACCGGAAGGGCCCGCCGTGTGCGGGCCCTTCGTCATTCAGGCGCCCCCGGTCTGCACCGGCCGGCCCTCCTGCTCCCAGACCTCGAGGCCGCCGGCCATCGAGTAGGCCTCGAAGCCGGCCTGGCGGAAGGCCTGCGCCGCCATCAGCGAGCGCGAGCCCACGTGGCAGTGGAAGATCACGGGGCGGTCGCGATCGATCGACTCGGCCTCGGAGGCCAGCGTCCCGAGGGCGATGTGGCGGCTGCCCGCGATGTGGCCGGCATCGCGCTCGTAGGCCTCGCGCACGTCGATGACCTGGGCGCTGCCGTCGGCCAGCGCGACCGCCGTGTGCTCGGGGCTGACCTCGAGCTGCGGTTCGTCGGATTCGGTCATTCCCCGCACGCTAGCGTGCGCACCATGTGGACCAACTGGGCCGGCGATCAGAGCTGCGAGCCCGCGGTGGTCGAGCACCCCACCGCGGTCGGCGAGGTGGTGGGCGCCGTCGAGCGTGCGGTGGGGGCCGGGCGCTGCGTGCGCGTGGCGGGGTCGGGACATTCGTTCACGGGCGCCGTGCTCACGGACGGCACGCTGCTGAGCCTGGACCGCATGGGCGCGCTGGTGGACGCCGACCCGTCCACCGGCCTGGTCCGCGTCGAGGCCGGCATCGCGCTGCACGCCCTCAGCCAGGCGCTCGCCGAGCACGGGCTGGCGATGCCCAACCTGGGCGACATCGACGAGCAGTCGATCGCCGGCGCGATCTCGACCGCCACCCACGGCACCGGCGTGACGCTGCGCAACCTCTCCGCGCAGATCCGCGCGCTGCGCCTGGTGACCGCGGCCGGGCAGGTGCTCGACATCGACGGCGGCGAGGACCTGCTCGCGGCGCGGGTCGCCGTCGGCGCGCTGGGGATCGTCACCGAGGTCACCCTGCAGACGGTGCCGGCCTTCACGCTGCGCGGCGTCGACGCGCCCGTGAGGCTGGCCGAGGTCCTCGATGGGCTCGACGCGAGCGTCGACGGCCACCGCCACTTCGAGTTCTTCGTCTTCCCGCACGCCGACAGCGCGCTGACGCGCACCAACGACATCGTCGACGAGCCGCCGCAGCCGCGGTCGAAGCTGCGCGCCTACGTCGACGACGTCCTGCTGGGCAACTACGCGTTCCAGCTCGCCTGCGTGATCGGCCGCACGTTCCCCGGCGCGATCCCGACGCTCAACCGCCTCGTCACCCGCCTGTCGGGCTCGAGCACCCGCGTCGATCGCTCCGATCGCATCTTCGCCTCGCCGCGCAAGGTGCGCTTCACCGAGATGGAGTACGCCATGCCGCGCCCCGTGGCCGCCGACGCGGTGCGTGCGATCAAGGCGACGGCCGAGCGCTACGCGATCAACTTCCCGATCGAGGTGCGCTTCGTCGCGCCCGACGACGCCCTGCTCAGCCCGGCGCACGAACGCGAGACCGTCTACGTCGCGGTCCACGCCTTCAAGGGCATGGCGTGGGAGCCGTACTTCCGCGCCGTCGAGGCGATCGCCGACGAGCACGGCGGCCGCCCGCACTGGGGCAAGCGCCATTTCCAGACCGCCGCGACGCTCGCTCCGCGTTACCCGGGGTGGGAGCGCTTCGCGGCCGTCCGCGCGCGGCTGGACCCCGACGGGGTGTTCTCGAACGCGTACGTCGATCGGGTGCTGGGGCCGGCGGCGGGGGCCTGACCGCCGCCGCTTGCTGCGCCGCGCAGCGTTTACAGCATCATCGAGGGGAGGGAGTGGGCGGTGGTCGGGGCGCCCGCTGTTCCGCAACGGTGCTGGTGCCCGAACTGCGTGGGATTGCTACCGGAAACCGGTAGTAATCCGCCCGCGCCCGACCGCCGCCCCCCCTTCCCTCGATGCGGCAGTAAACGCCGCGCGCCGCAAGCGCCCGCGGAGCCAAGAAGAGCTACCGCGCCCCCACCGCCGCGGGCACGTCGCGCGCCACGGCCTCGAGCGCGTCGGCGGCCACCTCGGCGACGTGGTCGACCTGTTCGCGGGTGATCACGAGCGGTGGCGAGAAGGCCAGTCCGTCGCCCAGCGGCCGCAGCAGGACGCCGCGCTCGCGCATCGCCGCGAACAGCCGCGCGGGCAGGTCGGGCGCCTCGGTCAGCGCTTCGCCCGCGAAGGCGATCGCCCCCAGCGCGCCGATCCCGGTCCGGATCTCGCCCACCAGCGGGTGGTCGCCCAGAGGGGCCAGCGCGGGGGCGATCTCGTCCTCGAGCTCGCGGCCGCGATCGAGCAGGCCCTCGCGCTCGATGATGTCGAGGTTGGCCATCGCAGCGGCGCACACCGTCGGGTGCCCGGAGTAGGTGGGACCGTGGCGGAACCAGGCGCCGTCCTCCCAGAAGGGCGCCGCGACCTTGGCGCCGACGACGACGCCGCCGAGCGGCAGGTAGCCGCTGGTCACGCCCTTGGCGAAGGTGAGCATGTCCGGGCGCACGCCCCAGCGCTCGATGCCGAACCAGGTCCCCAGTCGCCCGAAGCCGGCGATCACCGAGTCGCAGACGAAGAGCACGCCCGTGCGCGCGCACAGCTCGGCGAGGCCCTCGATGTAGCCGGGGGGCGGCTGGCGCACGCCGCCGGCGCCGATGACGGGCTCGACGAAGACCGCGGCGACGCGATCGGCGCCGACGCGCTCGATCTCGGCCTCGAGCGCCTCGAGCGAGTCGTAGGGAACGACGGAGGCATCGGGATCCAGCGGACCCACGTCCATGCGGTTGGCGGGGATGCCGCCGATCGAGGTGCCCATCCCGTGGGTGCCGTGATAGCCCTGCGAGCGCGAGATCAGGTGCGTGCGCTCGGGCGTGCCGATCGCGGCGAAGTAGCGCCGCGCCAGCTTGGCCGCCGTGTCGATGGCGTCGCCGCCGCCCGAGCCCAGGAAGATGCGCGGGTCGTCGAGCGGGGCGAGGTCGGCGAGGCGCTCGACGAGATCGAGGGCGGGACGATTGGCGAACACCCCGAAGGTCTGGTAGCTGGCCAGGACGCGCATCTGCGCCGTGGCGGCCTCGACGATCTCGTCGCGCCCGTGGCCGACGTTCACGCACCACAGGCTCGCCGTTCCGTCGAGGTAGCGGTTGTCCTCCTCGTCCCAGACGTAGGCGCCGTCGCCGCGGGCGATGACGAACTCGTTGCCGCGGACGGCGTGCATGTCGGCGAAGGGGTGCCAGAGGCGGGTATCGGCGGGCATGACCCTCACGCTACGCCCCGCCCGCCGGGTGGGCAATCACCGCGGCGGCGCAACTGACATCGGACCGTGCGCCGTCATGTCGTTACGACGTGACGGTGCTCGACCTCCGTGCCGCGCGCGATCAGCACGTCGCTGACCATCGCGGCGGGGAAGAGCCCGTGCTCGACGACGCCCGGGAGCGCGGTCAGGTGCGCGGCCAGGGCCGCGGGCTCGGCGAAGGCCCCGAGGTAGTCCGCGATGACGCCGCCGTCGGGCGAGGCGGGCGTCCCGGGACGCACCCGCGCCTGCGCCAGCAGGCGCAGCGTCGCCGGCAGGCCGAAGCTCAAGAGCTCGAGCGGCACGGGCGGTCCGAGCGCGTCGACCACCTTGTCCGAGGAGGCGATGATCACGAAGCGCGCCGACGCCGCGGCGACGACCTTCTCGCGCGTGTGCGCGCCGCCGCCGCCCTTGATCGCCCAGCCGTCGGGCGCGACCTGGTCGGCCCCGTCGATGGCGATGTCGAGCGCGTCGAGCGCCTCGAAGGGCTCCACCGTCAGCCCGAGCTCGACGGCCAGCCGCTCGGTGGCGGGCGAGGTGGCCACGCAGCGCAGGCGCAGCCCGCGCTGCGCCAGCGCGGGCAGCAGATAGCGCACGGTGGAGCCCGTGCCCAGGCCGACGCACATCCCGTCCTCCACGAGCGTCGCTGCGGCTTCGGCGGCGGCGCGCTTCTCGTCTTCGATGCTCACAGGAAGGTCTGTCCCTCTCCGCGGTAGGTGGCCACCTCGTCGACGATCTCCTCGCCGCGCACGAGGTGCAGGGCGGCGAAGCGCTCGCACAGCTCGCCCGCCTTGGCGTGACGAAACCACACCCGGTCGCCCAGCGCGAGGTCGCGCGCGGCGGGGCCGAGCACCGGGGTCTGCACCTCGCCGGCGCCCTCGGCGCGGTCGAGGCGCAGGCCCGCAGGGAGCACCGGCCGCGGCAGGCGGTCGGCGCTGCCCGTGCCCGACGCCAGGTAGCCGCCGCCGAGCACCGTCGCGCTCGACGGCGACGGCTTGCGCACGACCGGCAGCGCGAAGAGCGCCGCCGGGCGCACGTCGAAGCCGCGGTAGGCGTCGAACAGCGTCGGGCCGTAGAGCCCCGACCCGGCCGTCACCTCGGTCACCGCCGCCTCGGCCGCGGTGCGCTCGATCGATCCCGTGCCGCCGCCGTTGACGAACTCGAGCGCGCCCACGGCCCGCACGGCCGCGACGACCGCTGCGCGCCGTCCGGCCAGCTCCCGCGCGCTCGCGCGCTGCATGGTCCGGACCGCGGCGCCGTAGGCGCGGCGCCCCGGCGGCGCGTCGCCGACGCCCGCGATGTGCGCCTCGTAGCTCATGAGGCCCACGAGCTCGATCCCCGGGCGGGCCACCGCCTCGGCCGCCAGCGCGGCGGCCTGCTGCGGCGTGCGCACGGGCGAGCGCTTGACCCCGACCTTGATCCGCCCGCGCATCGGCCACCAGCCGGCATCGACGTCCAGGCACACGCGCACCGGGCCGCCGCCCGCCGCCTCGACCAGGTCGAGGTGCGCGCGGCTGTCGACCATCACGGCGATCGCGCCGCGGTGCGGGCCGTGCGCGAGCGCGTGCAGCGCGCCGCGGTCGGCGGTCGGGTAGGCGACGACGAGGTCGTCGAAGCCCTGGTCGGCCAGCCAGAGCGCCTCGGGCAGCGTGAAGCACAGCTGCCCGCGCAGGCCGGCGTCCAGCGCGCGGCGCTGCAGCGCCCGGCAGCGGACGGACTTCGAGGCGAGCCGCACCGAGGTGGCCCCCGCGCGGCGCAGCAGGTCGGCCGCGTTGGCGTCGAAGGCGTCGAGATCGACGACCGCGAACGGCGGGTCGAGCGCGGCGGTGGCGCGATCGAGCGCTGCGCGGTTCACGGCCGCGTGCCGCGCGCCACCGGGCCGTGGCCGGCCTCGAGGGCGACGATCTCGTGAGCGCGCGCCGCCCAGTCGCACAGCAGCGGGCGCGTGTCGCGGGGGTCGACGATCTCCTCGACGCTGAAGCGCTCGGCCGTGCGGAAGGGCGAGCGCACGGCGTTCAGTCGCCGCTCGATCTCGGCGCGCAGGGCGACCGGATCGTCGGCGGCCTCGAGCTCGCGCCGGTAGGCCGCCTCGATGCCGCCGTCGATGGGGAGCGAGCCCCAGTCGCCGCTGGGCCACGCGAAGCGCAGGTTCAGCCGCGAGCCGTCGCCGTGGCCCGCGCCGGCGACGCCGTAGACCTTGCGCACGAGCACCGAGCACCACGGCGTGCGCGCCTGGTGCACGGCGGCCAGGGCCCGCGCGCCACGGCGCATCGTCCCGGCCCGCTCGGCCTCGGTGCCGATCACGAAGCCGGGCTGGTCGACGAAGTTGACGACCGGCAGGCGAAAGGCGTCGCACACGTCGACGAAGCGTGCGAGCTTGTCCGACGCGTCGGCGGTCAGGCCGCCGGCGTAGTGGTGCGGATCGGAGGCCAGGACGCCCACGGGCCGTCCGTCGAGGCGGGCCAGGCTGGTCACGAGCGAGCGCCCGTAGCGCGCGCCGACCTCGAACAGCGAGCCGGCATCGAGGACGAGCTCCAGCACGCGGCGCATCCGGTAGGTCTGGCGGGGCTCGCGCGGGACGATGGCCAGCAGCTCCTCCTCGCGCCGCGTCACCGGGTCGCTGCACGCGGCGACCGGCGGCGCCTCCCACGCACTGCCCGGCAGGTAGCCCAGGAAGCGCCGCAGCTGATCCAGCGCGTCGTCCTCGTCGGCGGCCTCGTTGTCGACGGCGCCGGCGCGCGTCTGCGCGCGCGAGCCGCCGAGCGTCTCCTTGTCGGGCGACTCGCCCATTGCCGCGGCGACCACCGGTGGGCCCGCGACGAAGAGCTGCGCGCTGCCGCGCACCATGACGCTGAAGTGGCTGAGGACCACGCGCGCGGCGCCGAGCCCCGCGCATGGCCCGAGCGCGGCGGCGACGACCGGGACGCGCGAGAGGTTCTCGACCACGAGCTCGAAGCCCGGCAGCGGCGGCACGTAGGAGAAGCCCATCGTCTCGAGCGTCTTGACGCTGCCCCCGCCGCCGGTGCCGTCGACCAGGCGGACGAGCGGCACGCGCAGCTCGTGGGCGGCACGCTCGGCCCACACCATCTTCTCCCAGATGGCCGCGTCGGCCGCCCCGCCGCGGACGGTGAAGTCGTCGGCCTGGAGCACCGCGCGGCGGCCGTCGATCCGGCCCTGCCCGACGACGGCGTTGGCGGGCAGGAAGCCGGTCAGCTCGCCCTCGCCGTCGTAGTCGCCCTTCCCCGCGAGCGCGCCCGTCTCGTGGAAGCTCCCGGGGTCGAGCACGCGCTCCACGCGCTCGCGCACGGTGAGCTTGCCGGCGGCGTGCTGGCGCGCCACGCGCTCGGGGCCGCCCATCTGCCGCGCGAGCTCTTCGCGGCGATGCAGCTCGTCGAGCTCGGGCTGCCACGTCATCGCCAAGGGAGTTTGCCGGACGCAGCGCAGGTGGGATCATCCGGGCATGACCGTCGGCCGCTCCGCCGCCGCTGTGCTGGTCTCGCTTTCGATGACCGCGGCGATGGGATGCGGCGGCGCGAAGCAGGCCCCGCCCCCGCAGGAGACCGTGGCGACCGACCCGGGGCCGATCGCACCCACGGGTGAGCTCGCGTTGCCCCCGGGCGTGCCCGACAAGCCGACCGGGCCGGCCGCGGCCGCCTCGCGGCGCGTCATCAACAGGTGGCTGAAGGAGCTGCGCAGCGGTCACGTCACGGCGGCGGCGCACTACTTCGCCCTGCCGAGCAAGTTCCAGAACGCCACGCCGGTGTTGACGGTCAACACCGAGCGCGAGCGGATCGCGGTCAACACGTCGCTGTCGTGCGGCGCCGTCGCGATCGAGATGGGGGCCGCCGGCGTCTACACGATCGTCAAGTTCAGGCTCACCGAGCGCCCGGGCGGCAGCTGCGGCACCGGTGTGGGGGCCACCGCGCGCGGCGCCATCCGCGTCGAGCGGCGCAAGATCAAGGAGTGGTACCGCCTGCCCGACAAGCCCGGCGGCCAGCAGGACGCGCCGCCCGCCGAAGGCCCCCCGGTGTGAGCGTCGTCGCGGCGCTCTACGACGTGCACGGCAACCTGCCGGCGCTCGAGGCGGTGCTCGCCGACCGAGCGTTCGGCCGCGCGGACGCCGTCGTCGTGGGGGGCGACGTCGCGGCGGGGCCGCTGCCCGCAGAGGTCCTCGATCGCTTGCAGGCGCTCGCCGCGCCGGTGCGCTGGGTGCGCGGCAACGCCGACCGCGAGGTCGTCGCGCACTTCGACCGTGGCGACACCGACCACTCTGTCTATGGCCCCGACGCCCCGGCCGAGCGGGCCGACGCGTTCACCGCCGGGCGCATCACGCGCGCACAGCGC
Source organism: uncultured Actinomycetes bacterium (assembly GCA_963742125.1). Lineage (GTDB taxonomy): Bacteria > Actinomycetota > Thermoleophilia > Solirubrobacterales > Solirubrobacteraceae > JAOPZW01. Next base: position 292,223 of record CAVUKO010000013.1, on the reverse strand, counting down.
GACCTGCTGGCGGGCTTCGAGGACGTCGTGCGCCTCGACGGCGCGCTCTACTGCCACGGCTCGCCTCGGCGCGACGACGAGATCATCACGGCGCTGACCCCCGAGGCGCGCCTGGAGCCGATGCTTGACGGCGTGGCGGAGGCGCTCGTCGTCTGCGGCCACACCCATCACCAGTTCGAGCTGCGCGCCGGAGCGCATCGCGTCGTGAACGCCGGGAGCGTCGGGATGCCCTACGAGGGCGCCCCGGGCGCCTATTGGCTGCTGGTTCACGACGGCACCCCCGAGCCGCAGCGCACGGTCTACGACGTCGACGCCGCGGCCGACCCACTTCGCGCCAGCGGCTTTCCCGACGTCGACGACCTCATCCGCGAGAGCCTCCTCGACCCGGTCGACGCGGCCTGGGTCGCACGCCACTTCGAAGAGCGCGCCGCGCCGTAGCGCGTAGCGGCCTGCGTAGGTCGGCAATCGGGTTGGTCCCGTGTACGCGTCAGACCGGATTCCGGGATGTTCGCGAATCGCCGTGCGCGTGGAGGATTGTGCACGCGGCGGGGAACCCGCTCCTGTCCCCGGTCCCGCCCCTGAGGCCGGGGAGCAACGGCTGGGGCACGGACGCCCCGGCCCCTCTAAATGCGGCTCAGCCCCAGAAGAGGTTGAAGAGCCCGAACTGACGCTCGGGGCGCCACGCGATCGGCGGTCCGAGGCGCATGCGCTCGCCGGCGTTGGCGGCCCGAAAGCCCCAGCGGCGCAGGTTGGCCATGGCGGCGGCGTTCGCGTCCGGAACGACGAGGGTCGCCGGCGCGGGGCCGGTCGCCGCGGCGGCCATGAGGGCGACGCCGGCCTCGTCGTCGCCGGCGCAGATGGCGACCCCGGCGCCATAGGGCGCCTTCGCCGCCCAGCCGACGACCGTCCCCGCGCGCTCGGCGGCGACGCCCGCGAGCGGGTGCAGCGCGTCGAGCAGGTTGGCGCGCTCCTCACCGGTCGCGCTGCGGTCGAGCTGGCCCACGGCCGCGCGGTCGTCCTCGCGCAGGCGGCGCACGTCGACACCGGTCGGGATCGCCCCGGCCGTTCCGCGCCAGGCCGTCGCCGCGCCCTCGATCACGAAGCCCAGGCGCTCGTAGAGCGGCCGGCCCATGTCGGTGGCGAAGAGCAGCACGGTGCCGGCGCCGCGGGCGTGCAGCCGGTCCACCGCCGCCTCGGTGAGGGCGCGTCCCACGCCGTGGCGGCGTGCCTCGGGGGCGACGCCGAGCGCGCCGATCCAGCCGGTCGCGCCGAACGACACGCAGCACACCGCGCCCGCCGCGGCGCCGTCGCCGTTGTCGGCGACGAGCACGTCCCCGTGCGGGCTCGTCCGCGGGAAGGCGACGAGCCGCGAGACGGTCGGGCCGAAGGCGGCACGCGAAAGCAGGTCGGCGATCGCGCCGGCCTCGTCGTGACGTGCATCGCGCACCGCGGCCACCATGGGCCGCCCAAACGCTAAAGGACCGGGACTACGCGAGCGGCTCGCGTTCGACGACGCGCTCGCGCTCGACGGGCCGCGCGTAGGCGGTGCGTCGCGTGCTGGCGTACATGAACAGCCCGATCACGAGGCCGACGATGCCGGCGATCATGAGGATGAGCCCGATGGTCGCCAGATTGACGCCCGAGATCGAGTCGGTCACGGCGTAACGCAGAATCGCGCCCACGGCGACGAGGAAGATGCTGCCTCCAACGGTCATGGGGCCAGCAGTTCCCGCTCGGCGACGCCGCTACACCCACGATGGCGGGCTCTACGATGGTGCGATGAGCGCGACCCTGACCGACATCTACGACCTTCCGCAGGAGCACAAGGACTTCCGGGCCACGATCCGCCAGATCGTCGACGAGAAGGTGCGCCCGCGCGCGGCCGAGATCGACGCCACGGGCGAGTACCCCTGGGACGTGCGCAAGCTCTTCGCCGAGCAGGACATCCTCGCGCTGCCCTTCGACCCGCAGTACGGCGGCACCGGGACCGGGACGGTCATGCTCCAGATCGCCGTCGAGGAGATCGCCAAGGCGTGCGCCTCGAGCGCGCTCATCCTCATGATCCAGGAGCTCGGCACGCTGCCGATCGCGCTGTTCGGCTCCGACGAGCTCAAGGACCGCCTGCTGCCGAAGTGCGCGACCGGCGAGTGGTCGCCCGCCTTCGCGCTGAGCGAGCCCGAGGCCGGGTCGGACGCCGCGTCGATGCGCACCACCGCGGTCCGCGACGGCGACGAGTGGGTCATCAACGGCGCCAAGAACTGGATCACGAACTCCGGCATCGCCGACTTCTACGTCGTCTTCGCGATGACCGACCGCGAGAACCGGCGCCTGAGCGCCTTCGTCGTCGAGGCCGACCGCGAGGGCTTCTCGGTGGGCAAGCTCGAGCACAAGCTCGGCATCAAGGGCTCGCCGACCGGCTCGCCGATCTTCGAGGACGTGCGCGTCCCGGCGGCCAACCTGATCGGCACCGAGGGCAAGGGGCTGTCGGTCGCCCTGGGCACGCTCGAGCGCACGCGCCTGGGCGCCGCCGCGCAGGCCGTCGGGATCGCCCAGGGCGCGACCGACTACGCCAACGAGTACGCCAAGGAGCGCATCGCCTTCGGCAAGCCGATCAACGAGCTGCAGGCCATCCAGTTCAAGCTCGCCGACATGGAGACGCGCACGGCCGCCGCGCGCGAGCTGCTCTACAAGGCCTGCGCGATGGCCGATCGCCGGGAGCCCGGCCTGGGCAAGCACACCTCGATGGCCAAGCTCTTCGCCTCCGACACCGCGATGTGGGTGACCATCGAGGCGATCCAGGTCCTCGGCGGCTACGGCTACGTGACCGAGTACCCCGTCGAGCGCATGATGCGCGACGCCAAGATCACGCAGATCTACGAGGGGACCAACGAGATCCAGCGCGTGGTCATCGCACGCGCGATGAGGGGCTGATGCCGCCTACCCGCCGCATCGTTTTCGCCGCGGCGGTGGCGCTGTGCGCCGGGTTGACGGTCGTCGTGCTGCTGCAGGGCTTCAGCATCGACCCGACGGTCAAGGCGGTCGAGACGATCGCCGTGATCGCCACCGCGGCGGCCGTCCTCTTCGGCGGCGCCATCACCATCGCGTTGCGCATGGCCGGCTGGCGCGAGCCCGAGTCCGAGGAGGACTTCGAGCAGGTCGTGCTGCGCGCCGAGCGCCTGGCCCGCGAGGGGGTCGCGCCCGATCCCGAGGAGACCGACTTCCTCGACCTCGATCCCTACGACGACGACGACTTCGAGGAGCTCGTGCGCGACGCGCTCGACGACCTCCCCGACCTGCTGCACAACCTCGTCGAGAACCACAACGTCGCCGTCGTCATCTCCGACGGCGGACGGCGCCGGCGCGCCTATGGCCTCTACCACGGCGACGGCGCGACGCGCGACGACGTCCCCGACCGCATCGTCATCTACCGCGACACCCTGCGCCGCGACTTCGGCCACGACCCCGATCTGCTGCGCGACCAGGTCACGCGCACCGTGCGCCACGAGCTCGCCCACCACATCGGCTTCGACGAGCTGGGCGTGCGCGACCTGGGGCTCTGACCACTCAGCGCTTGCGCCCCTGGCGCAGCATCCCGATCGCCTTGGCGACGCGGCGCTCGCGCGTCTCGGTCGCCTTGGCCTGCTCGATCGGCAGCACGTACCACTGCTTCTGGCTGGGGGTCAGCGTGTCGAAGAAGGTCTTCGCGTCCGCGGCGGCGGCGAAGGCGGCCATGAGGTCGGGCGGCACGGTGACCTCGCGTGGCTCGGTGTCGAGCTCGAGCTCGACGTCGAGCTCGTCGCCCGCGGCGACGCCGGCTTGTGCGCGGTTCTCGGCGCTGACGCCGAGCAGGAAGACGCCGCTGCGCGTCGCGATCGTGCTGCGGTACGTATGGCCCGCGATGGTGACGCGCACGGCCGGCTTCTTGCTCGGCCCAAGCGCTGTGACGACCTCGGGCGGAACGCGGATGCCCGTTGCGGTCTTGCCGTTGGATTGCAGTGTCGCGCGGAATCGCATGCACTGAAGATCGCATGAGGCTCCGAAACTCATCGGCCGCCGGGTAGCTTTCGCTTCGCCGTGATGATCGTGATGACACCCCACGCCACCGAGGCCGAGGTCGCCGCCGTGCGCGCGCGCCTGGAGACGACCGGCGTGCACGTCGTGGTGATGCCCGGCGAGCTGACCACCGCCATCGGTGCGATCGGCGATCCGATCGGGGTGGCCGAGCTCGGGCTGGAGGGCATGGCGGGCGTCGATCGGGTGGTGCCGATCTCGCGGCCCTACAAGCTCGCCTCCAGCGAGCTCTACCACGAGGGCCCCACGGTGCTCGACATCGCGGGGCGCCGGGTCGGCGGCGGCGACACCTTCTGCCTGGTGGCCGGCCCGTGCACGGTCGAGTCGCGCGAGCAGACGCTCGAGGTCGCGCGCGCCGTGCAGGCCGCGGGCGCCTCGATGCTGCGCGGCGGCGCCTTCAAGCCGCGGACGTCGCCCTTCGCGTTCAAGGGGCTGGGGACCGAGGGGCTCGAGATCCTCGCCGAGGCCCGCGCGGAGACCGGCCTGCCGGTAGTCACCGAGCTGCTCGACGCGCAGCACGCGGAGGCGATCGGCGAGCACGCCGACGTCGTGCAGATCGGCGCGCGCAACATGCAGAACTACGCACTGCTCGAGGTCGCGGGAAAGATGGGCAAGCCCGTCCTGCTCAAGCGCGGGCTGAGCTCGTCGCTCGACGAGCTGCTGCAGGCTGCGGACTACATCCTCAAGGAGGGCAACGAGGCCGTCGTGCTGTGCGAGCGCGGCATCCGCACCTTCGAGACGGCGACGCGCTTCACGCTCGACCTCGGCGCGGTGCCGTGGCTGAAGCTCCACACGCACCTGCCGGTGATCGTCGACCCGTCACACGCCGCCGGCGACCGCCGCCTGGTGGAGCCGCTGTCGCGCGCGGCGGCCGCGGTGGGCGCCGACGGCATCATCGTCGAGGTCCACCAGGACCCCGACGCGGCGCTGTGCGACGGCCCGCAGGCCCTGTCGACGTCGCACTTCCCCGACTACGCGCGCGACGTTGCGGCGCACGCGTCGTTGTTGGGGAAGCGGTTGGCTTAGTTCTTCGCTCGTTGGGGTCGTCCGCGCTGGTGCTGGCGGCGCTGCGCGGCGTCTTACAGCAGCATCGAGGGGAGGGAGTGTGCCCGGGCGCGATCGCCTGAGGTCGTTCGCGCGCGAACTGCTCCGGATTGGGTTCGGTTTCCGGGCCTAATCCGGAGCAGTTCGGGCACCAGCGCCGTCGCGGAACCGCCGGCGGCGGCGACCGGACCTCTAACCGAGCTGCGGGCCCGAGAGCTGCGCGCGGAGGGTCGCGATCTCGGTGACCGCGAGGGCGACGTAGGCAGCGCGGGAGGCGGCGATGTCGGTCTCGAGGTCGGCCATGTAGAGCGTGTTGCCGGCCAGCCCGGCGTCGACGGCGTCGAGGCGCTCGGCCTGGAGGCGGTACAGCTGCTGGCGGGCGTCGGTGGCGGTCATCTGGGGCTCTTGGGCTTCGGGACGCGGCATGACTGAAGACTCCCGCGGGGCGGGATTCGTTACATGAGGGCAGACCCGCGTCTGTCGCGCGGCCAACCGGAGCCGCGAGGTGCGGTCAGCCCCCCGTGCAATACCTTGAGGCCTGCGGATGAGCGGCGATCTCGAGCGCTGGTTCGGCCTCGACGGCCAGGTGGCGATCGTCACCGGCGGCACGGGCGCGCTGGGCTCTGCGATGGCCGACGGGCTCGCCGCGGCGGGAGCGCGCGTCGCGGTGCTCGCCCGCCGGGCGCCCGAGGTCGAGGATCCCGCCCGGCTCGGCCTGACCGCCGACGTCCTGCGTCGCGACGAGCTGATCGCCGCCCGCGATCGGGTGCGCGAGCAGTGGGGGAGGGTCGACATCCTCGTCAACGCCGCCGGCGGCAACGTCGCGGGTGCGACGCTCACGCCGGGCGAGAGCCTCTTCGACCTCCCCGAGGAGGCGTTCCGCGAGGTCGTCGACCTCAACCTGCTCGGCACCCTGCTGCCGACCCAGGTCTTCGGCGCCGCCATGGAGGACGGCGGGACGATCGTCAACGTCTCCTCGATGGCCGCGGCGCGCGCCATCACACGGGTGGTCGGCTACTCGGCCGCGAAGGCGGCGGTCGAGAACCTCACGCGCTGGCTCGCCGTCGAGCTGGCGCCCGCGATCACGGTCAACGCGATCGCTCCGGGCTTCTTCGTCGGCGAGCAGAACCGCCGCCTGCTGCTCGACGAGGACGGCGGGCTGACCGACCGGGGCGCGACGATCGTCGCGCGGACGCCGGCCGGGCGCTTCGGCGAGGCCGCGGAGCTGGTCGGCACGCTGATCTGGCTGTGCGGGCCGGGCGCGCGTTTCGTGACGGGCACGACGATCGCAGTCGACGGCGGCTTCAGCGCGTTCAGCGGCGTCTGACGAACGAACGCGAGCGTTCATATATGCTGTTCGTCCCTCCGTGGAGTGCGACCGCCGGGGGAGCGAGCCCCGTGGAGTGCGACCGCCGGGGGAATCGAGTCTCGAAAGGACCGTCATATGTCAGAAGCCGTCATCGTCGACGCCGTGCGCACGCCGATCGGGCGCGCGTTCAAGGGGTCGCTCAAGGACTTCCGGGCCGACGAGCTGGCCGCCGTGCCGCTCAAGGCGCTCGTCGAGCGCAATCCCGGGGTCGACTTCGCGCAGACCGACGACGTGCTGATGGGCGCCGCGTCGAGCTTCGCCGAGCAGGCCTACAACGTCGGTCGCAACGCGACGCTGCTGGCCGGCTTCGACCATCACGTGCCCGGGTGCACGGTCAACCGCTTCTGCGCCTCGTCGCTGCAGACCCTGCGCATGGCCTTCCACGCGATCACGGCGGGCGAGGGCGACCAGTACGTCGCCGCGGGCGTGGAGTCCGTCTCGCGCACCGGGCTGGGCGCGGGCATGGCCGACGAGTTCAAGAACGACAAGCTCGACGGCTCGGAAGGCTCGCTCTTCGACGTCTACATCCCGATGGGGCTGACGGCCGAGAACGTGGCCGATCGCTGCAAGGTCACCCGCGAGCAGCAGGACGAATGGGCCGTGACCTCCCAGAACCGCGCCGTCGACGCGGTCCAGAGCGGCCACTTCGATCGCGAGATCGTCCCCGTCACGCTCGAGGACGGGACCGAGGTCAGCCGCGACGACGGCCCGCGACCGGGCACCACGATGGAGGTCCTGGGCAATCTGAAGCCCGTCTTCCGGCCCGACGGCACCGTCACCGCCGGCAACTCGTGCCCGCTCAACGACGGCGCGGCCGCCGTGCTGGTCATGAGCGCCGAGCGCGCCCAGGAGCTCGGCCTGAAGCCGCGCGCGCGGATCGTCGCCTCGACCGTCGCGGCCATCCGCCCGGAGATCATGGGCCTCGGCCCGATCCCCGCCATTCAGGCGCTGCTCGAGCGGGCGGGGATGACGATGGACGACATCGATGTCGTCGAGATCAACGAGGCGTTCGCCGCCCAGATCGTCCCGTGTATGCAGGACCTGGGCATCGAGGAGGACAAGCTCAACCCGTTCGGCGGCGCGATCGCCCTCGGCCACCCGTTCGGGATGACCGGCGCGCGCATCATGACCACGCTGCTCAACGACCTCGAGACGCTCGACAAGACCTACGGGATCGAGTCGATGTGCGTCGCCGGCGGCATGGGCCAGGCGATGCTCGTCGAGCGCCTGAACTGACCGCCGGCCGTGCCATGGCGCGGCGCTGCCGGTAGCGTCGGGCCATGGCCAGTCGCTCCGCCGTCACGCGCCGCGCTCTCGGCGCCCGCCTCGCCGGGCGGGCGCCGTGGCTGCGTCGCGTGGCGGTCTTCGGCGCGCCGGCGGTCTACCTCGTCGCGCTGACGGTCGTCGCCCTCAGCTGGGGCCTGCCCGTGGCCCGCGACCAGCTCTTCATCTGGCTGGTCGCCGGGATCGCCGCCTTCAGCGTTCCGGCATGGCGCAGCTGGGGCCGCTTGCTGCTCGAATGGCTGCCCTTCTTCGGGCTGCTGGTCGCGTACGACTACCTGCGCGGCGCGGTCTCGGTGACCGCCGGCGACGCTCACGTCACGCCGCAGATCGACCTGGACAAGGCGCTCTTCGCCGGCCACCTGCCCACCGTCTGGCTGCAACAGCACCTGTGGGACGCCGGTCACCTGCACGCCTACGACTACGCGGTGTGGGCCGTCTACATGACGCACTTCTTCGCCGTGTGGGTGACGGCCGCGATCCTCTGGCGCGTCGCCCGCCCGCGCTTCCGGCGCTACGCGGTGACCACGGTGCTGCTCTCGCTCGCCGCCTTCGCGACCTATTGGGCCTACCCGGCCCAGCCTCCATGGCTCGCGGGCGAGGGCGTGCTCATGCCGTCGGTCGACCGGATCGTGCCCACCGTGTGGGACCACCTCGGCGTCGCGACCGCGCAGTCGATCTACGAGAACGGCGACTTCGTCAACCCGGTCGCCGCCATGCCGTCGCTGCACGCGGCCTTTCCGCTGATGCTGCTGCTCTTCTTCTGGTCCTCGGGCCGCTGGGTGCGCCTGGGGCTCGGCCTCTACACGCTCGCGATGGCCTTCACCCTCGTCTATGGCGGCGAGCACTTCGTGGCCGACATCCTCGCGGGCTGGGCGATGGCGCTCGGCGTCCACGCCTTGGTCGGCCTGGGTGTCCGCCGAGCGCCCGCCCTGTTCAGCGGCTGAGCTGCGCCGCTCTAGCGGTGCTGCATCGTGTTGACCGCGGTACGTGGTGGTTGACGCCCACCACCGTGCTGCCGCGCCCTGAGACGGGCGCGGCAGAACGCTGAGACTGCTCTGAGAGCCGCGACGAGCTACCAGCCGCGCACCGTGAACGACTGCTTGAGGTCGGCGGTGCTGCTGTCGCCGGCGTAGACGTCGATCCGCCCCGGCTCGACGACGAACCGCCCGCGGTTGTCGTAGAAGCCGAAGTCGCTCTTGTCGAGGTTGAACGTGACCGTCTTCTTCTGCTGCGGATCGAGTGTCACCCGCTGGAAGCCGCGCAGGCGGCGGACCGGCTGCGAGATGCTCGCGACGGGGTCGTTGATGTACAGCTGGGCCACGTCGTCGCCCTTGCGGTCACCGGTGTTGGTGACGTCCATCGACACGCTGACCTTGCCGTTCTTCGACACGCTCTGCGTGCTCAGGTGCAGGTTGTCGACGGTGAACTTGGTGTAGCTCAGCCCGAAGCCGAACGGGTAGAGCGCGTCGCAGGCCGCGAGGTCGCGGTAGCGCGAGTTGTACTTCGAGTTCACGTCGCACGGGCGCCCGGTGGGCTCGTGGTTGTAGTAGATCGGGATCTGTCCCAGCGCGCGCGGGAAGGACGCCGGGAGCTTGCCGCCCGGGTTGACCTTGCCGAACAGCACGTCGGCGACGGCGTTGCCGGCCTCGTGCCCGGGAACCAGGCCTCGAGGATCGCCGGCGAGGAGGCTGCGACCTTCGAGAGCGTCAGCGGGCGCCCGTTGAAGAGCACCACCACGAACGGCTTGTTCGGCCGCGCTTGATCGCGTCGATGAGCTCCTGCTGCTTGCCGGGAAGGTCGATCTCGCTGCGCGCCGCGGCCTCGCCGCTCTGCCCGCGGCTCTCGCCGAGCGCGAGGACGATCTGGTCGGCGCCCTGCGCCGCGGTGACCGCCGCGGCGAAGCGCTGCGTCGGAGCCGCACTCGTCCGCGGGCGTGTTGTCCGGCGGGTCCTTGTCGACGATCGTGCAGCCCTGCGCGAAGGTCGTGTTGCGGGTCTCTGCGCCGTTGATGCCGTCGAACACCGACACGACGTCCGTCGTCCTTGCCCTGGCCCCACCACGGCCCGAGCATGTCGTGCTTGTCGTTGCCCAGCGGGCCGATCACGACGGTCGACTTCGAGGGGTCGAGCGGCGAGCGCTGTCGGCGGCCGTCGTTCTTGAGCAGGACCATCGACTTCGCGGCGGCGTCGCGCGCCTTGGCGCGGTCGTCGGCGGTCACGAAGCTGGCCGGATCGACGGCCTTGGCCTGGTCGACGTAGGGGTGCTCGAAGAGCCCGGCGCGGAACTTCACGCGCAGGATCCGCCGCACCGCGTCGTCGAGGCGCGCCATCGAGATCCGGTGCTGCGCCAGCAGCTGCTTGCCGAAGTCGCGGATGTTCGTGCTCACCATCTCGGAGTCCGTGCCCGCGTTGAGCGCGGCCTGCGCGGCGTCGGGGCCGTCGGCGGCGACGCCGTGGCCGCACGGGCCGCTCGTCGGGGTTCTTGGGCGGGCACGCGCGCAGCTCGGCGACCGCGGTGTAGTCGCTCTCGACGAAGCCGTCGAAGCCCCACTCGCCCTTGAGGATGTCCGTCTCGGTCTCGTGGTCGGCGCACCCGGGGACGCCGCTGATCGCGTTGAACGAGCACATCGCGGTGTCGGCGCCGGCGTCGATCGCGGCCTTGAACGGCGGCAGGTAGAGGTTGCGCAGCCGCTGCTCGGACATGTCGGTCGTGTTGTACTCACGGCCGCCCTCGGGCTGGCCGTAGGCGGCGAAGTGCTTGACGCTCGTGACGACCTTGTCGGGCGCGGAGTAGTCGGTGCCCTGCGCCGCCTTGACCCGCGCGGCCGCGAAGACCGAGCCCAGGTAGGGGTCCTCGCCGGCGGCCTCGGAGATGCGGCCCCAGCGCGGCTCGTGGGAGACGTCGACCATCGGGCTGTAGATCTGCTTGAGGCCGACGGTCGCCGACTCACGCGCGCCGATGGTGTCGTCGGCCGTGGCCACCGACGGGTCGAAGCTGCTCGCGGCGCCCAGCGGGACCGGGAAGATCGTGCGGTAGCCGTGGATCGTGTCGTAGGCGAAGAGGATCGGGATGTGCAGCCGCGAGTTGCTCGACCGCGACGTGCTGGAGGTGGTTGATCTTCACCGGGTCGACGAGGCTGAAGACCGAGCCGACGCCCTTCTGGGCGTCCGCGTCGGTGATCTGCCCGTCGGAGAGCAGCTGGACCTGCTGCAGCTTCTCGTCGACGGTCATCTTGCGCACCAGGCTGTCGACCCTGTGCTCGATGCCGCGGTCGGCGGCCTGGCGCGTCGGCTGCAACGCGACCTCGTCGGTCGATCGCGTGGCGGCGACCACCGCGCCTGCCACCAGCATGCTCAATACGACGATCGTCGTGACGATCGCGGCTCTACGTCCCCGAGGTCCCATGTGACCCTTCCTCCTGATGTCCCGCCGGCCGGACCGGCCGCGCCGAGGGTCCGTTACCCGCGCGCGGGCGGTGCAAACCTGCCGATGAGCTCGGCGATGGCCTCCTCGAGCGCTCCGTGCATCGCGGCCAGCGGCGGCATCGAGGTCGCGGTCGGCCAGCAGGCCGAAGTGCACGCCGCCGTCGTAGCTGAGCACACCGACGGTGAGCCCTTGATTGGCCGGATTCAGGGGGACTGCCGGATAGGCCTCGAGCAGTCGCTGGCCGTTGAGCCAGAAGGGCTGCTGGGGTCCGGGCACGTTGGAGACCACCAGGTTGAACGCGCGCACGCCGCTCATCGCCCGCGCCAGCGTCGAGGAGACGAGCGGCGGCGCCCAGCCGCTGGCACCGAGGATGAGCGCGCCGGCCTGCACCGCGGCGGAGTCCTTGAGCTCGCGCATCGCGGCGCTGATGCTGGCCAGGCGCGCGGCCGGGTCGGGCTCGTCGGTCGGGAGGTCGACGAGGACGGTCGAGATGCGGTTGCCGCCCTCCTCGCCGGGCCGGCGCACCGATACGGGGACCAGCGCCACCGGCCGGCCGCTTGGCGGGTCGGCGGCCAGGTAGCGGCGCAGCGCACCGGCGACCACGGCGAGGATCGCGTCGTTGACCGTCGCGCCGTGCGCCTTGGCCGCGGCCTTCAGCTCGGCCAGCCCGGTGCGGGCGGTGGCGTAGCGACGGTTGGGGCCGATCGGGCGGTTGAGCGGGGTCATCGGCGCCTGCGGGCGCGTGCGCGCGAGCTCGGCCACGAGGTCGGTGGCACGGCGCAGGTCGGCGGCGGCCCGGCGCGGGTCGGTGGCGGCCAGCGCGCGCTGGGCGCCCTCGGCCAGCAGCCGCTGGCCGCGCATGAACGGCTCGAGCGACAGCCGCGCGAGATCGCGCGCACGGTCGTACTGCTGGGGCTCCCATGGGCCCTCGGGCAGCGGGAGGTCGAGCGGCTCGGGGGTGGGGTCGAGCAGGACGGTGCCGATGTCGACCGCGGCGACGCCGTCCACCAGCGCGTGATGCATCTTGGCCACCAGCGCAGCCCGCTCGCCGCCCGCGAGCCCCTCGACGACCGTGAGCTGCCAGAGCGGGCGCGAGCGGTCCAGACGCCGGGAGAGCTCCTGGCCGACCAGCTCGGCGAGCTCGTCCGGGCCGCCCGGGGCGGGCAGCGCGGCGCGGTGGACGTGCCAGCCGAGGTCGAACTCCGCGTCGTCGACCCAGACCGGATTGGTCACCCCCCGCGCGGCCGACTGCAGTCGCTGGCGATAGCGCGGGATGAGGTGCAGGCGCTGCTCGACGCGCTCCAGGACCCGGGCGTGCTCCAGGCCGGCGCCGGCCTCGAAGACGAGCACCCCGCCGACGGTCATCGTCACCGGCCCCTGCTCGGCGGCCAGGGAGGAGCGGTCGGCGGGCGACAACGGCTCGGCCATTTGCGGAAGGATCGCGTCCCACGCGGCGTCTGCACAGCCATGAGGGGACTGTCGCCCCTGCTCGCGCTCGCCGCGGGAGTCGTGCTGGCCGCGCCCGCGGCGGCGGCTGACACGACGATCACCTTCGCGAGCTACGCGTACAACCCGACGCCCGCCACGGTCAAGACCGGCGACACCGCGACGTTCAGCGGTTCCTTCAGCAGCCATCCGCTGGTGTGGGACAACGGCGCTTTCGCAACCACCAACATGGGCACGGCCAGGGCCTTCAGCTTCTCGCAGCCCGGCACCTACAGCTACCACTGTCAGCTCCACGGGACGACGCAGAACATGGTCGGCACGCTGACCGTGACCGCCGACCAGCACCCCGCCCGCGTCTCCTTCGGCGTCAGTCCCGCGCCGCGCGCCGGCCAGCCGGTGACCTTCACCTACACGGGCGACGCCGACCCCGACGGCACGCTCACCAGCTGGCAGTGGGATCTGGATGGCGACGGGTCGTTCGAGACCACGACGCCGGCTGGGTCGGCCACCAAGACCTACGCGAGCCCGACGACGCTGACCATCCGCATGCGCGCCATCGACGACAGCGGCGAGCCGTCCGCCACCGCCGAGCAGGCCGTGACGATCGAGGCTGCGGGGCCGGGCTCCGGCGGCTCGGGGACCACGGACACCGCGGCCCCGCGGGCGACCCTCGTCAAGCTCAGCGGTCTCAAGCTCCGCTTCCACAGCTCGGAGCGCGCCACCGCGACGGCCACCCTGCGGGCGGGCGGCAAGACCATCGCGCGCGGCAGCGCCAAGGCCGGCACGACCACGATCCGCCTGCGTCTCACCGCCGCCGGCCGCGCGCGGCTGCACCGCGGGCACAAGCTGCGCGCAACGTTGACGCTCACCCTGCGCGACGCCAGTGGCAACGCCCGAAAGCTCACGCGCAAGGTGACGGTGCGGCGCCCGTAGGGATCCCCTCGACCCTTGGGGCGGTGCGCGGCGCAAAAAGCATCACCGAGGGGAAGGAGTCAGCGGCGGTCGGGGCGCTGGCGGTTCCGCGGGCGCGCGTTTCGGCACAGCTCGCGCGTCTTTCGTAACACCTCTCAGGGCGCCGCGAGGGGGTGGGCTCCATTGACGGCGACTATCCAGGTCAATGGAGCCCACCCCCTCTGGCCCACCGCGCAAGGCGTTGCAAAACACACGCGACCTGCGCAGAACTTCCGCGCCCCGGGACCCGTCACCGGCGCCGGGACACCGCTCCCTCGGTGATGCTGGACGCTGCCATCGTCACCGACGCCATGCGGACGACGTCGCAGCGCAGTGAAAGCGTTCAGCAAGCGGCCGCTGCCAGCGTTGGCGCATGCTCGCTACGCCGACGATCCGCGCAGACCGCGCCCGGCCGGGCTACGTGCCGTGGGGCATGCTCGCGGCGGTCGACCTGCACGGCTGCGAGCAGGAGTCGCTGGAGGACCCCGACCACATCCGCGGCTTCGTGGAGGCGCTGGTCGACGCCATCGAGATGTGCGCGCATGGGCCCGTCCTTCTCGAGCGCTTCGGCGACGGCGAGCTGGAGGGATGGTCGGCGATGCAGTTCATCGAGACGAGCTCGATCACGCTCCACGCCGACGAGTTCGGCGGCCGTTGCTTCATCGACGTCTTCTCGTGCCGGCCCTTCGACGCCGAGCGGGCAGCCGCCGTCGCGGCTGCGCACTTCGGCGGCACGCCTACGCTCAGGGTGCTCCGCCGATGAGCGGGCTCGCGCCCCTGTTCGGGGTGCTCGCGGCCGCGGTCGGGGTGGTGGACACGATCCCCTACGTCCGCGACATCCTGCGCGGCTCGACTCGCCCGCACCGCGCGACGTGGCTGATCTGGGGCGTGCTGGCGATCGTGGTCTGCCTCTCCCAGCGCGCGGACGGCGCGCGGTGGAGCCTGGTCATGGCGGGCGCCCAGGCCGTTCTCACGGGGCTCATCTTCGCGCTGGCGATCCGCATGGGGGAGGGCGGCCTGAGCCGCGCCGACGCCATCCTGATCGCGATCGCCGGCGGCGGGGTGGCCGGGTGGATCCTGGTGGACGAGCCGCTCGTGGCCACCGTCTGCGTCGTCGCCGCCGACCTGGTCGCCGCGGCGATGATGGTGCCCAAGGTCTGCCGCGACCCCGGCTCGGAGACGCTCGTGACGTTCGTGCTGGCGAGCGTCGGCGGCGCGCTGGCCGTCGGCGCGGTCGGGACGGTCGACGCGTCGCTGCTCTGCTACCCGATCTACTACTGCCTGGTCAACGCGGCGATTGCGCTGCTCATCCACCACCGCCGTGCCGTGCTCGCCGGCTGCGCCCGCGCTCGCCGGCGGGCGCGCCTGACGCTCACAGCGCCAGCTCCCAGTGCCGGACGCGCATGACGGCCCCCTCGTGCTCGTCGTCGGCCTCGCCCACCAGCGCGAACCCCGCCTTCTCGAGGACCCGGCCGCTGGCCGGCCGGTCGAGCGGCGTGTTCGCGACGATGCGCGCGATGGCGGACACGTCGCGCGCGCGGTCGATGAGTGCGCGCACGGCATCGGTCGCATAGCCGCGACCCCAGCACGAGGGAACCACCGCGTAGCCGATCTCGACGGTGTCCGCGGCGACGAAGCCCCCGCCGATCTCGCCGATCACCACCTCGTCGTGCGCGCGATGGACGAAGAACGGGCCAAGCGGCGAGCCGCCGCCAACGGCCTCGGCGATGCCGGCCGAGAACTCGGTGGGGTGATCCGCGGCGACCGCCACGTCGGTCGGTACGCGCCGGGCGAGCAGGGCGTCGGCCGCGCTGCGGCTGATCGGGCGCAGGACGACGCTCATGCGCTGATGCTCGATTGAAGTCGCAGCGCCGTCAAGCGCATACTTCGGGGTCGTGAGCAGCACCCCGCTCGTCCCCGGACCGCTCTACGGGCTGCGCACCTGGAGGGTGGTGACCCATGACGGCCGCGAGCGGCTCTCGGCCCCGCAGCGCGGCACGCCGTGGACGCTCGGTGCGGGGTGGCTGCAGGCGACCTGCGGCGAGGGCCACCCCGCCCCGGCCGCGGACTGCCGTTGTGGCATCCACGCCTGGCACCCGCGCGGCGCCTCCGCGCGGCGGATCCTCAGAAGTCGCTTCGACCTGCCCGGCATCGTGGAGGTCGACGGCGCCGTCGAGGTCCACGAGGAGGGCTTCCGGGCCCAGTGGGCGCGGCCCTACGCGTTCGTACGGCTCCCGGGGCGTAACCCGTTCCTGATCGACCGCCTGGCGGCCGCCTACGGCGCCGAGGTCCTCGACCTGCGCCGCCCGGAGGAGCTGCTCGCGGTCTGCCGCGAGCGCGGGCTCGGCCTCCAGGAGCCGGTCGTCGAGGAGCTGCTCGGCGCCGAAGCGCTCGCGGAGGGCCGCCGCGCCCGCGCCCGCCAGCGGCGCGCCGACGCCCTGCGGCTCGTCGCGGCGCTGCTCGTCGTGGCGCTGGCGTGCGCTCTGGCGCTGACGATGGGCGCGGGCGGCTCCTGACCACTCAGGTCGCGAAGTCGGGCACGGCGCCGCGCGGGTCGGCGGCGCGGCCCTTCGGCTCCTCCCACTCCTCCTGACGCCCGAGCGCGGTCAGGTCGAGGAAGTAGTAGGACCCGCCGGTCGTCTCGCCCCCGCGGCCGAACGTCGAGTACGTGTGGAAGATGCGCTCGCCGTCGCGCAGGAAGTGGCTCTGGCCGGGCAGCTCGAGCGGCTGCTCGCCCTCGACGTAATACGCGGTGCCCGCCGCGCGGTGCTCCTCGGGGGTCCGGTAGTTGTATTCCACGGGCGTCACCGACTCGTCGAGGGTGACGTGGAAGTCGTAGTTGAAGGCGCTGCCGTACGACGAGTACCAGGGGAAGGTCCAGCCGCGCTTGGCCTTGTAGCGCTCGAGCTTGGCCAGCGGCGCGCGGGCGACGTAGGCGAGCGACGTCTCGCGGGCGTTGAGGTGCGCGAGCAGGCCCGGCGACATCTCGTCGGCGCCGGCCGTGCAGCTCGGGCAGCCGTCCTCCCAGCGCGGGTCGAACATGAAGTGCATGACGATGAGCTGCCGACGCCCGTCGAAGAGGTCGAGCAGCGTCGCGTCGCCGTCGGGTCCGTCGAAGACGTAGGGCTTGTCGATCTCGACCATCGGCAGCATGCGCCGCTCGGCGTTCAGCGCGTCGCGCGCCCGGGTCAGCTCCTTCTCCTTGGCCAGCAGCTCCTTGCGGGCGTCCAGCCACTGCTCGCGTGAGACGACATCAGGCAGGCTCATCGCTTTCTCCTTTTCCGGGTTCGTCTTAACGACCCGGCGCCCACGTGGGATTCATCGCCGAGGTCAGTTCAGGCGCTCGGGCACACCGAAGCGCTCGAAGGCTGCCAGCAGCCTGGCCTGATCGGTGGGCTGCTCGGGCATGCGCGCGATGATCTCGCGGTCGTCTTCCTCGGGCGGCGTGCGGACGATGAAGGCGGTGACGTCGCTGATGAGCTCGCCGCGGAAGGTCAGCACGTTGAGGGCGAAGGGCATGTACGCCCCCTCGTCCTCGTCCCAGCTGTAGAAGGCGAGCGCCTCCTGGCCGTTGGCCCGCACCCGCAGCGGCTTCCAGCGCCACTGGCCCGACATCGGCCAGCCGGCGAGGAAGGTCTCGATCGCGTCGCGCGGGCCGAACCAGGTGCCCAGCGGCGGCATCGAGAAGCACGCGTCCTCGGTCAGCATCCCGACGACCGCGTCGACGTCGCAGGACTCCCACGCCTTCATGTAGCCCTCGACGATCTCGTTGAGGCGCTCGTCGCCCAGGGCGCGCAGGGTGGCCTGCTGGCTCTGCTCGGGCAGGCGCTCCTCGACGGTCACCCGCGCGCGCTGCAGCGCGCTGTTGGCCGAGGCGACGGTCGTCTCGAGCGTCTCGGCGGTCTCCTTGGCCGAGAAGCCGAGCACCTCGCGCAGGATGAGCACGGCGCGCTGGTTGGCGGGCAGGTTCTGCAGCGCGGCGACGAAGGCCAGCTCGACGCTCTCGCGCTGCTCGTAGCGGGCCTCGGGGCCGGCCAGCCCGTCCTTCAGGCCCAGCGCGTCGTCGGCGTAGGGCTCCATCCAGACCGACTCGACGACCGGCTCGCCGGGCCCGCCGTGGGGGTCAGCGGCGGGGCCGTAGTCGATCGGCAGCACCCGCTTGGGTCGCCGCGAGATCAGGTTCAGGCTGGTGTTGGTGGCGATCGTGTAGAGCCAGGAGCGCAGCGAGCTTCGGCCCTCGAAGCGCGCCAGGCCGCGCCAGGCGCGCAGCAGCGCGTCCTGCAGGGCGTCCTCGGCGTCGTGCACGGAGCCGAGCATGCGGTAGGCGTGGGCGGTCAACTCGCCGCGGTAGGGCTCGACGAGCCGGGCGAAGGCCGCCTCGTCGCCCTCGCGCGCAGCCGCCAAGAGGGGACGTTCCTGCGCCGAGATCGTTGCCGGACCCGCTGCCATCCTCAGATGGAAGCTAGACGAAGCGCTTGACGAAGGCCAGCGCGGTGTCCGCGACCTCGCGCCAGCCGCTGTCGATCGTCAAGGCGTGCCCGCGGTTCTTCATCTCGGTGATCTCCGTCACGCCCTCGTTGCGCTTCTGCTTCTTGAAGGACGCGTTGGCGATCGCCCACGGGACCGTGTTGTCCTTCTCGCCGGAGATGATCAGCAGCGGGCCGCGCTCGGGGTTCTTGCTGTTGACCTTCGCCTCGGTCCACGGGTTGAGGTTGGCCGTGGCGGCCTGGAAGAGCGGCGCGCCGGCCGCCGGCACGGCGTAGGCGTCGTAGAGCTGCTTGGCCTCGTCTTCGCTGACCGCGTTGGCGAAGCCGAAGCGGAACTGCTCGTAGGTCAGCGGGACCGCGCGATTGCGGTTGGCCGGGTTGGTGAGGACCGGCGACGCGGACTTCAGCGCCGAGATGGGCAGCGGCAGGACGCCGCGGAACGGCGCCGGGTCGATGGCCACCGAGGCCGCCGACAAGCCGCGACCGGCGACGATCTGCGTGAGCAGCCCGCCGAAGGAGTGCCCGATGACGGCCGGCTTCTTCGTCAGCCGGCCGATCACGTCGCCGAAATGGTCGGCGACCTGCCCGACGGTCTTGTGCGCGAAGACCTCGGGGTGGGCCTTGGCCTCCGCGACCGTGTCCGGATCGTCGGGCCAGCCGGGCGACAGCGCCGTGTAGCCGGCCTCCTCGAAGACGGTGGCCCAGCGGTCCCAGCTGCTCGGCAGCAGCCACAGGCCGTGGATGAACACGACGGGCTGAAGCCCCGTCGCGTTCGCACGATCGATCTGCTCGTTCTCGTGCTCGGTGACGGACGGCGTGGTCTCTGACGGCGCGGTGGTCATGGGTCGGACCAACCCTAGCGAGCGACGAACCTCGCGATCCGGGCCTGTCCCTACCCGACCACCTGAGCCGCCATCGCGGCCGCGGCGCGCTTGGTCGCGTACAGCGCCGAATCGGCGTGCGAGATGAGCGCTTCGGCGTCGGTGCCGTCCTCGGGGGCCGCGGCGATTCCGCAGCTCACCCGCCGGCCGGGCTCGTCGCGGTGCGGCGAGGCGACCCGGGCCGCGACGACCGCCGCCTGCTCGGCGGTGGTCTCGGGCAGCAGCAGCGCGAACTCGTCACCGCCGATGCGGAAGGCGGTGTCGCCGGCTCGCAGGGAGTCGCGCAGGCCGTGCCCGACGTCGCAGAGCGCGCGGTCGCCGCCGGGATGGCCCTGGGTGTCGTTGATGTGCTTGAGGTCGTTCACGTCGCAGAGCACGAGCGCCAGCGGGCGCCCGTGGCGGCGCGTGCGCTCGAGCTCGGACTCGAGGTCGCGCATGAACGCGCGGCGGTTGGGCAGCCCTGTGAGCGGGTCCTCCTCGGCCAGCGCGCGGAGCTCCTCGAGCTGGCCGGCGGCGACGATCGCCATGGTCGCCTGGTTGGCGAACACGGCCAGCGCCTCGAGCCGCGAGCGCGACGGCAACAGGCGGTCCTCGGGGTCATCGGCCCAGATGCGCCCGACGATGTCGCCCGTGCGGTCGCGCAGCGGGACGAAGAGCCGGTGGTGGTCCCATGCCAGCGGGCCGCGGCCGTTGAGCTCTGAGACGTAGTTCTCGTACAGCGGCGCGCGCTCGCGCGCCGTGTCCTCGGGGAGCAGGTAGCAGCCGCCGATCTCGAACGCCGGGTCGAGCAGCGGTTCGATGGCCGCGGCGGGCACCGTCCAGTCCGGCTCCTGGCCGGCCGGCCAGCCGACGCTGGCGCGGGGCCGCAGCGATCCCGTGTCGGGGTCGATGAGCTCGATGACCACCTTGGCGAATCCGAGCGCGCGCACCACGCCGGCGCACACCGCCTCGAGGACCAGCTCGATCGAGTCCTGGCAGGCGAGCTTGGACGAGACGGCGAGCAGCTCCTCGAGCGCTGCACGGTGGCGCGCGGCCTCCTGGGCGCGCTGGCCGTGGTCGAGCGCGCACGCGGCCGAGGCCCCGACCGCGACGAGGTAGTCCAGCTCGGCGTCCGTCGGGCGCCGGCCGCTGACCGGCTCGCCGAGCGAGACCACGGCCAGGACGTGGCCGGAGGAGTCGCGGCACGGGACGAAGAGCTCGTCGCCCTGACGCCACGCATCGGGGTCCGACCCGCCGTCGTGGTCGGGCAGGTAGCGCGCGCCGCCGGTGCTCCAGTCGACGGTGCCCTCGGGCATGAAGTAGGCGCCGCAGCGGGCGAAGCGCTCGTCGAGCACGACCGCGAGCCATGGCCCACGGTCGTAGGTCGCGCCCATGAGCGCCTCGCGCATCTCGGGCGATCCCGCCACGCTGGTGACCTGGAAGTCGTCCCACTGCGGCCGGTACGCGTTGATGACCACGCCCGCGAAGCCGACGGTCTGCTCGAGCACCTCTGCGATCGCCTCCAGCAACAACGGCATGGCGTCGTCGCCGGCCATGAGGTCGGTCATGTCCATCAGCCCTTGGAGCCGGCGGATCGCGATGAGGTTGTCGTTGGGCATGGCGCTTACCCAGGTCATCGGCAGGCGCCGCGCCGGCTGGACTCGGGCGCCTACCGCGGGGCCATGCGCAGGGCACCGTCCAGCCGGATGACCTCGCCGTTGAGCATCCGGTTCTCGACGATGTGCGTCGCGAGCTGGGCGTACTCCGACGGGAGCCCGAGCCGCGGCGGGAACGGGATCGACTTGCCCAGCGACTCGCGGGCCTCGGGCGGCAGCATCGCCAGCAGCGGCGTGTCGAAGAGACCGGGGGCGATGGTGACCACACGGACGCCCGCCGCGGACAGGTCGCGCGCCGCTGGCAGGGTCATCCCGACGACGCCGCCCTTCGAGGCGCCGTAGGCGACCTGGCCGACCTGGCCGTCGTAGGCGGCGATCGACGCGGTGTTGACACAGACGCCGCGCTCGCCGTCCTCGAGCGGCTCGTTGGCCAGCATCGCGCTCGACGCGAAGCGCAGGACGTTGAACGTCCCGATGAGGTTGATCGCGATGATGACCGCGAAGGGCTCCAGCGCATGGGGGCCGCGCGAGCCGGCGATCTTCTGCGCGAAGCCGGTCCCGGCGCAGCACACGCTGATGCGCAGGCCGCCCTCGGCCTGCGCGGCGGCCTCGACCGCCGCCTGCACCTGGTCCTCCTCGCGCACGTCGCAGGCCACGAACGCGACGCCCAGCTCGTCGGCCAGCGCCTCTCCCTTCTCGGCGTTGACGTCGGCGATCGTCAGCGCGGCGCCCTGCGCGCGCAGGCGCCGCGCGGTCGCCTCGCCCAGCCCGGAGGCCCCGCCGACGACCAGTGCTCCATTGCCCTCGATGTCCATGGCGCGCCATCCTAGGGAGCGGACCCCTTGCCTCACAGCCACGTCATGCGCCAGGGTTGATCGATGGCCCGCCGCCGCCAGCGCGCCCTCACCGACCGCGACGCCCGCGAGGCGATGCTGCGCTCGCTCATGGCCAACGTGCCCGGCGCGATCTATCGCTCGGCGTGGCACGCGGACTACGCGCTCGAGCTCATCAGCGACGAGATCGAGCGCATCTCCGGCTACCCGGCGAGCGACTTCCTCGGCGCCGACGCGCGGCGGACGATCATGAGCATCATCTGCGCCGAGGATCGCGCCGACGTCCTCAAGCGGGCCCAGAACGCCGTCGACGACGGCCAG
This sequence comes from uncultured Actinomycetes bacterium, assembly GCA_963742125.1. Lineage (GTDB taxonomy): Bacteria > Actinomycetota > Thermoleophilia > Solirubrobacterales > Solirubrobacteraceae > JAOPZW01. The sequence continues at coordinate 270,515 of CAVUKO010000013.1, read as the reverse complement.
CCGTTCAACCTGGAGTACCGGATAGAGCGCCCCAACGGGGAGCTGCGCTGGGTCCTCGATCGCGGACACCGCGTCAAGGGCCCGCGGGGCGAAGAGTGGATGGACGGCGCGATCTTCGACATCACCGAGCGCCGGGCGAACGAGGAGGCGCTGCGTCGCCACGAGGTCGAGCGCGCCCGCGTGGAGGAGTTGCGCGCCTCGCAGGCGCGCATCATCGAGGCGGCCGACGCGGCGCGCCGGCGCATCGAGCGCGACCTGCACGACGGCGCCCAGCAGCACCTCGTGGCGCTCGCGCTGGAGGTCCGCCTGGCGCGGGCGCGCGCCGAGCGCGACCCGCACTCCGCGGTCGCCTTCCTGGAGCGCGTCGGCGAGGGGCTCGCCCAGGCCTCCGCCGAGCTGCGCGAGCTCGCCCACGGCATCCATCCCGCCGTGCTCACCGAGCGCGGGCTCGGCGCGGCGGTGCAGGCCCTCGCGGGCCGCGCAAGCGTGCCGGTGGAGGTGCGCGAGACCCCGGCCGGCCGGCTGGCGCCGGCCATCGAGGCCGCCGCCTACTTCGTCGTCGCCGAGGCGCTGACCAACGTCGCCAAGTACGCGCAGGCGTCGGCCGCCACGGTCGCGGTGGCGGTCGCCAACGACCGCCTCGTGGTCGAGGTCAGCGACGACGGCATCGGCGGCGCCGCGCCCGACGCGGGCTCGGGCCTGCGCGGGCTGGCCGATCGCATCGGCGCACTGGACGGCAAGCTCACCGTCGTCAGCCCGCGGGGCAAAGGCACGCGCCTGCGCGCCGTCATCCCGCTGGGCGCGCGCTGAGCGACAGCGCGAAGAGCTCCTCGGGGTCGGTGAGCACGTCGCACAGCTCGAGGCCGGCGGCGGCGAGATCGGCGCCCAGGCGCTTGATCGTGAACTTGGCGCTGATCTCGGTGCGCAGCTCCTCGCGCGGCACGAAGGAGACGTCGAGGCCCAGCTTGCCCACGTGCACGTCCATCCGCCGCAGGGCGCGCAGGCGCATCTCGATCCACTCGCGCTCGCGATCGAAGAACGCGACGTGCTCGAAGGCGTCGACGTCGAAGTCGGCGTCGAGCTCGCGATTGATGACGCGCAGCACGTTGCGGTTGAACTCGGCCGTGATCCCGGCGCTGTCGTCGTAGGCGGCCTCGATCACCGCGGGGTCCTTGACGAGGTCGGTCCCCAGGAGCAGGTGGTCGACGCCGGGGCGCAGCAGCTTGGCGAGCGCGCGCAGGAAGCGCCGTCGCGAGCCGGGCGTGAAGTTGCCGATCGTGCCGCCCAGGAAGGCGACCACGCGCGGGTGGGTGGGTTCCGGTTTCGGCACGTGCGACAGGTGGCGCTCGAAGTCGCCGACGATGCCGTGCACGCGCAGCCCGGGAAACTCGTCGACGAGCTCGTCGGCGCAGCTCACGACCATCGACTCGGTGACGTCGATGGGCACGTAGCGGCGCAGCGTGCCCGCGTCGGCCATCGCGCCCAGCAGCAGCCGCGTCTTGGCTGCGGTGCCCGAGCCCAGCTCGACGAGCTCGGCGGCGCCGGTGGCGGCGACGATCTCCGCGCTGCCCTGCTCGAGGATCGCGCGCTCAGCGCGCGTGGGGTAGTACTCCGGGAGCTCGCAGATGCGGTCGAAGAGCTCGGCCCCGTATGCGTCGTAGAAGTGCTTGGGCGGCAGCTCCTTGAACGGCCGCGTCAGGCCGTCGAGCACGTCGTCGGCCAGGGAGCGCTCGTCCTTGGGACCGACGTAGGACTCGACGACGATCGCGTCGGTGGTCAGCAGGGGCGCCATCAGCTCTCCTCGGGGTGGGTGGCGAGGCGGACGCCGGCGAAGATCTGCCGGCGCTGGGGGAGGTCCCAGTTGCGGAAGCTGGGAGTGGCGACGCGCGGGTCCGTCGCCCACGAGCCGCCGCGCAGCACGCGGTACTGCGTGCCGAAGAAGACCTCGGAGTACTCGCGATAGGGGTGGGCGACGAAGCCGGGATAGCCGTCGAACCACGACGTGGTCCATTCCCAGACCTGCCCGATGCCCTGAAGGTCCCCTTGGGCCCAGGTCGCCGCCTTCTCCCACTCGGCTTCGGTGGGGAGCCGCGCCCCGCGTGAGCGGGCGAAGGCGTCGGCCTCGAACCAGGAGACGTGGCACACCGGAGCGTCCGGGTGGCCCGCCTCTGCGTCCGGACAGTTCGCGATGTCGTAGTCCTCCTTCCACGCCCAGCCCTCGTCGCTCCACCACTCGCGGCGCTGGTAGCCGCCGCCCTCGGTGAAGCGCAGCCACGTCGCGTTGGTGACCGGCCGGCGCGCGATCCGGAAGGCGCCGAGCTCGACGCCGTGGCGGGGGCGCTCGTTGTCGTAGGCGAAGACGTCGTCGGGGGCGCCCAGAGCCAGCGGCCCCGCGGGGACGTCGAGCCATTCCGACGGCGAGCCGCCGTTGAAGGTCTCCAGGGCCGGCTCGCCCGCGGCCAGCTGTCCGCCCAGGCGCATCGCCTGGCGCATCGTCTCGGTGTGCTGCAGCTCGTGGCGGACGACCATCTCGTGCACCACGGGGTCGATGCCGCGCGCGTCGATCGCGGCCAGCGTGCGCTCGCGCACTGCGGCGAGGTACTCGCGCGCGCCGCCGGCGTCGAGCAGCTCGATCTCGCCGCGCACCTGGCGCGGCGTCTCGAACGCGTCGTAGCGTGCGGCGAGCTCGGGGAGCAGCAGCGGCTCGCCGGCGAAGCGGTGCACGAGCCAGAGGTCCTCGTAGGCGGCGATGTGGGCGAGATCCCACACCAGCGGGCTCATGATCGGATCGACCTGGCGCTCGAGCTCCTCGTCGTCGAGATGCGCGACGATCGCGAAGGTGCGTTCGCGGGAGGCGGCGAGAGCGTCGAGAACCGGGGCGGACATCTCAGGCAGGAGGGACGTTAGTCAAGTGTCCCCACATTTCGTTACGCCGATGTAGGGCTAACCCCACTCTCAAGACGCCGGTGGCCCGGATGGCGTGACACGGCGCACACAGCGACATTGCTGGCATGCACTCGAACACTTTCGCTGCGCGTGCGGGCCGCTGGAGCGCCCAGCACCGCAAGAAGGCGATCTGGGGCTGGCTGGCCTTCGTCGCCATCGCCTTCGTCATCGGCGGCGCCCTCGGCGTCAAGAAGCCGGCCAACCAGAACGACTACATCGGGCAATCGGGCAAGGCCGATCGCCTCCTCGACGACCACTTCCCCAAGCAGGCCAACGAGACCGTCCTCGTGCAGGCCAACAAGGGCGGCAAGGCGACCGACCCGGCCGTGCGCAAGGCGGTCGACGACGTCATCGCCGGCGTCTCGGGCGAGCAGGGCGTGGCCGAGGTCAAGTCGCCCTATTCCAAGGGCAACGAGGGCCAGGTCTCCAAGGACGGGCGCTCGGTGCTCGTCGAGTTCAAGGTCCGCGGCGACGATGACCAGACGGAGAAGCGGATCGATCCGATCGTCGAGTCCGTGGCCAAGGTCAAGGCCGGCAACCCGAACGTCTTCGTCGGGCAGTTCGGCGACGCCAGCGCCAACAAGGCGCTCTCGCAGTCGTTCAAGGACGACTTCAAGAAGGCCGAGTTCCTCTCGCTGCCGATCACGCTGATCATCCTGATCCTCGCCTTCGGCGCGCTCGTCGCGGCCGGCGTTCCGCTGCTGCTCGGACTGACCGCGGTCATGGCCACGCTGGGCCTGGTCGCGATCCCGAGCCAGTTCGTGCCGATGGACGACACCGTGAGCTCGGTGGTGCTCCTCGTCGGCCTGGCGGTGGGGGTCGACTACACGCTCTTCTACCTGCGCCGGGAACGCGAGGAGAAGGCCCGCGGCGCGACCAAGATGGAGGCCGTCCACACGGCGGCCGCCACCTCTGGCCGCGCGGTGCTCGTGTCGGGCTTCACGGTGATGGTCGCGATGGCCGGCATGTTCTTCGCCGGCGGGCGGACCTTCACGGCGCTCGGCGTCGGCGCGATCATGGTCGTCGCGGTCGCGATGATCGGCTCGGTCACCGTCGTGCCCGCCGTGCTCGCGTGGCTGGGCGATCGCATCGAGAAGGGCCGCGTGCCCTTCCTGCACGGCCGGCGCAACAGCAGCGGCGAGAGCCGCGCGTGGGATTGGATCCTGACCAAGGTGCTCAAGCGCCCCGTGCTCTCGGCCGTCGCGTCGGCCGGCATCCTGATCGTGCTCGCGCTGCCGGCCTTCGGGATGCACACGGTCCTCACCGGCACCGACGACCTGCCGCGCAAGCTCGACGTCATGAAGGTCTACGACCGCGAGCAGGCCGCGTTCCCGGGCGGGCAGATCCCGGCCGTCGTGGCCATCGAGGCCAAGGACGTGACGGCGCCGCAGATCCAGGACGCGACGCAGAAGATGGGCGACCGTGCCTTCGCCACGGGCACGATGAACGGCCCGCTGACCGTCGAGGTCAGCCACGACAAGCACGTCGCGTCGATCTCGATCCCGATGAAGGGCGATGGGACCGACAACGCGTCGGCCAACGCGCTCAGCGCGCTGCGCGGAGGGATCGTCGACCAGACGGTCGGCTCGGCTCCGGGCGTCAAGAGCGCCTACGTGACCGGCATCGCGGCGGGCACGAAGGACTTCAACGACCTCGTGAAGGCCCACGCGCCGATCGTGTTCGCCTTCGTGCTGTCGCTGGCCTTCCTGCTGCTGCTGGTCACCTTCCGCTCGATCGTCATCCCGATCAAGGCGATCATCCTGAACCTGCTGTCAGTGGGCGCGTCCTACGGCATCCTGACCTGGGTCTTCCAGGAGGGCCATTTCCAGAACCTCCTGGGCTACAAGTCCAACGGGGGCGTCGTGAGCTGGCTGCCGCTGTTCCTGTTCGTGATCCTCTTCGGGCTCTCGATGGACTACCACGTGTTCATCCTCAGCCGGATCCGCGAGGCCTACGACCGCGGCATGAAGACCGAGGACGCGGTCGCGTACGGGATCAAGGCCACGGCCTCGACGGTGACCAGCGCGGCGATCGTGATGGTCGGCGTGTTCGCGATCTTCGCGACGCTGAGCTCGCTGGACTTCAAGATGATGGGCATCGGCCTGTCGGTGGCGATCCTGCTCGACGCGACGCTCGTGCGCGCCGTGCTGCTGCCGGCCACGATGAAGCTCCTGGGCGACTGGAACTGGTACCTGCCCAAGGGCCTGCACTGGCTGCCGCGCATCTCCCACGAGCCCACTCCGGAGCCCGCTCGCTGAGACCGGGTTCCGGGTGTAGGACGAGGTTACGTCGAGCCCCGCGGGCCAACCAGCCTGCGGGGCTCGTCCATTCCCGCGGCGCGTGGCGACGTGGGCTCGCATTCGAGCTCGAGCGCGCCGAGCCCCGCGCCCATCCGGTAGCGCCAGCGCAGGACCGCGTGCGATGCCCCGGAGAGCTCGGCGACGGGGAGGATCTTGTCGCCGTTGACGGCGTGGCTCGGGCCGAGCGTGTGATCCGCCGACAGCCCGATCCGGCCCGCGAGGCGGACCGCGTTGATCGTGGCGCCGGGATCGAGCTCGAGGACGGCCTCGCCCGACACGTGCTCGTCGACGGGGCCGGCGGCGAAGTCGACGCTCAGCACGGTGACCACGTCGCTGGCCGCTGCGATCGAGGTCGGATGCCAGCCCGGCCCTGAGGCGTAGAACGGCCACTCGTGCTTGGGCGCGGCGATCTCGAAGCCGTAGTAGCGATGGTCGGCCGTCACCAGCTGCAGCGTGGTCTCATAGCCCGCCGGTATGAGCCGCGTGGCGTCGGTGATGACGCCGCGGCGGCGCAGGGCGTTGAGCACCGGGACCTGCTGCTCGTCGAGCAGGCCGGTCTCGATGATCTCGGCCACCACGACGTCGGCTGGGCGCGGGAGGTCGACGACGGCCGCGTCGCCCTCGACGACGCGAATGCGGTCCGCGACCGCTGGGTTGAGCGCGATGCTGCGCCGCAGCGCCGCCGCGCTGACGGGGTCGATCTCGACGGCGTACACCCGCCCGGCGCCCGCCGCGGCCGCGAAGAAGGACAGGATGCCGCTACCGGCGCCGACGTCGACGACGACGTCCCCGGGGCGCACGACGGCACGAATCGCGTCGCGGAAGGCCCACGTGCGGGCTTCGTCCTTCAGGCACATGTACGGAAAATCGGTGTTGGACCAGATCTCGCTCATCGCGGCTGCACCGTGGCAGCCGCGGGTTTCCGAACGGCTTCACCCCTGCTCGGCGTAGGGCTAGGCTCGCCCCGAGGTGCCCATTCAGTTCCGGATCCTCGGGCCGATCGAGGTCGACGCGGCAGGGGGTCCGGGCGGCCGTGTTCCACGCGGGCGCACGCTCTCGCTCCTGGCCCTGCTCCTCGTGCATCGCGGCGCGATCGTCCACGTCGACCGGGTGGTCGACGAGCTGTGGGAGGGCGCGGGCCCGCGCCACCCGAAGAAGGCCGTCCACGTGCGTGGCGTCGAGGCTGCGCAGCGCGCTGGGCGACGCGGCGGTGCTCTCCGAGGGCGGTGGTTACGCGCTGCGCCTGGCCACGGCGAACTCGACGCCGAGCGCTTCGAGGAGCTCTCCTCGCGCGGCCGCGAGGAGCTGACGCGCGGCGAGCCGCGGGAGGCGGCGGCGACGCTGCGCCAGGCGCTCGAGCTCTGGCGCGGCCCGGCGCTGGCGGACGTCAGCCGCGAGCGCTTCGCCGCGCCGGAGATCGCGCGGCTCGAGGACCTGCGGCTCGCCTGCCTGAGCGACCGCGTCGACGCCGACCTGGCCTGCGGCCGGCACGCGGAGGTCGCCGGCGAGCTCGAGGCGCTCGTGCACCAGCATCCGCTGCGCGAGCGGCTGCGCGGCCAGCAGATGCTCGCCCTCTACCGCGGCGGGCGTCAGGCCGATGCGCTCGACGCCTACCGGGCCGCGTACGCCGCGCTCGTCGACGGGCTCGGCATCGAGCCGTCGCCGGAGCTGCGAGCGCTGGAGGCGGCGATCCTGCGCCAGGACGTGCCGCGCCCCGGCCTCGCTGCCGCAGGACGGCCCGCGCGCTCGTCGCCCGACGCGCGGCGCCTCGTGACGTGCGTCGTCGCGCAGCTCGTGCACGGCGGGCCGGGGACCTCGATGCCGAGTCGCTGCGGACGAGTGCTCGAGCGCTACCACGACACCGCCACGGCGATCTGCGCGGGTCACGGCGGCAGCGCGGCCGAGCTGCGCGGCGACGCGGTCCTGGTCGGTGTTCGGGAGTCCGCTCGCGCACGAGGACGATCGCACAGCGCGCGCTGCGTGCCGCCGCGGAGCTCGTCGCCCGGACGCAGGAGCTCCCGTTCGGCGCGCGTGCCCGCTGCGGCGTCTGCACGGGCGAGGTCGTGCGCGTGCCCACGGCGCCGCGTCGGTGATCGGCGAGGCGGTCGTCGCGGCCGAGCGGCTTGCCCGCTCGGCTCGCGGCGGCGAGATCCGGATGGACGAGGCGACCTGGCGTCTGGTGCGCCACGGCGCGCACGGCGTCCGCGCTGTCCGACGGCGACTTCCTGCTGCACCGCGTCGACGCGGACGCCCCGGCGATCCGGCGCCAGCTCGACCGTCCGCTGATCGGGCGCGAGGACGAGCTCGGCCGCCTCGCGCGGTCTTCGCGCGCGTGGTCGACGCGCGCACGCCGCGGCTGATGGCGATCGTCGGCGAGCCGGGCATCGGCAAGTCGCGCCTCGCCGCCGAGCTGCGCGACGATCGCGGGCGACGGCGCGCGCGTGCTGACCGGCCGCTGCCCGGCCTACGGCGAGGGCATCACGTACTGGCCGTTGCGCGAGATCGTCCTGCAGGCGATGGGCGAGCGCTCGATCGACGAGCTGGCGGCGACGCTCGGGCTCGCGCCGTCCGTGGCGCGCCAGGTGGCGGCGGCCGTCGGCCTCGAGGCGGGCACGGCCGGGGAGGACACGGGCTGGGCGTTCCTGCGGCTGATCGACGCGCTCGCGCGCGAGCAGCCGCTGATCATGGTCGTCGACGACGCGCACCTGGCCGAGCCCGCGCTGCTGGACCTGCTCCTCGACGTCGCGGCCGGCCTCGCGCGACGCGCCGGCGCTGATCGTCTGGGTCGCCCGCCCGGACCTGTTCGACCGCCACCCCGACCGCGCCCAGCGCATCGAGCGCAGAACGTGCTCGCGCTCGGTCCGCTGCTCGGACGCGGCCAGCGTGGCGCTGCTCGCAGAGCATCGCGGGTGGTCGCCTGGAGCCCGGCGAGCAGCGGCGCATCGCCGAGGCGGCCGGCGGCAACCCGCTCTTCCTCGAGCAGCTCGTCGCCTACTTCCTCGAGCGACCGCCGTCCGCGGACGGGCTCCCGCCGGCGCTGCACGCGCTGCTCGCCGCGCGCCTTGACCGCCTCGACGCCGCCGAGCGCTCCGCGCTCGCGCTCGGCGCGATCGCCGGCGACGCGTTCGCAGCCGGATCGGTGCACGCGCTGGCCGACGGCATCACCCGCGCCGAGCTCGAGCAGGCGTGCGACCGGCTCGTGCGGCGCGACCTGCTCGTCCGTGCCGAGGCCGGGACGACGCCGGCGCGCTGCGCTTCCGCCATGGCCTCGTCCGCGAGGCCGCCTACGCGTCGCTGGCGAAGTCCGCGCGGGCCCGGCTGCACGAGCGTCGCGCCGGCTGGCTCGACGGGCTCGGAGGCGAGCTGCCCGAGGCCGACGCGCGGATCGCCTTCCACCTGGAGACCGCCTGTCGCTACGAGCAGGAGATCGGCGCCCGGCGCCGCCGGCCGAGCTCGCTGGCGCGGGCGGGGCGCCGGCTCGAGGCGGCGGCGCGCGTGGCGCGCGGGCGCGGAGACCTGCTGGGCGAGATCGGCTTCCTCGACCGGGCGGTCGCGCTGCTCGGCACCGACCGGGAGCAGGGTGTCGCGCTGCTGCCGACGCTGGTGTCGGCGCTCGCGGACGCGGGCGCCTCGCACCGCGCTGAGGAGCTCGCGGATCGGGCGGTGTCGACGAGCGCCGCGCTCGGCCTCCCGCGCGCGGGTGCGCGATCGGCCATCGAGCGCGAGCGGATCCGGCTGTGCCGCCACCCCGAGAGCTTCGACGTGGCGGCGGCCGTGGCCGTCGTCGAGCACGCCTCCGAGACGCTGCGCGACGGGGGCGACGAGCTCGGCCTTGCGCGTGCGGCCTACCTGATGTCCGACCTCACGTGGCTGCATGGGCGACCCGGTCGTGTCCTACGCCGACGCCGAGCGCATGCTCGCTCACGCGCGCCGCGCCGGGAGCGGGTTCGACGTCGCGACGGCGCTCATCTTCCTGGCCTGGGGGCTGGTCGAGGGGCCGTGGCCGGTCGCCGAGGCGATCGTGCGCTGCGACGCGCCTGGCGGCGGAGGCCGCCGGCCAGCGCGCCGCCGAGCTGAACCTGCGCGGCTGCCGGGCGGTGCTGCATGGCGATGACCGGCGACTACGACGAGGCGCGCGCCGGCATGGCCGAGGCTCGCACCGGGCTCGCTGAGCTGCACCTGGGCGTGATCGCCGCCTACCTCGCGCTGCTCGAGGCGATCGCCGAGACCCTGGCCGGCGACGCGGCGGCGGCCGAGCGCGCGGTCCGCGACGCCGAGGCGATCATCTCCGAGTCCGACAGCCGCTGGTACCTGTCGTTCATCTACGTCGATCTCGCGCACGCGATCCTCGCCCAGGAGCGCCTCGCCGGAGGCCGCCGAGGCGGTCGCGCGGATCGAGACGATGTCGGCGCCCTGTGACGCGGAGTGGGTGATCAAGCGCCACACCGCCCGGGCGCTCCTCGCCGCGCAGGTGGGCGACCCCGAGCGCGGGCTCGCGGATGCGCGCGCGGCCGTCGCCGTGGCGGATGCGACCGGTCTGGTCATCTGCCGCGCCAACGCCCACCGAACGCTCGCCGAGCTGCTGCTGGCCAGCGGGCGCACGGACGGCGCGGCGGTCGCTGCCCAGCGCGCCCTGTCACTCGACGAGGCGAAGGGCAATGCCGCGGCGGCGGCGACGACCCGGCAGCGCTTCGCCGGGCTCCTCGGAGCTGCGTGACGGCCTGAGCGCTAGACGCAGCTGGGCGGGTGGGTCGGGTCGGCGGGGCCGGAGCGCCCCAGGGCCTGCAGGGCCCAGCGGATGGCGAGCCCGTCGTTGGGCATCTCGTGGTGGTCGATGACCTCCGCCGGGCAGGCGTCCTGGAGCAGGACGTTGGCCGTCCCGGGACCGGGCGCCAGGAAGGCCGACGTGTACGGGGTGACGACCTCGTCGTACTTCGTCTCGATGGACGTATAGGAGACGGTCCCAGGCGTCTCGTCGCCCGCGTTGAGCTGCGCGAGGAAGGCCGAGCCTGCGCGCTGCTGATCGCACGCCGGGCAGAACGTCGCGCCGGCGACGAGCGCGCCGGGGTTGTCGGTGCCGTGGTTGGAGGGCGCCAGCCCGACGAGGTCGTCGACCTTGCCGGCGCCGCCCAGGAACTTGATGTAGTAGCGCGGCATCATCCCGCCCTGCGAGTGGCCCACCATCGAGACCTTCCGGGCCCCGGTGGCGCCCAGGACGGCGTCGACGAAGCGCTGCAGCTGGCCGGCGGACGCGGCGATGTCGCCGGTGCCGCGGTCGCCGTACTCCAGCGCGAAGACGCAGTACCCCGCGGCCTTGATCTTCGGCGAGGCGGTCGCCCAGTTGTCGGCCGCGCCCTCGAAGGTGCCGTGCACGAGGACGACGGGCGCGGGATGCGCCGCCGTGGGCTTGCAGGTGAAGTCGTTGGCGCCGGGCGGCGAGACGGCGGGCAGCAGGTCCGAGACGTCGGCGGAGGCCATCGCAGGCGCCAGCGCGAGCGCGCAGCATGTGAATGCCGCCGCCAGCCCGATTCTCTGATGCATGCCCAGGTGTCTCATCGCGCTCCTCGTCGTGGGGTTAAGGCGCTGTAGTGCCCGGAGCGACACGGGCGCAACCGCAGCGTCGTCGCCCGCGCGAGCCGCTACGGTCCTTGAATGGGCCTGCTCGTCTACCTCGTCCTCCTGGCCGTATCGGGTCTCATCGTCGGCGCGCTCGGGCGCCTGGCGCTCCCCGGGCCCGACCCCATGTCGATCGCGATGACGATCCTGATCGGCCTCGCCGGCTCGTTCATCGGCGGCCTCTTCGTCCTGCTCGTCACGGGCGGGCGCAACGCCGGCGGGATCGTCGTGTCGGTCGCCGGGGCGACGCTGATCGTCTACCTCATGCGTCGCCGGCGCGGCGGCAGCCTCACCGACCCCGGCCTGGGGCCGCGCGGCCGGCGGTAGTCGCCGGCTGCACCGCGCGCGCGAGCTCGACGCGGGAGCGCACGTCGAGCTTGCCGTAGATGTTGCGGAGGTGTGCCTCGACGGTCCGCGAGCTGAGGACGAGCTGCGCGGCGACCTCGCGGTTCGTGCGGCCGGCCGCGACGAGCTCGGCGATCTCGCGCTCGCGCGCGGTCAACGGGGCCAGCGCGCCCGCCGTCCCCTCGCGGGCTGGGCGCAGGACACGGTGGCCGATCCGGCGCAGCTCCCGTATGGCCTCGTCGCGCCGTCGCAGCGCGCCGAATCCGTCGAGCGCGGATTGCGCGGCGACCAGCGTCTCGACCGCGGCGCGGCGCTCGCCGGTGGCCGCGAGAGCACGGCCCTCGGCGAGCCGCGCCAGTGCCGACGTCAGCGGCGCACCGCGGGCGGCCTCGCGCGCGGCCACCCCGGCGAGCACGGCCTCGCCGGCGGACCCGCGCACGAGGAGCACGGCAGCCCGAGCCACGCCGGTGACCGCGGCCGCCCACGGCGTGCCGGCCCTCGCCGCCGCGGCCTCGCCGTGTACCAGCACCTCCTCGGCCGCCGCGACGTCGCCGATCGCCAGCTGCGCCTCCACGAGGTCGGCCGCCGCCCGCGGCCGGTACACGGGCAGCACGTCGGTCAGCTGCGGGCCGCCGAAGGCCTCCAGCAGCGCCGAGACCGCGCCCGCGGGATTACCCGCTGCGATCAGCGCGCCGCCGAGGCACCACCCGGGCTGACCCGCCGCATGGAAGTCCGCCGGCACCGCGACGGCGGCGGCCTCGGTGGCCTGCGTCAGCGCGCCGGGGACGTCGCCGGCCACCAGCCGCGCCGACGCGAGCGCGCTGTGTGCCCACAGCAGCATGCGTGGCTGGCCGGACAGGCGCGCGAGCTCGACGCCTTCCTCTGCCGTCGCGGTGGCCTGCGCCAGACGGCCGAGCTCGATGAGCGTCGCCACGGACTCGATCGTCAGCACGAGCAGGACGCGTTCGCGGCCGGTGTCGGCGGCGATCGCCGAGCCGCGCTCGATGTCCGCGAGCGCCGCGTCGAAGCGCCCGAGGGCGTGGCGGGCACGGGCGTGCATCCACAGGGCCGGAAGGCGGGTCGCCAGCTGCTCGCCGCTGAGGCGCTCCAGCGCCGCGGAGGACTCGTCGAGGCGTGGCGGCTGCCTCGGGCGTGCTCGCTTCGGTGACGCGCGCGAGCGCGCCGCCGGCCAGCGCTGCGAGCTCGAAGACCGGATCGCCGATGGCCCGCGCGTCGTCGCGCGCGTCGCTGGCCTGGCCCTCGGCCTCGCGCAGATCACAGTCGGACAGCGCCGTCAGGGCGAGCGCCAGCCGCAGGCGAATGCGATCGGCCGACGGCTGGGCGGGCAGCTCGCCCAGCGCGAGGTGCAGGCGCCGTCGCGCCTCCTCGTTGCGACCCAGCCACCATTCCGCATTGGCCAGCGCAACGGTGAGCGCGAGGCGCTGCTCGCGCGAGGCCGAGCCCAACGCGTCCAGCAGCGTCTCGTGCGCGGCCACCGCATCGCCTGCGGCCGCCTGCGCGTCGGCGAGCAGCGCCTGCATCCTGGTTCGGCGCTCACTCTGCTCGGGCCCCTCGGGGAGCAGGCGCAACGCAGCGGCCTGGAAGTGGGCCGCGGTTCCCGGAGCGGAGGACTGCAGCTCGCGGGCGGCGCCGGCGAGCAGCGTGATCGCCTGCTCGTCGCCGGCGCGGGCCGCATGCTCCACGTGGTGCGCGCGCGCCACGACGCCGGCGCCGTCGCGCGCGAGCGCCCGCGCCGCTCGGTCATGCCCGCCCAGGCGCCAGCCACCGGGCGTCGCCACGTAGACCGCGTGGCGGACCAGCGGGTGGCGGAAGGCGAAGCGCCGCGGCGCGCCGGTCGACCGCACGAGCGCGCGCGCCAGTAGCGCGTCGAGCGCGCGCAGCGCGTGTGCCTCGGGGAGCTCGGCGACCTCGGCGGCGAGACCCGGGTCGAACGGATCGCCGACGATGGCGGCCGCGTCGAGCAGGAGGCGTTGCTCGGGCTCGAGGGCCTCCAGCTCGCCCGCCAGGGCGGCGGCGACCGCGGCCGGGATCGATCCATCCGCAGCCGTTGCGCCGCCGCGGGCGCCGGCGTGCACGCGCGCGAGCTGCTCGAGGTAGAAGGGATTGCCGCCGGCCTGCTCGTAGATCGCGCTCGCGCTCTCCCCGACCAGCTCGGCCGCCTCGGCCTCGCTGAGCGGCGCCAGGATCAGCCTCGTCACGCGGTCCTCGGCCGTCGCGGCGGCCAGCGCCGCGGCCACCGCGGGAGAAGCCTGTCCCTCGCGCGCCGCGAGGGCGAGGAGGACCGGCGCGCGCGGCGGCCGGCGCACCAGCGCCGCGAGGGCGTCGACCGATGCCGGATCGGCCCAATGGACGTCGTCCAGGCAGAGAACGAGCGGGCGGGTGCCGGCGAGACGCTCGAGGAGATCGCGCAGCGCGCGGTGCGTGCGGTGCCGGTCACCTGGCGCCGGTGCGTCCGCGAGGCCGGTCAGTGCCGGGAGCACCCCGCCGAGCGCACCCCCATCGGCCAGGCCGAGGCGCGACAGCCTGCGCTCGCCGGCGGCGGCGAGGTGCGCGTCCAGCGCCTCCGTCCACAGCGCGTAGGGCAGGTCCGCCTCGAACTCGGTGGCCCGCGCATGCAGCACCGCGCAGCCGTCCGCGGCGGCGGACGCCGCCAGGTGGGCGAGCAGGAGCGACTTGCCGATGCCCGGCTCGCCCTCGACGGCGACCACCGCACCGGGCCGCGCGCGCAGCGCCCGCAGCGCGCCGGCGATCGCGTCGCGCTCCCCAGCGCGCCCTACGACCAGCGGCGATGACGTGGCGGCCACGCTCGCGATTCTCGCGCAGGCCACCGTGGCTCGGATAGGTGAACACACCGATGGCCCAGCGTCGCGCGGCCGCGAGACTGCCCACCATGCACACCGAGCCCATCCATCCCGCCGTCCGCGTCGGCCACGTCCACCTCCGAGTCGCCGACCTCGATCGCTCGATCGCCTTCTATCGCGACGCCCTGGGCCTCGGCGTGACCGCCGACGGGCGCGACGTCGGGCTCGACGCGGCGTTCCTGGCGGCCGGTGACTACCACCACCACATCGGCCTGAACACGTGGGAGAGCGCGGGCGGCTCACCCGCGCCGGCGGGGCACACCGGCCTGTACCACGTGGCGCTGCTGTATCCCGACCGCCGCGAGCTCGGCCGCGCCGTGCGCCGCCTGCTCGACCACGACTACCCGGTCGACCACGCCACCGACCACGGCGGCACGATCTCGGTCTACCTGTCCGATCCCGACGGCAACGGCATCGAGCTCTACTACGACCGCCCGCGCTTCGAGTGGTTCGACGCAAACGGTCGCCCGGTCCTCAAGGCCGAGCGCTTCGACTACCACGAGCTTCTTTCCCCAGACACGCCCTCGTAGAGGGCACACCATCAAGGAGAACAGACATGAGACGCACCAACGCCCGACGGGTGCTCGGGTCGCTGCTCGCGATCGCCGCGCTGGCGCTCGCCGGCACCGCCTACGCCTCCGGCGCCGATTCCAACGGCAGATCAACCGACTGGCACGGCCACGACCGAACGATCAAGCTCGTCGAGGCCAGCGAGGCGGTCAAGCCCGCCTCCGTCGACCTCGGCCAGCCCGGCCCGTCCGCGGGCGACCTCGTCGTCGTCAGGGACGGGCTGCTGCGCCAGGACGGCTCGAAGGCCGGCGTGCTGCGCCAGGTGTGCACGCTCGTGGACCCGGGCACCAGCCCGCTGACGAGCACGTTCGAGTGCTCCGCGTCGTTCGCGCTGACCGAGGGCACGATCATCGCCGAGGGCCCGTTCGTGCCCTCGGCGCCCCAGCAGGCCGCGGCCGTCACCGGCGGGACCGGCGCCTTCAGCACCGCGCAGGGCGAGGCCAGCATCCGCGCCGAGGACGACCAGATCACGATCCGGCTGGTCCGATAGCGGCTGTCCGCGGCGCACGCGCAGGTCCGGCCATCTCGCGATGGCCGGACCTGGCTACGCTTGGCGCGGGGCCGAGTGTGGTCAGCGAGCCAGAGACGCGGTACGTCAAGAGCGCGGACGCTCACATCGCCTACCAGGTGGTGGGCGACGGGCCCGCGGACCTGATCGTCGTCCGCGGCTACATCTCCCACGTCGAGGTGGCCTGGGAGTCGCCGGCCCTGGCGTCGTTCTATCGCCGGCTGGCCTCGTTCTGCCGGCTGATCCTGTTCGACAAGCGCGGCACCGGCCTGTCCGACCGCGTGCCCGAGGATCACCTGCCGACGCTCGAGCAGCGGATGGACGACGTGCGCGCCGTGATGGAGGCGGTCGGGTCCGAGCGCGCGGCGTTCCTCGGCGCATCGGAGGCCGGCCCGATGTGCCTGCTGTTCGCGGCCACCTACCCCGAGCGCACGCTCGGCCTGTTGTTGTGGGGGTGCTTCGCCCACTACGACTGGCGGCAGAGCTTCATCGGGCGCTACTGGGGCGGTGACACCGTGGACGACGCTCTGGATCGGCTCGAGCGCGAGTGGGGTGACGGCGGTGACCTCGCGGCGATGGCCCCGTCGGTGGCCGGCGACGAGGCGGCGCGGCGTGCATGGGGGCGCGCGCAGCGCCTGGCGGCCACGCCCACCGCGGCCCGCGCGCTGCTGCGGATGATGCTCGACGTGGACGTGCGACCGCTGCTGCCGGCGATCCGCGTCCCGGTCGTGATCCTCCATCGAATCGGCGATGTGGCGGTCGACGTGTCGCACTCGCGGTACATGGCCGAGCGCATCCCCGGAGCACGCTACGTCGAGCTGCCCGGCGCGGACCATCTGCCGTGGATCGGCGACGTCGAGCCGGCGATGGCCGAGATCCAGGAGCTGGTGACCGGAACGCGGCCCGAGCCCGAGCCCGACCGCGTCGTGGCCACCGTGATGTTCGTCGACGCGCCGGCGAGGGACCGCCTCGCCGAGGTGGTGCGCAGCTCCGTCGCGCGGTTCCGCGGTGACATGCTGGCCACGCGCGGGGACGGCCTGGCGGCGTCCTTCGACGGGCCCGCGCGGGCCATCCGCTGCGCTGAGGCGATCGTCGCCGAGAGCGCCGGCCCCGGGACCCGCTGCCGGGCCGGCCTGCATACCGGCGAGTGCGAGCTGCACGACGGGGAGCTGCGTGGGGTCGCCGTGGACGTGGCGGCCGAGATCCTCGCTCGCGCCTCTCCGGGTGAGGTGCTCGTGTCGCGCACGGTGGCGGACCTGGTGGCGGGCGCGAGGATCGCGTTCGCCGATCGCGGCAGTCACACGTTGGCCGCCGTCGGCGATTCGTGGCAGCTGCTGTCCACCTCCACGGGGCAGGCGCCCGCGGAGCCTGCGGCGGCGGACGCCGCGATGCGCTTCCGCCGCGAGGGCGAGTACTGGACCGTCGCCTTCGGCGGGGCGGTGGTCCGCATGCGCGACGCCAAGGGGCTCGGCTACCTCGCCCGTCTCCTGCGCGATCCCCACCGCGAGTTCCACGTGCTCGACCTGCTGGTCGGCGACCCGCCGCGCGGAAGCGACGCGGCGCGGGAGGACGGCCTCGTGACGGCGGCGCCGGACGCCGGAGTCGTCCTGGACGCGCCCGCCAAGCGCGCCTATCGCGAGCGGATCGCCGACCTGGAGATGGAGATCGAGCAGGCGCGCCGCTGGAACGACGTCGAGCGGGCCGCGCGCGTCGAGGACGAGCTCGATGCCCTGACCCGCGGGCTGGCCGGCGCCCTGGGCCTGGGCGGACGCGACCGGCGCGCCGCCTCGGACAGCGAGCGGGCGCGGACGAGCGTGACCAAGGCGGTGCGCAGAGCGGTGGAGCGCCTGGAAGCCGAGATCCCCGAGCTGGGGCGCCACCTCTCGCTCGCCGTGCACACCGGCACCTTCTGCTCGTACGAGCCCGACCCGAGGGCGCCGGTCACCTGGGACGCGTGACGTCACCGCCGTGCCCCCGGACTTCACGCCCACCGGGCAGGCGACACGAGGGGGAACCATGGCCACGCAGGTGCAGGCACGCGACGCGATGCAGTTCATCAACGAGCAGAGCACCGCGACGCTCGAGCGGTTCATCGAGCGGTTGGAGTATCGCGGCACCGACCCGACCTTCGTGGCCTACCGCGACGAGTACCTGAAGCTCGTCGACCTGCCGCCCACCGCAGCGGTCCTGGACCTCGGCTGTGGGACGGGGGTCGTGACGCGCGCGATTGCCGCACGCGACGGCTTCGCCGGCACGGTGACCGGGATCGACCAGAGTCCCGAGTTCATCGCAGCCGCGCAACGGCTGGCGGCCGACGACGGCGTCGGCGATCGGGTCCAGTTCGCCGTGGGCGACGTGCACGCGCTCGACCTGCCGGCCGCGACCTTCGACGCCGTCGTGGCGCACACCCTGATCAGCCATGTCCGCGACCCGCTCGCGGTGCTCGCCGAGGCCGCGCGCGTGGTCCGCCCCGGCGGGTCCGTGGCGATCTTCGACGGCGACTACGGGTCGCTGACCTTCGACTGCTCCGATCCGCGGCTGGGCGAGCCGATGGAGCGCGCGGTCCAGTCGATGATCATGAGCTCGCCGCGAGTCATGCGCGAGCTCCCGCGGCTGCTTTCGAAGGTCGGCCTGCGGCTGGTCGCCGCGCAGGCGCACGTGTACGCCGAGGCCGGATCGAGCAGCTTCATGCTCAACCTGGCCAAGACCTACGGGCCGCTGGTGGCCTCGACCGGCCTGCGGCCCTCCGCCGACGTCGAGGCATGGCTGGCCGACCAGCGCCGCGCCGCCGAGGACGGCACCTTCTTCGCGGCCTGCAACTACTACGCCTACGTGGCGCAGGCGGACGATCTAGCCGCCGTGGCCGCCGAGGCGCCCGACAGGGCACGCTGGACCTTCTGGGCGGCCTGCTGGCCCGCCGCGGTTGCGCACCGGGCGTGTGCGCCGGGGCGCCAAAGCGACTCCCCCGGTTTCGCTACGCCGGCTTGGTCCACAGGAGCGAATAGCGAAAGAGCAGCAGGCGGCGGTAGCGCACGCCGGGCAGCACGCGCTCGGCGAGCCGGCGGGTCGCGGCGAAGGTGTCGGGCGGGGGCCAGAGCCTCGGGGCCGAGTCCTCCCAGCACGGCTTGCTCAGCCGGTGGACCCGGTGGCCGACGGCCCCGGCGATCGCGAACGGCAGGTCGGCGGGGTAGCGGTTGCGGGCCAGCCCGACGATCGCCAGCGTGCCGCCCGGCGCGAGCAGGTTGCGCATCCGCTCCAAGGCCGCGGCCGCGTCCAGGTGATGCAGCACGGCGATCGAGGCGATGTGGTCGAACGTCGCCGGCTCGAACGGGTGGGTCATGAAGTCGCCGAGGATGAACTCGATGTCCTCGTCCAGCCGGCGGGCCAGCTCGATGCTCGCCGCGTCGCGGTCGATGCCCGTGACGAACGGCACCACCTGGCGCAGCTCGCGGGCGAGCAGGCCCTCGCCGCAACCGACGTCGAGGGAGCGCCGGCAGCCCGGCGGAACGGTCCCGAGGACCAGCGGGTGGTAGTGCGTGTTGTGATTCCACCGCTCGGGGGCGCTCACCGCGTCCATGATTTCATCGTGCGGTCCGGCTTCTCATCGACATCGGAGGGCCCTGATGTGCCGCCTCATGATCCTGGCCTTGGCCGTCGCCGCCGTCGCGGGCGTCGCCGGGTGCGGGAACACTCCCGAGCGCCTGAACGCTCGCCAGCAGCGCAACGTGGACCGCACGCCGCCCGAGGTCTACGCCATGCCCGACCACTACAACAACGTGGCGTCGAAGTGCGACGGCCACGGCCATCGGATGTACGTCACGTCAAACAAGGACCAGGCGCCGAGCAACCTCGTCGTGGTCAGCGACGAGTCCTGCTCGCGATGAGTCCCGGCTGCCAGGGCAGTCTGTAGGACGAGAACGCCGGCGATCCCGAGGAGGCCCCGTGCCAGGCACCGCACATCGAGTCGGAACCCGCGAGGAGTGGCTGGCGGCGCGCGTCGCCCTGCTCGAGCAGGAGAAGGAGCTCACGCGCCGCAGCGACGACCTCGCGCGCCTGCGCAGCGAGCTGCCGTGGGTACCGGTGCAGGAGGAGTACCGCTTCGACACCGAGGACGGGAGCAGGACGCTCGCCGAGCTCTTCGACGGTCGGCCCGAGCTCATCGTCTACCACTTCATGTTCGGCCCGAACGAGCCCGAAGGCTGCCCCGGATGCACCTTCGCGGCCGACCATTTCGGCGGCGCCGTCTTCTACCTCGCCCAGCGCGGCGTGACCTTCCTGTGCGCGTCGCGGGCCAGCCTCGACGACATCGTCGCCTACAAGGCCCGCCAGGGCTGGACGTTCCCCTGGGTCTCCTCCGCCGGCAGTGACTTCAACCGCGACTTCGGCGCCTTCACCGAGGCCGAGCGCGCGGCGGGCACCGGCTTCAACTTCGCCACCGCGAGGCACGCGGACGAGATCGACCTGCGCGAGACCGAGCTCATGGCGCTGAGCTGCTTCGCGCTGCACGACGGCGTCGTCCACCACACCTACTCGGCCTACGATCGCGGCACCGACGCGCTCAACCCGACGTGGCAGCTCCTCGATCGCACCCCGACCGGCCGCGTCTTGCCCGACGGGTGGCCGCCGCGGCGGGTGCCGATCGCGCGCTAGCCGTTCCAGCGGCTGATGACGGCGACCTCGCGCTCGTAGGCGAGCACGGAGACCGAGCCCGTGCCGAGGTGCAGATGTCCGCCGAGGGCGACCGGCGCATCGACCCAGCGCGCGGCCAGCGCGCGCAGGATGTGGCCATGGGCGACGAGCGCGATGTCGCCCTGCGCCCGTCGCACCTCGGCGATGGCGCGGTCGCAGCGGGCGGCCACGTCCTCCGGGCCCTCTCCGCCGGGCACGCCGTCGCGCCACAGGTACCAGTCCGGGCGATTCTCGCGGATCTCCGGCGTGGTCAGGCCCTCGTAGTCGCCGTAGTCCCACTCCAGGAGGTCGTCGCTCAGGGCCGAGGGCTCGAGGCCCGCGAGCTGCGCCGTCTCGCGGGCGCGCGAGAGCGGCGAGCAGAGCACGAGCGCGAAGGCGTGCCCCTCCAGGCGGGCGCGCAGCGTGCTCGCCACCTCGCGGCCCTTGTCGGTGAGCGGGATGTCGGTGCGCCCGGTGTGCTTGCCCGTCCGCGACCACTCGGTCTCGGCGTGGCGCAGGAGCCAGACCTCGTCAGCCATCGAGGGCCGCCGCGTCGGCGACGATCTCCAGGCGCTCGCGGTCCAGCAGCGACGCGGGCACCTCGGGATCCGGTCCCGCGAGCACGCGTGCGAGCATCGGCGCCTTGGCGGCTCCCGCGACGGCGAGCAGGATGCGGTGCGAGGCGTTGAGCTTGGGCAGGGTGAGGGTCACGCGATCGGGTGGCGGCTTGGGCGAGCCGTGGACGGCGACGCACACGCCGTCGGCGTGGACGTGCGGAAAGCCGGGGAAGAGCGACGCGGTATGCCCATCGGGGCCCATGCCGTTGACCGTGACGTCGAAGGTGATGTCGGCGATCTCCTGCGCGTAGGCCGCGGCCGCCTCGTCGCAGCCGAGGTGGGTCGGCACCGGGTGCCAGATGGCGTCAGGCGCGTCGAGGTGCTCGGTGGCGAGGCGGTGGTTTGACTCCTCGTCGTCGAGCGCGACGCAGCGCTCGTCGCCGTACCACAGGTGCACGTCGCGCCAATCGGGCAGCTGTGGGCCGACCAGCGCGTAGGCGCGCGAGAGCGAGCCGCCCGACAGCGCGACGTGCGCCGCGCCATGGATCGTCCGCGCGCCGTCGATCGCGGCCGCCATGACCTCGGCCACGCGCGCCGCGACGGCGTCGGGGTCGGAGCAGCGGGTGACGGCGGGGTCGCTCATGGCGTGATGATCTCCTCGCGGCGCGACTCGAGCAGCGGCTGGGAGGCGGCGAGGTCGTGGTCGGCGCGGATGACGTGCATGACCGCGTTGATGAGCGCCAGGTGCGTGAAGGCCTGCGGGAAGTTGCCGAGGTGCCGCCCGGAGCGCGCGTCGATCTCCTCGGCGTAGAGGTTCAGGCCCGACGCGTAGCCGAGCATCTTCTCGCACAGCGCGCGGGCACGATCGTGCTGTCCGATCTCGGCCAGCGCGCTGACCAGCCAGAACGAGCAGATGGCGAAGGTCCCCTCCTCGCCCGCCAGGCCGTCGTCGGTCTCCTCGACCTTGTAGCGCTGGACCAGCCCGGCGAGCGTGAGCTCCTCGGCGATCGCGTTGACGGTCGCGATCACCCGCTCGTCGTCGGGGGGCAGGAAGCGCACCAACGGGATGAGCAGGCACGAGGCGTCGAGCGCGGCGGTGTCGTAGTGCTGGCAGAAGACGCCGCGATCGTCGATGCCGTGCTCGCAGATGTCGGCGTGGATCGTGTCGGCCTCCAGCTGCCAGCGCTCGCCGCGCTCGTGGTCCTCGCGCAGGCGCGCCAGCCGCGCGCCGCGGTCGCAGGCCACCCAGCACATGACCTTCGAGGAGGTGAAGTGCATGGGCTCGCCGCGCACCTCCCAGATCCCGCGGTCGGGCTCGCGCCAGGCGGCGATCGCGTTGTCGACCTGCTTGCAGAGGATCTCCCACGTCGATTCGGCCAGCCCGTCACGCGACTTCGTGTGCAGGTAGATCGAGTCCAGCAGGGCGCCCCACACGTCGTGCTGCTTCTGCGCGTACGCCCCGTTGCCGACGCGCACCGGCTGGGCGTGCTCGTAGCCGTCGAGGTGCAGCAGCATCTCCTCGGTCAGCGTCTTCTCGCCGCCGATGCCGTACATGATCTGCAGGTCGTCGTCGCTCTCCGAGGCGACGTCGCGGATGAAGTAGAAGAAGTCGTTGGCCTCCTCGTCGAAGCCCAGCGTGTAGAGGCCCCAGAGCATGAAGGTCGAGTCGCGGATCCAGGCGTAGCGGTAGTCCCAGTTGCGCTCGCCGCCGGGGGTCTCGGGCAGCGACGTGGTGGCCGCGGCCACCATCGCCCCGGTCGGCGCGTAGGTCAGCCCCTTCAGCGTCAGCGCGCTGCGCTGCAGGTAGGTGCGCCACGGATGGTCGGGGAACTCGCCGTGGCTGAGCCACTCGTGCCAGAAGTCGGCCGTGGAGACGAGGCGGTGGTAGGCGTCGTCGTAGGTCTCCGGGCCGCCGTGGTCGCTCCACGACAGCGCGACGAAGGCCGTGTCGCCGTCGCGCAGGGTGGTGCGCGCGCGGGCGCGCCCGCCCTCGAAGCCGATGCGCAGGTCGGTGTTCAGCGTCAGCTCGACGTCGTCGCCCTCGGCGCGTCCGACCGCCTGGCCGTAGCCGGGCCCCCCGTACTCCCACGTGACCGACTTGCGCCCGTAGTCCACGCGCGGCTCGCACTCCATGTGCATCTCGACGCGCCCGTTGACGCAGCGCATCGTGCGCAGCAGCACGTGGTCGGCGTCGTTGTCCGTCGGCGACCGGCGGTGCGTGTTCGAGCGCTCGTCGTCGTGGTGCCACGGCCCGATCAGCAGCACGTCGCGCACGATGACCCAGCCCGTCCGCGTGCCCCACGTCGTCTCGAGGACCATCGTGCCGGGCAGGTAGCGCTGGCCCGCGGGCACCGAGGTGTCGATCGGCGCGAGCCGGAACGAGCCGGCGTCGCGGTCGAGCATCGCCCCGAAGACCGACGGGCCGTCGAAGCGCGGCAGGCACATCCACTCGACGTTCCCGCTCGGCGCCACGAGTGCGCAGACCTCGCAGTCGGAGAGGAACGCGTAGTCCGCAATCGGAGGGAAGGGGCTTCCGCCCAGGGGGACATCGCCGACGACATGCCGCATGGAGCGCAACGCTACTTTGTCCTCATGGCCACGACGAGCACTGCGATAGGAGTTCCACGGCGGCGGGTCGATGGCGAGGGCAAGGTGCGCGGCTCCACGCGCTACGCCGCCGACGTTCCCGTCCAGGGCCTGTTGCACGCGCGGCTGGTCCTCGCGGCCGAGGCGCACGGGCGCATCGCGCGCATCGACGGCGACGCGGCGCTCGGCGTCGCGGGGGTGGTCGCGGTGCTCACCGCGGCCGACCTGCCCTTCGTGGAGAGCGCCGCCGGGCGCGCCGGCCGCCCGCTGGCGGGCGGGGAGGTCGTCTTCTCCGGCCAGCCCGTGGCCCTGGTGGTGGCCGAGAGCGAGGCGGCGGCGGCCGACGGCGTCGACGAGGTCATCGTGGAGATCGAGCCGCTGGAGGCGGTGCTGGACCTCGAGACGGCGATGGCCCCCGGCGCTGCGATCGCCCGCATCGACGTCGCGCAGGGCGACGGCGCCGACGTCGGCGGTGCCCACGCGGCGGCGGGCGGGGGCGACGAGGGCGGTGACGACGAGGAGCTGTCGGCCAACGTCGCCGGGCGCCAGCGCATGGCCGCCGGCGATGCTGCCGCCGCGCTGGCCGGCGGCGCCGCGACCGCCGCGGGCCGGTTCAGCACGAGCTGGATCCATCAGGGCTACCTGGAACCGCAGGTCGCCACGGCGTGGCTGGAGCCCGAGGGCGGGCTCGTGATCAGCAGCAGCACGCAGGGCGCCTTCAGCACGCGCCAGCAGATCGCCGACCTGCTCGGCTGGTCGCACGACCGCGTGCGGGTGCGCCCGGCGCCGCTGGGCGGCGCCTTCGGCGGCAAGCTGATGATCTGCGAGCCGCTGGCGGCGGCCGCCTGCGTGAGCCTCGAGCGCCCGGTGCGCCTCGCGCTGACGCGCATCGAGGACTTCGCCGCCTCCAACCCGGCGCCGGGAGAGCTCATCGACCTCGAGGCGGGGGCCACGGCCGACGGCGAGCTCACCGCGGTCCGCGGGCGCATCGTGCTCGACCGCGGCAGCAACGACGAGTTCGGCTTCGAGGCGCTCGCCGCGCTGCTGGCCTCCGGGCCCTACCGCTGGCAGGCGCGCGACGTCGCGTCCTACGGCGTGCTCACCAACCGCGTCGGCTTCGGCGCCTATCGCGCGCCGTCGGCGCCGCCAGCGGCGTTCGCGATCGAGACGCTGATCGACGAGCTCGCCACCGAGCTCGAGCTCGACCCCATCGAGCTGCGCCTGCGCAACGTGCTGCACCAGGGCGACCAGGGGTTGGATGGCCAGCCCTTCCCGGTCTTCGGCGCCGCCGAGTGCCTGGAGCGCGTGCGTGCACACCCGCTGTGGGAGCGCCGGGCCGAGCTGCCCGAGGGCGAGGGCGTCGGCGTCGCGATCGGCTGGTGGCCGGGCGGCCTCGAGCCCGCGGCGGCGAGCTGTCGCCTGGACGCCGACGGCCGCCTGACGATCGTGACCGGAGCCGTCGACATGAGCGGGACCGAGACCGTGTTCCAGTCGATCGCGGCCGAGGCCTTCGGCCTGGACCACGAGTCGGTGCGCGTCGTCGCCGGCGACACCGCCGGCTCGCCCTACGCGGGGCTCAGCGGCGGGAGCAAGGTCATCTACACCGTCGGGCGTGCGGTCCAGCGGGCGGCCGAGCAGGCGCGCGAGCGGCTGCTCGAGGTCGCCGCCACCGAGCTCGAGATCGCGCCCGAGGACCTCGAGCTCGTCGACGGCGCCGTACGGCCCGTCGGCTCACCCGACCGCGGCGTGACGGTGGCCGAGCTCGCCTCCAAGGTGCTGCAGTTCGGCAGCCCCTACGCGCCCGTCGAGGGCTACGGCGGCACCGCGCAGACCAGCCGCGCCCCCGGCGCCGCCGCGCACCTCTCACACGTCCACGTCGACCGCGAGACCGGCGCGGTGACCCTGCGCCATCACGTCATCGCCCAGGACGTGGGCCGCGCGCTGAACCCCGCCCTCGTCGCCGGCCAGCTCGTGGGCGGCGTCACGCAGGGCTTGGGCTGGGCGCTCTTCGAGCAACTCGCCTACGACGAGGAGGGCCAGCTGCGCACCGGCTCCTTCGTCGAGTACGCCGTGCCCACGATCGACACCGTCCCGCCGATCGACGCCGAGATCGTCGAGGTCCCGGCCCCTGACGGCCCCTTCGGCGCCAAGGGCGTCGGCGAGCCGCCGGTCGTCGGCGTGCCGGCGGCGGTGGCCAACGCGATTGCCGCAGCGACGGGGTTGCGGCTGCGCGACCTGCCGATGACGCCGCTGCGGGTGTGGGGAGCGTTGAACGGGTCGAGCCGTCAGGGCGCCGACAGGTTCGAAAGCGCCTCGCCCAGAATCTCGATCCCCTCGGCGAGCGCGCGCTCACCGAGGGTCGCGTAGCCGAAGATGAGCCCGGGGCGGCCCTCGCAGGCGATGCGATAGGGCGCCAACCCGTACACCGCCACGCCGCGGCGGGCAGCGGCCTCGACGACGGCGGTCTCGTCGGCGCCGTCCGGCAGGTAGGCGACGAGATGCAGCCCTGCGGCGATCCCGGCCGGCTCGAGCTCGGGGGCATGCGTACGGAGAGCTGCGAGCAGCGCGTCGCGGCGGCGCCGGTAGAGGGGACGCATCCGGCGCAGGTGGCGATCGAACTCCCCGCGGTCCACGAAGTCGGCGAAGGCCAGCTGATCGAGGACGGGCGAGCCGCGATCGGCGAGCTTCTTGGCGTCGGCGATGGCGTCGACGAGACGAGCGGGCACGACGAGCCACCCCAGTCGCAGTCCGGGGGCGAGCGTCTTGCTCGCGGTCCCGGCGTAGGCGACGAGGTCCGGAGCGAGACCCTGCATGGCTCCGATGGGAGCCCGGTCGTAGCGGTACTCGGCGTCGTAGTCGTCCTCGATGACGAGCGCTCGCCGCTCGCGCGCCCAGCGCAGCACGGCGGCGCGGCGCTCGGCCGAGAGCACCGCTCCGGTGGGCCACTGGTGGGAGGGAGTGAGGATCAGGGCGTCGGCCTCCGTGCGGTCGAGCGCGTCGACGCGGACGCCGTCTTCGTCGACCGGCACCCCGACGACCTCCAGGCCGGCCGCGCGCGCGAGCGGGAGCGCGTCGTCGTCTGCCGACGGGTCTTCGAGCGCGAGCCGCTTCGCACCGGACATCGCGAGCGTCTGGATGAGCAGCGCGACTCCCTGGGCGTAGCCGTTGCAGATCACGATGTGGTCGGACCTGGCAGACGTGCCTCGCACGCGGTTGAGGTACGCCGCCAGTGCCTCGTGCAGCGCCGGCGCGCCGCGGCCGCTCACATAGCCGAACTCCTCGTCGGGCATCTCGGTGAGGACGCGCCGCAGCGAGCGCAGCCACGCGGCGCGCGGGAACTGCGAGCCGTCGGCTCGGCACGGGCAGAAGTCGATCGTCGCCCCCGCGGCCGGCACGGGCGATGGCGCTCCCGCGGGCAACTCGGGGCCGATCGCGACGCGGGTGTATCCGCCCGGACGGCTTGACAGGTAGCCCTCGGCGATGAGCTGCTGGTAGGCCTCCACGACGACGCCCCGCGAGACCCCGAGCTCGTCGGCAAGGCCGCGGGTGGGCGGCAGCGGGGTGCCGCGCGGCAGCCGTCCCGCGCGGATCGCGTCGCGGACGGACGCCTCGATCTGACGGTGCAGCGCAACCCCGCAATCGCGCGTCAGGGGGACCAGCACATCGCCCGCGGGCCGCGGATTGGTCCTCTCCAAGAGCACTGGATCGGATCTTATCCCGAGCACCAATTCGTGGAACCCTCGCGCCATGCGCAAGATCATCAACTCGACCTACATCTCCCTCGACGGCGTCGTCGAGGGGCCGCACCTGTGGCCGTCGCTCGGCCGTCCCGGCGACGAGCGCTTCGGGCAGATCCAGACAGAGCTGGCCGTGTCCTGTGACGCGTTCCTGATGGGCCGACGTACCTACGACGGCTTCGCCCCGGTCTGGCCGACGCGCTCAGGCGACCCGGTCTCCGACCAGATCAACGCGATGCCGAAGTACGTGGTCTCGACGACGCTGAAGGACCCCGAGTGGAACAACACCCACGTCATCGACGGTGACGTCGCCGCCGAGATCACGCGGCTCAAGCAGGCTCCCGGCAAGAACATCGTCCAGTACGGCTTCGGGGTGGTGTCGCGGCTGCTGCTCGAGCACGGTCTGCTCGACGAGCTGCGGCTCTGGGTGCACCCGCTGATCGTGGGAGCCGGCCAGCCGAGCGATCTGCTGTTCGGCGCCGCCCCCGCGGTCGGCTTCGACCTCATCGACGCGACGACGCTCAGCGACGGGACCGTCCTCCTGAGCTACCAGACCGACAAGACGCTCACGCGGGCGGCCTAGGTGGCCGGATCGCACATGGATTACTCGGGCCTGATCAAGAAGCTGCGGCTCCCGCCCGGGTTCCTCCCACCGACGCGGTTGACCTACGAGGATGTCGTCGCCAGGGCCATCACGCGAGCCGATCTCCACGACGACGTTCGCGGCATCAACGCCAGCATCGCGCTGATCCAGAAGACGAGAGGTGGCGCCTGGCCGACCGGCCCGGTCACCGAGGAGTTCAACTTCGTCGACCTCGTCTGGCACGAGCTCGAGTTCCGAGAAGGAACGTCCTTCACCTACGCCGTCTACGACGCGGACGGCGGCTACCTCGGCTGCTGCTACCTCTACCCGATGGGCGGGCGCACCGAGCTCACCGCGGAGCGTCTGGACCACGACGTCGACGTCAGCTGGTGGGTGACTCCGGACGCCTACGAGGACGGCTACTACCAGAAGCTCTACCGCGCACTGGTCCACTGGCTCGCCGAGGAGTTCCCCTTCGACGCGCCGTACTGGTCCAACGCCGAGATTCCGCGCGAGTAGGAGCGCGACCGGTTATGGTCGCCGCAGAGGACGTTCACGGTGAGCCGGCGCGCGCGCCATCTGTCGCTGTCCTTGGTTGCTCTCGCTGCCGGAATGGCCGTTGCCTTCGCTGTGACCGCGGTCGCGCCCGTGGATGCGGCGGCGCCGCAGACGGCGAGCGTCACGGCGGTGGACAACGCCTGGGAAGCCGCCTCGGGTAATACGGCCACGATCGCCGCGGGCGGCACCGTGGCGTTCAGCTACCCCGACGGTGCGGACATCCACAACGTCGTCTTCACCGGGGGCACGAGCCCGACATCGTGCACGCAGACGGCCGGCCCCATGACCGGCCCGGTGCCACCGTTGCCGGCAGGGCCGTCCGGCCCGGGTTGGAGCGGCACGTGCCGCTTCGACACGCCGGGGACGTACACGTTCGTGTGCGCCAAGCACGACCTCATGACGGGGTCGGTCGTCGTCGAGGGGGCCACCACCACGGGCACGACGACGACCGGCTCGACGACGGGCACGACGACGACCGGCACGACGACCACCGCGACCAGTCCCACGGCCACGACGCCGGGCGCGACGACGACTGCGCCCGGTAGCTCCGCGTCACGGCTCGCGCCCCGCGTCAGCGTCGCTCGCCGTCAGCGCGGCGCGGTCCTGCGCGGCACGGTCACGACCCCGGCGGGCCGGTCGCGGATCGTCGTCACGGCGTTGATCTCCAACCGCGCCCTCGCCGAGCGCCGGCCCAAGCACGTCAGGCGGGTGCGCGTCGGATCGCAGAGCAAACGCTCGACGGGTACCGGCAAGACGTCGTTCGCGGTGGCGCTGAACACGGCGGCGCGACGCGCGCTGCACCGCCGCCACCGCCTCGACGTCGGCCTGCGGATCGTCGTCACGCCCCCGGGCGCGCGTGCCTTCACGACGAACGTCGCTGTCGTGCTGCGCGAGCGCTCTTAGACCGGCCTCGCGGGCGAGCCGGCTTCTGCCTGCTCGAGCGCCCCGCGGACCACGGAGGCAAGGCGCTCGACGGCGGTCTCGAGCTCGGTCTCGGTCAGGTGGCTGAACGACAGCCGCAGCGTGTTGGCGCCGCCGTCGCCGACGTGGAAGGGCGGGCCTGGGACGTAGGCCACTCCGGCGGCGAGGGCGGCCGGGCGCATGGCGAGCGTGTCGAGCTCCTCGGGCAGGGTGAGCCAGGTCAGAAAGCCACCCGTCGGCTCGGTCCAGTCGACCGCGTCGGGCATGTGGTGGGTCAACGCCGCCGACAGCGCCGCCCAGCGCGACGCGTACAGCGCACGGGCCGCGGGGAGGTGGCGCTCGAAGCCGCCGGCACGGCCGTATTCCTCGAGCAGCCGCTGCCCGAGGCCGCCGGCGCACTGGTCGGTGTTCTGCTTGGCGGCGGACAACGCGGCGATCACCTCGGACGGACCGGCGGCCCAGCCGAGCCGCACACCGGGGAAGAAGCTCTTGGAGAAGGTCCCGGCCTGCAGCACGACGTCGGGGGCCATCGACCACAGCGACGGCAGCGAGGTGCCGTCGAAGGGCAGCTCGCGGTAGGCGACGTCCTCGAAGATCAGCACGCCGTGCCCCCGGCAGAGCTCGACCAGCTCGCGGCGCCGCTCGAGCGCCAGCGTCCGGCCGGTCGGGTTCTGGTACTCGGGGATCGTGTAGAGGAACTTCGGGCGCACGCCGGCGGCCAGGCGCTCTGCGAGCGCGTCGACGCACAGCCCGTCGTCGTCGATGGCGATGGCGACCATGTCCGCCTCGGCGCCGCCGAAGGCCATCAGCGCGCCGAGGTAGCTCGGCGCCTCGACGGCGATCGTGTCGCCGGGATCGATCAGCGCCTGGCACATCAGCGCGATGCATTCCATGCCGCCACTGGTGACCATCAGCTCGGCGCGCTCGGGCCGCCGGCCGTGCAGCTGCTCCTGGCGTTCGATCAGGTACTCGCGCACGCTCGTGATCCCCGCGCACGGCGTGTACTGCAGCGCGACGGCCGCGTCCTCACGCACGAGCCGCGTGGCGATCTCCTCGAGCTCGTCGGTCGGGAAGGTCGCCGGGTTCGGGAAGCCGCCCGTCATGGAGAGCACGCCGGGTGGGCTGCCGGCCAGGATGTCGGTCAGCTCGTCGCCGCCGCGCAGACGCGTCCGGCGGGCCAGGGCACGCGTGAAGTCAGCCATCGACGCGAAAGGTCAGTCCGCTGGCCTCGCCGCGGTCGAGGGCGGCGAGATGCTCGTCGTGGTTCGTCAGCCCGTGCAGCGCCTCGCCGCGCGCCTGCGCCGCGAGGATCGCGCGCTCGCTGCGCCCGATCAGCTCCGCCGTCTCCAGCGCCGCCTCGATCCGCTGCGCCGTGGCGATCAGCAGCCCGTCGTCGTCGCCGAACACGATGTCGCCCGGGGCAACTTCGACGCCGCCGCAGACGATCGTGGCCCCGGGCGCGGCGCGCGACACGGTCGTGCCCGAGCGCGGCGTCGTCCCGCGGGCGAAGACCGGCAGCCCGATAGCGCGCAGCCCGCGAACGTCGCGGCAGAACCCGTCGGCAACGATCCCCGCCAACCCGCGCCGGCGTGCCTCGCCGGCGAACAGCTCGCCGAAGACCGCGCGCGACCCGCCGTTGGTCGCGATCACGAGCACGTCGCCGGGTGCGGCGGCGGCCAGAGCGCTCATCACCGGCAGATGGTCGTCCTCGGCGAGGACCGTGAACGCAGGCCCGGCCATTCGCACCTCGGGGATCATCGCCCGGACCGCGTGATCGACGACGGGCAGCGTCTTGTCGGCGTCCGAGAGCGCGGAGACGTCGATTGCCAGCAGCCGCTCGATCAGGTCCACGGCGCAGAGCGTGCCACAGACCGCGAGTCGCCCGTCAGCGCGCCCGTCGCGGCGCTACCGTGGCGCCCGTCCACCACGACCCCCGCGGAAGGAAGTGCATGTCGCTCCTCGGATTCGGCCAGCCGCAGACCGGCGTCTTCCAGATGGCCTACGTCGTCGAGGACATCGACGCGAGCATGCGGCGGTGGGGCGAGCAGCTCAACGCCGGGCCGTGGTTCCTGCTGGAGCACTTCACCGGCGAGCGCGGGTCCTACCGCGGCGAGCCCGGCGACGTGGACGTCGCGCTGGCCATGGGCTTCGCCGGGCACATGCTCGTCGAGCTGATCGCGCCCAACGACGACAGGCCCTCCGTGTACCGCGAGGCGATCGAGCGCAACGGCTACGGCTTTCACCACTTCGGCGTCGGCACGCTCGACTACGACGACGCCCTCGCGCGCCATCGCGAGCAGGGCCACGAGCTCGCCTTCGAGACCTGGGTGCCGACCGGCGGCCGCGTCGGCTACGTGGACACGACGGCGGAGCTGCCGGGCTACGTCGAGCTGATCGAGATGGACGCGACCACCGACGCGACCTTCACGCGCTTCTACGCCGCGTCGCTCGCGTGGGACGGAAGCGATCCGGTGCGCCCGTTCGCCTGATGGCCACGCGGCGGGCCTGATAAGAACCGGGCGACCCTCGCCCAGCCCACCAGGAGAACCCATGCCCGGCTACGCGATCGTGAACCTGCTCGAGATCGACGACTCCGTCGAAGGGAGGGTCGCGGGGTTGGAGGGGCGCTTCAGCCGCAAGTACCTCGACTCCCGGGACCTCGGCGTGAGCCTCTGGACGTACGCCCCGGGCACGCGCAATCCCGGCAGTCACAGCCATCGCGAGCAGGAAGAGGCCTACGTCGTCGTCTCCGGCGCCGGCCGCATGCGGCTCGACGACGAGCTGCGCGACATCCGCCGATGGGACGTCATTCGCGTGGCTCCCGCAGGTCGTTCGGTCCTTCGAAGCCGGGCCCGACGGCCTCGAGCTGATCGCCGTCGGCGGGCCCAAGCCGGAAGGCGGCGACGGCGTTCGGTCGGAGGCGCCGTGGCCCGATGCCGGCGACTCCTGAGCAGCCCCCGCCAAACCACCCCACGCAGGCACTACCCTTCATGTGGTGTCTGACGTCGCGAACAGCCTGACCGACCGCGAGGCGATCGCCGCGCTGGTCAACGATCTGCAATGGCAGCTCGATCAGCTCGGTCCCCGCGGCGTCGTGGACAACGGCGGCAAGCCGTACAACCCCGCCTACTACAAGCGGGGCCTGCAGAACGCGATCGACCGCGGAGAGCTGGCGGTCGCGGACTACGTGCGCCGCTACGTGTACAAGGCGCCAAGCGACGGCTACAAGAAGCTCCAAGCCGCCGACTCGCTCGACCTGGCGTGCGAGGCCCTCGTGGCCGACGCGGAGAAGCCGTACGCGCACCTGTTCACCGACGCGGACCGCGCGGCGGCGTCGAAGCGACTGGCCCCGCACATCGAGGCCATCGAAAGCCGCAAGGCCGCGAGCACCGCGCGCATCGAAGCGACCTTCGCCACGCTGCCCGACGACGTCGAGGAGCTACAGGGTCTCGCCGCAAACGCGACCGCCCCTGAGGAGGCGATCGCCATCAACACGGCGATCCTGCAGCACGATGGCGATGACGTCGTCGCCATGAACCGCCTCGGTCGCGCCTACGAGGCGATGGGGCTGCTCGAACAGGCAAAGCAGACCTTCCAGCAGGCCATCGACGCAGATCCGGACAACGCGATCGCCATCGGCCGGCTGCGCGACCTCGTTCGCAGCCAGCGACGCTAGACCGCGCGCGTCGCCGCTCAGACGCCGGCGACCAGCACCGGGACCGGTGTCTCGTGCCCGCGCACCTGAAGCGTGCGCCTACTCGCGCCCGGCAGCAGGGCGTCGATGTCCTGGTGCACGTCGGCGGCGACCACGACCTCCCCGCTTTCCGCCTGCTCCTGCAGGAGCGCGGCGACGTTGACGGTATCGCCCAGCGCGGTGAAGTCCACGACCGCCGCCCCGACGTTGCCGACGTACGCCTGCCCCGCGTTGACGCCGACGCCGACCGTCAGCCACGGCCCCGCAGCCGTGCCGTAGCCGACGCCCTGCAGGACTTCGATCGCCGCCGTGACCGCCTTGCGGCGGTAGTCGGGGCCTGCCACGCCGGGGATGAACAGCGCCATCGCCTCGTCGCCGATGAGCTTGTCGATGAGCGCGTCGTGGCGCAGGAGCACGTCGGTGACCACGGCGTAGAAGCGGTTGAGCAGTCCGGCGTAGTCGCTCGCGCTCGTGCGCTCGCCGAGCGCGGTCGAGCCGCGCACATCGGCGAAGAGGACACCGATGTCGACCTCGGCCCCGCCCAGCGGCAGCGCGTCGCAGCACCGCGTGCAGAGGTTGGGGTTCTTGCGCGACGGTGAGTAGCCGGCCAGGCGGCCGATCCGGCCGCCGACGCCGCCGAACGGGTTGCCGCACACCTTGCAGCGCGGGGCCGAGGGCACGTGTCGCCACAGGTGCCGGCTGACCACGAGCGGCCGGTGGCCCGTCACGAGGATCTTGCGCCACTGGTCGTCAGCGCTGCTCACGGGCCAATCCTCTCACTGCCCTACGTCCGCCAACGTAGTCCAGGTGCCGTCGCGTGCCCGACGACAACCGGTCTGACGCTCGCCACCATCGCTGGTCGAACCCGAGAAGGAGTCACGACCATGCAAACCCTGTCCACGACGATCTTCGCGGCCTGGCACCACGACGGGCCCGGCTGGTGGATCGTGTTCGTACCGCTGTTCTGGATCGTCGTCATCGGCGGCATCGTGCTGCTGCTTCGTTCCCGGGGCGGGTGGGGACCGCCGCACGTCCACAGCCAGCGCGAAACCGCGCTCGACGTGCTCGACGCTCGCTACGCGCGCGGCGAGATCGACGACGACGAATACCGCAAGCGCCGCTCGGTGCTCACCGGCCACGGCGACGCGTCGCCGGGCTGATCGCGGCCGGCGGTGCTCAGGAGCCCGGCGCTCGCGCCACCACGAGCACACCCGCCCCGATCGGCACGAGCGACGACACCACGCGCGTGTCGGCCTCGACCAGGGCGCGGAAGTCGGCGACCTGGTCGGCGTGGGAGATGACGTTGTCGACCACGAGCAGGCCCTGGCTGCGCGAGCACGCGGACGAGGTCGGGCCAGTAGCCGGCGTAGGCGGGGCGCTCGGCGTCGAGGAAGACGAGGTCGAAGGACCCCTCCTCGAACGCCGCGAGCCCCGCCCCGGCGTCGACCGTGCGCAGGTCGACGAGGTCGGACAGCTCGGCTCGTGCGAGGTTCTGGCCGGCGAGCTCCGTGCGCTCGGCCAGCATCTCCAGGGTCACGACCGTCCCGCCGACAGCCTGCGCCGCGTCGGCCAGCCACAGCGTCGAGTAGCCGTTGGACGTGCCGATCTCCAGCACGCGATGCGCGCCCATCGCGCGCACCAGCACACCGAGCAGCTCGGCGGTCTCGGGCTCGACGTTGCGCCACCGGGCCAGGCGATCGGCCTGCGCGGCGTCATACGCGCGGCCGCTCGCGTAGAGCTCGTCGGCCAGCGCCCGGCGCTCGCCCTTCAAGGCGCCAGCGCGTTGGCGGCGTCGAGCGCCGGTCCGTAGGTCGGGTCGCGCAGCAGCGCCTGGCGGATGCCCTCGCCGAGGATGCCGGCCTCACCGCGCGACGCGCCGAGCACCGTCCACTCACGCACGTCGCCCTTGCGATTGCGGTACTTCGCGCGCAGCCCGCCGGGCCCGCGGTCGAGCTCGAAGTGGCGCCCCGAGGCCGTCTCGAGCGTCAGCCCCGCGAGGCCGCGCACGCTCTGCGTGACCTCGGGCTGCAGGCACAGCGCGACGTCCTGGCGCTTGGCATGGGCCTTGCCCGCCAGCGTCCCGTTGCGCGGGATGAGCTTCGACGGCTGCCAGCTCAGGCGCGAGGCCAGCCAGCCGACGAGCAACAGGGCGGCCGCCGCCGAGTCCGGGTGGTGGCGAATGGTGACGGCGCTGATGTGGCGCAGGTCGGGGCGCAGGTGCGCGGGATCGAAGGTCGCCGCCACGCGCTCGCGCCACGGCGTCGAGCGCAGCCACGCCAGGTCGACGACGTAGGCCCTGTCCAGCAGCTCGCGGGCGCGCATCAGCGCCTCGTTGAGGTCGGGGTCGTCGACCGAGTCGAGCAGCACCACCTGCGAGAGCGCCAGCAGGATGTCGACCGCCTCCGGGTGGCCGTGGGGCGACCACAGCACGGTGGGCAGGTCGGTGACGACGAGCGGATCGACGATCGTGTCCAGCGCGCGCAGGTGCTTCTCCCCGACGTCGACGATCACCGTCTCGCGCAGCAGGGCGAACTCTCCGGCCTTGGGCTGGGTATCGCTGGCGATGGTGGCCACCGCGTCGAGCTGCGTGCGCTTGGGGTCGACAGCGAGCACGATCGTGCGCGAGGCGTGGTAGCGCCCGACGTTGCGCAGGCGGTTGGCGACCTCGCCGCTCCACGCCTTGTCGACGATGCAGACCATGTTCAGCGCGCGCGCCGGCGAGAAGGACTCGTTCTCGGCGTGGCGCTCCTTGAGCATCTCGCGCAGCGCGGCCTCGATCGCGCCTGGCGTGGTGCCCTGCGCGGCCCAGCGGCTGTCGGAGACGCCGGGCACCTAGATCGTTCGCCACTCGTGTCCGGGGAGCATCAGCGACTGTGCCTCCGCGGGCCCGTGCGAGCCGGAGGGGTACTGCGGCAGCGGGCCCGGCGTGGCCTCCCACACCCGGACGATCGGGTCGCAGATGCGCCACTGCGCCTCGACCTCGTCGTTGCGCGTGAAGAGCGTGGCGTCGCCGCGCATGGCGTCCATGATCAACCGCTCATAGGCCTCGGGCGACTGCGACAAGAACGACGTCCCGTAGAGGAACTCCATGTAGACCGGGCGGATGCGCATCCGCGTGCCCGGGATCTTGGCGCCGAGCGACAGCGAGACGCCCTCGTTGGGCTGCATGGTGAGGATGAGCTGGTTGGGCCGCACGCCGAGCGAGCCCTCCTGCTTGAAGGCCAGGTGCGGCACGGGCTTCAAGGTCACCGCGATCTCGGTGACCTTGCGCGCCAGGCGCTTGCCGGTGCGCATGTAGAAGGGGACCCCGGCCCAGCGCCAGTTGTCGACCTCCAGGCGCAGGGCGGCGTAGGTCTCGGTGTTGGAGTCGTCCGGAACGCCCTCCTCCTGCAGGTAGCCCACGACGTGCTCGCCGCCGGACTCGCCCTCGGCGTACTGCGCGCGGACCGCCATCCGATCGACGTCCTCCGGCGTGGGTGCGTGGATCGCCTGCAGCACCTTGACCTTCTCGTTGCGGACCTCGTCGGCGGTGAAGTTCACCGGCGGCTCCATGGCGACGTGGCACAGCAGCTGGAGCATGTGGTTCTGGATCAGGTCGCGCAGGGCGCCGGCGCTGTCGTAGTAGCCGGCCCGGGTTCCGATGCCGATGTCCTCGGCGGCCGTGATCTCGATGCGGTCGATGTAGTTGCGGTTCCACACGGGCTCGAAGAGCCCGTTGGCGAACCGGAACGCCATCATGTTCTGGACGGTCTCCTTGCCCAGGTAATGGTCGATGCGGAAGACCTGCTGCTCGTCGAGGACCGACAGCACATCGCGGTTGAGCTGCTCGGCCTCGGCCAGCGTGGTGCCAAAGGGCTTCTCGATCACCACGCGCACGTCGGCGCCCTCGTGACGGCACAGCGTGTGCTCGCCGAGCTGGCCGACGATGACCGGGAAGAAGGTCGGCGCCGTCGACAGGTAGAAGCAGCGGTTCATCCGCTGCCCGGCGCCCTTGTCGAACTCGTCGAGCGTCTCGCTCAGCGTGTCGTAGACCGACGGGTCGTCGAACGTGCCCGGGATGTAGCGCACGTCCTCGAGCAGCTTGTCGAGCACCGCCTCGTCGGGCTCGCGCCGCGAGAACTGCTTGATGGCCTGCTGCGCCATCGCCCGGAAGTCATCGTGGGCCTGCTCCGAGCGCGACACCCCAACGAGGTTGAAGCGCTCCGGCAGAGCGCCCTCGTGCGCGAGGTTGTAGAGCGCCGGGAGCAGCTTGCGGTGGGCCAGATCGCCGGTGGCGCCGAAGATGACGAGCGTCGTCGGGTGTACCGGCAGGCGTTCGAGCCCCTCGACGAGCGGGTTGTCCGCCGTCGCCGCGACGGCGGCGCTCACAGGAGGCCCTTCAGGCGCTCGGTCAGCGTGCGCAGCGCGGCGGCCGGATCGTCGCCCTCGAGTGTCACGCGCTGCGCCGGCAGGTCGTGGGCCCGCAGGGTCTCGAGGTCGCCGATCGCCTGCGCGTGCTTCAGGCGCGTGAACCCGTAGTCCGCGCCGGGGATCTCGACGTCGGGCGCCGAGTCGTGGACGAGCTGCAGGAAGCGCCCGGTGGGCGGCCCGCCCTTGTGCAGCTGCCCGGTCGAGTGCAGGAAGCGCGGGCCGTAGCCGAACGTCGTCGCGGAGTTCGTGGCGTCGCGGACCGCCTGGCGCAGCTCGGTCACCGCGGCGTCGAAGTCCGCGGAGGGCTCGACGTAGCCCATGACCGCGAGGTAGCTCGGCGCGCCGAGGCCGCCGAGCAGCTCGCGCAGCTCGTCGTCGGTGGCGTCGGGCTGGTCCTCGCCGGCCTCGGACAGCACGCGGCTGGTCGCGTCCTTGGCCTCCTGCACGTTGGGCTGGTCGAACGGGTTGATGCCCAGCACCCAGCCGGCCGTGGCGATGGCGAACTCGGCGAAGAAGAAGATCCGCCCCAGGTCGTCAGGGCCGGCGATCTCGCGCACGATCACCGGGTGGCCCGCCTCGCGCAACGCGGCGACCTTGGCGTCGGTCGCCTCGTCGGGGTGCTCGCCGTTGCGCAGGTGCAGGAAGGTGCGGTCCTGGCCGTAGACGCCGGGGTCGCCCACCGGCTCGTCGGCCACGGGCAGGATCCCCTTGCCCTGCTTGCCGGTCGACTCGGCGATGAGCTGCTCGACCCACAGCCCGAAGGACTGCAGTGGCGCGTCGATGACGTAGGTCAGCTTGTCGCGGCCCGCGGCCGACAGCTCGCCCCACGCCAGCCCCAGCCACAGTCCGCTCGACACGTCGCCGGACTCGAAGCTCTGGCAGTTGTGCTCGGCCACGCCGGCCGCGTGCAGCAGCCCGTTGACATCGGCGCCCATGAGCGCGGCCGGGACCAGGCCGAAGAACGACAGCGCGCTGTAGCGCCCGCCGATATCGGGATCGTTGAGGAAGATGCGCCGGAACTCGTGCTCGCCGGCCAGCTTCTCCAGGCCCGAGCCCGGGTCGGTGATGGCGACGAACGCGTTGCCGTCCGAGCGCCGCGACCAGAAGTGCTTGAAGAGCGACAGCGTCTCGATCGTGCCGCCGGACTTCGTCGACACCAGGAAGAGCGCGTGGTCGAGGTCGATGGCCGCCTCGACGCTGCGTATTGCGCCCGCGTCGGTGGAGTCGAGCACGTGCAGGCTCGGCCACCCGCCCTGCTCACCGAACGAGCGGCGGATGACCTCGGGGGCGAGCGACGAGCCGCCCATGCCCAGCAGCACCACGTCGGTCACGCCCTCGTCGCGGACCGCCTCGGCGAAGGCCTGCAGGCCGCCGAGCTCCTCGCGCATGTGCTCGGTGACGTTCAGCCATCCGAGGCGGTTGGCGACCTCGGCCTGGCCCGCCGGGCCCCAGAGGGTGTCGTCCTTGCGCCAGATGCGCCGTGCGACGTCGTCCTGCGCGGCCTGCTTGACGCGGGCGGCGACGGCCGCCTCGACGTCGTCGGGCAGCGAGGCGTCGATCGACGACGGGCGCTGGGTGACGATCGCCTGGCGCTTGGTGTCGATGCCCTCCAGCAGCTTCTCCATCGGCTCGACGAACTTCTCCACGCCTTCGCGCAGCAGCTGGTCGGTGACGTCGACCATGTCGATGCCGGCGTCGGCCAGCGCCTTCAGGACGGGGGCGGGGTCCTCGCCGGCCGTGTTGCCGCGGATCTCGGCGTGGTCGCCGGCCGCCAGCAGCGTGGCCATCGGCATCGTGTTGACGGTGTTGGGCCCGACGAGCTCCTCGACGTACATGACGTCGCGGTAGGCGGGGTTCTTCACGCCCGTGGAGGCCCACAGCGGGCGCTGCACCTCGGCGCCGGCGTCGAGCAGGGCGGCGAAGCGCTCGCTCCCGAAGATCTGCTCGTAGCGCTGGTAGGCGGCGCGTGCGTTGGCGATGCCGGCCTTGCCCAGCAGGTCGTCGTGGTTGGTGCCCTCCAGGCGCTTGTCGACCTCGCTGTCGACGCGAGAGACGAAGAACGACGCCACCGAGTTGATATCGACCGACTTGCCCTCCTCGAGGCGGCGCTCGAGGCCGCGGATGTAGGCCTCGGCCACCTGCGCGTACTCCTCGACGCCGAAGAGCAGCGTGACGTTGATGTTGCGCCCCTCGTAGATCATCTCCTCGATCGCCGGCGTGCCCTCGGTCGTGCCCGGGATCTTGATCATCAGGTTGGGACGGTCGACGCGGTCCCAGTACTCGCGCGCCTGCTCGATCGTGCGCTGCGTGTCGAAGGCGAGATCGGGGTCGACCTCGAAGGACACGAACCCGTCGGTGCCGCCGCTCTCGTCGTAGACCACGCGCAGCACATCGCAGGCGTCCTGGATGTCGCGGATCGCGAGCTCCTGGTAGATCTCGCGGTTGTCCTTGCCGGCGCGCGCGAGCTCGGTGAGCTGCTCGTCGTAGTCGTCGGAGCCGAGGATCGCCTGGTTGAAGATCGTCGGGTTGGAGGTCACGCCGCGCAGCGAGTCCTCCTCGACCAGCCGCTGGAGCTCCCCGGTGCTGATCAGGGCGCGCTTGATCTGGTCCAGCCAGATGCTCGTGCCGGCGGCGGTGAGGGCCGCGAGGCGCTCGTTGACCTGTTGGGTGGCCATGGGTGTCAGCTCTCCTTCGTCGTCTCAGCTTGCAGGGGAAGACCTTGGCGTTCCAGTTCCCGTCCTGCGAGCAGCGCCGCCCCCCGGACACCGGCCTTCGGGCCGTAGCGGGCCAGCTCGATGCGTGTCTGCGTGCCGACGCCCGAGATGATGAACCGGGACGCCGACTCCTTGGCCGGGGCGAGCAGCAGCTCGCCGGCCACCGAGACCCCGCCGCCGATGACGACGAGCTCGGGGTCGAAGATGTTCACGACGTTGGCGATGCCCACGCCCAGGCGCTCGCCGAGGATGCGCATGCACTCGCGTGCGTCGGGGTCGCCGTTGCGGGCGGCCGCCACGACCGCGGTGCCGTTGCCCAGGCCGCGTGCCTCGCCGAGGCGGTCGAGCGCCCGGCCCGCCGCCATGTACTCCAGCGAGGCGTGGTGGGGCTGGCGATCGGCGCGCGGTGGCGCCCCGTCGGTGAGGTCGGCGGCGACGATGATGTGGCCGAGCTCGGGCGCAGCGCCGGTGACGCCGCGGTAGATGTGCCCGTCGATGACGATGCCGCCGCCCACACCGGTGCCGACCGTGATCATCACGAGTGAGCCGGCGATGAGGTTGAGGTCGTCGTCATGGGCCTCGGCGAGCGCGGCGACCGTCGCGTCGTTGTCGACGAAGGCCGGGATCCCTACCCGGTCGGTCAGCAGCTGACGCAGCGGGACGCCCTGCAGCGGGATGTTCACCGAGCTGCGCGCGGAGCCTGTTGCGAAGTCGATCACGCTGGGCACCCCGACGCCGACCGCGTCGGCCGGGCCGGCGTCCTCGATGGCCTCGACGAGCTGATCGACGAGCGCCTCGCTGCTGGACAGGACGGTCGGGCGCAGGTCCGGCTCGGAGAGCACGCCGTCCTCGAGGACGGCGACCGAGACCTTGGTGCCGCCCACATCGACGCCGATCAACCGATCGCTCATATGCCTGTGCACGTTAGCGACGTTGTACGGTCCCCCGGTGGCCGACGACCACGCGCTGGTGGAGCGTCTCAAGGCGGGCGACGAGCAGGCGTTCATGGACCTCGTGGTCCGCTGGTCGCCTTCGATGCTGCGGGTGGCCCGGATGTACGTGCCCAGCGCAGCCGTCGCCGAGGAGGTCGTGCAGGAGACGTGGCTCGGCGCGCTGCAGGGCATCGACCGCTTCGAGGGCCGCTCGTCGCTGCGCACGTGGGTGTTCAGCATCCTCGTCAACCGCGCTCGCACGCGCGGCGAGCGCGAGCGCCGCTCGGTGCCCTTCGCGGCGCTCGCCAGCGCGGAGAGCGACGGCGAGTTCGCCGCCGTCGACGCCGATCGTTTCGTCCGCGCG
Organism: uncultured Actinomycetes bacterium; assembly: GCA_963742125.1. GTDB lineage: Bacteria > Actinomycetota > Thermoleophilia > Solirubrobacterales > Solirubrobacteraceae > JAOPZW01. The sequence goes on along the minus strand of CAVUKO010000013.1, from coordinate 229,624 downwards.
GGCACCGGCGCGGGCGCCTGGGCGGCGCCGCCGGTGCGCTGGTGGGAGGAGCCCGAGCGCGCGCTGGCGTCCGACGAAGCCGTCGAGCGCATCGAATCGGAGATCGCCAAATTGCCCGAGATGCAGCGGCTCGTCATCACCATGCGCGACGTCGAGGGGCTGTCCTCGCGAAGAGGTACGTAGCGCTTTGGAGATCTCCGAGACCAATCAACGGGTACTTCTGCACCGCGCACGGTCGAAGGTGCGGGCGGCCCTCGAGGACTACTACACCGATGCCTGATCTGCTCAACCGACTCTTCCGCCGCCGCAGCGGCGATCCCGGCCTCTCCTGCCAGGAGATGGTCGAGCTGGTCACGGACTATCTCGAGGGCGCGCTGGCGCCCGCCGAGCGCGCCCGCTTCGAGGCGCACATCGCTGGGTGCGAGGGCTGCACGATGTACCTGCGCCAGATGCGCGACATGCTCGAGGTCCTGGGCGAGCTCACCACCGACTCGATCTCGCCGCAGGCCGAGGCCGACCTGCTGGCCGCCTTCCGCGACTGGAAGACCACGGACCGCGAGTAGCCACCGCCGCCGGGAGGGCCCGCTCGGCGCGTCGGCAAGACCGCTCGGCCCACAGGTCGTTATAGTGATATAATCATTATATGGATATCACTATCAGCGCAGCGGCGGCGGTCCAAGCGGACGCAGTGACGCGCACGCGACCGCGGCTCGTGCTCGCGATCTGCTGCATGAGCCTGCTGATCGTGGGGATGGACGTGACGATCGTCAACGTCGCGTTGCCCTCCATCCAGCGCGACCTCGGCGCGTCGGTCTCGTCGCTGCAGTGGACGACCGCTGCCTACACCGTGGTCCTCGCGAGCCTGCTCATGCTGGGCGGGTCGATGGCGGATCGCCTGGGTCGCGCCCGGGTGTTCAAGTTCGGCCTCGCGGTGTTCACCGCAGCTTCCCTGGCCTGCAGCCTCGCGCCGGGTGTCGGTTGGCTCATCGCCTTTCGCGTGGTGCAGGGCGTCGCCGGCGCGATGCTCAACCCGGTGGCCATGTCGATCATCCGCAACACGTTCGAGGATCCGCGCGAGCGGGCACAGGCGATCGGGATCTGGGGCGCCGTGGTGGGCATCAGCATGGCGCTGGGCCCCGTCCTCGGCGGCGTGCTCGTCGGCCTGAGCTGGCGGGCCGTGTTCCTGGTGAACATCCCGATCGGCCTGGCGGCGATCGCGCTCACGGCGCGCTTCGTGCCGGAGTCTCGCGCGCCGCGCCCGCGACGTCCCGATCCGGTTGGCCAGGTGCTGGTCATGCTCATGCTGGCGAGCTTGACCACGGCGATCATCGAGGGCCCGAGCCTGGGGTGGGGCTCGCCGTTGACCGTCGCCCTTGGCCTCACCGCGGGCGTCTCGCTCGTGACGCTGGTGCGCTACGAGCTGCGCCGGGTCGACCCGCTCATCGAGCCGCGCTTCTTCGCCAGCCGGCCCTTCTCCGCGGCGGCGGTCATCGCGGTCGCGGCGTTCGCGGCCTTCGGCGGGTTCCTGTTTCTCAACACGCTCTACCTGCAGGACGTGCGGGGCCTCTCGCCGTTGAGCGCGGGCCTGTGCACGCTGCCCCTGGCGGCCATGACCGTGTTGTGCAGCCCGATTTCCGGCCGCGTCGTCGGGACGCGCGGGGTGCGCGGTCCGCTGGTCGTCGGCGGCCTCGGGCTGGGCGTCGGCAGCCTGATGCTCGTGTCGCTCAGCGCCGACACCTCCCTGGAGTGGCTGCTGGCCGCGTACTCCGTCTTCGGACTAGGGTTCGGCGCCGTGAACCCGCCGATCACGAACGCCGCGGTGTCGGGCATGCCGCCGAGCCAGGCCGGGGTGGCCGCGGCGGTGGCCACGACGAGCCGCCAGGTGGGCCTCACGCTCGGCGTCGCCGTGGTCGGCGCGCTGGTCACCACGCGGGTGGACGGCGCGCTCCACGACGACCTCGCGACGGCCAGCCACCTGGCGTGGTGGCTCATCGCCGCCGTGGGCGCCGGGATCGTGGTGTTGGGGCTGGCCGCGAGCACCGCGGCGGCCCAGGCCGGCGCCGAGCGCACCGCGGCGCGGCTGTCCGAGGCGCCGCAGGCGGCGTGATGGACGGCGGCGAAGCGGACCTCGCGCGTCGCGCCTGGCGTGCGATGTCCGACGTCGTGCTCGATCACGACCGCAAGGTCGCGGTGTCGGACGCGCTCGGCCTGAGCTGGACGCGCGTGCTCGCGCTGCGACGACTGGCCCCGCAGCCGCTCACGCTGCGCGGTCTCGCCGAGCGGCTCGCCGCCGACCCGCCGTACGTCACGCTGATGGTCGACGACCTCGAGAAGCGCGGGCTGGTGCAGCGCGAGCCTCATCCCGAGGACCGCCGGGCCAAGCTCGTGCAGCTGACCGCGGCCGGCCGCGCCGCCGCGACACGCGCGGACGCGATCCTCGACGAGCCGCCCGCGGGGCTGCGCGAGGTACCGGCCGAGGACCTCGCGGCCGTGCTGCGCGTGCTCGACCGCCTGGCCTGATCACCTTCCCGCACGCCGGGCGCGTGCGTCAGGTCCGCATCGCCCGCGCCACCAGCGCGTCGAAGGCGCGCGCCGGGAGCAGCGAGTGCAGCGCTCCCTGTATCTGCGCGCTGCGGCCGACGGTGTAGAGCGTCCGCGGTCGCGCCGCGGTGAGCGCGTGCTCGACGGCCTGCGCGGCGTCGTCGGGCGAGCTGGCGCCCGCGGCGATCTTGCGCGTGGCGGCGACCAGGGCGTCGAGCGGGCGCGCGTAGAGGATGCGCACGTGCTCGGGCATCGCGGCGATCGTCTCGTTGGCGCCCTCCTCGCCCTTGCGCCAGATCGGGGTGTCGAGCGCGCCGGGCTCGACGAGGGCCACGCGGATGTCCCACGGGCGCAGCTCGCGCCGCAGCGCCGCGCTCAGGCTGCGCACGGCGGCCTTCGAGGAGCTGTAGGGCCCGACGAACGGCGTGTTGATGCGCCCGCCGATCGAGCCGATGTTGACGATCCGCCCGTGGCCGGCGCGGATCGACTGCAGCAGGGCCTGGGTCACGGCCAGCAGCCCGAAGACGTTGACCTCGTACTGGCGGCGGACCTCGTCCAGCGCGACGCCCTCCAGGGGGCCGGCGACCGCGATCCCGGCGTTGTTGACGAGCCCGGCCAGCGGGGCGCCGGCCGACGCGCTCGGCCAGGCCTGCGACCTGCCCGGCGTCGGTCACGTCGACGAGCACCGGCTCGATGCGCCCGTCCTCGGCGCGCAGCGCCGCGCCGTCCTCCTCGCGGCGCACGCCGGCGAGGACGTCGAAGCCGCCGCGCGCGAGGCGCAGGGCGGTCGCGCGGCCGATGCCGGTCGAGGCGCCGGTGATGACGACGGTTCCCGTGGTCGGGCATGGGCTGACCCTAGCCAGCCGTCTCGGCCGCGGCCGACTGGCCGAGGCAGTCCTTCATCCATGTCTCGTCGAAGAACAGGTCCGGGAGGTCCATCGCCGCGGCGACGTTGATCAGCATCCCCGTCGCGAAGAAGCCCTGGAGCTCGAGCGGGTCGGCGCCGCTGAGCTCGCGCACGACCTCGTACAGGCGCGCGTAGCCTCGGCGGACGACGGCGCGCACCTCGTCGTCGCCGCACGCGGCGTAGCCCTGCAGCTGCATGAGCAGCAGCGAGCGGTCGGACATGAGCTCGCCGTAGGCCGCGCCCATCGCCGCCAGCGGACCGTCCTCGCCCGCGTTGGCGGCCGCGGTGCGGAAGGTCTCCTCGATGCGGTCGCAGCCGCGCTCGACGGCGGCGAGGAAGAGGCCCTTCTTGGTCCCGAAGAGGCTGAAGGCGTAGGGCTGCGTGATCCCGACCTGGTCGGTGATCGCGCTCACCGCCGTGCCGTGCAGGCCGGTCTGGGCGAAGTGCTCGACGGCGGCTTCCACGAGCGCCTCGCGGCGCTCGGGCGCGGTCTGGCGGGTGCGGGGCGATGTTTTCGTGGCCATGGGCTTGACAGCTTACTTAGTGAGCGCTAACTTCACAACTAGTTAGCAGTCACTAAATCTTGTTCGGAGGAACGCCCCCCATGTCTCCCGCCCCTCAGAAGACCCGCACCGGCGCCACGCTCGCGATCGTCTCGCTGGCGCTGTTCATGGTCGTCCTCGACAACCTGGTCGTGACCGTCGCGCTGCCGGCGATCCGCGCGGACCTCGGCGCCACGCTGCAGTCGCTGGAGTGGACGATCAACGCCTACACGCTCGCGTTCGCGGTCATGCTCATCCCGGGCGCCGCCCTCGGCGACCGCTTCGGCCGCCGCCGGCTGTTCCTCATCGGTCTTTCGCTCTTCACCGCCTCGAGCGCCGCCGCGGCGCTGGCGCCGACCACCGGCGCGCTCGTCGCCGCCCGGGCGCTGCAGGGCGTCGGCGGCGCGATCGTCGCCCCGCTCACCCTGACGCTGCTCGCCAACGCCTTCCCGGCCGAGCGCCGCGGGGCTGCGCTGGGCATCTGGTCGGGCATCAGCGGGACCGGCGTCGCGCTGGGGCCGATCGTCGGCGGCGCCGTCGTCGACGGCATCTCCTGGCACTGGATCTTCTGGATCAACGTCCCCATCGGCCTGGCCCTGCTGCCCTTCGCCGCGCGCGTCCTGCAGGAGAGCCATGGCCCGTCGCGCACGCTCGACCTGCCGGGCCTCGGCCTGGCCTCGGTCGGCCTCTTCGCCCTCGTCTTCGGTCTCGTCCGCGGTCAGGCCGAGGGCTGGACGAACCCGCTCATCGTCGCGTCGCTGGCCGGTGGCGCCGTTCTCCTGGCCGCCTTCGTCGCATGGGAGCTGCGCGCCAAGGTGCCGATGGTCCCGATGGGCCTCTTCCGCAAGCGCACCTTCGCGGTCACCAACGCCGTGTCGTTCTTCATGTACTTCGGGACCTTCGGGTCGATCTTCCTGCTCACCCAGGTGCTGCAGTACGTGCTGGGCTACACCCCGTTCCAGGCCGGCGTGCGCATGCTGCTGTGGACCGGGGCGACGATGGTCGTCGCGCCGATCGCCGGCGTCCTCGCCGAGCGCTTCGGCTCGCGCGGCTTCATGGCCAGCGGGCTGGCGCTGCAGGCGGGCGCGCTCGCATGGTTCGCCGCCACCACCAGCACGTCGGTGACGTTCGGTGAGCAGGCGATCGCCTTCGTGATGGCCGGCGCGGGCATGGGGCTCGTCTTCGCCCCCTCGGCCAGCGCGCTGCTGAGCGTCGTCACCCCCGCCCAGGCCGGCCAGGCGTCGGGGACCAACAACGCGATTCGCGAGGTCGGCGGCGTCTTCGGCGTGGCCGTCCTGGCCACGGTGTTCAGCGGGTCGGGCGCCTTCACCTCGCCGCAGGGCTTCGTCGACGGCGTCGTCCCCGCGCTGTGGGTCGCCGCGGCGGTCGTCGGCCTCGGCGCCGTGGTCGCCCTGCTGCTCCCGCGCCGGGCCGCGCAGCCCAGCGCGGCGCGCGAGCCGGTGCGCGCAAGCGGTCGTCGGCTAGCGAGCCCGTGGGCTCAGGCGCGCGCGACGCGCTCCGCGACGTCGCGCGCGCAGCCCCAGGCCAGCGCCACCCCGGTGCCGCCGTGGCCGTAGTTGTGCACGCAGCGCGAGGAGCCCAGCGGCTCCTCCTGCACGCGCACGTCGGGGCGCGCCGGGCGCAGGCCGACGCGGTGCTCGATGACGCGGGCGCCGGCCAGGCGCGGCTCGATCGCCGCACAGCGGCGCACGATCTCCTCGGCGAGGGCGGGATCGGGGTCGAGGCTCCAGTCGTCCTCGTCGGCGCTGCCGCCGAGGACGACATGGTCGCCATGGGGGAACCACCCCGCCCAGCGCGGCGCGGGCTCCTCCATGAAGAACTCCTCGAGGCCCGGGTTCTCGACCACGACGTGCTGGCCGCGCACCGAGCGCACCGTGGGGTCGGGCACCAGCGCGCGCGCCCCCACGCCGCTGCAGTTGACGACCACCGGCGCCGCGCCCGCCACGTCCGACAGGGCGTGCAGCGAGCGGATCTCGAGCTCCCCGCCGGCCCGCTCGAAGCGCGCGAGCAGGTAGTCGAGGTGGCGGGGCATGTCGACGAGCGGCACGTCGATCGCGAAGGCGGCCACGAAGCCCGGCGGCGCGTCGTCGCGGCGCACGACCTCCACGCCGGGGAAGAGGAACGGCGGCGGACCTTCCTCGGTGCTGCGCGCGGCGAGCATCCCGCGCGCGATGCGCACGCCGCTGCCGGGCTCCGCGGCGAGCGCACGCAGGTCGTGGAGGCTCGCCAGCGCCCAGCGGCGCACGTCGTCGGCCGGCCCGGCGAACGACGAGCCCCACATCGCGCTCGCCGCGCGCGACGTCGTGTCCTGCGGCGGCGCCGCCGCGAGGATGCGCACGTCCATGCCGCTCTCGGCCAGGCAGATCGCGCTCGTGAGCCCGATCACCCCGGCGCCGATGACGAGCGCGTCAGCCATCGCCGCGGCAACCTATCGTCCGCGGGATGCACGAGCCGCTCGAGGGCATCGCCGCGGCCGACGCGCTCCTCGGCCGAGCGTTTCCGCTCCCGGCCGCGCCGCTGCCGCTTGCGCGCTGGGTCGACGTGGTCCAGGTCGCCGAGCGTGGGGTGGAGGTGGCCTGGAACCTCGACGACACCCGCGAGCAGGCGCCCGGGCGCCTCGCGCTCTACGCCGGGCTCCAGGCGCCGCCGGAGCGCGAGCTGCCGGGCGCCGGCGACGCTCGGGTGCAGGACGCCATCGCCGTACGCACGGCGCCGCTGCCCGAGGCGCAGGCCTCGCTGCGACCCGTGACCGAGCTGCGCTGGCAGCGCGACGGCCTGCACCTGCGGCTGACCGCCCAGGGGCCGTGGGAGCTCGACGCGCTGCTTGGGCTGGCGCGTTCGGTGTAGGGTCGCAGCGCTTTGGGCGGGCGGCTGCATCGCAACGAGGTCGTGGGGATGGTGGGCGGCGCGCTGCTGGCCCTGAGCGTCTTCCTGCCCTGGTACGGGACCGACTCCGCCAACCGCTTCGCCAAGATCGACGGCGTCCGCGGCGACCAGTCGTGCTGGGAGGTGCACCCGATCCTGCGCTGGCTGCTGCTGGCGGCCGCGGTGGCGCCGTTCATCCTGGCCTACATCATCGCCACCGACGCCCAGCTCTCGTGGGCGCGCGGCGAGATGACCATGGTGAGCTCGATCGCCGCCTTCGGCCTCATCCTCTACAACGGCGTGATCGACCGTCCCGGCTCGCCGCCGAGTGCGATCTCGGTGAAGTACGGCTGGTTCCTGGCGCTGCTCGCGTCGCTGGTGATGGTCGTCGCGTCCGCCATGCGCTCCTCCGAGCACGAGCGCGCCCGCAAGCCACCCGGAACGATCTGATGCCCGAGCTCGGCCCCACCCGCCCCGACCGCAACCTCGCCCTCGAGCTGGTGCGCGTGACCGAGGCCGCCGCCCTCGCCGCCGCGCGCCTCATCGGCATGGGCGACAAGGAGGCCGCCGACCAGGCGGCCGTCGACGCCATGCGGCTCGTCCTCGAGACGGTGCACATGGACGGCATCGTCGTGATCGGCGAGGGCGAGAAGGACGAGGCGCCGATGCTCTACAACGGCGAGAGCATCGGCGACGGCAGCCCGCCCGAGGTCGACATCGCCGTCGACCCGCTCGAGGGCACGCGCCTGGCCGCGCAGGGCCGTCCGAGCGCGCTGGCCGTCATCGCGCTGAGCCCGCGCGGGACCATGTTCGATCCCGGCCCGTGCGTCTACATGGAGAAGATGGCCGGCGGCAGCGACGTCGCCGACCTGCTCTCACTGGACCGCCCGCTGGGCGAGACGCTGGGCCTCGTCGCCGAGCGCCGCGCGTGCGACATCCGCGACATCATGGTCGTCGTCCTGGACCGCGAGCGTCACGCGGAGGGCATCCAGGCCATCCGCGACGCCGGCGCGCGCGTGCGCCTCATCACCGACGGTGACGTGAGCGCCTCGCTGCTGTCGGTCTCCGACCGCTCGCCCGTGAGCCTTCTGTGGGGCATCGGCGGCACGCCGGAGGGCGTGATCTCCGCGGCGGCGATCAAGGCCTTCGGCGGCGCCTTCATCGGCCGGCTGTGGCCGCGCGACGACGGCGAGCGCCAGACCGCGCTCGACGCCGGCTACGACCTCGACCGCGTGCTCGACCACGACGAGCTCGTGCGCGGCGACGACTGCTTCTTCTCGGCCACCGGGGTGACCGACGGCGACGTGCTGCAGGGCGTGCGTTACGAGGGCACCACGGCCTCGACCGAGTCGATCGTCATGCGCTCGCGCACCGGAACCGTGCGGCGCATCAGCGCGCGCCACAACCGCGCCAAGCTGCGCGTCTACACCGGCGAGCGCTACGGCTAGAAGATCGGCGGGGCCGTGAGCTTCACGCCGTCGGCGTCGAGGTAGAAGGGCGCGCTCGTGCGATCGCTCTTGAGCCCGATGCTGTCGGTCGTGGCCGGCAGGGCGCGGTTGGCGTCGACGACGCTCAGCGTGAACGGACCGCCCGAGCCGGCGAAGCGCCGGGTGGCCTGCACGTGGCCGTCCTGCAGCAGCCAGGCCGCGTTGTAGCGCGTCAGCAGCGGGCTGCGCGGGACGACGGGCAGGCGCGAGACCGGGACGAGGACGCCGCCGTCGCCGGACAGCAACCGCACCGCCAGGCCGCCGCCGCGGCTCGAGTTGTACGTGTAGGCGACGCGGGTGCTGTTGGTGGCGGTCTCGCGCGCGAGCGTGCTCGTGAGCCGCTTCGGGGCGCCTTCGACGAGCCCCGCGCCCAGTAGTAGACGCCGGGCTTGGGGCCGCCGCCGCGGCGCACGAAGGCGAGCCGCCCGAGCTCGATGCTCGGCGCGGTCTCGCTGTAGGTCTTCGAGGCGCAGCTGGGGGATCTTCTGCTCGGTGCCCGCGCGCCAGGTCGTAGGCGTAGACGTCGCACCCGGCGATGGCCGAGGCGCCCTGGCAGCGCGAGTAGACGGCCAGCAGGCGCCGGCCCGAGACGGCGAACTGGGTCGAGCCGATCTGCGGGCGCGGCGGCGCGCCGAAGTCCGCGATGGCCGGCGTGCTCACCGACGCCGTCGGGCGCGCGGACGGTCAGCCGCCAGCGGCCGCCGGCGGCCGGTGAGGCCCACGCCTGGTAGCCGCCGTTGGCGGCCAGGTTGCGTGCGCCGGGGGCGGCGGTGACCAGCGTGTCGGCGCTGGCGGCCGTGGCCGCGGTGCCGAGCAGCGCGGCGGCGAGCAACGGAAGGACGACGGTGCGAGAGACCATGAACCAGGAACGTCTCGCGCGGGCCAAAGTCACGAAGCCAGGCGTCGTGTCGTTGCGCTCGCTCGGCGGCGGTGTGGACGGATCGGGCACCTCGTCCGCGGTCACGAACCGCCCGACCCGCGACTCCTCGAAGTCCAGGCGTGCCAGCGAGCGCAGGAAGCCGTGGGTCACGATCACGTGGATGCGCGACTGGGTGTTGGTGTAGACGAAGCGGCTCAGCCGCGACGCGACGGCGGGGTAGAAGTTGGCCACCGCGACCTCGATGGCGACGTTGACGAAGCCGGGCTGCTCGGAGGGACGCCGCTCGACGTCGATCTCCAGGTACCCGTCGCCGCCGCGCCCGCGGCGCGCCACGAGCAGCCCGCGCTCGATGCGCCAGCGCACGACGCCGCGGCGGTCGTCCATCTCGTACTCGGGCGCCTGGAAGGTCAGGAGCTTCAGCGGCCGGAAGAGCAGGCAGACGTAGCGCTCGCCCTCGGTGTAGTAGACGCGGATGATGCCGAGCGTCGCGCGCGTGAGGAAGCGCCAGTAGGTGCGCGCCAGGCGCTCGAGGTACTGCGGCGCCCACATCGTGTCGATCCGCTCGGCGGGCAGCACGACCTCGGCGGACTGCACGGAGCGCACGGCGCCCGTGGCGCGATCGATCTCGGTCGTGTCGTCGACGTCGCGCACGATGCGCAGCCACTCCGGGAGCGCCTGGACGAAGACCTTGCGCAGGCCCACGACGGCGCCGACCAGGACTGCGGCCACGGCGGCGACGATGGCGGCGGCGGGCACGGCGGGAGCCTACCCCGCGTCTTCGGCCAGGGCCTCTCGCACCGCGTCGTCGAACCCCATCGGCGCGTCGTTGATCCCGGCCGCAGGCGGGACGCGGACGAGCATCTCGGTGCTCAATCCCTGTACCAGCGGGCGGGCGACGCCGACGTCGACGGGGGTCACGAGCCCCAGCCAGTACGACGACAGCCGCGGCGTGAGCACCGGCACGCGCACGACCAGCGGCGCGCGACGTCCGGCCACGGCGGCGTAACGGAGCATCATGTCGCGGTAGCTGAGGACGTCGGCGCCGCCGAGCTGGACCTCGCTCGCGACGTGTCTTGCCGGGTCGGCGAGCGCCGCCAATGCGCCGACGACGTCGCGGATCGCGACGGGCTGGGTGCGCGTGTCGATCCAGCGCGGGCAGACCATCGCGGGCAGGCGGTCGACGAGGTGGCGCAGGATCAGGAACGAGGCGCTGCCGGCGCCGATGACCATCGCGGCGCGCGCGTGGACGGTGTCCGGCACCGCGCCCGCCAGGATCTCCGCGACCTCCTCGCGGCTGCGCAGGTGCTCTGACTCGCCGCCCGCCAGGCCGCCGAGGTAGACGATCCGCCCGACGCCCGCGGCGCGTGCCGCCCGCGCGAAGGCGCCGGCGCCGGCGCGATCGCGCTCGGCGAAGCCGCCATCGCCGCCGCTCGCCATCGAGTGGACGAGGTAGTAGGCGACGTCGATGCCGTCGAGCGCCGGCGCGAGCGTGGGCTCGTCGAGGACGTCGCCCTGCACGAGCTTCGCCTCGGGCGGCAGGGCGGCGCGGCGCGGGTCGCGCACCAGGCAGCGCACGTCCAGCCCGCGCCGCAGCAACTCGGGCGCGAGGTGGCCGCCGACGTAGCCGGTGGCCCCGGTGAGCAGGACGTGGGTCATGTCCTGACTACGGGGCGCGGGCGGCACGGGATGAGCCCAGGCCGTGGCGTCGTCCGTACCGGTCACGATGGCCACAGCGCCGATGGCAGATGGACTGAGCATCCGAGAGGTCGCCGAGCAGACCGGGCTGGCGCCCGGCACGATCCGCATGTGGGAGCAGCGCCACGGCTTCCCCAGCCCGCGGCGCACCGCCTCGGGCTACCGCCGCTACGACCCCGACGACGTCGAGACGCTGCGCCGCGCGCGCGCCCACCGCCAGCGCGGGCTCTCCGTGGGCGCCGCCCTCGAGCGCGCGCGGGAGACGGGCGGGGCCTCCGACCATCCGTCGATCTACGCGGCCGTGGCGGGCACCGACCACGGCGCGCGCCCGCAGGTCCTGCGCAAGTCGACCCTGGTCGCGCTGTCGCGGGCCATCGAGCACGAGCTGCTCGCGCGCGCCGCCGCGCCCGTGCTCTTCGGGGCCTTCCAGCGCGAGCGCTTCTATCGCGCGCTGGAGCCGCGCTACCGCCGGCTGGCGCGCCACGCCGACGCCGCGACGGTCTTCGCCGACTTCCCCGTGCTGCGCCGGCCGTCGGGCGCGCCGGTCGAGGTCCCGATCGCCGAGGGGGCGGCGCTGGCCAACGAGTGGGCCGTGATCGTCGACGCGCCCGGCTACGCGGCGTGCCTGCTGGCCTGGGAGCAGCCCGGCGCGATCGCGCCCGGCGGCCCGCAGGACGGCGATCGGCGCTTCGAGGCGATCTGGACCATCGATCCGCGGGCGACCCGCCGCGCCGCGCAGGCGGCCGCCCGCCTGGCGGGCAACGCCGACGCGGAGTACGGGGACCGGCTCGCGAAGCTGCTGGCCGACCGCCCGCTGGCGATGGAGCAGCCGGCGCCTGCGCTGACGGCGCTGACCAACCGCATGCTGGCCTACGTCGAGGCCGCGGGCGGGCACTAGGCCAGCTCGACGACCACCTGATCGCCGGGCAGCGTGGAGCCCTCGCCGGCGGTCACGATCGCGAAGCCGTCGGCGCCGAGCATCGAGCTGAGCTGGTGGGAGCCCTGCGGGCCGGTGGGGGTGGCGAGCCCGGCGCGCAGGCTCACCCGCACGGCCTCGTCGCGATCGGGGTGGCGCGGAATCGCCGCGCCCAGGGTGGCGACGATCCGCTCGGGATCGTGCGGCGCGCCCTGCATCGCCCCGAGCGCGGGCCGCGCGAAGAGCATGAAGGTGACCATCGCGGAGACCGGGTTGCCCGGCAGACCGAAGACCAGGGTGTCGTCGCGGGTGCCGAACCAGGTCGGGCGCCCCGGGCGCAGCGCGACGCGCCAGAAGACCTCGTCCACGCCGAGGGCCTCCAGTGCGGGCTTGACGTGGTCGTGGGGCCCGACCGAGACGCCGCCGGAGAGCACGAGGACGTCGGCCTCGTCGAGCGCCCCGGCGATGGCCGCGCGGGTCACCTCCTCGGTGTCGGCCACCACGCCGGTGCGCAGCACGCGCGCGCCGGCCTGGGTGGCCAGCGCGGCGAGCGTGGCCGCGTTGGAGTTGTGCAGCTGGCCCGGGCCCAGCGGCCCTCCCGGCGCGACGAGCTCGTCGCCCGTGGCCAGCACGACGACGCGGGGCGCGCGCGCACACGCGACGGTCCCGCGGCCGGCGACGACGGCGATCCCGATCTCGGCCGCGCCCATGCGCGTGCCCTTCGGCAAGACGGTCGTTCCGGCGCGCACGTCGTCGCCCGCCGGTCGCACGTTGCGGGCGGGAGCGACGTCGTCGTCGAGCGACACCCGATCGCCGTCGACCGTCGCCAGCTCGAGCTGCAGCACGGCGTCGGCCCCGTCGGGCATGGCGGCGCCGGTCGAGATGCGCACCGCCTCGCCGTCGCCGACGGCCACCGTGGCCGGCGCTCCGGCGCGCGACTCGCCGACGATCCGCAGGGCTCGCCCGGCCGCGCCGGAACGCACGGCGAAGCCGTCCATCGCGCTGTTGGCGAAGGAGGGGACGTCGCGCTCGGCGACGACGTCCTCGGCCAGCACGCGACCGAGCGTGTCCTGGACCGCGACGTCCTCGGAGGGCAGCGGGCGCACGGCGCCCAGCACCAGCGCGCGCGCCTCGTCGATGGAGAGGGCCATGACGGGATCATCGCTGCCGTCGGGGGCGGCTGGTATCCAGGTGTCATGCCCGAGGCCCCGTTCGGCGCCCGGCGGCCGCATCCGGTCGCCGACGTGCCGCCCGCAGCGCTCGCGGACGGCCAGGTGCCGGCCAAGGGCTGGCTGCTCGCGCTCGTGGCCGCGCGGCCCCTGCAGGACGCCCCGGCGCTGCCGATGCCCGACCTCGCGCGCGACGCCCCCGGGCTGTGCGCGGCGATCCTGCGCGCGGTGGGCTCCGACGCCGACCTGCGCCGCCTGCAGGACGGCGGCGACCTCGTGGCGCTGGCGGCCCGGGCCGGCGCCCTGGCGGGCGCGGCCGGGCCCGCGGCGGCGGCGGCCGCGGTGGCCCATCTGCGCGCCGCGCTGTGGCAGGCGCTGACCCTTGCGATGGCGCCCCTCGACGCGGCGACCACCGCCGCTCTGGCCGAGCGACTTGCCTTCGTATGCGACGCGGTCGCGGCGGCGACGCTGACCGGCGCCGGTGGCGTGGCCGACGACGTCGCGAGCTTCCGCGTGCACGACACGCGCGGCGACTGGGAGGGCGCGCTCGAGCGGATGGCGGCCGACGGGCATCCGTTCGCGCTGCTGGCCGTAGAGGCCGACGACGCGCCGCGCCTGGTCGCCGCGGACGCGGACGCCGCCCAGGGCGCGCTCGCGCGCATCGAGCAGGCCGTCCGCGGCGAGCTGCGCCCCGGCGACGTCCTGGGCCGCGAGGACGACGGGCGCCTGTGGATCGTCGCCGCCGGGCTCGGCGCCTCGGGCGCCCGCGCGCTGGCCGAGCGCCTCGCCGACGCGGTCGCCGCCGTGGCCCCGCTGCGCGGCGCGCCGCTGAGCGTCTCGATCGGGCTCGCGGCGAGCCCGGCCGACGGCACGGACGTTCAGGTCCTCACGGCGCGGGCTGACGAGTCGCTCTATGCGGCGCGGGCGGCGGGGGTTCCGTTCGGGTAGACGGTTCGTCCGCGTGGCCTCTGCGGCGGTTCGCGGCGCCTAACAGCATCACCGAGGGGAAGGGAGGTAGCGGTGGGCGGGGCGCTCGCGCCGCCCTCCTCGCGCTGGTGGCCGAACTGCATGGGATTGCTGTCGGAAACCGGTAGTAATCCCATGCGGTTCGCCTCGGGAGCCGCTCGCGCCCGACGCGCATCTGACCCCGCGGAGAACGTCAACGGCCGCTCAGATCGACCACGGCTCGCGCTCGAGCGCGGCGACGAAGTCCGAGCGCGTGTGCACCGGCTCGCCGTGGGCGACGAGGACGTGCTCGAAGGGCAAGGTCAGCAGCGTGCGCAGCGACGGGAGCGTGCGCTCCTCGTGCCACGGCGTTCCCCACACGCGCAGCACGCCGCCGGGCGCGGTCATCGCGTCGGCGAAGATGAGCGCCCGCTGCTCGGGGAGATAGACCGGCGTCTCCATCTGGCCGCGGCCGTCGTGGTGGACCTGCAGCCCGCCGGGCAGCTCGTCACCGGGGCGGATGGCTTCGAGCTCGGTGTGCGGGACGTCGTCGCGCCAGAAGAGGTTCGGCCCGTAGGCGCGGGCGCCGTACCAGCGCACGAACAGGTCGACGTCGCGCACGTGATCGGGCTTGAGGATGACGACCGCCTGCGGCCTCAGCGCCTCCAGGCGCGCCCACACGTCGCTCGCGCCGGGCGGTGGCGCGAGGGGGTCGAGCACGAGGGTGGCGCCGCGGGACTCCACGGCGAACGACGCGACCTGCGGCTCCCAGTCGAATCCCTCGCGCCAGTCGGGGTGGGGCTGGCGCCACAGCCAGAGGCCCGCCGCCACGTCGCGCATCTCGACGCTCACGGCAACTCAGGGAGACGGTACCGCGCCGCCCGTGCCCGCATAGGGCGACGGGGCGGGCGGGGGCGGGGGAGCCATCAGGGCGCCGCGCTGAGGCACGACGCCGATCGTGCTCGTCTGCGTCATGCCGACCACCTGCGCGGTGGCCGAGGTGAGGTCGTACCGCGCGCCGTTGGCGAACGGCCCGCGATCGACGACCGGCACCGTGATCGACTTGCCGCCGAAGAAGACCGCCACCGGCGTGCCGCAGGGCAGCGTGCGATGGGCGACGCCCAGCAGCGCGTGGCTCATCACCTGTCCGCACGCGGTGTGGCGGCCGTAGAAGCCCGGGCCGAACCACGTCGCGCGTGCCGGGCGGTAGACGGTGACGCTGGTGGTCAGCGGAGCGGCATCGGCGGCCTGCGCCTGCGTGCCGGCGACCAGCGCGCGCACGGGGAAGCTGCCGATCTCGTCGGTTCGCCAGCGGGCCAGGAAGGACCCGTCCGGTGCGACCACGGCCGTCGCGGTCGCCGTCCATGCGCCGCCGGCCTCCTGGCGCTCGATCTGCAGCGTGCGCCCGGCCTGCTCGGCGCCCACCATGCCGCGGAAGCGCAGCGTGTGCCCGAGCATCTCGCCGGGGCGGGTGAAGAGCGAAGGGGCGTCGGCCGCCGCGGTGGCGGCGAGGACGCAGGCGCCCAGGGACAGGGCGGCACACAGGATCGCGATATGGCGGCGCAAGGGGTTCTTGGTCCTCGTTCAGCGGCCTACGGGGTGAGCTGACGGGCTCGCGCCGAACGACGGCGCTACCGGCTGGGTTGCCGGATTCGCCCCAGCGGACCGCATCGCGATCCGCAGTGGTTCCCCCGCTCCCCGGACATCAGGTGCCCGAAGACTCGGCAGACGCGCGGCAGCCTACCCCAATCAGGGACGAGGCAAGCGTCCAAGCGCCGACTTCACTGCGCGGCCGCCGGCCGCGAGGCCGATGTGCGCCAGCTCGCCGGCGGCCTGGACCGCGGTGGTGACGAGGTGGGCGCCGCGCGGCACGCCGTCGTCGTCGGGGCGCGGCGTGGCGTAGCCCGCCGGCGGGATGCTGGGCGCCGCGGCCGCAGCGGTCGCGCGCGGCTGGGCGGCCGGCCTGGCCTTCGCGGTCGTGCGTGGCTTCGCCTTCGCCCCCGGCGTGGCGCCTGCCTTGGCCGACTTTGGCTTGGCGGCCGTGGACTTGGCCTTCGCCGGGGCGGGCCGGGCGGCCTTCGCCGTCGTACCGGCGCGGTCGCGCTTGGCGCTGCGGCGCTGCGGTCGCGTGTTCGGCAGGCTGCCGAAGACGTCGCGCTCGCCGTCGGCGCCGGAGGTGGGGTCGCTCGAAGCCATGGCCAGATTCTGCCGCACCGCTCGAGGTATGCCCCGTGCGACCCGAAACCTTGAAACGAACAGCCGCGTTTCACGTATTAGCGACAAAGGGAAGGGCCAAGACACCCCCAGCCCTTGAGCACATGGCGTCGGGCGCCGTATCATCACCGGCTACGCTGGGACTGTACGTTTGGGCGGGGTACGCTCGCGACAGGGCCATGCAACGCCCCTCCCAGTAGAGATTCATGCCGGGCCCCCGATCCCCGGCGAACCGAACGGACGCCAATGTCAGTAGTGGAACTTCAGGAACTCGAAGAGATCAAGGGCCTCGTCGCCAGGGGCCAGCAGGTGGGCGTGCTCACGTTCGCCGAGATCGCCGATGCGGTCTCCGAGCTGGATCTCGACGAGTCCGACGTCGAGGAGCTGCACGGCTTCTTCGAGAAGTCGGAGATCGAGCTGGTCGAGGAGATCGACCCCGCCGCGGCCGCCTCCAAGGAGGTCGAGCGCGCGCCCGACAAGCGTGGCCGGCGCAAGCCGAAGACCACGCTGGACCTGCGGCCGGACATGACGACCGATTCCCTTCAGCTCTTCCTGAAGGACATCGGCAAGGTCCGGCTGCTGACGGCGCAGGAAGAGGTCGACCTGGCCAAGCGCATCGAGCGCGGCGACCTCGACGCCAAGCAGAAGATGGTCGAGTCGAACCTGCGCCTGGTCGTCTCGATCGCCAAGAACTACCGCAACCAGGGCCTGCCCTTCCTGGACCTCATCCAGGAGGGGACGCTCGGGCTCGTCCGCGCGGCCGAGAAGTTCGACTACCGCAAGGGCTTCAAGTTCTCGACCTACGCGACCTGGTGGATTCGCCAGGCCATCGCGCGCGCCCTGGCCGACAAGGCGCGCACGATCCGCATCCCCGTCCACGTCGTGGAGAAGCTCAACAAGATCGGGCGCGCCGAGCGCAAGCTCGTCACCGAGCTCGGGCGCGAGCCCACGGCCGAGGAGATCGCCGAGGTCACGGGCATCGACCCCGAGGAGGTCGACTCGATCAAGCGCTCCGCGCAGGCGCCGGTCTCGCTGGAGAAGCCGGTCGGCGACGAGGAGGAGTCCGAGTTCGGCCAGTTCATCGCCGACGAGCGCGCCGAGTCGCCCTACGAGCGGGCCGCGGAGATCCTCACCAAGGAGGCGCTGCGCGAGGCGCTGGAGAACCTCTCCTACCGCGAGCGCCGCGTGCTCGAGCTGCGCTACGGGCTCGGCGGCGAGCACCCGCGCACGCTCGACGAGGTCGGGCGCACGTTCAACGTGACGCGCGAGCGGATCCGCCAGATCGAGAACCAGTCGCTGAAGAAGCTGCAGTCGCTGGCCGAGGCGCAGAAGCTGCGCGACGTGGCCTGAGCCACCCGGCGACGCGAAGACGTGCGAAGGGCTCCCGCAAGGGAGCCCTTCGTCGTTGCAACGATGTCGTCGGCTCTAGCAGAAGGCCGAGGCCGGGACCCAGCCGGTGACGACGTAGGTCTTGCCGTTCTTGGCGTTCGTCGCGATCCGCTTGCCGTGGTGCCAGACGCCCTTGGCGGTGCCGGTCTTGACGCGGACGCTGCGGTCGACGTGGAAGTGCTCGCCCTTGAAGATCGTGCCGGTGAAGATCTTGCCCGGCGCGGGGGCGTCGATGTAGGCGCTCTTGACGCACACGGTGAGCGTGCGCGAGTGCTTGGCAGGAGCGGTGTCGGCCGTGGCGGCCGAGACGATCGTGCTCCCGCCCAGGGCTGCCACGGCGGTGGCAGCGAGTGCGATGCGGCGAAGCTTGCGGGTCATGGTGGGGTCGGTTCCTTTGGTGAAGGGAGGGAGGGAATGCGTGCTCTGATGGTGCCGCCGGGCGCGCGCTGGGAGAACTCACCTGGGTGTCGACCTTCCACACCCGGCCGACGTCCGTCCACCGCTCGGCGCGCATCCTTCAAGCCAGCGGCCCCAGGCGCCGATTGCGAGGGCATATGAGCTTCGACCTGCACTTCTGCCTGCACCACCTCATCGAGCACGGCGGCTCCGACCTGCACCTCAAGGTGCCGTCGGCGCCCGTCATGCGCATCGACGGTGCGATGCACCCGATCGAAGGCCTTGCCCCGCTGTCGCCGGAGGACACCGAGCGCGCGGTCCGCGAGATGCTCGACGACCCGACCAAGCTCAAGGAGTTCGCCGACGAAGGCGAGGTCGACTTCGCCTATTCGATCGCCGGCCTCGCGCGCTTCCGCTGCAACGCCTTCCGCCAGCGCGGCTCGGTGTCGCTCGTCGTGCGCGCCATCCCGGTCTCGATCAAGACGATCGACGAGCTGGGGCTGCCTCCGGTCATCCGCGCGCTGGCCGAGGAGGAGCGCGGGATCGTGCTGCTCACCGGCACCACGGGCTCGGGCAAGTCGACGACGCTCGCCGCGATGATCGACCACATCAACTCCACGCGCCGGCGCCACATCGTGACCGTCGAGGACCCGCTGGAGTTCCTCCACGAGGACAAGAAGTCGATCATCAACCAGCGCGAGGTCGGTATGGACACCGGTTCCTTCAAGCGCGCGCTGCGCCGCGTGCTGCGCCAGGACCCCGACGTCATCCTCGTCGGCGAGATGCGCGACGAGGAGACGGTGCACACCGCGCTGAGCGCGGCGGAGACCGGCCACCTCGTCTTCTCGACCGTCCACACGGTCGACGCGGCCGAGACGGTCAACCGGCTCATCGACTTCTTCCCGCCGCACATGCACAACCAGGTGCGCGCGATGATCGCCTCGACGCTCAAGGGCGTCGTGTCCCAGCGCCTCGTCCCGACCATCGACGGCAGCGGGCGCATCGCCTGCTGCGAGGTCCTGCGGATGACCGGGCGCGTGCGCGACATGATCGTCGACCCCGCCCAGACCGGGAAGCTCCCCGAGGTCATCGCCGAGGGTTCGTTCTACGGGATGCAGACCTTCGACCAGCACCTCTTCGAGCACCTCAAGGCCGGCCGCGTCGAGATGGACACCGCCGTCCAGTTCGCCTCCAGCCCGCACGACTTCAAGCTCCTCGTCGCCGCCGACGGCAAGCGCGGCACCACGATGGAGGACCTCACCGACGCCGAGAGCCGCCGCACGCTGGTCGCCTAGCGCGCAGTACGCTCCCGGTGTGCAGCACTGGGACCTGCGCAGCCTGCCCGTCGAGCCTCACGAGCCGCTGATCCTGCACTCCTCGCGCGGCGAGGCGCGCACCGTCGTCCTGCACCTGCCGGCCGGAGAGGCGCTCACCGACCACCAGGTCCACGAGCGCGCCCACCTGGTCGTCGTCGACGGCGAGGTCGACGTCGTCGCGGGCGACGAGACCGTCTCGGGCGGGCCGGGACTGCTGGCGGTCTTCGACCCGGGCGAGCGCCACGAGGTGCGCGCGCGCAGCGACGCGCGCCTGCTGCTCGTCCTGGCCCCCTGGCCCGGACAGGGGCACCCCGGGGCGCGCGACGCTTGACGGAGGCCGGTCGCCCCGACAAGGTGACGGCCATGCAGACGACCCTTGCGCAGTTCAACGAGACCGCGTCCACGGACGCCTTCGCCCTGCAGAACTCCTACCTGCTGAAGGTCCGCCTCGACCAGGGCGCGATCCGCGCCAAGCAGGGGTCCATGGTCGCCTATCAGGGCGACGTGACGTTCGAGCACGCCGGCAGCGGCGGCGTCTCGAAGTTCATGAAGAAGGCGCTGACCGGCGAGGGCCAGGACCTGATGAAGGTCTCGGGCAACGGCGAGGTCTTCCTGGCCGACACCGCCCAGCACGTCCACCTGATCATGCTCGAGGGCGAGCAGATCACGGTCAACGGGCGCAACCTGCTGGCCATCGACGCCGACATCGACTGGGACATCAAGAAGGTGCAGGGGGGCAGCGGCATGATGGCCGGCGGCCTGTTCAACACCGTCCTGCGCGGCTCGGGCTGGGTGGCCATCCTCTCCGACGGCAACCCGGTCCTGCTCGACGTCGCCTCGGCGCCGACCTTCGCCGACGCGCAGGCGGCGATCACGTGGTCGGAGGGCGTCACGACGTCGATCAAGACCGACTTCAAGCTGTCCAAGACGCTGACCGGCCGCAGTTCGGGCGAGTCCGTGCAGATGGCCTTCGGCGGGCAGGGCTGGGTGCTCGTGCAGCCGTCGGAGGGGCGCGTCGGCACGCAGCCGGCCAGCGGAGGCGGCGGGCTGGGGAACCTGCTCGGCGGCTAGACGGCCGCGGGGAGCTCGCCGGCCACGTCGACCGCGGTCAGGTCCTCGAGCCGGCTCGCGGCCGCGCGCAGGCGGTCGGCGACCTCCTGGGCCTCGCCCGCGGCGCCCGCCAGCGAAGACGAGGTGGCGCCCGCCTGGGTGATGGCCGCGGTGATGCGGTCCATGCCGGCGTGCTGGCGCTCGGCGGCGCCGGCGATGTCGCGCGCCGCGGTGGCCGAGGTCTCCCCGGCCTGCTGCAGGCGCTCGATGGCGTCGGTCGCGCGGTCGGCGACGGCCACGCCGTCCTCGACGGTCCGTGCGCCGGCGGTCGCGGCATCGGCGGCGTCGGCGGCCGAGCCGGCGATCTCGGCGAGGATGGCGTCGATGCGAGCGGTGGCCTCGCGGGACTCCTCGGCCAGCGAGCGCACCTCGTCGGCGACGACGGCGAAGCCGCGGCCGTGCTCGCCCGCTCGCGCCGCCTCGATGGAGGCGTTGAGGGCAAGCAGGTTGGAGCGCTCGGCGAGCTCGCGGACGGCGACGGTGATCTCGCCGGCGCGGCGGACGAGCTCGGCCAGCCCGCGGACGTCGGCGGCGACGGTCTCCACGCGGCCGCCCGCCTCGCGCATCCGGGTGACCATCGCGGCGACGGCCTCGCCGCCCTCCGCGGTCAGCCGGCGGGACTCCTCTGCGCCGTTGGCGACGGCCAGCGCGTCCTCGGCGGCGCGTGCGGCGTCGGTGCGCACATCGGCGACGGCGCGGGCGACGTCCTCGATGGCGCTGTGCTGCTCGTCGGCGGCCCGCACGCTGGCGGTCGTCTGCGCGACCAGGCGCTCGACGCCGGCGAGTACGAGGGCGGCGGTGTCCGCCGCGCTGCCGGAGAGCTCGCCGTAACGGGCCAGCGTCGTCTCGCGATCGCGCACCGACGCGTCGAGGCGGGCGACGATGCCGTCGAGCTCGTCGTTGCGCGTGTCGAGTGCGGTGTTCTTGGCTTCCAGGACGTCGGCGTGGAGCTCGGCCTGGCGCCAGCTCACCAGCAGGGCGACGATCTCGACGACCACGAAGAAGGCGTGCACGGCGACGCGCCCGAGCGTGTCGGGCAGGGTGTGCCTGCCGGTCCCGAAGACCTGGTCGGGCGCGATCACGCCGACCACGGCGTGGTGGAAGACGACGAAGCCGACCGACAGCGCGAACGGCAGCCAGTCGAGGTAGAGCCCGACGACGGGCAGCATCGCGAAGAAGAGGAAGTGCGCCTGGACCGCGCCGTTGGCCAGGTGGACGAGCATGGCCGAGCCGGTCATGAGCCCCAGGGAGGCGACGCACGAGCGGCTGCGGCGCGAGAGGCGGCCCCAGGTCGCGAGCAGCGCCATGATGGCGAGCGGCGCCAGGTCGATCAGCATGTGCGTGACCGAGCGTCCGGTCAGCAGCCCGTACGCGGCCAGCGCCGGGACGTGGAGCCAGAGGACCACGACGATGCCGCGATGGCGACGCTCCCACAACTCGTCGGGGATGCCGGCGAGGCGGGGCAGGGCGTTGACCAGCGAGCGCATGCGCATGCGCCTGTGGTCGGCCAATGTGCACGGGTTTTGAGCCCAGAGCGACGGAGGCCGTAACTTCACTTGGTAAAGTGTTGGGTACATGGCGTCCGATCCCAGCTGTCCCGTGTGCCGTACCGCAGACATCGTGTGCGGCAAGTGGACGCTGTTGCTGGTGCGCGATCTGGCCGAGGGACGCTCGCGCTTCTGCGAGCTCGAGCGCTCGCTGAACGGCATCAGCCCGCGCACCCTCTCCCTGCGCCTGCGCGCCCTGGAGGAGGAGGGGATCGTCGAGCGCCAGACCTACGCCGAGGTCCCACCGCGGGTGGAGTACTCGCTCACGGCGAAGGGCCGTGCCCTCATCCCGATCATCGAGGGCATGCGCTACTACGGCGAGCGCTGGCTGGGCGCCGAGTGCGCCACCGAGCCGGCCCTGGGCCTCGAGCCCGCCGCCCTCGCCGTGTAAGCCGGCAGCGCCGCCGACGGGGACCGCAACTCGGGCCGCCGCGGCGAGTCCTTAGTCGCGTGGCAGGAGATCGTGCAGGCGTTGCGCGCGCCGTACCGCGAGCTACCCTCGCAGCGGTGGGTGCCACGACGATCACGCGTCGGCGCACCCTCGTCCTCGGCGTGGCCGCCGGCCTGGGGTCGCTGCTGGCGCGGCCGCTGAGCGCCTTCGGGCGCGGTGCGCCGGCACGGGCTCGCGGCTTCGGCATGGCCGTGCGCCCCGGGGATTTCGAGGGTGTCACGAGCCGGGTGCTGCGCGCGCCGCGGCGCTTCGACCTGCTCGGCGTCCGCGGCCCGGACGCGGCGCGCGGTCGCTTCGAGGTGCGGGTGCGCCCGCACGGCGGGCGCTGGAGCCCGTGGGTCACCCTGGCCGTCCACGGCGACCACGCGCCCGACACCGGCACGGGCGAGCGCGCCTCTGATCCGGTCTGGGCCGGTGGCTGCGACGAGTTGCAGCTGCGCGCCTCGCGGCGGCTGCGCGGCCCGCTGCGCGTGCACTTCGTGGCCGTCCCGGCCGCGGGCCGGCGGTTGCCACGCGTGCGGGCGGCGGCCAGCTCGAAGCAGCAGGCCGCGCCTCGGCCCGGCACGGCGCCGCCGATCATCGCGCGCGCCGCGTGGGGCGCCGCCGCCGTGCCGCCGCGCTCGGCGCCCGACTACGGCGTGGTGCAGATGGCCTTCGTGCATCACACCGTCACGGCCAACGACTACACGCCCGACCAGTCGGCGTCCATCGTCCTCGGCATCGCCAAGTACCACCGCGACACCAACGGCTGGAACGACATCGGCTACAACTTCCTCGTCGACCAGTACGGGCAGGTCTTCGAAGGCCGTGCCGGCGGAGTCGAGCAGGCGGTCATCGGCGCCCAATCGCAGGGCTACAACTCGCAGTCCACCGGCGTCGCGGTGCTCGGCACCTTCACCGATGTGCCGATCCCCGAGCCCGCGATGGCGGCGATCACGCAGCTGCTGGGCTGGAAGCTGTCGCTGCATGGCGTGCCGTGCGAGGGCGGTCTGACGATCGTCTCCGGCGGCGGGAGCCTCAACCGCTACCCGTCGGGGACCCCGGTGGCCATGCAGCGCATATCCGGGCACCGCGACGGCGACAAGACCGAGTGCCCCGGCAGCGCCCTCTACACCCAGCTGCCCGAGCTGCGCCGGCGCGCGGCGGGGCTGGCCGGCCCGATCGTGGCCCGTGGCCTCGTGAGCCTGCGGCCGTCGGCCGATGCCATCGGCTACGGCGCCGATGCCGTGTTCACCGGGACGGTCATCCGCCCGGACTCGACCGCGGGCGCGGGCGAGGCCGTCGCCCTGCAGAAGCGCGGCGCGGGCGGGGCCTGGGTGACCGTGGCGCGCACGACCGCGCTCGTCGACGGCTCGTGGGTCGTGCGCGTGCCGTGGCGGCGCGCCTCCGACGTGCGTGCCGTCTCGGCCGGCGTGACGTCGAAGGCGATCGCGGTGAAGGTCACGCCCGCGCTGAGCACGCGGGGCGCGCCCAGGCGCGTCTCGGCGGGCAGCAGCGTCGGGCTCTCCGGCCGCGTGCGCCCGGCCGTCGCCGTCTCGGTCCTGCTCGAGCATCAGGGCGCCGACGGGAAGTTCCACCGCGTCCGGCTGCTGCGCGGCGCCGTGAGCAAGACGACCTGGCGCTGCGCCGTGCGCCTGCGCCGTCCCGGCCTCTACCGGCTGACCGCGCGCACCGCGGCCAAGGACGGCGACGTCCGCGGCCGGGCGATCTACGTGCGCGCCGTGCGCGCGCACACCGGCGGCGCGTCGGGCTAGACCTCACGGGCGGCGCCGTGCGAGCGTTGGGGGCACATGACCGACCTCACGCTCTACGACTACGCCGCCTCGGCCAACTGCCTGAAGGCGCGTGTCCTGCTGGCCCAGCTCGGGCGCCCGTACCGCCGCGTCGGCGTCGACATCTTCGCCGGTGACACCGCCGCGCCGGAGTACCGGCGCCGCAACCCGCTGGCGCGCACACCGGTCCTCGAGCTCGCCGACGGGACGGCGATCGCGGAGTCCGGCGCCATCCTGCTCTATCTCGCCGAGGGCACGGCCCTGCTGCCGGCCGATCCGGTGACGCGCGCGCACGTGCACCAGTGGCTGTTCGTCGAGCAGAACGACGTCGAGCCGAACCTCGGCCGCGCGCGCTTCTGGCGCCTCACCGGGCGCGACGAGCTCTCGCCCGAGGTCTACGCCAACTGCCTGGCGCGCGGCGAGGCCGCGATCGACGGCCTCGAGGCCCACCTCGAGGGCCGCGCGTGGGTGGCCGGCACTACCTACACCGTCGCCGACCTCGCGCTATGGGCCTACGTCCACCTCGCGCCCGACGTCGGCGTCGACCTCGACGCCCGTCCGGCGGTCAGCGCCTGGATCGAGCGCGTCCAGGCGACGCCGGGCTTCGTGGACGACCTCGAGCCCTATCCGGAGAACGCGCTGCCCGGACGCGGGTCGCGGCCGGAGCGGTGAAGCTCAGACGGCGCGCTGCGACGTCGGCGTCGTGGTCGGCGCCGCGCGGTGGCAGTGGCCGCGGCTGGACATGCGAACGTCCTCGCGCTGCTGGAGCTTGCGGGCGAGGGCGGCCGCGTCGCCGTTGGGCTTGACCTGGCCCTGGGTCGTCGCGATCCCGGCGAGGGAGCCCGCGAAGGCGCCGATGGTCGTGGTGACGGCGGCCAGGTAGGCCGCTCGGCGCAGGCGGATTCTGCGCTCAGGCATGGGCACGCTCCCGAGAGTAGCGGTCTGGATGGGTCGGATCGGCCGGTTCGCGGCGCGGCAGGGTCACGGTGGCCCGCAGGCCGCCCTCTGGGCATACCGCGAGAGCGACAGCGCCCCCGTGGGCCTGCGCCACCGAGCGGACGATCGAGAGGCCGAGGCCGGCGCCATCGCCGCGGGCGCCGCGGTCGATGCGCTGGAAGGGCTCGAGCAGGGTCGGCAGGACCGCGGAGTCCAGCACGTCGCCGTCGTTGACCACCTCGACGACGCTGCGCCCGTCGCGCGTCGACGTGTTGACCGACACGCGCCCCCCGGGGCGGTTGTGGCCGACGGCGTTCTCGACGAGGTTCGCCACCAGGCGCTCGAGCAGGCGCCGGTCGCCGGCCACCGGAGCGGGATGCAGGTCGGCAGTGACCGCGAGCCCCGCCGCGTCCGCTTCGCGCGCGGTGTGCTCCAGGGCCGTCCGCGCGGCGCTCGCAAGGTCGACGGGGTCGCGGCGCGTGATCGCGCCCTCCGAGCGCGCGAGCGTGAGCAGCGACTGGACGAGACGCTCGGTGCGGTCCAGCGCGTCGTGGACCGCTTCGGCCATCGAACGCAGCTCCGCGTTGGAGGCCTCGGGGTCGGCGAGCGTCACCTCGAGCTCGGTGCGCATGACGGTCAGCGGCGTGCGCAGCTCGTGCGACGCGTTGGCCACGAAGCGCCGCTGGCTGGCGAAGGCGCCGGACAGCCGCTCGAGCATCGCGTCGAAGGTGTCGGCCAGCTCCTTGAGCTCGTCGCGCGGGCCCTCCAGGGCGATGCGCTCGTCGAGCGTGTCCTGCGAGACCAGCCGCGCCGCCGAGGTGATCCGCTGCAGCGGGCGCAGCGCGCGCCCGGCGACCAGCCACCCCAGCAGTACCGAGAGCGCGGTCATCGCGGCCAGCGCCAGCGCGTACTGGACGCGCAGGCGCGAGAGCGCATCGCCCGCCACCTCGTGCTGGATGGCGCGGCGCAGCTGGTCGGCCTGACTGTCGCCGACCGTGACGTGGTCGGCGGTGAGGTTGTTGCGCACGAGGACGTAGCTGACGGTCAGCAGCGCCGCGCCGGCGAACAGGAAGACACCCGCGTAGAGCAGGGTCAGGCGCAGGCGGACCGTCGGGCGCGGCATCAGACCCGGTAGCCCGCGCCCATCACCGTCTCGAGCACCGCCGGCTCGCCGAGCTTGCGCCGCAGCGTCATGACCGTCATGCGCACGGTGTTGGTGAACGGGTCGGCGTGCTCGTCCCACACCTGCTGCAGGAGCTCCTCCGAGGAGACGGCGGCGCCGTCGGCCGCCATCAGGGCCTCGAGCACACCGAACTCCTTGGGCGTCAGGTCGAGCTCGTCGCCGGCGCGTGTGACGCGCCGCCGGGCGGGGTCGAGCTCGAGGTCGCCGCGGCGCAGGACGGCAGGGCGCGCGCGGCCGGCACGGCGGGCGAGCGCCCGGATACGGGCCACGAGCTCCTTCCACTCGAAGGGCTTGGGCAGGTAGTCGTCGGCGCCGAGGCTGAGGCCGTCGACGACGTCGTCCAGGCTGTCGGAGGCCGTGAGCATGAGAACCTTGGTCTCGCGCTCGTCGCCCTCCGACAGCCGGCGGCACACCTCGTCGCCATGGAGCTCGGGCAGGTCGCGGTCCAGGACCACGACGTCGTATGGGACGACGCGTGCCTTGATCAGCGCCGAAGCGCCGTCGTGGGTGACGTCGACGGCCATGCCCTCACGGCGCAGCCCGCGGGCGATGGCGCCGGCCAGGCGGCGCTCGTCTTCAGCGATCAGGATTCTCATCTCATACCAGGATGACGCGTGGTTCCTTTGCGTTGCCTAAGTGTTATTGAAGAACTCCTAAATCCGGTCGGGCCTTATCGCCAGTTGACGGCACCCGCGTCACCCTCGCAGGGAGCCGATCGCCGGGGCGGGCGGACCGTCCTGGACCACAGTCCGCGAGGAAGGCCCCGGCGGCCGGCTCCTTCGCCGCGCGGCGCGACGCGAAGTGCAGTGAGCCGCCGTCCGCCGCGCGAAGCGAGGACTTGGGAGGTGCCGCTTCGCGCGGCGGCTCACAAACAAGAACGATTCTTATTCCTGTAAGCTGACGGCCGGATGCTCGAGCCGTTCCAGCTGCCCTTCGTCCAGCACGGGATCATCGAGGTGCTGATCCTCGCCGTGGCCGGGGGGCTCATCGGCACGTGGATCGTGCTCCGCGGGCTCGCCTTCTACGCCCACGCCGTTGGCACCGCGGCCTTCCCCGGGCTCGTGCTGGCCGAGGGCCTGGGCTTCGCCGCCGTCGTCGGCGCCGGCGCCACCGCGGCGCTCGTGGCCATCGCCGTCGCGCTGCTCGCGCGCCGCGAAGGGGCGAGCGATCGCTACGACTCGATCACCGCGCTCGTCCTCGTCGCCGCGCTGGCGATCGGCGTGATCCTCGCCAGCGACGTCTTTCACTCCGCGGGCAGCGTGGAGACGCTGCTCTTCGGCAGCCTGCTGCTCGTCGACGGTGGCGACTACGCCTTCGCCGCGGCCAGTGCGGCGTGTGTCGTCGCCGGCGGGCTGGTGCTCGAGCAGCGCTGGCTGGCGACCGGGTTCGATCCGGGGTCGGCGCGCGCCCTCGGCGCTCGCTCGGCGCTGCCCGACGTCGTGCTGCTCGCCCTGGTGGCGCTCGTCGCCGTCGCCGCACTGTCGACGCTCGGCGCACTGCTGGCCACCGCCCTGCTCGTCGTCCCGGCCGCCACCACCCGCCTGGTGTGCTCGCGCCTGCGCCCATGGCAGTTCGCGACCGTGGGGCTCGTCGCGGTCGAGGGGGTCGCGGGTCTCTGGCTGTCGGTCGAGGTCAATGCGCCGCCGGGGCCGGCCATCGCCGTGCTCGCCGGCGGCGTCTTCGCCGCGGTGGCCGCGGGCCGCGTGATCGCCGCGCGCCGGCCGGCCGCGGCGGCGCTGGCCGCCGCCGGGCTGGCGCTGGTCCTCGGCGGGTGCGCGAGCAACGGCGGCGACGCCGGGCCCGGCCAGGCCAAGGTCGTCGCCACCACGACGCAGATCGGCGACTTCGCGCGCGCCGTGGGCGGTGATCGGGCCAAGGTCGTCCAGCTGCTGAAGCCCAACACCGATCCGCACGACTACGAGCCCCGGCCCTCCGACGTGCTGGGAACGGCCGGGGCGGACGTCGTCCTGCTCAACGGCGACAACGTCGACCGCTGGATGGGCGACGTGGTGGAGCAGGCCGGCGGCGATCCGGCGATCGTCGACCTCGGCGCCGGCGTTCCGGTCAAGGTGGCGGGCGAGAGCGAAGGCCCCGAGGCCTCGCGCTACGACCCCCACTGGTGGCACGACCCGCGCAACGCGCAGGCGGCCGTGGGCGCGATCCGCGACGCGCTGACGAAGGCCAATCCCGGCGCCCGCGGCGTCTACGCGCGCAACGCCGCGGCCTACCTGGCGCGCCTGCGTGCGCTCGACCGCGGGATCGCGCAGTGCATGGGGCGCGTGGCGCCCGCGGCCCGCAAGCTCGTCACCGATCACGACGCCTTCGACTACTTCGCGCGCCGCTACGCGATCACCGTCGTGGGCGCCGTGATCCCCTCGCAGAGCACGCAGGCCCAGCCGTCGGCCGGCGACGTGGCGCGCCTGACGCGGCTCATCCGCCGTGAGGGCGTGAAGGCCGTCTTCCCCGAGAGCTCGATCAACGCGAAGCTCGCTCAGGCCATCGCGCGCCAGACCGGGGCGACGAGCAGGCACACGCTCTACGGGGACACGCTCGGGCCCGCGGGCTCCAGCGGCGCCACCTACCTCACGATGGAGCGGGCCAATGCCGACGCCATGGTGCGCGGCTTCACCGCCGGAGCGCAGGGATGCCCGATCGCCGGGATCTGACCCTCGTCCGGGCCGAGGGCCTGGCCGCGGGCTACGGCGCCACGCCCGTCCTGACCGACGTGGCCTTCGCCCTGCACGCCGGCGAGCGCATGGGCGTGCTGGGCCCCAACGGCGGCGGCAAGACGACGCTCTTCCGCGTCCTGCTGGGCGAGCTCACGCCGCTGGCCGGGACGCTGCAGGCGCCCGCGCGCTTCGCGGTCGTGCCGCAGACCGAGCGCTCGCGGCTGGACTTCCCGGTCAGCGCCCTCGACGTCGCGCTGATGGGCTCGATCTCGACCCTGCCATGGTGGCGGCGCCCCGGCCGCGCCCAGCGCCGCGCGGCGCGGGCGGCGCTCGCCGCGGTGGGGCTGCGCGAGCAGGCCGGCGCCACCTTCGGCGATCTCTCGGGCGGGCAGCGCCAGCGCGTGCTCGTGGCGCGCGCGCTTGTGCAGGACGCCCGCGTGATCCTCCTCGACGAGCCGTTCACCGGGCTCGACGCGCCGAGCATGGAGCGCTTGGAGACCCTGCTCGGCGACCTGGCGGCCGAGGGGCGCGGCGTGATGATCGCCACCCACGACGTCGATCAGACGCGCAGATGGGACAGCGTGCTGTGCCTCAACGGCCGCCAGGTCGCCTTCGGGCCGCCCGACGCCACGCTGCACCGCGCTGTGCTCGAGGCCACCTACGCCGGCGAGATCGTCGAGCTGCCAGGCGGCGAGCTGCGCGCGGTGGTGCCGCCCCACCATCACCACTGATGCTCGCCGCGCTGCACACGCTCACCGATCCCTGGGCCGATCCGGTCGGGCGGCGCGCGCTGCTCGAGGTCGCGCTGCTCGGCGTGACCGGCGGCGCGCTCGGGTGCTGGATCGTCTTCTACAACCTGTCCTACAGCGCGGAGTCGCTGGCCCACGCGCTGCTGCCCGGGCTCGTCATCGCCGCCCTGACGGGCATCCCGCTGCTGCTCGGCGGCGCCGCCGGCCTGCTCGTCGCCGCCGTCGCGGTCGCCGCCTCCGGCCAGGTGCCGGCCATCGGCCGCGACACGGCCGTCGCGGTGGTGGTGACCACGCTCTTCGGCGCCGGGGTCCTGCTCGCGCTCTCGCCGTCCTCGCCCCCGGGGCTGCAGGGGCTGCTCTTCGGTGACGTCCTGGGCGTGTCGAACACCGATCTCGCCCTCGCCGCCGGGCTGGCGGTGCTCGTGCTCGGCGCGCTGGCGCTGCTGCACGCCCGGCTGCTGGCGGTCGGCTTCGACCGCCTCGGGGCGGCGGGCATGGGTGTGCGTCCGCTCGTCGTCGACCTCGCGCTGCTCGTGCTCGTGGCGCTCGCCCTGCTGGTGGCCGTGCAGGGGCTGGGCAACCTGCTGGTCGTGGCCGTCTTCGTCGCCCCGGCGTCTGCCGCGCGCCTGGTCGCGCGGCGCATGGGGCCGATGATGGCGGCCTCCAGCGCCATCGCCGTCGCCGCGGGCGTCAGCGGCCTCTACCTCTCCTACTACGCCGGCACCGCGGCGGGCGCCTCGATCGCGGCGATGCTCGTCGCCGCCTACGTGCTGGCGGCCGTCGGCCGCGTTGGCTCCGCGTAGGGCGATGAGTCCCGCGCGGCGCGTAAGTCCAATCTAGGAGAAGCCATCAGACGAAGGAGGACGCATGAGCTTGCCGGAGATCGTTTCCCGCGAGGAATGGCTGGCCGCCCGAAGGGAGCTGCTGGTCCAGGAGAAGGAGCTGACGAGCGCACGAGATCGGCTCAACGCGGACCGGCGCCGCTTGCCGATGGTCCGGGTCGACAAGCAGTACCGCTTCGATGGTCCGGACGGTCAGGTCGGTCTCCTCGACCTGTTCGAAGGGCGCCGCCAGCTGGTCATGCACCATTTCATGTGGACCTACGACATCGACGCTGACGGAAGCGAGCACCCTCGCGAGGTCGGCTGCCCGAGCTGCTCGGCGACCGCCGACGCCATCGGCGACCTCACCCACCTGCACGTGCGCAACACGACTCTGGCTGCAGCGTCGCGCGCGCCGTACGCCAACATCGCGGCGTTCCGCCAGCGAATGGGCTGGACGTTCCCTTGGTACTCGTCGGCGGGCAGCGACTTCAACTACGACTTCCACGCGACACTCGATGACCGGGTCGCGCCGGTGCTGTTCAACTTCCGCGACGAGGCCGAGCTCGAACGCGTCGGCAACCCCTGGTCGCCGCAGATGCGCGGGGACTGGCCGGGCATCAGCGCGTTCCTGCGCGACGGCGACACCGTCTACCACACGTACTCGACGTTCGCCCGTGGAATCGATCTCTCGGGCAGCACGAGCTACTACCTCGACCTGACCGCGCTCGGGCGCCAGGAGGCATGGGAGGAACCCAAGGGGCGCACCAGCGCTCTCGGCATGCAGGCGGGCGGCCCAGACCTCCGCTTCCATGACGAGTACGGGCCCGAAGACGGCGCCTGACGGCGTCGTGGCGCGCGCTTGAGCGACGCATGTCACAGAGAGGATCCGGGCGCGCGCGTCGTCCTTCGGGGGTATGCATGCCATCTCCGTACCGCGCCGCCTCGCCGGCGCCACCGTCGCCGCCGGCCTGCTCGCCGGCTCACTCGGCCTGACCGCGGCGCAGGCCGACGCCTCGTCGGCGATCGGGCTGCGCGGCAAGACCCTCGTCGTCAAGGGCACAGCGGCGAGCGACAGGCTCGCGCTGCGCCTGCGTGCCGGCGCGCCCGACAAGCTCGAAGTCGACGTCGGCGACAACGGCTCGGCCGACTTCAGGATCGCGCGCGACAGGGTCAAGCGCATCCGCGTCAAGGCCGGCGGCGGCGACGACCAGGTGCGGATCGACGACGCCAACGGCGCCTTCACGACGACCATCCCGACGCGCATCGACGGGCAGGGCGGCCACGACACGCTGCGCGGCGGCCTCGGCGCTGAGCGGCTCAACGGCGACGCCGGTGCCGACGTGATCGACGGCAACGGCGGCAACGACATCGCCAACCTCGGCGCCGGCGACGACCGCTTCGTCTGGGATCCGGGCGACGGCAGCGACACGGTCGAGGGCCGCAAGGGCGCGGACACGATGACCTTCAACGGCAGTGGCGCCAACGAGCGCTTCGGGCTGTCGGCCAGCGGCACGCGCACGCGCCTCGTCCGCGACGTCGGTGCCATCACGATGAACTTCGACGGCATCGAGCGCGTCGACGTCAACTCGCTGGGCGGCAATGACGTGGTGACCGTCGACGACCTCGCGGCGACGAAGGTGCGCACCGTCAACCACGACGAGGCGCTCGGCGGCGCGATGCCCGACGCGGGCACCGACCAGACGATCGTCAACGCGACGGACGCCAACGACGCCATCACGGCCGTGGGCACGGCCGGCAGCGCTGCGATCACCGGCCTGGCGGCCACCGTGAACGTCACGCACGCCGAGGCGGCGCGCGACGCCCTGACCATCAACGCCTTGGGCGGCGACGACCGCGTGGACGCGAGCACGCTGGGCGCCGACGCGATGAAGCTCACGCAGGACGGCGGCGCCGGCGTCGACACGCTGCTCGGCGGCCGCGGCAACGACGTCCAGCTGGGAGGCGACGGCAACGACGCGCTCGACGGCAACCAGGGCAATGACACGGCGCTCATGGGCGCTGGCGACGATCGCTTCACCTGGGATCCGGGCGACGGCAGCGACACCATCGAGGGCCAGGACGGCCGCGACGCGATGACCTTCAACGGCGCCAACATCGCCGAGGCGTTCGACGTGTCGGCCAACGGCGGACGCGTGCGCTTCCTGCGCAACGTCGCGAACATCACGATGGATCTCAATGACGTCGAGGCGATCGACCTCAACGCGCTCGGTGGGGCCGACACCGTGACCGTCAACGACGTCTCCGGCACCGATGTGACCGCCGTCGACGCCGACCTGGCCGCCGCCATCGGCGGAGCAGTCGGCGACGGCGCGGCGGATCAGGTGGTCGTCAACGCGACCAACGGCGACGACGCCATCAGGGCCGCGGGCGGCGCCGGCAACGCCACCGTGAGCGGCCTGGCCGCGACCGTGGGCGTGACCCACGCGGAGCCCGCGACGGACTCGCTCGCGATCAACGCGCTGGCCGGCGACGACGTCGTCGAGGCGTCGGGCGTCGCGGCCGACGCGATCCGCTTCTCGGCCGACGGCGGCGACGGCGCCGACGTGCTCATCGGCGGCAGCGGTGCGGACACGCTCCTGGGCGGCGCCGGCGACGACGTTCTCATCGGCGGCCCCGGCGTCGACGTGCTCGACGGCGGGCCCGGCGACAACGTCGTCATCCAGGACTGACGGCGCAGCCTGGTGGGGCGCCCGGCAGCGGGCGCCCCACTACTCTCTGCGCCGTGAGTGGCGCTCCCCACCAGGACGGTCATCGACGATCGCCGTCGATCGCCGTCGTGGGGGGCGGCTTCGGTGGCGTCGGCGCCGTCACGATGCTGCGGCGCGCCGGCTACGACGACGTCACCGTGTTCGAGCGTGCCGAGCGCGTCGGCGGCGTCTGGCACCACAACACCTATCCCGGTGCCGCCTGCGACGTCCCGTCACACCTCTACGAGTTCTCCTTCGCCCCCAACCCACGCTGGTCGCGCCGCTTCGCTCCCCAGCCCGAGATCCAGGCCTACCTCGAAGACGTCGCGCGGCGCCACGGCGTGCTGGAGCGCATCCGCACCGGCACGGAGGTGACGGATGCGCGCTGGGACGCCGAGCGGGGCAGGTGGGTGCTGCAGACCAGCGCCGGCCCGCACGAGGCCGACGTGCTCCTCACCGCCTGCGGCCAGCTCTCGGAGCCCACGGTGCCGCCGATCGACGGCCTGGACAGCTTCGAGGGTCCCGTCTTCCACACCGCGCGATGGCGCCACGACGTCGAGCTCGCCGGGCGGCGCGTCGCGGTGGTCGGCACCGGCTGCAGCGCCATCCAGGTGGTGCCCGCCATCCAGCCGATCGTCGAGCACATCGACGTCTACCAGCGCTCGCCGGGGTGGACGATCCCGAAGATGGACTACGCCTACTCCGAGCGCGCCCAGCGGCTGTTCGAGCGCTTCCCGGTGCTCCAGCGCATGGACCGGGCCGCGATCTTCGCCTTCATGGAGCTCGGCGCGGCGGCGATGACGGGCAAGCGGTGGCTGCTGCCGCCGGCGCGCGCGCTCGCCCGCCGACAGATCACCAAGGCGATCGACGACCCCGAGCTGCGGGCCAAGGTGACCCCCGCCGACGAGGTCGGCTGCAAGCGCCTCATGCTCACCGACGAGTGGTATCCGACGCTGACCAGGGCCAACGTCGAGCTCGTCGCCGACCGGATCGCCGAGGTGACGGCGACGGGCGTGCGCACCGAGGACGGCGTCGAACGCCCCGCCGACGTGCTCGTGCTGGCCACGGGGTTCAAGAGCCACGGCTTCGTCGCCCCGATGCAGATCACGGGCACCGGCGGGCGCACGCTGGCGCAGGAGTGGGCGCAGGTGGCGCGCGCCTACCTGGGCATGAGCGTGCCCGGGTTCCCGAACCTCTTCCTGCTCTACGGGCCCAACACGAACGGCGGCACCGGATCGGTGATCTACACGATCGAGGCCGGCATGGGCCACGTGATCGCCGCCCTCGGCGAGCTCGCCCGCGCCGATGCCCGCACGATCGAGGTCCGCTCCGAGGCCGCGGAGGGATTCGACCGCGAGCTGCGCGCCGCCCTGGCCGGCACCGTGTGGCACTCCGGGTGCACGAACTGGTACGTCGACGAGAACGGCAACGACCCCAACCAATGGCCGTGGCTGTGGAGCGCGTACCGCCGCCGGACCGCGCGGATCGAGCCGGGAGCCTACGAGCTGAGCACGAGCTGAATAATCGGGCGGTGCCCGATTCTGGATCTGTGCGACGCCGGCAGGCCGGCGTGCTGGTGGTCGGCGCGACCGAGCGCGAGGTTCACCCGTGGCTGCGGGCGGCCGGGCACGCGACCCGCGTGGCGGCCGGGGCAGACGCCGCGCTGGCCGCGCTCGGCGAGGAGCCGGCCGATCTCGTCATCGTCGACCGCGACCCCGGCGGCCTCGACACCCCCGACCTCTGTCGCGCGCTGCACGCCGATCCGCGCCTCGACGGGGCATGGATGCTGGCGATCACGGCCAAGGGGGCGAGGTCGGACGCCGCGCTCTCCGCCGGCGCCGACGACTACCTGCACCGGCCGTTCACGCGCGGCGAGCTGCTCGCGCGCGCCGGCGCGGGGCTGCGCGCGGCGCGCCAGCGCTCCGACGACCGGCTGATGCGGGCGCTGATGCTCAACGTGCCCGGGGCCATCTATCGCTCGGCCTGGCACGCCGGCCACGTGGTCGAGCTCATCAGCGACGAGATCGAGCGCATCGCGGGCTATCTGCCATCCAACTTCGTCGCCAGCACGCGGCGCACGATGCTCAGCATCGTCCATCCCGACGATCGCGACGGGCTCAAGCGGGCCGTCGAGCACGCCGCCGAGCACGAGCGGTCGTTCGCCATCGAGTACCGGATCGTGCGCGCCGACGGCGAGCTGCGCTGGGTGCTCGATCGCGGCCAGACCGTGCCCGGGCCCGGCGGGCGGCTGTGGGTCGACGGCGCGATGTTCGACATCACCGAGCGCCGCGCGGCCGAGGAGGCCCTGCGCCAGCACGAGATCGAGCAGGCCCGCACCGAGGAGCTGCGCGCGTCGCGCGTGCGCATCGTCGAGGCGGGCGACGCGGCGCGCCGGCGGATCGAGCGCGACCTGCACGACGGCGCCCAGCAACGGCTCGTGCTCGTGTCGCTGACCTTGAAGCGGGCCGAGGCGCGGGCTCGCGGCACGGCCGCCGAGGCGCTCGTCGCCGAGGCCTCCGATCAGCTGCGCGAGGGGCTGGCCGAGCTGCGCGACCTGGCCCACGGGATCCATCCGGCCGTGCTCGGCGAGCACGGGCTCGCCGCGGCGCTCGACGGCCTCGTCGCCCGCGCGCCGTTCCCCGTCGACGTCCGCGTGGCGGCGGACCGGGCAGCGCCCGCGGTCGAGGCCGCGCTCTACTTCACGATCGCCGAAGCGCTCACGAACGTCGCGAAGTACGCACAGGCGACGAAGGCGGCGATCACGATCGAGGTCGAGGACGGGACGCTCGTCGCCGAGGTGACCGACGACGGCGTCGGCGGCGCGAGCATGGCCGCCGGCTCGGGCCTGCGCGGCCTCGAGGACCGCCTCGATGCGATCGGCGGGACGCTCACGGTGCACAGCCGTCCCGGCAAGGGCACGACGATCCGCGCGTGCGTGCCGTTGTAGCCGTCCGCGTTGCCTCGGCGGCGGTGCGCAGCGCAAACTGCATCATCGAGGGGAAGCGAGTCAGCGGCGGTCGGGGCGCGGGCGGTCGGCTCCGCAGTGGGCGGCTCCCGAACTGCTCCGGTTTGTGTGCGGAAACCGGACACAACCCGAAGCAGTTCGCGCCGGGGACGACCGCACACGGCCGCGCCCGGGCACACTCCCTTCCCTCGGTGATGCTGTTTGCGCTGCGCAACGCCGCAACGGAACGCGGCCGGACCCTGAATCAGCCCCGGCAGGACGCGCACTCCCCGTGCAGCACGATCTCGTGCTCGGCCACGTCGAAGGCGACGCGGGCGGCGAGGCGGTCCACGGCGCGCTCGAGCTCGTCGTCGGCGAAGGGCTGCACGTCGCCGCAGCGGTCGCAGACCATGTGGTGATGGTGGTGGCCGTCGGGGCGCGCCGCCTCGTAGCGGGTCGACCCCTGGCCGACCTCCACGCGCGTGACGAGGGCGAGGCCGACGAGCTCGTCGAGCACGCGGTAGACCGAGGCGCGGGCGACGCCGCGGCCGTCGTCGCGCAGCGCGTCCTCGATGTCGTAGGCGCTCAGCGCGCACGCCTGGCGATCGAGCAGGGCGATGACCGCGGCCCGCGCGCCACCGCGACGGAAGCCGGCCTCGGCGAGGCGCTGGTCGGCGTGCTCGGACCACGACTGCATCACCCGCGATGGTAGCGATGAGAACGGTTCTCGCTTCGGGGACTGACATGCTCCCGTTCTGGCGGACGGGGAACTCATCCTTGTCGCGGGCGCGCTGCTCGCGGCCGGCCTGCTCGCGTCGCTCGTCGCGGGCCGTCTGCGCGTACCCGGCCTGCTGCTCTTCCTCTTCCTCGGGATGGCGATCGGCTCCGACGGCCTGGGCTGGATCGACTTCGACGACTACACGCTCGCGCGCCGCATCGGGATCATCGCGCTGGCGCTGATCCTCTTCGAGGGCGGACTGACCTCGGGGCTGCTCGAGATCCGCCCGGTGCTCGCGCCGGCGATCAGCCTTGCGATCGTCGGGACGATCGTCACCGCGGTGGTCACCGGGTTCGCCGCGGTCTGGCTCTTCGACCTCTCGACCCTCGATGGCCTGCTGCTCGGGTCAGTCCTGGCCGCGACCGACGGCGCGGCGATCTTCGCGCTCCTGCGCACCTCGACGCTCAAGCGGCGCCTCGCCACGACGCTGGAGGGCGAGTCGGGCTTCAACGACCCGATCGCCGTGCTGCTCGTGCTCGGCTTCATCGAGTGGCTGCAGCACGACGACTACGGCCTGGCCAACATGGCTGTGCTCTTCGTCCGCCAGCTCGGCATCGGCCTCGCGGTCGGCGTCGTGGTGGGCGTCGTCTCGGCGCGGGTGCTGCGCCGCGTCACGCTGGCCACCGCGGGCCTGTATCCGGTGGCGACGCTCGCCGTCGCCGCTCTCGCCTTCGGCGGGGCCGACGCGCTGCACGGCTCGGGGTTCCTCGCCGTCTACATCGCCGGCCTCGCGGTCGGCACGATCGGCGTGCCCGCGCAGCAGACGGTGACCTCGTTTCACCAGGGGCTCGCGTGGGTCGGGCAGGTGACGATGTTCGTCGCGCTCGGGTTGCTCGTCTTCCCGAGTCACTTCGACGACGTCGCCGTGCGCGGAACGGTGCTCGCGCTGGTGCTCGTCTTCGTCTCGCGGCCGGTCGCCGTCGTGGCGTCGACGCTGCCCTTCCGCTTCACGTGGGCCGACCGGGCGGTGCTCGCGGGCGCCGGGCTGCGCGGCGCCGTGCCGGTGGTGCTGGCGACCTTCCCGGTCATCGCCGGGGTCAGCGGCAGCACCCGGCTCTTCGACGTCGTCTTCTTCGCGGTGCTGCTCTCGACGCTCATCCAGGGGACTACGTTCGAGCCGGGCGCGCGGTTGCTCGGCGCGACGACGAGCGAGCCGGCGCTGCCGCGCCCGCTGGCCGAGGCGGGGACCATCCGCCGCCTGGGCGCCGAGGTGCTCGAGTATCCGATCGGCCCCGAGGACGCCGTCGTCGGCGCACGCGTGCGCGACCTCGGCCTGCCGCGCGAGGCGGTGGTCAACGTCATCGTCCGCGGCGACGAGGCCATCCCACCGCGCGGCTCGACCATCCTGCGCGCCGGCGACCGCCTGCACGTGCTGCTGCGCTCCGAGCTCTCGCGCGACGTGCATCGCATCGTCGAGCGCTGGCGCCAGGGGCCGATCGGGCCCCCGCCGCGCCCGCCGCGGCGCATGCAGGGCCGCCGGCCCACGTTCACCGTC
This sequence comes from uncultured Actinomycetes bacterium, assembly GCA_963742125.1. Lineage (GTDB taxonomy): Bacteria > Actinomycetota > Thermoleophilia > Solirubrobacterales > Solirubrobacteraceae > JAOPZW01. Next base: position 191,175 of record CAVUKO010000013.1, on the reverse strand, counting down.
GCCCCGTTCGCCCAGGTCCCGCTCAACGGCGACGCCGCCCACCCGCGCGCGGTCGCCGGCGCCGAGGTGGTCGCTCAGCTGCGGGTGCGCCGCGACGTGCCGGGGGCGCTCGTCGCGCTCGAGGACGGGCGCTACGCGATCGTCGGCCCGCTGGTGGCCGTGGGTTCGCGCCAGCTGCTGTGGAGCTGGTCGATGCGCCGCCTGCGGCGCCTGGCGCACGACGACAGCGAGCGCGCATGGCTGCAGAACGTCGTCGGCGCGCTGGCGGCCGACATCCAGGAGTAGGCGGTCAGCCGTGGGCCGGCGTCGCCTCGGCGACGCGCAGCAGCAGGTCGTGCAGGAGCACGCGCTCGTCCTCGTCAAGCGCGCCGAACGTGCGCTCGTTGCCCTCGTCGGCCAGCCGGGTGACCCGCTCCAGGACGCGGCGGCCCTTGGCCGTGAGGTGGATCGCCTGCACGCGGCGGTCGCGGGCGCCGCGGCGACGCTCGGCGAGGCCCTCGCGCTCGAGGTCGTCGACGAGCCCGACCATCGGGCTCTTGTCGATGCGCAGGCGGCGCCCCAGCGCGCGCTGCGACATCGGCCCCTCGGCGTCGATCACGACGAGCAGGGCGGCGTGCTTGGAGCGGATCCCCGCCGGCCCCAGCTCGCGCTCGAAGCGCTCGCTGGCGTGCTCGGCGATGAAGGTCATGAGGTAGCCCGGCCAGTGCGTCAGCGACGGGGGAAGGGAGGGAGCGGTCGCGGTCGTCACCGGTAAAACCGTACCGGCCCGAGATCGTCTTGACAAGAGACGATCTGCGGAGTTAACTCACCGTTACAAGCGTTTTCCCGTCTCAGCGAGCAAGGTGATGGCAATGGCCGTCGAGGACCTTCAACACACGCTCTTGGGGGCACCGGCCGAGGCGGGCAGCGGCGTCCATCGCGTGCTCGTGGCCTTCGACGGCTCGCCTGCGGCGTGGGCGGCCCTGCGCCAGGCGATCGACGTGGCGGTGACCAACCGCGCCCTGCTGACCATCGCCGCCGTCGTGCACGAGCCCTCCGCCTTCTGGATGGGCTTCGGCGCGATGAGCGTGCCGTTCACGCGCGAGACCCTGCGCCTTGCCCTCGAGCGCGAGATGCGTCTGCACCTCGCCGAGGCGCGCGACGAGGTGCCCGCCACCGTGTCGGTGACCACCCAGATGCTGCACGGCCGGCCGGCCCGGGTGATCGCGGCGCTCGCCGAGTCGGGCCGCTATGACCTCGTGGTGACCGGGCCCCGCCCGCTGGGCCGGATCGGGCGACTGCTGCACCACAGCGTCACCCACGGCCTGCTCTCACGCACCCGCGTGTCGGTGCTCGCCGCCAAGGCGCGCACTGAGCGCCGCGCTGCAAGGCGCCATGCGCGCGGCAGGACAGCGCCGCACCCCGCCGAACCGCATCAGCCATGCACAACCGCCAGCTCCACGGCGCCCTCGCCGCCTTCGTCGAGGAGGCGGCCTGGCAGCTCTCGGCCGAGACCGCCGACGGCGCCGAGATCCCCTTCGAGGTCGTGCGCGGCGGGCGCCGCGACAGCCCGCTGTACTGCTACCGCCCGCTGACGGCGGACTTCATCGAGCAGCGCGTCGGCCTGCTGGCGCGGCTGCCGAGCTTCCTGCCCGCCGTCCACGCGCTCTCGGGGCTCGGCCGGCTGGGCGACTATCTCGAGTCGCGCGGCGAGCGCGGGTACCCGGCCGAGCCGCGTGCGCGCGCCGAGTTCGCCCTGCGCGTCTTCCTCAGCCGTGTCTTCGAGGAGTCCACCGACTTCGCGCTCAGCCCCGAGCGCTTCGATCGTGCCTACGGCGAGGTCGAGTCGGCGCTCTACGACGGGCGCACCGAGACCGTGGTCATCGCGCCGCTGCTGGGGCTCGAGATCGCCTCGCCCGAGCTCGCCCTCGGCGACGGGCTGACGCTCGTCCAGGGCGACGCCTTCCCCGAGGACGCGCCCGCCGACGCCCTCTGGGCGCCTGGCGCGCGGCGCCCGCACCTGCTCGTCGTGGTGCGCTGGGAGGCCGCCGCGGGCGACACCACGCCCGTCGCCCACGCCCGGGTGCGGCTGCGGCGCCTGCTCACCGCGCTGCGGTTGTACGACGGCGCCAGCGTCGGCTTCGGGCCGCTGGCGTGGACGCGCACCGGCGGCTCGCCCTGGCAGCCCTTCGCGCTCGGCGCCCTCGGGCGCCGCGGCGAGGACCCGATCGCCGTCGCCGCTCACCAGGAGGACGAGCTGCGCGCCTTCTGCGCGCTGATCGTCAAGCGCACGCCGCGCACGGGCGAGCTGGCCTGGGCGCTGCGCCGCTACGAGATGGCCTGCGAGCGCGCGATCCCCGGCGAGGCGCTGACCGACGTGCTGCTCGCGCTGCGGGCCCTCATCGAGCCCGAGGGCCCCGCTTCCGGGCGCCTCGCGGGACGGCTGGGCGCGCTCTGCGCGCTGCCCGAGGAACGCGCGGCGCTCACCGCGCGGGTCGCCCGCACCGTCGCGGTGGAGCGCGCGCTCATCGGCGGCCTGGAGGTCGACCCCGAGATCGATGCCCTGGCCGCCGAGCTGGCCGGCCATCTGCGGGCCCTGTTGCGCGACGTCCTCTGCGGGCACCTGGACTCCGACCTGCGCAGCGTCGCCGAGGACATCATCGGCCAGGACGCCGGGGCCGAGCAGCCCACGCTCGCGTAGCCTGGGGGCACGTCCTCCAACGGCCTGCACATCCGCCGCGTCCATCTGCGCGTCGCCGACCTCGCCCGCGCCACGGCGTTCTACGACGCCATCGTCGGGGAGCCGGTCCGCGACCTGATCGAGCTGCGCCAGAGCGACGCGCCCGGACCCGCGCCCCAGCGCGCGACCGGCCTCTTCCACACCGCGTTCCTGTACCCGACGCGCGGCCAGCTCGGCGCCGCGCTGCTGCGGATCGCGCAGGAGCAGGCGCCCTTCACCGGCGCCAGCGACCACCTCGTGTCCGAGGCGCTGTACCTCGACGACCTCGACGCGCTGGGCATCGAGCTCTACCGCGATCGCCCGCGCGACGCGTGGCCCGCGCCCGATCCGGGCGAGCGCATCAAGATGGACACCCTGCCGCTCGACCTGCGCGCGCTCGCCGCCGAGGCCGAGGGCGACGCCGCCGGCGTACGCATCGGCCACGTCCACCTCAAGGTCGCCGACGTCGAGGCGGCCACGCGCTTCTGGACGCAGGAGGTCGGCCTGGAGCTCATGACCGGCTGGGCGGGCCAGGCCGCCTTCCTGGCCGCCGACGGCTATCACCACCACATCGGCGCCAACGCCTGGTACTCGCGCGGCGCCGGCCCCGAGCCGCCCGAGGGGCCGGGCCTCGACGCCGTCGTGCTGGGTGGCACCGGGCGCTCGGAGGAGCTGCACACGCCCGACGGGCTGCGCGTCGTGCTCGAGCCCTGAGCGCGGCTACCGCGGCCGCAGGCCGAGCACGAGGCGCTCGACCGCGCTGGCCACGAGGCCGTCGAGGGCGGCGTCGTCGAGCATGCCGGCATTGGCGATGGTCGCCAGCCCCTGCACGGTCGCCCACGCCACGGTGGCGACCGCGTCGGGGTCGCCGGGGACCACGGCGCCCGCGGCCTGGCCGTCGGTGATGAGGGCCAACGGCGCGGCAAAGGCTGCGTCGGCGGCCTCGCGCAGGCTGTCCGCGGCGTCCGGCCGGTGCTTGTTCGCGAACATCAGCTCGAGCAGCGCCGCGTGGCGCGTGGCGAAGCGCACGTAGGACCCGGCCAGGGCGGCGAGGCGGGCGTCGAAGTCGGGGCCGGCGGCGTCCATGGCGTCGCGCAGCGCGCGGCCGAGGCGCTCGAAGCCGTCCTGCGCCAGGGCGTCGAGCAGCGCCTGCTTGTCGGCGAAGTGGCGGCGCGGCGCCGCGTGGCTGACCCCGGCCTGGCGCGCGAGGTCGCGCAACGAGAGCTGCGCCAGGCCGCCCTCGCCCAGCGCGCGCTCGGCGCACGACAGCAGCTCGGAGCGCAGATTGCCGTGGTGGTAGGGGCGGGTGGACGCGACGGCCATGCAAGTCGGATCTTAGCGCAGAAATGTAGGCATTGACAGCATTGTTGTCACCAGCTACTTTGCAGGCATGACCTCCGCCAAATGGACCGCAGAAGATCTTCCCCGCCTCGAAGGACGCACCTTCGTCGTCACCGGCGCCAACAGCGGCATCGGCCTCGCCGCCTCCCGCGCCCTGGGGCGCGCCGGCGCGCGCGTCGTGCTCGCCGTGCGCGACGTCGCCAAGGGCGAGGCGGCCGCCGCGTCGATCGAGGGACGCCCCGAGGTCCGCGCGCTCGACCTCGCCGACCTCGCTTCGGTCCGCGCGTTCGCCGATGCGTGGGAGGGCGACATCGACGTCCTCGTCAACAACGCCGGGGTGATGGCCGTTCCCGAGCGGCGCACCAAGGACGGCTTCGAGCTGCAGTTCGGGACCAACCATCTCGGGCACTTCGCGCTGACCAACCTCCTGCTGCCCCACGTGCGCGACCGCGTGGTCGTCGTCGCCTCGGGCGCACATCGCATGGGTTCGATCCACCTCGACGACCTCAACTGGGAGCGCCACGGCTACTCGCGCTGGCGCGCCTACGGTCAGTCGAAGCTCGCCAACCTGCTCTTCATGTCCGAGCTCCAGCGCCGCCTCGACGACGCCGGCTCGGGCGTCCGCGCGCTCGCCGCGCACCCCGGCTGGGCCGCGACCAACCTCCAGCACCACACCGAGAACGTCGTGCAGAACGTCTTCATGGCCATCGGCAACCGGGTCATCGCCCAGAGCGAGGAGATGGGCGCCCTGCCCACGCTCTTCGCGGCGACCCAGGACCTGCCGGGCGACACCTACGTCGGCCCCGACAGCCTGGGCGAGCAGCGCGGGCACCCGAAGGTCGTCGGGCGCAGCGGCGCCGCGCGCGACACGGAGACCGCGGCGCGGCTGTGGGAGCTCTCCGAGGAGCTCACCGGCGTCGCCTTCCCGCTCACCCCGGCGGTCGCATAGCCGCCCGCAAGGTATTTCCCGGGCGCCGAGGCTGCTCCATGAGCCATGCCCGACGTCATCGCAGAGCTGCTGGTCGCGCTGGAACATGCAGAGCTCGGCCCGATGACGGTCACGTATGAGACCGGGCAGCGCGACCTCGACGCCGAGGTCGCGGCGCGCAACGGCAAGGGCGGTCCGCTGGACGGGGATGACCTGCGGACCGCCCGCTGCGCCGCGTTGCGCTGGTACCGGTTGTTTGCGGATGGCGCGCCGGCGCCGGGTTAGTCGTCCGCGCGGCGCTTGTGCTGCTGCGCGGCGCTTACTGCCGCATCGAGGGAAGGGAGTGAGCGGTGGTCGGGGCGCCCGCGGCCCGTCGGAGTGCGATGTTCCCGAACTGCGTGGGATCGCTCCCGGAAACCGGAGTAATCCCACACAGTTCGCGCCGAGGACGACCACGGGCGCCTGCGCCCGGGCACACTCCCTCCCCTCGTTGATGCAGTTGAACGCCGCGCAGCGCCGCCGACGCGCGGACGGACGAGAGCGCAACTACGAGGGCAGCGGCCCGTGCCTAACCACGCCGAAGCTGCGCTCGACCTCCGCGATGCGCTCCGGCGCCACCCGCGGCCCGTCGGCCGGCGGTTGTAGCCAGGGCCACTGCGCGGGCTCGGCCAGCGCGCGGAAGTAGTCCTCGATCCCGGCGGGCGTGCTCAGGATGAGCATGCGAGCGGTGTCGGACTCGACGCGCCAGCCGTGTGGGGTCTCACCGGGCGCGAAGGCGATCGCGCCGGCTCGGCACGGGCGCGCGCGGTCGTCGACCCACACGGTGACCTCACCGTCGAGGACGTAGAACGTCTCGTCCTCGGGATGGGAGTGCATCGGCGGCGCCGCGCCCTTGGGCAGCGTCACCTCGATCACCGCGAAGCGTCCGCCGGTCATCGTCCCGTCGAGCAGGACCCGCACCAGCGTCCCCAGGAACCACAGCGGCTGGGCGTCCTGGATGACGGCCGGCTCGATCTTCGCGCGCTCGCCGGTCACTGGCGCGCGAGGCTAACACCCGCCCAGCACGGCCATCGCCGCATTGCGCCCCGGCACGCCGCTGACCCCGCCGCCGCGGCGCGCGCCCGCGCCGCACACGAGCAGGCGCGGCTCGTCGGTCTCCACGCCCCAGGTCCCGACCTCGGCCTCGGTCTCGGCGAAGGGCCAGGTCAGGTCGCGGTGGAAGATGTTGCCCCCCGGGCAGCCCGAGCTCGGCCTCGAGGTCGAGTGGGCTGCGCGCCTCCACGCAGGGACGCCCGTCGGCGTCGCGCCAGACGCAGTCGAGGATCGGCTCCGCCAACACGCTGTCCAGCGAGGCGAGGGTGGCGGCCAGCGCTCGCTCGCGCGCACCGTCGGGGTCGGCCGCGAACAGCCGCGTGGGCAGGTGCAGCGCGAAGCACGTCAGCGTCTGCGCGCCCGCGGCCTGCAGCTCGGGGCCGAGGATGCTCGGGTCGGTGAGCGAGTGGCAGTAGACCTCGCACGGCACGACCTCGGGCAGCGACCCGGCCGCCGCCTGGGCGCGGGCGCGCTCGAGCTGGGCGTAGCCCTCGTTGACGTGGAAGGTGCCGGCGAAGGCGTCGGCGGGGTCGACGGCGCCGTCGCGCAGGCGCGGCAGGCGCGCGAGCAGGAGGTTGACCTTCAGCTGGGCGCCCTCGGGCTGTGCCCCGGTGGGCGGGTGACCGCGCAGGCGGTCGAGCACCGCGGGCGCGACGTTGGCCAGCACGTGGCCGCCGACGGCGAGGTGCTCGTCGCCGCCGGCGTCGGCGAAGCGCACCGCGATGGCGTCGGGGCCCGGATCGATCGCGGTGACCTCGGCGCCACAGCGCAGCTGCGCGCCCGCCGCGCGCGCCGCCGCCTCGAGCTCGGCGGTGACCGCGCCCATCCCGCCCATCGGCACGTCCCAATGACCGCTGCCGTTGCCGATGACGTGGTAGAGGAAGCAGCGGTTCTGGCGCAGGTCGGCGTCGTGGGCGCCCGCGAAGGTCCCGATCAGCGCGTCGGTGAGCGCGACCCCGCGCACGGCGTCGTCGTCGAGGCAGTCCTCGATGAGCTCGCCGATCGGGCGCTCGACGAGCGCCGCCCACGCGGCGTCGTCGCCGACCCGCGCGCGCAGCTCGGCCGCCGAGCGCAGCGGTTCGGTCATCGTCGGCCAGAGCGCCCGCGCGGCGCGTGCGCACGTCGCGTAGAGCCGCTCCCAGCCCTCGATGGCCGCCGGGTCGCCGGTCGCGGCGTGCAGCGACGCGGCCGTGCGCGCGCGGTCCTCCGCGTCGACGAGCAGGCCGCGGGCGGGATCGGCGGGCAGCGGCGTGTAGGAGGAGATCCGCCGCCGGCCGAGGCGGATCTGCAGGCCGAGCTCGTCGACGATCGACTGCGGCAGCAGGCTCACGAGGTACGCGTAGCGCGACAGGCGCGCGTCGACGCCGGGCCACGGGCGCTCGGAGACCGCCGCGCCGCCCACGTGGTCGCGGCGCTCGAGCACGAGCACCGAGCGCCCCGCGCGCGCCAGGTAGGCGGCGGCGACGAGGCCGTTGTGACCGCCGCCGACGATCACCACGTCGTGAGTGCAGTCCTGCGCCATCAGTCCGCGAACAGGTGCGCGTGGATCGCCACCAGCCCGTCGACGTCGTGGACGTCGCCGTCGAGCTGAGGGATGACGATCGGGTTCTTCTCGCCGGTCTCCTTGCAGAGATGCTTGATCGCGGCGCTGTCGCGCTGGGCCAGCGCGTGCTCTTCGCCGTAGGCGCGCGCGACCTTGGCGGCGAGCTTCGTGTCGCCCCCGAGCGCGGCGGCGAGCGCGTCGACGTCCGCCTCGGCCGGCCCGCCGTCGAGCGGGTGGACGCGGTTGACCACGAGGCCGCCGAACGGCATGCCCGCGTCGCGCAGCTTGCCCGTGAAGAAGATCGCCTCCTCGACCGGCTCGCGCTCGGGCGAGGTGATGACGATGAACGTCGTCGCGTCGTCGGCGAGCAGCGCCTTCACGCCGGCGGCGCGCTCCTTGAAGCCGTCGACGAGGCCGCCCAGCGCGCGGAAGAAGACGCTGAGGTCGTCGAGCAGGTCCACGCCCGTCAGGCGCTTGAGGACCGAGAAGACGACGCTCGTGCCACGGCCCACGACCCGCGCCGCGAGGCCCGTCGGGGCGAGGAACACGCGCAGCGCGCGACCCTCGAGGAACCCGGTGAGGCGATCGGGCGCGTCGAGGAAGTCCAGGGCGTTGCGCGACGGCGGGGTGTCGAGGACGAGGACGTCGTAGAGCCCCGACCGATCGAGCTCGTAGAGCTTGGCCACGGCCGTGAACTCCTGCGAGCCCGCGACGGCGCCCGAGAGCTGCTGGTAGATGCGGTTGGAGAGGACCTCGTCGCGCGTGCGCTCGTCGGGGGCGAGCAGCTCGATCAGCTCGTCGAAGGTGCGCTTGGCGTCGAGCATCATCGCCCACAGCTCGCCGCGCACCTCGATGCCGTGGCCGGCGAGGCGCTTGGGGTCGACGAGGTGGGGCTCGTTGCCCAGCTCGTCCACGCCCAGCGCGTTGGCCAGCCGGCGCGCGGGGTCGATGGTGACGACGGCGACACGCGCCCCCTGCGCCGCCAGGCCCATGGCCAGCGCCGCCGATGTGGTCGTCTTGCCCACGCCGCCCGAGCCCGCGCAGACGATGATGCGCTTGTCGCGCAGGCGCGCCTTCACAGCGTGCCTTCCAGCTCGCCCGCCAGGGTGGCCAGCCGGTCACCCTCGTCGAAGACGTGCGGCAGCGTGGTCACCGTGGCGCGCGCCCGGCGGCGCAGGCGTCGCAGCTGCGCGCGCTGGGCGCCGGCCCGCGCGTGGGCGTGGCGAGCGGCGCGGACCTCGGGTCCGTCGGGCGCCGCCTCGAGCGCGCGCACGTCGGTCGGGGTGAAGCGCTGGGGCAGCATCCCGTTGCAGATCACGAGCTCGACCTCGACGCCGACGCCGTCGCGCAGCGTGTCCTGCAGCGCGAGCGTCTCGTTGACCGGCATCTCCTCGGGCCGGGCCACGACGATCACGCCCGTCCGTTTGGGGTCGCAGACCATCGCGTCGATCGTACGGCCCTGGCGGGCGATGCGACCCATGCGCGCGGTCTGCGCGAAGGTCCGCGGCGCGCTGAGGACGGCGACGCCATGGCCCGTGGCGGGGGCGTCGAGGATGACGAGGTCGTAGGAGTCGGTTCCCGGGGTGCGGCGGTCGTCCTGGGCCAGCTCCCAGACCTTGCCGACGGTGAGCAGCTCGCGCATCCCCGGCGTCGCCGCCGCGAGATAGCTGAACGTGCGATTGGCGGCCAGCAGGTCGGCCAGCGCGGACGGCAGCTGGTCGGCCAGGTAGAGCTCCATCGCGTGCTCGGGATCGATGGACAGGTGGTGCAGGCCGGGCGCCAGCTCTTCCTCGTGCATCCCTTCGCCGCCGAGCGCGCGCGAGACGTCGTCGCGCCGCGCCACCTCGGCGACGATCGTGCGCAGCCCGCGGCCGGCCGCGACCAGCCCGAGCGCCGCGGCCACGGTCGACTTCCCGACGCCGCCCTTGCCGGTGACGACGACGAGGTCGCGCGCCAACAGGGCGACGGTCAGAGCTCGCCCTCCCAGTAGTCGTCGGCCAGCTCGAGGCGCACGAGCACGCGGCCCAGCCACGCCTTCTTCGAGCGCGGGTAGTAGACGATCTCGCCGGTCTCGCGCGTGCCGTAGGCCAGGTAGGTCATGCCCTGCTCGCCGGCGCGCAGGGCGTGGGCCAGGCGCATTCCGGCCGGGCACGACACGCAATGGCCCGGACGCAGCGCGTGCTCCTCGGCGAGCTCGCCCTGGTTGTCGTAGAGCAGCAGCGTCCCGTCGCCGTCGAGGACGACGAAGAGCTCGTGCTCGGAGGCGTGCCAGTGCGGCGGGCAGTTCAGCGACCGCGGCGCGATCGTCACGTGGCGCAGGCCCGTGCGCACCGACCCGGCCGCACGGGCGACGTCGCGCTCGGCGGTGTCGACCTCGCCGACCTTGTCGGCGTCGAGCTCGACGTCCTCCAGGGCGACGCTGCACGGCGGGCGCGGCGTCGGGTCGGGCAGGTCGAGCGGGCCGGCGGCCGCCTCGCGCTCGAGCGGGTCGTCGCGGGAGGCCTCGAGCCAGATCCCGGCGCGGCGCACCATCCCGGCGCGCGGCAGGCGCACCAGCGGAGGTGCGTGGTTCTCGCCGTAGGCGAGCACGGACAGCCCGTCGTCGCCGGCCACGACGGTGTGAAACGGGCCCCCGGCCACGTAGACGAGCGTGTCGCCGACGCCGATCTCGTGTACCGCGCCGTCGATCCACGCAAGGCCCGACCCCGCGAGCACGAAGAAGATCTCCTCCTCGGAGCCGTGCTGGTGCACCGGCCCGGCGCGGCACCCCGGCTCGACGTCGATCAGCGACACGCCGACCGCCTCCGCGCCGGCCGCGGCGCCCAGCGCGCGGAAGGTCGCGCGCATCTCGCCCACGTCGCGGACCTCGCGCTCGACCTCGTCCCAGTGCGAGAGCGTCAAACCTCACCGTCCCAGTACTCGACCTGTGCCACGTTGAAGCGCACTCTGACTCCGCGCAACCCGACCTTGCCCGAACGCGGGAAGAAGACGATGTCGTTGGGCTCGCGGGTGCCGAAGGCCAGCAGGGTCAGCGGCCCGTCGCCGGCGCGGAAGGCGTGCGGCACTCCGGTGCCGGGCGGGCGCGCGACGACGCTGCCCGCGCGGACGGGATGCTCCTCGTCGCCGAGCAGCAGGGTCCCGGTGCCGTCGAGGACGACGAAGAGCTCCTCCTCGGCCGCGTGGCAGTGCGGCGGGGCGCTGAGCGCGCCCGGTGCGACCACGAGGTGTCCCACGCCGGTGTGCGTCGACCCCAGCGCGTCGCCGAAGTCGCGGCGTACGGCGACGACGTCGCCGCCCCCGCTGAAGTCCTCGGCCGGCACGTCGTCCAACGCGACGATCGTCGGTGGGCGCCGCGCCTCCGGCGCGGGGACCTCGAGTGGCCCGGCGGCCTCCTCGGCGGCGAACGGATCGGGCCCGTCATGGGGCAGCCAGTGCGGTCCGTTCCACCACGCCCGCGCGCGCGGCAGCCAGGTGAGGCCGGTCGCCGAGCCCCCGCCGAACGCGAGGACGTCGAGGCCGGCGCCGGCGCCGAGGATCGTGTGGGCCTCGGCCTGCGCACGGTGGAGGATGCAGTCGCCCGCGCCCACGGCGTAGGCGCGCCCGTCCTGCCAGCTGACGCCCTCCCCGCGCAGGACGTAGAAGAGCTCCTCCTCGTCGGCATGCACGTGCGCCGGCATGGCGCGCTCGCCGGCCGCGATCCGGTAGCGGCTCAGCCCGGCGCGCGCCGCGCCCGCCGCGGCCCCGAGGCGCCAGCGCGTCCCGCGCAGCTCGGTCCCCTCGATGACGCGGGGCTCGACGTCGTCTGAGTGGATGACCATCCCGCCGCGGCAGCCTAGTCGTCGTGCGCCGGGAGCCGCTATCCGTCCATCTCGGCGCCTGAGCGTCCGCCCGCGCTGCTACTGATCCCCGCGCGTGAAGGATTCGCCCATGGCCGGGCGAATACGGCGCTGACATGGATCAGGCACCCCATAAGCCGAAGGTCATCGCGTTCGCGAACCAGAAGGGTGGCGTCGCCAAGACGACGACGGCGCTCAATCTCGCCGTCGCCTTCATGGAGAAGGGGTTCCGCGTCCTGTGCATCGACATGGACCCGCAGGGCAACCTGACGATGTCGCAGGGGATCGACCCCGACACGCTCGACAAGTCGATGTACGACGTGCTCGTGCACCAGACCTCGATCCGCGAGGTCGTGCGCAAGCGCGAGATCGACGTGGCCTGCGCGTCGATCGACCTGGCCGGCGCCGAGATCGCGATGAGCACGATGATCGGCCGCGAGCGCTCGCTCGAGAAGGCCATCAAGGTCGTCGCCGACGACTACGACTTCGTCTGCATCGACACGCCGCCCAGCCTCGGGCTGCTGACGATCAACGCGCTCACCGCTGCCGACAAGGTGATCGTCCCCGTCCAGTGCGAGTACCTGTCGATGCGCGGGCTGATCCAGCTGCAGAACACGCTTCAGATGATCCGCGAGAACCTGAACCCGGACGTCGAGATCGAGGGCATCCTGCCCACGCTCATGGACACGCGGACGATCCACGCCAAGGAGGCGATCGAGATCCTCGAGGAGAACTTCGGCGACCGGGTGTTCGCCTCGCGCATCAAGAAGACCGTCCGCTTTGCGGAAGCCCCTGTGAAAGGCATGTCGGTGCTCAAGTACGATCCGGACGGGATGGCCGCCCAGTCCTATCGCGATCTCGCGAAGGAGGTTCTCGCCCATGGCAAGCGGTAAGCGCGCCAGCATGAGGGAGGGGCCACTCGCTGACCTGTTCCGCAAGACCGAACAGGCCGCCGAGCAGGCCGATGAGGGCGCCAAGGCCGCCGAGGAGCAGGTCCCGGCGCCGTCGACGCCCGCCGCCCAGGAGCGCCGCGCGCCGGAGCCGCCGCCACCGCATCCGCGCGAGACCGGCTATCCGCACCCCTCGCTCGGCACGACCGAGGACGCGCCGCCGACGCCCGAGCCGCACGTGCCCACGCCGCAGGAGCGCCTGCGCCACGCCTTCAGCGCGGACATCCCGGAGAACATCCTGGACCGCCAGCCGCCCCAGCGCGGGCGCGATCCGTATTCCTCGCGCGTGGCCGACGAGCCCACCCCGTGGGGCACGGCCAAGACCGTCGGACACCCCGTGCTGCGCGTCGTCGGCGTCGGCGGGGCCGGCGTCAACGCCGTCAACCGCATGGTCGAGGCCCAGGTCGAGGGCGTCGAGTTCCTCGCCATCAACACCGACCTGCAGTCCCTGCAGCAGTCGACGGCCGACATCACGCTGCACATCGGCCCGCAGGTCACGCGCGGGCTCGGCGCCGGCTCCAACCCCGATCTCGGGCGCCAGTCCGCGATGGAGGAGTACGACCGCATCAAGGCGCTGCTCAAGGGGTCGGACATGGTCTTCATCGCCGCCGGGGCCGGCGGCGGGACAGGCACCGGCGCGGCGCCGATCGTGGCGCGCATCGCCCGCGAGCTCGGCGCGCTCACCGTCGGCATCGTGACCAAGCCGTTCGGCTTCGAGGGCAACCGTCGCTCCGCCGCGGCCGAGCAGGGCGTGCAGGCGCTGGCCGACGAGGTCGACACGCTCATCGTCGTCCCCAACAACAAGCTGCTCACCGTGCTCGACAAGCAGACGTCGATGGTCGACGCCTTCCGCGTGGCCGACGACGTCCTGCGCCAGGGCGTGCAGGGCATCAGCGACCTGGTCACCCTGCCCGGGCTCATCAACCTCGACTTCGCCGACGTGCGCACGATCATGTCCGAGGCCGGCAACGCGCTGCTGGGCATCGGCATGGGCCACGGCGAGGACCGCGCGGTCGACGCCGCCCGCGCGGCGACCGAGTCGCCGCTGCTGGAGACCTCGATGGAGGGCGCGCGCAAGATCCTGCTCTCCATCACCGGCGGGCCCGACCTGTCGCTGTGGGAGATCAACGAGGCCGCCAAGGCCGTCAGCGAGGCCGCCCACCCCGACGCGAACATCATCTTCGGGGCCATGGTCGACGAGAAGCTCGGCTCGGAGGTGTGGGTCACCGTCGTCGCCACCGGCTACACCGAGGGCCGCGTGCGCCCGGCGCGCCGTGACTTCGAGGAGCCGCGCGGCGAGGTGCGCGTCGAGCGCCGCACGCGCCAGGCCTCCACGCGTCAGACCGGGCTCGGCGTCCACGAGCTCGACGTCCCCGAGTTCATCCCGAGAACCTGACCGCCTGACCGAAGACCGCTACGAGCTGCCCCCGGCGCGCCTCGAGCGCTGGCTCGATCGCTGGGCGGCTCGGCACGAGAACGTCGCGTGGACGTCGGTGGGCGACCGCGACGTGGCCTTCGTGGGCGCCGACGGGGAGCGGGTGGTCTGCGAGCCGCCGTTCCCGCCGCTCGACGAGGCCGTGCGCGGCGAGCGCGCCGGCTACGAGCCGGGCGTGCTGCTCGACCACGTCCGCCGCGAGCGCACCGTCGGCGTGCTGCTCGTTCGCCTGGGCGGCCACGCCGCCGGCGTGTTCACCGGCGAGACCCTGGGCGAGTCGAAGGTCGGCAGCCGGCTCGTGCACGGCCGCCACCGCAAGGGCGGCTCGAGCTCGGGGCGCTTCGCGCGCCGCCGCGAGGGCGAGGCGCGCGCGGCCCTGCAGGCCGCGGCCGATGTCGCCGTGCGCGTGCTGGTGCCCGCGGCCGGGCGCCTGAACGCCGTCGTGCTCGGCGGCGATCGCCGCGCGCTGGACGAGGTGCTGGCCGACGAGCGCCTGGCGCCGCTGCGCCCCCTGGTCGCCGATCGCGTGCTCGACGTGCCCGATCCGCGCCTCGCCGTCCTGCGCGACACCCCGCAGGGCTTCCTGGCCACCGTCGTGCGCCCCTCTGGGAGGATCCCGTCGTGAGCAGTGCCGCGCCAGACACGGCACTCGGCATGGTGGCGGCCGGGCATCCGCTGACGGCGGAGGCCGGCGCGCGCATCCTGCGCGAGGGTGGCAACGCGGTCGACGCCGCGGTGGCCGCGGTGCTCGCCTCCTGGGTGGCCGAGCCCCTGCTGACCGGCCCGGGTGCCGGCGGCTACCTGCTCGTGGCCGGCGCCGGCGAGGAGCCGACGCTCCTGGACTTCTTCGTCGAGACGCCCGGCCGCGGAGCCGACCCCGGCCGCCGCGGAGAGCTGGCGGCCGTCGAGGTGTCCTTCGGCGACGCCGTGCAGGTCTTCAACTGCGGCGCCGCCGCGTGCGGCACGTACGGGTCCCCCGCTGGCCTGGCGGCCGCGCTCGCGCGCTGGGGCTCGCTGGACGCGGCGGCGCTCGCCGCGCCCGCCGCGGCGATGGCGCGCGACGGCGTGGCGCTCAACGCCGCGCAGGCCTACGTGTTCGAGATCCTCGAGCCGATCCTGATGCTCAGCGCGGAGGCGCGCGCGGCCTTCGCCCCCGACGGCCGGGCGCTGCGTGAAGGCGAGCGCTTCCACTCCGCCGAGCTGGCCGAGACGATCGAGCGCTTCGGCGCCGAGGGCGCCGCGCCGTTCTACACGGGCGACCTCGCCGGCGCCGTGGTCGACTGGCTGGAGCCGCGCGGCGGCCAGCTCACGCGCGCCGACCTCGCCGCCTACGAGCCGATCGCCCGCGCGCCGGTGCGCGCGACCTACCGCGGCCGCCAGGTCCTGACCAACCCGCCGCCGTCGGCCGGGGGGACCCTGCTCGCGCTCGCCATGGCGCGCCTCGACGAGCGCTCGGACGGCGGGGTGGGTGGGCCCGACATCAACGACATCGTCGCCGTCATGGAGGAGGCCCAGGCGCTGCGCACGCCCGCGTTCGTCGAGGGCCTGGTCGAGCCGGGCTTCGCCGACCGCCTGCTCGCCTCGCGCCTGGGCTCGACGACGCACATCTCCGTCCTCGACGGCGATGGTCGGGCGTGCGCGGTGACGTGCAGCAACGGCGAGGGCTCGGCCCATGTCGTGCCCGGGACGGGCATCCACGTCAACAACGTCATGGGCGAGCACGATCTGAACCCGCTGGGCTTCTTCACCTACCCGCCCGGCCGCCGGATGCCCTCGATGATGGCGCCGACGGTGGTGCTGGGGACCGACGACGCGGTCGAGCTCGTGCTCGGCAGCGCGGGCTCCAACCGCATCCGCTCGGCCATCCTGCAGGTCATCGTGGGCGTGGTCGACCATGGCCTGCACGCCCGCGACGCGGTGCTCGCGCCGCGTGCGCACATCGAGGACGGCATGGTCTACGCCGAGCCCGGCGTGGACGTCGACGCGCTGCGCGGCGCCGGCCGCGAGGTGGTCGCCTTCCGCGACCTCAACCTCTTCTTCGGCGGCGTGCAGGCGGTCGAGCGCGACCGGGTCACCGGCGCGCTCTCGGGCGCCGGCGATCCGCGCCGCGGAGGCGCCGCGGTGGCTGCGTGACGCGCGCCGCGGCGGCGGCGGCGCTCGCCGCAATCGCGGCGCTGGCGATGGGTGCCTGCGGCAGCGAGGCGCGCGACCTGTTCCTGGTCACGCGCAGCGGGGACGTCCCCGGCGCGCGGCTGACGCTGCGCATCACCGACGACGGCCGCGCCTCCTGCAATGGCCGCCCGCTGGTCGACATCACGAGCGCCCAGCTGATCGCCGCCCGCGAGAGCGAGCGCGACGTCGAGCCTGCGGCGAAGGCACAGCTCCGCCTGGCCGCGGGGGCGCAGCCGGTCCTCTCCTACCGCGTGCGCACCGAGGAGGGCGGCGTGGCGTGGAGCGACGACTCCGGCCGCCAGCCCGCCGTCCTCTTCAAGCTGGCCAAGCTCACGCGCGACGTGGCCAAGGGGCCCTGCCACCTGCCGCGTTAGTTACGTCGGCGTCTGCTCTCCAACAGTCCCGTTTCCGGCGTGGGGGCTCTCGAAAGGCTCTAGGTAGACAACCAACGAGAGGGAGAGAACATGGCGGACAACAGAGGTGTCGCCTATCAAGGCGCCGGCAAGGTCGAAGTCCAGCCGATCGACTTCCCCAAGCTGGAGCTGCAGGACGGCCCGGGCGTGCATCCCGACAACGTCGGGCGCAAGACCGAGCACGGGGTGATCCTCAAGATCGTCTCGACCAACATCTGCGGGTCCGACCAGCACATGGTCCGCGGTCGCACGACCGCCCCCGAGGGCCTGATCCTCGGGCACGAGATCACCGGCGAGGTGATCGAGGCCGGGCGCGACGTGGAGTTCATCAAGGTCGGCGACCTCGTCTCGGTGCCCTTCAACATCGCCTGCGGGCGCTGTCGCAACTGCAAGGAGCAGCAGACCGGGATCTGCCTGAACACCAACCCGGACCGTCCCGGCTCGGCCTACGGGTACGTGGACATGGGCGGCTGGGTCGGCGGCCAGGCCGAGTACGTGATGGTCCCCTACGCGGACTGGAACCTCCTGAAGTTCCCCGACAAGGATCGGGCGATGGAGAAGATCCTCGACCTGACGATGCTGTCGGACATCTTCCCGACGGGCTTCCACGGCGCCTACACCGCGGGCGTGGGGCCGGGGTCGACGGTCTACGTCGCGGGCGCCGGGCCCGTCGGCCTCGCGGCCGCGCACTCCGCGCAGCTGCTGGGCGCCGCGGTGGTCTTCGTCGGCGACCTGATCCCCGAGCGCCTGGAGCAGGCGAAGTCCTTCGGCTGTGAGCCGATCGACGTCAGCAAGGGCGACCCGAAGGACCAGATCGAGCAGATCCTCGGCGTGCCCGAGGTCGACGCCGCCGTCGACGCCGTCGGGTTCGAGGCGCGCGGCCACGGCAAGGACGCCGACCACGAGGCGCCGGCGACGGTCCTCAACTCGATCATGGACATCACGCGCGCCGGCGGCAAGCTCGGCATCCCCGGCCTCTACGTGACCGGCGATCCGGGCGCGGCCGACGACGCCGCCAAGGAGGGCTCGCTGTCGATCCGCATCGGCCTGGGGTGGGCCAAGTCGCACAGCTTCACCACCGGCCAGTGCCCGGTGATGCGCTACCACCGCGGGCTCATGCAGGCGATCCTCCACGACAAGGTGCAGATCGCCAAGGCCGTCAACGCCACCGTCATCTCCCTGGACGACGCCCCCAAGGGCTACCAGGACTTCGACAAGGGCGCGGCCAAGAAGTTCGTCCTCGATCCGCACGGGCTGGTCAAGGCCTGAGAGAGGCACACGAGGACGAGGCGGCCCCGCGGGCGGATCAGTCCGCGGGGCCGTCGCCGTCGCGCTGCCAGACGGCCTCGTAGCCCTGCGCCTGCAGCTTGCCGAGCAGGTCGAGCTGAACCGCTTCGAGGTCGTCGCCCGCGGCGCCCAATAGGCGCAGGTCGACGTCGATCCGCGTCCCTCCCGCCTCGCCGGTGAAGACGATCTCGATGCGTCCCTCGGCGGGGCGCACGACCGCCCGCGGGTAGACGGCGGGCGCTGGCAGGCCGGTCAGGCGAAGCACCGCTTGTAGCGTACGCCTCAAAGGTTTCCGCCGGTGTGCCGACGACCATGGGTGGATGGAGGATCTGCGCGCCGAGCTCGAAGAGGCCACCGCCGCCCTGCGCGAGCTGCTCGCCGGCTGGCCCTACGCCTACGCCATGGCCGGCGGCTGCCACGGCGGCGCCGAGCACCCCTCGCTGCGCGCCGTGCGCGACGAGGTCGATGCGCTGCGCACCCGCTGCGGCGACCTCGAGGCCCGCATCGCCGAGCACTCCTGAGTAGCCTCGTCCGATGGACGAGCTGCGCGAGCGCCTGGCCGAGATCACCGATCTCGAGCGCGTGGGCATGCTCCTGGCCTGGGACCAGGAGGTGGTCATGCCGCCGGCGGGCGCAGAGGCCCGCGGCGAGCTGCGTGCGACCGTTGGTCGCCTGGCCCACGAGCGCTTCACCGACGAGCGCGTCGGCGAGCTGCTGGAGACCGCGGCGCCGCGTGACGAGGTCGAGGCCGACGTCGTGCGCGTCGCCCGGCGCGACTACGACAAGGCCCGGCGCGTCCCCGGCGAGCTCGTGGCCGCCCTGGCGCGCGCCGGGGTCGCGGCCCGCGGGGCCTGGCTGCAGGCGCGCGAGAACGGCGACTTCGCGCCCTTCGTGCCCTACCTGGAGCGCAACATCGAGCTGCGCCGGCGCTATGGCGCCTGCTTCCCCGAGGCCGACCATGTCTACGACCCGCTGCTCGACGACTACGAGCCGGGCATGCGCACGGCCGATCTGCGCGAGGTCCTCGAGCGCCTGCGCGACGGCCTCGTCCCGCTGGTGGCCGCGGCCCCCGCAGTCGACGACGCGGTCCTGCGCACGGGCCCGTTCCCCGAGGCCGGCCAGCGCGCGCTGGTCGACACCGTGCTGCGCGCCATCGGCGTCAACGACCGCCAGTGGCGCGTCGACGAGGCCACCCATCCCTTCGAGGCCACCATCGCCGCGGACGACGTGCGCCTGACCACGCGCTACAGCGAGGCCGACCTCGACTCGCTCTACAGCTCCCTGCACGAGCTCGGCCACGGGCTCTACGAGCACCAGATCGACCCCGCCCTGGAGCGCACCCCGCTGGCCGGGGGCGCCTCGAGCGCGTGGCACGAGTCCCAGAGCCGGCTGTGGGAGAACATGGTCGGGCGCTCGCCGGGCTTCTGGCGCTGGTGCCTGCCGCACGCGCAGGCGGCGCTGCCCGAGCGCTTCTCCGGGGTGACATGGCAGGAGGTCCAGCAGGCGGCCAACGCGGTGCGCCCGAGCCTCATCCGCGTGAGCGCCGACGAGATCACCTACGGCCTGCACATCGTGTTGCGCTTCGAGCTCGAGCTGGCGCTGATCGAAGGCGACCTGCCGGTCGCCGACCTCCCCGCCGCCTGGAACGAGCGCACGCGCGCGTACCTGGGCCTCGAGGTGCCCGACGATGTCCACGGCGTGCTGCAGGACGTGCACTGGGCCGAGGGAATCTTCGGCTACTTCCCGACCTACGCGCTGGGCAACGTCATCGCCGGCCAGGTGTGGGCGCGCGTGACCGCCGACCTGCCCGACCTCGACGAGCGCTTCGCGGCCGGCGACTTCGCGCCGCTGCGCGAATGGCTGGCCGAGCACGTGCATCGCTTCGGCCGGCGCTACCTGCCGACCGAGCTGCTCGAGCGCGTGACGGGCGCGGGACTCGATCCGGCTCCCTACCTGGCGTACCTCGAGGCCAAGATGCAGGCATCAGCACAGCTGATGTCCTGACCCAAGAAGGTTTGCTGGCGCTGATGGCTCGAGGCTGCGAGGCTCGCAACCGATGACGCGCCGCTCGTGGTTGATGATGGGCGGGGCCGCCGCGGTGTGGGGGGCCTCCTACATGTTCATCAAGGTCGCCCTCGACGACTTCAGCGAGGGCACCATCGTCTGCCTGCGCACCGCACTGGGGGCCGCCGTCCTGCTTGGCGCTCGCCGAAGCGCTGGGGCGCCCTGGCACCGCTGCGCGGGCGCTGGCACCTGGTCGCGGCGATCGCCCTGGTGCAGGTCGTGGTCCCGTTCCTGCTCATCACCTTCGGCGAGAACTACATCGACTCCCAGCTGGCCGGCATCCTCGTCTCCGCCGCGCCGATCTTCACGGCGCTGCTCGCGCTCGCCTTCGACCACGACGAGCGCTCGCAGGGCTGGGCCGCGGTCGGCATCGTCGTCGGCATGCTCGGGGTCGTCCTGCTCTTCGGGCTGGACCTGTCGGGCAGCAGCGATCAGGTCGTCGGCGGGCTGATGATCCTGCTGGCCAGCCTCGGCTACGCGGCCGGGGCGCTCCTCCTCAAGCACAAGCTGCCCGGCGCGCCGCCCGTCGGCGTGGCCGGCGGGCAGATGGCGGTGGCCGCGCTCGTCACGCTGCCGCTGTGCCTGACCTCGCTTCCGGACCACGTCCCGAGCTTCGAGGCGGTTGGCGCGCTCGTCCTGCTCGGCACGGCGGGCACCGGCATCGCCTTCCTGTGGTTCTACACGCTGATCGCGGACATCGGCCCGGCGCGCGCGACGATCATCTCGTACATCGCGCCGGGCTTCAGCGTCGTCTACGGCGTCGTCCTGCTCGGCGAGCCGTTCAGCCTCGCCGCGGTCGGCGGGCTCGCGCTCATCCTGGCCGGCTCGTGGCTGGCGGTGGGGGGCCGGCTCCCGGGCTGGCGCGCGCGCGAGACCGCCGCCGCAGCCGCCCCCGCGGAGTCCTGAGCACGATGGCAACGGGCGTGGGTGGACTGCAGGTGCCGCTCGTGACGCCGTTCGACGAGGCCGGCGCGGTCGACCTCGGTGCGCTCGAGCGCCTGGCCGAGGAGGTGCTCGACGCCGGCGCCGACGGGTTGGTCGCGCTGGCGACGACGGCCGAGGCGTCCTCGCTGGACGAGGCCGAGCGCGACGCGGTCGTCGCCGTCTGCGCGCGCGTCGCGGCCGGCCGCGGCGCGGCGCTCATCGTCGGCGCGGGCACCAACGACACGCGGACGACGATCGCGCGCCATGAGGCCCTGGCCGCGGTGGAGGGCGTGACCGCATCGCTCGCCGTGGTGCCGTACTACGTGCGACCGAGCGAGGCGGCGATCGTGGCCCACTTCCAGGCGGTGGCGGCGCGCTCGCCGGTGGCGCTCGTCGTCTACAACATCCCGTACCGGACGGGGCGCGGGCTCGGGGCGCAGGCGCTGCTGGAGCTGGCGATGACCGACGGGATCGTCGGGGTCAAGCAGGCGGTCGGCGCGCTCGACGCCGACACGCTGCAGCTGCTGGCGCAGGCGCCCGGCGACTTCGCCGTGCTGTGCGGCGACGACGCCTTCCTGCTCCCGCTGCTGCTCATGGGAGGCGGCGGAGCGATCGCCGCCTCCGCGCACCTGTGCACCGAGCGCTTCGCCGCGCTGATCGCCGACGCCAGCGCCGGCCGCCTCGACGGCGCGCGCACGCACGCCGAGGCGCTGCTGCCGCTCATCCTCGCGCTGTTCGCCGAGCCCAGCCCGGCGGTGCTCAAGGCGATGCTGCACGACGCCGGGCGGATCGCCACCCCCGACGTGCGCATGCCGCTGGCGCCCGCGTCGGCGGCGGCGCTGGAGCGGGCTAGGAGAAGCGCACCCGCCCGTTCGAGCGCGCCCGCTCCCGCGCGCGCTCGATGAAGTCCAGGCGCTTCATCGCGGCCCGGAAGAGGCGCGTGACGAGGCGCAGGCGGGCGTTCTCGGAGCGCAGGTCCAGCAGGCCCTGCTTGGCGACGAGCCCGAAGTCGACGGTGGCGGCCATCTGGTAGGCGGTCATCGCCGTGAGCTCGTCGGCGTCGGGCTCGCGGTCGGTCGCCTGCGTCACGAGCTCGCCGTAGGCCTCGTGCGCGGCGGTCTGCGTCTTGGCGTCGGCGGCCTCGGCCTTGTCGCTCAGGAACTCGACGGTGCCGGCCGGATAGTCGAGGTCGTGCTGCTCCTCGACGATCCGGAAGGGACGCGTGCCACGCGTGAGGATGTTCATGCGCCCATCGTCCATGCGCTCGAGGACGTCGGTGATCTCCATCGCACAGCCCACGGCGCGCACGCCGTCGTCGTCGGACCAGACGATGCCGAACTCCGTGCCGCGCTCCAGGCACTCTCCGATCATCGTGCGGTAGCGCTCCTCGAAGATGTGCAGCGGAATGAGCTCGTGAGGAAGCGCGACGACGCCTAGCGGGAAGAGCGGGAAGTCGCGCACGACGCGGTCGGGCATCCCGCGTCATCCTAAGGGTGCCGTCCGCCGCGCCGGGTTGCATCCCCCGCGATGGAGGAGCTCGACGCCTACGAGCGCCGCTTTCGCCGTGCCGGCCTGCCGCTGCTCATCGAGGGCTGGTCGGCGCGCGAGGACGCGCTGCCGCGGGCCTTCCCGCTGCTGGCCTTCGTCTTCCTCGGCGAGCTCCTCGGCGCGCTCAACCTGACGTGGTCGCCGCTGGCCAACGTCGGGGCGCTGGCTGCCGGGCTCGGCATCCTGCTCGGTGCCGTCGCGCTGGCCAACCGGGCCCGCGGGCGGGCGCTGACCGCGCTGCCGCGCGACCTCGGCGGGCTGGAGCTGGCGCTCTTCGTCGTGCTCCCGGCGCTGCTGCCGCTGCTCTTCGGCGGCCAGGTGACGAGCGCGCTCGTCACCGCCGGCGCCAACCTCGTGCTCGTGGCGCTGGCCGCCTTCGGCTTCGGCTTCGGGCTGCTGGCCATCCTCACGTGGGCGCTGCGGCGCGTCGCCGGACAGCTCGCGAAGTCGCTGCTGCTGCTGGCGCGCGCCGTCCCGCTGCTGCTGCTCTTCGCCGTCGTCCTCTTTCTGACGACGGAGATGTGGCAGACCTTCGGCGAGATCGAGACCGTGTCGCTGGTGGCGGTGGCCGCGCTGCTCGTCGCGGTGGGGACGCTCTTCCTGCTCGTGCGCCTGCCGCGCGAGGTGCAGGCGCTCGAGCTCGAAGCAGGAGCGGGACCGCCGCTCACGAGCGCCCAGCGCCTGAACGTCGGCCTCGTGATGCTCGTCTCCCAGGGCCTGCAGGTACTGATCGTCAGCGTGGCCATCGGCGCCTTCTTCGTGGCCTTCGGATTGCTCGTGGTGGGGCCCGAGCAGCTGCAGGCGTGGATCCAGACCGACGGTCATCGCGTCGGGCCGCGCGCGCTCGGCTTGACGCTCGAGCTCCTGCGCGTGTCGGCGGCGATCGCCGCACTCTCGGGGCTGTACTACGCGATCGCCGTGCTGACCGACGCGACCTACCGCGAGGAGTTCCTCGAGGAGATCACGGCCGAGATGCGCGAGACCTTCGCCGCCCGCGTCGAGTACCTCGCGCACCGCGCTACCGTGCGCCCATGATCGCCGCCGTGCTCGCCGCCGCGGCAATGGCCGCGCCGCAGCCGCAGCTGCTCGTGGTCACCGAGACGCGCGGCTTCGTGCACGACTCGATCCCGGCGGCGAAGGCGATGGTCGCGTCGCTGGGCTACCCCACGCGCTTCCTCGGTGGCGCGCGCGAGCTCACGGCGGCACGCCTGCGCGGCGCCGGCGCCGTCGTCTTCCTCAACACGAGCGGCGAGCTGCACCTCGACGCCGCGGGGCGTCGCCGGCTGCTCGCCTACGTGCGCGACGGGGGCGCCTTCGTGGGGGCGCACGCCGCAGCCGATACGTTCTCCGGCTCGCCGGCCTTCCACCGGATGCTCGGCGCCGACTTCCTCGGGCATGCCCCCGCCGGGCCCGGACGGGTCGACGTCACCGACCACGCCTTCACGGCGACGCGGTCGTTCGCGGTCACCGACGAGTTCTACAAGTTCCGCGGCCGCGCCAAGCGCCATGTCGTCGCGCGCGTGCACGGCGGCGGTCCGCTCGTGTGGTGGCGGCGCTACGGGCGAGGGCGCGTGTTCTACGACGCGCTGGGCCACTTCCCGGCCACGTGGAGCGAACCTCACCAGCGCCGGCTCATGACCGACGGGATCCGCTGGGCGGTCGGGCGGTGATCGGACGCCGAGCGCGACCTTCGTCGCGCGGCGGCGTTCAGAGCAACATGCCCCTGCGTCGCCTCCTGCCCTGTGCCCTCCTCGCGCTCGCGCTCGTCCCCGCCGCCCCCGCCGCGGCCGATCAGGCCATCGCCGAGATCGCCCGTCAGTCGCCCGTCGCGGCCTACGGCGGCTGGCAGGCGTGGTCGCGCTACGACGACGCCACCCACCGCTACACGCTCATGCTCCAACCGCCGGGCCAGCCGGCGGCGGCGGCGCGGCTGTCGACCTCATCGCGGCCGTTCGACGTCTCGCTGGGTCCCGACGCCAACCAGAACGTCGTCGCCGTCTACCAGCGCTGCGGCTCGAGCGGCTGCGACGTGCGCCGCTACAACACGGCCAGCGGCAGCGACGCCAAGCTCTCGACGGTGTCGTCGCCCTCCTATGACGAGGCCACGCCGGCCATCTGGGGCTCGACGGTCGTCTTCACGCGGCGCGTCCACGGCTGCGACGTCCCGTACGTCAAGAGCCTGAGCTCATCGGCGTCCAGCCGCCGGCTGCTGAAGAGCAAGTGCCTGCAGACCGATCCCGGCCAGGCCTCGATCCGCGGCAGCCGCATCATCATCAGCTCGGTCGACACGAGCGGCGCCGACAGCAACGGCGCGGGCCTCAAGGTCGCCGAGTTGCGCAAGTACTCGAGCACGTCCAGCGGCTCGCAGGTCCTCGTCAAGCAGAGCTTCGGCGAGGAGTCCAACTACTTCGGCCAGGTGGCTCAGGACGATCGCTTCGCCTACACGGTGCGCGTCGGCATCCACCAGGCCAACACGTTCCTGCGCGTCTCGTTCTCGGGCGGCAAGGCCGAGGAGGTGCGCGCCTTCCGCACGATCACGGCCGCGTTCGCCAAGCCGAGCGCGAACGCCTCGCTGTACGTCGAGT
The DNA here is from genome assembly GCA_963742125.1 of uncultured Actinomycetes bacterium. Classification (GTDB taxonomy): domain Bacteria; phylum Actinomycetota; class Thermoleophilia; order Solirubrobacterales; family Solirubrobacteraceae; genus JAOPZW01. The sequence continues at coordinate 166,359 of CAVUKO010000013.1, read as the reverse complement.
CCCAGGGCGGCGAGGAGACCTCGTGCGACGGCTTCACCGACGTCCCGTGCCGCCTCGTGGTCGCGCCGGCGGTCCCGTTCAACGGCGTGCGCCGCACGCTGACCCCGCAGCTCACGGTCGCCTACCAGGGCCAGCCGCGCACGGGCCAGCCGCTGGCGTTCTCGGGCACGCTCACCCAGCAGGTGGTGGCCGGCAACAGCGTCGTGAGCACCACACCGCTGGCCGGCGTCTCGGTCGGGCTCTACCACCGCACCGGCTCGAGCCCCGAGCGCTTCGACGACACGGGGCTGAGGACGGTCACGGGCGCCGACGGCAGCTACGCCATCGTGCTCCCGGCCGCGGCCGGCGACCCCTGGTACACGGCCGTGGCCGCGACGCCCGACGTGCCGACGTGGGCCGGCCGCGGGACCGTCGGCAGCGTGGCGCCGTAGGGCCCTTGCCTGCCGGCGGTCATCCCGCCGCGGTGGCGCCGTTCCCGCGCTGGTCGGGCGGCGGGAAGTCCGCGTGGCGGTGCACGAGGTGCCACTTGGCGCGCGTGTAGCGGAACACGTGCGTCGTGCGGATCGTCATCGGCCGGGGCGGGCCGCCGTCGACGCTCACGTCGCCGCGCTCGAAGCCGATGGTGCAGGCCAGCGCGCCGCTCATGTGGATCACCACGTTGTCGGGCACGAGCTCGCCGTCGCTGAAGCGCGAGCCGACCCATTCGAACGTCGATCGGACCGCCTCCGTGCCGCGCTCGATCGGGCCCCAGGCGCCGAACAGGGTGACGTCGGGGTCGTCGTCCCACAACGCGGCGTAGGACTCGTGGTCGCCGCCACCCATGGCTCGCAGTGCCGCGTCGACCTCGCGCAGGGTGTCCTCCAGCTCGCGGCGGAGGAGGCTGCTCTGGGGTCGCTTCGTCGTTTGCATCGCGTGTGCTCCTGGTCAGTCGGTGGTGAGCTGGATCGAGTCCGGGGCCAGGCCGGAGGCGTCGACCGTGTCGTGGCCGGCGAGGGTGTCGATGGCGAGGCTGTCGATGCTCTCGGCGTGCGTGATGCCGAGGCGCGCGGCCAGGCCCGTGACCGTGACCGCGCCGTTGGCGCCGCCGCTCACGGTGACCGCGTCGTCGCCATCCGTCCCGGTCGCGATCACGCGATCGGGCAGGCCGTCGCCGCCGGGCGTGCCGAGGTTGGGCTCGAGGTTGACGTCGACCTCGTCCACGGCGGTGGCGCCGAGGTCGCCGAGCGTGATCGTGTCGGCGCCGCCGTTGACGACGGGGTCGATCTCGTTCATGTCGTCGAGGTCCAGCACGACGTTCTCGACGTCGCGCGACAGGCGTAGGTGGCGGCCCTGGGCCGACAGGTCGAGCGTCTCGGCGTCGTTGGTCCCGAAGAAGAACAGGACGTTGCGGCCGCCCTGGCCGTCGACGACGTCGTTGCCGTCGCCCGGGTTCCAGATGAAGCGGTCGTTGTCGGAGCCCAGATCGACGACGTCGTTGCCCTTCCTGCCCTGGACGTCGTCGAAGCCGGGGCCGCCGATGAGCACGTCGTCGCCGCCGCCGCCGAGAAGCACGTCGGCGCCCGGGCCGCCGTCGAGCGTCAACGCGATCACGGGGTCGCCGACGGTGCTGGCGCTCAGCAGGTCGTCGCCTCCGCGCCCGTTGATCGTCAGGCGATCGGTGGGCTCGGAGCCCTCGACGTGGATGAACGCGGGCAGGCCCACGACGGACACGCCGGCGAACGCGAAGACGCTGGGGTCGTCGCGGCCGGGGGTGGCGTTGAGGATCACGCGATCGCGCCGGCCGTCGCCGCCCTCGGCGTCCGCGAGGTCGACGCCGACGTCCTGCAGCTCGGTCCCCGACGTATCGTCGACGGTCACGGTGTCGGCGCCGCCGCGGGTCGCGGTGCGGACCTGCTCCACGCCGCCGAGGTCGATCGCCTGGCAGCCCGCGTCGCGCACGACGCGCACGCGGGTCCCCTTGGCCGACACCCTGAATCGCTCGTCGTCCTCGGACCCGTCGTAGCGCAGGGAGTCGAAGCCGTCCTCGCCCTCGATCGTCGTGGGCACGCGGTCGGCGAAGGCGAGCGACGACTCGTCGACGCGCACGGCGTCGTCGCCGCCGCCGGCCCGGACCCGGATGCGCTCGACCTTGCGCAACTTGAACGCCGCGTCGGGCGTGCCGTCGTCGCCGAAGTCGACCTCGAGGTTCCTGGAGGCCGTCGCGCGCAGCGCGAGCTCGTCGCTCGCGGCGTCGCCCTGGATGGTGAGGGTCCCGTGCTCGAGCGCGGCCGTCGACGCCGCGGCGGCGCGATCGCTGGTCGCCGCGAGCGTGGCGGCGGCGACGATCGCCGCCGTCAGGGTCAGACGAAGGTTCATCGGTGATCTCCTTCCCTCGTGCCCGACGCATGGGGCCGCGCGGTCAGCACGTACGCGGCGGTCAGCGGGTCGACCGCGACCGCCAGCCAGACGTACCACGGGAGCTCGTCCTGTTCGCGCCGGCGCCTCATGCGCCCGGCGCGGCGTTGAAGGGCGGGGTGCGTCGGCAGACCGTGCCGGGCGGCGGAAGCGCGCCCTCCTCGAGGTAGCCGAGCATGGCGCCCACGACGCACGGGTCGAAGCTCGTGAGCACGTCGTGGCCGTCGCCGCGGAAGGTGAGCAGGCGCGCGTTGCCGAGATCGGCGGTCAGGCGGCGTGCCCACGCGAACGGCGTCCACGGGTCGTGCGAGATCCCGACGACGAGCGCTGGGGTGGCTCCCGGCGCGTGTCGGAACGGGCCGCGGAAGGCGCCCGCGGGCCTGACCGGAAGCTGGCCCATCGCGATCTCGCCGTAGCCGCTCTGCAGGTAGGTGTGATCGAAGAGGCTCGCGCTGTGGCGCCCCGCGGCGAGGAACGGCGCGATCTGCTGCGGGTAGCGCTGGTCGTTGGCCAGGGTGACCCAGTTGACGTCCATCGTCGGTGAGTCACCGGCCGCCGTGCGCTCGTAGGCGTCCTTGTCGGTGAGGTCACGCAGAGCGCTGCCGTCGCCGCCCTGCGCCTCGCGCAGTGCCGTGGCGAGCTGGGGCCAGAGCAGCGGGCTGATCATCTGGTACATCGCGGCGAAGCGCAGGTCGTCGCCGTCGACGGGCCGCGGGTTCGCCGCGCGCGGGGCGGGCATCGGCGCGGCGTCGAGTCGAGCGGCGAGGTCGTCGAAGGCCTCTTCGGGATCGGCGTCGCCGAAGCCGCACGCCTGCTGGTGCGCGGCGCACGCGGCGAAGAAGCGCCCGAGCCCGTGCTCGAGAGCCGCGGTCTGCTCGCGGATCGCCTCGAACGGGCGGTTGACCCAGATGTCGGCGTCGATCGGGTCGGCCAGCAACAGCGCCCGCGCCCGCCCCGGGAAGAGGCTGGCGTAGGTGGCGCCGACGAGCGAGCCGTATGACTTGCCGACGAAGGTGATCTTGTCGTCGCCGACGGCGGCGCGCAGCAGGTCGAAGTCGCGGGCCATGTCGGCGGAGCTCATGTGTGCCAGCAGCGCGCCGTTGCGCTGAGCGCAGCGCCGCACGTAGGCCTTCGTCCGCGCCGCGAGGGCCGGCACGTCGAGCGTCTCGGGGCGCGGGAAGGGCTGGGAGTAGACCCCCAGCTGCTCGGGGTCGGCATCGCAGTCGAAGGCCGGGCGGCTCGCCCCGACGCCGCGCGTGTCGACGCCGATGACGTCGAAGCGCCGGCCGATGAGCGCGAGGACGGGCGGCGGCGCGCTGCGCACGAACTGCACGCCGGCGCCGCCCGACCCGCCGGGATGGATGAACAGCGAGCCGATGCGGTGCTCGCGGTCGACCGCCGGGAAGCGCACGAGCGCGAGGTCGATCGTGCGACCGCGCGGACGGCTGTGGTCGAGCGGCACCTTCGCGGTGGCGCACTGAAAGCCGTCGTCGCAGTCGCGCCAGTCGAGCCGGGGGACCGGCGCGTGCTCGGTCGCGCCGGCCGGCGCGGCGGTCAGCGCGATCGCGGCGAGCGCCAGTGCGAGCAGCGCGAAGCGCATGGGTTGCAGGGACCTGGGCATCGCGCGGTCCTAACCGACGAACTCGCGGTGCCCGGAGCGGACGGTGGCCGCCCCGAAGTCGCCGCCGATGTCGGTCACGAAGCGCTTGACGAGCTCGAGGTCCTCGAGGCCGGCGATCAGCACGAGTCGCCCGTCGAGCGTGACCGAGCCGCCGAACAGGCGCTCGCGCGCCTCGGCGTCGGCCAGCAGCCCGTCGCGCAGGCGCTGGGCATCCATCCCGGGCACCTCGACCTCGACGGCGTCGACGGGGTCCCAGGGGCGCTCGGGGTAGTCGAAGGTGAGGACCGACTCCTGGCCGAAGCGCTGGCGCACGCGCTCGGCGATGTCGTGCAGCTCGCGCTGCGTGACGTGGTCGACGTCGAAGTCGCGTGAGCGCTCGAAGGTCGTGGTCTGCAGGTCGGAGGAGAAGAAGACGCCGTCGAGCAGCTGCGACCCGCGCGGGGCGCCGCCGCCGTGCTCGACGATCCGCTGCACCTTGCGCTCGAAGGCGCGCAGCGGATCGCGCAGGCGCGGGTCGCCGGGGTCGGTGATGACCGCGGTGTTGTTCGTGGCGAAGATCTCGGCGTCCGGGAGGCGCGCGCCGTGGGCGAGCGCTCCGCTGGCGGTGATGCCGGCCACGGTGGCGGCAAGGACCGCGAGGAGGAGGAATCGAAGCATCCAGATCTTGTACGGACGCCGCGGGTTGCGCACATCGGTAGGCGCTGCCCAAGTTGCGCCTCTGGTTACCTAGCCTGCGGTCCGTCACCATCCGTGTATGGCCGAGGTCCTGCTCGAGCGAGACGCACAGCTCGGGATCCTCGTCGGCGCGGTGGCCGAGGGTGGCAAGGGGCGGGGATCGACGGCGCTGATCGCCGGCGAGGCCGGCATCGGCAAGACGAGCCTCGTCCGCGCACTGGCCGGGCGCGTGGACGCCGAGGCGCGGGTCCTCATGGCGGCGTGCGACGACCTCGTCGCGTCGCGCACGCTCGGGCCGCTGCACGATGCGGCTGCGGGAGGCGACGGTCCGCTGGCGGCCGCGCTGGCCACCGAGAGCCCGGGGGACGGCGTGTTCTCCGCACTGCTGGAGGAGCTCGCCGAGGAGCGGCCCACCGTGCTCGTCGTCGAGGACATCCACTGGGCCGACGACGCCACCCTCGACGTGCTCGGCTACGCGGCGCGCCGCGTCGAGCCGATCGGGGCGGTGCTGGTCCTGACGATGCGCGACGAGCTCGATCCGCGCCACCCGTTGCACCGGCTGCTCGGCGCGCTCACGGGTTGTCCGGTGCACCGCATCGAGCTCTCACCGCTGTCGCGCCGTGCGGTGCAGGCGCTCGCGGCCGGCACGGGCCGCGACCCGGCCGCCGTGCACGCGCTCACGCGCGGGAACCCGTTCTTCGTCACCGAGACGCTCGCCGCGCCGCGCGACGAGGTGCCGGTCAGCGTCAGGGACGCCGTGCTCGCGCGGCTGCGCGGGCTGGACGCCGACTGCCGGGAGGCGCTCGAGCGCCTGTCGGTGGTGCCCTCGCACGTCTCGCCCGAGCTGGCCACGCTCCTGCTTCGGGAGCAGATGAGCGCCCTACCCGCCGCGGAGCTGGCGGGCGTGATCGAAGAGCGCCCCGACGGGCTCGGGTTCCGCCACGAGCTGGCGCGGCGCGCGATCGAGAGCAGCCTCCCGGTGACGCGCGTGCGGCTGCTCAACCGGGCCGTCGTCGAGGCGCTCGGCGTGCAGGAGCGCCCCGAGCCCGCACGCCTCATGCACCACGCGGTGGCGGCGGGCGACGTCGACACGGTGCTGGCGATCGGGCCGGGTGCCGCACGCGAGGCCGCCCGGGCCGGCTCGCATCGCCAGGCCCTGGCCCACCTCGAGGCGGTCGTGCCGCACGCGGCGCGGCTGGCGCCGGCCGAGCAGGCCGCGGTGCTCGACGAGTACGGATGGGAGCTCTACAACGCCGCTCGCTTCCGCGAGGCGGTGCAGGCCGGGAGCGCCGCGGCGGAGCTCTACGCGGGCCTCGGCGATTCGGTCGCCTTGGGATCGTGCCTGGTACGCGTGTCGCGCCACTGGTTCATGGCCGGGGAGACCGACGCGGCCGAGGAGTGCGCCGAGCGCGCCGTGCGGATCCTCGAGGCGGCCGGCGACGATGCGGCGCTGGCGCAGGCCGCGCTCTACCAGGGGGCGATCCTCGTCCTCGCCGAGGGCCCCGAGCAGGCCGCGGCCGTGCTGCGTCGCGCCGGCGGCCTGGCGCGGGCGTCGCAACGCATGGATCTCGTCGTGCTGTGCCTGAACTACATCGGCATCGCGCGGGTGGAAGGCGGCGATCCCGAGGGGCTCGAGCAGGTGCGCGAGAGCATCGGCCTCGCCATCGCGGGGCGCTACCACGAGGGGGCGGCACGCGGCTACACCAACCTGGCGGAGCTCCTTCTGCGCGCCGGGCGCCTCGACGAGCTCGAGGGCTGCGTGACCGACGGCCTGGCCTTCACCCGCGAGCGCGGCTTCTGGTCGCACGCCTACAACCTCGACGTGCACCGCTGCCTGCTGCTCCTGCGCAAGGGCGACTGGGACGGCGCGGAGCGGGGCTTGCGCGGGGTCGTCGACGCGGTCGACGACCCGGGAATGCTCTTCGCCTACAGCGTGCCCTGGCTCGGGCGCCTGCTCGCCCGCCGCGGCGACCCGGTCGCCGAGGGAATGCTCGCCGCGGCGTGGGAGGAGGCGCAGCGCCATCGCCTGCTGCTCGGCCTGGCCTACGCGGGGATCGCGCGCGTCGAGTGGGCGTGGCTCGCTGGGCAGCCGGAGATCGCCGAGCGCGTCGCCGCCGTCCTGCTCGCGCGCACCGAGCATCCCGGCGCGGCGCCCTTCCGCGGAGAGCTGCTGCGCTACCTCGCGCGCGCCGGCCTGCCCGCCGAGTCCTTCGCGGGCTGCCCGCCGGCGTGGGCGGCCGGCATCGAGGGCGATTGGCGCGCGGCGGCGGCGGCCTGGCAGGAGGCCGGCGACCCTTACGAAGCCGCGCTCGAGCTGGCCGAGTCCGGCGAGGCCGACGCAACCGGCGAGGCGCTGCGCATCCTGGAGGGCCTGCGCGCCGAGCCCGCCGCCGCGCTCGTGCGCGAGCGCCTGCGCGCGATGGGTGCGCCGGTCCCGCGCGGGCCGCGGGCGGTGACGCGCTCCAACCCGGCCGGCCTGACGCCACGCCAGCTCGCCGTGCTCGCCCTGCTGCGCGAGGGCATGACGAACGCCGAGATCGCCGACCGCCTGGTCCTCTCGGTCCGCACGGTCGACCACCACGTGGCCGCCGTCCTGGACAAGCTCGGCGTGCGGTCGCGGCGCGAGGCGGCTGCCGCGGCGCAGGAGCTCGGGGTCGGGGTCTAGTTGCGTTGCTCGGTCGTCCGCTCGGCGCTTGTGGCGCCGCGCTGCGTTTACAGCATCATCGAGGGGAGGGAGGTGGCGGTGGGCGGGGCGCGTGCCGTCGTCCTCGGGCGCGTGCGTCTTCCGACGCGATTCGTGTGTGTTTCGTAACACCTCGAAGGGCGACGCGAGGGGGTGGGCTCGATTGAGGGTCATAGTGACTCCCAAGGGAGCCCACCCCCTCAGGCCGCTCGCGGAAGGTGTTGCGAAACGCACGCGAACTGCGCAGGAACTCCGCGCCCCGGGGACCCGTCACCGGCGCCGGTACACCCTCTCCCTCGATGATGCTGTTCAACGCCGCGAAGCGCCGCGACGCCCGCGGACAGGCCCGCGCCTACCCCGGCTCGGTCGCCGACAGGATCAGGTTGTAGAAGATCGCCGGCGGTAGGCGCGGCTCGAGCAGCCGGCGGTCGACCTCCTGGAAGGCCAGGTAGCCCTTGAAGGCGTAGACCTTCCAGCCCCACGGCACCGTGTCGGGGTCGGCGGTGGCCTCCAGGGCGCGGTTGGCCCACCCGAACCAGTTGGCCAGCAGCTCCTCGCCGCGCACGCGGACGTCGTGCAGGCCGGCGCGCCGGGCGAGGGCCGAGAGCTCGTCGGGGGTGAAGGCGTGGACGTCGACGAACGCCTCGAGCTGGTGGTTGTCCTCGCCGCCGTCGCGGTGGCCGTCCGCGGCGGGCGACGCCCGCATCAGCCGCCGCCAGAGCGGGGCGACGTAGGTGGCCGCACGCTTGGGCACGTTGGCGATGCGGTCGCCGTAGCGTGAGGGCTCGCCGGCGAAGAACAGCCGGCCCCCCGGGCGCAGGACGCGGCGGAACTCGCCGAAGGCACGATCGAGGTCGGGCAGGTGGTGCAGGACGGCGTGGCCGAAGACGAGGTCGAACGAGCCGTCCTCGAACGGCAGTTCCTCGGCGTCGCAGGCGACGGTCGCGACGTCGAGGCCGAGGCGCACGGCGTTGCCCTGCAGCGCATCGAGCATCCCGGGGGAGATGTCGCTGCACACGGCGTCGCCGACCACGCCGGCCTGCAGCATGTTCAGGCTGAAGTAGCCGGTGCCGGCGCCGATCTCCAGCGAGCGCTCGAAACGGCGCACGCCGCCGAGCGCCTTGGCGACCTTGCCGAGCACCTGCCCGCGGCCGACCTCGCCGTAGTCGATGCCCCATTTGGCGTCGTAGTCGGCCGCGGCGCCGTCGTGATAGCGCGCGTTGACGGAGCGGATCTCCTCCGGGGTGGCGGTGGCCGGGGCCGGCATGGCGCGGGAGTGTACGCTCGCGTTCATGAGGGCGTTGCCGCCGGGCCCAGCCGCCGCGCGCATGCGGCAGATGGCCGAGTGGCTGGTGCGCCCGCAGGTGTACGCCGAGCGCCAGCGCGATCGCTACGGCGACGTCTTCACCGCGCGCATCGATCCGATCGCATGGGTCATGCTCGGGGACCCGGAGGACGTGCGGACGGTCTTCACCGCGGGCCCCGAGCGCACCAATGCCGGCGAGGCCAACGAGATCCTGCGCCCGACCCTCGGCGCGCACTCGCTGCTGCTGCTCGACGGCCAGGAGCACATGCGCGAGCGCAAGCTCATGCTGCCCGCCTTCCATGGCGAGCGCATCGAGCGCTACCGCACGATCATGCGCGAGGCGACGGAGCGCGCGGTGGCCGCGATGCCCGCGGGCGAGGACTTCGCGCTGCGCGAGCACACGCAGGCCATCACGCTCGAGGTCATCATGCGCGCCGTCTTCGGCGTCCAGGACGCCGCGTCGATGACGCGACTTGGCGTTCCGCTGAAGCGCTTCCTCGACTGGGCGGGCAAGCCGGGCGCGATGGCGATGATCGCGCTGCTGGGGTTCGAGCACCCCGTCGTGCGCCGTTTGCTGCGCGAGCGCTACCTCGGCCCCGTCGATCGTGAGCTCTACGCGCTGATCGCCGAGCGCCGCGATGCGCCCGATCTCGCGCAGCGCGACGACATCCTCTCCATGCTGCTGCTCGCCCGCGACGAGGAGGGCGAGCCGATGAGCGACGTCGAGCTGCGCGACGAGCTCATGACCCTGCTCGTGGCCGGCCACGAGACGACGGCCACGTCGCTGGCGTGGGCGGTCGAGCGCCTCGTGCGCCATCCCGGCGGGCTGGAGCGCCTGGCCGGCGACGCCGCGTACGCCGACGCGGTGACCAAGGAGATCCTGCGCCTGCGGCCGGTGGTCGCGATCGTCCTGCGCCGTCTGCTCGCGCCGCTGGAGGTCGGCGGCCACGAGCTGCCGGCCGGGGCCACGGTGGCACCCTGCATCCTGCTCGTGCACCGCCGCGACGGACGTGTACCCCGAGCCCGACGCCTTCCGCCCTGAGCGCTTCCTGGACCGCGCGCCCGGCACCTACAGCTGGATCCCGTTCGGCGGCGGGGTGCGCCGCTGCCTGGGCGCCGCCTTCGCGCAGGTCGAGATGCAGGTCGTGCTGCAGACGCTGGCCGAGTCCGTGCGCCTGGAGGCGGTCGGCGGCGCAGAAGCCGTGCGCCGGCGCGGCATCACGCTCGCGCCGGCCCGCGGCGGGCAGGTGCGCGCGCTCGCGTCCCGCTAGCCTGCCCGCCCCTCGTGCCCGACCTCTTCCTGCAGCGCGATCAGCCGCCCGGCGTCCCGCCGCTCGCCCTCGACGGCGAGCGCACGCTGCCCGACATCCCGGAGGAGAACTACTGGTTTCGCCGCCACCTGGTCGTCTACGAGTGGATCGCCGCGCGCGTCGGCGGCGTGCGCGTCGTCGACCTCGCCTGCGGGGAGGGCTACGGCTCCGACGTGCTGGCCGGCAGCGCCTACAGCGTCGTCGGCGTCGACGCCAATCCCGACGCGCACGAGCACGCGCGGCTGCGCTACCGCGCGCCCAACCTGCGCTTCGTGCGCAACATGGTCGAGACCTACTCCGAGGCGTGCGACGCCGTCGTCTTCCTGCAGACGATCGAGCACGTCCACGACCCCGACGGCGTGCTCGAGAACGTCAAGGGCATGCTGCAGGCGGGCGGGACGGCTTACGTGTCGACGCCCAACGTCCTCACGCTGGCGCCCAAGGGCGCCGAGCGCTCGGGCAACCCGTGGCACCTGCGCGAGTACCGCGCGGAGGAGTTCCGCGCCCTGTGCGCGGCGCACTTCGGCTCGGTCGAGCTCTACGGCCTCTTCCACGCGCGCCGGCTGCGCGTCCACGAGCTGGCGCTGCGTGCGGGGTGGGATCGAGTCCACGCCGCGCTGCGCGTGACCGAGCCGTTCTACGACCGCTTCGTGCCCGCCATCTCCACGCGCGACTTCGCCCTGCGGGCCGAGCGCGACCTCGATCGCGCCCTGGACTTCGTGGCCGTGCTGAAGCCATGACCGACGGCCGGCTGGCCATCGTCCTGCATTCCCATCTCCCGTACGTCGAGGGCTTCGGGACGTGGCCGTTCGGCGAGGAGTGGCTGTGGGAGGCGATCGCGACCTCCTACCTGCCGCTGCTCGACCTGCTGCGCGAGGGCGCGCCGCTCACGCTCTCCCTGACGCCGGTGCTGTGCGACCAGCTCGAGGCGCCCGGAGCGCTCGAGCGCTGCCGCGCCTTCCTGCGCGACGTGCGCCCGGCGTCGCACGCGCTCGACATCGAGGCGGCGGGCGACCCCGCCGTGGCGGCCGAGCTCGAGCGCGCGGCGGGCGAGTACGCCGACGCGCTGGAGCGCCTGCCCGACGACCTCCTCGCCGCGCTGGCACCGTTCGCGGCGTGGACGAGCGCCGCCACCCACGCGCTGCTGCCGCTCTTGGCCACCGACGCCGGGCGTGCGCCTGCAGGTGCGCACCGGAGTCGAGTCGCACCGCGCGCGCTTCGGCGACGGCTGGCGCGGCGGCTTCTGGCTGCCGGAGTGCGCCGGCGCGCCGTGGCTGCACGGGCTGCTGGAAGAGGCCGGCGTGCACGCGACGTGCGTCGACCTCACCGACGTCTTCGGCGCGGGCGACCCGCGCCACCTGCGCCCCCTGGCCACCGAGGCGGGCCCGCTGCTGGCGCCCATCGATCGCGTGGCCGTCGACCTCGTGTGGGCGCCGAGCGGCTATCCGTCGCACGCGGCCTACCGCGACCACCACCACCGCACCGCGCGCGACCACCACCCGTGGGCCAACGACGGCGCCGTCTACGACCCGGCGCGCGCGGCCGAGCAGGCGGCGGGCGATGCCGCCGACTTCGTGGCGCGGGTGGCCGGGCGCGTGCGCGACGGCGGGCTGTGCGTCTGCGCGCTGGACACCGAGCTGCTCGGGCATTGGTGGCACGAGGGCCCGCAATGGCTGGAGCTCGTGGTGGCGGAGGCGACGCGGAGCGGGCTCGAGCTCGTCCACCTCGACGACGCGCTGGCCGACTGCGATCCGGCGCCGGCCGGCGAGGCCGGCGAGCGCGTGACGACCTGGGGGACGCCGCGCGACCTGTCGACCTGGTCGGGCCCGCGGGTCGCCGACCTGGCCTGGGCCGCGCGCGCCGCCGAGCTCGACGTGGTCGCCGCCGGGGCGGCGGTGGGCGACCGGGCGGTGCGCGAGCTGCTGGCTCTGCAGAGCAGCGACTGGCCCTTCCTGGTCTCGGCCGGCACGGCGGGCGAGTACCCGCGCGAGCGCTTCGACGGGCACGCGGCGGCGCTTGCGCGTCGGCGCTGGCCGATCCGAGTTCTGAGCCTGCGCTGCGCAACCTGGCGCCGCGGCTGGCGCGGGCGGCGCTCCTCGAGCCGTAGTCCTCGCGACGCTTGCTGCGCTGCGCGGCGTTCAACTGCGTCATCGAGGGAAGGGAGTGAGCGGTGGTCGGGGCGCCGGCGGCTCCGCGGCGGCGCTGGTGCCCGAACTGCGTGGGATTGCTACCGGAAACCGGTAGTAATCCCACGCAGTTCGCCTGAGGACGACCGCGGGCGCCTGCGCCCGGGCACACTCCCTCCCCTCGATGATGCTGTTTTGCGCCGCGCAGCGCCGCAAGCGACCACAGCGATAACACCCAGCGCTCCGGGGAAGACCACCGGCTATGGCCATCCCCCTCCTCAGCCGTGCCGACGCCACCCTGGGCAACGCGATCGAGGCCGCCGTGTCCGCCAAGCACCGGCGCCGACTCAGGCGCCTGGGGTGGGAGCGCGCGCTGGAGCCGCCCGACGACGGGGTATGGGCCACCGGCGACCCGCCGCCACGCGAGGGCTGCTCGCTCGACGTGCTCGTCGACGGCGCCGAGGCGCTGCCGGCCATCGCCGAGGCGATGCAGGGCGCCCGCGACTTCGTGCACCTGACCGGCTGGCACCTGGCCCCGCACTTCGAGCTCGTCCGCGGCGAGCCGGCGGTCGTCGCGGGCGCGCTGCTCGCCGAGCTGGCCGAACGCATCGACGTGCGCGTGCTCGTGTGGGCCGGAGCGCCGGTCCCCGCCTTTCATCCCAGCCGCTCGGAGGTGCGCGAGGCGGTGGGCACCCTCACGCGCAACACCCGCATCAAGTGCCAGATCGACCCCCGCGAGCACCCGTTCCACTGCCACCACGAGAAGACGATCTGCATCGACGGCGAGCTCGCGTTCGTCAACGGCATCGACCTCACCGACGACGCCGGGGACCGCTTCGACTCCAGCGCGCATCCGGCCCGCCGGCGCCTGGGCTGGCACGACGTCGGCACACGGCTGCGCGGCCCCGCGGTGGCCGACGTGCACGACCACTTCGCGACCCGCTGGCACGCCGTCACGGGAGAGCGCCTCGAGCGGACCCCGCCGCCGGCGGCCGCGGGCGAGAGCACGGTGCAGGTCGTGCGCACCGTGGCCGAGGACATGTACGACGACTTCCCCCGCGGCGAGTTCCGCATCCTCGAGAGCTACATGCGCGCGCTGCGCGGCGCGCAGCGGCTGATCTACCTGGAGAACCAGTTCCTGTGGTCGCCGGAGGTCGTCGCGGTGCTGGCCGACAAGCTGCGCCACCCGCCGCGCGACGACTTCCGCCTCGTGGTGTTGCTGCCCGCCAAGGCCAACAACGGCCAAGACGACACGCGCGGCCAGCTCGCCGTGCTGGCCGATGCCGACGACCACGACCGGCGCTTCCTGGCGGCGACCATCCGCTCGCGCAGCGGCGGACGCGCCGACCCGCTCTACGTGCACGCCAAGGTCGGCATCGTCGACGACCGCTGGCTGACCGTCGGCTCGGCCAACCTCAACGCCCACTCGCTGCTCAACGACACCGAGATGAACGTGATCACCGACGACGACGGGCTGGCCCGGGCGACGCGGGAGCGGCTGTGGGCCGAGCACCTCGAGCTCGACCGCGACGCCGTGGCCGGCGCCGACCCCGTCGCCGTGATCGACGAGCACTGGCGACCCATCGCCGCGGAGCAGCTCGAGCGCCGCGAACGGGAACTGCCACCGACCCACCGCCTCATCGCGCTGCCCGGTGTGTCGAAGCGCTCACGCCGCATCCTGGGCCCTCTGGAGGGCCTCACCGACGACGGCTGACGGCCGTTTCGCGCGCTCTTTGCGTCGCTTTCGTGGCACCCCGGCGGTCGTTCCGTCCGCGCCGTCGGTATGGTCCCGCGCTGCTTTTGGAAGAGAACCACGCCGAGTCCCCGTCGCACTGACGGCGGGGAACGGGGGACCCACAGGGCCTTAGGGCCCAGGGGCGAATCGCCGGCTGCAGGCCGGCGTAGCGCACGTCTCACAGCGCGAGCCCGACAGCTAACCCCGTAGGCGACGAGACGACCGGAGGGTTCGAAGTCAACGTGGCAATGAATCGCGATCTCAGTTCGCCCGTCCCGTGGCGGCGCTCGCTGCGGGCCTCACAGGCGCGGCGTGTCCAGCGCGCACGACGCCGGCGCATCACCCTGCGCGGCCGCGCGGGCCTGACGCTGGCCGTCGTGCTGTCGGCCGTCGCCGCCGGCGGCGCCGTGGCCCAGGACGCCGCCGCGCCCCCGGCGCCCGGCGTGCAGAGCGCCGACACCGTGCGTGCGCTGCAGCAGAAGCTCGGCATCAGCGCCGACGGCGTCTACGGCCCGAAGACCCGGGCCGCCGTCAAGCGCTTCCAGCGCGCCCATGGCCTGGTGGCCGACGGCGTGGCCGGTCCGCGGACCCTCGCCGCGCTCGGCGTGACGGCCGCCGCACCCGAGCCGCAGGCCGAGGCGAGCGACACCTCGGCGGCCCCGTCCGGCGCCGACGGCACCCTGCAGCGCATCGCCAACTGCGAGTCGGGCGGCAACCCGACCGCCGTCTCCGCCGACGGCACCTACCGCGGCAAGTACCAGTTCGACCGCACGACGTGGCGCGAGATGGGGGGTACCGGCGATCCCGCCGACGCCCCCGAGGCCGAGCAGGACCGCATCGCCGCCCAGCTTCTGGCCGAGCGCGGGACCGCGCCGTGGCCGGTCTGCGGCTAGGCCAGCCGTTCGAGTGACACCGTGCGCACCCCGCCCGCGACGGCGCACCGCCAGGGGCCGTCCGCGGGCGGCTCCTCGGTGCGGTTGAGCAGGAACGCTGCGAGGGCGCGTGCCTCGGGTTCCGCCAGCGGGCCGACGCGCAGCGCACGCTCCTCGCCGCCCCGGCGCTCGACGATGCGCAGCGCGCAGGCGGGATCGACCTCGAAGGCGAGCTGGTCGGCCATCTCCCCGCGAGTCTAGGAGGACGCTTCGGGCGCCGCTGCTTCGATCGCGGCGCGAACCGCTGCCTCGACGGCGTCCGCGTCGCCCGCGCCGTCGACGCGGCGCAGCAGGCCTCGCTCGTCGTAGTAGGCGACGAGCGGCTCCGTCTCGGCGTGATAGATGCGCAGGCGCTCACGCACCGTCTCGGGCTGGTCGTCCTCGCGGTCCTGGCGGCGGCCGCTGATCCGCTCCACCACGACATCGTCGGGGACATCGATGAGCACCGCGGCCGTCAGCTCGCGTCCGCGGGCCTGCAGCGCGCTGGCGAGCGCGTCCGCCTGCGCCAACCGTGCGCGGGAAGCCATCGAGCAGGATCGGCTTGCCGTCCAACCGGGCGCCGGCCTCACGCACCACCGCCACGATCAACTCGTCGGGCACGAGCTCGCCGCGATCCATGTACTCCCCGGCGCGGTGCCCGAGGTCCGTGCCCGCCCGGCGCGCTTCGCGCAGCAGGTCGCCGGTCGCCAGCGTCGCGAACCCCAACCGATCGCGTAGGCGCGCCGCCTGCGTTCCCTTGCCGCTGCCCGGCGGCCCCAGCAATGTGACGGTCGGCTCCATCGCCCAATCATCGCGGAGACCGATGCAATGATGCGAGTGCCCACCGAGCGATGGAGTCTTGTGCCTGAAGCCTTCACGAAGGTCAGCTTGGCCGCGGTCGACGACGCGGCCCCGGGAAACGGGTTCGGCGACCGTTGGGAAGCGCGCGTTGCGCGCGAGGCGCTGGCTGCCGAGCGCACCGGTGTCACCTTCTTTCGCCTGCGTCCCGGCAAGCGCAGCCCGTTCACCCATCGCCATACCGACGCCGAGGAGATCTATGTCGTTCTCGGCGGGAGCGGCCGGGTCAGGCTCGACGGCGAGCTCCTCGACGTCGGTCCGCTGGACTGCATCCGGGTGGCGCCCGCGACGGCACGTGCGTTCGAGGCCGGAGAGGACGGCCTCGAGTTCCTCGCCTTCGGCCGTCACCACCCCGGAGACGGCGAGCCGGTCGAAGACCCCTGGACTGATCAATAGGCGTGCCGGGCATGGCCAGCCTGCGCTACGGCGTCTACCTCCTGCCCGCGCAGCCGCTCGCCGCGGCAGTCGCTGCCGTGCACGACAGGCTCGCGCGCGAGCACGGGCTGCACGCGGCCGCGCGCTTCATGCCGCACGTCACGCTGAAGGGCTTCTTTCGCACCGAGGCCGAGCCGGCAGAGCTCGAGGCTCGGCTGGCCCCCGCACTGGACGGCCGGCCGCCGGTGACGCTGCACAACGCCGGCGCCGTGGCGCTGGGCCCGGAGACGATCGCGCTCGACGTCGACGCGGACCCGGGCGGCGGGCGCAACGACGCGCTGCACGCCCTGCACGAGGCGGTCTTCGACGCGGTGGCCCCCTGCGTGGCGCCCGGTTGCGAGTTCACGGCCGCCGAGTTCGCCGGCGACGCCTTCCGCGCCCACCTGACGCTGGCAATGGCCGACATCCCGCCGGATCGCTTCGCCGGGCTCCTCGCGCTCGCGGCGCAGGCGCCCGTGGGTCCGCCGTCCTCGGAGGCCGACGAGGTGGCGCTCTTCGCGTTCGAGAGCCGCGACTGGGCGGGCTCGTGGTGGGAGACGCTGACCTGGAGGCCGGTGGCATCGTTCCTGCTGGCAAATCACCGACCGCCGGACTGATGGCGCTCCCGAAACGCCTCGCGAGGTTCAACCTTCTCGTCACCAACCGTGTCGTCGGGCCGTTTGCCCGCCGGCTTCCGGGGTTCGCGATCGTGTCGCACGTCGGGCGCCGCTCCGGTCGCGTGTACCGCACGCCGGTGAACCTCTACCGGGCCGACGACCGCTACGTCATTGCCCTCACCTACGGCTCTGACAGCCAATGGGTCCGCAACGTGCTGGCGGCCGGCGCGGTCGACGTCGAGACGCGCGGCCGGCGCCTGCATCTCGTCGGGCCCGAGGTCGTCCAGGACCCCGAGCGCTCCCGCGTGCCCCCGCCGGTTCGTCAGGTCCTGCGGCTGGTGAAGGTCAGCGAGTTCATGCTCCTTCGCCGCGCCGGCGCAGATCCGTGACCGGGTCGGCGTCGTAGACCTCCCCGGCGGGACGGGCGAGCACCCGGTCGGCCATCTCGCGCTTGAGCGCATCGAGCCGTCGCTCCTGGGCGGCGTCGCGGTGCTCCGTACGTGCGAGGTCGATGAACTCGTCGGTCACGAAGCCTTCGCGCACCGCCAGCGTCGCGGCGCGATCGCGGTAGCCGAGCCGGAAGACGAACGCCTCCAGCGCCCGCCCGCGCTCGGGACGTGCCAGCCCAGGGTCGACGCGATACCGGTTGCCGGTGACCGCGCGCGTGATCATCTCGAAGGCGTCCCGCGCTCCAGGTCCTCCGAAGGCCGTCTCCACGACGATCTCCCGGCGCTCGCACAGGCCGTCGGGATCGAGCAGCGGCAATGCGCGCTCGAGCACCTTGAAGGCGTGCGCGACCCCGCCCGGCGACCCCGGGCCGTGGTACTTCAAGACGTCCTCGATCGAGAAGCTGATGCGCTGTCCGCGATCGATGACCTCGATCGTGCTGGCCATGCGGCGCAGGCGGATTACTCCCAGCGCAGCTGCCGCGGCGCCGCGCGCATGCGCAGTATCCGCACGGGCACGCCGGCCACGACGGCGTTGGCGGGGACGTCCTTGTTGACCACCGTGTACGTGCCCACGACGGAGTTGTCGCCGACCGTCACCCCGCGCAGGAAGGACGCGCCGTAGCCGATCCACACGTTGTGGCCGACGCGCACGTCGCGCTTGTAGATGCCCTGCTCGCGGATCGGGCGCTCGACCTCGACCACGCCGTGGTCGAAGTCGATGAGCATCACGCGGTCGGCGACGATGCACTCGCGGCCGATCGAGACGTGCTGGAAGGCGGAGATCGTGCACTCCTGGCCGAGCACCGACTTCGCACCGATGTGCACCTCGCCCTCGTGCGCGCGGATCTTGGTGCCGTGGCCGATCCACGACCAGCGGCCCAGGTGCACGACGGCGTCCTTGCCGATCTCGAGCGTCACGCCCGGGCACACGAAGGCGAAGCCGTCGGTCTTCAGGCGCCCGCGGAAGCGCAGCTTCAGCCACGCCAGGCGCACCAGCAGGCGCGCGTAATTCCACGTGAGCATGCGGTGCGCGCGCATCCAGCGCAGCAGCACCAGCGGCCCGCCGTGGCGCGGCTCGGGCTCCCCGCGCACGTGGGGCGGCAGCCCCGTGACGCGCGGTGGTGTGAGGACCGAATCCACGGACGCAAGGGTAGATGACCGATTCCAGTCATCTAGTCTGCGCGGCTCGATGGCCGAAGACTCGCTCGCCCAGCGACTCCTCGCCGGCGACAAGCGCGCGCTGGCCCGCGCGATCACGCTGGTGGAGTCCGACGATCCCGCCGGCTGGGAGCTCGTGCGCGAGGTCTACCCGCACACCGGGCAGGCCACGGTCATCGGCCTCACCGGCGCTCCGGGGGCGGGCAAGTCGACGCTCATCGGCGCACTCATCAAGCTGCGCCGCGCGGCCGAGCGCGAGGTCGCGGTGCTCTCGATCGACCCCTCGTCCCCGTTCACCCATGGGGCGCTGCTCGGCGACCGCATCCGCCTGACCGAGCACTTCCTGGACCCCGGCGTCTTCATCCGCTCGATGGCCAACCGCGGCGCGCTGGGCGGCCTCAGCGAGGCCGCGTTGCAGGCCGCGCTGCTCATGGACGCCGCGGGCAAGGACGACGTCTTCCTGGAGACCGTCGGCGTCGGCCAGGCCGAGGTCGACATCATCGATCACGCCGACACCGTCGTGCTCGTCCTCATGCCCGGCTCGGGCGACTCGATCCAGGCGCTGAAGGCGGGGATCATGGAGATCCCCGACGTGATCGTCGTCAACAAGGCCGACCACCCCCTGACCGACACGATGGTGCGCGAGATCCGCGGCGTCCTCTCGCTCGCCCCGCAGCGCGGCTGGCGCGTGCCGATCGTCAAGACCGAGGCGGTGCGCGCCGAGGGCGTCGAGGCCCTGGTCGAGCAGCTCGACGCCCACCGCGCCTACATCGAGGCCGAGGGCACGCTGTCCGAGCGCCGCCGGCGCAACCTGCGCAACGAGGTGCTCGGCCTGTGCACCTTCCGCCTGCGCCGCGGCCTGGAGGAGCGCCTGGCGCAGGACGATGACTTCGCCGCCCTGCTCGACGAGGTCGTCGCGCGGCGCCTGGATCCCGCGAGCGCCGCGACCACCATCCTCAAGCGCTTCGACGCGGGCGAAGCGGCGTAGGCTGGCCGCCCGTGATCACCGGCACCCACGCGATCGTCTTCGCGCAGGACGCCGAAGCAGCCCGCGCCTTCTTCGCCGACGTTCTCGATCTTCGCGCCGTCGACGCCGGAGGCGGCTGGCTGATCTTCGCCCTGCCACCCGCCGAGCTCGCCTGTCACCCGACCTCGTCGGACGACAGCGGTCGCCACGAGCTCTACCTGATGTGCGACGACGTCGAGGCCACGGTCGCGGAGCTCGAGACCAAAGGCGTCGAGTTCGTGGCGCCGATCTCCGACCAGGGCTTCGGCCGCATGACGCGCATGGCCGTGCCGGGCGGCGGCGAGCTCGGCCTGTACGAGCCGGCACACCCCACCCCGTTGAGCGACGCCTGACCAGGAGCGACGATGGCCAAGACCCACTACTTCCCCTCCGACGAGGTCCACTTCACGTGGGACGCCGGCAACGCGCCGGTGCTCACGGTCGACAGCGGCGACACCGTCGTCGTCCACACCCGCGACGTCAGCGACAACCAGATCGGGCCGGACTCCACCGTCGACGTCATCGCCGGACTCGACTGGGACCGCGTCTACCCGCTGGCGGGGCCGATCGCGGTCAACGGCGCGCAGCCGGGCGACACGCTGGCCATCGAGGTGCTCGACCTCCACACCCAGGGCTGGGGCTGGACCGCGATCCTGCCCGGGCTCGGGCTGCTCCCCGACGACTTCCCCGATGCGTACCTGCGGATCTTCGACCTCAGCGCGGGTGACGTGACCTACCTGCGCGAGGACATCGCGATCCCGATCGAGCCCTTCCTGGGCACGATGGGCGTCTGCCCCGCGGGCGCCAGCGCGCAGCCGGTGATGCCGCCCGGGAAGTTCGGCGGCAACATGGACACGCGCCAGCTCACGCGCGGGACGACGCTGTACCTGCCCGTCCAGGTCGCGGGCGCGCTCTTCAGCTGCGGCGACGCGCACGGCGCTCAGGGCGACGGCGAGGTCTGCGTGACCGGCCTCGAGTCGCCGATGTACGGCGCCCTGCGCTTCACCCTGCACAAGGACCGCCCGATTCCCGCGCCGCAGTACCTGACCAGCGGGCCGCTGGCCCCGCGCGTGGCCGACGGCCCCTGGTACGGGACGACCGGCGTCGGACCTGACCTGTTCGTCGGTGCCCAGGAGGCCGTGCGCGCGATGGTGGATCACCTCGCGACCAACTACGGCCTCTCGCCCGAGGACGCCTACCTGCTCTGCAGCCTGTGCGTCGACCTGCGCATCTCGGAGATCGTCGACGCCGGCGAGTACGTGGTCAGCGCCCTGCTGCCGTTGCAGATCTTCTCCGGCGCGTAGGCTTGCCGGGTGAGCGACGACGAACTGCGCGCGCTGGTCGATGCGCTGCCCGACGCCGGGGGCGTTCTGCGCACCCCGCGCGGCTACGCGGTCAAGGCGCGCCCTGACGCGGGGCGGGCGGCGACGCTGGGCACGGACCTCGCGGCCCTCGACGCATGGGTCGTGGCCCAGGGCGGGCAGCTGCGCACCGCACGCGCGCCGGCCTCAGGCGGCCTGCGCCCCGGACGCCGCGTCGCGCCCCCGCCGGCCGCTCCCCAGCGCGTCTACGTGCTCCCTGCCGGCGCGCTGACCGGCTGACGCGCTCACGCGCTGGGCGACCACGATCCCGGCCACGACGCCGGTGATCGTGAAGAGGCTCCACAGCACGCCCTGGCCGACCTGCGTGGCGATCGGGCCCGGGCACGCGTCGGCGACGGCCCAGCCGATGCCGAAGATCAGGCTGCCCACGACGTGGCGGCGACGCGGCGCCTCGGGCTTCCAGGCCACCGGCTCGCCGGTCAGCACGGCGCGCACGCGGGCGCGGCGCAGCAGCAGCAGACCGAGCGTCGAGGTGGCGACCGCGGAGGCGAAGAAGAAGTAGAGGTAGGCGTTGTCGAGCAGCAGCGCCTCGCGCAGGACCTCGGGGCTGCTCATCCCCGTCCACGAGAGCGTCACGCCGAAGACGACGCCGACGAGACCACCGGCCAGCCGGGTGCCCATCTAGATCAGCGCCTCGATGACGAAGCTGACGGCGATGGCGGTCGCGAAGAAGGTCGCGGTGGCGACGATGCTCGCCGGCGAGAGCATCGAGGTCCCGCTGAGGCCGTTGCCCGAGGTGCAGCCGCCGGCGATCTTCGAGCCGTAGCCGATGAGCACGCCGGCGATGAGGAGCACGGGGGCGATGACGATCTGGGCGCTGCCGTGGAAGGTGTCGGTCAGCCACCCGTAGCCATGGAAGTCGGGGCCGCCGGCGATCAGCGCGAACGCCGCGCCGCCGGCGATCAGGCCGACGAAGAACCAGCCGCGCCAGTCGAAGGCAAGGCGGCGGCGCGCAGACGTTCTCGATCACGTCGGTGTAGGCGCCGGTGACGCCGAGGCGGCCGTTCAGGAGCAGGCGCAGCGCGACGACGCAGAGCCCGAGGACCGGGCCGCCGACGTACCACGGAAGCTGGTGGTGGAGCATCTCGTGCAGGCTAGCGAGCGGCTCCGAGCAGAAGACCCACCCGGCGCATCGGGATTTGTTAGGGTGCCCGAACTTCGGCATCCGACGAATCGTGGGAGAGTCATGAGCAGCAGGTTTCGACGCGCCGGCCTGACCCTCGCGGCGCTCGTCGCGCTGGGCGTCGCCGGTTGCGGCGGCAACGACGACGACAAGGATGCCGCGGCCACGCAGCCGGCGCTCGCCGAGGGCACCGACCTGAGCGCCATCAAGGGCTACCTGCTCGCGCACACCGAGCGCCTGGTCACCGAGACCGGCACCCTGCGCGCGGACGCCGAGGCCTATTACAAGCTGGCCGAGGAGGCCGACTTCGACTACGCCAAGCTGCTCACGGACAAGCGCAGCGACGCCGCCGCGAGCGTCAAGAAGCTCCAGGAGGACTTCGCCGACGCCAACCCCGCCTACGAGGAGATGGAGGGCGTCGTGGCCGGGGTGCCCGAGCTCGCCGACTTCGACGTCATCATCGACGCCGGCAGCGACGCGTCCGATCCCGAGAGCGCCGTGCCGTTCTCGGTCAAGACGCCCGCCGGGCGCACCTTCAAGCAGCCCGGGAACTACAACTACCTCGTCGAGACCAGCAGCTTCGGGACCGAGCCGCGCTTCGCCGCCAAGGGCGTCAGGCCCGACCTCGACGGCGACGGGCGCGTCGAGTTCGGCGAGGCGCTGCCCGACGCCGACTTCCTCGTCGCCGCAGCGCGCGGCTTCGAGGACAGCGCCAAGGAGCTCGACGCGGCCGCCCGCAAGTGGAGCCCGACGCAGCAGGACGCGTTCACCGCGCTGGTCGTGATGACCCCGACGATGTCGGAGTACTTCGAGGCGTGGAAGAACTCGCGCTTCATCGCCGGTGACAAGGCGCAGGAGAAGGCGTTCGTCGTCGCCTCGCGCCTGCAGGACATCGCCGACATCCTCGGCGGGCTCAATCTCGTCTACGACAACGTCCAGCCGAGCATCGCCAAGGTCGACCGCCAGCAGGCCAGCCAGACCGGGGCCTCGCTGCAGCGTCTGCAGAGCTTCGCCGAGCGCCTGCGCGAGCAGGAGGCGGGCGGCAAGAAGTTCACCGCGCAGGACGCCGACACGCTCGGCGGCGAGGCGCAGGACCAGGCGGAGGCCATCGCCGGGCAGGTCACGCAGGCGGCCGGGCAGCTCGGCATCAAGCTGGAGGACTGACGGGCGCTGCGCACGCTCGCCCTCGCAATCACGCTCAGCGTTCTCGCGGCCGCGCCGGCGGCGGCCGCCGAGGCGCCCTGGCGTGCGGCCGAGGCCGTGCGGGCGGGGCTCTTCGAGGCGCAGTCCGGGCTCATCGTCGGCGGGCCGGACGAGGCCGGCGATGCCGTGGCCCGCGCGCGCGAGCGCTACGGCGGCGACCTCGGCGCCGGGATCCGGCGCGCCGATGCGCGCGCCGATGCCGACGCCCGGCGCGCCCTGGCGGCCGCGGCACGCGCCGCCCGGGCCGGCGACGCGACGCGGCTGGCGGCCGCCCGCGGGAGCCTGCGCGCCGCGCTCTTCCGCGGCTCCTTCGCCGCCACGCTGCACGCCGTCGACCGCGGCGATCCCGCGGCGGCGCGCGACTGGCTGCTGCTGCGCGAGTTCCGCACGGCGACGCGCTTCACCCGACCGGGCGCCGACGCGACGGTGGCCGTGGCGCGCCTGCAGGCGGGCAGGCTGCGCGCGGGCGCGGCGCGCGACGCCGTCGCCAAGGACCTCCTCGACGCCTATCAGGCGCGGTTGCGCGAGCTGCTCGACGACGCCGCCCGGGGCGAGGAGCGCGATCTGCCGGTCCGCCGCGCCGAGGCCGCGGCGCAGGCCGAGGGCTACTTCGCCATCCTCGCCGCGCGCTACGCGACAGGACCGGGGCGCGCCGGCGGCCGCGCGCGCCGAGGCCGGCTTCGCCCGCCTGCGCGGCGCGGCGCTGGCCGGCGGCGAGCCCTTCCTGGCCGCGCGCGCGGCGGCCGTCGGCGCCCTCGACGGGTTCACCGCCGCGCCGTTCACGCCCGAGGAGGCCGCGCGCCGCGCCCAGCAGCTGCTGCGCTTCCTCGCGCTCGTGCCCGTCGAGTACGGGCGCGGCGTCCACGACCGGCGGGTGACGCTCGCCTTCGAGGTCCAGGAGGCGGTCGCCTTCCGCACCGGGGCGCAGAGCGCGTTCGCCGACCTGCGCGACCAGCTGGCCAAGCGCGACCGGGCGCGCGCCGACGCCGCCGCCCGCGGTCTGGCCCGTCTCGGTGTCGCGCTCGACGTCGCCACCAAGCGCCCGGACGGCGTCGCGACCGTCGACGACGTCAAGGCGCTGACCGCCGCGACCGAGGACGCCCTGCGCGGCGCCATGCCCGACGCGTGGGAGGCGCCGACCGACGAGTCCGACTACGACCTCATCGCGATCACGCTCGACCGCATGGAGGCCGCTGCCGGCGCCGGCCAGTTCCGCCAGGCCGAGCAGGCCCGCCTGGAGGCGTACGCGTTCTTCGAGTTCGGCCCCGAGCGGCGCCTGAAGGCGTTCGATCCCGGGCCTGGCGCTCGACGTCGAGGGCCTCATCTGGTTCGGATCGCACGGCACGCCGGGCCTGGCGAAGCTCCTCGACCGCCGCGCGCCGCGGCGCGAGATCCACGAGACGCGCCTGGCCCTGGACGACAGGCTCGCGGACGCGGCGGCGACGCTGGGCGACAGCGCGAGCCGCGCGACCGTCGTCACCAACTCGGCGATCATCGTCTTCCGCGAGGGCCTCGAAGGCGGTGCTCATCCTGGCGGCGATCACGGCGTCGTTCGTCGGCGTGCGCCGCCGGCTGCGCCGGCCCGTGCTGGTCGGCGCCGCGCTCGGGCTGCTGGCCTCCGGCGTGACCTGGGTGCTGGCGCAGACGCTGCTGCATTCGCTCGACCGCTACGGCGAGAAGCTCGAGGCGGTGGTCGGGCTCATCGCCATCGGCGTGCTGCTGCTGATCACGAACTGGTTCTTCCACCGCGTCTACTGGAGCGAGTGGATCGGCAAGTTCCATCGTCAGCGCAAGAAGCTCGAGACCGCGAGCTTCGCCTCGGCCCAGGTCATCGGGCTCGTCGTCCTCGGTCTGACGAGCGTCTATCGCGAGGGCTTCGAGACCGTCCTCTTCCTGCAGTCGCTGGAGCTCAGCGCGGGCACGGCGACGGTGCTCGAGGGCGCCGGGCTCGGCCTGGCCATGACGCTCGTCGTCGCGGTGGCGACCTTCGCGCTGCAGCGCAAGCTGCCCTACAAGCGGATGCTCGTCGTCACCGGGGTGCTGATCGGCTTCGTGCTCGTGGTCATGGTCGGCCAGACCGCCCGGACCATGCAGGGCACGGGCTGGATCCCGATCACCCCGATCGACGTCGATCCGCCCTACTGGCTGGGGCTGTGGTTCGGCGTCTATCCGACGTGGGAGACGATCGGCGCCCAGGTGGCCGCCATGGTCTTCGTCATCGGCTCCTACGTGCTGGCCCGGGAGGTGCGCGTGCGCGGCCCGCGCCGGCGTGCCTCGCGCGCCGCCGCTAGCGGACGGTCCAGGGCAGGGCGCCGCGTGGCGGGAGCGACGCCGGCGTCGCCGTCGACGCGCACCGCGACCAGCACCCAAACGGTGAGCGAGCACCGTGAGGACGCCGAGCACGGCGCCGGCGCGCGGGAAGCGACGCAGGCCCCAGCTCGCTAGCGCGCCGATCAGCGGCAGCACCGCGACGAGCTCGTGGCCGGCGAACCACGGCCCGGCGATGGTGGGGGAGAGGAAGACCGCCACGAGCACGGCGGCGGCGCACACCGCGAGCCAGGAAGCCGGCCGTGACCTCGACGTCGGCCTGCTCGCCCAGCACCCGCGCCAGCCGCTCGCGGCGCGAGCGCGCCAGCAGCCACAGCGCGACGAAGGCCATCGCGCACACCGGCGCCCACAGCAGCAGCCCCTCGGGGCGCCCGACCCACAGCCACAGCAGCCGCGGCCAGCGCTCCAGGTGGGCGGCGAGCCCGTGGGCGCCAGTCGGGCTCTCGCCCTCGGGCAGCACGGCGTAGGGCGTCAGGCCGCCGTAGAGGCGGTCGTTGATCGAGACGAAGAGCACGGTCGAGAACAGCGCGACCTCGACGCCGACCAGCCCGGCGAGGCCGCGCTGGCGCCGGCGCGGCCAGCGGAAGACGCCGACCAGGACCACGGCGCCGGGCGCCACGAACCTGACGCCCAGCCACGGCAGCGTGGCCAGCAGCGGCCCGGCCCACGCGGTGAGCCGCGCCAGCGGGCGCTCGCGCGCGGCCAGCGCCAGCGCGGCGGCGCCGGCCAGCGCGCTGGCGGCCACCGCGTCGGGCGCGATCGTGGTGGCGGCCACGACCGCGGGCGGCGACAGCCCGACGGCGAGCACGCCCCGCGTGGCCCACGGATCGGGCACGATGCGCCGCGCGATCCACGCGGCGGCGACGTAGCCCAGCGCGGCCAGCGCGGCCAGCCACAGCTCGACGGCCAGGCGCCCGCCCAGCGCGTAGGCCGGCGCGCACAGCAGCGGGAAGCCGGCCGCGATCGGCTCGAGCTGCCCGCGCTCGCGCGGCCCCGTGAGCGGCACGAGCGTCGCCGCCGTAGAACGGCCGCCACGCCGCGGCGCCGTACTCGTCGGAGAGGTCGAGGTCGCCGTCGTCGACGATCGAGCGCGTGAGCAGCAGGACGTGGGCCTCGGGCGCGCTGAGGTCCTCGCCGGGGCTGGCGTGCAGGCCGGCGCCCGCCGCGTAGACGGCGAAGAGGACGAGCCACAACCCCGCCGCGCGGCGCACCCGCGCGATTGTCGCAGCGTCCTACCCGGCGGCCCTCCGCGCGTCGGCGGCCGCGCGCTGCAGCGACGCGACGAGGAGGTCGCGGTAGCGCGTGGCCGTCGCGACGTCGCCCTGCTCGACCGCATCGCGCATGCCGGGCAGCTCCTGCGTGGCGTAGCCGGAGTTGATCCCCGGCGCGTGGCCCCCGTCAGAAGGCCGACACCGCGACGGTGAACGTGCGGGTCGCTACGCGCCCAGCGCGCGGGCGATGACCATCTGCTGGACCTCGTCGGTCCCCTCGCCGATGGTGAGGATCTTCGCGTCGCGGTAGAAGCGGCACACCGGGTACTCCTCGATGTAGCCGTAGCCGCCGTGGATCTGCACCGCCTCCTCGGCGCAGCGCACGGCCAGCCGGCCGGTCTTGAGCTTGGCCTGCGCGGCCGTGAGCGTGAAGTTGCGGCCCTCGTCCTTGAGGAACGCGGCCTTGTAGGTGAGCAGGCGCGCGGCCTCGATCTCGGTCGCCATGTCGGCCAGCTTGCCCTGGATGGCCTGGAACTTCGAGATCGGCTGGCCGAAGGCGCGGCGCTCCTTGGCGTAGGCCAGCGCCTCGTCGAGCGCGCCCTGCGCGAGCCCGACGCCCATCGCCGCCACGCCGATGCGGCCGATGTCGAGGATGTGCAGGAACTGCTTGAAGCCCTGCCCGCGCGGGCCCAGGAGGTTGTCCTCGGGCACGCGGCAGTCGGTGAAGGTCAGCGGGCGCGTGTCCGACGCGTTCCAGCCCATCTTGCGATACGGCGTGCCCTGCTCGTAGCCGGGCGTGCCGTTCTCGACGACGATGTTGGAGATCTCGCCGTCGCCGGTCCGCGCCGTGATGGCGACGTGGCCCGAGATGTCGGTGCCGGCGTTGGTGATGAACTGCTTGGCGCCGTTGATCGACCCACTCGCCGTCCTCGAGCGCCGCGCGGGTGCGCACGTTGCCCGCGTCCGAGCCCGCCTCGGGCTCGGTGAGGCCGAAGGCGCCCAGCTTGGCGCCCGAGCACAGATCGGGCAGCAGCGCGTCCTTCTGCTCCTGCGAGCCGAAGAGGTAGATCGGCTGGGTGCCCAGCGACGTGTGCGCGCACATCGTGATGGCCACGCTCGAGTCCACGCGCGTGAGCTCCTCGACCGCCAGCGCGTACTGCAGCGTCGTGCCGCCGGCGCCGCCGACCTCCTCGGGGAACGGGATGCCCATCCACCCCAGCTCGCCCATCTTGGCCACGATCTCGTAGGGGAAGCGCTTCTCGCGGTCGAGCTCCTCGGCCACCGGCGCCACCTCCTGCACGGCGAAGTCGCGGACGGTCTGCTGCAGCAGGCGGTGGTCGTCGGGGAGGTCGAAGTGCATCGCGCCATTGTTCACAGATCGACAACCGGAGGGCCCTGCCGCGCCCGGTAGGAATCTCCCGCCCGTAGTCCAAGGAAAGGGAAGGGACGTGCGTCGAGTCTTCGTAGGGGCCGCAGCAGGCGCGGTTGTCCTTGTGCTGGCGGCAGTCGCCGTCGCCCAGATCTTCACTGGCGTCCCGAACGCCAATCCGCGCAGCGGGAGCCCGCCCAACGTGGTGGCCAACGGCTTTGCGCTGCAGCGCGTCGTCAACGGCAACGACACCCTCGAGAACCCGGCCGGCATCTTCAGCCGCTACGGGTACCTGGACGACTCCACGCTCCAGGCAGACGGCTCAGCCGACCAAGACCGAGCCCGACCAGAACACCTACCTGGTGACGCGCCGCAACCCCGGCGGCCCGACCGCCGGCTATGACTACGGGCATCGCTTCCTGATCCAGGGCCACGAGGTCTTCACGCCCTCGGACGCGACGTACAACCGCGCGTACTTCACGCGCGTCAACCTCGACGTCAGCGATCCCGCGCACCGCGTCACGCTGCTCAACCCGCTGCCGGCCGACGCGACCGACAGCGGCGTGCGCTCGATCGACGGCTCGACCTTCGACCCGTTCACCGGCCAGCTGCTGTTCACCGCCGAGGCCGGCACCGCCGGCGGCGTCTTCGGCCAGGCGCTGAAGTGGAGCGGCGACGACCGCCCCGCCCGTCGCCAACTACGACGGCTCGATGGGCAAGGCCGGCTACGAGGGCATCCACAACGACAAGCTCGGCAACCTCATCATCATCGAGGACGTCGGCGGCGCGCAACGTCACCGCCGAGCGGCGTCAAGCAGCCCAACTCGTTCGTCTACCGCTTCAAGCCGACGCACGCGGGCGACCTGACCAAGGGCAAGCTGCAGGTCCTGCAGGTCTCGGTCAACGGCACGCCGGTCGTCTTCCACACCACGGCGCCGACGGTGCGGCGGCGGTGACCGACGACGCGCTCGGCGAGCCGATCCTGGCCCTGCACTCCGGCCGCCCCAGCAGGCCAAGTGGGTCACCATCCACGACACGGCGGTCGACGGCACGGCGGCGTTCGACGCCAACGCCGCGGCCAAGGCGGGCGGGGTCGGCGCCAACGCCAACGCGGCCAACAAGGGCACCCCGCTGAAGCGCCCGGAGAACGCCAAGTTCGTGCCGGGGAGCGGACTTCAGGTCGCTTCGTGATCGCCGAGACCGGCGACACGAGCAAGACGGCCGGCGACTACCCGGGCGCCGCCGAGCGCGCGCGCCTGGGGCGCGCTGCTGCGCGTCGACCTGCCCAAGGCCGGCGCCGACACCGGCACGGTCAAGGCGGTCGTCGTCGGCGACCAGGCGCACGCGTCGTTCGACAACGTCGCCTTCCTGGACAAGCGGACGGTCCTGCTCAGCCGAGGATCGCGGTGAGACGCTGCACCAGCAGGCCAACGCACTCGACTCGCTGTGGTCGTTCGACATCACCAAGCCGCTGAACCAGATCAACGCCGACGCCAAGCGGCTCATCGCCCAGGGCCGCGACCCGGAGTCGACCAGCGACTCCGCGCTCAGGGAGCCCCCGCCCGCGAAGACGCACAACGACGGCGACAACGAGGTCACCGGGATCCACGTGTCCGACGGCTCGACCTCGCCGTCGGGCATCCTCGGCGCCGAGCTGCCCTTCAACGCCGGCAGCGCCGCAGCCCGTGGCGGATCTTCGTCACCGGGCAGCACGGGGCGAACATCACCTACGAGATCGTCGCCGCCGGGAAGCAGAAGCACGGGTGGTGACGACGGTCTGACCGCGCTGCGCAGACTCGCTCTGACCGCGCTCCTGCTCGCCGTGCCCTGTATCGCGGGGTGCGGCGGGCAGGGGCATGCCGTCTCGCGACGACGCACCCCGCAGCAGCCGCTGCGGGCGGATACCTCGCGGGCCGCGACCTCGAGCGCCAGCTCGGCAACGCCTTCCGCAAGGGCCTCTACCGGCTGGCGGTGATGTCGCAGCGCAGCGAGGACGCCATGGACCTCGGCCAGCCGCTGCCCACCGGGCTGGTGCGCGGCGTGCGCTGCGACTCCACGGCGCCGCGGCCGAGCGGCGGCGGCGCCTGGACGTGGGGCTGCACGGTCGCCTGGCGCAGCGTCGAGGGCCGCAGCCAGCGAACGCGCTACGCCGTGCGGCTGCAGCGCGGCGAATGCTTCGCGGCCGGCGCGACGCCCGCACCGCGTCGCTCGCTACGACGCGACCATCCGGACCTACGCCGAGGACCCGCTCAACGCGCTCGGGAGCGCGCGGCGCGGATGCTGAGGCCGTGACGCCGTGCGTCGCGGCCTTCGCCCTGGTCGCGCTCGCGGCGTGCGGTGGCGGCAACGGCGGCCACGCCGCCAACCCGCCGGCGCAGCCGTACTCGAAGCGCAGCACGGCCGCCGGCGCCGTGGCGCGGGTGACGCCCGCCGACTATCGCCGGCCGATCGCGACCTACAAGCGCTACGTCGGCCGCCAGCTCGGCGCCCTGCTGGGCGAGGTCGGCGACGCTGCGCGCGGCGATCGCGCGCCACGACCTGGCCGGCGCGCGCGCCGCGTGGCTGAAGGCCGACGCGCGCTACGAGTCGATCGGCGCCGCCTACGGCGCCTTCGGCGACCTCGACGCCGCGATCAACGGGCGTCCCGCCGGGCCTGCCCGGCGGCGATCCGCTCGCCCGACTTCACCGGCCTTCATCGCATCGAGCTCGCGCTCTGGCAGCACCGCTCCACGCGCGACGCCGCGGCGCCCGCGAGCGCATCTGGCACGCGCGGTCGCGCGCCTGCGCGCGAAGGTCGGCGCCGATGACGATCGACCCGCTCGAGTACTCGCTGCGCGCCCACGAGATCCTCGAGGACGGCATCCACCTGCAGCTCTCCGGCCAGGCGAGCCCGTGGAGCGGCGTCCGCGCTCGTCGCCCTGCGCGCCGAGGTCCGCGGCACGAGGGTCGTCCTGCGCCACGCTGCGGCCGATGATCGCGCGGCGCGACGCCGGCGGCGCGCTGCCGCAGGCTCGGCGGGCGCTGCGTCGGCTCTCGGCCACGCTCGCGCGGCTGGAGCGCGCCCGACGGGTCGCTGCCGCGCTGGGATCGCCTGGGCCAGCGCGACCGCGAGCTCGTCGACGGGCTGGCCGCGGGCGCGGCGGAGCAGCTCGCCTACGTGCCCGAGCTCATCGACCCGCGCCCGCCGCGTCCGGCCCAGCGATCGTTCGGGGACAGCGGATGAAGCGCCGCGCCTTCCTGGGCAGTGCCGCCGCGCTGGGCGCGGGCGCCGCGATCGACCGCGTCATCGGCCCCGGGGGCGGGGCGCCCGCGGCGCAGGCGGCCGGAGCGCCCGCCGTGTCGCACCGCGCCGATCGCCTTCGAGGGCGTCCACCAGGCGGGCATCCTCACCCCGCGCGCCGCCGCACGCGATCTTCGCCGCCTTCGACGCGATCGCGCCGTCGCGGGCCGAGCTGGCCGACGGCGCTCGAGGCGCTGTCCGAGCGTGCGCGCCGCGCTGACGCGCGGCTACGACGCCCTGCTCGGCGCCCCGGGCGAGGGCCCGACGCCCGACTCGGGCATCCTCGGCCCGCAGGTCACGCCGGACGGGCTCACCGTGACGATCGCCTTCGGCGCCTCGCTGTTCGACCACCGCTACGGGCTGGCCGCGCGCAAGCCGCGCGCGCCTGAAGCCGATGACGACCTTCCCCGACGACGCCCTCGTCGCCGAGGAGTGCCACGGCGACGTGCTGGTGCAGCTGTGTGCCAACAGCGAGAGACGCTGCTCAACGCGCTGCGCGACCTCATGCGGGCGACGCGCGGCTCGCTCGCGCCGCGCTGGAAGATCGAGGGCTTCCTGCCCGTCTCCAAGGAGCCCGGCACGCCGCGCAACCTGCTCGGCTTCAAGGACGGCACCGCCAACCCCGACGACCGCCGACCGCCGCCTCATGGACCGGCTCGTGTGGGCGCGCGACGGCGAGCCGGCATGGGCCGCCGGCGGCACCTACCAGGTGGTGCGCATCATCCGCAACCGGGTGGAGTTCTGGGACCGCGTGGCGCGCCCGGAGCAGGAGCTCATGATCGGGCGCGACAAGGGGACCGGCGCGCCGCTCGGGCGCCCCAAGGAGACCGACGACCCCGGCTATCGCGTCCGATCCGAAGGGCGAGCGGATCCCGATGGACGCGCACATCCGCCTGGCGCGACCGCGCACGCCCGAGACCGAGGGCTCGCGCATCCTGCGCCGCGGCTACAGCTACTCGCGCGGCCTGGACCTGTCCGGCCAGCTCGACATGGGGCTCGTCTTCTGCTGCTTCCAGGCCGACGTGGAGAAGCAGTTCGAGGTCGTGCAGAAGCGGCTCGCCGGCGAGCCGCTGGTCGACTACGTCGTCCCGACCGGCGGCGGCTACTTCTTCGCCCCGCCCGGCGCCCGCGACGGCCAGGACTGGGTCGGCTCGGGCCTGTTCGTGTGAGGCGCCCGGGCGCGCGCCGCGGCGCGCGCCCGGGAGTCTCCACCGTCCAGCCGACGGCGAGCGGGCCGTCGGTCCTGCCCTGGGCTGAAACCAGCGCTCAAGCGCCGCCACGCCCGGTCGATCAGGCGGGTGTGAGAGGTGTTATGACAAGCGCGCACCGGCGCGTGAAGCGATTCGTGCGGCGCGCGCTGATCGCCGGCGCACTGCTGGCCGTGCTCGTCCTCGCCGCTGCCGTCACCGCCACCGTGCTGCCGGCCGGCAACCAGGCTGCCGCCAGCGTCGCCGCCGCGCCGGCCACCTTCCAGGACCCGGAGGGAGCGCTGCCGAGCTCGCATCCGCAGGCCGTCGAGCCCGAGGCCGGCGTGCCCGCCGGCGAGCAGTCCGTCAGCACGACCTCGTCCACCACGACTTCCGCCGACGGCTCGCAGAGCCCCACCGACGCCGAGATCCGGCGCGAGCTCAGCCAGCTCAAGCACCTGGCGGCCGGCGCCGACCTGCCCGTCGGCGCGGTCGGCCGCGTGCTGCCCGACGGCCGCGGCGTCGCGCCCAAGGACGCGCCGCCGATCGTCCGCGACGTCATCCGCGCCGGCAACGTCATCGCCAAGACCCCGTACCTCTGGGGCGGCGGCCACGGCAGCTGGTCGGCCTCGGGCTATGACTGCTCGGGCTCGGTCTCCTTCGCTCTCGCCGGCGCCGGCCTCCTGGACTCACCGCTGACCTCGGGCCTCCTGGCCCGCTGGGGCGCGGCCGGGCCGGGCCGCTGGATCACGATCTACGCCAACGGCGGCCACGTCTTCATGGTGGTTGCCGGCCTGCGTTTCGACACGGGCGCCATCAGCGGCTCGGGCACGCGCTGGCAGACCACCGGTCGCAGCACGAGCGGGTTCGTCGCCCGCCACCCCGAAGGTCTGTAGCCCGCGGTCAGCCCTGCGCGCGGGCCAGCTCGAGCAGCAGCCGCACGCCCCAGCCCGCCCCGCCCTTGGCCGCGTAGGCCCGGCCGTTGTCGTGGCCGGTGCCGGCGATGTCGAGATGCGCCCACGGCACGTCACCGACGAAGCGCTTGAGGAACGACGCGCCCTGGATCGGGTGGGCCTTGCGGCTCTCGGAGTTCACGATGTCGGCGTAGCGGCCCTTGATCTGCTCGTCGTAGTCGGCGTGCAGCGGCATGCGCCACACGGGCTCGCCCGCCGCGGCGCCCGCGGCGGTGACCGCCGCTGCGAGGTCCTCGTCGGTGGCGAAGAGCCCCGCGTAGGTCGACCCCAGGGCGGTGACGATCCCGCCGGTCAGCGTGGCGATGTCGACGATGGGCTGGGCGCCCTGCGCGACGGCGTAGGCCAGGCAGTCGCAGAGCACGAGCCGGCCCTCGGCGTCGGTGTTGTTGATCTCGATCGTCGTGCCGGTCATGGCGCGCACGATGTCGCCGGGCTTCATCGCCGACCCGTTGATGGTGTTCTCGGTGGCGCCGATGACGGCGAGCACGCGCACGGGCAGGCTGAGCGCGGCGATGGCCTGGAGCGCTCCGAGCACGGCGGCGCCGCCGGACATGTCGAACTTCATCTCGTGCATGCCGCCGGCCGGCTTGATCGACAGCCCACCGGTGTCGTGCGTGACGCCCTTGCCGACGAGTCCGAGCAGCGGACCGCCTCCGCCGCCGTCGTAGCGCGCCACGATGACCGCCGGCTCGTGGTCGGAGCCCTGCGCGACCGCGAGGAACGCGCCCATGCCCTGCTCGGCCATCCACTCGCGGCCGTGGACCTCGACCTCCACGCCCTCGATCTGCTGTGCGCGCTCGGCGAGCGCGCTGGGCGTGAGGTCGTTGGCCGGCGTGTCCTGCAGCTCGCGCGCGAAGTTCTGCGCGTCCGCGCCGACGGCGCCGCGCCGGACCGCCTCGGCGACGTCGTGATGGCTGGAGACGACGACCTCCTGGACCTCGCGCGGCTCCTCCTCGGGGCGCTGGCGGTAGCGGTCGAAGCGGTAGCCGGCGAGGAACGTGCCCTCGACCAGCGCCGCGGCCACCTCGTCGGGGACGTGGTGGGGCAGCTCCCAGCACAGCGTGCGCGTCCCGAGCTCGCGGGCGCGGGCGTGGACGGCGGCCGCCGCCACGCGGGCATGTTCGGGATCGAACGCGTCGCGGCGTCCGAGCCCGACGACCAGCCAGCGCTTGCCGTCGGCGTGGTGCAGGGCCAGGTGCTTGAAGCTCGTGCGGGCCTCGCCGCTCTCCAGCAGCGCCGTCAGCGCAGCGCCCTCGAGATCGTGGGCGATTCCCTCGTCGTCGAAGACGCCGACGGCGATCGTGTCGGCCTTCGTGACCGCGGGGGCGTCGGTGGTGGCGGAGGCGTGCATCGGCCGGCCAGGCTACGCCACTAGCATCAGGGTCATGTCCAAGACCGTGATCCTCGGAGCCGCCCGCACGCCCATCGGCAAGCTCGGTGGCGGCCTCTCCACCGTCGATGCGACCGAGCTCGGCGCCACCGCCATCACCGCGGCGCTCGAGCGCGCCGCCGTGACGCCCGACCAGGTGCAGCACGTCGTCATGGGCCAGGTCCTCCAGGCCGGCCAGGGCCAGATCCCCTCGCGCCAGGCCCAGATCAAGGCCCAGATCCCCAAGGAGGTCTCCAGCGAGACCATCAACAAGGTCTGCGCCTCCGGCCTGCGCGCCTCGGTCATCCTCGACCAGGCGATCCGCGCCGGCGACGTCGAGGTCGGCGTGGGCGGCGGCATGGAGTCGATGT
Organism: uncultured Actinomycetes bacterium; assembly: GCA_963742125.1. Lineage (GTDB taxonomy): Bacteria > Actinomycetota > Thermoleophilia > Solirubrobacterales > Solirubrobacteraceae > JAOPZW01. Next base: position 131,299 of record CAVUKO010000013.1, on the reverse strand, counting down.
CGCGGGCGCCCTATCTGCTGCCCCAGGCGCGCTTCGGCTTTCGCATGGGCGACGCCAAGGCGCTGGACGCCATGGTCCACGACGGCCTCACCAACCCGTTCAGCGGGCGCCAGATGTTCGACGAGGCGACCGAGGTCGGCAACGCGCTCGAGCTCACGCGCCCCGACCTCGACCGCTGGGCGCTGCGCTCGCACGAGCGCGCGATCGCCGCGACCGACGAGGGCCGGCTGCCCGCGGAGATCGTCGCGGTGACGGTCAAGGGTCGCAAGGGCGACACGGTCGTCGAGATCGACGAGGGGCCGCGCCGCGACACCACGCTCGAGAGGCTCGCATCGCTGCCGGGCCTCGTGGACAAGGAGGGCTCGCACACGGCCGGCAACTCGCCGGGCGTCAACGACGGCGGCGGCGCCCTGGTGCTGTCCAGCGACGAGTGGGCCGCGGCGAACGGCAAGACGGTGCTCGCGGAGATCGTCGCCCACGCGCAGTCGGCCAACGACTTCGCCTACCTGGCCACCACGCCGGCCGCCGCGGCCGAGAAGGCGCTGGCCAAGGCCGGGCTCTCCGCGCAGGACATCGACCTGTGGGAGATCAACGAGGCCTTCGCGTCGGTGACGCTGCACTCGATCAGGCTGCTGGGCATCGACGAGGACAAGGTCAACGTCAACGGCGGCGCGGTCGCCCTGGGCCATCCGATCGGCGCGTCGGGGGCGCGCCTCCTCGGCGCGCTCGTGTACGAGCTGCGCCGGCGCGGCGGCGGGCTGGGCTGCGCCGCGATCTGCAGCGGCGGCGGTCAGGGCGACGCGGTGATCCTGAAGGTCCACCCCAACGGGGCGTGACGCAGGACGTCACCCCCCGGGAGGAGATCGCTCACGTCCCGCGCGAGGTGGGGCGCGGGGCTGCCTTCTTCGACCTCGACCGCACGCTGATGGCCGGCTCGTCGGGCCTGTACTGGGCGCGCGCCGCCCGTGGGGCCGGCCTGCTCACCCGCCGGCGGATCGCGCGCTACGGCTGGGAGAACGTGAAGTTCCGCCTGCGCGGCTCGACCGACCAGGCGACCGACCGCGTGCGCCGCGAGGTCGGCGAGATGATCTCGGGCCAGCGCGTGGTGGACCTGCAGCGCCTGGCGCCCAAGGTGCTGGCCGGCGTGCTCCCCCGGCTCTATCCCCAGATGCTCGACGTGGCCCACGCCCACCAGGACGCGGGCCGCCCCGTCTACATCTGCACCGCCGCCTCGCAGGAGATGGCCGACATGCTGGCCCACGTGCTGAGCTTCGACGGCGCGCTCGGTGCCCGTTCCGAGGTGGTCGACGGCCACTACACGGGACGCTCCGCGGGACCGTTCACCTACCGCGAGGGCAAGGCCGTCGCGATGCGCGAGCTGGCGGCCGCCGCCGACCTCGACCTCTCCGCCTCCTACGCGTACTCCGACTCGGAGTCCGACCTGCCGATGCTGCGCGTCGTCGGGCACCCGGTGGCGGTCAACCCCGACGCCGAGCTGCGCCGCGTCGCGCGCGAGGAGGGCTGGGAGATCATGCGCTTCGAGCAGCTCGGGCGGCGGCTGAAGGCGGCCGCCGCGGTGGTCCTGGCCGCCCTCGTGGGCACCGGCGCGCGGACAGTGGCGGCGCGCAAGCGATGAGCCTGCACGAGCTCACCGACGAGCAGCGCGAGATCCGCGACCTCGCTCGGCGCTTCGCCGACGACGAGATCGCCCCGCACGCCGGCGGCTGGGATCGCGAGCACACCTTCCCGCGCGAGGTCTTCACGCACCTCGGCGAGCTGGGGCTGATGGGCGTGTGCGTGCCCGAGGAGCACGGCGGCGCGGGCGCCGACTTCCTGTCCTACGTACTCGTCCTCGAGGAGCTCTCGCGCGCCGACGCCGGGGTGGGGGTGACCGTCGCGGTCCACACGAGCGCCGGCACGCTGCCGCTGCTGACCCACGGCACGCCGGACCAGGTCGGCCGGATGGTCCCGCCGCTGGCGCAGGGACACGAGCTCGCGGCCTTCGCGCTGACCGAGTCGGGCTCGGGCTCGGACGCCGGGGCGATGCGCACGCGCGCAGCATCGTCGCAGCTCACCGGCACCAAGCAGTGGATCACCAACGGCACGCACGCGCACAGCTTCCTGGTCTTCGCCCGTGATCCGGAGCGCGCGTCGGCCTTCGTCGTGCGCCGCGGCGCGCACGGCTTCGCGGTCACGCGCGAGGAGGAGAAGATGGGCCTGAACTCCTCCTCGACCGCCGACCTCAGCTTCGAGGACACGCCGGCCGAGCTGCTGGGCGTGAAGGGTGCCGGCATGCGCATCGCCCTCCAGACCCTCGACGCGGGGCGCATCGGCATCGCCGCCCAGGCGGTGGGCATCGCCCAGGCGGCGCTCGACGTGGCCGCGACCTACGCGCAGGAGCGCCACGCCTTCGGGCGCCCGATCGGCGGCTTCGGCGCCATCCAGCAGAAGCTCGCCGACATGCAGACCGAGATCGAGGCCGCCCGCGCGCTGGTGTGGCGCGCCGCGCGCCTGAAGGAGGCGGGCCGGCCGCACACCGTGGAGGGCGCCCAGGCCAAGCTCTTCGCCTCGCGCGTCGCGCGCCACTGGACGGGCGAGGCGATCCAGGTCCTCGGCGGCTACGGCTACACCAAGGAGTTCCCGGTCGAGCGCTACTACCGCGACGCGAAGGTGACCGAGATCTACGAGGGCACGAGCGAGATCCAGCGTTTGGTCATCGCCCGGGCGCTGCTGGGCGAGGCCGCGCGCGAGTCGTAGTCGGTGCGGGGAGTTCGCGGCGGCCTGAACAGCATCACCGAGGGGAGGTGAGCCCGCACCGCCGCCGAGGGCCGTGGCCCGCAATCGCTGCGGGGGCGCAGGATCTGCCGAACTGTCCCGGATTGCATCCGGTTTCCGGGTGTAATCCGGGACAGTTCGCGCCTGGAGCGAGCGCCGGCGGCCGACCCCTCCCTCGATGATGCTGTTCAGGGCGCGACGTACATCACGAGCCTTACTCGCCCGCGTCCAGCACACGCACGCCCACCGCGTCGGCGAAGGTGCCCGCCGCAGCCACGATGTCCGCCCACGGCATCGCCGCGCCGCGCAGGCTCGACGCGCCGCGCAGCCCGTCGAGCGTGCAGCCGCGCAGCTCGCAATGCGCGAGCCGCGCGTTGGAGAGGTCGGCCTCGGTCAGGTCGCAGTCGACGAAGCTCACCATGCGGAGCTCCGCTTCCTGGAAGTCGGTCTGGCGCAGGATGCAGCCGTCGAAGACGACCTGCTCGATCGTCGTCGCGGCGAACGATGCGAGGTCGATGCGGCAGTCGCGCAGCACGACGTCGCGCAGCACGCCCTCCGTCCACAGCAGGCCGGTCATCCGGCAACCCCGGGCGGTCACGCGGCGCATCGAGCCGCTGCGGGCGCCGACCGTGGCCAGGTTGCACGTGTCGAGCTCGACGTCGGCGAAGGCGAGGTTGATCAGCCTCGCGCCCGCCAGGTCGACCCGCGCCAGCGCCACCTCGCGAAAGCGCAGCCCGGTGGCCGCGAGGCCCGGCAGGGCGGCGTCGGACAGGCGCACCTGCGACCACGAGCCGCCGTTCTCGACCTCTGCCGCTTCGAGGCTCGCCTCCGGCAGCTCGGCGGCCAGATCTGGAGCTTCGGGCGAGATCGCGCGGGCGGGTCCAGGCATGCGCCCGCAGTACAGCAAGCCGCGACCCGCCATGATTGCCGGCGTCGTGACCCCGCTGCGCATCGACCCGATCGCCGAGGCCCGCCGCCATTGGGAGGCGCGCTGGGAGCCGGAGCCGTCACAGGCGATGGCGGCGGTGACGTCGATCATGCGCGCCCAGCAGGTGCTGATGGCACGCCTGAACGAACTGCTGCGTCCGCACGACCTGACCTTCCCCCGCTACGAGGCGCTGATGCTGCTGTCGTTCACGCGCGCGGGCGCGCTGCCCCTGGGCAAGATCGGCGAGCGCCTGCAGGTCCACCGCACGTCGGTGACCAACATCATCGACAAGCTCGAGGCCGACGGGCTGGTGCGCCGGGTGCCCCACGCCGAGGACCGGCGCGCGACGCTGGCCGAGATCACCGACGCGGGGCGCGCGAGCGCCAAGGCGGCCACCGAGGTCCTCAACGCCGAGAGCTTCGGCATCGCGGCGATCGCGCCGCGCGATCTCGAGCACCTCACCGTGATCCTGCGCGGACTGCGGCTCGACGCAGGCGACTTCACCCCGTAGAATAATAGGAGGACGTCCGACTATTTGAAGAGAGCGCATGGCCACCACCACGAGACCCGCAGTCCCGACCACCGAGGCGCAATGGCGCGAGGCGTACGCGCTGGGCAGCGAGCGCGACGTCCCCTTCGCCACGCTCAGTGGGCTGGCGGTCAAGCCGCTGTACACCGAGGCCGACCTGCCGGACGGCGGCGAGATCGGGGTGCCGGGCGGCTATCCGTTCACGCGCGGCGTCTACCCGTCGATGTATCGCGGCCAGCTGTGGACGATGCGCCAGTTCGCGGGCTTCGGCACCGCCGAGGAGACCAACGAGCGTTTCCGCTACCTGCTCGACCACGGGCAGACGGGGCTCTCGACGGCGTTCGACATGCCGTCGCTGATGGGCCACGACTCCGACCATCCGCGCTCGCTGGGCGAGGTCGGGCGCGAGGGCGTCGCCATCGACACCCTCGACGACATGCAGACGCTGTTCAGGGGCATCCCGCTCGGCGACGTCTCGGTGTCGATGACGATCAATGCGCCGGCGGCGATCATGCTCGCCTTCTACGTCGTCGCCGCCGAAGAGCAAGGCGTCCCCGCCGACCGCCTGGCGGGAACGATCCAGGCCGACATCCTCAAGGAGTACATCGCCCAGAAGGAGTGGTGCTTCCCGATCGACCCGGCGATGCGCGTGCTGGGCGACATGATCGAGTGGTGCTCGGGGCACATGCCGCGCTGGCATCCGGTCTCGATCTCGGGCTACCACATCCGCGAGGCGGGCTCGACCGCTGCGCAGGAGCTGGCCTTCACGCTCAAGGACGGCCTGACCTACGTCGAAGAGGCCGTCGAGCGCGGGCTGGACGTCGACGACTTCGCGCCGCGCCTGTCGTTCTTCTTCAACGCCCAGATCGACTTCTTCGAGGAGATCGCCAAGTACCGGGCCGCGCGCCGGATCTGGGCCCGCGAGCTGCGCGAGACGTTCGGCGCCAAGAACCCGCGCTCTTGGCTCATGCGCTTCCACACGCAGACCGCCGGCGTGTCGCTCACCGCCCAGCAGCCGCTGAACAACATCGTGCGGACCGCCATCGAGGCGCTGGCCGGCGTGCTCGGCGGCACCCAGTCGCTGCACACCAACTCCTACGACGAGGCGCTCGCGCTGCCGACCGAGGACGCGGTGCGCATCGCGCTGCGCACGCAGCAGATCATCGCCCACGAGACCGGTGTCACGAACACCATCGACCCGCTCGGCGGCTCGTACTTCGTCGAGGCGCTGACCGACGAGCTCGAGCGCCAGGCCTACGACTACTTCGCCAAGATCGACGAGCTCGGCGGGATGGTCGCGGCGGTCAAGCAGAACTACCCCCAGCGCGAGATCGCCGACGCCTCCTATGAGCTGCAGGCCGAGATCGACGCGGGCCGGCGGATCGTCGTCGGCGTCAACGAGTACACCCAGTCCGACGAGCGCCCGCTGGAGCTGCATCGCGTCGATCCCGCGATGGAGCCCAAGCAGATCGCGCTCGTGCAGGCCGTGCGCGCCCGCCGCGACGGCGCGGCGGTGCAGGCCACGCTGACTGCGCTCAAGCAGACGGCGGCACACGAGGACGCGAACCTCATGCCGGGCCTGCTCGACGCCGCCCGCGCTCACGCGACCGAGGGCGAGATCATCGAGGCGCTGCAGGAGGTCTTCGGGTCCTACACGGAGACGCCGGTCTTCTAGTGGACTGCCACCCGCTCTTCGCGCCTCTCCAGCCGTCCGTCGCGTACTGACGGCCGGTCCCCGAACAGACGGTCAGGCTTTCTGCAGTGCGTCCGATCACTGCGGTGTGGACGTACCGACGACCACGGGCGTGCCGGCCGGGCGGGAGACCGTCGAGGCGGTACTCGCCGACCCCTCGCTCATCCGGCCGGTGTTCCAGCCGATCGTCGACCTGCGCCGCTCCGCGGTCCAGGGCTACGAGATGCTCGCCCGCTTCGCCAACGATCCCAGTGGGACGCCGCCGACCTGGCTGGCGGCCGCCGAGCGTCACGGGCTGGCCAACGCGCTCGAGGCCACGCTGGTCGCGGCCGGCCTCCGCGCCCGCGAGCACCTGCCGCGCGGCACCTACCTCTCCATCAACGTCTCGCCCGGCGCGGTCGTCAGCAGCGAGGTGCGCGCCGTGCTCGACGCGGCCCAGGGCGGCCTCGAGCAGATCGTCATCGAGGTCACCGAGCAGAACGCCGTCGGCGACTACGACGAGCTCGCCACGGTGCTCGACCGCGCCCGCGCCGCCGGAGCGCACGTGGCGGTCGACGACGCCGGGGCCGGCTACGCGAGCCTGCAGCACGTCCTGCGCCTGCGCCCGGAGTACGTCAAGCTCGATCGCGGCCTCATCACCGATGCCCACGCCGATCCGGCCAAGCTCGCGATCATCGAGGCCGTCAGCCTCTTCGCCGGGCGTCTCGGCGCCGAGCTGGTGGCCCCCGGGATCGAGCGCCGCGCCGAGCAGGAGATGCTCGCCGGGCTCGCGGTGCCCCTCGGCCAGGGCTTCCTCTTCGGGCGCCCGGGTCCCTCGCTCGTCCGCGACGTGCCGATCGCCGGCGTGCGCGCCGTCAAGGGCGACCTCGCGGGGCTGCTCGACGGACCGATCGCGCCGACCCTCGACGCCGGCCTGCTCGCGGCCGGGGCCGAGCCCGCCGCCGGCGCGCGCGGGCAGGTCGTCGTCGTCCTCGACCGCGACGCCCGCCCGATCGGCCTCCTGGTGCCCGAGGGCGGTGGCTGGGCCCATCGCGAGCGGCCGCTCTCAGCGAGCGTCGAGGAGCCGGCGATCTCCGTTGCCCGGCGGGCCCTCGCACGACCCGCCGCGACCCGTCTGGATCCCGTCTGCGCGTGCCTGCCCGACGGGCGCTTCGCCGGGCTGGTCGCCGTCGAACGCCTGCTGGGCGGCCACGGGGGCCCATCCGACGCGTCATTCCTGCTACCTGCTGGCCTCTGACGCACAAGCTCAAGCCTGGCGCGTAAGCCGCCGATCAGACGCGTGGTGACCGCATGACGCTGCCTCAGCGCTCATCCCATCAGCTCGTCGAGTTCCTGACCGCCGTCAGCGGCCATCAGGCCGCCGACGCTGCGACGGCGGCAGCCGCCGCGCTGGCCGCTGCGCAATTCGACGCCGAAGCGGGCGCCGTGGTCGTCGGCGACGCCGTCGCGGCCACGATCGGCTTCGGGGCTGCGCCGGCGCCTCTGGCCGCCCTCGCGCAGGCGTGGCCCGGCGACGAGGTGCTCGACCTTCCCGGCCTGGGGCGCTGTCATCTCGCGATTGCGGGCTGGGACGGTGACCGGCCCGGGCGCCTGCTCGTCGCGCGCCTGGACGCGCCGTTCGACGCCGACGAGCGCAATCTGCTGCTCGGCATGGCGCGCGTGCTCGGCCTTGCGCTGCGTGGCGTCGCGGCCCTGGAGACCGAGCGCGCGCTGGGCGCCGAGCGCGAGCGCCGGGCGCGCGAGCGCCTCGGCCTGCTGGCCTCGCTGCGCGAGCGCCATCGCCTGCTCGAGGTCCTGCTCGAGATCCAGCGCTCGATCTCGCACCGCAAGCCGCTGTCCGAGGTGCTGACCGCGGTCACCGCCGGCGCCAGCGGACTGCTCGGCGGCTGTCCGGTCGCGCTGGTGCTCGCCGATCCGCTGGACCCCGATCGCCCGATCGTCGCCTCGACCACCGCGGGCGGGGCGTGGTCGGAATCCGAGCTTGCCGTCGTAGCCACCGCGGCGGCGCAGGTCGGCACCGCGACCGACAACGAGTCGGCCCTGGCGGCGTCGGTCCACATCAACGGCGCCCGCGCCGGTGCGCTCGTCGCGATGGCGCCCTCGGGCGCCGCCTTCGACCACGCCCAGCTCGGCATGCTCGACGCCTTCGCAGAGCACGCGAGCCTCGCCCTCGGCGATGCGCGCACGGTGGAGGCGATGGAGGAGGCCTTCCACGACTCCCTCACCGGGCTGCCCAACCGCGCGCTCTTCCTGGACCGCCTGCAGCACGCGCTCGATGTGGCGGCCCGGCGCGAGACCGACCTCTGCGTGCTCTTCGTCGACCTCGACCGCTTCAAGTCGGTCAACGACAGCATCGGCCACGCAGCCGGCGACGACCTGCTGCGCGCCGTCGCCACCCGCCTGGCGGAGTGCACGCGCGCGGCGGACACGGCGGCGCGCTTCGGCGGCGACGAATTCGCCGTGCTGCTGGAGGACGACGGGCGCGGCCTGCGCCCCGAGATGGTCGCCGGCCGGATCATCGCCGCGATGCGCCGCTCGTTCGAGGTCGAGGGCAAGGAGGTCTACATCGGCGCCACCGTCGGCATCGCCCATGCCGGAGGTGCGGCCGTCGCCCCGGACGACCTGCTGCGCAACGCCGACCTCGCCATGTACCGCGCCAAGAAGGCCGGCGGCAACCGCTTCGCGACCTACGAGGGCGCGATGCGCACCGCGCTGCTGGCGCGCATCGAGCTCGAGGCCGACCTGCGCCACGCGCTGGAGCGCGGCGAGCTGTCGCTCGCCTACCAGCCCGTGGTCGAGCTGCGCACCGGCCGGCCCGTCGGCGTCGAGGCGCTCGCGCGCTGGATGCATCCCACCCGCGGCCCGATCCCGCCGCTGACCTTCATCCCCGTGGCCGAGGAGATCGGCCTCATCGGCGCCATCGGGCGCTGGGTCCTGCGCGAGTCGTGCCGTCAGCTCGCCTCGTGGCGCCACCTGGCCCCCGAGCTGGTGCTCAACGTCAACCTGTCGGCGCTGCAGCTGCGCGACGACCGGCTGACCAGCGACGTCGAGCAGGCGCTGCTGGCCTATGGGCTGCCGGGGGCCGCGCTCACGCTGGAGATCACCGAGACGATGCTCCTGTCCGGCGACGAGGACACCGCGGAACGCCTGCGGCGCCTCAAGGCCCTGGGCCTGTCGATCGCCGTCGACGACTTCGGCACCGGCTACTCGTCGCTGAGCTACCTCAAGCAGTTCCCGGTCGACGCGCTGAAGATCGACAAGAGCTTCGTCGACGCCGTGGCCTCCAGCACCGAGGACAGCGCCCTGGCGCGCACGATCGTCGAGCTCGGCCGAGGCATGCGCCTGGACACGATCGCCGAGGGCATCGAGAACCTCGAGCAGCTCGAGCAGCTGCGCATGCTCGACTGCCAGCTCGGCCAGGGCTACCACTTCTCCCACCCGCTCGACGGCGCCCAGCTGACCGCCTATCTCCAGGAGACGCTCGACGACGAGCGCCGCGCGGCGTAGCCGCGCCCACCGTAGAATGCGCGGCGCATGCCGCCGTCAGCACCCACGGCCCGCAAGATCCGCGTCGTCGTGGCCAAGCCCGGCCTCGACGGGCACGACCGCGGGGCGAAGATCATCGCCCGCGCGCTGCGCGACGCCGGCATGGAGGTCATCTACACCGGGCTGCACCAGACGCCCGAGCAGATCGTGGAGACCGTCATCCAGGAGGACGCCGACGCCGTCGGGCTGTCGATCCTCTCGGGCGCGCACATGACGCTCGTGCCGCGCATCGTCGAGCTGCTCAAGGCGCAGGGGATCGACGACGTGCTGCTGACGGTCGGGGGCACGATCCCCGCCGACGACATTCCCGAGCTCAAGCGCCTGGGCGTCGCGGAGGTCTTCACGCCCGGAGCGCCCACCCAGGACATCATCGACTTCATCCAGGGCGCCGTCGGAAATCGCGAGCGCACCTAGCCGACGCGCCGCGCGTCTGACGGGGAACAGGTCGGTGGAAAACACCGATTGACCCGTCAGTCAATGAGGTAGGATCCCGAACGTTCGTTTGCCAGAGGAGGCCGTCAAGTGAAGATCTGTGTCCTCGTCAAAGAGGTGCCAGACGCTGCCGTGCAGAAGCGGATCGACCCGTCGACCGGGCGCATGGACCGCGGCGGGGAGAAGAACCTCAACCCGTACGACACCCACGCCATCGAGGCCGCCATGCAGATCAAGGAGGGCGGCGCCGTCGAGGTCGAGGAGATCATCGCGGTGACGATGGGCCCTGAGTCCGCCGTCCGCGCGCTGCACAAGGCCGTGTCGCTGGGCGCCGACCGCTCCGTGCACCTGACCGACCCGGCGCTGGCCGGCTCCGACGTGGCCGCCACCGGCTACGCCCTGGCCCAGACGCTCAAGCGCGAGAGCCCCGATCTCGTGCTCCTGGGCCAGCAGTCCGACGACGGCGAGTGCTACACGATCGGCGCCGTCGTGGCCGAGCACCTGGCGATGCCCTCGCTGACGCAGGTCATCAAGATGGACGTCGACTCCGAGAAGCTGCGCTGCGAGCGCCAGGCCGAGTACGGCTACGACACCGTCGAGGTCAAGCTGCCCGCCGTCATCTCGGTCGGCGACGCGATCAACGAGCCGCGCTACCCGTCGCTGAAGGCGATCATGGGCGCCAAGAAGAAGCCGCTGGACACCGTCGCCGTGGCCGACGCCGACATCGACGCGTCGAAGGTCGGCGGCGACAACTCCGCCGCGCAGTGGACCTCCTCCAAGGCGCCGCCGGCCAAGTCCGCCGGCACCATCATCGAGGACGAGGACACCAACGAGACGGTCGACAAGATCGTCGCGTGGCTCGACGAGAGGAAGCTGATCTAGCCATGGCGAACATCCTGGTCTACGCCCTGCACTACGAGGGCTCCATCAACAAGAACTCGCTCGGCGCCGTGTCCGAGGGCGCCCGCCTGGCCGCCGAGCTGGGCGGCGAGTGCCACGCGATCGTCGTCGGCGGCGACGACCTCACCGACGAGCTCGCCGGCTCCGTCGGCGCCTACGGCGCCACCAAGGTCTACCGCGCCAAGGCGCCCGAGGGCCTGGCCCAGCCGGTGGTCGACGCGATGGCCAAGGTCATCGCCGACAACGGCCACGGCTACGCCCTCTTCGGCGGCGGCCTGCTCGGCTTCGAGGTCGGCGCCGGCCTCGCCGCGCGCCTGGGCGCCGGCGTGGCCATGGAGGTCACCGCCGTGCGCGCCGAGGACGGCAAGCTCGTCGCCGAGCGCCCGATCCTGGGCGACTCGGCCATCTCGGAGATCAACTTCCGCTCCGACGTCGGGATCATCATCGGCCGGCTCAACGCCTTCGAGACCACCGAGGGCGGCTCAGGCGCAGCGGCGATCGAGGACGTCGAGGTCGAGCCGTCCCCGCAGGCCCAGCAGGCCACGATGGTCCAGCGCGGCGAGCAGCGCGGCGCCGACGTCGACATCGAGGGCGCCGACGTCCTGATCGCCGGCGGCCGCGGCCTGGGCAAGGCCGAGGGCTTCGAGCTCGTCGAGGCGCTGGCCAAGGCCTTCGGCGGCAACAGCGCCGTGGCGGCCACCCGCGCCGTGGTCGATGCCGGCTGGTACCCCTACGCCGCGCAGATCGGCCAGACGGGCAAGACCGTCGCGCCCAAGCTCTACCTGGCGGCGGGCATCTCCGGCGCCATCCAGCACAAGGTGGGCATGCAGTCGGCGGAGAACATCGTGGCGATCAACAAGGACGCGAACGCCCCGATCTTCGAGTTCTCCGACCTGGGGATCGTCGGCGACCTCAACAAGATCGTCCCCAAGCTCACCGAGGCGATCAAGGCCAAGAAGGGCGGCTGAGCGCATGGCGTCGCCGAACGGCAGGGTCGTCGCGCCGTCTCAGTTCCCGCCCGCCGTCGACTCCCAGCAGGAGTTCATCAAGCGCGAGCTCGACGACGAGGAGGAGCGCATCGAGGTCGGGGTCGCCATCGTCGGCGGCGGCCCCGCCGGCCTGGCGTGCGCGAACAAGCTCCTGCAGCTGCTGGCCGACGAGCCGGAGCTCATGGAGCGCCTCGGCGAGGTGCCGGTGGCCGTGATCGAGAAGGGCAAGGTCTGCGGCGCCCACAACCTCTCGGGCGCGATGATGCGCCCGTCGGGCCTGCAGGAGCTCTTCCCCGACCTCGAGCCCAAGGACTGGCCCACCTACGGCCAGGTCGACAAGGACTCGGTCTACTGGATGCTGAGCCCCAACCGGGCCCTGCCGCTCAAGCCGACGCCGCCGCCGTTCCGCAACCACGGCAACTACGTCGTCTCGGTCGCCGAGCTGTCGCGCTGGCTGGCCGAGAAGGCCGAGGAGGCCGGCGCCTACATCCTCACCGAGACCGCCGCCTCGCAGCTGCTCGTCGACGACGGCGTCGTGCGCGGCATCCGCTCGGGCGACAAGGGCCGCGGCAAGGACGGCAACCCGCTGGGCAACTTCGAGCCGGGCTCCGACGTCACCGCCCAGGCCACCGTGCTGGCCGAGGGCACCTGGGGCCACCTGACCGGCGCCGCGATCCGCGAGTTCGACCTCGCCGCCGACCGCGAGCCGCAGGTCTGGGCGCTGGGCGTCAAGGAGGTCTGGAAGGTCTCCAAGAAGCTCGACCGGGTCATCCACACGCTGGGCTGGCCGCTGCGCTACGGCGCCAGGCACAAGGAGTTCGGCGGCTCGTGGATCTACCCGATGGGCGACGACCGCGTGTCGATCGGCTTCGTCGTCGGCCTGGACTACACCGACGCCACCGTCTCCGGGCACGACCTGCTGCAGCAGTTCAAGACCTCCAAGCTCGTGCGCGGGATCCTCGAGGGCGGCGAGCGCGTCGCCTGGGGCGCCAAGGCGATCCCCGAGGGCGGCTACTGGGCGATGCCCAAGCTCTCGGCGCCCGGCATGGTCATCGCCGGCGACGCGGCCGGCATGGTCAACGTGCCGGTGCTCAAGGGCATCCACTACGCCATCCACGCCGGCATCCTGGCCGCCGAGCAGATCTTCGAGCAGCTCAAGCGCGGCTCGCAGGACTACTCGGGCTACGAGCAGGCCGTCGAGGACTCGCTCATCGGCAAGGAGCTCTACGAGTCGCGCAACATGAAGCAGCCCTTCGGCAAGGGCTTCTTCGTGGGCGGCGCGATCACCAACGCGATGGTCATCTCCAAGGGCCGCTTCCCGGGCGGGCGCTGGAGCAACCACCTCGACGCCGAGTCGCCGGTGGAGATCGGCGACAAGAAGGACGGCTATCCCAAGCCCGACGGCAAGTACACCTTCGACAAGCTCTCGAGCGTCTACATCACGGGCAACGCGACCCGCGACGACGCGCCCAACCACATCCGCGTGCGCGAGAACGTGCCGCGCGAGGTGGCCGAGGCGTGGGCGTGGATGTGCCCGGCCGGGGTCTACGAGGTCCCTGAGGACGCGCCGCAGGAGGGCAACGTCGACGTGATCGTCAACTACACCAACTGCGTGCAGTGCGGGGCGATCACGGCCAAGGGCGGGCGCCTGACCACGCCCGAGGGCGGCGACGGTCCGCTCTACCAGGTCACCTGAGCATCGCCTCGCCGCGCTGCGCAGCCACGGGTCCGGCCCGTGCTGGCGCACTGTGCCGCGACCCGCGGCTTTGCCAGGCACGACGATCCGACGCTCATCTGACCTGGTACGCGCAACATCGGCTCAGGACTGTTCCTTGGTGCCCGTGCGACGCGTCGTGCTCCTCATCGCCGTCCTCGCCCTCGCGCTGCCCGCCGGCGCGCACGCGCAGGCTCCGCCGCTGCGGGTCAAGCTCGCCGCGTGCCAGAGCGGGCCGGCGGCCGCCGCGCGCACCGCGACCTTCGTGGGGTCGATGCCCGCCATCGCCGGGACGAAGCGGATGTGGATGCGCTTCGACCTCTTCGCCCGCGTCGCGCCGGCGAGCAGCTACGCCGCCGTCAAGGCATCGAAGCTGGGCGTGTGGCAGAAGTCCGCGCCGGGGCGCGTCAGCAGCGGCTTCGTCTTCACCCAGCGCGTCCAGGGGCTGACGGCGCCGGGCTCGTTCCGCGCGCAGGTGCGCTTCCGCTGGTACGGCAGCGGCGGCAAGCTGCTGCGCTCGGCCACGCGCACGAGCGCGAGCTGCAAGCAGCCCGATCAGCGCGCGGACCTGCGCGCAGGCGCCCTGGACGCCGTCCGCGACGCGGACCCGGGCCAGGCCATCTACCAGCTCGCGGTGAGCAACGACGGCCACACCGCGGCCGGTCCCTTCGACGTCGTGCTCACCGTCGCCGGCGCCGAGCAGCCGGCGGAGCGCGTGCTCGGCGGGCTGGCGCCCGGCGCCTCCTCCACGGTCACCTTCCTCGCGCCGCGCTGCGCTGCCCGGCTCGACCCTGCGCTTCGAGGTCGACGCCGAGGACGAGGTCGAGGAGTCAGGCGAGGTCGACGACGTGGTCGAGCGCGCCTGCCCGTTCACGTAGGGCCTGCGCCAGCAGATCGACGCAGCGCTCGTCGAACTGCCGTCCGGCGCAGCGGCGCAGCTCGGCCAGCGCGTCGGCGACGGGCATCGCCGCGCGGTAGGCGCGGTCGGAGGTCATGGCGTCGAAGGCGTCGGCGACGAGCAGGATGCGCGACTCCAGCGGGATGTCCTCGCCGCGCAGGCCGAGCGGGTAGCCCGAGCCGTCGACGTGCTCGTGGGAGTGGCGGATCCAGGGAGCGATCTCCTCCATGCCCTCGATCTGCGCCGCGATGTCGGCGCCGGCGTCGGCGTGGGTGCGCACGATCGTCATCTCCTCGTCGGTGAGCGCCCCGGGCTTGCGCAGGATCGACTCCGGGACGGTGATCTTGCCGACGTCGTGGAGCATGGCCGCCAGGCGCAGGCGCGCCAGGCGCTCGGGACCCCACCCGAGGGCGGCGCCGATGCGCGCGGCGAGGTCCGCGACGGCGCCCGAGTGCCCGTGGGCCGCGGCCATGCGGACGTCGACCGAGCGCGCCAGGGCGGCCGCCCAGCTCAGCTCGCGCGTGCGGCCGGCGGGCGCCTTGCTCGCGCGGCCGTGCTTGACCGCGTAGAGCGCGAGGTCGGCCTGCTGGTGCAGCTCGTCGCGGTCGATGCCGTCCCGCGGGTAGGTCGAGATGCCGAAGGAGACCGGTGCCCTGGCGGCCAGGGCGGCCCCCAGGCGCTCGGCGAGGAGCGTGGCCTCGGCGGCGCCGGCGCCCAGCGCCAGGACCGCGAACTCGTCGCCGCCCAGACGGCCGATGGCGTCCGACGGGCGCACGACGGCACCCATCGTCTCCACGACCCAGCGCAGAAGCTCGTCGCCGAAGGCGTGGCCGTGCTCGTCGTTGACGCGCTTGAAGTCGTCGAGGTCGAGCAGGACGATCGCCAGCACGCCGCCCGTGCGCGCGGCCCGGCTGAGCTCGGCGGCGAAGCGCTCCTCGAAGCCGCGGCGATTCAGGCATCCGGTCAGCGGGTCCGTGCGCGAGACGCGCCCCAGCTCCTGGCGCTGCAGATCGTGGTTGCGCGCCTGCGAGGCGCACATCCACGTCGCGCAGGCCAGCGCGAGGGTCATGAAGCAGACCGCGGGCGGCTCGACCCCGCCCATTCCCAGCGCGATGGCGAGGTAGGCGCCGACCACCATCGCGCCCACCGCGAGCATCGAGCCCGAGGGGGTAGGACAGGGCGGCGAAGGCCAGCGGCAGGAAGAGGCCGGCGATCAGCGGACTGCTCGCGCCGCCGTCGGTGATGGGGCCCATGGAGACGAGGGCGACGATGGCCGCGCTCCAGGCCAGGAAGAAGGACTCGCGCAGGACCGGACGGCGCATGACCGGCTCGAGGTCCAGCCGCCACAGGATCGCCGAGAAGAGGATCGTCATGACGTACAGCGCGACCAGCAGCGCCGCGGTGCGGACGCTCCCAGGTCTGCAGCTCGTAGAGCAGGAAGGCGGAGGCCGCCACCACGGAGATGGCGGCGCCCGCCTGCACGCTGCGCAGGCGGAAGCGGACGTGCGTGTGATCCTCCGTCAGGGGTGCCGAAACCATCCCCCGAGATATCGGCACCAGGCCCGCTGTGCTGCAATCCAGCGCACTGAAGTGGCCGCTACACTGGACTGGGCCATGAAGACCGAAATTCACCCTGAATACGTCGAGGCTCACGTGCGCTGCACGTGCGGCAACGAGTTCACGACGCGCTCGACCCAGTCCGAGATCCACGTCGAGATCTGCTCGAACTGTCATCCGTTCTACACCGGGCGCCAGAAGCTGGTCGACACCGGCGGCCGCGTGGAGCGCTTCAAGCGCCGCGCCGCCAAGCGCGGCGCCCGCTCGTAGGAGCGGGCATGTCCACCACGCAGCGCCTGCCCGACGGGGCACTCATCGCCCAGCGCGACGCTCCCGTCGGGGGTCAGGCCGTGCTCGAGGGCGTGATGATGCGTGGTGTGTCGACGTGGGCGGTGGCCGTGCGCACGCCGCTGCCCGAGGAGATCTCCGAGGACGGCATCGATCCCGAGCGCGGCGCCCACGGCGAGATCGAGGTCACCTCGTTCCCGCTGACCTCGGTGCTCAAGAAGCACCGGCTGCTGCGCCTGCCGATCGTCCGCGGCGTCGTCGCGCTCGTCGAGTCGCTGGTCATCGGCTTCAAGGCCCTGGGCATCTCCGCCAACGCCCAGCTGCCCGAGGAGGAGAAGGAGATCTCCGGTGGCATGTGGTTCGGCACCGTGCTCGTCGCCCTGGTCGCTCGCCGTCGGCCTCTTCTTCGTCGTGCCGGTCGGGCTCACGAGCCTCATCAAGGACCAGCTCGACTCGTCCATTCTCTTCTGGCTGGTCGAGGGTGTCGTGCGCACGGCGATCTTCCTCGGCTACCTCCTTCTGCTCTCGCGCCTGCGCGACCTGCGCCGCGTCTTCGAGTACCACGGCGCCGAGCACAAGACGATCTCCTGCTACGAGGCCGACCTCGAGCTCACGCCCGAGAACGCCCAGCGCTTCAGCCGCCTGCACCCGCGCTGCGGGACGAGCTTCCTGCTCGTCGTGATGATCGTCGCGATCTTCGTCTTCGCCCCGATCGGCCTCCCCGCGTGGTACCTGCTCGTGCTCACGCGCATCATCGGCGTGCCGCTGATCGCGGGCATCTCGTTCGAGATCATCAAGTTCGCCGGGCGCAACCGGCGCCGGCGCTGGGTGCGCGCGATCATGTTCCCGGGGCTGCAGCTGCAGAAGCTCACGACCCGCGAGCCCGACCTCGACCAGCTCGCGGTGGCGATCGCCGCCATGAACGCGGTGCTGGCGGTGGAGAACCCGCGCGACGTCTCCGCCGCCGACAGGATCGGCATGGAGGTCGTGGCGTGATCGAGTCGCTCGTCGAGCAGATCGAGTCGCGCTTCGCCGAGCTCTCACGCGCGATGAGCGATCCCGACGTCATCGGCGATCGCCAGCGCTACGCCGAGGTCGGGCGCGAGTACCAGCGCGCTCGAGCCGGCGCACCAGCTGGCCGCCGAGATGGCGCCGCGCGCGCGACGACGCCGCCGGCGCCCAGGAGCTGCTCGACGAGGACGGCGACGACGACCCCGAGGCTGCGCGAGCTGCTGGCCACCGCGCGCCGGCGCCTGGAGGAGCTCGACGAGGAGATCCGCCTGGCGATGGTCGAGCGCGATCCCAACGACGACAAGGACGTCATCGTCGAGATCCAGGGCGGCGCGGGCGGCGAGGAGGCCGGGCTGTGGGCCGGCGACGTCTATCGCATGCTCAGTCCAAGTACGCCGAGCGGCGGGGCTTCAAGGTCGAGTCGCTGGGCGTCGGCGACGGCAAGTACACCTTCGAGATCAAGGGCGACGGCGCGTACTCGGTCTTCAAGTACGAGGGCGGCACGCACCGCGTGCAGCGCGTGCCCAAGACCGAGTCGCAGGGGCGCATCCACACGTCGACGGCGACGGTTGCGGTGCTGCCCGAGGCCGAGGACGTCGACGTCCAGATCGATCCCAACGACCTGCAGATCGACGTCTACCGCTCGTCGGGGCCCGGCGGGCCAGTCGGTCAACACGACCGACTCGGCCGTGCGCATCACGCACAAGCCGTCGGGCATCGTGGTCTCGATGCAGGACGAGAAGAGCCAGCTGCAGAACCGCGAGAAGGCGATGCGCGTGCTGCGCGCGCGCCTCTACGAGCAGGCGCGGGCCGACCAGCAGGCCGAGCAGGCGGCCGATCGCCGCGCACAGGTCGGCACCGGCGACCGCGCCGAGAAGATCCGCACCTACAACTACGGCGAGCGCCGCGTCACCGACCACCGGATCAAGCTCACCGAGCACAACCTCGAGCAGATCCTCGAGGGCGAGCTCGACCCCTTCACCGCGGCGCTCACCGACGACGATCGGCGGCGCCGGCTCGAGGCAAGGCCCTGAGCCGTGGTCGGCACGCCGGTGCGCGAGGCGCTCGACTCGGCGGTGATCGCGCTCACGGCCGCCGGGGTCGAGACGCCGCGCCTGGACGCCGAGGTGCTGCTCGCCCACGCGCTGGGCATGGAGCGGCTCGTGATGCTGGTCGACGGCGAGGCGCCGGTGCAGGGCCCGGCGGTGCGCACCTTCCAGGACGCCGTGCGCCGGCGCTCGGTCGGCCGCGAGCCCGTGGCCTACATCACCGGCATCAAGGGCTTTCGCCACCTCGACCTGCATGTCGACCCGCGCGTGCTCATCCCGCGCCCGGAGACCGAGACGCTGGTCGAGGCGGCCCTCGACCTGCCGTCGCAAGCGCGCGTGGTCGACGTCGGCACCGGCAGTGGCGCGGTGGCGCTGGCGCTCAAGGACGAGCGCCCCGACCTCGCGGTGACGGCGACCGACCTCAGCGAGGACGCCCTGGACGTGGCGCGCGCCAACGCGGCGCGCCTGGGGCTCGACGTCGCGTTCGTGCGCGCGGACCTGCTCGACGGCGTGGGCGAGATCGACGCGGTGGTCTCCAATCCGCCCTACGTCGAGGACGGCGCGCCGCTGGCGCCCGAGATCGTGCGCCACGAGCCCGCCGCGGCGCTCTACGCGGGACTCGACGGGTTGGCGGTGGTGCGCCGGCTGGTGGCGCAGGCCGGCGAGCACGGCGCCGACTTCCTCGCGCTCGAGGTGGGCGCCGGGCAGGCGATCGCCGTCGAGGAGCTCGCGCGCGCCGCGGGCTTCGCGCGCACCGAGCGCCGCGCCGACCTCGCCGGCATCGACCGGGTGGTGGCGGCGTGGCGCTGAGCGCCGCCGACGCGCAGACCTTCGCGCGCTGCATCGCGGTGGGCGGCATCGCCGTGTTCCCGGCCGACACGGTCTACGGCCTGGCGTGCGAGCCCGACTCCAAGGAGGCCGTCCAGCGCCTGTACATGCTCAAGCGCCGGTCGCCCGACAAGCCGGCCGCCGTCATGTTCTTCGCCCTGGACCTCGCGCTCGCGGCGCTGCCCGAGCTCGGACCGCGCACGACGGACGCCGCGCGCGCGCTGCTGCCCGGTGCGGTCACGCTCCTGCTGCCCAACCCGGCTCGCCGCTTTCCGCTCGCGTGCGGGGCCGACGCCGAGGTCCTGGGCGTGCGGGTGCCGTCGTGGCCGCCGGCGCTGGCCGCGCTGGCCGACGTCCGCTGGCCGGTGCTGCAGTCCAGCGCCAACGCCGCCGGCGGGCCCGACGCGCGGCGCCTGGAGGACGTGCCCGCGTACATGCGCGAGCACACCGACCTCGTCCTCGACGGGGGTGAGCTGCCGGGCACGCCCTCGACGGTGGTCGACCTGCGGACCTATGAGGTCGACGAAGACTGGTCGGTCGCGCGCGAGGGCGCGATCTCTGCCACGGAGATCGCCGCGCGACTAGAGTCCGCGCCGTGACCTCCGCCTTCGTCACGGGCGGCTCGGGCTTCATCGGTGGCGCGCTCGTCCGTCGGCTCGTGGCTGACGGCTGGGCCGTGCGCGCACTGGCCCGCAGCGACGCGTCGGCCGACGCCGTCCGCGAGCACGGCGCCGAGCCCGTACGCGGCGACCTCGACGACACGGCGTCGATGGCGGCCGGCGCCGCCGGCTGCGAGGTCGCCTTCCATTGCGCCGCCCATCTCGGCGACTGGGGCTCGCGCGCGGACTTCGAGCGCGGCAACGTGCAGGGCACGCGCAACGCACTGGCTGCCGCGCGCCAGGCCGGCGTCCGGCGCTTCGTCCACGTGGGCACCGAGGCGGCGCTGCTCGCAGGCGAGCCGCTGATCGAGGTCGACGAGCGCGCGCCGCTGCGCTTCGACTCCCCGGCGCTCTACTCCTCGACCAAGGCACGGGCCGAGGCGGCGGTGCTCGAGGCCAACGGCAACGGCCTCGAGACGGTGGTCGTGCGCCCGCGCTTCGTCTGGGGCCGCGGCGACACGACGCTGCTGCCGATCATGACCGACATGGTCCGCGCCGGGCGCTTCGCGTGGATCGGTGGCGGGCGGCACCGCACGTCGACGGCCCACATCGACAACGTGGTCCACGGCCTGCTGCTGGGCGCCGAGCGCGGCGCCCCCGGCGGGGTCTACTTCGTCACCGACGGCGAGCCGGTCGTCTTCCGCGACTTCATCACGCGCCTGCTCGCCACCCAGGGAGTCACGCCGCCGAGCCGGTCGATCCCGGCGCCGGTCGCCAGCGCGCTGGCGGCCGCGGGGGAGACCGCCTGGCGGCGGCTGCCGCTGCCCGGCCGGCCGCCGCTGACGCGCCTCACGGTGTGGGTGTCCGCCCTGGAGACGACCATCGACATCACACGCGCACGCACCGAGCTCGGCTACACGCCGGTCAGGACCATCGAGGATGGGTTGGAGGAGTTGAGGCAGTCATGAGGATCGCGGTCGGGTCCGACCACGCCGGGTTCCACCTCAAGGAGCACGTGAAGGTGGCGCTGGCGGCACAGGGCCACGAGATCGTCGACGTCGGCACGGGGTCGTCGCGCGCCGTCGACTACCCGCGCTTCGCCGCCGAGGCCGCCCGCCTCGTGGGCGAGGGCGACGTCGCGCGCGCCGTGCTGGCCTGCGGCTCGGGCGTCGGCGTGGCGATCGTCGCCAACAAGGTCCCCGGCGTGCGCGCCGTCAACGCGCACGACCCGTCGGAGGCCGAGATGTCGCGCCGCCACAACGACGTCAACATCGTCGCGCTCTCGGGCGCGCGCCTCGGGCCGAGCGAGGCCGACGCCATCGTGGGCGCCTTCCTGCGCACCGAGTTCGAGGGCGGCCGCCACGCGCGCCGGGTGGGGCAGATCACGGAGCTGGAGCGCGAGCCGGCTCAGGCAGCGCCGTAGCGGCCTGCCGCGTTGCGCGGGCGGTACCGCTTGCGCTTACAGCATCACCGAGGGGAGGGAGTCCCCCGCCGCGCCCGGCCGGGCCGGTCCGGTCCGCCGGCGCTGTGCTGACTTCACCCGGCCCTGCCGGGTCTAGGCAGCACAGTCCGGGGTAGCTCACCCCCGCGGAGGACGACCGCCCCCGGTCGCGCCGCCCCGGGTCCGCTTCCCCTCGGTGAGCTGTTTGAGCCCTAGCCCGGCGACAGCGGCCCGCCGTGCTACCGTCGCCAACGTCGCGACTGGCGCGTAGGTGGAACTGACCACCGGGAAGCGACGCACCTGATCTGCCGCAGCGCCTGGGCACATTCCGCAAGCCGCCGAGGAGGCGCCCATGCCCGAGCTGAGCCCCGACTTCTTCAACCGCCCGCTGGCCGAGGTCGATCCCGAGATCGCCGACGCCATCCAGCACGAGCTCGAGCGCCAGCAGCGCACGCTCGAGATGATCGCCTCGGAGAACTTCGTCCCACAGGCCGTCCTCGAGTGCCAGGGCAGCGTGCTGACCAACAAGTACGCCGAGGGCTATCCGGGCAAGCGCTACTACGGCGGCTGCGAGTACGTCGACATCATCGAGCAGCTGGCGATCGACCGCGCGAAGGCGGTCTTCGGCGCCGAGCACGCCAACGTCCAGCCGCACGCCGGCGCCCAGACCAACGCCGCCGTCTACCACGCGCTGCTGCAGCCGGGCGACACGATCATGGGCCTCGCGCTGCCCCACGGCGGCCACCTCACGCACGGCATGAAGCTCAACGTGTCCGGGCGCCTGTACGACATCGCGCCCTACGAGGTCTCGCGCGAGACGAGCCTCATCGACATGGACGAGGTCGAGCGCATCGCCCACGAGCGCCAGCCGAAGCTGATCCTCGCGGGCTGGAGCGCGTACCCGCGCTTCCTGGACTTCGAGCGCTTCCGCGCCATCGCCGACGCCGTCGGCGCCTACCTCGTGGTCGACATGGCGCACTTCGCCGGCCTCGTGGCGGCGGGCGAGCACCCCAACCCGGTGCCCTACGCCGACGTCGTCACCTCCACCGTGCACAAGACCCTCGGCGGCGCACGCGGCGGTGTCATCCTCTGCCGCGAGCAGTACGCCAAGGCCATCAACTCGGCCGTCTTCCCGGGTCAGCAGGGCGGGCCGCTCGAGCACGTCATCGCGGGCAAGGCGGTCGCCTTCCGCATCGCGCAGACCGAGCTCTTCCGCGAGCGCCAGCAGCGCACGGTCGCCGGCGCCAAGGCGCTGGCCCAGGAGCTGCTGGACGGCGGCGACGCGATCAACGTCCTGACCGGCGGCACCGACGTGCACCTCGTGCTCGTCGACCTGCGCGAGTCACAGCTCGACGGCCAGCAGGCCGAGGACCGCCTGCACGACGTGGGGATCACGGTCAACCGCAACGCGGTCCCGTTCGATCCGCGCCCGCCGATGGTGACCAGCGGCCTGCGCGTGGGCGCCAGCGCGCTCGCCACCCGCGGCCTGCAGGTCGAGGACTTCCACGAGGTGGGGCGCATCATCGCCGCGGCGCTGTCGGCCGACTTCGAGGCCACAAAGGCCGAACTGGCCGAGCGCGTGACGGCGATCGCGGACCGCTACCCGCTCTACGAGCACTTGAGCACGCACGCCACCGCGGTATAGCCCAGCCGCCGCGCGCCGTAGGCTCCTCGGTCGATGACCGAGGCCGACGCGGTCTACGCCTTCCTGGCCGCCTTCGCCGTCGCGGCGCTGCTGACCCCGCTGACGGCCAGGCTGGCGCGGCGCGTCGGTGCGGTCGACCGGCCCACCGAGCGCGGCCTCGGCGCGGGGTCGACGCCGCTGCTCGGCGGCCTGGCGATGCTCGGCGGGGTGCTCGTGAGCTCGGCCCTGTTCCTCGACTTCGGCGGTGCGACGTCGGACCGGCTGAAGGGGATCCTGGCCGGCGCGGTCGTCATCGCGCTGGTCGGAGCGCTCGACGACCGCTTCGACCTCCCGCCGGGGGTCAAGCTCGCCGGCCAGATCGTGGCGGCCGCGATCCCGGTCGCCGCGGGCGTCGAGGTCACCAACATCACCCTGCCCTTCGTGGGCGCGGTGAGCTTCGGCGACGCGGGCGGGCCGCTGACGGTGGCGGGACTGGTCGCGGTGATGAACGTCGTCAACCTGTCCGACGGCGCCGACGGGCTCGCCGCCGGCGTCTGCGCGATCAGCGCGATCACCTTCTCGATCATCGCCTTCGACCTCGATCGCAACCACGCCGCCGTCTTCGCGGCCCTCACGGCGGGTGCCGCCCTGGGGTTCCTGATCCACAACTTCCACCCCGCGTCGGTCTACATGGGCGACTGCGGCTCGAACCTGCTCGGGCTCCTGCTGGGCTGCATCGCCGTCGAGGGCGCGGTGAAGACGCAGGCCGTCCTGGCCCTGCTCTTCCCGCTGGTCGTCCTCGCCGTGCCCTTCCTGGACACCACGTTCGTCGTCCTCAAGCGCATGAAGTACCGCCGGCCGATCTACCGCGCGGACGCCAACCACTTCCACCACCGCCTCTCGCGGATCGGGTTCAGCCAGCGCCGCACGGTGCTCTACCTCTACGCGTGGACGATCCTGCTCGGGGGCTTCGCGGTGGCCCTGCGCTTCGTGCCCTACTCCGACCACCATGGCAACTTCAACACCGCCTGGACCGTGGCCACGGTGGCCTTCGGCGTCCTGGTCATCGCCGCCTCGATCTACCTCGTCTACGTGCTGGAGATCCTGAAGTTCAAGCGCCTGGACACGATTCGCCTGCGGCGCATGGGCGCCACGGAGGCGGAGATCGACGAGGACGTCAAGCGGCGCCTGGAGACCGGCGAGTTCGAGCAGGTGCGGCGCGAGACCGAGGAGTTCGACGCCGTCCGCGAGTGATCGAAGTGGTACATCGTCGTGGACAAGAAGTGGATCTCGCGGGAGGGCCACTTTCCCCATAGGGTCCGGGCATGACCACGACCACATCACGCATCGATGTCGAACACGCAGCGCCCGAGCTCTACCGCGCCATGCTGGGCCTCGACGGCGCCGTCGGCAAGTCCGGCCTCGACCCGCAGTTCCAGGACCTCCTGAAGTTCCGCGTCGCGCAGATGAACGGCTGCGCCTACTGCATGGACATGCACGGCCGCGACGCGGTCGCCGGCGGTGAGCGGCCCGAGCGGCTGTACGTCGTCGCGGGCTGGCGCGAGGCCGGCGACCTGTTCGACGAGCGCGAGCGCGCGGCGCTCGCCCTGATGGAGGAGATGACCGAGATCGCCGACCACGGCGTCTCCGACGAGGTCTACGACGCCGCCGCCGAGCACTTCTCCGAGGCGGAGCTCGCGGCCCTCATCTTCCTCAACATGACGATCAACGCCTGGACACGGCTCGGGGTGGCGGCGAAGCTGACGCCGTGACCCCAGATCTCGCCGCGCGGGCGCAAGCGCTGCGCGCGCTCCATCGCCCCGGCACCCCGCTCGTGTTGCGCAACGCGTGGGACGCCGCCAGCGCCAAGGCGCTGGCCGCCGACGCGCCCGCGCTGGCCACCACGAGCGTGGGGGTGGCCGAGGCCCTCGGGTACGCCGACGGCGGCCACATACCCGCCGACGACGCGTTCGCGGCGCTCGGGCGGATCGTCGCCGCGGTCGAGGTCCCGGTGACGGCGGACTGCGAGGCCGGCTATGGCCTGGCGCCCGCGGCGTTCGTGGACGGCCTGCTCGGCGCCGGCGCGGTGGGCTGCAACCTCGAGGACACCGATCCCGCCACGCGCGCCCTGCGTGACCCGGCCGAGCAGGCGACCTACCTGGCGGCGGTCAAGGACGCCGGGCGCGAGCGCGGCGTCGACCTCGTCCTCAACGCGCGCGTCGACGTCCACGTGCGCGGCGGCACGCTCGAGGACGGCCTGGCGCGCGCTCGCGCCTATCGCGAGGCGGGCGCCGACTGCGTCTATCCGATCTTCTGCCACGACGCGGAGGGCATCGCGGCCTACGTGCAGGCGGCCGCGGTCGTCAACGTCCACGTGCATGCCTCCGCGCCCGACCTCGCGCGGCTGGCGGAGCTGGGCGTCGCGCGCGCGAGCTACGGCGGCTCGCTGTTCCGCGCCGCCCTGGCGGCCGCGAGCAGCTACGAGCCGTAGACCGAGCGCAGCCAGATGCCGACGAGCGCGTCCACCATCTCGGGCGCCGCGAAGGGCTCGCTCTGGACCAGGTGCTGGTACATCGTGCGCTCGGTCATCCAGCACAGCGCGAAGGAGGTCGCCTGGGGGTGCTCGACCACCGCGCGGCCGGCCTCGTGCTCGATCTCGATACGCCGGCGGCTGGCGTCGACGAAGCGCCCGAGCATCGCGCGCCAGAACTGCGCGACCTCCTCGTCGTAGGTCGAGACCTCGACGATCGCGCGCAGCAGGACGCCGTGCTCGGCGTAGAGCGCGGCGATGTTGGTGAGCGCCTCGCGCATCTCGGCCTCGGGCGCGCCCGCGCCGGAGAACCAGATGTCGGCCTGCTGGTAGAGGAGCTCGTTGACCTCTTCGGTGAGGCGCATCAGCAGCTCGCGCTTGTCGCGGAAGTAGAAGTAGAAGGCGGTGCGCGAGATGCCCGCGCGCGTCGCGATCCGCTCGATGTTGAGGTCGGCGTAGGAGGCGCCCTCGGCGAGCAGCGCCTCGGTGGCGGCGAGGACCGAGGCCTGGATCGCCGCGCGCTTGGCGGTGGGGGCCGGTTCCTCGCGGGATTCGACGGACGCCATCACACCCAGCGTACTCGGCGCAACCGGCTTGACACAGTGTCAAGTTTCTGCTCCGATCCCGTTCATGCCCAGCCTGCTCGACCTCACCACCCAGGGCGACGTCGCGACGATCAGCGACGAGTCCAAGCTCATGTCGTTCCAGCTGATGACGCCGCGCCAGCTCTACGAGCTGTGGGAGCGCCAGAACTGGGTGTCCCACGAGATCGACTTCACGCAGGATCGCCGCGACTGGGAGGCGATGTCCGACGAGGAGCGCGAGGAGGCATCGTGGGGTCTCGCCAACTTCTTCGTCGGCGAGGAGCGCGTCGCCACGCAGTTCAGCGGGCTCGTGATGGCCTACGACGACCAGCACGAGGAGGCCTTCCTCACCACCCAGCAGGTCGACGAGGCTCGCCACGCCCAGCACTTCAACCGCCTCTACGAGAACGTCCTGCAGTACGACGGCAGCTTCGAGGACCGCTTGAGCCGCTGCCGCGACCAGCTCAACGAGAGCTACATCGCGCTCTTCGACGAGCACCTGGTCAACGCCAACCAGGCGCTCGTGGAGAATCCGCGCGACGTCGAGGCCAAGATCGACTTCGTCGTCATCTACCACATGGTCATCGAGGGCACGCTCGCGCTCACCGGCCAGTACTTCCAGACCGGCTGGATGGAGCGCCAGGGGATCCTGCCCGGCCACCACTTCGGCTTTCAGAAGATCTCCCAGGACGAGCACCGCCACGTCGCCTACGGCACGTGGTACCTGCAGACCAAGGCGGGCGACCCCGCCCACGCCCAGCGCATGCAGGAGGTGCTGATGGCCACGCTGCCCGCCGCCGCCGGCGTCCTCGTGCCGCCCGGCTACGAGCTCGGCGACGACTACGAGTACATGGGCTACTCGAGCCAGGAGATGAACGAGTTCGCCTTCACGGCGCTGTCGCGGCGGCTGAAGGTGATCGGGGTCGGGCTGCCGACCGTCAGCGCCTGAGGGATCTCGTGAATATGGGCCGAGGGGCCCGGGTATCAGGCCGTCACTCCTCGCGATACCCGGCGCTCCGTATGACCCCGGCGGTTCTCCGCCGGGGTCGCGCCGTTAAGGGCGGTTAACCCCACTTGTGCGTTTTGCGGCACGGAGCTACCGTCATCAGCGATGACCCGCACGATCGACATCCAGACGCCCATGGGCGTCCTCGCCGCTCGTAGCGGGTCCGCGACCTAACGTCTTTTGCGTTCGGCCGCGGGCATACCGCCCGGGGCCGAGCAGCCACCTCGACTGGCCTTCTCACGCTCCCGGACGGACTCCGTCCAACCGTCCCTTGAAGGGAGCATCGTGTACAGCCAGTTCCATCAGAAGTTCTCGCAGTCCGGTCAGCCGATCCTCGGCCCGCGCAGCCTCGCCACAGGACGCCAGTCCGGGCGAGACCAGCGAGAGCTGAGGCGGCTGCGCGGCCATGCGGCCCACGCGCTCGCCGTCACCGCCGGGCGCCTGGACCGCGAGAGCGCCCGTCGCGCGATCGCCTGACCTGACCGTGTTGTAGCGTGCGCGTCCCGCCGGGAGGCCCGGCGGGACGCGTATGCACCTCTCCAAGCTCGACGACCTCGAGCCGTTCACCACGCTCGACGGCTCCACGATCCGCGAGATCGCCGGCCCGGCGTGGACGCCGGCGCGCAACCAGTCGCTGGCCGAGGCCACGGTGCCCGTCGGCGCGCGCACGGTCGCCCACTACCACCGCGTCACCGAGGAGCTCTACTTCTTCACGGCGGGCAGCGGGCGCATGACCCTCGGCGACGACGAGCGCGACGTCGGCGCCGGCGACTGCGTCGTCATCCCGCCGGGCGCCGTCCACGGTCTCGTCAACACCGGCGACGAGCCGCTCGTCCTGCTGTGCTGCTGCGCGCCCGCTTACTCGAATGACGACACCGTCCTGGTGAGCGTTCAGGCTCCCAGCGGGTAACACCTGCGCCCAGACGATGTCGCCTCGCCTCACCACCCTGCTCGTCGTGCTGCTCGCCGCGTTCTGCGCGGCGCCGCCCGCCGACGCGCTCACGATCGGCATCGCCGACCAGAAGCCCGACATGTTCAGCGACCTGCGCTTCCTGTCCAGCGACCTGCACTACGCGCGGCGCGCGATCCCGTGGGACACGCTCGCCAGCCCCACGCAGACCGCCGCTCTCGACGCGTGGCTCGCCGGCGCCCGCGCCGCGCACGTCAACCCGCTGCTCTCCTTCACGCACTCGAGCGCCAACCGGCGCCGCCTGCCCACCCCCGAGCGCCTGCTCTACGAGTTCCGCCGGCTGCGCGCGCGCTACCCGTGGGTGACCGACTACGCGAGCTGGAACGAGGCCAACCACTGCGGCGAGCCGACGTGCCATCGCCCCGCGCTCGTCGCCGCCTACTGGCGCAAGCTGCGCCGCGAGTGCCCCTCGTGCCGGATCCTCGCCGCCGAGGTCCTCGACATGCCCAACATGACCTCGTGGGTGAAGGCCTTCCGCCGGGCGGCGAAGGTCGAGCCGCGCTACTGGGGGCTGCACAACTACCTCGACGCCAACCGGCTGCGCACGACCGGCACGCGGCGGCTGCTGAAGACCGTCAAGGGCCAGGTGTGGTTCACCGAGACGGGCGGGATCGTGTCGCGCACCAACCGCCGGAAGGTGACCTTCCCGGAGTCCGCCGAGCACGCGGCGACGGCGACGCGCTTCCTCTTCGACGAGCTCGTCCCGCTCAGCCGCCGGATCACGCGCGTCTACGTCTACCACTGGAACAGCGACCCGGGCCCCAAGACCTGGGACTCGGGGCTCATCGGCCCGACCGGCAAGCCCCGGCCCGCCTACCGGGTGCTCCAGCGCGTGCTCACCCAGCGCGCCCTGGCGAAGTTCGGCGCGCCGTAGTTTCCGCTGCCCTCCGGGGATGTTAGCGTTCACATCCATGGAGACAACGGGCTTGAGCACCGTCGAGCTGGGCAACACGGGCATGCAGATCACCCGTGTGGGCCTCGGAGCGTGGGCGATCGGGGGCGCCGGCTGGTGGGACGCGTGGGGCACGCAGGACGACGAGGAGTCGATCGCGACGATCCGCCACGCCTTCGCGCTGGGCATCAACTGGGTGGACACCGCCCCCATCTACGGGCTCGGGCACTCAGAGGAGGTCGTGGGCCGTGCGCTCGAGGGCCTGCAGGAGCGCCCGTACGTGTTCACGAAGGCCTCGCTGCTGGACGGCGGCGACGGGAGCGTCCGGCACAACCTCAAGCGCGACTCGCTCCTGCGCGAGGTCGAGGCGAGCCTTTCGCGCCTGCGCGTCGACGTCATCGACCTCTACCAGATCCACTGGCCCAACCCCGACGAGGACGTCGAGGAGGCGTGGACGACGTTCGCCGAGCTCAAGGCCCAGGGGCTGGTGCGCCACATCGGCGTCTCGAACTTCGACGTCGCCCAGATGCGCCGCGCGCAGGCCATCGCGCCGGTGGAGACGCTGCAGCCGCCCTACTCCCTGCTGGAACGCGCCGTCGAGGACGAGATCCTGCCCTTCGCCGAGCGCGAGGGGATCGGCGTCATCCCCTATTCGCCGATGGCCTCCGGACTGCTGAGCGGGGCGATGACGGCCGAGCGGATCGCGGCGCTGCCCGACGACGACTGGCGCAAGCACGACGCGCGCTTCCAGGAGCCCGAGCTCTCGCGTCACCTGGCCCTCGTCGCCCGCCTGCGCGAGGTCGCCGAGCGCCACGACACGACGCCCGGTGCGATCGCGGTGGCCTGGACGCTGCACCACCCGGCCGTGGACGGCTCGATCGTCGGCTTCCGCCGGCCCGACCAGGTCGAGCCGCTGGCGGTCGCGGGGAACGTCGAGCTCACCGACGAGGACCTCGCCACCATCGCCGGCGACTGACTGCGCCGGTCATGGCGCGCTGCCGCTAGCGTCCCGGCCGTGCTGCTGGCCGTCATCTCCGACACGCACATGTCCGGCGGGTCGCGCGTCTTGCCCGAGGCGTGCCTCGAACGCCTGCGGGCGGCCGACGTCATCCTGCACGCCGGCGACCTCGTCACCGCGGTCGTGCTGGCCGACCTGCGCGCACTCGGGCGCCCCGTGGAGGCGGTGCACGGCAACTCAGACGACCACGAGGTCCGCCAGCTGCTGCCGTCGGCCCGGATGGTGGCCGCCGGCGGCGCGCGCATCGCGATGGTCCACGACGCCGGGGCGGCCGACGGACGCCTGGCCCGCATGCGCCGCCGCTTCCCCGAAGCCGACGCGGTCGTCTTCGGCCACTCGCACATCCCGCTGCTCGAGCGCGACGCCGCGACGGGCTTTCAGATCTTCAATCCCGGCAGCCCGACCGACCGCCGGCGCCAGCCCACGCACACGATGGGGTTGGCGCGGATCGGCGAGAATGGCGCGGTGAGCTTCGAGCTGGTGGACCTCGGGTGAACATCGCCGAGCGCGTTCAGGCCTCCGTCCGGGCCGTCAACGCGGCCGAGCGCGACGCGATCGAGGCCGGGTCGTTCACGCTCTATCGCAGTCGCAAGTCCGACCATCCCTATCTCAACTACGCCGTACCGAACGCCGGCACGGTGGGGTGGGAGGGGATCGACGCGCTGCGCGCGGCCTTCGCGGCGCACGGCCTGGGCCCGCGCCTGGAGTTCGTGGCCGAGTGCGCGCCGGGGTTGGAGGAGGCGCTGGTGGCCGACGGGTTCGAGCTGCAGGGCCGCTACCCGGTGATGACGCTTCCGGCGCAGGACCTGCGCGAGGTACCTGCGCCCGAGGGCGTGGTCATCGCGCGCGTGCTCGAAGGCGGCGATGTGCGCACCCTGCTGCAGACGGCGGCCGAGGCCTTCGGCGACGACGGACCGACCGACGCGCAGGTCGAGGGCTACGGCGGCCGGGGGCACCTGGCACGCGCCGGCGGCGAGCCGGCCGGCGCCGCGTTCCACAGCCCGATCGCCGAGGGCGTCAGCGAGCTCGGCGGCATCGGCGTGCGCGAGCAATTCCGCCGGCGCGGGATCGCCGCTGCGCTCACCGCGGCGTCGGCCGCGGCCGCGGTGGCCTCGGGGGCCGACCTGTGCTTCCTCACCCCCGGCGACGACGGTGCCGAGCGCGTGTACGCCCGCGCCGGCTTCGCGCGCGCCGGCACGACGATCGTTCACATGGTGGGCTGAGAATCTTCGCGCGAGGGTCGTGGCCTCTGCGATGATGGACGTCACCATGACCGACGTCACACCGCTGCAAGGCGAGCTCCAGACGCAGATCATGGCGGCCATCTGGCGGCTCGACGAGGGCACGGTCGAGCAGGTCCGCCAGGCGTTGCCGCCCAACCACCAAGGTGCCTACAACACGGTGCAGACCGTGCTCAATCGGCTGGCCGAGCGCGGACTGCTCACGCGCCGGCGCGAGGGGCACGTCATCGTCTACGCCCCGTCGCTCTCGGAAGCCGAGTACCTGTCGCGCTCGATGGAGCACACGCTCCGCGGCGCGTCATCCGAGGCCCGTCAGGTCGCGATCGCGCAGCTCATCGGCAGCCTGCCGCGCGATGAGGCGGCCGAGCTGGGCCGGCTGGCCGACGAGGTCGCGGCGGAGCGGATGCGATGACCGTCGCGGCGCTCGTCGCCGCTGTCGCATCCGGAGGGATCGTCCTACCGCATGTGCTCGCACTCCAGCGGGCCGAGCCCGCCACCGCGTGCCTGCTGTGGGCCGCGGCGCTGGGCCTGCGGGCGCTCGTCGTGGTCGGAACCGTGGCCGGGGCGCTCGTGCTGCTGCATCCCGGGCACCTGCTGCGCGCGTTCGCCGAGTGGCCGTGCGCGCCCCACCACCAGATCGCCGGCCACGCCGCGGCCGCGCTCGGCGGGCTGGCGCTCGCCGCCTCGCTTCTGTGGGCCCTGGCGCGCGTGGCGCAGGCCGCGTTCGCCGTACGCCGGCTCGTGCGCGCGCCGCTGGGCCGCGGGCCGGAGGGAAGCGTGATCGTCGGCGGCGACGACGTCGTCCTCGCCGCCGCCGGCCTCGCCCGGCCCACGCTGGTCGTCTCCGCCGGGGCGCTCGCGCGCCTCGACGACGCCGAGCTGGCGGCCGCGATCGCGCACGAGCGCGCGCACATCCGCCGCCGCCACCGCTACGTGCTGCTCTACGCGGAGCTGTGCCGCGTCCTCGGGCGCCCGCTGCCCGGGACCGCGCGCGCGGTGCGCCAGCTGCGCTTCCACATCGAGCGCGACGCCGACCGCTCGGCGGTGCGCGAGCGTGCCGACCGGCTGGCGCTGGCCTCCGCGATCTGCAAGGCGGCGACCGGTGCCACGACGCGCGCCGGCATGGCCGCCCTCGGCGGCGACGGGACCGCGGCGCGCGTGCGCGAGCTGCTCCAGGACGCCGTCCCCGATGGTCGGGCCCGCGGCCTGCGCGCCCTCGCGGTGGGCGTGGCGGCGTTCGCGGTGGCCGCCGCGCTGTCCCTGCCGCCGCTGGTCGGTGGCCTGGGCGACCCGATCGTGCTCTGCGGTAGTTAGCTTCGTCTCGCGCGGTCGTCCGCGTCGCGTCTGCGGCGCTGCGCGGCGCTTACTGCCGCATCGAGGGGAGGGAGTGAGCGGTGGTCGGGGCGCGGGTGGTCTGCCCGGAGCAGGCGACTCCCGAACTGCTGGGATCGCTACCGGAAACCGAGAGTGATCCCGACACAGTTCGCGCACCACAGGCGCCCGCGCCCGGGCACACTCCCTCCCCTCGATGATGCAGTTTGCGCCGCGCGGCACCACGACGCAGCGCGGACGAGGCGGCGCACCACCGTCAGCCCGCCGCCCACCCCCGCCAGCGCTCGACCTCGATCGCGATGACGGGCCCGCGCGGCGCCGCCGCCGTGTACTGGCGGTACTTGGCGACGAGCGCGGCGAGGGCCGCCGCGTGCTCCTCGCCGTCGTCGAGCACGGCGGCGGGGCCGTCGACGCGCACCCACCACAGCGCGTCCCAATCCTCCTCGTAGTGGTCGACGAGCAGGCTCGCCCACGGGTGGGCGCGCACGTTCTCCAGCCGCTGCAGCCGCGGGCTGGCCTTCGGCTTGGCGTCGACCGCGGTCCACAGGCGATCGCCCTGCAGGGCGAAGCAGCAGGCCACCACGTGCGGGTGCCCGTCGGGCCGCACCGTGGCCAGGTGGCCGACGCGCGCCGCCGACAGCCGTGCGCGGGAGCGGGCCTCGTCCATCAGCGATGGCGCGCCGCGAGCTCCGCGTAGCGCTCGAGGCGTGGCAGGGTCTCGTCGGCGCCGCGCGGCGGGAGCATGAGCAGGACGCGGTCGACGCCGGCGGCGGCCATCTTCTCGAGCTTCTCGTCGTCGGCGTCGCGCAGGCCGAAGTAGGTCACGGGGATGCGCTCGCGGCCCGCCTCGGCGGCGCGGCCCTGCAGCTCGGCGATGCGCGTCGCCAGCTCGTCGAGGTCGCGCATGTTCGGAAACCAGCCGTCGCCGTACTCGAGGACGCGGTCGAGCACGCGCTGCCCGGTGCCGCCGACCCACACCGGCAGCGGGCTCTGAACGGGCTTGGGCCAGGACCAGATGCGATCGAACTCGACGAACTCGCCGTGGAAGGACGCCTCATCGTGCGTCCAGATCTCGCGCATCGCCAAGGCGCGCTCGCGCATGACGCGAAAGCGCGTCGCCGGATCGGTGCCGTGGTTGCGCATCTCCTCGAGGTTCCAGCCCGCGCCGATCCCCAGCTCGAAGCGCCCGCCCGAGACATGGTCGAGCGTGGCGGCCTCGTGGGCGAGGGTGATCGGGTCGCGCTCGACGATCAGTGCGATGCCGGTGCCCACGCGCAGGCGCTCGGTGGTGGCGGCGATCGCGCTGAGCGCCACGAACGGGTCGAGCGTGTGGGAGTACTCGCGCGGCAGCTCGTCGCCGCCGGGCCACGCGCTCTCGCGGCTGGCGGGGATGTGCGTGTGCTCGGGCACGAAGATGGCGTCGAAGCCGGCGTCCTCGGCGGCGCGACCCAGCGCGACGGGCGAGATCGTCTCGTCGGTGAGGAACATCGACAGGCCGAACTGCATGGGCTACCTCCGGGGCTCGATCTCCAGCAGGCGGTCGCCGGCCGGCGCGTGGTCGACCTGCAAGGTGACGTGCTCGATGCCGAAGCGCTCGCCGACCATGAGCTGCAGCGAGCGCCGCACGCCATGGCAGTCGTCTCCGGGAGCCACGAGCACATGGGCGGCGAGCGCGGGGAAGCCAGACGTGACCTCCCAGATGTGCAGGTCGTGGACCTCGACCACTCCGGGGTAGGCGGCCAGCGCGAGGCCGACGGCCTGCGGGTCGATGCCCTCGGGTGCGCCCTCCAGCAGGACGCGGCCGGCGTCGCGCAGCAGCCGCAAGCCCGAGCGCAGCATCAGCGCGGCCACCAGCAGTGAGGCGATGGCATCGGCGCGGTTGAAACCCGTGACGAGGATCACCGCCCCCGCCGTCGCGGCCGCGAGCGACGCGTAGAGATCGGTGAGCACGTGCGCCCGGGCGCCCTCGACGTTCAGCGAGCGCCGCTCGGCCTTGCCCAGCGCCATCGCCGCGCCGATGTTCGCGCAGGCGCCGAGCAGGCCGACGACGAGCACGAAGCCGCCGTCGACGTCGGGCGCCGAC
Organism: uncultured Actinomycetes bacterium; assembly: GCA_963742125.1. GTDB lineage: Bacteria > Actinomycetota > Thermoleophilia > Solirubrobacterales > Solirubrobacteraceae > JAOPZW01. The sequence goes on along the minus strand of CAVUKO010000013.1, from coordinate 96,842 downwards.
CACAGGCGCCGGATCGCCTCGACCGCGATGACGCCGGCCAGCACAAGGAGGGTCGCGCCGTTGCCCTGGGCCGAGAGGATCTCGGCGCGCCCGAGGCCGAAGGTGAAGCGTCCCGCGGCCGGCCGCGCGGCGAGTCCGGCGGCGTACAGCGCTACGGCGATCGCGCCCGCGTCGGTGAGCATGTGCGCCGCGTCGGAGAGCAGGGCCAGCGAGTCGGCCAGCACGCCGGCGACGACCTCCACGACCATGAACGTCGCGATGACGCCCAGTGCGACCGCGAGCCAACGGCGGTCGGCGTCGGCAGCGGGGCCGTGGTGATGATGGGCGTGGCCGTGGGCGTGCTCGTGCGCCACGTGCTCAGCGTACTCCGGGGTCGGCCAGCCGCAGCCCTCCGCGGGCGACCCCCGGGCCGGTGGCGCGCAGGGCGGGAACCTGCTCGCTGGTGACCAGTCCGGTCTCGTCGGTCAGCGCGTCGACGACGGCGAACCAGCGGCCGATGCGCTCGGGCGTGTCGACGATCACCGTGACGACCGGCACGCGCCGTCGCAGCTGCCAGAAGCTGTCGCCGTGGGGCGCGTGATCGCCGTGGTAGCCCCAGATGCCGCGCAGCGCCGTGGCCCCGGCCGCACCTGCGCCACGCAGCTCTCGCACGAGCTCGGCGTAGAGCGGTCGCTGCGCGTGGCGCGACTGCTCGCCGCAGTAGACCATCAGCTTCTGCCACACCGCCAGCCCCGACCGGTCGGTGGCCGCGACCGCCTCGGGCACCGCCAGGCGGTGGCCGTCGCGCTTGCAGACGCGCACGCGCTCGAGGGTGACCAGCGGCTCGGCCAGCAGGTCGCGCAGCGCGGGCAGCGCCGCCGCGATGCGCTCGCCGGCCCCGATCGCCACGACCATCAGCGGCACCTGCGCGTTGGCAGCGAAGAAGCGCGCGCGCCGGCGCTCGCCGCGCACGGTGCCGTCGACGCCGAGCAGGACGGTGGCTCCGGCCACGCCGTGGCGATGCAGCGCGTCGACGACGGCGATATGCGCTGGCCGCGCGCCGGCGCGCTCGCCGCGCCCGAGGTAGACCGTGAGCTTGGTCTCCTCGTCGACGTCGGCCACGGCGGCGGCGTCGGGCATGCGCGCGCGTTCGAGGGTGATGAGCCCGTCCCCCGACAGCGCCACGACCTCCTCGAGCGCCGCCTCGATGCGCGCGCGAAGGTCGACGGCGATGGAGACCATCGGCAGGTCCTCGGAGAGCGTCAGCAGCCGGTCGGTGTGCAGGTGATGCTTGACCCCGAAGCCCTCGACGCCGCGCATCACGAGGCTCGTGCGCAGCCGGTGGCGGGCGTAGAGGTCGACGAGCGCATCGGCCAGGAAGCGCTCGCCCGCGCGGTCGCGCTCGCCGAAGTAGGTCGTCAGCTTCAGGGCGTCGGCGTCGGTCACAGCGCCGCTCCCAGCTGGTCTCCCAGCCACACGCACCCGAGCCCGAGGGCCAGGCTGACGAGCACGTTGGCCGCGGCCATGCGCGGGCGCCCGGCCTCCCCGAGGCGGTGGGACTCGAGCTCCCAGGTGCTGAATGTCGTGTAGGCGCCGATCAGCCCGGTGCCGGCCAGGCGCAGGGCGTCGCCGCCGACCCCGGCGCCATGCAGCACGCCGAGCGCGATCGCGCCGGTGAGGTTGACCGCGAGCGTTCCGAACGGAAACGCGCTGCCCACGCGGGAAGCCACCGCGCCGTCGAGCAGGAAGCGCGCGATGGCGCCCGCGCCACCGAGCAGCCCGACGCCGATCGCGACGAGCGCCGTCACGCGGCCAACCGTGTCCGGCGCACGAGGTTGGTCGTGGCCGCCACCGCGAGGAAGCCCGCCGTCACGCTCGCGGCCGCGTAGCCGGCCGCCAGGCCGCCGTCCCCGTGGTCGAGCATCTGCAACAGCTCGAGCTGCATGGTCGAGAACGTGGTCAGCGCGCCGCACAGCCCGGTGCCGAGGAACGGCCGGCGGTAGGCCGACAGCGGCAGGCGCTCCTGCAGCCGCGTCGTGAAGTACCCCAGGGCGAGCGCGCCGGCGATGTTGGCGATGAACGTGGCCCACGGCCACTCGCCCGGCGCCGGCGCCAGCGCCTCGACGAGCCCGAGGCGCGCGAGCGCGCCGATCACGCCGCCCAGGAAGATCGCCGCGAGCTCGCGGCGATCAACCCGCACCGCCACCGCCCGCTGTCGTCCGGCGGCGGGCGAGCACGGCCGGCACGACCGCCAGCACGGCGCCGGCCGCGAGCCCGGCGACCGTCGTGCCCGCGCTGGTCGTCGCGGCGAGCAGCACGAGCGCGCCGGCGGCCAGGCCGACGCCGGCCAGTGCGCCGAGGCCCGCCAGCCAGGCGACGAGCGCATCGGCCTCGATCTCGCCGTCGTCGGGGAGGGTGAGGCCACGCTCCGCCATCGCGCCCGCCGCGAGCAGCCCGGCTCCCCACAGCGGCGCGGCGGCCGCGGCGGCGCCCTGGTCCAGCGCGACCGCGATGGCGACCGCCAGCGCCGCGAGCGCGCCGGTGAGGGCGGCCGGATGGCGGACCGCGAGCAGCGCGAGCCCGGCGGCCGTGAGCACGACGCCGGCGCCGGTCGACGCCGCGAGCAGCGCGCTGAGCGCCACCGCGCCGGCGACGACGAGCGCGGCGAGCGCCAGCGCTAGCCGTGTACGGCGAGCCGGGACGCGCGCCGGGATGCCGTCACCTCCTCGAGCACCGCTTCGAGAGGACGGACGCCGTCCCACGTGGCCGTCGTCGCGCCGAGCTCGGCCAGGCGCGCGCGCATCGCGGCGCGCCGCAGCGTCCACAGACGCGTGACCGCATCGCTGCCGCTGCCCAGCAGCGCGGGCGCGTCGATCTCGATCACCGCGACGTCATGGCCGCGCGCACAGAGGTCGACCAGCGCCCGCGCGCCGCGCTCGTCGAGCAGCGGCGTGATGGCGAACACGAGCGCGCGCGAGGGCAGGATGGCGGGCGGGACGACGGTGACGTCGCGGGCCACATAGCTCATGAAGACCTCGGCGCTGGCCAGCGCGTCGGCGATCCGCAGCGCGTGCGCGATGCCGGCCCCGGGGGCCAGCCAGTGCAGCACGCCGCCGAAGGTGACCACGCCAACGCGGTCGCGCACGCGCAGGTGGGCCTCGGCCAGCCCCGCAGCGGCGCGGATCGCGAGCGTGAGGGCGCCCTCGCGTTCGCCCTGGATATCGGCGAAGGTGTCGACGAAGATCAGCACGTCGGCCGAGCGCTCGGGGTGGCGCTCGGCGACGTAGAGCTCTCCGCGGCGGGCGGTCGCGCGCCAGTGCAGGCGCCGCACGTGGTCTCCGGGGACCCACGGTCGCACCTCGGCGAGCTCGAGCCCGTCGCCCCGGGCGCCCGAGCGGCGCGGGCCGACGGCGGCCTGCGTGCGGGCCGGCGCCACCACCGTGCGCATGCGCTCGATGCCCGGCAGCACGCGGAGGTCGGCCGCGGCCGGCGCCGCCCCGGTGAACCACACGGCGCCCGCGAGTCCGGTCGCTCGTACCCGGGCGCCGCCGGCGAGATGGCCCCCCCAACGCCCGGCGCGCACGGGCATGTCGACCAATCGGTGGTCGCCGGGCGCGATGCGCAGCACGCGCGCGGCGGCGTCCGGCTCGGCCACGAGCCCGACCGGCAGGACGGCGCGCAGGTCGAGCCACTCGGCGCCGCCGTCGGCGCGGACGCTGAAGGTGACGACCGCCTCGTCGCCTTCGAGCATCCGCTGCGGGGCCACGGAGGCGCGCACGCGCACGCCCGGGTCGCGCGCCAGGGCGATGCCCGCGGCCGCCGCGACGGCGAAGGGCGCGCCGAGCGCGGCGAGCGCCGGCTCGCCCAGCACGACGGCCGCCAGCGCGCCCGCCGCGCCGAGGACGACCCAGCTAGCGAGCGTCGGCGAGGCCCGCGCGCTCATCGTCCTGCGGCTCCGTCGCCGGGGGCGCCGGCACGCCGTCGAGGACCCGCCGCACCACGTCGGCGGCGTCGACGCGGCGCACCCACAGCTCCGGGCGCAGCACGAGCCGGTGCGCCAGCGCCGGCACGGCGACGGCCTTGACGTCGTCGGGCACGACGAAGTCGCGCCCCTCCAGCGAGGCCCGCGCGCGGGCCAGGCGCAGCAGCGCCAGCGAGCCGCGCGGGCTGGCGCCGACCTCGACCTCCGAGCTCTCGCGCGTGGCCGTCGCGAGGGCGACCATGTAGCGACCGACCGCGGGTCCGACGTGGACGGCCTCGACGGCGGCCTGCAGGCGCCGCAGCCCGTCGCGGTCGATGACGGGGTGCAGCGCCACGGCGTCGGTCCCGCGGCGGGCGCGCGCGTCGAGCATGCGCCATTCGTTCTCGGCCGAGGGGTAGCCGACGCGCAGGAGCACGAGGAAGCGGTCGAGCTGGGCCTCGGGCAGCGGGTAGGTGCCCTCGTACTCGATCGGGTTCTGCGTCGCGAGCACCAGGAAGGGGCGCTCGAGCTGGTGGGTGCCGTCGTCGGCGGTGACCTGGCGCTCCTCCATCGCCTCCAGCAGCGCGGCCTGCGTCTTCGGCGGGGCGCGGTTGATCTCGTCGCCGAGCAGCAGGTTGCAGAACACGGGCCCGGGCCGGAACTCGAAGCTCGAAGCGCGCTGATCGAAGACCGACGAGCCCGTCACGTCGGAGGGCAGCAGGTCGGGCGTGAACTGGACGCGACCGAAGCGCAGGCCCGTCGCGGCCGCGAACGAGCGTGCGATGAGCGTCTTGGCCACACCGGGCACGTCCTCGAGCAGGACGTGTCCGTCGGCCAGCAGCGCGAGCAGCACCAGCTCGAGGACCTCGCGCTTGCCCACGACGGCGCGCTCGACCTCGTCGAGGATCGCCTCGGCCGGCGCGGCGACGTGGCGGGGGTGAGGCTGCTCGGTCATCGCAGCAGGGCCTCGAGGTCGTCCAGCACAGCGTCCAGGCGCTTGGGCGCGAGGCCGCGAGCGAAGGCGTCGTCGGGGCGCGGGCGGTCGGGGCGCACGACCTCCCAGGTGTCCGGCGCCAGCAGCTTCTGTGCGGCCTGAGGCTGCGCGTCGAGGTCGACGCCGCGGCGGCGCAGCCCGTCCGCGGCGATCTCGCGCAGGATCGGGCGCAGGCGCAGGTGCAGGTCGCCGGCGTGGGTTGTCGCACTGCTCACCACGCGGTCCAGGCGCTCGCGGTCGCCGGTCACCTCGGTCGGCGCTGGCGGTCCAGGGCCCGCGCGGCGCAGCGGCGGGAGCGTTTCGCTCAGCACGCGCACCGCGGCGGCGACGACGAGCACGGCGAGCACGGTGAAGGCCGCGTTCACGCCGGGGCCTCGAGCTCGGCGCGCAGGGTCTCGAGGGCGCCGATGGCGTCGCGGCGCAGGTCCTCGCCCACCGGGTGCGGGCTGAAACGCGCGCGCTCGAAGAGCTCGGTCAGCCGCGCGGCGGGCGCACGCCCTCCGCCGAGCCCGGCCTCCAGTCGCGCGAGGTACTCGCGCGGCGCGTCGCTGGGACGCCGAGCCAGCCCGACGCTCGCGAGCACCGCCTCCATGCGGGCATAGGCTGCCAGCACCGCGGCCCGCGGGTCGGTCGGGATGGCGGCGGCCGCGGCGGCGTCGCGGGCGCCCTCGGCCACGGTGGCGCGCGGCTCGGCCTCGGGCTCGCGCCGGCGCCGGCGCGCGCGCAGGAGGGCGGCGCCCGCGAGGCCGACGATGCCCGCGGCGACCCCGGCGGCGACCGCGGCGACCGCAGCGGTGTGGTCGGCACCGCGCTCGCCCGGCTTGCCGGCGAGCTTGTTGTGGCTGGGGGGCGGGGGTGCCGGCCCGACCGCGACGCGGCCGCCGCCAGGACCCGGGGTCGCGTACAGGGCGATGATCGCGGCGGGAACCAGCATCGAGGCCGCGAGCGTGAGCGGGCCCGCGCGCACCCTGCCGCGCCCGCCGCCGGGACGCACCTGCATCATCGGCCCGAGGACCGAGAGGCCGAGCGCCGTGGACATGACCAGGCCCACGCCGACGACGAACAGCAGCGGCCAGGTGGGCAGTGCGGGCGCGGCGGCGCCCCCGTCCAGCGACCGCCGCGACGAGGCTCCGACGACGAGCAGCAGGCCGAGCACGACTGCGACGGCCGCGGCGGCCCGGTACCAGCGTGAGCTCACGCGCGCTCGGCGAGTCGTTTCAGGCGGCCCGTCAGCTCGGCGAGCCGCTCACCCTGGCGGCCGACGCCGCCCAGCCGGCCCTGCTCCTCGCGCAGGCGCTCCGAGCGCCAGCTCACGGCGAGCAGGTCGAGCGCGCAGTTCAGCAGCATCGCGTGGTTGGCGAAGATCTCGTCCAGCGCGATCAGGTCGTCGCGCAGGGCCGGGCTACGGAAGGCGTGCAGCTCGACGCGCATCGCCTCGAAGCGGCTGATGATCGGCCCGCCGGCGCGCGCGAGCTGCGCGAGGTCGCCGCCGTCGCGGATCGCGAGCAGCAGGTCCTCCACCTCGCCCTGCCAGTAGAAGCCCTCCTGGGCCAGGCGCAGCACCAGGCCGAGCTCCTGCTCGTAGGCGGGCGTCGCCGGAGCGACAGGCGCGCGGTGCAGCCTCACGCTGAGCATTCTTGCGCCTGCGCGCGTTCGGGGCGACGTCAGTCGCGCACGACGGTGTAGAGCGCCGGATGCGCGGCGTAGGGGAGGTCGGCGGAGGCCCGCCGGAACTCGGGCTGCTGCAGCGCTCGGGCGAACATCAGCGGGCTCGACCAGCGGGCGAGGTTGACGAAGCGCAGGTCGGTGGCACCGACGCTGCGGTGCAGGCGCGTCCCGAGGTAGCCGCGTTGCTCGGCGACCGCGTGACGGGCGCGCTCCCAGCCGGCCAGGAAGCGCTCGTCGTCGTCCGCGGGAACCTCGAAGGGGTTGATGAGCGTGACCCCTTCGGTCCCGTCGGGCACGCCCTCCTCGTAGACGACCTCGTAGAGGCTCTGATCCGCCGCGAACGCGTCCTTGGCGGCGTCCACGCGCGCCACTTCGACGAAGCGGAAGTCGACGTCGGAGCGCAGCGCCCGATACAGGACGATCGCCCCCAACCCATCCTGGCCGGCCAGCGATGCGCGGGCGCTCTCCCACTCCGCGACGAACGCCTCGTCGGCCTCCGGCGCCACCTCGAAGACGTCGATGAGCCGCACGCCGGTCAGCGCGCGCTGCGCGGCTCGGCCACCGGCGCCTGGTGGACGACCGTCAGCTCGGCCAGCGGGGCGTCCGGCGCTTCGGTGAGCTCCTCGAAGCGCTCTCGCCCGTCGAGGAGGTCGAAGCCGGCCATGACGCGCTCGTGGTAGCTGCTGGCGACGGCCAGGCGCCGCTCCCGCCGCCCGCGCTCGGCGCGGGCACGCCCGGCGCGCCGGCCGCTGTAGGCCCACACGCGCCCGCCCAGCGCCACGTCGAGCTGGCCGGTGACCTCGCAGCGCTCGTAGTTGCGCTCGCGGGCGTCGAGCGCCGGGAGCTCGTCGCTGCCGACCGCGAGGGCGAGGCCGTTGACCACGGCGCCGGGTCGCTCGGCGATGTCGAGGTAGCAGACCATCACGGCGGGGCGCTCGCCATCGGCGCCAACGTAGTGCTTGTAGCCGGGCAGGTCCATGCTGTTGTCCATCGCGACCGCCCAGGAGCGACGCCATCCGACCAGGTGCGCGGGCACCGCGCCGTCCGGCAGCCGGTCGCCCCCGGCGGGCAGCAGCGAGCCGTATGCGAACAGCCAGTCCACGACCGCAGGGCCTGCCCCGGCAGGCGCCGGCTACACGCTGCGATGTCAGCGCGACGACACCCGCGTGCCCTCGATCCGCTCGCCCTCGGACCGACTGAGCGTCGGAGATCGAGCGCACTGTCACAAAGTTGTTACAAGCTCGACCGATCCGCTAGCCTTCGCGCCGCCGCCGGGAGGGTACGTCCCCCGACCCCCCTCGAGCCGAACTCCGGACCCGCCCTACGGCGGGCGGTTCAGGACTCCCGTGCGCGGCCCATCGACTATGTCCGAAGCGCAGCCCCCAGAGAGCGATGCCGATGACCGACCCCCCGAGTCGGCCGACGATGCGCGGCGCGGTGGCCGGAAGCCTCGTCGTCGCGACGATCGTCCTCTGCGGCGCGATTGGGCTCGGAGTGGGGGCCGTCGTCGGGGTTCCTGTGCCGCTCGGCATCGCGGGCGTGTTCACCGGCGCCGTAATTGGGAACGTGGTTGTCGCACGCCGCTTCGGTGACCTCTGATGATCGCCCTGCGCTACCTCGACATCGTGATCCTGGTCCTGGCCCTCCCGGTCTTCCTGGCGGCCGATCTGCCGATGCTCGGCTATGCGGCGGCGGCGGTGGCGTGGCTCGTGCAACGCGCGATCCAGATCGTGCTCAACCGCAAGGCGGCAGCCGCTGAGGACCCGCGGACGGTCGTCGGGATCACGGCCGCGTCGATGATCGGACGTGGATGGCTCGTAGCCCTTACGATCTTCGCCGCTGGGCTGGAGGACAATGACGCGGGTCTGGCCGCCGCGGTGCTCTTCATCGTCCTTTTCACGGCCTACTTCACCGTGTCCATGATCATGCGCCCCTTCGACAAGCCCCAACAGACCGCCTGATGGCCCGTCGCGTCCTCAGCGTCCTGACGCCGTTTGCCCTGATCCTGGTCGGGCCGGCCACGGCCATGGCGCTCAACATCAATGAGAGCTATCGGCCGCAGGACGAGTTCAAGCTCGATCCGTGGTTCTCGATCGGGCCGATCGAGTTCAACAAGGCCGTCTTCTACGTCCTCGTCGCGACCGCGCTGACGTGCTGGACGATGATCTACGTCGCGCGGCGGATGCGGGACCGGCCGAACAAGCTGCAGACGGCCGTCGAGGCCGCCTTCGGCCTCATGCGCGACAACATCACGCGCGGCAACATGGACGACCGGATGGCGGCGAAGTGGTTCCCGTTCATCGCGACCATCTTCCTGTTCATCTGGTTCTCGAACATCATCGGCTACCTGCCGCTGCCGACGAACACCGAGCACAAGGTGGACATCTTCGGGGTGCAGGTGCCGAGCCTCGCGCTCTACGCGGCGACGGCCAACCTCTCGGTGCCGCTCGTCCTCACCCTGATGGTGTGGCTCAGCTACCACGTCGAGGGCATCCGCGCCAAGGGCTTCGTGGGCTACCTGAAGGGCTGGATCCCCGCCGGCGTCGAGGGTCCGGCGCGCATCCCGATCTTCTTCATCGAGGTCATCTCGCACTTCGTCCGCCTCGTCAGCCTGAGTGTCCGTCTCTTCGCCAACATCCTGGCCGGCCACCTGCTCATCCTGTTCATGGGCGGCGGGCTGGTCGTGCTGCTCAACCTCGCCATCTTCGGCTCGGTCGTTCTCGGGCTCATCACCGGCGTGATGGCCGTGGCCTTCTTCCTCTTCGAGGTGGGCCTGGTCGCCACGCTGCAGGCCTTCATCTTCGCCACCCTGACCGCGATCTACCTCGGCGGCGCCGTCTCCGAGGAGCACTAAAGGAGCAATCGCAGTGGACCTGTCCGTCATCACGCAGATCGCCCAGGCAGCCGATCCGCAGGAGTACGGCCGCAAGGCCGGCAAGGCCATCGCCCTTGGTATCGGCGCCGGCCTGGGCACCATCGGCCCCGGCATCGGCGTCGGCTTCATCTTCGGCAAGGTCATCGAGTCGGTGACCCGCCAGCCCGAGATGCGCGACGAGATCACCTCGATCCAGTGGCTGGGCTTCGCCCTGACCGAGGCGATCGTGTTCTACGCGTTCATCTTCGGCCTGATCGCCTTCTTCCTCGGCTAGGAGCCCCATGCTCGCGATCGTCACGCCGCTGGCCCAGGCCGCAGAGGAGGAGTCGAGCAACTTCCTCGTCAGTCCCGATGTGGGGCTGATGATCTGGACGTTCCTCGCCTTCCTGGTGGCGCTCTTCGTGCTGCGCAAGTACGCGTGGCCGGCCATCACCGAGGCCCTCGAGAAGCGCCAGCACATGATCGAGGAGTCGATCGACACGGCCGAGCGTGCGCGCAGGGAGGCCGCGGAACTGCTCGAGGAGTACCGCGCGCGGCTGCGCGAGGCGCGCACTCAGTCGGAGGAGATCATCGCCCGCGCGCGCAAGGCGGGCGAGGTCGTCGAGCGCGAGTCCGTCGAGGAGGCCAGGGCCAAGCGCGAGGAGCTTCTGGAGCAGACGCGCCGCGACATCGAGGCCGAGACGCGGCGCGCGATCCAGGAGATCCGCACCGAGGTCGCCGACCTGACGATCCTGGCCACCGAGAAGGTGACCCGCAAGACGCTGACCGACGACGATCAGAAGCGGCTGGTCGAGGAGGCCCTCGGCGAGCTCGACTTCAGCTCACTCGGCGGGGAGCACAGGAACTAAGGCATGGAGGAGATCGCCCAGGTCTACGCGCGGTCGCTCTTCGAGGTGGCCACCGAGCACGACAACCTCGATGTCGTGCGCGACCAGCTCGCGGAGTTCGCCGAGGCGCTGGACGGATCGCACGAGTTGCAGATGTTCTTCTTCTCGCCCTACTTCTCCACCGACGAGAAACAGGAGGGCCTGCGCCAGACGGTCACCGAGGCCGACGAGAGCTTCCTGAACTTCCTGTCGCTGCTGCTGGAGAACCACCGCATGCCGGTCATCTTCCGCGTGCGCCGCGAGTACGACCGCCTGTGGCGCGAGGCCAATCAGCTCCTCGCGGTCCAGATCACGAGCGCCGTGGAGCTCGACCCGTCGGTGGCCGAGCGCGTCGGCGACGAGATCGGCCGCCAGACGGGGCGTACCGTGGAGCTGACGAGCAACGTCGACCCCGAGATCCTGGGTGGCATCGTCGTGCGCGTCGGGAACTCCATCATCGACGCGTCCATCCGCACCCGACTCGACAACCTTCGCAAGCAGGTCGTGACTACCTAACCGCCGCCCGCAAGGCCGCCCACGGCGGCCGGAGAGCGAACTGGAGCTCCTTTCGCAATGAAGATCAAGCCTGACGAGATCACCAGCATCCTCAAGAGCCGCATCGAGGGCCTCGACGCCGGCTCGGCCGAGCTGACCGAGGTGGGCACCGTCCTCTCGGTGGCCGACGGCATCGCGCGCGTCCACGGCCTGGAGAACTGCCGGTCGCTCGAGATGCTCGAGCTTCCCCATGGCGTCACCGGCCTGGCGCTGAACCTCGAGTCCGACAACGTCGGCGTCGTGCTCTTCGGTGACTGGGAGAAGGTCGTCGAGGGCGACACGGTCAAGCGCACCGACCACCTGCTCGACATCCCCGTGGGCGAGGGCCTGCTCGGGCGGATCGTCGACCCGCTCGGCCGCCCGCTCGACGGCAAGGGCGAGGTCGAGTCCAGCGAGACGCGCCCGGCCGAGATCAAGGCCCCGGGCGTGGTGCAGCGCCAGCCGGTCACCGAGCCGATGCAGACCGGCCTGAAGGCGATCGACTCGATGATCCCCATCGGCCGCGGCCAGCGCGAGCTGATCATCGGCGACCGCCAGACGGGCAAGACGGCCATCGCGATCGACACGATCATCAACAACAAGGACAAGGACCTCGTCTGCGTCTACGTGGCCATCGGGCAGCGCATGGCGACGGTCGTCGGCATCGCCGAGACGCTCGCGGAGAACGGCGCGCTGGAGAACACGATCATCGTCGCCGCGCCGGCCGACGAGGCCGCGCCGATCAAGTACATGGCCCCTTACGCGGGCTGCGCCATGGCGGAGTACTTCACCTACAAGGGCCAGCACGCGCTGACGATCTACGACGACCTCACCAAGCACGCCTACGCCTACCGGCAGATGTCGCTGCTGCTGCGCCGCCCGCCGGGCCGCGAGGCCTACCCGGGCGACGTCTTCTACCTGCACTCACGGCTGCTCGAGCGCGCGTGCAAGCTCTCCGACGACGAGGGCGGCGGCTCGCTGACCGCGCTGCCGATCATCGAGACCCAGGCCGGCGACGTCTCGGCCTACATCCCGACCAACGTCATCTCGATCACCGACGGCCAGATCTTCCTCGAGGCCAAGCTCTTCTTCTCGGGCGTGCGCCCGGCCATCAACGTCGGCATCTCGGTGTCGCGCGTGGGCGGCAACGCGCAGATCGCGCCGATGAAGAAGGTCGCCGGGCGCCTGAAGCTCGAGCTCTCCCAGTACCGCGACCTGGAGGCCTTCGCGCAGTTCGGCTCCGACCTCGACGTCGAGACCCAGCGCACGCTGGCCCGCGGCGAGCGCCTGGTCTCCACGCTGAACCAGAAGGAGCGCGCGCCGCGGCCCGTCGAGGACCAGGTCGTCGAGGTCTTCGCGGCCACGAACGGCTTCCTGGACCGCATCACGGTCGAGCGGGTCCCCGAGTTCCTCGACGGCCTGACCTCGCGCATGCACTCCGAGCACGACGACCTGCTGGCCAAGATCCGCGAGGGCGACTGGAGCGACGAGACCCAGGAGGGCGCGCGCAAGGCGGTCGCGGACTTCGCCGACGACTTCGGCTACGACCTCGACGAGGAGGGCCAGCCGCTCGACGAGCGCGAGGTCGGCGAGACGACCCGCGAGCAGGAGGGCATCCGCTCCTCCGCCGATGGCGACGAGGGCGACGAGGAGGCCTCCGCCGAGCAGGAGGAGGAAGCGGCGGCGCCCGCCTAGCCCATGCCCTCACAGCGCGACGTCAAGAACCGGATCGACTCGGTCAAGAACATCCGCAAGATCACGCGGGCGATGGAGATGGTGGCCGCGGCGCGCCTGCGCCGCGCCGAGCAGCGCATCGCCCACCTGCGCCCGTACGCCGGAGCGATCCGCCGCATGACGCGCCAGGCGGCCGAGGCCGCGGGCGGCGAGGTCGGCAGCCTGCCGATCCTCCAGCAGCACGAGAACGAGCAGACGATCGCCGTCCTGCTCGTGACCGCCGATCGCGGCCTCGCCGGAGCCTTCAACTCGCAGATCCTGCGCGCGGGCACCCGCGCCGCCGCGGACTACGAGAGCGACGGGCGCGACGTCGTCTTCTACGCCTCGGGGCGCCGCGGCGTCTCGTCGCTGGCCTTCCGCAAGCGCGAGGTGGCGGGCGCCTATGTCGGCTTCACCGAGCGCCCGTCCTACTCCGACGCGCGCGAGATCGCCGAGGACCTGATGGCCGCCTACGTCGACGGCAAGGTCGACCGCGTCGACATCCTCTACAACGGCTACGTCTCGCCCCTCGTCCAGGAGGTGCGCCGCGAGACGCTGCTGCCGCTGCAGGAGGCGACGATCCTCGAGACCTCCGACGACGAGGACTCCGACGAGGAGGGGACCGGGCACCACGCGCTGGTCGAGTACGAGCCGGGCCCCGAGGAGATCCTCGAGCGGCTCATCCCCGACTACGTCGAGATCTCGCTCTACCGCGCGCTGCTGGAATCGACCGCGTCCGAGCTGGGCGCCCGCATGACCGCGATGCGCAACGCCTCGGAGAACGCCGCCGAGGTGATCGAGGACCTCACCCTCGAGATGAACCGCGCGCGCCAGGCTGAGATCACCCAAGAGATCATGGAAGTTGTCGCCGGCGCTGAAGCGCTGGTGTGAAACGGAGACCTATGGCTGCCACTGAGACCACTGAGACCGAGACCAAGCAGAACACCGGGCGCATCGAGGAGATCCAGGGCGTCGTCATCGAGGCCGTCTTCCCCGACGAGCTGCCCGAGATCAACAGCGCGATCACGATCGACCGCGGTGACGCGGGCATCCTCGTGTGCGAGGTGCAGCAGCACCTCGGCGACGACCGCGTGCGCGCGGTCGCCATGGACACGACCGACGGCCTGGCGCGCGGCGTCGAGGTCGTCGACACCGGCGGCCCGATCACCGTGCCCGTGGGCGAGGTGACGCTGGGGCGGATCTTCAACCTGCTCGGCGAGACGATCGACCACGGCGAGGAGATCGAGGTCACCGAGCGCTGGCCGATCCACCGCGACGCGCCCGACGTCACCGACCTGACGCCGACGACCGAGATGTTCGAGACGGGCATCAAGGTCGTCGACCTGCTCGCGCCCTACGCCAAGGGCGGCAAGGTCGGCCTCTTCGGCGGCGCCGGAGTCGGCAAGACGGTGATCATCCAGGAGCTCATCAACAACCTCGCCCAGGAGCACGGCGGCCTGTCGGCCTTCGTCGGCGTCGGCGAGCGCTCGCGCGAGGGCAACGACCTCTGGCTGGAGATGAAGGAGTCGGGCGTCATCGACAAGACGATGCTCGTCTTCGGTCAGATGAACGAGCCGCCCGGCGCGCGCATGCGCGTCGCGCTCTCCGGCCTGACCATGGCGGAGTACTTCCGCGAGCAGGGCCAGGACGTGCTGCTCTTCATCGACAACATCTTCCGCTTCGTGCAGGCCGGCTCCGAGGTCTCCGCGCTGCTGGGGCGCATGCCCTCGCAGGTCGGCTACCAGCCGACGCTGGAGACCGAGATGGGCCAGCTGCAGGAGCGCATCACCTCCACGCGCGAGGGCTCGGTGACCTCGGTGCAGGCCATCTACGTCCCGGCCGACGACCTCACCGACCCCGCGCCGGCCTCGGTCTTCGCGCACCTGAACGCCACCACGACGCTGTCGCGCTCGATCTCCGAGAAGGGCATCTACCCGGCGGTCGACCCGCTGGACTCGACCTCGACGATCCTCAAGCCCGACATCGTCGGCGAGGAGCACTACAACGTCGCGACGGAGGTCAAGGAGACCCTGCAGCGCTACCGCGAGCTGCAGGACATCATCGCCATCCTCGGCATCGACGAGCTCTCCGACGAGGACAAGGTCACCGTCACCCGCGCGCGCAAGATCGAGCGCTTCCTCAGCCAGCCGTTCCACGTGGCCGAGCAGTTCACGGGCACGCCGGGCGTGTACGTGCCGATCGACGAGACGGTGCGCTCGTTCCGCGAGGTCCTCGAGGGCAAGCACGACGACCTGCCCGAGTCGGCCTTCTTCATGAAGGGCGGGATCGACGCGGTCGTCGAGGCCGCGAACAAGAGCGGTGCGAGCAGGGACCAGCCCAAGCAGGAGGAGCCCGAGCAGGAGGAGCCCGAGCAGGAGGAGGCCGAGCAGGACGAGCAGCAGGGCGACGAGGAGAACGGCGGCGAAGAGGGCTGATGGCCCGCACGCCCTTCAAGGTCGAGGTCCTGACGCCCGAGGGCGAGGTCTTCAACGACGAGGTCGAGATGATCTCGACGCGCACGACCGTCGGCTCGATCGGCGTGCTGGCCCATCACCAGCCGCTGCTGGGCATCCTCGAGCCGACCGAGCTGCGCCTGTATCGCTCGGAGTCCGACATCGAGCGCTTCGCCCAGGGCGAGGGCTACATCCAGGTCGGCCCGGAGGGCGTGCTCGTGCTCGTCGAGGAGGCGCTGGCGCCCGACGCCCTCGACACGTCCGACCTTCAGGAGCGCCTGCGCAAGGCCGAGCAGGCCGCCGAGGAGGCCGAGTCCGGCAGCGAGCACCAGCGCCGGGCTCTGCGCGACAAGAAGCGCTGGGAAGCCTTCCTCAGCATCGCCGGAGCCTGACGCGCCGGCCTCAGCCGGGCGTGACGCCGGCGACCGTGTCGCGGAGGACCGCGGTGTCGGCGTAGACCCGCGCCTTCACCAGCCTCCCCGCGCTGAACTCATAGATCCACACGTTGTGCACATCCATGGTCGCGCCGTTCTTGGCGCGCGCCTGGACGTGCACCGGCAGGACGATCTGCTCACCGCCGTCGATGAAGCCCTCTGGCGTGGAGGTGAACTCGTCGAACCAGCGCCACAGCTCGCGCGTGAACCAGGCGATCGCCGCGTCCGCGCCGCGGAACGTTCCGCCGTAAGGGACCGAATCGGGCACCTCGAGCACGCAATCGGGGTGCAGAAGCTCGCGCATGTTCGCGGGCTGGTCCTTGCCCCAGCCGGCAAAGGCCTGAGCGAGGAGCTCGATGTTCGTCGGACTCATGTGGCGATCGCGGGAACGGCCGGCGAGCCGTGCATCTGGCTGTGCATCTCCCCGGCGATCGCGCTCGCCGCCCGCGTGGCCTCGCGCCCGGCGTAGCGCAGCTGCGCGGGCAGGTGCACGTAGCCGACGAAGCGCAGGCCGGGCGCGGCCGCCTCGGCCGCGAACGCGCGCGGCACGCCCTCGTCGTCGAGGACGCCGAGGTGCCCGACCATCGGCTCGAGGCCGCGGCGGTAGCCGGTCGCGGCGATCACCACGTCGGGCTCGATGCGCGCGCCGCCGGCCAGGCCGACGCCGGTCTCGTCGAGCGACTCGACGCCGGCGACGATCTCGATCCGCCTGTCCCTGATCGCCTGGACGACCGGCTTGTCGATGATCGCCGGCGCCACGCCGAGGCGGCGCAAGCGGCTGAACGTCCCCTCCTCGGGCACGGGCAGGCCGTACTCGGTCAGGTCGCCGATCTCCTTGGAGCGGACGAAGTTGACGATCCGGTCCGCCCGCTGCGGTCGCAGGCGCGAGAGCACGAGCGCGAAGGCGGGCCCCATCGGCGAGCGCACGAGCATGTTCGGCGGGGTGCGCACCGCGAGCCTGACCCTCCGCGCTCCGCCCTCGGCCAGGTCGTAGGCGATCTCCATGCCCGAGCAGCCCGGGCCGACCACGAGGACGTCGCGGTCGCGGTAGGGCTCGGGGTTGCGGTACTCGGCGGCGTGCAGCAACGACCCGCGGAAGCGCTCGCGCCCGGGCCAGTCCGGCACGAACGGGGTGTGCTCGTAGCCGGCCGCGACGACGACCTGCTCGGCCGTGACGTCGGCGCCCGACGTCCGCACGACCCAGCCCGTGCCGTCGGGATCGATGCGCTGCACCTCGGTGTTCATGCGCACGTCGAGGGCGTTGTCGCTCGCGTAGTCCTCCAGGTAGCGGACGACCTCGTCGCGCGACGGGAAGATCCCCGTACCCGGCGCGTAGCGCCCACCTGGGAGCTTGGAGAACCAGCGGCTCGAGTTCAGGCGCAGGCGGTCATAGCGCCCGCGCCACGAGGCCGCGACGCCGTCGGCGCGCTCGAGCACCACGGCGGGCACTCCTCTGCGTCGCAGCTCCGCCGCCGAGGCCAGGCCCGCGGGCCCGGCGCCGATCACCACTGCGCCCCCATTGCTCATCGATTCGTTCTCCTGTCTCGCTGTCTTACGACGGTAGACGCCGGAAAGTGGCTGCGCTTCCCGAGAAACACCCAAATCCGCGGGTGCGCGGGCATGGGTAGTTCTGCGTAGAGGGGCGGTCACCCGCACGCCGCGGGGCGTGGATCCCGGCCACCAGCTCACCGGTACGCCGTATCGAGCCGGAACGCCAGTGGCGCGAGCCTGGGAGGCATGAGCTCCTGGAGCGAGATCGAGGCCGAGAAGGCGTTCAGCGCGGCCGCGCGAGCGCGCCGGCGCGCCTCGCTGGCGCGGCGCCTGCGGGGCCGCGGCGACTGCGCGCGGCTCGCCGTTCACGACGAGCGCGCGCTGCGTCGGACTCCCGCCGGCGCCGGTCTCGGGCTGCGCGAGATCTCGCTGGATGCCATCACCGCGACCCTCGAGCCGAACCGGGTGGCCCAGTTCGATCGCGACTTCCGACCCGCGCCGCCGGTCCGCACGCGCTGGCAGAGCATCTGGATGGCCGAGCAGCGCGGCGCGGCGCTGCCGCCGATCTCGGTCGTCGCGGTGGGCGACGGGTACGCGATCCGCGACGGCCATCACCGCGTCTCCGTGGCCCGCGCGCGCGGCGCGCTCACCATCGACGCGATCGTCGGTACCTAGACAGCCCGGCTGCTACACGTCCTTCTCGATCGGGACGTTCACGAGGTTGCCCCACTCCGTCCACGAGCCGTCGTAGTTCTTGACGTCGTCGTGGCCGAGCAGCTCGTGCAGCACGAACCACGTGTGCGCCGAGCGCTCGCCGATGCGGCAGTAGGCGATGATCGGCTCGTCCGAGAGCACCCCCTTGGTCGTGTAGAGGTCGCGCAGGTCGTCGGCGGTCTTGAAGGTGCCGTCCTCGGTCACCGCCTGCGCCCACGGCACGGACTTGGCGCCGGGGATGTGTCCGGCGCGCTGGGCGCCCTCCTGCTCATAGCCGGCCATCGCGATGAGCTCGCCGCTGAACTCCTGCGGCGAGCGGACGTCGACCAGGCGCTTGCCGTTGTTGAGGGCGGCGAGGACCTCGTGGCGGTACGCGCGGATCGTGTCGTCGCCGGCCTGGGCGCTGAAGGTCGCCGGCTCGTAGGCGGGGACGTCGCTCGTGGTCGGGCGGCCTTCGGCGATCCACTTCTCGCGCGGGCCGTTGACCAGCTTGACCTTGTCGTGGCCGTAGTACTTCAGGTACCAGTAGGTGTAGGCGGCGAACCAGTTGTTGCGATCGCCGTAGAGCACGATCGTGTGGTCGTTGGAGATCCCGCGCGATCCGAAGAGCGCGCCGAAGTCCTGCGGGCCCAGGAAGTCGCGCTTGACCTGGTCCTGCAGGTCCTTCTTCCAGTCGAACCCGATCGCGCCGGGGATGTGGGCCTCGGCGTAGAGCGCCGGGTTCTCGTCGACCTCGACGATCCGGATCGATGGATCGTCGAGGTGCTGCTGCACCCAGTCGGTGTCGACGAGGACGTCCTTCGCGTAGGTGGGCATTGCGATCACCTCCGTTGTGGTTGTGCTCGCAAGCCTGCGCGCAGAACCCTGCTGAAACCCTGCACAAACCCTGCGATGCTCGGCCCATGGGGGCGGATGACGCCACGACGGTCCGGCTCTGCGGCCCGCTCGGCGTCGAGCTGTCGGGCCGCGCATGCGGTCCTGCCCGGGCGCCAGGGGCGCCTGGCCTTCGCCTATCTCGTCGTCAACCGCCGCCGCGCGGTCGGGCGCGACGAGCTGATCGAGCTGCTGTGGCCGCAGAGCCTGCCCGCCGATCCGGGCGAGGCGCTCAGCGCCCTGCTCTCGCGCGTGCGGCGCACCGTCGGCGCCGACGTCCTGCGCGGGCGCCGTGAGCTCGAGCTCGTACTGCCCTCAGGGGCGTGGGTCGACCTCGAGGCCGCGGTGGACGCCGCCGAGCGCGCCGATGCGGCGCTCGCGGCCGGCGACCCGGAGCGCGCGTGGAGCGCCGCCGCAGCGTGTGTGGAGATCGCCGGCGGCGGCTTCCTGGCCGGCGACGAGGCGCCGTGGGCGCAGGATCGCCGCCGCGAGGTCGCCGAGCTGCGGCTGCGCGCGCTGGAGGCGATGGCGGCCGCCGGCGTCGCGCTCGGCGGCAATCGGCTCGCCGACGCCGAGCGCGCCGCGCGCGAGGCGATCGAGGCCGCGCCGTTTCGCGAGAGCGGCCACCGGCTGCTCATGGCGGCGCTGGCCGGGCGCGGCAACGTGGCCGAGGCGCTACGCGCCTACGACGACCTGCGCGTGCTGCTGCGCGACGAGCTGGGCACGGCCCCGGGCGCCGACGTGCAGGCGCTGCATCGCCGCCTGCTCGATCCGACCCTCGCACCCGGCACCGAAGCGCCGCTCGCGCGCGGCGCCGTCGCGCGAGGAGCGAAGGCTCGTGACCGTCCTGTGCGCCGAGCTGACCCAGCTCGCGACGCCGCTCGATCCCGAGGAGCTGCGGCCCGTCGAGGCCGAGGCGCAGCGCCACGCGTGCGCGGTCGTCGAGGGCTTCGGCGCCACCGCACACGCGCTGAGCGCGGGCACGCTCGTGGCCGTGTTCGGCGCGCCGGTCGCGCACGAGGACGACGCCGAGCGCGCGGTCCGCGCCGGCCTGCGGATCTGCGAGCTGGGACTCGCGGGCCGCGCCGGGGTCGCCAGCGGCGAGGCCATCGTCGCGCTCGGCGGCCCGCAGGCGGGCACCGCCACCGGGGGCATGACCAGCGCCGCGGTGGCGCTGCAGCGCGTCGCTCCGCCCGGCGGCACCGCGGTCGACGCCGCCACGCGCGACGCGACCGCCGACGCGCTGTGCTTCGAGCCGATCGCCGGGACCGCGTCGGCCTGGCGCGCCACCGGGGATGCTCCGGCGCTGGCGCGCCCCACGCGCTTCGTCGGCCGCGACCGCGAGCTGGCGCTGCTGCGCGAGCTGCACGACGCCACGCTGTCGGAGCGCCGCCCGCACCTGGTCACCATCGTCGGCGAGGCCGGGATCGGCAAGAGCCGGCTGCTCGAGGAGCTGTCGTCACGGGTGGCGCGTCGAGACCGGCTGCGCCGTGCACCGCGGGCGCTGCCTGGCCTACGGGGAGGGCGTCGCCTACTGGGCGTTGCGCGAGATCCTGTGGGACGCCGCCGGTGTCCTGCTCGACGACAGCGTCGCCACGGCCGCCGACAAGCTGACCGGGCTCGTCGCGCGAGCTGCTCGCGCCGGACGGGATCGACGCGGCCGAGACGCAACGCGTCGCGTCGGCGCTGGCGGCCAGCGCGGGGCTGACGCTGCCCGGCAGCACGCTGCGCGACGCGACGCCGGAGTCGGTCGCGGAGGAGATCGGCCTCGCCTGGCCGCGGTTCCTCAGCGCGCTCGCCGCCCGCACGCCGACCGTCGTCGCGATCGAGGACCTCCACTGGGCCGAGCCGGCGCTGCTCGACATGGTCGAGGCGATCCTCGCGCGCTCGGACGGGCCGCTGCTGGTGGTGGCCACCGCGCGGCCCGAGCTGGCGCAGGCGCGGGCGAGCTGGGGTCAGCGTCCCGGGACGTGGCAGGTCGCGCTGGCGCCGCTCGACGCGCAGGCCGCGCGCGACCTCGTCGCGGACATGCTCCCGCGGCGCCGACGCGCCTGGCCGAGCGGGTGGTCGAGGTCGCCGAGGGCAACCCGTTCTACGCCGAGGAGATCGTCCGCCACCTCGAGCACGACGGCGGCGCGGAGCCCGAGATCCCGGCCACCGTGCGGGCGCTGCTCGCCGCGCGGATCGATGCGCTGCCCGAGGCCGAGCAGGACGTGCTCCAGCACGCCGCGGTCGTGGGTCGCAGGTTCTGGCCCAGCGCCCTGGAGCCGAGGTGGAGGCAGGAGCCGCTGGCGCCGATCCTGCGCTCGCTCGAGCGGCGGGGCTTCATCGTGGCGCGCGCGACGTCGTCGCTGCCCGGCGAGCGCGAGCTGCGCCTTCGTGCACGGGCTCACGCGCGAGGTCGCCTACCGCTCGATCCCGCGCGGTGCGCGCTGCCGGGTGCACGCCGCGGTCGCCGCCTGGGTCGAGGGGCTGGCCGGCGACCGCCGCGACGAGTACCTCGACGTGCTCGCCCACCACTACGAGGCCGCGGCCGGGACCGCCGACGCGGCGCTGGCGTGGCCCGAGGGCGCGCCGGAGCACGACGCGCTGCGCGCCGCCGCCGTTCGCGCCCTCGTCGAGGCCGGCGAAGCCGCCCGCCGGCGCCTCTCACTGGCCCAGGCCCTGCGCTTCGCCGACCGCGCGCTGGCGCTCGCCGACGGCGCCCGCCGAGCGCCTCGCGGCCTTCGAGCTGCGTGCGAGCAGCCACCACGCCGCCGTGCACGGCAATCAGGCGCTCGACGCCTATCTCGAGGCGATCGAGCTCGCGCGCACGCTCGGCGACCCCGAGGCGACGGCGCGCCTGCGCGGCTACGCCACCCTGCTGTGCAGCCGCTATCCGGGCTCGTTCATCGGCACGGAGTGGAAGGCGCACGCCGACGACCTCGTCGACCGCGGCCTGGCCGAGGCGGGGGAGGACGGCGTCGATTTCGCGACCGCCGCCCTGCTCA
Source organism: uncultured Actinomycetes bacterium (assembly GCA_963742125.1). Lineage (GTDB taxonomy): Bacteria > Actinomycetota > Thermoleophilia > Solirubrobacterales > Solirubrobacteraceae > JAOPZW01. The sequence continues at coordinate 75,297 of CAVUKO010000013.1, read as the reverse complement.
TCGGCCGCGCGTGGGGCACGTGGCGCTGGCGCGATCCCATCGCCGAGGACCTCCCGCGCGCCAAGCGCGACGCGGAGCGCGCCGCCGAGATCGCCGCGGCGATCGGCTCCTCGCTGCTGGTCTCGATCGCGCTCGAGGCCCTGACCTGGATCGCCTTCAGCCAGGGCGACTGCGAGGCCGTGGCCCTCGGCGAGCGCCACCTGCACGCGGCGACCACGCTCGTCGATCGCTTCGAGGCGCATGAGAGCCTGAACATGGCCGTCATCTGCTTCGTCCGCGCGGGCCGCTTCGATCGCGCCCGGGAGCTCGCGGCGGAGGCGGCGCGCCAGGCGCCCGGGATGAGCGCGCACCGCGCCCTGCACGCGGTCGCCTCTCAGGCGCTCGCGCTCATCCCCGGCGGGAACTTCGCCGCGCTGCTCGACGCCACCGACGGCGTCGAAGAGCTGATCGCCGAGGAGCGCGAGCACATCTGCGCCAACGCCCTGGTGGCGCTGGCGGCGCGCGCCGTCGTGCTGCACGAGAGCGGCCGCCGAGCGGCCGCGGACGCAGCGCTCGAGCTCTTCGACCGCGTAGCGCCGCCGGATCGCCCGCTGGTGCGCTGGGGACCGTGGATCGTCGAGGTGACGCGCGCGCTCGCCGGACTGCAGGCGACGGTCGCGCGCCTCGGCCACGTCGAGGTCAGGCACGGCGCCGGGAACGCCGTCGACATCCTGCGCACCGAGCTCCAGGTGCGAGCGCTGGAGGGCGAGTGGGAGCGCGCCGCCGAGCTCGCGGGTCAGACGCGCGCGCTGGCCGGCTCGAGGTGCGCGCCGGCGCTGGGCTTCGTCGCGGACTGGGCCGGCGCGATGCGCCTGGCTGCCGACGGAGACCACGCGCGGGCCCTCGAGGTCGGCGGTGCGGCCACTGCCGCGCTGGCCGACCGCGGCGAGCGCTACGTCGCGGCGCGCCTGATGACCGACCTGCTCGCCCGTCTCGGCGACGCCGCTCCACGGGACCTGGTCGCGCAGACGGCGCAGCGCCTGGAGGCGATGGGAGCGCACGCCAGCGCTGCCGCCGCCCGCGACCTCGCGTACGCGCGCGACCCCGGCGCCTGAGAAGCTGCCGCGCATGGTCCACGGTCGCCCCTCGCTGTCGAGCCTCACCCGCACGCTGTCAGACGTCTGCATGGGCCGCGAGCCCGCCGATCTCGTCATCACCGGCGGGCGACTGGTCAACGTCCACACGCGCGAGGTCCTCGACGGCGTGGACGTCGCCGTGAAGAGCGGGCGCATCGCGATGTTCGGCGACGCCGGCCACACGCGCGGGCCGCAGACGCGGGTCCTCGACGCCGACGGCGCCTACCTGGTGCCCGGGCTGGTCGACACCCACATGCACGTGGAGTCGGCGATGGTCACCGTCGGGCGCTTCGCCGAGGCCGTCCTGCCGCACGGCACCACCACCGTGCTCATCGACAACCACGAGATCGCCAACGTGCTCGGCCTCGAGGGCATCCGCTGGATGCTCGAGGAGGGCAGCGTGCTCCAGCTGAAGGTGCTGCTCGCCGTCCCGTCGTGCGTGCCCGCCCTGCCCGGCTTCGAGGACGCCGGCGCGGTCATCGCCCCCGACGACATCCGCGAGGCGCTGGGCTGGGAGGGCGTCGGCGGCCTGGGCGAGATGATGAACATGCCGGGCGTCATCGAGTCCGACCCCGCGACCCACGCGATGATCGGCGCGATGCTCGACGCCGGACTGCCGGTGACCGGGCACTGGAGCCTGCACGGCTGGGACGACCATCGGCTGCACGCCTACGCGGCGGCGGGCGTCGACTGCGACCACGAGACGGTGCTGCGCAGCGACGCGCTGGCCAAGCTGCGCGCGGGGATGTGGGTGCAGCTGCGCGAGGGCTCGGCGTGGCACGACGTCGAGAAGCTCGCCCCGGTGCTGCTCGAGGACGGCGTCGACTCGCGCCATGCGCTGCTCGTCACCGACGACATGCACCCCGAGACGCTCGTCACCGTCGGCCACCTCAACCATGCCGTGCGCACCGCGATCGCAGCGGGCATCGACCCGCTGATGGCGATCCAGATGGCGACGGTCAACGCGGCCGAGTACATGGGCCGCCGCCACGACATCGGCTCGATCGCGCCCGGGCGCTGCGCGGACATCCTGCTCGTCGAGGACCTCGCGCAGATGCGCCCGCACATGGTGCTGGCCGACGGCGAGGCGATCCGCGGCGAGTCGCCGGCCTACGAGTATCCGGCGCGCGCGCGGGACACGGTGCGGATCGCCCGGACGCCCACGGTCGAGGACCTGCGCATCGCGGCGAGCGGCGAGATCGCTCGCGTGCGCGCCATCGGGATGGTCCCGGGCGAGCTGGCCACCGAGCACCGGATCGTCGAGGCGCCGGTCGTCGACGGCGCGGTGCCGGCCGACGCGGCGCTCGACCTCGCCAAGGCCGCGAGCATCGAGCGCCACGGCGGCCCGGGCACGATCGGCGTCGGCTTCGTGCAGGGCCTCGGGCTGCAGCGCGGCGCGGTGGCCGGCACGGTGGCCCACGACAACCACAACCTGCTCGTGGTCGGCATGGACGACGACGACATGCTCGCGGCGGTCGCGCGCCTGCGCGAGACCGGGGGCGGGATGGTCGCCGTCGACGGGGGCGAGGTCATCGGCGAGGTGCGCCTGCCCATCGCGGGCCTGATGTCGGATCGCTCGGTGGCGGAGGTCGCCGACGAGGTGCGCGCGCTCGACGCCGCCTACAAGGCGCTCGGCTGCCCGCTGGAGTACCCGTTCATGATGGTCTCGTTCCTGTCGCTGGGCGTCATCCCGGCGCTGCGGCTGACCAACCGCGGGCTGGTCGACGGGCGCGAGTTCACCCTCGTGGACCCCGTCGTGACCTGACGGGCCGCGAAGTAGGCTGCCCCGCCATGGGCACGATCCGCGGGGAGAGGACGGTCGAGATCGACGCGCCGATCCAGCGCGTCTTCGAGGTCGCAGCAGACCTCGAGCACGCGTCCGAGTGGCAGCATTCGCTCCAGGACGTCGAGGTGCGCGAGCGCGACGGCGACCGGCGCGCGACCAGCGTCGACACCGTGTCCGACGCCAAGGTGCGCACGATCCACTCGCGGCTGCGCTACGCCTATGAGCCGCCGACGCGCATCACGTGGGACCAGGAGCGCGGCGACGTCAAGGCGGTGCACGGTTGGTGGCGCCTGGAAGACCTTGGATCGGGGCGCACGCGCGCCACCTACGGCCTCGAGGTCGACCCCGGCCGCATGCTCGGGCTGCTCCTGCGCGGCCCCGCCGAGGGCAAGGTGCGCGACTTCCTGCTCGACGGCGCGGCCGAAGGGCTCAAGGAGCGCGCGGAGGCGCGCTGAGCGCGACCGAGCCCACGCCGTCGTGGCCGGCGCTGGCCGCCGGCTACGGCACCGAGGCGCGCACGGGCGAGCCGGGCGACGCGCTCCCGTGGGCCACCGTCGCCGGCTGGCTGGACGACGCCCGCAACTACTGGCTCTGCACGGCGCGCGCCGACGGGCCCCCGCACGTCAAGCCGGTGTGGGCGCTGTGGATGGACGGCGCGCTGGTCTTCTCGACGTCGCCCGAGTCGGTGAGCGCGCGCCACCTGCGCGTGGATCCCCGGGCGACGGTCCACCTCGAGGGTGAGCACGTGGCGGTCGTCGAGGGCGTCGTGGAGCCGCTCGGGGCGGCGCCGGACGGGTTCGTCGAGGCGTACGAGGCCAAGTACGACTGGCGGATGGATCCGGCCGACCCGGGGACGCCGCTGTTCGTGCTGCGCCCGCGCACGGTGCTGAGCTGGGACGAGGCGCAGATGGCGGCGACGATGACGCGGTGGACATTCGCGTAGGCGGCCGCGTGTGGTCGCCGTCACGCGCCCGGGACTCCACGAACGACGAGAAGTGCCCGCTATGCGGGCAGAACTCGTCGTTCGCTCTCCGCGCTCACCCGAGCACGTGCCTACGACACCCGAGCGATCCCGATCTCCGCGCACCCGGCTTCCAGCGCGTCGAGCCCGAAGCCGTCGACCGGCCCCAGCGCGCCGGTGCCCTGCAGCCCGCCCGCGGCGGCGGTCTGGGCGCCCCAGGCGAGGAAGCCCGCGGTGAGGTCGTAGCCGTTGACGCCCTCCAGGCGGACGTCGGCCAGCCGCGTCCCGGAGGCGTCGTAGGCCTCGGCCAGCACGAGCGAGCGGCTGGTCGCGCGCGCCGCGGCGTCGGGGCCGCCGGTGGAGCCCTTGACGAAGCGCGCGAAGAGGCCGTCGAGGCCGTCGCGCGCGTGCGGCAGCGTCAGCAGCGGAGCCATCGCGGCCGACATCACGCGCAGCGGCTCGGACGCGGGGCCGAACCAGCCCAGGTAGACGTCGACGTCGCGCAGGGTCGGGTGCACGCGCGGCAGGGAGAAGTGCTCGGAGCTCGCCGCGCTGACCGCGCGCGCCCGCTTGCCGGGAGACAGCTCGAACGCGCGTCCGTGGCGCGCCGGGCGCTCGTCCACCAGCCGCCCGCCGTGCCAGGCGAAGCCGGGCGAGAGCATCACGCCGGCGGCGCTCGCGCGCGTGCCGCCGCTCATCGACGAGGCGCCCGCGCCCGGGTTGAAGTAGCCGATCTCCACGCGCGTGGCGGCCGGGCCGGCGTCGCGCAGCGCGAGCGCGCCCGCGAGGTTGCCGGGCACCCAGTCATAGCCGAAGGCCGTCAGCAGCCCGCAGCCGGCGGACTGCGCGCCGGGGCCGAAGCGCTCGAAGACCGCGCGGATGAAGCTCCCCTCGCCCGTGGAGTCGAGGTAGTGCGCGCCGGCGCCGATCGCGGCCTGCACGGCCGGCTCGCCCCATCGCTCGAACGGACCGACGGTGGAGATGAGCACGTCGCCGCGCTGCACGAGGGCGCGCACCGAGTCCGGCCGTGAGACGTCGGCGACCGCCCACTCCAGGCCGCCGAGCTCCTCGGCCAGAGCGCGCACGCGCGCCTCGTTGCGGGCGGCCAGCACGGGCCGCGCTCCACGATCGACGAGGGCGCGGGAGGTGAGATCGCCCGTGTAGCCCGTGGCGCCGAAGACGACGATGCGCTCTGCCATTCGGCGGGGACCCTACGCCAACGATCGTTCGCCTGACGGGCACGTTGCGCCGGGCTCGCGCCGCGGTCCCTATCCTGGCTGGCCATGGACGAGCACGTCCTCGCCGAGCGCCTGATCACCTACGACACCGCGACGAGCGAGGGTATGCGCGCGGCTGCCGGCTTCGTCAAGGGCTGGCTGGAGGCCCGCGAGCTCAAGGTCGACGGCCGCGACCACGACGGCCTGCCGGTCATCCTCGCCGAGGTCGGGCCGGCCGACGGCCCGACGGTCGTGCTCCACGGCCACCTCGACGTCGTCCCCGCGCGCGAGGGCCAGTTCACGCCGCGCGTCGAGGGCGACCGGCTCATCGGCCGCGGCGCCTACGACATGAAGGGCGCGCTCGCGGCCATGATGTGCGCGCTCAAGGACGTCGCCGCGCAGGACCAGGTCCGCGTGCGGTTCGTCTGCGTGCCCGACGAGGAGTCCGAGGACGTCTCGCGGCGCTCGACCGACGTCCTCGTCAAGGAAGGGCTCACCGCCGACTTCGCGCTCACCGGCGAGCCCACCGACCTGCACATCGGCATCCAGGCCAAGGGCGTGCTCGCGGTGCGCCTGCAGATCTCCGGCACGGCCGCCCACGGCTCGACCCCGTGGCTGGGCGACAACGCGATCCTCAAGGCGCACGACGCCTATAGGCGCATCGAGACGCTGCCCTTCAGCCGCGAGTCCTCCGACCTCTTCGACCGCCCGTCGATCAACCTCGCGCGCATCATCGGCGGCGATGCGTTCAACAAGGTCCCCGACGTCTGCACGATCGACGTCGACATCCGCTTCCTGCCCAATCAGGACCCCGGCGACATCATGACCCAGATCCGCGCCATCGGGGACCTCGAGATCATCAAGTTCTTCACGCGCGCGCCGGCCATCGTCTCCCGCCATAACCCGTACGTGCTGGCCCTGCGCGACGCGGTCGGGCGCTCGATCGAGGGCGACGCGCTGTCGATCGGCCGCGACGGCGCCTCCGACGCGATCTCCTTCCTGGAGGCCGGCATTCCCGCGGTCGAGTTCGGCCCCGTGGGCGGCGGCCATCACGGCCCGCACGAGTGGGTGTCGATCTCGTCGCTGGCGCTGTATCGCCGCGCCCTGGCCGACTTCGTGAACCACCTGCCGGCCTGGCTGGAACGCCAGGAGCAGCCGGCGCTGCGCGCCGTCGACGGCGGCCTGGCCTAGGCCTCCTGCAGGGGCCTTCCGGCCGCTCGCCTACCCTGTACGGCTGCCCGCATGAGCTCGTTCCACGACGAAAAGCCGCCACGCGTCGCCTTCGGCATGTACAAACGCTTCGCGCTGGCGGGGGTCCTGATCACGCTGCTCACGGCCGGAGCCGTCGCCTCGGCGGGCCTGCTCGAGGTCAAGGATCTCGTGAGCGTGATCAAGGAGGAGAGCCAGGGCCACGTGATCCCCGGCCTCACGGGCGCCCTCGACGACGTGCCCGCCGGCAAGCCCCAGACGATCCTCGTCCTGGGCTCCGACCGGCGCTTCGTCGACATCAAGCAGGACAACCCGGCGCGCTCGGACACGATGATGCTCGTGCGCCTGGACCCGTCCAAGGAGGCGACCGCGGTGATGAACATCCCGCGCGACCTCAAGGTGCCGATCCAGGTGCCGGGCGGCGGGATCGACACGACGAAGATCAACGCGGCCTACTCCTACGGCGGCCCGGCGCTGGCGGTCAAGACCGTCCGCAACCTGCTGCACATCCCGATCAACCACGTCGTCAACGTGAACTTCGGGGGCTTCCAGCGCGCCGTCAACCGCCTGGGCTGCGTGTACGTCGACGTCGACAAGCGCTACTACCACTCCAACGCGGGTCTCCCGGTCAGCGCGCAGTACGCGGAGATCAACGTCCCCGCGGGCTACCAGAAGCTGTGCGGCGCGAAGTCCCTGGACTACGTGCGCTTCCGCCACGCCGACGACGACCTCGTCCGCTCGGCGCGCCAGCAGGACTTCCTGCGCCAGGCCAAGGACCAGATCGGGCTCGGGCGGCTGTTCGGCGACCGCAAGGAGCTGCTGCGGATCTTCGGGCGCTACACCGACACCGACCTGCACTCCAACTCGGCCATCCTGCGCCTGCTCAAGCTCGCCTTCGAGTCCTCGGGGCATCCGATCCGCGAGGTGCGCTTCCGCGGCGACATCGGGCCGGATTTCGTGACCATCTCGCCCAACAACCTCGAGCTCACCAAAGAGGAGTTCCTGCACGTCAAGGCCTCCAAGGGCTCGCGGCAGCTCGGCCGCGAGAAGAAGCTCACGCGCAAGGCGCAGAAGCGGGCGCGGCGCAGCTCGCCCGGGCTGCCGACCGGCGTCATCGACGACAAGACCGGGGGCGAGAACATCGTCGCGCAGAGCGCGGCGAAGCTGAGCTTCCCGCTGTACTACCCGCGGGCCCGGCTGGCGCGCGGCAGCTACTCGACCGACGGCAGCCCGCGCCTCTACGACATCTACGACACCCACCATCGCCGCTACCGGGCCTATCGCATCGTCGTCGCCACCGGCCTCGACGGCCAGTACTACGGCGTGCAGGGCATGACCTGGAAGTCGCCCCCGATCCTCGACGACGCCTCGAGCACGACGCGGATGCGCGGCCGTACGTACAAGCTCTTCTACGATGGGACGCGGTTGCGCCTGGTGTCGTGGAGCACGCCGCGCGCCGTTTACTGGATCTCCAATACCCTCTCCGAGACGTTGACCAGCAAGCAGATGCTCGCTATCGCGCGGTCTCTGACCCGCTTCGGCGGCAAGTGAGTCCGCATCCGCAGGAGGGCCCTCCGCGCCTGGCGCGGGGGATGTACAAGCGCTTCGTGCTGGCGGGCGTGATCATCACCTGCCTGTGCGCCGCCACCATCGCCTCCGCCGTCCTGCTGGAGGTCGACGCGGGGTTCAAGATCTTCAAGCGCAACACGACGCCGATCGACCCGGGCGTCAAGTCGCTGCTGGCGGACGTCGCCCCGGGCAAGCCGCAGACGATCCTCGTCATCGGCGACGACCGCCGCAAGGCAGAAGCGCTGCAGAAGCACCCTCCGCCCACGCGCTCGGACACGATGATCCTCGTGCGCCTGGACCCGCACAAGCGCGCCACCGCGCTGATGTCGCTGCCCCGCGACCTCGTCGTCAACATCCCCGGTCACGGGCGCGAGAAGCTCAACGCGGCGTTTGCCTTCGGCGAGGACCGGCTGACGCTGCGCACGGTGCGCAACCTGCTGAAGATCCCGATCCACCACTACGTGCGCGTCACCTTCTGGGGCTTCCGCGGGGCGGTCGATCGCCTCGGCTGCGTCTACGCCGACGTCGATCACCGCTACTTCAACGACAACCACCCGCCCAACGGCGGCGGCGGGCCGTACGCCGCGATCGACGTGGGCGCGGGATACCAGCGGCTGTGCGGCGCCGACGCGCTGGACTACGTGCGCTACCGCCACCTCGACAACGACCTCATCCGCGCCGCGCGCCAGCAGTCCTTCCTCGGCGAGGCCAAGAACCAGATCACCATCGGCAGCGTGTTCTCCGATCGCAACGAGCTGCTGAAGATCTTCGGGCAGTCGGTGCGCACCGACATCGACTCGCACGCGGCGATCTTCTCGCTGCTCAAGCTCGTGGCGTTGTCGGCGGCCAAGCCGATCCAGGAGGTCCAGTTCCCCGCCGAGGACGCCGGCGACGGGTCGGGCAACGTCGTCATCGGCGACAAGGCGCTGAGCAACACCGTCGAGAGCTTCCTGGCCGCACGCGCGACGAAGGGCCCCCGCGGAGTGGCGAAGTCCACGACGACCAAGCGCAGCAAGAGCAAGCGCCGGCGCCAGCCCGTCCAGGTCGCCGGCCTGATCCGCAATCGCGACGCCAGCGAGAACATCGCCGCGCCGCTGCAGGTCAAGCTCGGGCGCCTGCCCGTCTACTACCCGACGTTGATGTCCGCCACCGGCAGCTACCGGGTCGACGACTCGCGCGCCTACGACATCGTCGACCGTGCCGGCAAGCGCCACCGCGCCTACCGGATCGTCGCCTACGAGGGCAGGATCGGCCAGTACTACGGCCTGCAGGGCACCGATTGGCGCTCGCCGCCGATTCTCGACAACCCCAGCTCCACCGTGACCTCCGGCGGGCGCACGCTCAAGCTCTTCTATGACGGCGGCCGGCTCAAGCTCGTCGCGTGGCGCACGCGCCGCGGCTCCTACTGGGTCTCCAACACGCTCCTGCGCACGCTGACCAACAAGCAGATGCTCGCGCTCGCGCGCTCGGCGCGGACGCTCGGCGGGCGCTAGCCCGCGGTGGTGTCGATACCCTCCGTCGCCGCCTCATGAGCACGCAGCGCGAACCCATCGGCGTCATCGGCACCGGCTACGTCGGCCTCGTCACCGCGGCCGGCTTCGCCGAGGTCGGCAACGAGGTCTGGTGCATCGACATCGACGCCGAGAAGATCGCGCGGCTGAAGCGCGGCGAGATCCCGATCTACGAGCCCGGGCTCGCCGAGCTCGTGACCAAGCACCGCGGGCGCCTGCACTTCTCGACCGACATCGCCGACGCGCTGGAGCACGCGCGGCTGCTCTTCGTCGCGGTCGGCACGCCGCCGACCTACTCCGGCGACGCCGACCTGAGCGCCGTCCATGCGGTGGTCAACGCGATGCCCGCCTCCGAGCACCACGCGCTGGTCATGAAGTCGACCGTCCCGGTGGGGACGGGCACCTCGATCAAGCGCGTCTTCGGCGAGCAGGGCAAGCCGGGCTTCCGCTACGTCTCGTGCCCGGAGTTCCTCAAGGAGGGCTCGGCGGTGCGCGACTTCCTCGAGCCCGACCGCGTCGTGGTCGGCGACGACGGCGACTGGGCCGGCGACGCGGTGGTCGAGCTCTACGCGCCGCTCGGCGCCCCGCTCGTGCGCACCGACATCGCGAGCGCCGAGATGATCAAGCTGGCCGCCAACGCCTTCCTGGCCACCAAGATCTCCTTCATCAACGAGATCGCCAACGTCTGCGAGGTCACCGGCGCCGAACGTCATCGAGGTGGCCAAGGGCATCGGCCTCGACGACCGCATCGGCCCCAAGTTCCTGCAGGCCGGGGTTGGATTCGGTGGAAGCTGCTTTCCGAAGGACGTCACCGCCCTCAAGCAGCTCGCCGGCAACTCCGGCTACCACTTCCAGCTCCTCAACGCGGTCATCGAGGTCAACGAGCTGCAGAAGCGCCGCGTGATGGCGAAGCTCGAGAAGCACCTCGGCACGCTCGTGGGCAAGACGGTGACGCTGCTCGGCCTGGCCTTCAAGCCCAACACCGACGACATGCGCGAGGCGACGTCGCTCGTGCTCAGCGCGCGGCTTCAGGCCGCCGGGGCGAAGGTCCGCGCCTATGACCCGGTGGCCGAGCAGGAGGCGCGCAAGCTGATGCCGGGGCTGGAGTTCGCCGATGACGCGCTGGGCGCGGTGACCGGCGCGGACGCGGCGGTGCTCGTGACCGAGTGGGACGAGTTCAAGCAGCTCGACTTCGGCGATGTGGCCGCAGCCATGCGCGGCAGCCTGATCATCGACGGGCGCAACGCGCTGGACCCCGAGGCCGTGACCGCCGCCGGGCTGACCTACGAGGGCATCGGGCGATCGTGAGGTGGCGGACATGCAGGCGGTGATCCTCGTCGGCGGCGAGGGGACGCGCCTGCGCCCGTTGACCTCCACGGTGCCCAAGCCGGTCGTGCCGCTCGTCGACCGGCCGTTCATCGCCTACATGCTCGAGTGGCTGGCTCGGCACGGCGTGGACGACGTCGTCATGTCCTGCGGCTTCCTGGCCACCGCCGTGCGCAACGTGCTCGGCGACGGCTCGCAGTACGGGCTGCGACTGCGCTTCATCGAGGAGCCCGAGCCGCGCGGGACGGCGGGAGCGCTCAAATTCGCCGAGGACTTCCTCGACGAGCGCTTCCTGATGCTCAACGGCGACGTGCTGACCGACTTCGACCTCACCGCGCAGGTCGCGCAGCACGAGGCCACGGGCGCCGTCGGCACGCTGGCGCTCGTGCCGGTCGCCGACCCCACCGCCTACGGCCTGGTGCGCCTGCACGAGGACCAGTCGGTCGAGGAGTTCGTCGAGAAGCCCAGCGCCGACCAGATCGACACCAAGCTGATCTCGGCCGGCGCCTACGTGCTCGAGCGCGCGGTGCTCGACCTCATCCCGGCCGACCGCAACGTCTCGATCGAGCGCGAGGTGTGGCCGCAGCTCGTGGGTGACGGGCTCTACGGCTTCGCCGCCGACGCCTACTGGCTGGACATCGGCACGCCCGAGCGCTACCTCCAGGGCACCTTCGACATCCTCGAGGGCCGCGTGGCGACGGCCGTCGCCGACCGCCTCGGGCCCGGCTACCTGGCGGTCGGCGAGCGCGTGGAGGCCGAGGGGCGCATCGTCCCACCGGCGCTGGTCGAGCGCGGCTGCGTGATCGCCGCGGGCGCGCACGTCGGGTCGCTGGTCGTTCTCGGCGAGGGCGTGACGGTGGGGGAGGGGGCGACGATCGAGCGCTCGGTGGTCCTCAACGGCGCCGAGATCGGCGCGCGGTGCGTGCTGCGCGACTGCATCGTCGCCGCCGGCGTGCGCATCGGTGAGGACTCGGAGATCTCCGGGGGCGCGGTCCTGGGCGAGGGCGTGACGGTGGGGCCACGCAACGTCCTCTCGCGCGGCGTGCGAGTCTTTCCCCAGACGGACCTGCCCGAAGGCGCCATCACGTTCTGAGGAAAGAGGCCGATCTTGTCCAGCACCGAGCAGCTCGAGCTTGACCGCGAGACGATCGGCCGGATCGATCCGACCGACCAGCTGACCGACGTCCTCGCCATCCCAGAGCATCTGCGCGATGCGCTGTGGAAGGTCGAGTCAGTCGGCTTGGAGCCCTGGGACTCGCCCGACGGCCTCGTGGTGGCGGGCATGGGCGGCTCGGCCATCGGCGGCCATCTCGCCCGCGCGATCCTCGGCGACCACGCCTCGCGCCCGCTGCTGGGCGCCCGCGCGTACGGCCTGCCGCCGTGGACGACGCCCGACACCACGGTGCTGTGCGCCTCCTACTCCGGGAACACCGAGGAGACGCTCGCCTGTTACGAGGCGGCGGGCGTGATCGGCGCGCGGCGCATCGTGGTCACCACCGGCGGCAAGCTGGCCGAGCTCGCGCGCCACGACCACGTGCCCGTGGTGCCGGTGGCCGGTGGCTTCCAGCCGCGGGCCGCGGTCGCCTACATGACGGTCGCGGCGCTGCAGGTCGCCGCGCTGTGCGGCGTGGGCCCGGGCATGAACTCAGAGCTCGACGTCGCCGCCGACCACCTCGAGGAGCTCGTCATCGAATGGGGCCCCGAGGGCCCGCCCGACGGGCTGGCCAAGAGCCTGGCCCGCGCGCTGCACGGGACGGTGCCGGTGGTGGCGGGCGCGGGGCTGACCACGCCGATCGCCTACCGCTGGAAGACGCAGGTCAACGAGAACGCGAAGATGCCCTCCTACGCGCTCGAGCTGCCCGAGCTCGACCACAACGAGATCGTGGGCTGGAGCTCGGCGAGCGAGTTCGGCCGCTTCTCGGCTGTCTTCCTCGACGACGCCGACATGCATCCACGCGTCAAGACGCGCATCGACCTCACGGCGCAGCTCATCGCGCCGGGGGCCGTGGGCGTGCATCGCGTCGAGTCGCGCGGCCAGACGACCGCGGAGCGCGTCTTCTCACTCGTCCTGCTCGGAGACCTCGTGTCGGTCTACCTCGCCGCGCTGCGCGGCGTCGACCCCGAGCCGGTCGAGGTCCTCGGGCGCCTGAAGGCGGAGCTCGCCGCCGCGGGGTAGGTCCCGGCCGAGGCTCTAGCCGGGCCGCGCCACCGCCGCCGCGACCTGCACGCGGGAGCGCAGCCCGAGCTTCTGGAAGACGCGCGTGAGGTGCGTCTCGATGGTCTTCTCGCTGAGGAAGAGCCGGGCCGCGATCTCGCGGTTGGTGAGGCCTTCGGCGACGAGCTCGGCGATCTCGCGCGTTTCACCGCGAAGGCGCGCCGGAGCCTGCGCCACGCGCGCCGCGTGACGCTCGCCGTTTCCGGCGCCGGCGCGACGCTGAAGGTCAGGGTTCGCCGGTAGCCATCGCGTGCGCCGCCATGGCCGCCCGGCATAGGGTTGCGCCATGGCGGCTCCCCCGACTGCGGCCGTCTCCGCCGGCGAGGTCCTGGCGGCGCTGTCGCTCGCGACCGATCTCGGCACCGACCAGCCGCTCGAACACGGCCTGCGTACGGCGGTGCTCTGCGCGGAGCTCGCCGTGGCGGCCGGTGGCGACGACGCCCTGCGTGCGGACGCGTACCACCTCGGACTCGTGCACGCGATCGGCTGCACGAGCGACGCGCACGAGGCCGCCGCGGCGTACGGCGACGACCGCCCGTACCGATCGGACTTCGCGACGATCGACAGCGCGCGCCCCAACGAGCTGATGGCCTTCCTGTGGCGACGGACCGCGGAGAGCCGGTCGCCGCACGTGGTGGCCTTCGCCGGGGCGGTCCTCGCCGGCGCGCGCCGCGCCCGCTCGGGGCTGACCGCCCACTGCGAGGTCGGCCAGCGCTTCGCCCAGCGCCTGGGGCTCCCGGAGAGCGTGAGCGGCGCGCTGTGGCACGTCTTCGAGCGCTGGGACGGCAAGGGCCTGCCGCGCGGGATCGCCGGGACCGAGATCCCGCGGGTGGCCCGGGTGCTGCACCTCGCGCGCGACGCCGACGTGCACTGGCGCCTGGGCGGCGCCCGGGCCGTCCGCGAGGCGTTCGCGGCGCGCGCGGGCGGTGCCTACGATCCCGAGCTCGCCGACCTGGCGCGCGCCGAGCTGCCGGCGATCCTCGCGGCGCTCGACGAGCAGCCGGCGTGGGAGGCGGCGATGCAGGCGAGGCCCGCGCACCCCTCGGCGCTGACCGGCGAGGCACTCGACGGCGCGTGCCGGGTCGTCGGCGAGTTCGCCGACCTCAAGTCGGTCTTCACCCTCGGGCACTCGACGGCGGTCGCCGAGCTGGCGGAGGCGGCCGCCTGGCGGCTGGGGCTGGGCGAGGACGACGTGGCCGTCGTGCGCCGCGCCGGCCTCGTGCACGACGTCGGGCGCGTGGCCGTGTCCACCGGCGTCTGGGAGAAGCCCGCGCCGCTGAGCAGCGGCGAGTGGGAGCGCGTGCGCATGCACACCTACTTCGGCGAGCGCGTGCTGGCGCGCTGCGGCGGCCTGGCCGAGGTGGGTGTCGTCGCGGCCCGCCACCACGAGCGCCTGGACGGCTCGGGCTATCACCGCGGCGCGGCGGCGGGCGACCTCTCGCTCGCCGCGCGGGTCCTCGCCGCCGCCGACGTCTGCCAGGCCATGACCGAGCCGCGTCCGCACCGGGCGGGGCTCGCATCGGACGTCATCACGCGCACGCTCGATCACGAGGTCGTCGCCGGCCGCCTCGACGGCGACGCGGTGGCCGCGGTGCTCCAGGCTGCCGGCCTGCGCGGCGGCTCGGCGCCGCGCGCGTTCGCGGCCGGGCTCACCGCGCGCGAGGTCGAGGTCCTGCGGCTCGTCGCGCGGGGGCTCTCCAACAAGGAGATCGCCGCGCAGCTGCACCTCTCACCCAAGACCGTCGGCCACCACGTCGGCCACGTGTACGCCAAGGCCGGCGTCTCCACCCGCGCGGCGGCGGCGCTCTTCGCGGTCGAGCACGGACTGCTGGGCCAATAGGGCGTTCGCCCGATGGCGGACGCGGCGCGCCGGCCTACGGTGCGCCGATGACCAGAGAGACCACCGCCAATGCCACCGACGCTCGCCTACGCGGGCGTCGCCCGTCAGGCCGAGCTCGTGCGTTCCGGGGCCGTCAGCGCCCGCGAGCTCGTCGAGCTCAGCCTCGAGCGCATCGGGCGCCTCGACCCGTCCGTGAACGCGTTCCGCGTCGTGCGCGGCGAGCGCGCGCTGGCGGAGGCAGAGGCCGCGCAGGCCCGCCTGGACCGCGGCGAGGCCGCACCGCTGCTCGGCGTGCCGATCGCGGTCAAGGACAACATGGACGTCGCCGGCGAGCTGACCACGCACGGCACCGGTGTGGTCGGCGAGCCCGCGGCCGCCGACTGCGAGGCCGTCCGCCGCTTGCGCGCCGCGGGCGCCATCGTGGTGGGCAAGACGAACATGCCCGAGCTGGCGCTGTGGCCGCACCTGACCGAGTCGCAGACGTGGGGCGCGACCCGCAACCCGTGGGACCCGCAGCGCAGCACCGGCGGCTCGAGCGGCGGCAGCGCCGCGGCGGTCGCCGCCGGCATGGTCGCGGGCGCGCTGGGCTCCGACGGTGGCGGCTCGATCCGCATCCCGTCGGCGGCGTGCGGACTCTTCGGGATCAAGCCCCAGCGCGGGCGCGTCCCGCTCACCCCGGACGACGACCACTGGCTCGGCCTCAGCTGCTTCGGCCCGATGACGCGCACGGTCGCCGACGCCGCGCTGCTGCTCGACGCCCTCGCCGACGGCCGCCACGACTTCGCCCTTGCCGCCGGCAGCGCGCGGCCGCGGCTGCGGATCGCCGTGTCCACCAAGCCGACGCTGCCGGCCAAGCCGAAGGCCGCTGCCCGCGAGGCCGTCGCGTCGACCGCCGACCTGCTGCGCTCGCTCGGCCACGTCGTGCGCGAGCGCGACCCCGACTACGGGCAGGTCCAGCCGCTCTTCGGCCCGCGCTACGCCCGCGGGGCGTGGCTCGACGCCAAGCGCTTCGAGCGGCGCTCCGAGCTCGAGAAGCGCACGCGCGGGATCGTGCGCGTCGGCGCGCGGATGGAGCGCATGGCCGCGCGCGCCCGCGCCAAGGAGGCCGCCCGCGCCGCGCGGATCAACGCGATCTTCGACGAGCACGACGTGCTCGTGACGCCGGTGACCGCGGCCCAGCCGCTGCCCGTGGGCCGCTTCGACGGCGCCGGCGCCGCGCGCGCCTTCCTCGGCGCCGGCGAGTTCGCCTGCTACACGGCGGTCTGGAACGTCACCGGCCAGCCCGCCGCGAGCGTGCCGGCCGGCTTCGACGCCGACGGCATGCCGATGGCCGTCCAGCTCGTCGCGCGCCCCGACGGCGAGGCGACGCTCCTGGCCCTCGCCGCCCAGCTCGAGGAGGCGCGACCCTGGGCCCACCGCAGGGCCCTCTCCTGAGGCCAGGATCGCCCTCCCGGGGGGAGGGTTTGCCTTGCGGAACCTTGACACGATCGTGGTAAGGTTGCCGCTGTGGACGCCCTCACCATCCACGAGGCGGCCCAGACCACGGGCTGGTCTCCCCGCATGCTGCGCTACATCGAGCGCGTCGGGCTCCTCGACGCCGCGCGCTCGGAGGGCGGCTACCGGCTCTACGGCGCCGGCGAGCTCCAGCGTCTGCGCACCCTGCGCGAGCTGCTTCAGGACTTCGACGTGGGGCTGGGCGAGATGGCCTTCGCCCAGCGCCTGCGGACCGACTCCGAGCTGCGGGCCTCGGTCGACGCCTGGTTCGAGGCCCAGGCGCAGCGGCCCGAAGACGTCCCCGCCAGCGACTGGCTGCGCTTCGAGCAGGACAAGCACGAGCGCCTGCTCGCCGCGGCCGCCGCCCTCACATGACCTCCGTCCCCGACTCCAAGGACACGATGACCACCACCGCCACGCTGACCGAGAACGACTTCAAGGTCGCCGACCTCTCCCTGGCCGAGTTCGGCCGCAACGAGATCCGTCTCGCCGAGCACGAGATGCCGGGGCTGATCAAGACGCGCGAGGAGTTCGCCGCGACCCAGCCGCTGAAGGGCGCGCGGATCATGGGCTCGCTGCACATGACCGTGCAGACCGCCGTCCTCATCGAGACGCTCACCTCGCTCGGCGCCGAGGTGCGCTGGGTCTCGTGCAACATCTTCTCGACGCAGGACCACGCGGCCGCGGCCGTCGCCGTCGGCCCCAACGGCACGCCCGAGGATCCCCAGGGCGTTCCGGTGTTCGCCTGGAAGGGCGAGACGCTCGAGGAGTACTGGTGGTGCACCGAGCAGGCGCTGACGTGGCCGGGTGGCGAGGGTCCCAACATGATCCTCGACGACGGCGGCGACGCCACGCATGCTCGTCCACAAGGGCACCGAGTACGAGAAGGCCGGCGCCGTGCCGGATCCCTCCACGGCCGGCTCTGAGGAGTTCCGCGTCTTCCTGACGCTGCTGCAGCGCACGCTCTCCGAGGACCCGCAGAAGTGGACGCGGATCGGCGAGGGCATCCAGGGCGTCACCGAGGAGACGACGACCGGCGTGCATCGCCTCTACGAGCTGGCCCAGCAGGGTGAGCTGCTGTTCCCGGCGATCAACGTCAACGACTCGGTCACCAAGTCGAAGTTCGACAACCTCTACGGCTGCCGGCACTCGCTCATCGACGGCATCAACCGCGCGACCGACGTGATGATCGGCGGCAAGGTCGCGGTCATCCTCGGCTACGGCGACGTCGGCAAGGGCTGCGCGGAGTCGCTGCGTGGCCAGGGCGCGCGCGTCATCGTCACCGAGATCGACCCGATCTGCGCCCTGCAGGCCGCGATGGAGGGCTACCAGGTCGCCACGCTGGAGGACGTCGTCGAGACCGCCGACATCTTCATCACCGCCACGGGCAACAAGGACATCATCACCTCCGCCCACATGGCGCGCATGAAGCACCAGGCGATCGTGGGCAACATCGGCCACTTCGACAACGAGATCGACATCGCCGGCCTGGAGAACATCGACGGCATCCGGCGCGTGACGATCAAGCCGCAGGTCGACGAGTGGGTCTTCGCCGACGGCCACAGCATCATCGTGCTGTCCGAGGGCCGCCTGCTGAACCTCGGCAACGCGACCGGCCACCCGTCGTTCGTGATGTCCAACTCGTTCACCAACCAGACGATCGCCCAGATCGAGCTGTTCACGAAGAACGACGAGTACGAGAAGCAGGTCTACGTGCTGCCCAAGCACCTCGACGAGAAGGTCGCCCGCCTGCACCTCGACAGCCTCGGGGTCAAGCTCACGCAGCTCTCCTCCGAGCAGGCCGCCTACATCGGCGTGCCCGTCGAGGGCCCGTACAAGCCCGACCACTACCGCTACTAGCAGCAGCCAAGGGGTCGGCGATGCCCGTCAGCACGTCGGACATCGCCGATCCCGCGCTCGCGCCCGCGGGCCGGGCGCGCATCGAATGGGCCGACGCGCAGATGCCCGTCCTGCGCTCGATCCGCGAGCGCCTCGCCGACGAGCGCCCGCTCGACGGCATCACGGTGGCGGCGTGCCTGCACGTCACCGCCGAGACGGCCAACCTCGTGCGGGCGCTGGTCGCCGGCGGCGCCGACGTCGCGCTGTGCGCGGCGAACCCGCTCTCCACGCAGGACGAGACCGCGGCGTCGCTGGCCGAGGACTTCGGCGCCGAGGTCCACGCGCGCCGCGGCGAGGACGCCGAGGCCTACGCGGCCCACGTGGCGGCCTGCGCGCGGCGGCGCCCGCACGTGACCCTCGACGACGGCGCCGACCTCGTGATGGTCCTGCATCACGCTCGCGCGCGGGTGCGCGAGCGCCTCATCGGGGGCACCGAGGAGACGACCACGGGCCTGCTGCGCGTCCGCGCGCTCGAGGCCGAGGGGCGGCTGACGTGCCCGGTCATCGCCGTCAACGAGGCGCACGCCGAGCGCATCTTCAACGACCACTACGGCACCGGCCAGTCGGCGCTCGACGGGATCCTGCGCGCGACCAACATCCTGCTGGCCGGGCAGACCTTCGTCATCTTCGGCTACGGCTGGACGGGCCGCGGCCTGGCCCAGCGCGCCCGCGGCGCCGGCGCGCAGGTCGTCATCTGCGAGGTCGATCCCGTGCGCGCGCTGGAGGCGCGGATGGAGGGCTTCGAGGTCATGCCCGCGCTGGAGGCGGCAGCGCGCGGCGACGTCTTCGTCACCGTGACCGGGTCGCGCGGCGTCCTGCGCCGCGAGCACTTCGAGCGCATGAAGGACGGCGCGATCCTGGCCAACGCCGGGCACTTCGACGTCGAGATCGACCTCGACGCCCTGCGCGCGGTCGCCGTCGAGGTCCGCGACGTCCTGCCGCTCGTCCAGCAGTACGACCTCGGCGACCGGCGCCTGAACCTGCTCGCGTCCGGGCGGGTCGTCAACCTCGCCGCCGGCCAGGGCCATCCGGCCGCGGTCATGGACATGTCCTTCGCCCTGCAGGCGCTCGTGGTCGAGGATCTCGTGGCGCGCGGCCGCGACCTGCCGGCCGGGGTGCATGCGGTGCCCGAGGCGATCGATCGCGAGGTGGCGCGCCTGAAGCTCGCCGCCCTGGGCGTCGGGATCGACGAGCTCACGCCCGAGCAGACGACCTACCGCGACTCCTGGGGATGAGCCTGCTCGTCGGGGCCTCGGGCTTCTCCTTCGCCTCCTGGCGCCCGGGCTTCTACCCGGCCGGGACGCGCTCGGAGGACTTCCTCGCCTTCTACGCCGGGGTGCTGTCGACGGTGGAGGTCAACTCGACCTTCTACCGCCTGCCGGCCGCCGGGACGTTCGAGCGCTGGGCGGCCACCGTGCCCGACGGCTTCCGCTTCGCGGTCAAGATGCCGCGCGCGATCACGGTCTTCGGCCGCGTCGACGACGCGCCCGCGTTCTGCGCGCGCGTGCGGGCGCTGGGCGATCGGCTCGGGCCGGTGCTCGTGCGTCCGGCCGACGATCGCAAGCGCGACGACGGCTTCCTGCGGGCGCTGCTGGACGGCATCGACGACGACCTGTGGGCGGCCTTCGACCTGCGCCACCCCTCCTGGGACGGCGTCGAGGAGCTGCTGGAGGGCCGCAACGCGGTACGCGTCAACCAGCTCGACGCGCCCGCGCCGTTCCGTTACGTGCGCCTGCGCGAGCCGCCCTACGACGACGCGGCGCTGCAGGCGTGGGCCGATCGGCTGCGCCCGCTGCTCGACGAGGGCCTCGCGGTGCACTGCTACTTCATGCACGAGGACGAGCCGACGGCGCCGGCGTACGCGCGGCGACTGCTGGAGCTGGTCCACGGGGGTTAGGCGTTTGGGGTCGCCCGGGGGCGACGACCCCCGGCGGCGCCGCGCGCTCCGGCCACCGCTGACTCCCGCCCGGGACCGTTAGCGCCGAGGGGCCGCGCCCGGCGGGCGCGGCCCCGTGTCGGCCATCTGTCGCTAGCGCGCGGCCGCCGTGGCCAGCGCGTCGAGGAACCTCTGTCCGTTCGGGCTGCCGATGCCCGTGACGTCGTCGTAGCCCGGCGTGGTGGCCAGGCTCTCGGTCTGGTCGAAGGTCCGCAGGCTCGTCACAGCTCGCCGTGCGATGGAACGGTGCAAGGGGTTACCTCCGTCAGGGGATGGAAGCGCGCGGCCGGCGCCTTCGTGCCGGGCGAGCCCTCCGCCCAGGCCCCATACCCACGCTTCTCGTTCCTACGATCCGTCGTTCGCCGGGCACTGTGCGGGGCCGGACGCCCGCTAGGCTGCCGTGCCGATGCCAGAGCTGATCGAAAACCCCAGCCGCGTCGAGGCGGCGGGCACCAAGCCCAAGCTCATCGACGAGTTCGTCGGCCGCGTGAACACCGGCGAGGAGCGCCTGAGCGTGGCGCGCATGAATTCGCCCGAAGGCTGGGTCGAGCCCGGCCAGCGCCCCGCGTTCGACGAGTGGACGCTCGTGCTCGACGGGACCCTGAGCGTCGAGCACGAGAGCGGCGCGTTCGACGTCCGCGCCGGCCAGGCCATCCTCGTGCGCGGCGGCGAGTGGGTGCGCTACTCGACGCCCTACGCCGGCGGAGCCGAGTACGTCGCCGTCTGTCTGCCCGCCTTCTCGCCGGACACCGTGCATCGCGACGACGACGGCGCATGAGCCCCGACGGGCTGCAGGCGAGCATCGACAAGATGCGCGCCGAGGGCGTCGGCGACGCCGCGATCGCCACCTTCGCCCACTACTACGAGCAGTTGCGCGAGGGCGCCTCGGGGATGCTGCCCGAGAGCGACATCGAGCCCGTCGAGGACCTGCCCACCCTCGACGACCTGCCCGAGGGCGACCCCGCGGTCGTCGACACCGCGATCGTGCTCAAGCTCAACGGCGGTCTGGGCACGAGCATGGGCATGACCAAGGCCAAGTCGCTGATCGAGGCCAAGGCCGGGCAGACCTTCCTGGACATCGTCGTCGGCCAGGTGCTCGGCCTGCGCGAGCGCTTCCGTGCGCGCGTGCCGCTCGTGCTCATGAACTCGTTCGCCACGCGCGAGGACTCGCTCGCGGCGCTGCGCCGCCACCCCGAGATCGAGTCCGACGTGCCGCTGGACTTCCTGCAGAACAAGGTGCCGAAGATCGGCGCCGACGACCTGCAGCCGGTCACCTGGGAGCGCGACCCGGCGCTCGAATGGGCGCCCCCCGGCCACGGCGACCTCTACACCGCGCTCGTCACGTCGGGCATGCTCGACTGCCTCCTGGAGCGCGGCTACCGCTACGCCTTCGTCTCGAACTCCGACAACCTCGGCGCCGTCCTCGATCCGCGCATCCTGACCTGGGTGACCCACGAGGAGCTGCCGTTCGCCATGGAGGTCGCCGGGCGCACCGAGGCCGACCGCAAGGGCGGGCACATCGCGCGTCTGCGCGACGACGGCCTCGTGCTGCGCGAGACGGCGCAGACCCCCGAGGAGGACCTCGCCTCGCTGCAGGACGTCGGCCGCCACCGCTACGTCAACACGAACAACCTCTGGGTCGGGCTGGAGGCGCTGCGCGCCACGCTCGAGGAGCGCGACGGTGTGCTCGGGCTGCCGATCATCGTCAACCGCAAGACGGTCGACCCGTCGGACTCCGACTCCCCCGCCGTCGTTCAGCTCGAGACGGCGATGGGCGCCGCGATCGGAGTGTTCGAGGGCGCCCGCGCGCTGCACGTGCCGCGGCGGCGCTTCGCACCGGTCAAGACGAGCAACGACCTGCTCGCCCTGCGCTCGGACGCCTACGTGCTGCTCGAGGACCACCGCGTCGAGCTTGCACCCGAGCGCGACGAGCCGCCGGTGATCGACCTCGATCCCGACTTCTACAAGCTCGTGGGCGACTTCGAGCCGCGCTTCGGGGCGGGGCCGCCGTCGCTGGTGGCCTGCGAGCGCCTGACCGTGTCGGGCGACGTGACCTTCGGACGCGACGTCGTGGTGCGCGGAGCCGTGACGGTGAAGGGGCCGACGCGCATCGAGGACGGGACGATCCTGACCGAATAGCGGTGGTGCAACGTCCGCATGATCGGGAACACTTGATCTCCAACGCCCCCGTCCCCAGCCTCAGGGCATGGCACGGGGGCGTTTTCTATGCGTAGCGCTCGGCGCGCTGCTCGTCGCTCTCCGACTCGGCCAGCGCCCGGACGAAGAGCCACGCGAGCGCGATGCCCATGACGATCGACTGCTCGAGCGCCATGACCGCGCCGGCCAGCGCCTGGTCGTCGCCCGCGCTGAGCCCCCAGATCGGCGCCTGGTCCTTGTAGAACGCGTAGAGCGGGTCGGGTGCGAAGGTGATGGCGATGCCGAGGATGCCGACGAGCACCTTGGTCGAGAGCATGTAGACCACCGGGCCCATGCCGCTCAGGCGTGCGCGCGAGCGGATGGGCGAGAGCAGGTGCCACCAGTACAGAAGGCCCGCGGTCATGAAGAAGGTGTGCTCGAGGGCGTGCACGAACGGGTGGCGCAACGCGGCGTCGTAGAGGGCGGGGACGTGCCAGCCCCACATCACGGCCACGTACAGGACGACGGCGGCGGCCGGGTGGGCGAGCGGGCCGGCAGAGCGCTCCAGGCGCTGCAGGCGCCGCGTGGCGGGACGCAGGATGACCTTGGTCAGGCTGGCGATGAGCAGGATCGGCACCACGTCGAGCAGCAGGATGTGCTGGACCATGTGCATCACGAAGGCCTGCTCGCCGAGGCGGTCGATGGGCGAGACGAGCGCGGCGATCAGCGCGAGCAGGCCGCCGGCGAAGGCCACCATTCGCCCGACGGGTGCCGCGCGCGGGCCGTGGCGGGCGCGGACGCGGCGCCAGCGCGGGACGTAGGCCGCCGTCGCCAGGCCGATCAGCGCCAGGGCACCCGGGTCGAACGTCCACGAAGCGTCCGCAGCCACTGCGCAGGATTGTCGCAATCGTGCGGTAGAGGCGTGACGCGTGGCGCGACAGCATCACGGGGTGCTCGCCACCGTCCGCCATCTGCTCGCCGATCTGGGGGCTGCCCTCGCCCCACCCGCGTGCTGGGCCTGCGGTGAGGCGGTGTCGGTGGGCCAGCCGCTGTGCTGGGGGTGCCGGGCCGAGCTGCGCTTCCTGCGCGGCGCGCGCTGCCCGCGCTGCGGGCTGCCGGCCCCATGCGGCGAGCGCTGCCCATCGCGGGGCTCGGCTGTGTCGCGGGCCTGGGCACCGGTCGCCTTCGACGGGCCTGCCCGCGCGCTCGTGCACGCCCTGAAGTTCCGTGGCGCGCTTGGGGTGGCCGACGCCATGGCGGCGCAGGTCGCCGCCGGCGCTCCGCCGGGCCTGCTCGCCGCGCCCGCCGTGCTCGTGCCGGTTCCCACGCATCCGTGGCGCCGGCGGGTGCGCGGCTTCGACCACGCCGACTGCCTGGCGGCCGCGATCGGGGCCCGCACCGGCCTCGCGGTGGAGCGTTGCCTGGCCCGCGGGGGAGCGCCGACGCGCCAGGCCGGCTCGTCGCGCTCGGTGCGCCGGGCGCCGGGGCGCATCGATATCCGCGTGCGCGGCGATCCACCCTCCAGCGTCGTCCTGGTCGACGATGTGCACACCACCGGGGCGACGCTCGACGCGTGTGCGTCGGCGCTGCGACGAGCGGGGGCCTACACCGTGTGTGCGGTCGCCTACGCACGTGCGTTGAGATGAAGTGAACGCGGGGGTAACGTGGTCGAGGCCCCGTCATCCGACCGAGAGGATCTGTATGCAGATCGAGGTCAAGGGTCGCAACTACCCCGTGACCGACGAGCTCCGGGAGCACGTCGAGAGGCGTTTCACGAAGGTGGGCAAGCAGGTGTCGGAGTTCGCTCGTCTCGAGATCGAGGTCTACGAGGAGCGCAACCCGGCCATCGCCGACAACCAGGTGGCGGAGGCCACTCTGGCCCTCAAGGGTGTGACCCTGCGCGCGCACGACCGCGCGCGCGACCTTCGCCACGCGATCAACCTCTGCGAGGAAGAGCTCTCGCGCCAGGTCAAGCGCCATCGCGAGAAGCGCCGTGGGCGGCGCAAGGTCGGGACGGAGACGATTCGGACACCGAGCGAGCCCGAGGGCTTTGGCGAGGGCACGGCGATAGCCACGTAACAGCTTGTCGGGGCGACGCTCCGCGGGCCCGCAGTCGGTGGCGGGCGGGTCCTGTCGGCGGACACGGCCTCAGACTCCGCAAGCTCCGTCTGAGGGGCGTGTCCCGCCGCCACCCGCCCGAACGCCGTCTTTGCCGTGTTGGGCGCCCGCGCCCGCACGCGGTCCGCCGGCGTCTACTCCTTCGCGACCGCAGCTCCTGCGCCGGGATGGTGCGCGACCGCTCTCCGCCGGAGTGTCAGCGCCACCGTGGTCTGCCTCCGCGTTGGCGAGCCAACGGGTGCGCTCGTGGCTTCTCGGACGGCGCTGAGGCGGTCTTGGGCATCACGTGTTGGCACCCGAGCGGATGCGGGTTCGATACGCGATGGTCAGCCACCAGAGCGGCTTGCATGTCGAGAAGCTCTGGCCGGCTCCGCTCACCGGGTAAAGGGCCATGTCAAGCGTGGCCCACGACACCAGGAGACCCGAAAGAACATGACGCTCAAGCGGATGGACAACGTGCTCATCGTCGTCGAGGACCTCGAGGCCGCCAAGGCGTTCTTCGCCGCGGTCGGGATGGAGCTGGAAGGCCAGACGCTGGTCGAGGGGCCGTCGGTGGACAGCACCGTCGGGCTCGACGGCGTCCGTGCCGACATCGCCATGATGCGGACCCCGGACGGCCAGGGCCGGGTTGAGCTGACGAGGTTCCACACGCCGCCGGCGGTCAGGGCCGAGCCGAAGAACGCGCCGGCGAACGCGCTGGGCATACGCCGGATCATGTTCGCCGTCGACGACCTCGACGACGTCGTTGCGCGCCTGCGCAGCCACGGTGCCGAGCTCGTCGGCGAGATCGCGCAGTACGAGGACAGCTACCGGCTGTGCTTCGTGCGTGGCCCCGAGGGCTTCATCGTCGGACTGGCCGAGCAGCTCGGTTGAACCTCGACGGGCGCGGTCGGGAGCTCTTCCTCCGCATGCGTTGTTCCGGCCAACGAAGCGCCAGCACTGTTCCGGCTTGACGTTTGCCGATATGGGAATATGATTGCGCCATGGCACGAGCAGCGACGACGTCGGACGTCTTCAACGCGATCGCCGAGCAGCAGCGCCGGGAGATCCTGGTGCTGCTGCGGGCGGGTGACGGGCCGGTGACCGAGTTGGCCCAGGAGCTGGGGATGACCCTGCCGGGGGCGTCCAAACACCTGCGCGTGCTCCGGGAGGTCGGACTGGTGCGGTACCGCAAGGCAGGCAAGCAA
This sequence comes from uncultured Actinomycetes bacterium, assembly GCA_963742125.1. Lineage (GTDB taxonomy): Bacteria > Actinomycetota > Thermoleophilia > Solirubrobacterales > Solirubrobacteraceae > JAOPZW01. The sequence goes on along the minus strand of CAVUKO010000013.1, from coordinate 49,778 downwards.
CGCCTGTACGGCCTTGACGCCCGCGGGCTGCGACCGGTTCACGCGTGGACCGGCGGGTTCGAGCGGTTCTGGAACGAGAGCTTCGACCGGCTGGACGAGTACGTGCAGGACCTCAAGCAGGCAAGGCAGGAGGAGTAGCTGATGAGCGCGACGGAACGAGGAGCGCCGGCGCAGTCCGCGCCGGCCGACCGCGAGATCGTGATCTCCCGGGTCATCAGTGCCCCACGGGAGCTGGTGTTCGAGGCGTTCACCGAGGTGCGCCACCTGTCGCGGTGGTGGGGACCGGAGGGCTTCACCACCACCACGCGGGCGTTCGAGTTCCGCGTCGGCGGGGAGTGGGACTTCGTGATGCACGGACCGGACGGGACGGACTACCAGGAGTGGATCTCCTGGACCGAGATCGCCCCGCCGGAGCGGATCGCGCTGCTGCACGGTGAGTCCCGCGGCGACCCGAACGCCTTCGAGTCGGTCTTGACGTTCGCGCCCGACGGTGCGGCGACCCGGCTCGAGATGCGCACGGTGTTCCCCACCAAGGAGCTGCGCGACGAGGCGGTCGAGAAGTACCACGCGATCGAGGGCGGCCAGCAGACCCTGAGCAACCTGGCTGCCTACGTCACCGAGATGGTTCGGAAGGGAGCGGGGGGCTGATGGCCGGGAAGGTGTTCTTCAGCGTGTCGATGTCGCTGGACGGGTTCATCGCGCCCGAGTCCCCCGAGGAATTGATGGGGCAGCAGTGGATGGAACTGCAGCAGTGGGTCTTCCGGCAGCGGTTCTTCCGGGAGAACCTGGGGCTCGGCGAGGGCGGCGAGGAAGGGCGCGACAACGACATCGTGCGAGAGACGTTCGAGCGCACCGGCGCGAGCGTGATGGGCAAGCGCATGTTCGACGCCGGCGAGCCGGCGTGGCCGGAGGACGCGCCGTTCCACACGCCGGTCTTCGTCGTCACGCACGAGAAGCGTGACCCCTGGGAGCGGCTGGGCGGGACCACCTTCCACTTCGTCAACGACGGCATCGAGCCCGCGCTCGACCAGGCCCGCGAGGCCGCCGGCGACCGCGACGTCCGCATCGCGGGCGGCGGCGCGACGATCCTGGAGTACGTGAACGCCGGCCTGATCGACGAGTTCACGATCGCGCTCTCACCCGTGCTGTTCGGCTCCGGAATCCGCCTGTTCGAGGGCGTGGACGCGGGCCGCGTGGCCCTGGAGCCGGTCCGCGCGGAGCCGACGCAGCGGGTGACCCACCTGACCTACGCAGTCCGGGAGCGGTAACTGTCTCGACCTCGCCGCTCCCGCGCCGAGGTCAGCAGCGTCCTCGCCGGTGCGGGTGGTCACGCGTAGGACGGTCGCGAGTCGAACTGGTTTCCGCTAGGCGTCGTCCGGCAGGCTGGCGAACTCGCGCTTGACGTCTCGATACCACCCGAGGCCGCTGACCGGGCGCTTCCATCGGCCGCGCATCGCCTCGTGCGCCTCGCGGTGCGTCTCATCGCCGGCCGCGACCTGCGCCTTGAGGTGGCGGTCCTGCGCCTTGATGACTTCGTTGTGGTCCTTGCCGTGGTGCTCGACGTCGCAGGGGCCGCCGAGTTGCTTGCAGGTCATGGTCTTCATGGGTGGCACGCTACGGCTGCCCGGCCGTGAGAGCTTCTCGATTCCTGATCGATCATCCGAGAGGTCGTTCGGAGCGCTCCAGGCGACTGAGCGACCGTCGCTCTGCGGCTGCCCGCTTCTGCGTCCGCGTGGGAAGCATCCGCTCGGCCCCAACATCTGGTGCTCAACACCGCCTCAGGCCGTCCGAGAAGCCACGAGCGAACCCGTTGGCTCGCCGACGCGGAGACAGACCACGGTGGCGCTGAACCTCGGCGGAGAGCGGCGCGCACGGACCCACCGCAGGAGCTGCGGCCGCGAAGGAGTAGACGCTCACGGACCGCGTCGCGGGCGGTGGCGCCCAACGCGGCAAAGACGGTGTTCGGGCGGGTGGCGGCGGGACACGCCCCTCAGACGGAGCTTGCGGAGTCTGAGGCCGTGTCCGCCGACAGGACCCGCCCGCCACCAGCTTCCGGCCCGCCGGGCTGAGGGCCGTCACCTCGCCGCGGCGCTCGCCGCTCTCTCGAACCGCGCCGCCAGCTCCCGAACGCGCTCCACGAGCTCATCCGGCTCGTGGACCTCGAAGTCGACGCCGAGCATGGCCACGCGCACGGCGAGCCAGTCCAGCGAGTCGTCGCTCGTGCGCAGCTCGCACGTCCGGTCGTCGATCGGCTCGACGCTGGAGCCGGTGAAGAGCCAGCGCTCGGCCACCTCCTCGGCCGGGACGTGCAGGGTGACGCGGGCCTGATAGCGCGACGGCGCGCCCGACAGGTTCGCCGCGACGTAGGCCGCCGCGTCGGCGGTGGGCAGATCGCGGGGCGCGAAGCGCGTCCCCGCCGGGGACAGGCGCTCGAGGCGGTCGACGCGGAAGGTGCGCCAGTCCTCGCGGTCGCAGTCCCACGCCACGAGGTACCAGCGCCGGCCGAGGTTGACGAGCGTGTGCGGCTCGACGCAGCGGCGGCTCTCGGTCGCGTCGCGCCCGCGGTAGTCGAAGCGCAGGCGCTCGCGATCGCGGCTGGCGCCCGCGATGGCCGTGAGCGTCTCGGGGTCGACCGTCGGCCCGCTCGCGGCCAGGGTCACCGTCGCGGTCTGCAGGGCGTTGACCCGGCGGCGCAGGTGGGAGGGCAGGACCTGCTCGAGCTTGACCAGCGCCCGCACCGAGGTCTCCTCGATGCCGGTCACCGATGCGCGGGCGGCCGTGCGCAGCCCCACCGCGATGGCGACGGCCTCGTCGTCGTCGAGCAGCAGGGGCGGCATCGCCGTGCCGGCGTGCAGCCGGTAGCCGCCGGCCGGGCCGGTGAGCGCGTCGACCGGGTAGCCGAGATCGCGCAGGCGCTCGATGTCGCGGCGAATGGTCCGGCCGGAGACCTCGAGACGGCGGGCGAGCTCCTCCCCGGGCCAGTCGCGGCGCGTCTGGAGCAGGGAGAGCAGCTTGAGCAGTCGGCCCGAGGTGGCGGTCATTGTTCGAGCGCAAGCATGCCAGCAATTGCGGCCAGTATCTGACCTAGATCGTGCCTACCTTGCCGGCCATGCACAGTGCGAACGCGAGCGAGCCGGCCATCAGCGTGACCGGGCTGGTGAAGTCCTTCGGCGACGTCCGGGCACTGGCCGGCGTCGACCTGGAGGTGCCACCGGGCAGCGTGCTCGGGCTCTTGGGCCCCAACGGCGCGGGCAAGACCACGGCGGTGCGGGTCCTCACGACGCTGCTGCGGCCCGACGCCGGCACGGTCAGGGTCACGGGCCTCGACGTCGTCCGCGACGCCGTCGAGCTGCGCAGCCGCATCGGGCTCGCCGGGCAGTACGCGGCGGTCGACGAGAACCTCACGGGCCTCGAGAACCTGGTGATGGTCGGGCGCCTGTACGGGGAGCGCCGCGCGGCGGCCAAACGGCGCGGCGAGGAGCTGCTGGAGCGCTTCGATCTCGTGGAGGCGGCCAAGCGCCCCGTGAAGACCTACTCCGGTGGCATGCGCCGGCGCCTGGACCTGGCGGCGGCGCTCGTCGCCAAGCCCCCGGTGCTCTTCCTCGACGAGCCCACGACCGGCCTGGACCCGCGCAGCCGGCTGGAGGTGTGGGCGACGATCGAAGGGCTGGTGGCCGAGGGCACGACGGTGCTGCTGACCACGCAGTACCTCGACGAGGCCGACCGCCTCGCCGACCTCATCGCCGTGATCGACCGCGGCCGCGTCATCGCCGAAGGCACGCCCGACGAGCTCAAGGACCGCGTCGGCGGCGAGCGCCTCGAGGTCCATCTGGCCGACGCCGGCGCGATCGACGCGGCGGTCCGGGCGCTCGCGCCGATGTCCGACGAGCAGCCGAGCGTCGAGGAGGACACGGTGAGGCTGACGGTCCGCCAGCGCACCGGGACGATCGTCGAGGCGGTGCGCCGGCTCGACGAGGTCGGCGTCGGCGTCGACGACCTCGGCCTGCGCCGGCCCACGCTGGACGACGTGTTCCTGTCGCTCACCGGCCACGCGGCCGAGGCGGCCGACGAGGAAGAGGAGAAGGCGGCATGAGGCGACTGGTAACCGACACGTTGGTCATCGCCGAGCGCAATCTGGTGCGCCTCCCGCGCGCGCCCGACCTGCTGATCGCGTTCACGGTGCAGCCCGTGATGTTCGTGCTGCTCTTCGTCTACGTCTTCGGCGGCGCGATCTCCACGCCGGGCTACACCTACGTGGACTTCCTGATCCCGGGGATCATCGTGCAGAACATCGCCTTCGGCGGCTTCGTGACCGCCCTCGGACTGAACGAGGACCTCCACAAGGGCCTCATCGATCGCTTCCGCTCGCTGCCTATGGCCCGCTCAGCGGTGCTGGCCGGCCGCACGCTCTCCGACGTCGTGACGAACTTCCTGTCGGTCGTCGTGCTGATCGTGACCGGCCTGATCATCGGCTTCGAGTTCCACGCCAGCGCCGTGGAGATCGTCGGCGGCATCGGGCTGCTGCTGCTCTTCGGCTACGCCTTCTCGTGGGTCTTCGCGCTGCTCGGGCTGATCGTGTCCTCGCCCGAGGCGGCGAACTCGGTCGGCTTCCTCGCCGTCTTCCCGTTGACCTTCATCTCGTCGGCCTTCGTGCCGGTCGACTCGATGCCACCCGCGCTGCAGTGGTTCGCCGAGATCAACCCGTTCACGATCATGGTCGACGCGATGCGGGCGCTCTGGGTCGGCGCGCCGGCCGGGAACAACGTGTGGGGCGCGTTCGTCTGGTCGCTGGTGATCCTCGCCGTCTTCGCGCCACTGGCCGTCGCGCGCTACCGGCGGGCCGCCGGGGGGTGAGTCGCCTGCACGGCGCTATTCCGCTGCGCCGCGCGCGACTTCCTTGCGCAGCGGCTCGACCCACGCCAGCGCGGCGCGATAGGCCTCGTCGAGGCGATTGAAGCCGGCGGGACCTTCGCTGCGCAGGAAGTCGCCGCCGAGGTGGCAGACGAGGCGGTCCAGCAGCGCGCCGTAGGGCGGGCGGCCGTCGAGCAGGGCGGTCTCGATGTCGCTGGGGAGGCCCAGGGCGCCGACGACCTGCTCCATCGGGCGGTTGACGAGCGAGGGCAGCATCGAGAAGAGCCCGACGGTGAAGGCGTGGTCGGCGTTGAGCCCGGGGAGGTCGGCGGCGACGAGCTCCATCGTGCGCGCGCGCACGAGCGCGTCGGTGAGCAGCTCGTCGGGGCGCGGGCCGCCGCCGGCCAGGGCGACGACGAGTGCCCAGCGCCGCGTCATGCGCTCGCCGATCAGCGTGATCGCCTCGCGCACGGTGCCGATCTCGCGCCGGCGCGAGAAGAAGGCCGAGTTGGCGTAGCGCAGCAGGCGGTAGCTGAGCTCGAGATCGCGCGCGATGAGCGCCTCGAGGCGGCCGTGCTCGAGATCGGGCGAGAGCAGCTCGGCGGCGGTCGCCATCGCGCCCAGCTCGACGGCGGGCGCCTGGTCGAGCGCGGGCAGGGCGCGGAAGGGCCCCTGGAAGGCGTGGCAGCCGGCGTCGACGCAGGCCTCGAAGACCTGGAAGGACTCGACGCCCACGGCGTGCACCTGCAGCCCCGCGGCGATGAAGGGCGCCACGCGTCCGGCCACGGCGCCGGCGTCCAGGCCGGCCATGTCCAGCCGGACGAGCCCGATCGTCGGAAGGTGCGCCAGCGACTCGGGCCCCGGCGGGTCGACGGCCGCGAAGACGTAGCCGAACCCGGCCAGACGGGCGACCGCGGCCACGACGTCGTCGTGGACGGCCGCGGCGGTCTCGATCTGCAGCACGACGCGGTCCGGAGCCACGGGCAGCATGTCGAGGCGCAGCAGCAGCGCGGGGGCCACCGTGAGGTAGGCCGGGTGGTGGGGCGCGACGAGATCGAGGTCGACGTCGGTGAACGCCTCCAGGAGGGCGCGGGCGCAGAAGCGCGCGGACGCGGGGGGCGCGTCGGGGTCGCCGGTCAGGACCTCGTAGCCGATGACCGAGCGCGAGGCGTCGCACACGGCTTGGCGAACGCTGACGACGCCGGCCGGCGGGGCATATTCGGGGGCAATGGGGGCCTCTGTGCTCACCCTCCAGAACCATCGGCCGAACGGCCCAGGAGTTGACCCCTCCGCTGCTACGCTCAACGCATGGGCCTCCTCGACCGTGCGCTGAATATCGGCGAGTCCAAGCAGTTCCGGGAGTACGAGAAGCGCGTCGCGATCATCGGCGGCTTCGAGCCGGAGCTGGAGCTCGAGTCCGACGATGAGCTGCGTGAGCGCTTCGCCTCGCTGCGCGAGCGCGCGCGCGACGGCGAGTCGCTCGACGACCTTCTGCCGGAGACCTTCGCCGTCGTCCGGGAGGTGGGCAGGCGCACGATGGGCATGCGTCACTTCGACGTGCAGCTCATCGGCGGGATGGTCCTGCACGGCGGCAACATCGCCGAGATGAAGACCGGCGAGGGCAAGACGCTGACCGCCACGCTCGCCGTCGTGCTCAACGCGCTGGCCGGCAAGGGCGTGCACCTGGTCACCGTCAACGACTACCTGGCCCGCCGCGATGCCGAGTGGATGAGCCCCATCTACAACGGGCTCGGGCTGACCGTAGGCGTGCTGCAGAACATGCAGTCCTACGAGGACAAGCACGCCGCCTACGCCGCCGACATCACGTACGGCACCAACTCCGAGTTCGGCTTCGACTACCTGCGCGACAACATGGCCACGTCGCTGGAGGAGAAGGTCCAGCGCGGGCACCCGTTCGGCGTGGTCGACGAGGTCGACAACATCCTCATCGACGAGGCGCGCACGCCGCTGATCATCTCCGGCGCCCCCGAGCAGGCGGCCGAGCTCTACCAGCGCTTCGCCAAGCTCGCCCGCGTCATGGAGGCCGGCAAGAAGCCCGAAGGCCTGGACCCGCGGTCCAAGAAGGACTTCGTGGCCGACTTCGACTTCGAGTTCGAGGAGAAGCACAAGACGGTCTCGGTCACCGAGAAGGGCGTGGCCAAGGCCGAGAGGTTCCTGGGCATCGAGCACCTCTACCGCGCCGAGAACGGTCACCTCGTCAACCACCTGCACCAGGCGCTGAAGGCCGAGTCGCTCTACAAGCGCGACGTCGACTACGCGGTGATCGACGACGAGGTGCGCATCATCGACGAGTTCACCGGGCGCATCCTGGAGGGCCGGCGCTGGTCGGAGGGCCTGCACCAGGCGGTGGAGGCCAAGGAGGGGGTGCGCGTCCAGGAGGAGAACCAGACGCTCGCCACCATCACGCTGCAGAACTACTTCCGCCTCTACGACAAGCTCTCGGGCATGACCGGCACCGCCCTCACCGAGGCGACCGAGTTCATGAAGATCTACAAGCTCGGTGTCGTCCAGATCCCGACGAACCGCGCGATGGTCCGCGTGGACCGCAACGATCAGGTCTACAAGACCAAGGGCGGCAAGTGGCACGCGGTGGCCTCCGAGATCGAGGCGCGCCACCAGACCGGCCAGCCGGTGCTCGTCGGCACCATCTCGGTGGAGGTCTCCGAGGTGCTCGGCGAGGAGCTCAAGCGCAAGGGCATCCCGCACACGGTGCTCAACGCCAAGCCGGAGCATGCCGAGCGCGAGGGCGCGATCGTCGCCGAGGCCGGCCAGACCGGCGCCGTCACCATCGCCACCAACATGGCCGGGCGCGGCGTCGACATCAAGCTCGGCGGCAACGCCGAGCACCTCACCGACCTGGAGCTGGCCAAGCTCGGCCTGCGTCGCGGGGACCCCGACTACGACGAACGCTTCGCCGAGATCCTGCCCAGTATCGAGGCGCGCGTCGCGGAGGACCACGAGAAGGTCATCGACGCCGGCGGCCTGTTCATCATCGGCACCGAGCGCCACGAGTCACGGCGCATCGACAACCAGCTTCGCGGCCGCTCCGGCCGCCAGGGCGACCCGGGCGAGTCGCGCTTCTTCCTCTCCGCCGAGGACGACCTCGTGCGCCTGTTCGCCGGCGACCGCATCTACAAGATCCTCGACCGCCTCGGCAGCACCGACGCGGAGGGCAACGAGGAGCCCATCGAGGCGGGGATGCTGTCCAAGCAGATCGAGAAGGCCCAGCGCAAGGTCGAGGAGCAGAACTTCCTCACCCGTAAGCGCGTGCTCGAGTACGACGACGTCATGAACGAGCAGCGCCGTGTGGTCTACGAGTATCGCGACGACGTGCTCGAGGGCCGCGACATGGGCGACCAGGCGCGCCAGGAGATCGCCGGCGTCGTCGAGCGGCTCGTCGACGAGTACGCGGCCGCCGACTACGTCGAGGACTGGGACCTCGACGGGCTCTTCGTCGCGCTCGAGGACATCTACCCGGTGAGCCTGAGCTCCGCCGACGTGACCGGCTCGAACCTCGGTCGCGACGAGCTGGCCGAGCGTCTCTCGGGCGACGCGATCGACCTCTACGACCGCCGCGAGACGGAGCTCGGCGAAGAGCTGATGCGCGCGCTCGAGCGCTACCTGCTGCTGCAGATCATCGACCAGCGCTGGCGCGAGCACCTCTACGACATGGACTACCTGCGCGAGGGCATCCACCTGCGCGGGTTCGCCCAGATCGACCCGCTCGTGGCCTACAAGAACGAGGCCTTCACGCTGTTCTCCGACCTCATGAACACGATCTGGTCGGACTTCTCGCGCATGATCTTCCACGTCGAGGTGCAGGTCGAGGGCGAGAACGGCGACGCACCCGAGCAGCAGTACACGCCGTCGGGCTCATCGACCCGCGCCGGCCGCGTCTCCTACTCGGGCGGCTCCGGCAGCGCCCAGCCCAGCGCCGTCGCCGAGGCCGCCGGCGAGGTCGACGGCGAGCCCGAGCCCGCCCCCGTCCAGCAGCGGCGCGTCGCCGAGGTCGAGCAGATCGGGCGCAACGACCCGTGCTGGTGCGGGTCGGGCAAGAAATTCAAGCGCTGTCACGGCGCGTAGCGCCGGCCGGCGCTACGGACACATGACGATGGCGCGGCCCACCGAGGTGTGCCGCGTGCGCCCGTCCAGGCGGTAGGTGACGCGCGCCTCGGCGACGTGGCGGGTCCCCGCGGCGAAGGGCAGGCGGTAGACGATGCGGTAGGGGGCGCGGTGGTCGGTGCGTGCGAGCTGGCCGCCGTCGAAGGAGAAGCGCACCGAGGCGATGCTGACCCCGCGCCGGCGCCCGCTGACGAGCGCGCGGTGCACGAAGCGCCCGCCGGCGGGGATGCAGGCGTAGTGGGTGGGGACGGTGATGCGCCGCGAGCGCCCGATGCGCCGCGAGCCGATGCGGCTGCCGAGCGGGGGCGTGACCAGCGGCGTGGCGAAGCTCGACGCTCCACCGCCGAACGGGCGCCACACCATCCAGCCGCTGCCGCCCTCGTTGGGTGCGACGGTCAGGTAGTGGGGCTCGTCCATGCCGAGCGCCAGCGGGTAGACCACGGGTGCTCCGAAGCCGCGCGGCTCGTTGCGGCGGTAGACAAGGCACTGGCGCTTGGGCCCGCAGAGCTCGTATCGGCTCCAGGCGACGTGCAGGCGCCCGCCGGCGTCCTGCACGAGGTCCTGCGCCCCCGGGGCCGACCGTCTTGAAGCCCAGCACGTTCGTGGTGGCCGGGCCGCCGATGGTGCCCAAGGAGCGCGGGCGCACGAAGCGCCGGCCGTCGAAGCGCCAGATCTTCAGCTGCTGGCCGCCGAGGATCGAGTCGTGGGTCATGGCCCAGATCCCGTTCGGCCCGAACGCGGCGTCGACGTTGATGCCGCCGAGCGGCGGCGCCGCGGACCACGAGGTCCAGGAGGCGTTGGCGTAGGGGTCGGCGCCCGCGCGCAGGACGCGGTAGCGGATGCCCGCGCCGACGTCGGGGGACTCGGCGACGATCATCGGCCGGCCGTCGGGCAGGTAGCCGACGTTGCCGCTGTTGACGAAACTGGTGTCGCGCCCGTCGGGCTCCGCGGTCAGCGAGACGAGGCGCGTCTCGGCCGGGGTCGGTGATGACGAGATCGACACGCGCTGCCAGGACATGTGCGTCACGAAGTCCTCGAGCGTGTCGACGGCGCTGCCGTCCGGCGTGAGGGCCGCATGGTCGATGTCGTACTGGCCGACGCCCACGATCGCGGGCCCGCTCCACGTGGTGCCGCCGTCGACGGAGGTCAGCTCGAAGGTGACGTTGCGCGCCTGGTCGTCGTTACCGGGCACGACGACGATCAGCGCCCCGTCCTGCTTGCGCAGGAGCAGGTGCGGGTTGCCCACGACGATCGACGGGAAGCCGCCGAGGATCGTCGGCGTGCACGTCGTGCCGCCGGCCGGGACGCGGCAGTAGCTGAGCATGTCCGGACCGCCCTGCTGCTCATAGGTGTGCCAGACCGCGTGCAGCGTTCCGGCGCCGTCGGTGACCGCGCTGGGCGGGCCGGCCGTCGGCCCCAGGCTCACCACCGGCTCGGCCCCGGCCGCGCTCGCAAGCAGCAGCGCAGACGCCGCCAGGACCAGCGAGATCTGGACCGCCCTGCCCACGCGTCAGAGCGTACATCGCATCCCCACGGGCGTCGCCGGCTCACGTAGGCTCGCGCCACAGGAGGTCCCACGAGAAGGGGGTTGTCCCGGATGAGCACCCAGGCGCCACTGGCGCTCGAGCAGGATGTCGCCGAGACGGTGGCGGCGCTGGCTCGCACCCTGTACCCGCACGTCGCGCTGCCGGACACGGTCTACGCGCGGGTGCCGGCCAAGATCGACGAGGCCGCCCGCGAGGATGCCGAGCAGGCGCGCATGGTCGCGCAGGGCGTGGCCGACCTCGACGGCCGCGGCTCGCAGCCGTTCACGCAGCGCACGGCCGAGGAGCAGCTCGCCGATGCGAAGGCCATCGCCGGCTCGGACTTCTTCGAGCTGGTGCGCTCGACCGCCGTGGTCGAGATCTACTCCGATCCGAGCACGTGGAAGCTCCTGGGCTACGAGGGCCCCGCGTTCGCGCAGGGCGGCTACCTCGACCGCGGGTTCAACGACCTCGACTGGCTCCCCGACCCCGAGGAGGCGTGAGCAATGCCGCGCTTCGATGAGAACGACTCAGACGTCGTGGTCGTCGTCGGCTCCGGTGCCGGCGGCGGCACGCTCGCCAACGAGCTCTGCCAGGGCGGCGTGAAGACCGTGGTCCTCGAGGCCGGCGGGCATCACAAGCCCGACGACTTCATCGACGACGAGTGGCCGAGCTTCGGTCAGCTCGCGTGGCTGGACGAGCGCACGACCTCGGGGTCGTGGCGCGTGGCCACCGACTTCCCCGGCCTGCCGGCGTGGACGTGCAAGACGGTCGGCGGCACCTCGGTGCACTGGGCCGGCTGCTGCCCGCGCTTCAAGGACTGGGAGTTCCGCAACCGCTCCGAGCACGGGGCGATCGACGGGACGAACATGCTCGACTGGCCCATCGGGCTGGCCGACGTCGAGCCCTACTACGACCGCGCCGAGGACAAGCTCGGCGTCACGCGCACCAACGGCATCCCCGGCCTGCCCGCCAACAACAACTTCAAGGTGATGGGCAACGGGGGCAAGCGGGCCGGCTACAAGGACGTCAGCACCGGGCGCATGGCGATCAACTCCGTCCCGCGCGACGGGCGCCCGGCGACCATCCAGGACGGCTTCAACTTCCAGGGCGACCGCCAGACGGCGCACTGGTCGACGCTGACGGCCGAGCTGCCGAAGGCCGAGGCGACGGGCAAGCTCGACCTGCGGCCCTCCAGCCATGCCTTCCGCATCGCCCACAACGGCAACGGCAAGGTCAACGCCGTGCACTACTTCGATGCCGACGGCAACGAGCACGTGCAGAAGGCGCGCGCGGTGTGCGTGGCCGGCAACGCGATCGAGTCCGCGCGGCTGCTGCTGCTCTCCGACTCACCGCAGCACCCCGACGGCCTGGCCAACTCGTCCGGGCAGGTCGGGTGCAACTACATGCGCCACCTCACGGGCTCGGTCTACGGCGAGTTCGAGCAGCCGGTGCGGATGTATCGCGGCGAGACGATGTCCGGGATCATCACCGACGAGGCGCGCAACGATCCCGATCGCGGCTTCATCGGCGGCTACTACATGCAGCTGCTGGCCCTGGGGCTGCCGTTCTACGCGGCGTTCCTCGATCCCGGCGGGTGGGGCCCGGACTTCGCCGCGCGCATGGAGGCCTATGAGCGCGTGGCGGGGATGTGGCTCGTCGGCGAGGACATGCCGCAGCAGTCCAACCGCGTGACGCTCAACCGCGAGGTGACCGACCAGCACGGCCTGCCCGTGCCCAACGTGCACTTCGACGACCACCCCAACGACGTGGCCATGCGCGAGCACGCCTACCAGGCCGGCGAGTCGGTCTACAACGCGGTCGACGCCGTCAAGGTCAACCGCGTCACGCCGTATCCGTCCACGCACAACCTGGGCACGTGCCGGATGAGCGCGGACCCGGCCGACGGGGTGGTCAACGAGTTCGGGCGCGCGCACGACGTGCCCAACCTGTTCGTCTCCGACGGCTCGGTCTTCACGACCGGCGCCGCGGCCAACCCGACCTTGACCATCGTGGCCCTCGCGATCCGCCAGGCCGAGCACATGGTGGGCGAGATGAAGGCAGGCGCCCTGTGACGCTCTCCATGGTTCACACCTGCGTGCGCGTGGTCGACATCGACGCATCGGTGCGCTTCTACGAGCTGCTGGGCTTCGAGCGGCGCGGCAAGCTCGACTTCGGGGTGGCCTTCAACATCTACATGGGCCTGCCCGGCGACGGCGACAAGCTCGAGCTGACGGTCAACGTCGGGCGCGAGGAGCCCTACGACCTCGGCGACGGCTACAACCACATCGCGCTGACCGTCGACGATCTCGACGGCGTGCTCGCGAAACTCGCCGAGCACGGCATCGAGCCCGAGAAGCCGCCGTTCGCGCCGGGTGGCCGCGAGGAGGTCGGACGAATCGCGTTTGTCGCCGATCCCGACGGCTACAGAGTCGAGCTCATCGACGGAGGAGCGTTCCCCACGCCGCAGGACCCGTAGAGCACCGCGCCGCTGCTAGCTTGGACGCCGGCCATGGCCGGACCGACTGACGTTCTTCCCATCCCCCAGCGCCTGCAGGCGATCGCCTCGCAGTGGGACCAGCTGCGCGCGGGCTTCGACGACGCGGCGCTCGCCGCGCGCGTGGCCGAGCTCGAGCAGGCGATGGGCGCGCCGGGCTTCTGGGACGACCAGCAGAAGGCCGCGCAGGTCAGCGCCGAGCACTCGCGCGCGACGCGGCGCCTGGAGCGCTGGCGCGGACTGGCCTCCGACGTCGAGGACCTCCAGGCGCTGGCCGAGATGGCCGAGGAGGACGACTCCGTCGCCGCCGAGGTCGCCGGGCAGATGACGGGCGTCGAAGAGCGCCTGGCCGCGCTGGAGGAGGAGCGGCTGTTCTCCGGGCGCTACGACGCGGGCGACGCGCTCGTCACCGTCAACGCGGGCGCCGGTGGCACCGACGCCCAGGACTGGGCCGAGATGGTGCTGCGGATGATGATGCGCTGGGCCGAGAGCCGCGGGCTGAAGGTCGAGCTGCTGGAGGCCTCGCCGGGGGAGGAGGCGGGCCTCAAGTCGGCCACCTTCCGCGCCTCGGGCGAGAACGCCTACGGGCTCTTCAGCGCCGAGAAGGGCGTGCACCGCCTCGTGCGCATGTCGCCCTTCGACGCCGCCCACCGCCGCCAGACCTCGTTCGCCGGCGTCGAGGTCGCGCCGGTGGTCGAGGACGTCGGGGACATCGAGATCGAGGACGACGACCTGCAGATCGACACCTACCGCGCCTCGGGCGCGGGCGGCCAGCACGTCAACAAGACCGACTCGGCCGTGCGCATCACCCACAAGCCGAGCGGCATCGTCGTGCAGTGCCAGAACGAGCGCTCGCAGTCGGCCAACAAGGACACCGCGATGAAGATGCTGCGCGCCAAGCTGCTCGAGCGCGAGGAGGCCAGGCGCCGCGAGGAGATCGCCGCCGAGCGCGGCGAGGCGCAGGACGTGAACTTCGGCTCGCAGATCCGCTCCTACGTCCTGCACCCCTACACGATGGTGAAGGACCACCGCACCAACTTCGAGGTGGGCGACGCCCAGCGCGTGCTCGACGGCGACCTCGACGGCTTCGTCCGCGCCGAGCTGATGCGCACCGCCGGCCACGCATGACCGAGCAGCCGGCCGCGCCCTACCTCGACGCCGTGATCGGCTACGGGACGCGCGGTCCCGGGCGCTTCCACGTCCCCGGCCACAAGGGCGGCCAGGGCGCCGACCCGGGCCTGCGCTTCGGCCTCGGCGACCGCGCGCTGTGGCTCGACATCCCGCAGGACATCTGGGGCGTCGACCTCGGGCCCTCGCCGACGCCCTACGAGGAGGCCGAGCGCCTCGCGGCCGAGGCCCACGGCGCCGCGCGCACGTGGTTTCTGACCAACGGCGCGACGCAGGGCAACCACGCCCTGTGCCTGGCGCTCGCGCCGCTCGGCGCGCACGTCGTCGCCCAGCGCAACTCGCACGCCTCGCTGGTCGACGGGCTCGTGCTCTCCGGCGGCGTGCCGGCCTTCGTGCCGCCCGAGTACGACGCGGAGCTGGGCATGGCGCACGGCGTCGAGCCCGCCGCGCTGCGGCGACGCGCTGGCCGCGCACGCCGCAGGCGCGGGCGGCGTTCATCGTCTCGCCGACCTACTACGGGATGGCGGCCGACGTCGGCGCCTGCGCCGAGGTGGCCCACGCCGCCGGCGTGCCGCTCGTCGTCGACCAGTCGTGGGGCCCGCACTTCGGCTTCCACGAGGCGCTGCCGCCCAGCGGGCTGTCGCAGGGCGCCGACGCCGTGCTCACGAGCACGCACAAGATCGCGGGCTCGCTGACGCAGAGCGCGATGCTCCACGTCGGGCACGGCGACCGGATCGACCCCGCCGCCGTCGCCCGCGTCATCCGCCTGGTCCGCTCGACCTCGCCGTCGTCGCTGCTGCTGGCCTCGCTGGACGGCGCGCGGCGCCAGATGGCGCTGCACGGCGAGCAGCTGCTGCACGAGACGCTGCAGGCCATCGAGGACTGCCGCGAGAAGCTCGCGACGATCCCCTCGATCGGGCTGGTCGACAGCCGCTTCGTGGGCCGCCCCGGGATCGCCGGCTACGACCCGCTGCGGATCGTCGTCGACGTCCGCGACACCGGGCGCACCGGCTACGAGGTGGCCGACGCGCTGCGGCGCTCCTACGACGTCATCCCCGAGCTCGCGACCCAGGCGACGATCGTCTTCCTCGTCGGCCTCGCCGAGCGGCGCGAGACGCTGCTGCGCCTGGCCGGCGACCTCGAGGAGGTCGTCAAGCGCATCGGCACCGAGGGCTCGATCGCCCCGATCGTCCGCCCGCCGGCGACGCTGCGCAACGAGATGGCGGTCGCACCGCGCGCGGCGTTCCTCGGCGCGGCCGAGCAGGTCGCGGTCGACGACGCCGTCGGGCGCGTCTCGTGCGAGTCGATCGCCGGCTACCCGCCCGGCATCCCCGCGCTGCTGCCGGGCGAGCGCATCTCGGCCGAGACCGTGGCCTACCTGCGCGAGCTCGTCGCCAGCGGCGCGCGGCTGCACGGCGCGAGCGACCCGCGCTTCGAGCGCGTGCACGTGCTCATCGAGGACGTGTAGGTCGTCCGCTGGGCCTTTGGCGCGCCCCCGGCGTTGACTAGCCGCATCAGGGAGGCGAGCAGCGGCGCCGGGGTCGCGCGCTCCTGGCGCGTTGGCGCTGTCGGGCGGCGATCGGGGAGTTTGTCGGCATATGCCGCAGCTCCCCGATCGCCCTCGCGGGCGATCTGTCGGGCTCGAGGTCCCACGACCCCAAACCTGCACACGTTGCGCGGCTGAGCGGTTACGCGCCAGGGACCCGGGCGGGCGCCAGGACGCCCTCCCCCGGTGATGCAGTTTGCGCCGCGATCGGCGCGTCCGCTCGCGGAGCCACAGCGCGAGACGAGCGCGCGGCGCTGCGCAGCGGCGATGAGCGTGCTGAGCCTGCGCTCGTCGGCGCCGCTGACGTTCGTGAAGGCGACCGCGAGGCCCATCGCCCCGTGCTCGCTGCGGGCGACGGTCGCCGCCAGGCTCATGACTGGCCGTCGTCGCACTCGATCGCGACGGTCAGCGGGCCGGTGTGCGCGAACGGGCGCTCGGTCTCGAGCAGCGCGCCGCCGATCGACAGGTTCAGCGTCGTGCAGCGGATCGAGCGCCGGCCCCGCCGCACGATGGTCGCGGGCACGCGCCGCGCTGACGCGGAACGTCTCGCGACGCTGCGCGAAGCGGGCGCCCTTCTCGCTGGGCGAGAAGCTCGTCTCCTGCCCGTCGACGCGCAGCTGCCCGTCAGCAGCACGCCTCCGAACGCGCAGTTGAACGACAGCCTGGCCGGGCCGGCGGGAAGCGCCGACGCCGTGGACGTCGAGCACGACGGCACCGCGGTCGATGCGTTCGACGACGGCGACGAGATTGACCGGGCCGGCGACCACCCTCGCGAGCTGGCCGACCGTGGGCAGGAACACGCTCACATCAGCAATGTCGGCGCGCGACGCGGATCTTTGAGCGGGCTGCGCGGGCGCGCCCGTCATGCTGCATCCATGAACGACACGCAGCAGCAGCGCAGCGCGGTGGTCTTCGGCGCGCGCAACCTCGGCCGGGCGGTCATCGAGCGCCTGCGCGCCGACGACTGGGCGGTCGTCGCCGTGGCCCGCTCGGACTCCACGCTGGCGACCGCCGACGCGGCGGGCGCGCTGGCCATGGCGGGCGACATCACCGATCCCGGGAGCGTGCGCAGCGCCCTGGCCCGGGCGGCCGAGGCGCACGGCGGCGTCGACCTCGTCCTCAACGCGGCATCGGCCTACGGCGGCGATCGCAGCGGTCCCTTCGGCGGCGGCCCGCTGGCCGACGCCGCGCCCGACGCGTTCGATGCCTGGGCGGCCGCGCCGGCGCGCGCCGCGTTCACCTTCCTCTCGGTGGCCAGCCGCTTCGCGCTCGACCAGGACCGGCCGGCCACGCTCATCCAGGTCACCGGCGGATCGGCGCGCCGCGCGATGCCCGGCCGCGGCCTGTGGGCCGCCGGCGCCTTCGGCGTACGCGCGATCACGCAGCGCCGCCGCGCTCGAGCTGCGCGAGCACGGCATCCACGTCGCCCTGCTGATCGTCGACGCCGGCATCGAGCCGTTCGAGGGCGGCGGGCGCGCGGGCGTCGATCCGCGCCGCGCTGGCCGACCCGCGCGAGATCGCCGACGCCGTCGTGTTCCTGGCCGAGCAGGGCGCGCGCGCCGCGACGCACGAGCTGCAGGTCACGCCGCTGGCCGAGACCTGGGTGCCGTGAAGCCGGCCTATCCGCTGCAGACCGAGCGTGCTGCTCCTGCGCCCGTTCGCCCACACGGACTTCGAGGCGCTGCTGGCGATCCAGTCGCGCCCCGACGTCGCGCGCTACCTCTACTGGGACCCGCGCAACGCGGCCGAGGTGCGCGAGGCGCTCGACCTCAAGGCCCGCAGCACGGCGATCGTCGTCGAGGGCGACAACCTCAGCCTCGCCGCCGTGCTGCGCTCCAACGGCGAGATGATCGGCGAGTGCAGCCTGCGCTGGGTCAGCGCCGAGCATCGCCAGGCCGAGATCGGCTTCATCCTGCACCCCGACCACCATGGCCGCGGCTATGCGACCGAGGCCGCCGCGGCGCTGCTGACGCTCGCCTTCGACGAGCTCGCACGTGCACCGCGTCGATCGGCCGCGTGGAGGCGCGCAACGCGGCGTCGGCGCGGGTCCTCGAGCGCCTCGGGATGCGCCAGGAGGCGCACATGATCGAGAACGAGTACGTCAAGGGCGAGTGGCAGAGCGAGGTCGTCTACGCCCTGCTCGACCGCGAGTGGCACGGAACCACAGCGCGACCGGGATGAACATCGCGCCGGCGAGCGAGCCGACGGCGAAGCGCGCCAGGCGCGCCGGCGTCACGCGCTCGTCCTCCTCGGCGGCGGCCGCCGGCCGGCAGCGCCGGCGGCTCGCCGGCGCGCGGCTTGACGGCCGCGATCGCCACGCCGTAGCGATCCCAGCGCGGGTCCCACCAGTCGGGCGCGACGTGGACGCGCTCGATCGCCTCGAAGCCCGCGCGCTCGAACCAGGCGACGTACTCGTCCTCGCTGGGGAACAGCATCCACGCGTCCGACAGCGCGCGCGCCAGCGGGTGCGTGCGCCGCAGCGGGCCCGCCAGCAGCGCGACCCCGCCGGGGCGCAGCACGCGGTAGGCCTCGGCGATGGCGCGCTGCGGATCGGGCCAGTACTCGATGCTCCCGGTCGAGACGTAGCGATCGCGCGAGTCGGTCGCGAAGGGCAGCGCCTCGGCGTCGCCGAGCACCTGGGTCACGTCCGCCAGCGCCGGCTTGCGCCGCGCGCGGGCCAGCTGGTGCGGGCTCTGGTCGAGCATCGTCACGCGCTCGGGCGCCACGGTGCGCACGATCGCCTCGGTGGCGAAGCCGGTGCCGGCGCCGACGTCGACCACCTCGAGCCCGCGATCGTCGAGGCGCGCGAGCGCCAGCGCGCGGTCGCGCATCGGCGCCGTCCAGAACAGCGGGTTGATCCAGCGGTCGTAGCCCAGCGAGACCACCCGGTAGAACCAGCGCGCCTCGGCCTTGTGCTGGATGAAGCGCATCGATTCAGCCGATCAGGTAGGCGAGGGGCACGAGCAGGTACTCGCAGAAGAACAGCTGCCACACGCGCTGGTAGAAGCCCGCGAAGGCGACCGGATCGGCCGGGTCGACGCGCAGCGCCCAGCGCCACAGGGCCGCCACGCCGAGCAGGTGGCCGACGACGAGCACCGCCGCGTTCGCCCCGTCGAGCAGCAGCGGGCCAGCGATGGCCATGCCCAGCCCGCCCAGCGTGAGCGCGCCGACGCCCACCGCCAGCACCGGCCGCGGCCCGAGCCGCACCGAGAAGGTGGCGATGCCGAAGCGCCGATCGCCCTCGATGTCGGGGACGTCCTTGAGCACGGCGATGGCGAACGAGAACGGGACGGTGACCGCGATCAGCGCCCACACCCCGGCGCTGACCGGCCGCCCGGCGATGTGCAGCCACACGCCGAGGTTGACCACGAGCGAGCGCACGAAGGTGATGCAGCCGGCGGCCAGCGCGGCGTAGCGCTTGAGCCGCAGCGGCGGGCAGGAGTAGGCCCAGCCGACGAGCAGGGCCACGCCGACCGCGACGAGCTCTTCGGGGCCCTGCGTGATCGCCATCGCGATCGGCGCGATGGCGGCGACCGCGACGATCCGCCGGGCCGCCTCGAGCGACAGGTCGCCCGCGGCGATCGGCAGCCACGGCTTGTTGAGGCGGTCGATCTCGACGTCCTCGACCTGGTTGATCCCGGTGATGAACACGTTCACGCACAGGCCCGCCAGCAGCGTCCACAGCAGGTCGACCACATTCGAGGCGCGGTCCAGCGACGCGGCGATCACGTAGAGGCCGACGATCGACAGCGACGTGCCGATCAGCGTGTGCGGGCGCCCGAAGCGCCACAGCACGCCCAGCGCCCACGCCGCCGCTCGCGGGGACGCCCGTCTCACCGCGACCGGGGGGCGACTCATCGCGCAGAAGCTACCCGCCCCTGCAACCATGCGCCGCCAATGCTGGCCGCCTACCGCGCCACCGGCGCCGACCCGCCCTTCGGCGACCCGCGCGGCTACCACGGCGTCGGCCTGGAGGGTCACTTCTGGCGCATCACCCAGCCGCGGACCGGCGCCGTCGTGGTGGTCATCCTCGCGATCTGCCGCGACGCCCAGGGTCATCCGTGGGCGATGGCCTCGCTGGCCGCCCACCCGGGCGGCGCGGTGCGCTCGGCCACGCTGCCCGACGCCTGGGGCGCGCCGCGCGGGCTCGCGCTGCGCGCCGGCGACGCGTTCGCCGCCGACGAGCGCTCGCTGCGCGTCGACCTCGGTCCCGAC
Organism: uncultured Actinomycetes bacterium; assembly: GCA_963742125.1. Lineage (GTDB taxonomy): Bacteria > Actinomycetota > Thermoleophilia > Solirubrobacterales > Solirubrobacteraceae > JAOPZW01. The sequence continues at coordinate 29,875 of CAVUKO010000013.1, read as the reverse complement.
GCACGGCTGGACGTGAGCTTCGCCGAACCCCTGGCGTGGCCGCGGCGCGCGTTCGGCGCGCTCGGGCCCGCGCAGGTCGTCCCCGGCCTGAGCCAGTACTGGCATCCGTGGCTGCTGCGCGCGCGGGTGAGCGGCAGCGCGCGCATCGGCGCCGCGACGGTCGACCTCGACGGCGCCGTCGCCTACGCCGAGAAGAACTGGGGCGCGGGCGGCATGCCGCCGGCGTGGTGGTGGGGCCAGGCGCACGGCTTCGATCGCCCCGACGTGTGCGTCGCCTTCGCCGGCGGTCGCGCCGGGCTCGGGCCGCTGCGGACCACGGCGACGGCGCTCGTCGTCGCCGTCGGCGACGAGCTGCGCACCGTCGTGCGGCCGCTGCGCCCCCTGCGCGTCACCGTCGACGAGCGCGGCTGGCGCCTGGCCGGCGGGGGGATCGAGGTCGAGGCCCACGCCCACGGCGCTGCTCACCTCCTCCCGGTACCGGTCCCGCGCGAGCGCCGGCGCCTGGACGACTGGGCGCCCCAGCAGCTCGCCGGGACGCTGCGCCTGAGCGTGCGCCGCCGCGGGCGCACGCTCTATCAGGGCACGTCGGAGCTCGCGGGCCTCGAGCGCGGCCGCGGGCACCTCGGCTAGTCGCGCGGCGGGATCGCCTGCACGGCCCAGCCGTTGCCGTCGGGGTCCTTGAAGAACACGAACCGGCCCCAGGGGAAGTCCTGGATCTCGGTCACGTCGACGCCGCCGTCGACCAGGTGCGCCCGCGCGGCCTCGATGTCGGCGACGACCATCTGCAGGCCCTGCGCCGAGCCGGGAGGCGTGTCCATGATGCCGCTGCCGATGGCGATCGAGCACGCCGATCCCGGCGGCGTGAGCTGGACGAAGCGCATCTCGTCGCTGACGCGGTGGTCGTGGTCGGCGTTGAAGCCGACCTGCTCGGTGTAGAAGGCCTTGGCGCGGTCCACGTCGGTGACGGGGACCGCCACGAGCTCGAGCTTCCAGTCCATGCGTGCTGCCTTTCGCGTCGTGGGGGTACGCGAAGCCACGCTAGTGGCGGTTCAGGTCAGTTCCTGTCCGCAATGATGCGAAGGCCGTCAACTCACATCGAGCGCGGCGCGCAGGGCGGCGAGGTCACGCGCGCCGAAGACCACCCGGTTCTGCGTCGCGACGTAGACGAGCTCGAGGTCGACCCCGGCCTTGGCGATCCGGCGGGTCAGATCGGCCAGCACGCCCGGGCGGTCCTCGACGTCGACCACGACGACCTCGCGCTCGCGCGTGACCGCCAGGTGGGAGATCGCCAGCGAATGCCGCGCGGCCTCCGCGTGCGGGACCAGGATGTGCAGCTCGGCCTGCTGGCCGGTCCCGATGCACGTGGCCGCGGCGATGTTCACGCCGGCATCGCTGATCGCAGCGGCGACCTCCGCCAGGGCCCCCGGGGTGTTCTCGAGCTCGATGACCAGGTCGACTGACATGTGTCGTGCGGCGTCAGCCTACTTCTTTGGCTAGCGTCCCCGGCGTGGAGGCGTGGGCGCTTGGAGAGCGCTTCCAGACCGGCGCGGGTGCGATCGCCTGGGATCGGCTCGGGCAGGGCCCGCCGGTGGTCCTCGTGCACGGCACGCCGTGGTCCTCATGGACGTGGCGGCGCGTCGCGCGCGACCTCGCCGAGCGCTTCACCGTCCACGTCTTCGACCTGCTCGGCTTCGGCGCGTCGGACAAGGGCCCCGATCAGGACGTGTCGCTGGCGGGGCACGGGCAACGGCTGGCCGCGCTGCTCGACCACTGGGAGCTCGATCGGCCCGCCGTCGTCGCCCATGACATCGGCGGCGCCGCGGCATTGCGCGCGCACCTGGTGCACGGCCGGGCGGTGGCCTCCCTCGCCCTGGTCGACGTGGTCGCGCTGGCCCCGTGGGGCTCGCCCTTCTACCGCCTGGTCGGCGAGCACCTCGCGGTCTTCGAGCAGCTGCCGGCCGCGATCCACGAGGGTGTGCTGCGGGCCTACGTCGCGACCGCGCAGGCGCGCCCGCTCGACGGCGAGGTCGAGAGCGCGCTCATCGCTCCCTGGCTGGGCGCCGCCGGCCAGTCGGCCTTCTATCGCCAGATCGCCCAGGGCGACGAGCGCGACACCGACGAGATCGAGCCGCTCTACGCCCGGATCGCCGTGCCCACGCTCGTCGTCTGGGGCGCAGCCGATCCCTGGCTGCCGCTCGCGCGCGGGCGCGAGCTCGCACGACGCATCCCGGGCGCGCGGCTGGAGGTCCTCCCCGGAAGCGGACACCTCGTGCAGGAGGACGAGCCCGACGCGCTCACCCGCCTGCTCGCCGCTCACCTCACGTCGGACTCCGTGGGTTCGTGACTCGCGCGGTCGGCCGCCAGCGCCAGCGCCTCGCCTCCGATCAGGCGCTCGAACACGCCGATCACCACCCACAGCGAGCGCAGGCGCAGCGCCGCGCGGCGGTCGACGGGCGCCACGCGGGCCTCGGAGACGAGCGTGCTGCCGTCGCCGTCGGGCTCGACCCAGTTGGCGATCAGGACGCGCACGGTGCCGGGCTCGGCCCAGGCGCGGAAGTCCTCGGGACCGTCGAGGCGCGGGTAGTCGCGCTGGAGCGTCCAGATCCGCCCGCAGAGTCCCGAGATCGACCAGTGCTCGCCCTCGTCGAGCACGCAGAACGGGTACGCGGCGAGCAGCTCGCCGAAGGTCTCCTCGGTGCGCACACCGGGGATGCGCCAGCGGACCAGCCGGCCGAGCGAGTGCGTCTCGGCCATGCGGACCTCGTTGGCGGCCGTCCACAGGCGCTCGGGCGGGGCCGACGAGCGCCGGCCGTGGCGCGTGCGCACGGCGAACTCCGGAAGCCAGGCGTCGAGCGTTGCGGGATCCACGGCCGCGCACGGTACCCATGCGCGCCGTAGATCCTCGCCCGCGCGACCGCCGCCTGGCGCGTGTGAGCCACCGTCGGGCGATACACCCAATATCGGTGCATGCCGGTGGGGTATCCGAGGGGCCTATGTCACGGAAGATCCTGCTCGTCGTGCTCGCCCTCCTCGCCGTCGCGCCCGCCACGGCGTGGGCGGTGACCAGAGACGGCACCCGGCTGGCCGACACGCTGCACGGCACGGTCGCCAACGACGTCATGCGCGGCGAGGGCTCCCGCGACGCGCTCTACGGCAACGCCGGCAACGACCTGCTGTCCGGTGGCAGCGCGGCCGACCGCCTGTTCGGCGACGCCGGCGACGACGAGCTCGACGGTGGCTCGGGCAACGACCGCCTCGAGGGCGGCGACGGCAACGACCGCCTGCTCGGCGTGACCGGCAACGACGTGCTCGAGGGCGGCCCGGGCAACGACGCGCTCGACGGCTTCGACGGCGACGACATCCTGCGCGGCGGCGACGGCAACGACTTCCTCGGCGAGTCGCGCTTCGGCGACGACCGCGAGCTCAACGGCGGTCCCGGCGACGACGTCATCCTGGGCAACGCCGGCGCCGACAAGGTCATTCTCGGCGGCGACGGCAACGACCTGCTCTCCGGCGGCACCGGGAACGACGGCCTCGACGGCGGCCCCGGCGACGACATGCTCTTCGCCGGCTCGGGCCAATACCTGGGCCTGCACGCCATCGGCGGCGAGGGCAACGACGTGCTCGTGGACACCGGCTCGGGGACGCTCGATGCCGGGCCCGGCGACGACGTCCTGTGGCAGGTCGGGTCCAGGGGTCTCGCGATCCTGCAGGGCGGCGACGGAGACGACCAGCTCTTCGTGGGGACGGGCACCGGCAGCGCCGACTGCGGGCCGGGCAACGACGTCGCCTACCTCACCGCCTCCGCCCAGGCCGCCGACGCCCGCCACGAGCTCGATCGCCGGCGCATCGGCTTCGCCGGCTGCGAGAGCATCCAGCCCGCGCCGGCCGGTGCCGAGGCGCCCACCTTCGGCGCGCAGGCCGACCGCTACAAGGCGCTCGGCGTCCCGTGGGACGACGACGTCGTCGCCCGCGACCTCGCCTACGAGCAGATGAGCTCCTGCCAGCGCAAGAACGCCGAGTGCCCGGGCACCGACAACGCCGAGCGGATCGTCGGCACCAACGGCGACGACCACATGCAGGGGCGCGAGGGCGACGACTACCTCGAGGGCGCCGGCGGCAACGACACCCTCGACGGCGGTCGCGGGCGCGACTCGCTCTTCGGCCGCACGGGCAACGACCACCTCGACGGCGGCCTCGGCGGCGACGAGATCGAGGGTGGCCGCGGCGACGACACGATCATCGGCGGGGACGGCTCCGACGAGATCAACGGCGGGCTCGGGCGCGACAAGATCAACGCCGGCCCCGGCAACGACACCATCCGCGCGGTCGGCGGCGGCACCGACGTCATCGACTGCGGCCCCGGCCGCGACCGCGTCGAGAAGGACAGCCGCGACCGCGTGCGCAACTGCGAGATCGTCCTCTAGGCTCGACCCCATATGGGGATCGAGCTCACCGAGCTCGAGCCGCTCGTCCGGCGCGCCCTGGACGAGGACGTGGGCTCGGGCGACCTCACCACCCAGGCGACGGTCCCGGCCGGCGCGCGGGCGCGGGCGCGGATCACGCAGAAGCAGCCGGGGGTGCTCTATGGGCTCGACGCCGCGCAGCTGGCCTTCGCGCTGCTCGATCCCGGCGCGCGCTTCGTGGTGCTCGCCGAGGAGGGCGTATGGCGCGACGGCGGTCCCGTGCTGGACATCGAGGGCCGGGCGGGCGCGCTGCTCAGCGCGGAGCGCACCGCACTGAACCTGCTGCAGCGCCTGAGCGGGGTGGCCACGCAGACCGCGCGCTACGTCGAGGCGGTGCGCGGCACGCGCGCCCGTGTGCTCGACACGCGCAAGACGACCCCGGGCCTGCGCCTGCTCGAGAAGGCGGCGGTGGCCGCGGGCGGCGGGACCAACCACCGCGTCGGGCTCTTCGACGCGATCCTCATCAAGGAGAACCACGCCGCGATGGCCGGCGGCGTGGGGGAGGCCGTGCGCCTGGCGCGGGCGAGCGCTCCGGACGTGCTGGTGGAGGTCGAGTGCCGCACCGACGAGGAGGTCGACCAGGCGCTCGCCGCCGGGGCCCCGCGGCTGCTGCTGGACAACATGAGCCCCGCGCAGATGCGGGCGATCGTGGCCCGCGTGGACGGCCGCGCCGAGCTCGAGGCCAGCGGCGGGATCGACCTGGAGACGATCAGGGACGTCGCAGAGACCGGGGTAGACTTCATATCGGTCGGTGCCCTCACGCACTCTGCCCCCGCCCTCGACCTCTCACTTCTCCTGGAGCCCGTGCCGTGAACCTCCCCATGGCCCAGCTTGATACCCCGCCCGCCCTCGCGCCCGAGGACGTCCCCGCCCTGCAGGACGAGGTCCGCGAGCTCGCGCGTGAGCGCGACGCCGTCATCCTCGCCCACAACTACCAGCGCCCCGAGGTGCAGGACGTCGCCGACTACGTCGGCGATTCGCTCGGCCTCTCGCGTCAGGGCGCCGCGACCGACGCCGACGACGATCGCCTTCTGCGGCGTGCACTTCATGGCCGAGACCGCGTCGATCCTCTCGCCCGAGAAGACCGTCCTCATCCCCGATCTCGATGCCGGCTGCTCGCTGGCCGACTCGATCACCGCCGAGCAGCTGCGCGCCTGGCAGGCCAAGCACCCGGGCGCGATCACCGTGATGTACGTCAACACGACGGCGGAGATCAAGGCGCTGACCGACTACTGCGTGACCTCGTCGAACGCGGTCGCCGTCGTCGAGCACATCCTGCGCGAGCACGGCGCCGACGCCGAGATCCTCTTCGGGCCCGACATGTTCCTCGGCGCCTACGTCGAGCGGATGATCGGGCGAGCGCTGCACGTGTGGGACGGCGAGTGCCACGTCCACGCGGGCATCCGCCCCTCCGACATCGCGCGCACGCGCGCCGAGCACCCGGGCGCCGACTTCCTCATCCACCCCGAGTGCGGCTGCTCGACCTCGGTCATGGAGTACGTGGCCGCGGGCGACGTCGACGCCGAGGGCGTGCACATGCTCTCCACGGGCGGGATGCTCACCTATGCGGCCGAGCACGCCGGTCGCGGCGGCACCGCGATCATGGCCACCGAGACCGGGATGCTGCATCCGCTGCGCATGGCGGCGCCCGACGTCGACTTCGTCGCCGCCAACGAGCGCGCCTCGTGCCGGTACATGAAGATGATCACGCTGACCAAGCTGCGCGACGGCCTGCGCGACGGCCGCTTCGAGGTCCGGGTGCCCGAGGCGATCGCCGAGCGCGCCCGCGTGCCGATCGAGCGCATGGTCGCCATCGGTTAGCCGGGCTTGGCTGCCCCGAACACGTTTGCCGGCGAGGCGCTCGATCGCGCCGGACCGCACCGGCGCGACGAGGCGTGGCTGGCGGCGCGGCTCGCCGATGCGGCCACGCGGGTCGTGGTCGCCAGCGCGGCCGGCGTCCTCGTCTCCGGCGAGCGGCCGCGCCTGCTCGCGGTCGACGAGCTACCGGACGGCCTGGAGCTCGTGCTGCTCGGCGTCGACGGCGGTGGGCGCGCGGTGTTCGCCGCCGATCCCGGTGACGAGTTCGGAGGTGAGCGGCGCGGGCTGCGCGACCTGGCGCCGGTGATGTCACAGGCCGAGGGCGGCATGGTCGCCCATGCGGTCGGGCTGCTCAACTGGCACCGCCGCCACCGCTTCTGCGCGAACTGCGGAGCGCCGAGCGAACCGCAGGAGGCAGGGCACGTGCGCGTGTGCCCGGCGTGCGGCACGCAGCATCATCCGCGCACCGACCCGGTGGTGATCATGCTCGTCACCGACGGCGATCGCGCGCTGCTGGGCCGTCAGGCGACATGGCCCGCGGGGCGCTACAGCGCGCTCGCGGGGTTCGTCGAGCCGGGGGAGAGCCTCGAGGAGGCGGTGGCGCGCGAGGTGCGCGAGGAGGCCGGGGTGCGGGTCGAGGACGTGCGCTACCGCTCGTCGCAGCCGTGGCCGTTCCCGAGCTCGCTGATGCTCGGCTTCGCGGCGCGGTGGGCGGCCGGCGAGCCCGCGGTGCACGATGACGAGCTCGAGGACGTGGGCTGGTTCACGCGCGCGGCGATCGTCGGCGGCGAGCCGCTGCTGCCGCCGCCGACGGCCATCGCGCGGCGCCTCATCGACGAGTGGCTCGGCGACGATGAGGCGCCTGAGGCGACCGGCGGACTCGCCGTCCGTTAGCCGACGAGCTCGATCTTCTCGAAGACGAGACCGCCGGGCGTGGCCTTGAGCTCGGCCTCGCTGACGACCGCGCCGGCGATCAGCTTGGTCGCGTCGCATCCGGCGTGCCGGCCGTTGTCGTCGTCGCCCTGATCGTCGTCGCCGTGGTCGTCGCCGCCGTCGTGGCCGTCGTCGGCGGCGCGGGCCGCGGGCGCCATGGCCGTCGTCGGCGCGGCGTCCTCGCACTCGATCTCGGTGCTGTCGTCGACGGTGCCCTTGACGTCGTCGCCGTTGAAGAGGTGGACGATGAGCACCCCGCCGGTGAAGGAGACGACCTGGCCGGCCTTCTCCTGGCCGTCCTTGATGCCGTCGTTGTCGGTGTCGGCGTCACGCGGGTTGTCGCCGGCCATGAACTCGGCCTTGTTGCGCAGGCCGTCGTGGTCCTGGTCGCGCTTGGCCTGGTTGACCTTCAGGCTCAGGTGATGCGCGCGCTCCCAGCGGTCGGGGATGCGATCGCCGTTGCGGTCGCCGTGGCTGCGGGCCATGCCCGCGGCGGGGAAGACCAGCACCGCGGCGCACGTCGCGGCGAGCAGCAGCACGGTGCGAATGGTTCTATGGCTCATGCACGTTGTGACACGCCGGCGCGGCGCGCGTCACGCATGAGCGCGCGATCAGTCGCCGCCCGAACCGTGGCCACTCGAGCCGTCGCCGCTGGAGCCGTCGCCGCCCGAGCCCGATGAGCCCGAGCCATCGGTGGATCCGGTGGTGACGGTGGTCCCGCCGCCCGGCCCGGAGCTGTCCTCGGCCTGGACGACGGGCGCGGGCTCGGTTTCGGTCTGGATCCCTTCGCCGCTCGTCCCGGAGCCTCCGTCGCCCGAGGAGCCGCTCGAGCCCGACGAGCCCGATCCGCTGGAGCCCGAGTGATCGTCGCCCGAGTCGGAGGCGCCGGACTTGCCCGAGCCCGATTCGCCGGAGCCGGACTTGCCGGAGCCCGACTCGCCCGAGCCCGCGCCGCTCGATGCGAAGCCGCCCGAGCCCGGCCCTTCCGAGCCCGAGTCGTCGCCGCTGTGGCCGGAGCCGCCGTGGCCGCCCGATGCCTTCTTCCGCGCGGGCGCGCGCACGGGCTTCGCGGCGGGCGCGACGGCCTGGTCGCGGGCCTGGTGGTCCGCCGAGGCGGTGGGCGCGGTGACGGCGGCCGCGTGCCGCGGAGCGCTCTCACGGTGGGCCTGAGCGGACTCGGGCGCGGCCTTCGCCCCTGCGGGCGCGTGGTCGCCGCGCAGCGCGGGGCCACCGGCCACCAGCGCCCCGGCCGCGAGCATCGCGGCGCCGGCCTTGATCGCCACGCCCGCTCCGCCGGCGCCCGCGGCGACCTCGGCCACGCGCGCGGCCGACACCTCCTGGCTGCCGGCCAGCCACGTCACCAGCGGGTAGGGCGTCAACGCCGACGCGGCGGCGCGCAGCGTCGTGCGGGCGCGCAGCAGGAGCTGGCGCAGGGCGCCGTCGCTCATGCCCAGCTCGGCGGCGACGTCGGCGTGCGGGCGGTCGGCCACCGCGACCGCGAGGAGCGCCGCGCGCTGGCGCTCCGGGAGTGCCTGGATCCCGTCCAGCGTCTCGCGCAGCTCCTCGCGGCGCTCGACGTGGGCCTCGAGGCTCACCGCGGGGAAGTCCTCGGTCGCCGCGGGCAGCGCCGCGCCGGCCGCGCGCAGGGTGTTGAGCGCCTGGTTGTGGGCGATGCGGTACAGCCACGGGCGCAGGTCGCGGACCTCGGTCCCCGCGCCCAGCGCCTGCCAGGCGCGCACGAAGGTCGCCTGCAGCACGTCCTCGGCCAGCGCCTCGCTGAGCAGCCGGCGCAGGTAGCGCTGCAGGGGCCGGCGGTAGCGCTCGACGATCGCCTCGAAGGCCCGATCGTGGCCGTCGGCGGCCAGCGTCACCAGGCGGCGATCGCTCTGTGTCCGCAGCAGCAGCGGCGTGGACAGCAATGGCGCCATGACGGTGAGACAACCGTAGCGCCGTTCCGTCACGCGGCCAGCAGGTCGACTCCCTGGTCGGACACCCTGCGCACGAGCGGAAGGCTCTCGCGCTTGCGCTCGAACTCCAGCGGCGTGTAGCAGTGCACGTCGGCGTGATCGCCCATCTCGGCCGCGTCCCACAGCGCGCCGCACTGGTAGACGCGCTCCAGCCACGGCACGCCGTCGAAGCGCTCGGAGACGAGCACGACGACGTACTCGGGGCCGCGCTCGCGCTGCGGCGCCGCCCCGCGCGCGTCATCCACGCGCGCGCCGCCCAGGAGCGCGCGTGTCAGAGGCCAGCGGTCGCTCACGCGCGAGACGTAACGGGAGAGCTCACGCTCGTTGAGGGCCTCGGCGACCGTCACGAGATCATTCTGACCCAATGAAGCGCCCCGGGCGAGGGCTTAACCAGAATTAGAACTCGTCGCTCTTGTGCGGCCCCACGCAGGCCACGGCGAGCTTCTCGGGATCGACCGTCCTGGCGGCCTCGCCGACCTCCTCGAAGGTGACCGCATCGAGCAGGGCGATGGCCGAGTCGGGGTCGATGTCCTCGTCGAACACGATCCGCTGGTTGGCCGCGTAGCGGGCCACCGCGTTGGTGTTCTCGAAGGCCAGGACCCGGCGCCCCGCGGCGTACGCGCGCGCCCGCTCGACCTCCTCGCGCTTGGGCCCGTCGGCGGCCAGCTCGGCGACGATCTCGCGCATGCGGGTGTAGGCCTCGCGGCACTTGCTCGACTCGAGGCCGGAGCCGAGCTGCAGCACCGGGACGTCGGCGTAGGCGTGGTCGGTCGCGTAGACCGAGTAGCAGAGGCCACGCTGCTCGCGGATCTCGTCGAACAGGCGCGAGCCCATCGAGCCGCCCAGCAGCGTCGCGTAGATGGTGAACGCGGCGCGCGCCTTGGGGTCGTCGACCGCGACCCGCGGGCGGTAGCTCATGCGCAGGTGCGACTGGTTGGAGTCGCGCTCGTCGACCAGCACGCGCGGCTCGAACGCGGGCGCCGGCACGTAGGCCTCGGGCGCGGGCAGATCGGGGAAGCGCCCGAAGAGCTCGTCGACCTTGCCGTTGGCCGGGACGTGGTCGATGTTGCCGACGATGAACGCGCCCCCGCTCGCGCCGGACCAGCGGCGCTCGCGGAAGGCGACGATCGCGTCGCGGGAGAAGGTCCGCAGGTGATCCTCGGGGCCCAGCACCGTGCGGCCCAGCGGGTGGTCGCCGAAGTGCGCGCGGTCGATGAGCTCCTCGGCCACGGCGGCGGGCTGGTCCTTGTAGCGCTGGATCTCCTGGATGACGACGCCGCGCTCCTTGTCGAGCTCGGCGGGGTCGATCTTCGGGCGCCCGACGAAGTCGGTGAGCAGGTCGATGGCCTCCATCGCCGCCTCGGCGCGCACGGTGATGTGGAAGGCGACGAGGTCGTGCGAGGTGTAGGCGTTCAGCGAGCCGCCCATGCGCTCGGCCGTCTCGTTGACCTTGCGGTAGTCGTCGTAGATCTGGCCGCCCTTGAACACGAGGTGCTCCAGGAAGTGGGCCATCCCGTTCTCGTCGGGATGCTCGGTGCGGGCGCCGGCGTCGAAGCCGACGAGGATCGTCGTGGCGCGCGTGCCCGTCAGGGCGACGCGGTGGATCGGCAGCCCGTTGCTGGCGACGGAGGAGGTGATCTGCGGCATCGTCAGATGACGATAGCGAGGTGCGCCCATCGGACCCACGCGATCTCACGCCGCGGGCGCGCGGGGCGTTGACCCTCCATGAGCACCGCTACGACACTGACCATCGCCGACCGCATCGAGGACCTCGATTGGCCCGCGCTGACCGCGCGCATGGACGCCGACGGTTTCGTCCAGACGCCGCCCGTGCTGAGCGCGTCGGAGTGCCGCAGCCTGGCCTCGAGCTTCGAGGACGGGCGCTTTCGCTCGACCATCGACATGCGCCGCTATCGCTTCGGCGAGGGCCAGTACAAGTACTTCGATGCGCCGCTGCCCGAGCTCATCGACGGCGCGCGCCACGCGCTCTACCCGCCGCTCGCCGCCCTGGCCAACGACTGGGCGCAGCGCCTGGGTGAGCCGGCCGACTACCCGCTCGAGCTCGAGGCCTTCCTGGAGCGCTGCCACCGCGCCGGCCAGCGGCGCACGACGCCGCTGATCCTGCGCTACGCCGAGGGCGGCCACAACACGCTGCACCAGGACGTCTACGGCGAGGTCGCCTTCCCGCTGCAGGTGGTGACGATGCTCGACCGCCCCGGCGACGACTTCCAAGGCGGCCAGTTCGTCCTGCTCGAGCAGCGCCCGCGCGCGCAGTCACGCGCCCACGTCATCGACCTGCAGCGCGGCGCCTTCCTGATCTTCCCCACCCGCCAACGGCCGGTGGAGGGGACCCGCGGCTTCTACCGCGCGACCATGCGCCACGGCGTGGCGACGGTGCACTCGGGCCGGCGCACGACGCTCGGGGTCATCTTCCACGACGCCGCTTGACCGGCTTGGCGAACTTCGCCTCGATGCCGTCGAGCAGGAGCTCGAGCCCGCGCTCGAAGCGCCCTCGCTCGAGGCCATCGCGCCCGAGGTCCTCGTCGCTGCCGCCGGCGGCGCGGTTGGCCTCGACGCGCACGGTGCAGATGCGGGAACGCGCCGCTCTCGATCTGCGCTGCGCAGGTGGTCGAAGACCGCCTGCCATCCACTCCGCGACGGTCGACCTCGTCGAGCTCCTCCTCGTACTCGGCGACCCGCTGGGCGCGCACGACGAAGCCGATGACGTAGTCGTCGACGACGCGCGATGATCTCCATCTGGCTCGGGACGTCGAGCCCGAGGTCGGCGACCGCCGCCAGCGACTGGTCGATGTGGCGCAGCGTGTTGGGGCCCGGGATCGTGGTCGGGCGCGGGCGCAGGCGCCGCCCATCCATGGGTGGCGCTTCAAGTTGGCCCGCGTCGCGCTGGGCGATCGCGGTCAGCCCCTCGCGCCAGCCGCGTCGCAGCTCGGCCTCGTCGACGAGCTGGCCGCCCGACGATCGCGTCGCCCATCAGGTCGAGCAGCTCGTCCTTGCTGCGCACGTAGTGGTAGAGGCTCATCGTCCCGAGCCCGAGCTCGGAGGCGACGCGCCGCATCGACACCGCGTCGAGCCCGTCGGCGTCGGCGACGGCGACGGCGGCCTCGGCGATGTCGTCGCGCGAGCGCGGCGCGCGCCGTCCGGTCGGCTCGGGCCGGATCCAGATCGGCTCCGCCAGCTCGTCCCGCCGGCGTCCGCGGCCGCGGTGCTGATCGCGTCGGCTCTGTGCCCTTGACATCTCGTACAGTGTACTACTACCGTACGCCGTACGAGCTACCGTACATCGTACGAATGAGGAACCTCATGACAACTCCACCAAGACGCCGGCATCTTCGCCGAAGGGCTCGGAAAGCGCTACGGCGACCTCTGGGCGCTGCGCGACGTCGACCTGGCCGTGCCGCAGGGCACCGTGCTCGGCCTGCTGGGCCACAACGGCGCCGGCAAGACCACGGCCGTGCGCATCCTCACCACGCTGCTGCAGCCCGACCGAGGGCCGCGCGAGCGTCGCCGGCCTCGACGTCGTGGCCGAGGCGGCCACGGTGCGCACGCGGATCGGCCTGGCCGGCCAGCAGGCCACCGTCGACGGGCTGCTCACCGGCCGCGCGAACCTCGAGATGGTCGGCCGCCTCTACCACCTGCCGCGCGCCGTCGCCCGCGCCCGCGCCGAGGAGCTGCTCGAGCGCCTCGACCTCACCGACGCGGCCGACCGGCTCGTGCGCACCTTCTCGGGCGGCATGCGCCGCCGCCTCGACCTGGCCGCCAGCCTCGTCGCCACCCCGCCCGTGCTCTTCCTCGACGAGCCCACCACGGGCCTCGACCCGCGCAGCCGCATCGAGCTGTGGGCGCTGCTGCGCGAGCTCGTGCGCGACGGCGCGACGATGCTGCTCACCACCCAGTACCTCGAGGAGGCCGACCGGCTGGCCGACGACATCGTCGTGCTCGACGGCGGGCGCGTCGTCGCCGCACGGCGCCCCCGCGGAGCTGAAGGCCCGCGTCGGCGGCGAGCGGCTCGAGGTCACGCGTCGGCGGCGCGAGCGAGCTCGCCGCGGCCGCGGCGGCCCTCGGCGCCTTCGCCAGCGATCAGCCCTTCGTCGACGACGGCGGAGTCGCGCGTCGTCGTGCCGGTCAACGCCGGCGTGCCGCTCGCCGAGGTCGTGCGCGCGCTCGACGCCGCCGGCGTCGCCACCACCGACCTGCACCGCCGCGAGGCGACGCTCGACGACGTCTTCCTCGCCCTCACCGAACCTGCCGAGACCGACCCTGGAGGTCGCCGCCTGATGACTGCCATCGCCGCCAACCTGCGCTTCGGCCTGAGCGACAGCCTCGTCCTCGCCCGGCGCAACCTGTCCCACGTCCGCCAGATCCCCGAGAAGCTCATCGACGTCACGGTCCAGCCGCTGATGTTCGTGATCCTGTTCGCCTACGTGTTCGGCGGCGCGATCGCCGTCCCCGGCGGCAACTACCACGAGTACCTGATGGGCGGGATCTTCATCCAGACCCTGGTCTTCGGGGTCATGGGCCCCGCGACGTCCATGGCCAACGACCTCAGCGAGGGCGTCCTGGACCGCTTCCGCTCGCTGCCGATGGCGCGGTCGGCCTTCATGGTCGGCCACGTCCTGGCCGAGTTCGCCGCCGTCGATGCTCGGCGTGGCCGTGATGACCGCCGCCGGCCTGCTCGTCGGCTGGCGCATCCACACCGACGTGCCGCACGCTGCCGCCGGCTTCGCGCTGATCGTGCTCATCGCCTTCGCGATGCTGTGGGTCGGGATGCTGCTCGGCACGGTCGCGCGCTCGGCCGACGCGGTCACCGGGATCGTCTTCATCGTCATCTTCCCGCTGACCTTCGTGGCCAACGCGTTCGTGCCCGCCGGGACGCTGCCGGGCGTCCTGCAGACGGTGGCCGAGTGGAACCCGGTCAGCGCGCTGGCCGCCGGTCTGCGCACGCTGTTCGGCAATCCGACCGCCACTCCGCCCGACGCCGCGTGGCCGCTCCAGCACCCCGTGGCCAGCTCGTTCATGTGGTGCGCGGCGCTGCTGGCGGTGACGGTGCCGCTGGCGATCGCGGCCTACCGCCGGCGCACGGAGGGCTAGGAGCGAGGTGTCGAAGCCGGACACCTTGGTGGCGCGGATCTCGCGCCGCACCTGGGCCATCCTGAATTCATGTCCTCCATCACCCGCCTCACCGCAACCGCACTGGCCCTCACCGCGCTCGCCCCGGCCGCCGCTCTGGCCACGGGCGTGCATTCCAACCCGCAGCTCGGCGGCAACCCGCAGATGCGGGTCGTCGACGACCACCACGCGACCCTGAACTTCGCCTCCGACCGTCTGCCGCGCACCGCCGCGGGCAAGGTCGACGCGAAGATCGCCTTCGTCAACGGCGCCCGCGTGACCGACATCAAGCCGGTCGGCACGCACGGCTACGACATCAGGTACACCGCGCGCGTCTCCTCGCAGAGCCCGCTGAAGCTCCACCAGAAGTACACGGTGAAGTTCCGCCTGGGCGACGCGAAGACCGTGTCGCGCTTCGTCAAGCTGTTCGCCGTCGGCGAGCACGGCTAGTCGCCGCTGTTCTCGGGGCGTCGTCCGCGAGCGCGGGCGGCGCCTCGCGGCCGCGAACTGTCGAGTTGCGGTGCCTCCGGCTCGACGACTCGGCACTCGCGCCTGAGCGAGCGCCGACGCGCCAGCGGGCAGCCGCCCGCGCTCCGACCGCCGCTCACTCCCTTCGCCTCGATGCGGCTGTAAGCGCCGCGCACTGCCAGCAGCGCTGGAGGACTCAGACGAACAGCGCGCTGTACGCGTTCAGCGCCGGCGCCCCGCCGAGGTGCACGTAGAGCACCGTGGCGTCCGCGGGAATCGTCCCGTCGCCCACCAGGCCGACCAGGCCGGCCATCGACTTGCCCTCGTAGACCGGGTCGCAGACCATGCCCTCCAGGCGACCGGCGAGCCGGATCGCGTCGAGCGTCTGCGCCACCGGGACGCCGTAGCGCTCGCCCGCGTAACCCTCGAGGACCTCGATCTCGTCGTCGCGCAGGCTCGCGGCCGAGGCCGATCCGTGCCGCCGTGTCGCGGGCGATCCGTGTCACCGCGTCGCGCGTCTCCTCGAGGCGCGCCGACGCGTCGATCCCCAGCACGCGCCGCGGGCGCTCGCCGGCGGCGAAGCCGGCGATCATCCCGGCCTGCGTGCTCCCGGTCACCGTGCAGACGATCACGTGGTCGAAGAAGACGCCGAGCTCCGCCTCCTGGCGCTCGACCTCGCGCGCGAAGCCGGCGAAGCCCAGCCCGCCCAGCGGGTGGTCCGATGCGCCGGCGGGGATCGGGTAGGGGCGCCCGCCGCGGTCGCGGACCTCGTCGATCGCGCGCTGCCAGCTCTCCTTGACGCCGATGTTGAACTCCGAGCGCACGAGCTCGACCTCGGCGCCCATGATCCGGCTGAGCAGGATGTTGCCCACGCGGTCATAGACGGCGTCGGGCCAGTCGACCCAGCTCTCCTGCACGAGCCGCGCCCGCAGGCCCGCCACCGCGGCCGCCGCGGCGACCGAGCGCGTGTGGTTGGACTGCACGCCGCCGATCGACACGAGCGTGTCGCAGCCCTGCGCCAGGGCGTCGGCCACGAGGTACTCGAGCTTGCGCAGCTTGTTGCCGCCCATCCCGACGCCCGTGTTGACGTCCTCGCGCTTGGCCCAGATCTGCGGCCCGCCGAGGTGCTCGGTGAGCCGCGCGAGGCGGTGGACCGGCGAGGGCCCGTGCAGCAGCGGGAAGCGCTCGTAGGCCTCGAGGCCGGCGGCGGGGGAGGCGACGGTGTCGGTCACGTGAAGCTCCGATCGATCAGGGTTCCGAGCGAGAGCCAGTTCTCGCGCACGGCCTCGGCGACGCGGGCGGCATCGCCCGCGGCGCAGCGCTCGACGATCGCCGCGTGCTGCTCCACCGACCGGCGCCCGACCAGCGATCCGAAGCGCAGGCGCTCCAGGCGCCGCAGGCGCGGCATCAGCCGCTCGAGCGTGCGCGCGATCTCGCCGTTGGCCGCCGCGTGCACGAGCACGTCGTGGAACGCGTCGTCGGCGGCCATCGCCGCATCGACGTCGCCGCTCGCCAGGGCGGCGGCGAAGCGCTCGTTGGCCGCCACCATGGCGTCGAGCTCGGCGCTCGACACGCGCGCGACGCCGAGCGTCGCCGCCAGCGCGTGCAGCGCCGCGACGACCTGGAAGGCGTCCTGCGCGTCGCGGCGATCCAGGGGCGCCACGCGCGTGTAGCGGTTGGGCGCGCTCTCGACCAGGCCGCAGTCCTCCAACCGCGCCAGCGCCTCGCGGATCGGCGTGCGGCTGATGCCCAGCCACGAGGACAGCTCGGCGTCGCGCAGGTGCTCGCCGGCCTCGAGCGTGCCGTCGAGAATCGCGTCGCGCAGGCGCGTGTAGGCCTCGTCGCGGAGCAACACGCGCGAGGTGACGGCCTGCTCTGCCGGAACTGGCATGTGAAATATCACACACCACTTGTCAAGTCGCCCCTCCGGACGCCGAACGTCGGTCTTCCCCCTGAGGAGGGGGTAGGACCGACGTTCGGCGCTGATGCACCGCAACGAGGACCGCAACTCCGACCCTGCAACGGAGGTTGCATGTGCGAGCATCGAGGAGGGATCGGCGCCTTGCGCCGCTAAGTTGCAGCCGGGTATGGCCACCACCGAAGCCGACATCGTCGCTCGCGAGGCCGCGCGTCCTACGGCACCGCCGGTCGTCGAGTTCCGCCGCGTCAGCAAGCGCTACGACAACGGGATGGGCCTCGACGACGCGTCGTTCACGGTCGGGCGCGGCGAGTTCGTCTTCCTCGTCGGCTCGACGGGCTCGGGCAAGTCGACGGTCATGCGCCTGCTCATCAAGGAGCTCGAGCCGACCTCCGGGACCATTCGCGTCGCCGGCCGCGACCTGGCCGAGATCACGCGCAAGAAGGTCCCGTTCTTCCGGCGCAACCTCGGGGTCGTCTTCCAGGACTTCAAGCTGCTGCCCAACCGCACGGTGCACGACAACGTCGCCTACGCGCTGCAGGTCACCGGCAGCTCGCGCAAGGAGGTCCGCGCGAAGGTGCCCGACATCCTGCGCCTCACCGGCCTGTCGACCAAGCTGCACCACTTCCCCGACCAGCTCTCCGGCGGCGAGCAGCAGCGCGTCTCGGTGGCGCGCGCGTTCGTCAACCACCCGCCGCTGCTGCTGGCCGACGAGCCGACCGGCAACCTCGATCCCGAGACCTCGATCGGGATCATGCAGCTGCTGTACCGCATCAACCGCACGGGAACGACGGTGATCGTGGCCACGCACGACTCGGCCATGGTCGACCGCATGCGCCGCCGCGTGATCGAGCTCAGCGCGGGCGCATCATCCGCGACGAGGTCTCCGGCCTCTACGCGCAGCGCGACATGTCGACGGCCGAGTTCGGCGCGCTGCTGCGCGAGCCGGCCCCGAGGCCCCAGCGGGTGCGCGAGCCCGGCGACGAGTTCGACGAGGCGTTCCGCGACTGATGCGCATCGGCTTCTTCCTGCGCGAGGCGTTTCGCTCGATGTCGCGCAACGCCGTGCCCAGCTTCGCGGCCATGGCCTCGGTGCTCGTCACCGTGCTCGTGCTCGGCGTCTTCATCCCGGTCGTGCAGGCGACGACCGGCGCGGCCAACGACGTGCGCAGCCGGGTGCTGGTCAACGTCTACCTCAAGACCGACGCCAAGCGCGACGACGTCGTCCGCGTCCAGCGCCTGCTCGAGGACAAGGTCGCGCACGTGGGCAAGGTCCAGTACCTGTCCAAGGCCGAGGCGCTCAAGCAGCAGAAGGCGCAGTACCCCGAGGCCTACGACCTGCTGGGCTCCAACCCGCTGCCCGACACCTTCCGCGTCACCCCCGACACGCCCGGACAACGCGCTGAAGCTGCGCGATGCGCTGTCGCCCACCGCGCCCGGCGGCGGGCGCACCACGATCGATCCGTCGATCGACACGGTCAAGAACTCCAAGGACGACACGCAGAAGATCCTCGTCGCCACCCGCGTGGTCAAGCTGACGACCGGCCTGCTCGCGGGCCTGCTCATCCTGGCCAGCGTCCTGCTCGTGTCCAACACGATCCGCCTGTCGCTCTTCTCGCGCCGGCGCGAGGTCGAGGTCATGAAGCTCGTGGGGGCGACCGACTGGTTCATCCGCTGGCCCTTCGTCATCGAGGGCATCGTCCTCGGCGCGCTCGGCGGCCTGATGGCCGTCCTCCTGCTGCTGGTGGGCAAGATCGCGCTGCTCGATCCCCTCATCAGCCAGTTCGCCCTGCTCGCCGCGCCGAAGACCGTCCACCTCGGCGTGCTCGTGGCCGTCCTGCTGGCGGCGTCGATCGGGGTGAGCGCCGCGGGGTCGGGGCTCTCGCTGCGCCGCTTCCTGCGGGTCTGACCGGCGGGGCAGCGCCCGGCCTCTCGTACCCTGTGCGGTCGTGCGCCGGCTTGCACCCGTTCCCCGCTTCATCCCGCTCGTCGCCCTGGTGGTCGTCGTGCTGCTGCTCGGCGCCTGGGTCGGCGGGCGCCACTCGCAGTGGCTCCCGGGGCCGGTCCGCGACGCGCTCGTCGGCGACGGCGACACCGCGGTGGTCCAGGAGGCGATCGACCGCGTCCACGACACCTACTACCGCGAGATCCCCAAGTCGGCGCTGGCCGACGACGCCATCGCGGGGGTGGTGGCCAAGCTGGGCGATCGCTTCTCCAACTACTTCAACCCGGCCGAGTACAAGCGCTTCAAGGATGCGCAGAACTCGGAGTTCTCGGGCGTCGGCCTGCAGGTGGCCAAGCACCCCAAGGGCCTGCGCGTCGAGGCGGTCTACGACGGCTCGCCGGCCAAGCGCGCCGGCCTGCGGCCGGGCGACGTCATCGTCGCTGCCGACGGGCACGACCTGGCGGGGATGTCGCAGGACGCCTCGGTCGCCCTGGTCAAGGGTCCGCCGGGCAGCGCCGTGAAGCTGACCTGGGTCCGCGACGGTCGCCGCGAGACGAAGACGGTGTCGCGCTCGACGGTCACCGTGCCGGTGGTCGCCTCGCAGCTGCGCTCCGAGCACGGCTGCAAGGTCGGGGTGGTGCGCCTCTCGCAGTTCAGCTCGGGTGCGCACGCCGAGGTCTACGCGGCGCTGCGCAAGCTGCAGAAGCGCGGCGCCAAGGTCTTCGTGCTCGACCTGCGCGACAACGGCGGCGGCCTGGTCTCCGAGGCGCAGCTGATCGCCTCGGCCTTCCTCGCCGACGGCCCGATCGTCACCACGCGCGGGCGCGCGGTCAAGGAGCAGACCCTGCGCGCCACCGGCGATCCGGTGGTGCCCAAGGCGCCGGTCGCGGTGCTGGTCAACAAGGGCACGGCCTCGGCCTCGGAGATCGTCACCGGCGCCCTGCAGGACCGCGAGCGCGCGAAGGTGGTGGGCACCGAGACCTTCGGCAAGGGCGTCTTCCAGGAGGTGCTCGAGCTCTCCAACGGCGGCGCGCTGGACATCACCGCCGGGCAGTACTTCACGCCCAAGGGCCGCAACCTCGGCGGCAAGGGCGTCTCGCAGGGCAAGGGCATCATCCCCGACGTGTCCGCCAAGGACGATCCGAAGACGCGCCCGGACGAGGGGCTCGACCGGGCGATGGCCGTCGCGGGCGCCACGTGCCCGTCCTGACCCACGCGCCGCCGCGCGTCGTCCTGCTCGAGCAGCGCGGCCGCTTCCTCGTCGGCGAGCCGTTCTTCCAGCGCGGCCGGCGGGCGACCGTCGAGCGCTCGCGCGACGCGCGCCCCGGGCGCCTGGCGCTGCTGCACCCCAACCCCAAGGGCGGGCGCTTCAAGATCGCGCGCGTGCTCGGGCGCCCCGACGTCGCGCGCGACGTCATCGAGGCGCTCATGCTCGATCGCGGCCTGCGGCGCTCGTTCCCGCCCGGGGTCGAGCGCGCCGCCCAGGACGCGCGGGCGCCCGACGTCGCCCGCCGCGACCTCACCGCGCTGGCGACCTTCACCATCGATCCGGTCACCGCGCGCGACTTCGACGACGCGATCTCCTGCGAGGTCCTCGGTGACGAGCACTGGCGCGTATGGGTGCACATCGCCGACGTCTCGGCCTACGTGCGGCCCGGCGGGGCGGTCGACCGCGAGGCCTACCGCCGCTCGACGTCGGTCTACGTGCCGGGCGCGGTCGAGCCGATGCTGCCCGAGGCGCTCTCCAACGACGCCTGCTCGCTGCGCCCGGGCGTCGAGCGCCTCGCCGTCACCGTCGAGCTCGAGCTGCGCGGCGCCGAGACGGTGAAGTCGTCCTTCTACCGCTCGACGATCCGCTCCGACGAGCGCCTGGACTACGACCGCGTCGATCGCGTCTTCGCCGGCGAGGAGGCCGCGGAGGACCCGTGGGCGCAGCCGCTGGCCGCGGCGCGGGCGGCGGCCGCCGCGCTCCAGGCGCGCCGCGAGAGCCGCGGCGCGCTGGCGGTCGAGTCGGTCGAGCCCGAGTTCGCCTTCGATCGCCGCGGCCACCTCGTCGAGGCGGTGGCGACGGTCCAGACCGAGTCGCACCGGCTCATCGAGCACCTGATGATCGCCGCCAACGAGGCGGTCGCCACGCTGCTGTCCGAGCGCTCGATCCCCGCGCTCTACCGCGTCCACGAGCGCCCCGAGCCGCGGTCGGCGCTGCGGCTGGTCGAGCAGCTCGCGTCGCTGGACGTCGCGACGCCGCCGGTGCCCGAGCCGCTGGCGCCCTCGCAGGCGGCCGACATCGTCGCGCAGTGCGCGGTGCTGGTCGACCAGCACGTGCGCCGCACCGGCCACGGCCGCCAGGCGCTCACGACGCTCGTGCTGCGCTCGCTCAAGCAGGCGCGCTACTCGCCCGTGAACCTCGGTCACGCCGGCCTGCAGTCGACGCACTACTGCCACTTCACCTCGCCCATCCGCCGCTATCCCGACCTCGTCTGCCACCGGGCGCTGCTCAGCGCCGTGGGCGGCGGGGAGGACGCGCCGCGCGCCGGCACGCTCGACGAGGCGGCCGAGTGGACGTCGGCGCGCGAGCGCGACGCGATGGTCATCGAGCGCGACGCCGACGACGTCGCCCGCTGCTTCCTGCTCGAGCGCGACATGTTCGAAGGCGGCTGGGACACGGTCTACGACGGCGAGATCACGGGCCTCATCAGCGCGGGCGCCTTCGTCACCTTCGGCGCCGGCTACCAGGGCATGCTGCCGGTCCGCCGCCTGCGCGGCGACTGGTGGGAGCTCAACGAGCACGGGACGATGCTCATCGGCGAGCGCAACGACGGCGTCATCCGCCTCGGCGACCCGGTGACGGTCGCCGTGCGCCAGGTCGAGGCTCCGCGCGGGCGCGTCGACCTGGACCTCGTCGGCATCCCCGAGCCATAGGATCGGGCCATGACTGCTCGTGGCCGACGACGTGCTCGCCGAGACGCGGGCCTTCAACGCAGAGCTCGAGCGCCAGCTCGCCGCCCATCCGGCGACCAACGAGATGCCCGTCGAGGTCGTGCGCCGCCAGCGACTGGAGGGCGGCGGCGTCTTCCCGGCGCCGACGTTCCTGCCCGAGCGCGCGCGGGACCTGACCATCGAGGGGCGGTCGGGCCCGATCGGCCTGCGGGTGATCGCGCCCGAGCAGACCGCCGTGGGCGCCTACCTGCACATCCACGGCGGCGGCTGGGCGCTGAGCGCGGCGAACCTCCAGGACCCGCTGCTGGTCGAGCTGGCCGACGCCACCGGGCTGTGCGCCGTCAGCGTCGAGTACCGGCTGGCGCCCGAGCACCCCTATCCCGCGGCGCCCGACGACTGCGAGGACGCGGCGCTGTGGCTGCTGCGCGAGGGCTTCGACGAGCTCGGGCTCCCGCCCGTGGCGACCATCGGCGGCGACTCGGCCGGCGGTCACCTGAGCGCCGTCACCCTCCTGCGCCTGCGCGACCGCCACGCGATCACCGGCGCCTTCGCCGCCGCCAACCTCATCTACGGCGCCTTCGACCTGTCGATGACGCCCAGCCAGCGGCTGTGGGGCGAGCGCAACCTCATCCTCTCCACGCCGATCCTGCACTACTTCGGCGACATGTTCCTGCCGGGCCTCGGCGAGGAGTCCCGCCGCGACCCCGACATCTCCCCGCTCTACGCCGACCTGCGCGACCTGCCGCCGGCGCTCTTCACCGTCGGCACGATGGACCCGCTGCTCGACGACTCGCTCTTCATGCACGCGCGCTGGCTCGCGTCGGGCGCGCGCGCCGAGCTGCGCACGTGGCCGGAGGCGATCCACGGCTTCAACGCCTTCCCGCTGCGGGTGACCGCGGCGGCGCGCGCGGAGCAGTACGCGTTCCTGCGCGAGGCGGTCGGCGCGGCGTAGGTCGTCCGCGCGCGCGTGCTGTTCAGCGCAGCGCTTACAGCAGCATCGAGGGAAGGGAGTGGGCGCGGGCGCGGCCGCTCCGGGTCGTCCTGCCGCGAACCAGTCCGGATTAGGCCCGGAAACCGAACCTAATCCGGACTGGTTCGGGCACCAGCGCCGTCAGAGGACGCCCCGGGCGCCGCGACCGGCACACTCCCTTCCCTCGATGAAGCTGTAAGCGCGGCTGCAGCCGCGCCGGCGGAGATCTCAGCGCGGCGCAGGCCCAGGCGAGCCCGACGCCGGCTGCGCCGGGAACGCCACCCACCCGATCCGCGCGAAGCCGTCGAGCGCGCTCGCCAGCACGCCGCCGTCGGACACGGTCAGCAACTGGTCGCCGATGACGATCGAGCGGGTGATCGCCGGGACGGAGCCGTCGATGGGATCGTGCGCGACGCGGCCGGCCTCGGCGATCCCCGCACCGTCGACCTTCAGCGCGATCGCGCCGGTGAAGCCCGCCGGCGACGACGTGCCGTCGCCGGAGTCGAAGACCTGCAGCGGCAGGACGACGAGCTGGCGCGGCGCCCAGTACAGGAAGGCGTGGCTGTCGAACTCGACCTGCGACGAGGAGGCGGTGTCGAGCGCGTGCTGGGCCAGCAGCCGGGGGTGGGCCGGGTCGCCGACGGCGAACAGCGAGACCTGCACGCCCTTGGTGCGCCCCTCGGGCGTCGCGTCCTGCCCGACGCCGAGCAGCAGGTCGTCGGCGATCGGATGCAGGTAGGCCGAGTAGCCCAGCAGCTCCAGCTGGCCGAGGACCTTCGGCGCGGTGGGGTCGGCCAGGCCGATCGTGTAGAGCGGATCGATCTGGCGGAAGGTCACGACGTAG
Source organism: uncultured Actinomycetes bacterium (assembly GCA_963742125.1). Lineage (GTDB taxonomy): Bacteria > Actinomycetota > Thermoleophilia > Solirubrobacterales > Solirubrobacteraceae > JAOPZW01. The sequence continues at coordinate 6,480 of CAVUKO010000013.1, read as the reverse complement.
CCGACGTCGCCGATGAAGCGCACCGAGTAGATGCGCTGGCCCTTGCCCAGCCCGGAGACGCGTCCGATGGGGGCGAGCGTCGCGCCCTGGCGGCGCAGGACGGTCACGTAGCTCTCGCTGTCGGTCTGCTGCGCGCCCTGCCACCAGACCGGCTCGCTGGTCGAGGCCACGCGCAGGTCGCCGCCCTGCTCGGAGAGCGAGTACTGGTTGAGCAGATAGCCCGGGACCACGCCGCTCGCCTCGTAGGTGGTGCGATCGGGATCGCTGACGTCGAAGCGGTGGATCAGCGTCGAGGTCGTCGGCGGCTGCGTGGGCTGGGCCTGCGGATCGCTCCAGCGCTGGGTGGCCACGTAGAGGTGCCCGGCCGAGCCGTAGACCGTCTGCGCGTCGGTCATGACCGCGTCGGCGTCGACCTCCCACAGGCCCTTGTCCAGGTCGATGGTGAGGATCGAGACCATCCCGAGCCCCGAGAACGACGGCGGGCGGCGCACCGCGCGGCAGGCGACGATCTTCCGGGTGCGGTGGCGGCCGGAGATCCGGGAGGCGAAGCGCGAGCGCGGCAGCCAGCCCGACGCGCGACGGCGCACGTCGGCCACCGCGTAGGCCCGCGGCGTCGAGGAGAGCACCACGCGCGCGGTCGCGCCGTTCTGGCGCGCGTTGACGTACTGGCCGTCGAGCGTGAGCGTGCGGGCGACCTTCAGGGCGGCCGGGTCGCCGACGTCGACCTCGGTGATGAGCGTCTGGCTGCGGATCGCGGCGATCTTCAGGCGGGCGGCGCCCCGGCCGGCCACGGGCTCGACGGGCAGCAGCGGGCTCACGGTCTGGATGACCAGCAGACGCTCGCCCGTGCAGCAGCAGGTCACCGCCCGGACGGGTGAGGGCCAGCGACCCGATGATCCGCGGCGCCCCCGGGCCGCTCGCCGCCACCGCGTAGAGCGTCTGGCCGACGACGGTGAAGATCGTCGCGCCGTCGGTCTTGACGATGTCGGGCTCGTCGACGCCCTCCTCCTGGACGTTGGTGGTCGAGAAGGAAGGCGACCCCTCCTTCGCGCTCGTGCTGGGCGCCGAGGAGGTGTCCGTCGGAGCGCGGGCCGGGATGGCGGGCTCGGCCAGCGGCTCGACCCCGCGCCCGGGGGTCCCCTGGGTCTGGGCGAAGTGGCGCTGCGCGTAGCCGACGAGCTCGGGGCACGAGGCGAAGGCATGCAGGCGCGACGGCGCGCGCCTGGCCACAGCGCCGGCAGGCAGCGCCAGCACCAGCACGATCGCCACGGCCAGAGCCCTCCTCACGGCAGGGAGGCTACTGTGGTCTGCGATGGCCAAGGGCAAGAAGCGCAAGGTGGCGCCGGGCGACGTCGCCACCAACCGCTACGCGAGCTTCCGCTACGACCTCACCGATCGGCTCGAGTGCGGCGTCGTGCTCGCGGGCACCGAGGTGAAGTCGCTGCGCAGCGGGACGGCGCAGATCAAGGACGGCTACGCGCAGGTGCGTGACGGCGAGCTGTGGCTGCACAACGTGCACATCCCGCCCTACGGGCCGGCCAGCCGCGAGAACCACGATCCCGACCGCCCGCGCAAGCTCCTGGCCCACAAGCGCGAGATCGAGCGCATGGTCGGCAAGACCCAGGAGCGCGGGCTGACGCTGGTGCCCACGCGCATCTACTTCTCCGGGGCGCGGGCCAAGGTCGAGATCGCGCTGGGTCGCGGCAAGGACCGCTTCGACAAGCGCGAGTCGATGAAGGCGCGCGATCAGAAGCGCGACATGGAGCGCGCGCTGCACGAGCGCTGAAGTCGTCGGTAAGAGCGGGCGCCGCGGCGACGCCAATCAGACGATGCCAGCCGCCGCCCAGCAGCGCCGCGACAACGTCGCGCCGCTGCCCGCCCGCCGTCCGCGGCGTCTGCGCGATAGCGTCGCCGGCCCCATCGGCACGCGCCCCGTCACCCAGCTGGCCCCCGACGCCGACTCGCGCGAGTGGCTCGCGACCCTGCGCTCGAGCGACCCGCGCACCCATGCCGAGGCTGTCGGGCGCCTGCACGAGCTGCTGCTGCGCGCGGCGCGCTTCGAGGTGCGCCGGCGCTCGGCCGCCGCGCGTCACGTCGGGCGCGAGCAGCTCGACGACATCGCCCACCAGAGCGCGCACGACGCGCTCGTCGCGGTGCTGGCCAAGCTCGACAGCTACCGGGGCGAGAGCCGCTTCACCACGTGGGCCTACAAGTTCGCGCTGCTCGAGGCCGGCGTCAAGATGCGCCGCCGCGCCTGGAACGAGCGCGAGGTCACCCTGGCGTCCGAGGGCTGGCCCGCGTTCGCCGACCCCGGGCCCTCGCCGCACCATGACGCCCAGATGGCGGAGCTGCTGGGCGCCATCGGCGAGGCGATCGCCGACCGACCTGACGCCCCACCAGCGCGAGGTGCTCGTCGCCATCACCCTCGACGACGTGCCGATCGACGTCCTCGCCGAGCGCCTGCAGACCACGCGCGGCGCGCTCTACAAGACCCTGCACGACGCGCGCCGGCGCCTGCGCTCGTGCCTGGCCGCGCGCGGCCTGAACCCCGACCTCCACGACCGCGGGACCTCGCCATGAGCCCGGACCGAAGGATCTGCTCCAGCGCCTGCGCGGCGTCCTCGGCCCGCGCGGGGCCCGAGCTGACCTGCGAGGAGTGCTTCGAGCACCTCGACCACCACGTCGAGCTCGTGCTGGCCGGCGCCGACGCGGAGGCGGCGGTGCCGGGAATGGCCGCGCACCTCGAGGGCTGTCCGGCCTGCGCGGAGGACCATGAGAGCCTGATGGCGCTGGTGTCTGGAGAAACCGGTCCCGGCGCCGATGAGTTTCACCGGGCCCGGGGGTCCTTAGCGCAACACTCAACCCCCAGGAGGACGTCGTGAGCCAGACCAAGACGCGCATCAGCCAGATCGGCACGGTCGTCATCCCCGTGTCCGACCAGGATCGCGCCATCGCCTTCTACACCGACGTCGCTCGGCTTCGAGAAGCGCACCGACGTGCCCTTCGGCAACGGCTATCGCTGGGTCGAGGTCGGCCCGGCCGACGCAGCGACGACGATCGCCATCGTCCCGCCGCCGCCCGGCAAGCCGACCGGCAACGTCGAGACCGGCATCGCGCTGAACACCGACGACGTCGATGCCGTCCACGCCGACCTGAAGGCCCGCGGCGTCGACGTCGACGAGGAGGTCAGCCGCATGGGTGACCCCGTCCCGCCGATGTTCTGGTTCCGCGATCCGGACGGCAACAGCCTGCTGGTCGTCGAGAGCCGCTGAGCAGCAACTCCCCGCCGGTCTCGGGCTCGGCGCTCGTGCCGAGCCCGAGCCGCGCGGGGGGCGTCCCGCGCGGCTCACAGGTCCAGCGTGAGCTCCGACGCCGGTCGGCTGCAGCAGACGAGCACCCGGCCCTCGGGCGGCGGTTCGAGCGGATCGAGGTCGTAGGTGACGGCGCCGGCGACCAGTCCGCTCTCGCAGTTGTGGCAGACGCCGTGTCGGCAGCCGAATCCGACCGGCACGTCGCAGGCTTCGGCGAAGTCGAGCAGGCTCGGGTAGCGGTCGTCCCACGGGACGCGAGGCTGCTGCGGACGAAGGTGACCGTCGGACCGCTGCCCGGCGATCGCCGTCGGGCGTGCGGCGGGCGGTCGCCGGCCTTCACGATCCCCGAGGCGTGGACGGCGACCGCGCCGAAGGCCTCGGTCGCGACGCGCTCGGGCGCGACGCCGCGAGCGGTGAGCGCGGCGCCGATGGCGCGTCATGAAGCCGTCGGGTCCGCACAGGTAGTAGTCGGCGTCCTTGGGCACCCCCGCGCGATCGAGGACCGCGAGATCGAGTCGTCCGCGCGACGTCGTACTCGGAGCCGGGCGCCTCCCCGGCGTCGGGCCGGCTGTAGGCCACGACCCGGTGGCCGTCGCCGAGACCGGCGAGCAGCGCGTCGACCTCGGCGCCGAAGGCGTGGTCGTCGCGGTTGCGCGCCCCGTGCACCCACCAGACCGGCCTCGTGGTCTGCTCGCGCGCCAGGGCGTGCAGCATCGCGAGCACGGGCGTCGCGCCGACCCCGGCGCTGAGCAGCACGACCGGGCGCGGGCTGTCGCGCAGGACGAAGCTGCCCCGCGGGGCGGCGACGTCGAGCAGATCGCCGACCTTGACGTGCTCGTGCAGGTAGCGGCTCGCTGCACCCTCGCGCTTGACGCTGATCCGGTAGCCGCGTTCGCCGGGCACGTCCGACAGCGAGTAGCTGCGGGTCGAGCGGCGAGCCGTCGCCGTCCGGCTGCACGCGCACGGTGAGGTACTGCCCGGCCTGGACGCTCGCGCTCGACGGCGCGTCGTCGGTCGGGACGAGCCGGAACGAGGTGACGGTCGCGCTCTCACGACGGACCTCGGCGACGCGCAGCGGCCGGAACCCGGCCCACGCGGGTGCCGCCGGACCGCGGCCGTCGGCCTTGGCGAGCAGGTCGCGGAAGCTGCCCTTCCAGCCCTCGCTGAGCGCCGGCACGCGCAGCGCCCGTTCCAGCAGCGCGCGCGACTTGTTGGGCAGGTAGAGCAGCGCGTCGACCTCGGCGATCGTCAGTCGCTCGGGACCGTCGGCGACCTTGACGATCGCGTCGCCCGCCTGCACCGATGCCCTCCTCGCAGCACGCGCAGGTAGAAGCCGGGGCGGTGGTGGGCGACCAGCAGCGAGGGCATGCGCCGGCTCGTCCATCCGGATGCCGACGCGATAGCAGGTCACGCGCGGCTGGGTGACCTCGAACAGCGCCTCGCCGATGCGGTAGCGGTCGCCGACGCAGACCTCGTCGTCGGCGAGGCCCTCGACCGTGAAGTTCTCGCCGAACTGGCCGTAGGTGAAGTCGCTGCGTCCGAGCTCGCGCTCCCAGTAGCGGTAGGACTCGATCTGGTAGACGAAGACGGCGCGGTGCTCGCCGCCGTGCGCGAGCCGGTCGGCCTGATCGTCGCCGTCGATGTTGATCCGCCGCACCATGCGCGGCCCCGTGACCGGTTCCTTCCAGATCGCGGTGCGGACGGTCTTGCCCTCCCACTCGACCTCGCGCGGGCCACCGACGTTGAGGGACAGCAGGCGGCTGGTCATGGCGCCGGGCACACTAGACGGGAGCGCCGCCCCGGCGAAGCTAGGCGGGCTGAGGGGCGACGACGACGTCAGCCGTCACGCCCGACGGCTCGACGCGCAGGAGGCGCGCCGGCCGACCGGGCAGCCACCAGTTCCAGCGGCCGAGGAGAGCGACCGCGGCCGGCGCCAGGACGCCGCGGATGAGCGTGGCGTCGAGCAGGATCCCGCCGCCGAGGGCGGTGGCGAACATCTTCGCCTCGGTGCCGGGGCCGGCGCTCATGGCGACGAAGGCGAGGCCGAGGATCAGAGCGGCGCTGGTGACCAGGCGCCCGGTGCGCCCGATCCCCTCGACGACGGCGGCGTCGGTGGAGCCGGTGCGGTCGTAGGCCTCGCGCATGCGGCTGATGATGAAGACCTGGTAGTCCATCGAGATGCCGAACAGGAAGGCGAAGACGACGATCGGCATCTCGACGTTGATGGCGCCGGTGGCTCCGATGCCCCAGATCGCGTCCGATCCCCACCCGTGCTGCCAGACGAGGACCATCAGCCCCCACGCGGCACCGACCGACAGGAGGTTCAGCAGGACGGCCTTGAGGGGCAGGACCAGTGAGCGGAACGCCCGCGCCAGCAGGAGGAAGGTCAGCACGCTGATCAGGGCGATGACGAGCGGGAAGTTGCCGTAGACCGAGTCGAGGAAGTCGGCGCTCTGTGCGGCCTCGCCGCCGGTCACGACGTCGGCCGGCAGGTCATCGGTGACGGAGCGGACGCGGTCGAGCGTGGCGCGGCCCGCGGGCGAGTTGCCGTCCTGGACCGGGATGACCGTGACGAGCGGCGCTTGCGTGCCGGCGCCAGTCGGCCGGGGCGACCGCGCTCTGGACGCCGTCGACGTCGGCGAGGGCATGGGCGACGACCTGCGGGATCGCCGGAGCGGACCAGCGACTCGAACGGCGAGAGCGGCCCGGTGCCGAGGCCCGCAGCCGTCAGCTGATCGAGCCCTGCGCGCGCCGGGCCCGACTGGGCCAGCGAGTCGGCGCGCGGGTTGCCGAGCTGGATCGAGGAGGCCGCGACGACGAGCGCGCCCAGGGCGACGGTCGATGCGACGGCCGCGATCCAGCGGTGGCGCACGACGAGGCGGGCCCAGGCCGACCAGCCGCGGCTCGGGCGATCGGTGCGGCCCGTGTGCCGGCGATCGAGCCGCGGACCGATCGTGGCCAGCACGACCGGCAGCAGCGTCACGGCGACCGCGACGCTGACCAGCGGGATGAGCATCCCGGCGATGCCGAGGCTGCGCAGGAACGGCACGGGCAGGACGACGAGGGCCAGCAGCGAGATGCCGACGGTGGAACCGCTGAAGACGACGGCGCGGCCCGCGTGCTGCATCGCCTGGACGACGGCGGCCTCGTTGGTCGTGCCTGGGCACTT
>CAVUKO010000012.1:0-127543 GCA_963742125.1 uncultured Actinomycetes bacterium | reverse complement strand
TGTGGCTTTGCATTTGACGTTCTGATGAAGGAGTCGCGGCCAATACTGATAGGCACGTCAAATGCGCCACGATAGTGTCCCGTTTCCGACGTTCGTATCATTTCGCAGCACCCGTTTTTACGAACGTCGGAAACAACGGGACACTAGCAAGTCATGATCCTAGTAGGTGCTCGTCCAGCTGATTTGAGGGGCTGGGGGCCGCTCCTATCGTCCACGTAACTACGCGGTTACCAGGATATTTTGGTGCGCGTCGAGACGGTGCGCAACCTTAGCCCCAACATTGGAGCTCTGCACGAAGAACTTCACGAAAGTCGCGCTTGCAACGCTCGTTGCACTGGTGCGACTCCGGCCGCGGCGCAAAGATCACCTTCACGCTCAACTGGGTCGCCGGCGGCGATCACGCGCCGTATTTCTACGCCCAGAAAATGGGCTGGTACAAGCAAGCCGGCCTCGACGTCGACTTCAGTGGCTTCGTGCTCGCCGCTCTCGCGCTGAGCGTGCACACGCGCATCGCCGAATCGACTACATTGCTGCGCCAGCAGGCGGTTGGCCACCCGGGCGTGCACCGGCCAGGCGCCGGGCTGGGACACGCGCGCGCCGAGGACGAGGTCGGCGTCGCCATTGAGCACCGGACTGGACACCCTCGCCAGCTCGAGCGGATCCAGCGAGGCGTCGGCGTCCATGAAGCAGACGACCTCGGCCGTGGCCGCGCGCAGCCCCGTCCAGCAGGCGGCGCCGAAGCCCCGTGCCGGCTCGACTCACCACGAGCGCGCCGTGCGCTCGCGCGATCGCGGCGGAACCGTCGCGCGAGCCGTTGTCGACCACGATCGGACGGGCTCCGGGCGGCATCCGGGTGAGGATCCACGGAAGGGCACGCGCCTCATCGAGGACAGGAAGGATCACGTCGATCACGGCGGGCGGGAGGCTAGGCACGACCCTGCCGCGATCCCATTACGACTCGCTGAACACGTCCGGAGCTCCCCTCCCGATCACGAGCGACGGCCGTACGCTGGCGTGGTGCTCGTGCTCGTCACCGGAGGGGCCGGCTTCGTCGGCTCGCACATCGCGGACGCCCTGCGCGCCGGCGGCCACGACGTCCGCGTGCTCGACACGCGGACCGGAGGGGACGTCCGCGACGCCGATGCCGTCGAGCGCGCGCTCGTCGGCGTCGACCACGTCTGCCACCAGGCCGGGATGGTCGGGCTGGGGGTCGACTTCCTCGACGTGGCCGACTACGTGTCGCACAACGACCTCGGCACCGCGGTGCTTCTGCGCGCGCTCGCGCGCCGGCGCTTCCGCGGGCGGCTCGTGCTCGCGTCGAGCATGGTCGTCTACGGCGAGGGCCACTACCGGTGTGCCACGCATGGTTCGGTCCGCCCCGAGCCACGCCGACCAGCCGATCTCGAGGCCGGCCTTTTCGAGCCACGCTGCCCGCGCTGTAGTGCGACTCTGACACCTGAGGCGATCGGCGAGGACGCGCCGGCCGACCCGCGCAACGTGTACGCGGCGACCAAGCTCCACCAGGAGCATCTTGCCTTCGCCTTCGCGCGCGAGACCGGGGTGCCGGTCACCGCACTGCGCTACCACAACGTCTACGGACCGCGGATGCCCCGCGACACCCCGTACGCCGGCGTCGCCGCGATCTTCGCCGACGCCCTGGCCGCGGGCCGCTCTCCGCGCGTCTTCGAGGACGGCCGCCAGCTGCGCGACTTCGTCCACGTCCGCGACGTCGCGCAAGCCAACCTGCTGGCGCTGCTGGCGCGCGAGCCGGCGCGCGGCGCCTTCAACGTGTGCTCGGGCACGCCGCGCAGTGTCGGCGAGATGGCGCACGCCCTGCGCGCCGCGCATGGCGATGCGGCGCCGCCCGTCGAGGTCACCGGCGAGTACCGGCTCGGCGACGTCCGCCACGTGTTCGCCTCATCGGCGCTCGCCGCAGACGCGCTCGGCTTCATCGCGCGGGAGGACTTCGCCACCGGGATGGCCGAGCTCGCCGATGAACATCGGATGAACCCGGCTCGCGAGATGGCCTCGTCGCGCCGCGCGGCTGCCACACTCGGGCCATGAGCGCCGATGCGTCCCGCGGCTCGGTCCTGGTCGTCGACGACGAGCCGACGATCGGCGAGGTCGTGTGCCGCTACCTGCAGCGGGCGGGCTACGAGACGCACGTGGCGCTCGACGGTGTCGAGGCGGTGGAGATGGCGGCCGCGCGCGGGCCCGACCTCGTGGTGCTCGACCTCATGCTGCCGCGCGTCGACGGCCTGGAGGCGATGCGCCGCATCCGCGCGCTGGGAGGCCGGCGCACGGCGATCATCCTGCTCACCGCGCGCGGTGAGGAGTCCGACCGCATCATCGGCCTGCGGCTCGGGGCCGACGACTACATCGTCAAGCCGTTCTCGCCGGCCGAGCTGGTCGCGCGTGTCGATGCGGTCCTGCGGCGCATCGACACCGTCCCCGAGCAGCAGGCGCCGTTGCGTTTCGACGGGCTCATCGTGGATCCGGGCGGGCGGCGCGTGCTCCTCGACGGCGAGGAGGTGGTCCTCACCCAGCGCGAGTTCGAGCTGCTGCTGTTCCTCGCCCGCCACCCGGGCCAGGCGTTCACGCGCAACCAGCTCATGGACCACGTCTGGGACTACTCGTTCTACACCGACACCTCGACGGTCACCGTTCACATCCGGCGGCTGCGGGCCAAGCTCGAAGAGACACCGGAGCGCCCGCGCTGGATCGAGACGGTGTGGGGCGTCGGCTACCGCTTCGCGGCATGAGGCGGCTGGCCTGCAGCCTGGGCTTCGCGGTCGGCACGGCCGGCCTGGTGGCGGCGGTGGCGCTCATCGGCTACGGACACGAGGCGGCGCTCGCGACGCTGAAGATCCTGGCGCCGCTGGGGTGCGCCACGGTTCTCGTCGCCCACGCGCTGGCGCTCGCGCGAGGGCGGGTCGGAAGCCTGCGCCGCCAATTCGCGGTCGTCGGCGTAGTGGCGATGGTCCAGCTCACGGCCGCGGTCGTGCTCTTCGTCGACCAGATGTTCGTCTCCGGGCACGACGCGTTCTTCGCCGTCCTCGCCGCTGCCTACGCCACGGCATTGACCGCGTGGGCGGTGCACCTGCTCGGACGCCGCGCCATCGACGACGTCGACGCGATCCGCACGACGCTCGCGCTCGTCGGCCAGGGCCGCCGCGACGTGCGCACCGGCGTCGCCGGCCGCGACGAACTCGCCCGCCTGGCGGCCGACGTCGATGCCATGGTGGCGCGGCTCGACAGCGAGGAGCGGGCGCGACGCGACCTCATCGCCGCCGTCTCACACGACCTGCGCACCCCCATCACCGCCCTGCGGCTGCTGGCCGACGCCATCGACGACGGCCTCGTCGACGCCGAGGACCGCCGCGACTACGCGGCGCGCATCGGCACCCACGTGCGCGCCCTCGGCGCCCTGATCGACGATCTCTTCGAACTCACCCGTCTGGAGAGCGGCGAGCTCACGTGGACCATGGAGCAGGTGCGGCTCGACGTCCTGCTGCACGAGGCGGTCGAGGCCATGCGCCCGGCCGCCGACGCCGAGGCCGTGACCATGACGGCCGAGCTCTCCCCCGCGCTCGCCGCCGCACGCGGCAACCCCGACAAGCTGCAGCGCGTCCTCTTCAACCTGATCCAGAACGCGATCCACCACACGCCGCCCGACGGCAGCGTCACCGTGCGTGCGGTCGAGATCGGCGACGCGATCGAGATCGAGGTCGCCGACACCGGGACGGGGATCGCCGGCGAGCACCGCGCCCGCGTGTTCGAGCCCTTCTACCGCGCCGACGGGGCGCGGACGACAGAGGGCGCCGGGCTCGGCCTCGCCGTCTCGCGCGCGATCGTCGAGGCCCACGGCGGGTCGATCTGGCTGGAGGACGCGACCGTCGGCACGCGCGTGCGCTTGCGCCTGCCGGCGAGCAGCCCGGCTCCAGCGCGCGTGTAACGCCCAGGCCCGGCGGGCGCGACAGTGCCGGACCCTTCGAGCCCTGGAGATGCGCCATGAATCCCGCTGATGTGGTCCCGCGATTTCAGCCCATCTGGGTGAGGTAATGCTGAGTGCCGAGTGGGAGAGTCACCGTAGGTGACTGGGACGCCGTCAGAGGGGCCGGGATGGGACGCAGATCGGCTCCCCGAAGTCATTGGGGGGGCGCGGGGGCGCCGCCCCGGGCTCGGCGAGCAGCATCAGCACCGCCTGGACGCGCTTGCTGACGTTCTCCCCATCAGTCAGGCCGAGCTTGAGGAAGATCGCGTTGATGTGCTTCTCCACGGCGCGCTTACTGAGGTTGAGCGACTCGGCGATCGCAAGATTGCTCTTCCCTTGAGCGATCTCGCCGAGCACCTCGCGCTCACGCGCGGTGAGCTGATTCACCGGGGAGCGATCGGCCTGGCTCCGCGATTGCACCAAGGCCTCGACGATCTTGGGATCCACGAGCGATCCGCCGCCGGCGACGGCGCGAATGGCGGCGGTCAGCTCGGCGCGGTTGTGGAGGCGGTCCTTGAGGAGGTAGGCGCGACGGTCGGACCCGCGCTCGAGCAGCGCGAGCGCGTAGATCGGGTTGGAGAACTGGCTCAGAACGACGACCCCGATCTCGGGGTGGCGATCGCGCAGATCGGCCGCCAGCCGGATCCCCTCGTCGGTCTGGGTGGGCGGCATCCGGATGTCCGTGACGACGACGTCGGGGCGCTCGTTGTCGCACGCCTCCTCCAGCGAGGCGAGGTCACCGACGGCGGCGACCACCTCGAAGCCGGGATCGCTGTCCAGGAGCCGGCGCAGCCCTTCGCGCACGAGGAGGTTGTCGTCTCCCAGAGCGACGCGGATGACCATGCGCGGACGATACCGCCGCCCCTCGGACGACATCGCCGTACCGTGCCCCGATGAGCGTGGTCAAGCACGCGGCCGCGGCAGACGGCGCGAGGCGCACGATCACCCTGCTCACGGTCGACGATCAAGACCTGTTCAGGGAGGCCGCGCGCGCAGTGGCCGCGAGCACGCCGGGCTTCGAGGTGGTCGCGGAGGCGGCGGACGGCGACGCCGCGATCCGCATTGCGCGGGAGGTCGACCCCGACATGGTGATCGTCGACGTCCGGATGGCCGGGCGCGACGGCATCGACACCGCCCGCGCGCTGACCGACGAGGACCCCACCCGCGTGGTCGTGCTCGTGTCGAGCGCCGACGTACGCGAGCTCTCGGCCCTCGCCGAGGCCGCGGGAGCAGCCGCGCTGCTGCGCAAGCACTGGCTCACGCCGCGCCTGCTGCGCGGCCTCTGGGTCGCCCACCGGCGGCGCTGATCGCCCGCGTACCTGGCGCGTTGGCACAAGGCGTCCGGCAGAAGGTAGGCTGGTCAGGAGATTTCACCGAGGGACCAGCGGCCATCGGAAGATTCGCGAGTGTCATACGTCTCAGGCTCAAAGCGAGGGGCGACACCATTCGCGGCAACCGGCCCGCGACAGTCCGCGCGGACCCCGTGGTGGTGGGCCCTCTGCCTCGCCTCGGGGGCGGTGTCGGTCCTCGCGGGCGTGTTCTTCGGCTGGCACTCGGACCGCGACCAGGTCGATCGGGCGGTCGTCGAGGCGGCGATCGTCGGTGTGCCCATCGCCGTCGGCCTTTACAGCATCCGGTTCGTGCACGACCGGCGCTTCGGGCTCCTGCTCATCGGCGCGGGCCTCGCCTGGTCGCTTACTGCGCTCGGGGCGTCGCCCGACAGTCTTCCCTACAGCATCGGGCGTGTCTCGGCCTGGCTGATCTTCCCGCTCTTGGTCTACCTGATGCTCGCGTTCCCAGAGGGCCGTCTGGCAGCAGGCTGGCCGCGTGTGCTGTTCGGCTCGATCACCGGGCTCATCGTCGCGCTCTACGTGGGCTCGGCGCTCTTCGTGCACGCCTACCCACTGCACACCCCGTGGGCCTTCTGCAACGCCGATTGCCCGCCCAACGCGTTCATGGTGGTCGACCGGCAGCCGGCGGTCATGGACGACCTCGTGATCCCCCTGCGCGAGCTGCTGGGCGTGGTCCTGCTGGCTGTGGTGACGTGGTGGCTGGCGCGGAGGCTACGCACGGCCTCGCCGCTGCAGCGCCGAGCCAACGCACCGGTCGTGGTCATGAGTCTCGCCTGGCTCGCAACGCTGGTGGCGTATCTGGTGACGCGGCGCGCCGCACCCGACAGCGCCGGGGTCGACACCTTGGGGCGCATCTGGAGCCTGTGCATCCCCGGCATCGCGGCCGCCTTCCTCGTCGGGATGGTGCGACGGCGCGTCGGGCTGGGCGAGCTGCTCTACGGCTTCGGGGTCAGCTTCAGCCGCCCGCGCAACGCCCCCGAGCTTCGCGCCACGCTCGCGGAGCTCCTGCGCGATCGCGACCTCGACGTCCTCGTGCCCACCACCGGGGGCCGCTGGCACGACGGTGAGGGGCGCCTGACCTCGCTGGAGGCCGTCACCGAGCGCGGACAGGCCCTCACCGTGATCCCGCGAAACGGGCCGCCGGACCTCGTCTTGGCGCACGATCCGGGCCTGAGCCGCGACCGTGAGATGCTCGACGCTCTGACCGCGCTGGTCGAAGCATGGCTCGAGCACGATCGGCTCATCGTCGGGCTCGCTGCGTCGCGCTCAGAGCTCGGAGAGTCTCGAGAGCGCATCGCCCGGGTGGCCGATGCCGAGCGCTCGCGGATCGAGCGCGACCTGCACGACGGGGCGCAGCAGCGGCTGATCATGCTGCGCATCAAGCTCTCGCTCGCCGAAGACCTGCTGGAGACCGACCCAGCGACTGCCGCCGAGGCGGTACATGAGCTCGGCCTCCAGATCGATCTCGCCGTGGAGGACCTGCGCGCTCTCGCCCACGGGGTCTACCCGTCCCTACTCAACGATCGCGGCCTCGGGGACGCCCTGCGCGGCGCGGCTCTCGACTCGCCGCTGGCCGTGCACATCGTCGCGTCGGGGGTCACGCGCCACCCCGTCGAGATCGAGACGGCGGTCTACTTCGCCTGCGTCGAGGCGATCCAGAACGCCAACAAGCACGCAGCCGGCGCGACCGGCTTGTGGGTCTCGTTGCGCGAGGAGGACAGGCTGCGCGTCGAGATCCTCGACGACGGACCCGGGTTCGTGCCGCCGCTCGAGGCCCGCGGTGGCCTGCGCAACATGCGCGACCGCGTCGAGGCGGTGGGTGGGGAGCTGACCGTGTACGCCGCGCCGGGGCGCGGCACCCGGATTGCCTTCAGCGTCCCGAGCGCGGGCTACGGCAGTGAGGACTCATCCCGTGGCGACGGGGACGGCGTCGTCGGCGCCGGCAGCGCTTAGCAGCCGCCGCAGCGCCCGCGCGTAGGGCGGCAACCAGTTGTCGGGCTGCGCGCGCGGATGGGCGACGCGATCGCGCAGGTCGACGATCTTGACCGTGCGCGCCAGACGGCCAGAGCGGCCCGTGGCGCAGGCGATGAGCTCGATGTGAGCCATGTAGCCGCTATCCGAGCGGGGCCACGCCGGCCGGCTGAGCAGTCGCAGCGCGCGAAGCTGATCGTCGTCGAGCCCTGCTTCGAGCAGCGTCTCTTCGTTGACGGCGCCCGACTCGAGCGCCTCGTGCAGCCATGCCACGGTGCGCGCCTCGTCCGGCGTCGCGCGGGCCACGCGCCGGATGTGCGCCAGCATCGGCGCCCCGTCGAGGTCACTGTCCCCGAGGTGCAGGCGCTCGGCGATGCTGCGCGCTTGTCCTGGCGGCAAGGTCACATGCCCTGCCATCTACCGACGTCGGTGCCGTGCGCTGCCGCCGGCGACTCCTCCCCCAGGACCTTCGTGAGCAGCTCGTGGTGGTCCTCGGAGAGGTCGGAGCGGATCAGCACAACACCGAGGTCCTGCATCGTGCGCGTGAGACGCTCGGCGGCGCCGACGCTGCTCATGACGAACAGTGCCGAGGTACCGGGTGTGACGTCGTCACGCACCCGCATGACGAAGCCGTCGTCGATCCCGAAGTCGGCCAGGGTGCCCGCGAAGGCGCCCGCTGCAGCGCCGAACGTCGGTCCGGCGAGCGGGACGAGGAAGATCACGCCGAGCAGCACGCCCCAGAAGCCGCCCCAGAGCGCCCCCGGGCCCGAGATGGCGCCGAGGGTCCGCGTCGAGGGCTTGCGGCAACCGTACGGCCACGAGACCAGGGCGGCGTCATCGAGGACGATCACCCGCTCGCCCGTCGACCGCTCGAGCCGCGGAAGCGCCTCGTCAGCGCCGCGAGGACTGTCGAAGATCCACACCGTGAGGCTTGAGCCGTCGGCCGAGCACGGGCGCGCCGTCAGCCATCGATCAGCCCCGCCGCACGTCCGCGGGCGACCGCGTCGGAGCGGCATGACACGTTGAGCTTGCGGTAGACCGCGAGCGCCTGCGTCTTGACGGTGCTCGTGGCCACGTGCAGGCGGGCGCCGATCTCGCGCAACGAGAGGTGGCTGGGCAGCAGGCGCAGCACCCGCAGCTCCGCCTTGGTCAGCGCCGGCCCACCGCCGCTCGCCCCGGCCGCAAGTGTGTCGGCGCGTTCCCACGCCACGTGCAGCCACTCGCCCAGGACGTGCGCGTCGCCGGCGCGGGCTTGGTTGTGAGCGGCGCGCGTGAGCAGAACGCGCGCCCTGTCACCGTTGCTGAGGCGAATCTCGGCCCGCGCGAGCGCGATCTGGGCCTCGGCCATGTACCAAGGCACGAAGCTCGCGAGCGTCTCGAGCAGCCGGAAGGCCGTGTCGGCATCGCGCCGGGCGTCGAAGACGTCGCCGCGGTGGGCCGCCGTCACCGCGCAGACGGCGAGAACGAGGGCATGTCCGGCGGCCGTGACCGGTACTTCGGCCAGCGCCGCGCGGGCCTGTTCGGCGTGCGCCGCCGCGTCCTCCCAATCGTCGGTGTGCACGGCGAGCAGGGCGATCTGTGCGTGGCAGAGCGCGGCGACGACCGGGACCTCGGCGCCGGCCAGCCGCGCGCCCTCCTCCAGCGGCTGCTGCGCCCGGTCCGGCTCGCCGGCGAGCTGGTGCGCCACGCCCCTCAGCAGCCGGCCGACGCTCTGCCACGAGCCGCCCAGGGGAGCGATGGCGCAAGCTCGTGCGGCGTCCCGACCCATCCGGGTCACGCCGCTGCTCGCCAGGCAGGCACGGATCATCGCGAGGCTTCCGGCCATCTCGCCGAGCGTCGCCGGCGTGATCGGGCGCGAGCGCGGCGACGTCGGCCCAGTGCTCGGCCTCCTCGCGGCGACCTTCGGCAAGATGGTAGGTCGCCGCGGACAGCGCCAGGCCGGGGTGGGCGCGCATCTCGGCCGGCGAGAAGGGCTCGAGCCACTCGCGGATCGCAGGGGCGCTGCCCAGCGCGGCGCAACCCGGCGCGACCGACCACAGGAGCGGCCCGGCGCGCGCGCCGTCGCGACAGGCGACCGCGTGCCGGAGGGCCTCGCGCACCTCGCCGTTACGCGTGTGCCAATCGGCGGCCCGGCGGTGCAGCACCGGCTCGAGCTCTGGCTCGTCGCGGATGAGGTCGACGTGGAGCATCTCCGCCAAGAGCCGGTTGCACCGAAACCGCAGGTCGGAGCGATCGACCGGCTCGATCGGGATGTCGCCGCGCGTGAGGCGGGCGAGCACCGCGGCGGAGTCGCCGGCTTCCAACACTGCGTCGCACAAGGGCGCGGATATTCGCCCGAGGATCGACGTCCGGCGCAGGAACGCGAGCTCGTGCTCTGCCAGATCGCCGAGCACCTCGTCACGGATGTAGTCGGCGACCAGCCGATCGCCCCCACCGAGCTGCGTGATGGCCTCCTGCGAGCCGCCCTGCTCCCGGATCGACAGCGCAGCGAGGTACAGACCGACGGGCCACCCCTCGGTCAAGGCCACCAGCCGATCCAACTGCCCGGCCTCGAGCCGGACGCCCGCGGTGTCGAGCAGCATGGCCGCTTCGAGCCTCGTCATGGCCAGCTCGCGCGCGGCGAACTCGACGAGCAGGCGATGCCCGCGAAGCCGGCCGAGCGGAACCGCGAGGCGCCGGCGCGACGCGACTGCGACGCACGACCCGGCCGGCAGCCGGCACGCGAGGTCGGTGACGCGCCGCATCGAGAGGTCGCTCGCCAGGTGGTGCGTGTCGTCGAGGACGATGACGTGCGGGGTGAGGCACGCGCCGACGTCCTCGACCAGGCCGGCGAGCGAGGCCACTGCTCCGTCACCGGCGCGGCTCAGCGCCTCGACCGACAGCCACGCGAAGGGGCGCGGGTCGCGCATCGCCCACTCGGCGAGCAGGGTCGTCTTCCCGTAGCCGGCCGGCGCGACGATCATGACGATCGGGGCATCCGCTGCCAGTAGGCGATGCAACAGCCGCGGCCGCGCGACGATCCCGGGCCGCAACCGCGGGGCGTCGTCATGCCGGGGCCCGGCCGTGGGCACGAACGGCGTGCTCCGGCGGCGCAGCAGCGGCAAAGGTGGCGTGGCGTCCTGAAGCGTCAAGGTGATCCGAGCCACCATCTCGCACCGAAAAGACCCGCGGTAGCTGGCGTGCCTACCCTCCCGGGGGGAGCACGCACGCCCCGCAGGCGGGCGCGCACCACCTCGTCCAGCGGCAACCGGACGGCATGGGACGGCCTCGCGCGCTGGCTGACTGAGCCTGCGATCGTTCACCCTCCGGCCGAAGCGACCGATTCCTTGCATTTCGGCGCGAGCGCCGTGATCTCGTCGCCGGCCTGCTTGAGCCCTTCGTCGACGCTTGGCGCCTTCGGGATCTCGCCGACGATCTCGAGCATCGACTTCGCGCAGGCGGCAGCCGCCTGGGCCTTGGCTCCGAGCTGGCGCTTCTCGGCCTCCGCCTGCTTCGTCTCGGTCTCCGCCTGCTTCGTCTCGGCCTCCGGCTTGGCGGCCTGCGATGCGCTGCTCGCCTCCTCTTTGGCCTTGTCGGCGTCCTGTTTGGCCTTGTCGGCGTCCTGTTTGGCCTTGTCCGCCTCGGCGTTGGCCTTGTCGACCTCGTCCTCGAGCTCCTCGACCTGGTCGTCGCTCTCGTTCAGCTGCTTGCGGGCAGCGGCGAACGCCGCCGCGGCAGCCGCCAGCGCGCCCGCGTTCCCGCCCTCGTCGTCGCCCGAGGAGGTGTCGGTCTCGGGCGGAGGCTGCGTCTCCTGCGTCGTGGTCTGCTGCTGAGTCTCGGTCGTGGCCGGCGCCTGCTTCTCCTGCGCTTGCAGGTCGGACTTGGCGTCTTCGGCGTTCGAGCGTTCGTGCAGGCCCCAGACGCCCAACGCGATCGCGACGACGGCGACAGCGGCCGTGGCCCACAGCCACGGGTTGCGCGCCGCGGACGTGCCCTCGGGGGCGTTCTCGGCAGTCGCAGGCTCGGGCAGCGCCTCGGGCGGGGGCGGGGGATCGGTGGCGGCCATAGCGCACGCTCTCGCGCGGGCCGGAGTCGATCAACGGTGTGCACCTGCCTATCCGCGGGAGGCGTGCCGTACCGAGGGCGGACGTGTCGGTCTACGCGGCCCAGCGGAAGCCGGTGGCCTCGGGGCGCGGCGCGAGCGGGCTGGCCGGCAGGCCGCCCGGCGGGTCGTCCTCGTTGTAGGCGCTCGGCGCCACGTCGTTGGGCGCGTCGGCGTGGAGCAGCGCGGCGAGCAGCTCGATCTGCCCGCGGCCCACGCCCAGCTCGCCCATGCCGCCGCCGTACATCGGCCGTCCCTCCCGGGCGCAGCGCGCGTAGACCTCGAACAGCGCGCGCAGGCTGCCGATCCGCGACGGTTTGACGTTCACCACCCGCGCGGCCAGCGGCGTCGCGCCGATGTCCTCGGCGCTGCGGATCGGCGCGTCGTAGGACACGCGCTCGAGGTGATCGCCGAGCCGTTGCGCGATCTCGGGCAGGTCGTGCGGGTCCTCCAGGTAGGCGTCCGGGAAGGCGGCGAGCACGCGCTCGTACAGCGCGCCCAGCGCCTGCGGATCCTTCACCTCGAAGCCGTACTGGCCCTTGAAGTCGATTGTGTCGACCGCGCCGGTCGCCGCGACCTCGTCGACGAGCGCCGGCGACCAGGTGGCCTCCGCGTCGAGCTTGAAGCGCACACCGGGAGAGCGGGCGAGCCGGCGCCGTACCGGCTCGATCGAAGGCTCCTCGCCGAGGCCGAGCGAGTTGACGAAGCGCACCGGCCGCGGCTCCAGCCCGAGGGCGTCGTGCAGCGAGCGGCCGGCCTGGCGCAGCGCGAGGTCGAGCGCCGCGGACTCGAACGCCCAGTTGCGAAAGCGCCGCGCCACGTCCCACTCCGGCGGCTCGGGCCACAGCTCGAGCGTGGCGAGGTGATCGCAGAAGCCGGCCAGCGTCCACTCGCCCGCGAGCGGCAGAGCGGGCTGCGTCTCGTGCAGTGAGCTGCCGTCCTCGATGTGGACCGAGACGTCCTCCCCGAGCCCGTCGGCGCCGGCGCCGACCAGCCGCACGTGCGTCGTCACGCGCTGGAACTCGTGGGCGAGGACGGCGTGCAGCCGGTCGTACTCGCAACCCTCGACGACCAGCGGCAGCCCCGCCAGGCGCGGCCAGAGCGAGTCCATGTGAGCCATCGCTACCTTCTCATTTCGGTTGATCATTGTTCGGTTGTGGCACTGGAGGAGGCTGAGCACCATGGCGTTCACCCGGGAACAGATTCGCGCTTCGATCGAACGGACGGGTGACGAACACTGGCAGGCCCTCATCCGGCACCACACAGACGCCTACCCTGAGAGCAATCCCACGCCGGGTGACGTGGCCAGGGCCGAGGCTGCGCGGCTGAACGACCTCGGCTTGGGCGACGACCCGAACGTCGAGCTGGTGGAGAGCCGCGTCGAGCGGGTCGAACCCGCCGTCCGGATCACCCACGTCTTCGAGGATCGCGCCAAGGGCACTCGCTTCGAGACAGAGCCGTTCACGGGCTACGAATGAGCGCGGGGCTCGGCACTTCCATCGTCACGCGCGCGGTCGCTCAGCGCGAGGTGCGGCCGGCGATGGCGTCGAGGACGAGGTCGAGGCCGCCGGCGAATCGCGCGTCGTCGTCACGGATCGTGCCGCTCCGGGCGGCGCGCCGGAGGGCGGGGTAGGCGTCGGGCTCGGCTTGGTCAACCGCTTGCGCGAACGCCCGCCAGCGTGCAGGGGCGATGGCCGTGGTCTGGCGGCCGGCGCTGCCGAGCACGTAGGTGAGAAAGAGGTCGTAGGCGTCCTGCGCGTCGTCCTGGTCGAGACCGGCGTCGTGGAGAGCGTCCAGGATCGCGTCGGCGAGGCGTAGCGCCTGGGCTCCCGTGGCGCCGGAGCGCAGCAGTACATCGGCCAAGCCCCGATGGCCCAGGGCGACGCGACGGATCTCGCGTCCGAGCTCGGCCAGTCGCTCCCGCCAGCTGCCGTGCAGTTCGGTGGAGATGCCGGCCGCCAGGTGCTCGATCAGCAGCGCGAGGAGACCGTCGCGCCGGCCACCGGCGTGATGCATCACCGTGGTCGGCCAGACGCCGAGCCGGTTGGCCACCCGCCGGACGCTCAGCGCTTCCAGCCCGTCGGTCGCCACGAGGTCGGCGGCCGCCTGGGCGACGGCCTGCCGCGTCACGCCGCGGTGAGAGGTCGCGGCCGGCTCGCGCATGAGATCGAGCGTAGCTCCTTCTTGTACAGCACACAAGTGTTCGCTACGGTACGTCTTGTACACCGCACAAGAAAGGAATCCACGGACGATGCTCTCCACTCCCCAGCTCGCCCTGGACCTCGAGGGCCAGGTCCTGACCGCGGCGGACCACGCCTACGACGAGGCGCGGACCGTCTACGCCGCGCACATCGACCGCCGCCCCGCTCTCATCGCCCGCGTCGGGGGCCCCGACGACATCGCCCGGCTCATCGCCCACGCCCGCGAGACCGGGGCCGAGCTCGCGGTCCGCAGCGGCGGCCACAGCCCCGCGGGCCACGGCGTCTGCGACGGCGGCATCGTGATCGACCTCTCGGCGCTGCGCTCGTTCGAGCTGGACGCCGCCGGGCGCACGGCCTGGGCGGGCGCGGGCCTCACCGCCGGCGCGTTCACCGTCGCGGCGGGCGAGCACGGGCTCGCGACGGGCTTCGGCGACACGGGCTCCGTCGGGATCGGCGGCATCACGCTCGCCGGCGGCATCGGCTTCCTCGTGCGCAAGCACGGGCTGACCATCGACAACCTGCTCGCCGCGGAGATCGTCACCCCCGACGGGCGGCTGCGCCGCGTGGACGCCGAGACCGAGCCGGAGCTGTTCTGGGCGCTGCGCGGCGGCGGCGGCAACTTCGGCGTCGTCACGCGCTTGAAGTACCGGCTCGACCCGGTCGACACGGTGGTCGGCGGCGTGCTCGTCCTCCCCGCGACGCGCGAGGTGATCACCGGCTTCGTCGCGGAGGCCGAGGCGGCTCCGGACGAGCTGACCACGATCGCCAACGTGATGCCCGCGCCGCCGCTCCCCTTCCTGCCCGAGGAGCTGCACGGCAGCCTCATGGTGGTGGCGAAGATGGTCTATGCGGGTGACGTCGAGGCGGGCCGGCGCGCCATCGCGCCCTTCCGCGCGCTGGCCGAGCCGCTCGCCGACCTCCTGCGGCCGATGAAGTACCCGGAGGTGTATCCCGACGAGCAGGGCGACCGCCCCGTCGCGGTGCAACGCACGATGTTCGCCGCCGGCGTCGGCTCGCGGCAGGCGGACACGATCCTCGGGCAGATCCGCGAGTCATCGGCGACGATGGCCGCCTGCGAGATCCGCGTGCTCGGCGGCGCGATGGCCCGCGTGCCCGCGGACGCCACCGCTTTCGCCCACCGCCAGAGCCGGATCATGATCAACGTGGCGGCGATCTACGACCCGTCCACCTCCGAGCGCTCCGAGCACGCCACCTGGGCGCGCAGCCTCTCGGCCGCGCTCGACGATGGCGATCCCGGCGCCTACACCGGCCTCCTCGCGGACGAGGGCGAGCAGCGCCTCCGCGCGGCGTACCCCGGCGCGACATGGGAGCGGCTGGCCGCGGTGAAGGCCACGTACGACCCCGACAACGTGTTCCGGCTCAACCAGAACATCGCGCCCGCGGCTTAGACCGGCATCCAGGCCGCAGAAGCGCGACCCGCTGTAGACGGGGCCGCCAGCGCTCAGTGCAGGATGGGCGCTGGCGGGTCGGGACTCTCCGCCGGCCGGCACCCGTCGATCACCGGGTGCGTCTCCCACTGGTTCTCGGGGCGCTGCTGGTTGCTGACGGTGAGACCGGAGCTGGCCTCTCCCACCCCGTCGCACACCGACTTGACCCAGTCCTTCCAGTCCTGCGCCACCGGTGGGCCGCTGGTCTTGTGGAAGGCGCGCTTGGACGGATCGGTCACGTCGTACTGCCACTTGCCCCGCGCGACCATGAAGTCGCCGATCGCGTCGTCCCAGTCGACCTTGTCGTTGGCCTCGTATCGGACCTTGCCCACGAGCTGGCAGTGCCTGATCGGGTGGACCTCGTTCCAGCCTTCGTGGGCGGTGTCGAAGACCCACTCGCCCTTCACGAAGAGGATGTCCTGGTTGGGGTGCAGCTCGTCGGTCGTCGAGCCGGTCTTGGGGTCGACGACGGTCGGCGCCCCCTTGTCGTTGAGCGCGACGACGATGCCCACCACCGAGAGGACGGCGATGGCGCCCGCGAGGATCGCGCAGGCGATCCAGCCCAGCACGGGAATCGAGCACACGACCGCCGCGATCGTCGCGAGGACGAGGAGCGCGTAGAGGAACTGCAGCAGCTTGTAGATCCCGCCGCCCTCGAACTCGCAGTGCAGGTAGGCCTGGTGGTGATAGAGGACCGTCGCGCCGTTGACCTTGTTGAAGGCTCCTTCGAAGTCCCAGCCGGCATCGTGGGTGGCGGCCTGCTCCTTGATCAGCTCTCCCTGAATGCCGTCGTCGGCGATCGCGCGGTTCAGCGCCTTGCGGAACTCCTTGTCGAAGTACTCCGTCTTGTTGGCCCCGACCGGCGGCGGCGGGACGCTTGCCGGGTAGTCCGCAGGGAGCTCCTGGATGTTGTGGGGCGCCAGGACGAGGTTGATGCTGTAGTCGGTGTCGAAGGCGTCGAAGCCGGACTTCTCGCTCGGCGGCTCGACGGCGCCCAGCATGCCGATGGCGCAGACCTCGCCTCCCAGGCAGACCAGCCGGTCATAGAGCCACCAGAGGCAGTAGGAGATGAGCAGCGGGATCTCGACCACCGCGATGTACGGGACGGCGAGGCTGGCGAGGAGGACCGGGATGGACAGGAGCACCAGCGTGGTGGTGGGCTTCGGAGCCCACGAGGGGTAGACCTTGCTCCCGATGGCGACGCACTTCGTGTGCTGCACGTAGCTCATGGCGTGCGCCTCTCGCCCGGGGCCATGGCACTACGGCGCCTCGACATAGAGCGTCACCCCTCCCGCGAGGCCCAGGTCGTTGAAGCCGTTGACGTTGAACGCCTGGCGGCCGGCGAACCCGCTCGGCGGCGTCACGTGAACGGCCACCGGGACCGCCTCACCGGCGTGCAGCGTGGGCGTCGCCGGCGCGATGTCCACCGCCCACCCGGCCGGAACCGGGTGGTTGCGACGATCGTGGGCAGGCGGGACCGGCCGCGTGAATACTCCGGGCACGATCGGGCCGTCGTCCGCCGGGCGGTCGTCGGGTGGCGGCTCGGGCGGCCGCTCGCCGCACGGCCGCGGCTCGGGGACCTGGTAGGTGTCGACCTCGAAGCGGTACGTCTGCGCGCGGCGCGTGTCGTTGCGCAGCTCGAAGGTGAAGTCCGCCGGGGAGTGCGCCTGCCCGACGAGGGTGTTCTCGCCGCCGAGGTTGTTGCCGTAGTCCTGGTCGTCGACGGGATCGAGCAGGACCTGGATGCAGTAGTGGCCCGCAACGGCCGGCGTGGTCCACGTGATGCTCGCGTGCGCGGGGTGATTGGGGCCGCCCTTGACGCCGAGGTTCGGGATCGACGTGACGCCGATGAACTCGGCGTGCCCGCCGATGCCGAAGCTCAGGACGAAGAACATCACGCGCAGGCCGACGACCGGCGCGTCGGGTGACTTGTTCCAGACCTGCGCGACGACCTCGTAATCGGTCGCGGGATCGAGGTCCCACGACGACACCGGGGCGCCCGCGCGAAACAGCTGCACGTCGGGGTTGTCCCACGTCACCGCCAGCCCCTGGTTGAGCAGCTCGGTCTGCGAGTAGATCAGCGGGTCGGGATGGCTGACGGCTCCTCGCGGGATCGGCACGCATGCGCCGTCGGCGGCCTTGCGCTCGCGTTCGGGGAGCCGGTGGCGCTCCAGCCATCGCCTGATCACGGCGCACAGCTGCTTGATCAGGTAGATCAGCGCCAGGAGCCATTCGTAGGCGAAGACGCGCAGGAGCTTGACGAGACCCGCGAGGAGGGCTCGCAGGAGCGTCAAGGCCGAGCCCCCGGGAAGGCCGCCGGCGCCTTAGGCCTCGGCCGGCGCGTTGGCTCTACGCCACTCCGCCCGTGCGAGCGCGGAGAAGAGGACGCAGGCCACGAGTGCGCCGGCAACGATCAGCCACTCGAGCGACCCGCTGCCGTGGTCGGGGTCGACGCCGAAGATGAGCTCGATCCACTCCCGCGAGATCAGCGTGAGCACCGCGAGGAACGCGGTCGTGGCGGCCAGTGCCGTCTCGACCCAGAAACGTCGCCGATACGAGGACCACATCGCGAAGCACCTCCACCCAGGGCTTGACCGACCGGGCGCATGCTAACCCGGACGGCGGGCTGGGTGGGATCGGTGCAGACGCCGGCGCGCGGGCGCTCGGTCAGACCGCGCTGAGCATCGCGCAGAAGGAGCGGATGCCGTCGCGGTCGTAGGAGACGCACGGGCCGGCCATGGGGTTGACGACCCATTCGCGGCCCTTGAGCGGAAGGTGCCGGTACCACCCCCAGATGATCCCGGCCGTCACCGCCTGGCGGAGCTGCGTCTTCACCTGATCGTCCGTAAGAGCGAGTGTTTCCATCGGGCCCCCAATTTTCCCCGGGAGCCGCCGGATTACACGCGACTCGCGAGCGTCACATCTCGTCGGGAGCTTCGACGCCCAGGAGGTCCAGCGCGCGGGCGATCGTCCGCTGCGTCACGACCGACAGACGCAGGCGCCAGTCCTCCAGCGCGGCCGGCTCGGCGCCCACGACCAGGCAGTCGCGGTAGAAGGCCGTGAAGACCTGGGCGAGGTCGAGCGCGTAGGAGGTGATGCGATGCGGTGCCCGCCGCGCGGCGGCTTCGGCGACCTCCTCGGGGAAGGCGAGCAGCTTCTTGACCAGCGCGCGCTCGGAGGGGTGCAGCTCGATCTCCAGGCCGGTGGCGGCCAGGGCGCGCGCCACCCGCTCCTCGCCCGCCTTGCGGCGCACCGAGGCGATGCGGGCGTGCGCGTACTGGACGTAGTAGACGGGGTTCTCGGCCGACTGCTGGCGCGCGAGGTCGAGATCGAGGTCGATCGTCGAGTCGTTGGAGCGCGAGAGCATGAAGTAGCGCGCCGCGTCCACGCCGATCTCGGCCAGGAGCTCGTCGAGCGTGATGAACTCGCCGCGGCGCTTGGACATCGACGCGCGCGAGCCGCCCTCGACGATGTGCACGAACTGCAGGAGCGGGATCTCCAGACGGTCGGCGCCGGCGCCGAGGGCCGCCATGTTCGCCTTCAGCCGCGCGACGTAGCCGTGGTGATCGCTGCCCAGCGGGATGACGAGCAGGTCGAAGCCGCGCTCGAGCTTGTTCTCGGCGTAGGCGACGTCGGCGGCGAAGTACGTCGGCTGGCCCGTCGAGCGTTCCAGGACGCGGTCCTTCTCGTCGCCGAAGTCGGTGGTGCGCAGCCACAGCGCGCCCTCGGAGCGGTAGAGGTGCCCCTGCTCGGACAGGCGCTCGATCCCGCGCTCGACCGCGCTCGGCGTGCCTTCGTGCAGCGCACGCTCGCTGAAGAAGACGTCGAAGCAGACGCGGTAGGCGCGCAGCGTCGCCTTGATGCGGTCGAACATGAGCTCGACGCCGATGCGGGCGAGCTCGGACGCGTCCATGTCGGCGGCGCCCGGGATGTCCGCCGCCAGGTCGCGGACGTAGTCGCCCTCGTAGCCGCCCTCGGGAATCTCCTCGCCGCGCGCCCGCGCCCGGATCGACTCCCCGAGCTTCTCGATCTGGGTTCCGGCGTCGTTGAAGTAGTACTCGCGCACGACCTCGTGGCCTGCGAACTGCAGCACCCGCGCGAGCGCGTCACCGTAGGCGGCGTGGCGCCCGCTGGCCGCGGTCAGCGGTCCGGTGGGATTGGCCGAGACGAACTCGACGTTGACGCGCAGGGCCGGATCGGCGCCGGCGCCGCCGTAGCCGTCTCCGGCGGCGAGCACCCAGTCCAGGGCGCCGACGTACCACGGGTCCGCGAGGAAGAGGTTCAGAAAGCCCGGTCCGGCGACCTCGACGCGCTCCAGGGCGTCGCCGAGGCGGTCGCGCAGGGCGCCGCCCAGCCGTTCGGCCACCTCGCGCGGCGGCGCCTTGAGCAGCGGCGCGAGCACGAGCGCGGCGTTGGTCGCGTAGTCGCCGTGGTCGGCCTGCTTGGGACGCTCCAGTGTCGGCGGCGACTTCGTCGAGCCGCCGTTGGCCAAGCCGGCGGCCGCCGCCTCGACCGCGGCACGCAGGTCGGTGACCGGGGTCACGAGCGCGTCTCCGTCTGCGCGGGCACGAACAGGGACTCGAGACGCTGCACGGTGCGCAGCGTGCCCATCGCCATCACGACGTCGCCGGCGTTGAGCACGGTCGACGAGGGCGGCTGGGGATGGAACGTGCCGTCGGCAGAGCGCACGCCCACGATGATCGCACCTCCCCGGATGTCGGCGATCTGGGTGCCGACGCCCTCGCTGCCCTCGGCCACCTCGATCTCCTCCAGGCGGTACTCGGGCGCGACGTCGACCACGCCAGACACCTGCGGGTTGAGCGCGAAGCGCGCCATCTCCGATCCGCTGGATCGGTACGGCGAGATCACGCGCGTCGCACCCGCGTGCACCAGCTTGGCCTCCGACGCCTCGGACGCCGCCCGCGCCACGATCGCGATGTCCGGGCGCAGCTGGCGCGCGGACAGCGTGATGAAGATGTTGTCGGCGTCGGAGTCCACGCAGGCGATCACCCCCCGCGCGCGCATGATCCCGGCGGAACGCAGGACCTCGTCCTCGGTCGCCTCGCCCTCGATGAAGCGCACGCCGACGCCGGCGGCCAGCTCGCGGTTCTCGGGCAGCGCGTCGATGACCACGTAGCGCGCCCCGGCCGCCCGCAGGTCGCGGGCGACCTGACGGCCCACGCGTCCGAAGCCGCAGATGATGTAGTGGTCGCTGGTGGCTTCGATGGCCTTGAGGGTCCGGCGCTCGGCGAGCAGGTCGGCGAGATGGCCGGCGACGAAGACCTCCGTCACCGTCACCAGGCCGTAGAAGAGCGTACCGACGCCCAGCACGATGAGCAGGACCTTGACCACCTGGCCGGGAACGGTCTCGGGGTTGGGGTGCGAGCCGATGGTCGCCACCGTGTCGAGGGCCCATTGGAAGGACTCCCAGACGCCGCGGTCCTCGGTGAGCGCGAGCCCGATCGTCCCCGCCGCGATGACGAGCGCGATCATCAGCGCGAGCTGGCGCAGGCGCCGCAGGAAGGCCCGGACCTCGGTGCGCTCGCGCATCAGTGGTGGTAGGGCTCCCGCGCGATGATCTTGTGCGCCCGGAAGAGCTGCTCGAGCAGCACGACGCGGGCGAGCTGGTGGGGCAGCGTCATCGCCCCGAGCGAGAGGCGATGGTCGGCGCGCTCGAGCTCGAGGCCGAACGGGCCGCCGATGACGAAGCACAGGTCGCGGCGCGACATGCGCCGCTGCTCGATGAAGCGAGCGAAGGCGACGGAGTCGAGCTGATCGCCGTCGGCGGCGAGCAGCGAGACGTACGCGTCGCCGGGCACGCGCCGCTCGGCGCGCTCGTCCTCGCGCACCTCGACGAGCTCCATCCGGGCGTGCCCTGCCAGCATCTTGGTGTAGTGCGCCACGTCGTCCGCGAAGGGCGGGCGCAGCTTGCCGACCGCCACGACGGTGATCCTCACCGCTGCGATACTAGGGCCGACCATGGCCGACGAACAGCAGGGGCCCGAGCGCCACATCAACATCCACTTCGAGCCGAAGCACATGGCGGGCAAGTACGCGAACTTCGCGAACGTCAGCCATTCGGACTACGAGTTCACGCTCACCTTCGCCCGCGTCGACCACGAGGTCGAGGACGACGAGATCCCCGGGGTCGTCGTGGCGCGCATCAACCTCTCCGCGCGCTTCATGCGCGAGCTGCTCGACGCGATGGAGGACAACTACTCCAAGTGGCGCACCCGCGAGGGCATCAAGAGCCTGCCCGAATACGACGGGCCGCCGCCGCCACCGACCGACGACGAGTAGCGCGAACGCGTTAGCGCGCGCCGGCCTCGAAGGCCTTCGCGATGCCGATGCGATCGACCGTCGGCGGGTGGGTGGCCATTAGCGCGACGAGCCAGGCGGGCGGGTCGGGGTCGCCGACGTTGCGCAGCGCGATCCCGCGCTCGAAGCCGATGAAGGGCTCGGGCGCGTCGGTCAGGCGCAGCGAGTAGCTGTCCGCCCGCGCCTCGATCCGGCGCGAGAGCTGGTTGGCGACGACGGTGACGCCGATGCTGACGACCGCGATCGACAGCGCCAGCGCCGGCAGCGCGGCGGGACCGGGCCGGGGCTCGGGCGGCGCCAGGCGGCGCGTGGTCAACGCGGCGGCGTAGAGCGCGACGGGGGCCACCAGCGCCACGTAGAGCAGCCCGCGCGGCACGTCGCGGTAGTGCACGTGCCCGAGCTCGTGCGCGACGACGAGACGGACCTCGTCGCGGCTGAAGTCCTCGAGCAGGTTGTCGTAGAGGACCACGCGTTTGGTGCGCCCCAGCCCGGTGACGTACGCGTTGGAGGCCGTCGTGCGGCGGCTCGCGTCGACCTCGTAGACCTGGCCGACGTCGACGCCCGCCTCGCGGGCCAGCGCCAGCACGTCGCCGCGCGTGCGGCCCTCGGGCAGCGTCGTGAAGCGGTTGAAGACGGGGTCCAGCACGACCGGGCCCAGGTAGATCGAGGCCGTCGCGAAGCCGACGGCGAGGACGCTTCCGGGGATCCACCAGGTGCGCGGGAGGCGGCGCATGAGCGCGAGCGCAGCCGCGGCGCCGATGCCGGCGAAGGCCGCCCCGATGGCCGTCGACTTGGCCACGTCGCCCAGCCACGGCCCCCAGTCCTGGGTCGAGAGCCCCACCTCCACCGAGCGGTGGTGGCTGATCGCCCCGACCGGCAGGGTCGCCGCGGCCAGGCCCACTGAGAGCGCCGCGCCGGCCCCCGCGCCGACGAGCACAGGCCGGCGGAAAGGCCCCCGCAGGCGCGCCGGCGGCCGGCGCACGAGCCACACGAGGAGCGCCGCGTCGATCGCCGTGCTCGCGGCGAAGAGGACGAGCTGACCGTTGCGGTAGTCGCGCGCGCGGTCGAGCTCGGCGGGCGTGAAGTACGATCTGGGATCGACCGGCACGGGCGCGATGACGCCGTTACGTGGCCGCAGCAGCAGGACCGCGGCCTCCGCGACAACGAAGGCAGCAACCACGGCCACGGCAACCCGGCGGGGGCGTTCCACGTTCGTAAAGAATGCCCCACGGCCCAAGCCGGCCGCGAGATCCATGCAGGTCGCCATCGTCTCCGACATCCACGGCAACCGCCACGCCTTCGAGGCGGTGCTCGCCGACGTGCGCAAGAGCCCGGCAGAGGCGATCTGGTGCCTGGGCGACGTGGTCGGCTACGGCGCCGATCCCAACGACTGCTGCCGGCTCGCGCGCGAGCACGCCGACGTGTGCCTGGCCGGAAACCACGACCTGGCGGTCACCGGCGACCTCGACCTCGGCGAGTTCTCCACCGGTGCGGCGCTCGCCGCGCGCTGGACGCAGGAGGTCATCGACGCCCGTCATCGCGATTGGCTGGCGTCGCTGACGCCCGCGCAATCGGTGGACGGCGTGGGGCTCTATCACGCCTCGCCGCGCGATCCGGTCTGGGAGTACGTCCTCTCCGCCCTGCTGGCCGAGCTCTGCCTCGACGCCCAGCCCGAGCGCCTGTCGCTGGTCGGCCACTCCCATGTGGCGCTGTCGTTCGTGCGCCCGGAGGGCGAGCCCGCCACCGGAGCGGCGCGCAAGGGCGGCGAGGAGGTGGACGTCTCCGCCGGCGAGTGGATCCTCAACCCGGGCAGCGTCGGCCAGCCCCGCGACGGCGACGCGCGGGCGGCCTGGCTCCTGCTCGACACCGGGGCATGGACCGCCCACTGGCAGCGCACGCCGTACGACATCGCCGGCGCCGCGGCCGCGATCCGCGCCGCGCGCCTGCCCGACTCGCTGGCCGAGCGCCTGGAGTACGGCCAGTGAGGCGGCGCCTGCTGCCGGCCCTCGCCGCGCTCGTGCTGGGCGCGGCGACCGCCGTGCTCGTGGCCTGCGGCGGCGACGGGCGGATCCCGGCTGGCGACGCGTCGAGCCTCAAGAGCGCGCTGAACCAGGTCTCGGTCGACTTCCGCGCCGGCCACTGCACCGCGGCGGCGCAGGCGGTGGCCAAGGCCCAGAACGAGCTGCTGGACCTGCCCGACTCGGTCAACGCCAAGCTGCGCGACCGGCTGCAGTCGGGCATCAGCAACCTGCGCAGGCAGGTCCCCAAGACCTGCGACCAAACGCAGACCCAGACGCAGGAGGCCCCGCCCGACACCACCACGACGGACACGGCGACCACCGAGACGACCGACACCGAGACCACTGACACCGAGACGACCGGGACGGACACGACCGGCACGGACACCACCGGCACCGACACCACCGGCACGACCGGGACCCAGACGACCGGGACGGACACCAGCGGCACCGACACGGGCACCGGCGGCACGTCCGTCGGCGGAGGCACGACGCCATGATGGCCGGCCAGGTCCTCGCGAACCGCTACGAGCTGGGCGAGCGCCTCGGCGTGGGCGGCATGTCGACCGTGGTGCGGGCCTTCGACGAGCGCCTCGAGCGCGACGTGGCCGTCAAGCTGCTGGCCGAGCACCTGGCCGACGACAGCCAGTTCGTCGCCCGCTTCCGGCGCGAGGCGCTGTCCGTCGCGCGGCTCGTGCACCCCAACATCGTCCAGGTCTTCGACTTCGGCCTCGACGAGGGCACCCATCGCCAGTACATCGTCATGGAGCTCGTGCGCGGCCAGTCGGGCGCGGAGATCCTGCGCGACGAGGGCTCGCTCGACGTCCGCGACGCGCTGTCGATCGTCGTCCAGGCCCTGCGCGGCCTGGAGTACGCGCACCGCAACGGCGTCGTGCATCGCGACGTCAAGCCCGGCAACCTCCTGCGGGGCGAGGACGGCGTCGTGAAGCTCGCCGACTTCGGCATCGCCAAGGCCTTCAGCGACGAGTCCTCGATCACGCAGGTCGGCTCGGTGCTGGGCACGGCCGCCTACCTCGCCCCCGAGCAGGCGGCCGGCGAGCAGGCCGGCCCGGCCGCCGACCTCTACGCGATCGGCGTCGTGGCCTACCAGCTGCTCTCCGGGCGCCTGCCCTACGAGGCGCAGTCGCTCACCGAGCTGGCGCTCAAGCAGCAGCGCGAGATGCCCCCGCGCCTGGACGACCTCAACCCCGAGGTCTCCCCCCAGCTCGCGCTCGCCGTCGACCGCGCGCTCGCCCTGGACCCGCGCCAGCGGCCCGCCAGCGCCGACGAGCTGCGCCAGCAGCTGACCGAGGGCGCGCGGGGAGTCGGTCCCGACCCGGCGCGGACCCGCGTGGCGGGCCCGTCGACGAGCGCCACCAGCGTCGTCCGGGAGCGGACGGGCACCACCGGCGTGGCGCGCGCACCGGTCCAGCAGCGCCAGCCGCGCCCACCCCGTAACCCGCGACCCGCGCCGACGGCGGCCACCATCCCACCGGTCGCCGCGCGTCCGCGCCGCCGTGGCAGCGCGCGGCGCTTCTTCGGCGCCGTGCTCGTGCTGCTGCTGCTGGCCGCCGGCGGCGCCGCGGCGGTGGTGGCGACCTCGAACTCCGACCAGGCGGTGCATCTGCGCCGCGTCGTCTACGACGACGTCAACCAGGGCGTCGACGCCGTCAAGCAGCTGGTCAGCGACAACACGGAGTAGCTCCCGCCGACGCCCGCGGGGCGACGTACTGCATCATCGCGAAGAGCTGCGGCGGCCGCATGCGCTCACCGGAAACCGGTAGTAATCCCAGCGCAGTTCGCGCGAGGACGACCGCGGGGCCGGCGCCCGAGCACACTCCGTTCCCTCGATGAGGCAGTTGAACGCCGCGCAGCCCGCAAGCGCCAAGCACTACGGCGCCTCGCCCTCGCGCAGGGCCTTGGCCTCCGTCGCCAGGGTGCCCGCCCCGATCGCGTCGCGCAGCCGGCGCACCACGCGCTCGACGAAGGCGAGGTTGTGCAGCGTGAACAGGCGCATGCCGGTGAGCTCACGCGCGTGGGCCAGATAGCGCAGGTAGCCGCGCGTGAGACCCAGCGCGCAGGCCGGGCACGGACAGCCCTCCATCAGCGGCTCGTCGGAGTCCTTCCAGCGCGCCTGGCTGAGGTCGACGCGCCAGCGGCCCTCCGGGTCGGGCACGAGCACCATGCCGTGGCGCCCGAGCCGCGTCGGCATCGCGCAGTCGAAGGTGTCGATGCCGAGTTCGACCCCGCGCACGAGGTCGTCGATCTCGCCGATGCCCAGCAGGTGCCGGGGGCGAGATTCGGCCCGCCCACCCAGCGCGGCCGTCGTCCAGTCGACGACGGTGTGCATCTCGGCCTTGTCGGCGCCGAGCGAACCGCCGATCGCGATCCCGTCGCACTCGCTCGCGGCAACCGCCTGCGCGGACTCCACGCGCAGGTCCTCGAAGACGCCGCCCTGGACGATGCCGTACACGAGCTGGCCGTCGGGGCCGTGCTCGTGGTGCCAGTCCAGGCAGCGGCGCAGCCAGCGGTGTGTGCGCTCGGTCGAGCGCGCGGTGTAGTCGCGCGGCACGTTCAGCGGCGTGCACTCGTCGAACACGAGCGCGAGGTCGGACCCCAGCGCGGCCTGGATCTCCATCGAGGTCTCGGGGGCCAT
Organism: uncultured Actinomycetes bacterium; assembly: GCA_963742125.1. Lineage (GTDB taxonomy): Bacteria > Actinomycetota > Thermoleophilia > Solirubrobacterales > Solirubrobacteraceae > JAOPZW01. The sequence continues at coordinate 101,504 of CAVUKO010000012.1, read as the reverse complement.
GAAGCGTTCCGAGCCGTCGAGATAGGAGCGAAAGCGCACGCCGCGCTCCTCGATGGCGATGACCCCGCCCTGGCGCTTGCCTCCGTGCGGCGTGCGGCCCTTGATCTCGTCGGCCACCGTCCCGTGGCCCATCGAGAAGACCTGGAAGCCACCCGAGTCGGTGACGATCGGCCCGTGCCAGCCCATGAACTCGTGCAGGCCCCCGAAGCGCGCGATGCGCTCGTGACCAGGATCGAGGAAGAGGTGGAAGGTGTTGCCCAGCACGATGTCGTAGCCGAGGGCGGCGACCTCGGCCGGCAGCATCCCCTTCACGGTCGCCTTGGTGGCCAGCGGCACGAAGGCCGGCGTGCGCACGTCGCCGTGGGCGGTGCGCAGGATGCCCGCGCGGGCCCGCGAGCCGGCGTCGCGGGCGGTGATGGTCAGGGCGGGCACCGCGGGCATGCTAGAAGCAGGTGAGTGATCGTCCCCCTCGCGACCTTCCTCGACGTGGCCGAGAACGTCGGCCTCCCGATCGTCTTCCTGCTCATCGCGATCGAGACGATGGGGATCCCGGTCCCGGGCGAGACGGCGCTCGTCACCGCCGGCATCGTGGCCAGCCGCGGGCGCCTGAGCATCGAGGCGGTCATCGCCGTCGCGGCCGCCGCGGCGATCGTGGGCGACAACGTCGGCTTCGCCATCGGGCGCAAGCTCGGCCGCCGCCTGCTGACAGCGCCAGGCCCGTTGCTGCATCACCGTCGACGCGTCATTGCCGTCGGCGAGCCCTTCTTCGACCGGCACGGACCCAAGGCGGTCTTCCTGGGGCGCTGGGTGACCGGCTTGCGCATCACCGCCGCCTGGATGGCGGGCGTGACGCGGATGTCGTGGCCCACCTTCCTGTTCTGGAACGCGCTGGGCGGGATCGCCTGGGCGACGTCGATCGCCCTGCTCGCGTACTTCGCGGGCCACACCGCCGAGAAGCTCATCCACATCGCGGGTCTCGGGGGCGCCGTGCTCGTCGTGGTGACCGGCCTCGCGCTGTGGTTCGTGCTGCGCGCGCGCCGCCGCCGCGCCGAGGCTCTCGTCGAGGCCGAGATCGAAGCGCAGATCGAGGCGGAGGAGGCGGAGGCCGAGGCGCGCTAGAACGACCGCGGGCCCGCGCCGAGCGCGGGCCCGCAGGCTCGGTGGCGGTCGGCGCTGCGCCGCCTACGCGGACTCGTTGCCCTCGATGGCCGCCGGGCGATCGCCCACCTGGATGGCCACCCGGCGCGGCTTGCGCTCCTCGGGCTTGGGGATCCGGACCTCGAGGACGCCCTTGTCGAAGCGGGCGGTCACGCCCTCGGGATCGATGCCCTCGGGCAGCGTCAGCGAGCGGCGGAACGCACCGTAGGAGCGCTCGACGCGCACGTAGCCCTCGCGCTTGTCCTCGTGCTCGGCCTTGCGCTCGCCGGACACGGTCAGCACGTTGTCCTCGACCTCGAGGGTGACATCGCCCTCGGCGAGGCCCGGAAGGTCGGCCTTCAGGACGAAGTGGTCGTCGGTCTCGACAAGGTCCATGGCCGGGATCCAGCGGCGCGCCGTCGTCTCACCGCTGCCGTTGGTAGGGGTGTCGAAGAAGGTGGTGAAGAGTCGGTTCATCTCGTTCTGCAGCGACGACAGCTCACGAACCGGCTCCCAGCGCACAAGTGCCATGTTGATGCCTCCTGGTGAAGAGTTCTCTGACTTGGACATGATGAAATCTTAGTGTCTCACTGTCAAGTCTAGCGCACGACGCAGCGCCCGCCGAACGGGCGGGCGCCCGTTCCGAACGGCGAGGTGGTCCAGCGAGCGGCTCAGCCGCAGGTGGGCCCGGGCCCGGAGGCCGAGCCGGGGACGACGCGATCCCAGGCGTCGCCGAGGACGTCGAGCTCGTCGTCGGAGAAGTGCTGCAGGAAGAGCGAGCGCACGCCGGCGAGGTGCGTGGTGCGGGCGACGGCGAGCATCTCGGCGCCGGCCGCCGTGAGGACGGCGTAGGCGCCGCGCGCGTCGCTCGAGCACGACTCGCGGCGGATGAGGCCCTCGCGCTCCAGGCGGTCGGCCAGGCGCGTGAGGCCGGAGCGGCTGAGGATGACCGACGCCGCGAGGTCGCGCATGCGCATGCGCCGGTCCTCGGCGTCGTTGAGGTACAGCAGGACCTCGTAGGAGCTCAACGGCAGCCCGTGGGCGGCGTCGAGGTCGGCGTCGAGCGCCTTGGTCAGGGCCGCGTGGGCGCGCAGCATGCCGCGCCAGGCGCGCAGCTCGCGTTCGTCGAGCTGACGAGCATCGGAGAGGTTGGTTGTCGTGGTCGTGGCCATCGCGAAGAACCTTTGTGCGTGCAACGACCTTAGCAGCGCATCCGGCGTGCCGCGAGGACGTTGTTGTTTGCGCAATCATCGTGTATTGTTGCACACACAACGACTTTGCAAGAGGGAGAATCCACGTCATGGCACTCGAGGGTCTACATCACATCACCGCCATCACCGCGGACGCCCCACGCAACGTGGACTTCTACGCGCGCGTGCTGGGCCTGCGGCTGGTGAAGAAGACGGTCAACTTCGACCAGCCCGACGTCTACCACCTGTACTTCGGCGACGAGCGCGGCGACCCGGGCTCGATCCTCACCTTCTTCGAGTTCCCCGGGGCCGCCCTGGGCCAGGCCGGCGACGGCATGGTCCACACCATCCAGTGGCGCGTCGCCTCCGAAGAGGCGCTCGCCTTCTGGGCCGCGCGCCTGGCCGATGCGGACGTCGCCGCCGAGCGCACCGAAGGCGGCGCATTGGCATTCGCCGACTTCGAGGGCCTGCGCCACGAGCTGCTCGCCGTCGCCGTCGATGACGCCCCGCTGGCCGCCCACGCCGACGACATCCCGGCCGAGCACGCCCTGCTGGGCTTCCACGGCGTGCGCGCCTACGCCTCTCGCCCCGACGCGAGCACGGCGCTGCTCGAGGCGATCGGCTTCGCCCACGACGGCGGCGCCGACTGGACGCTGCGCGGCGCCGAGCGCCACGCGGTGCTGCACTACGACGCGCCCCCGGCCCACCGCGGCGTCACGAGCGCCGGCACGGTCCACCACGTCGCGTGGTCGGCCGCCGACGACTCAGAGCTCGAGACGGTCCGCGCACAGGCCGTGCAGGCCGGCGCCCGCGCGACGGAGATCATCGACCGCCAGTACTTCCACTCCGTCTACTTCCGCGAGCCCAGCGGTGTGCTCTTCGAGCTGGCCAGCCGCGACATCGGCTTCGAGTACGACGAGCCGCTGGAGTCGCTCGGCGAGGCGCTCAAGCTGCCGCCGCAGTACGAGGCGCGCCGCGAGCAGCTCGCGCGAGCGCTGACGCCGCTGACCAACCCGCGCGTCAAGACGACGGCATGACCGAGCTCGTCCACGAGATCCGCCCAGCCGCGGGCGAGCCCGAAGGCGCGCTCGTGCTCATGCACGGGCGCGGCGCCGACGAGCACGACCTCGCGCCCTTCCTCGACCTCCTCGACCCCCAGCGCCGCCTGGTGGGCGTCACGCCCGGCGGGCCGCTGTTCCTGCCCCCGGGCGGCCGCCACTGGTACGTGGTGCCGCGCGTCGGCTTCCCCGACCCCGACAGCTTCCGGGCCTCCTACGAGCTGCTGCAGCGCGACGTCCCCGAGCTCACCGGTGTGCCCTGGGAGCGCACGATCCTCGGCGGCTTCTCGCAGGGCACGGTCATGGCCTACGCCCTGGGACTCGGCGCCGGCCGCCCGACGCCGGCCGGGATCGTCGCCATGAGCGGCTTCATCCCCACCGTCGAGGGCTGGAGTGCCGACCTCGACCGGCCCGGCCTGCCGGTGTGGATCACCCACGGCCGGCGCGACCCGGTGATCGGCGTCGAGTTCGCGCAGGCGGCGCGCGATGCGCTCACGGCGGCCGGAGCCGACGTGACCTACCACGAGCACGAGGGCGCCCATCACGTGGACCCGCGCGCGCTGGCCGAGCTGCCGGCGTGGGTGCAGCGCGCCGTCGAGGCGGCGGCCGCCGCCACGCCCTGAGTCGTCAGTCGTCGAGCACCGCCAGGTCCAGCGCGCGCAGGCGCTCGGGGTCGGTGATCGCGTCGATCTCGACGACCCTCCCGCCCACCACGGTGAAGCCCATGACCGAGAACGGCTCCCCGCGCGGGGCCACGACGGCGCCCGCCGCGCCGTTGATGAGCGCCGGGCGCACGAACGGCGAGAGGCGCGCGAAGGTGAGCGCACGCGAGGCCACCTCGCGGGCCCCACGGACGACCGCCGTGGCGCCGGGACGCAGCGCCCCGCCGTCGGATCGCAACACGACATCCGGATCGAGGACGGCGACGAGCGCCTCGAAGTCCCCGTCGCGCGCGGCGGCGAAGAAGGCGTCGACGACCCGTCGCTGACCGGCCAGGTCGGCGTCGGGCACCGGAGCGGCTCCCTGGACGCGGCGCCGCGCCCGGCTGGCGAGCTGCCGTGTCGCGGCCGGCGAGCGGTCCACGAGCCCCGCGATCTCGTCGAACGGCACCCCGAACATGTCGTGCAGCACGAAGGCCACGCGTTCGGCGGGGGCGAGCATCTCGAGGACCACGAGCAGCGCCAGCCCGACCGAATCGGCCAGCAGTGCTTCGTGCTCGGGCTGCGTCCCGTCGTCGCGGCTGACGACCGGGTCCGGGACACGGACCTCCAGCGGCTCCTCGCGCCGGGTCCTGCGCGAGCGCAGCACGTTGAGGCTCACCCGCGCGACGACCGTCGTCAGCCATGCGCGCAGGTTCTCGACCTCGCTCGCGTCGGACCGGCTGAGCCGCAGCCAGCTCTCCTGAACCGCGTCGTCGGCCTCGCTCAGCGACCCGAGCATCCTGTAGGCGACCGCCCGCAGATGGCTGCGGTGCTCCTCGAACTGCGCCGCCAGGAAGTCGTGCTCGTCCATCGGTCACATCCCCTCGTCGTCAGGTGTCAACCGGGTGACCCACGAAATCGAGCCGATGTGACGAGCACCGGCACCGGACAGGACTGGAGAGCAATCACCATGAGTGCACCCACGAAGATCGCAGTGGCGGGCGCGACCGGGAGGGTCGGCCGTCATCTGGTGGACATCCTCGAGGCCCAGGGCCACGAGGTCGCGGCGATGTCGCGCTCGCGCGGCGTGGACGTGATCACCGGGGACGGGCTGGCCGAGGCCGTTGCCGGCGCGGAGGTCATCGTCGACGCCGCCACCGGGCCCTCTCCCGACCAGGCGGCGGCCACGGAGTTCTTCACCACGGCCGCCCGGAACCTCCAGGAGGCCGGCGAGCACGCGGGCGTGCAGCGCATCGTCGTCGTGTCGATCATCGGCAGCGACCGCTTCACCGGGGGCTACGGCGCGGCGAAGGTCGCCCACGAGCAGGCGTGGCTCTCGGGCTCGATCCCGGCGCGCGTGCTGCGCGCGGCGCAGTTCCACGAGTTCGTCGCGCAGCTCATGGAGTGGGGCGCGCGCGGCGACGCGACCTACGTGCCCAAGATGCGCACCCAGCTGGTCGCCGCCCGGACCGTCGCCGAGACGCTCGCCGACCTCGCCACCGCGTCGAACGGGACCCAGGCACCGATCCTCGAGATCGCCGGCCCGCGCGAGGAGAGCCTCGTCGAGATGGCGACGCTGCTCGCGGCGCGTCGCGGCGACGCGGCGCCCATCGAAGCCCCGAGCGACCCGAGCGATCCCGACCAGAGCGTGTTCGCGTCGGGCGGACTCCTCCCCGGCCCGGACGCCATCCTGGCCGGCCCCACGTTCCAGGCGTGGCTCGACGAGGCGGCCTGAGCACTACCCCCGCAGCGCGCGGAGCGCCTCGCCGAGGCGCTCCAGCGCGGCGGCGATCCACGGCAGCGCGACCGGATCGTCGGCGGCGAGTGCCTCCCAGCGCTGCTCGTCGCTGCGCCCGTGCAGGAGGCTCGTCGCCATGCGGAAGCGCAGCGCCGCCGGGTCGTCGCCGAACGCCTCGCCCTCGAGGACCGCGACGTCGTGGCGCTCGAGCAGAAGCGCCGCAAGCTGCGCGCCGGTGCTCACGCCCTGCGCGGCCAGCGCCGGGCGTAGCGGCTCGAGGTCCGGGTAGAGGTAGAACGCGCCGGTCGGCGGGCGGCACGTGGCCCCCGCCGCGACGACCTCGCGGTGCGCGGCGACGGTGACGAGGCGGTGCAGCCGGCGGCTGCGGGCGACGTGCTCGCGGACGTCCTGGGGCTCGTCGAGCACGTAGGTGGCGGCGTGCTGCATGGGCGCGGCGAGGCTCGACCACAGCTCGCTGGCCACGCCGGTCAGCGCCCGTGCGGCGTCGGCGCCGAGTGAGCCGGCGGGCACGCGGCAGAAGCCGATCCGCCACCCGCCGAGCGCCATGCTCTTGCTCAGTCCGTTGGTGACGAAGACGCGTTCTCCGAGGAGCGACGCCGGGCTGCACAGCGCCTCCGGCTCGTAGGCGAGATCGCGGTAGATCTCGTCGCACACGATCAGCAGCCCGTGCTTGGCCGCCACCTCGCAGACCTCGGCCATCAGTGAGGCGGGCGCCACCGTGCCGGTCGGGTTGTCGGGCAGCGTGAGGACGAGGATGGCCGGCTCGTGGCGCCTGGCCCGCGCGGCCGCCAGCGCCTCGCGCAGCGCCGTGGGGTCCGGGACCCCGCCCGCGTCCTGCGCGATCGGGACGTCGATGACGTGCTTGCCGACCAGGGCCGCCTGAGCCGCGTAGCTCACCCACGACGGGCGCGGCAGCACGACATCGCCGGGCAGCACGGCGAGCAGGGCGTAGAGCAGCGCCTTGCTGCCGGGAGCCAGGAGCACCTGCTCGGGAGCGGTCGGCAGTCCGCGCCGCTCGAAGTAGCCGGCCGCCGCCTTGCGCACCGCAGGCGAGCCCGCGACGGGTCCGTAGCCGTTCTCGCCCGCCGCGGCACCCAGGCGCTCGGCGACGCCGGGCAGGACGGGCAGCCCGGCCTCGCCGAAGGCCAGGTGCAGCACCGGGGCGCCCGCGGCCAGCCGGGCCTGAACGCGCTCGTTGGTGGCCAGCGTGGCGGACGGCGGCGGCGCGGCAAGCGAGTTGACCATCACCGGCACCCTAGCCGCGCGCCAAGCACCCCACCGATAGATTGCGACTGCATGGCGCGACGGCGCATTCTCCTGCTCGGCGCCGGCGATCTCACCGACGAGACGCACGCCGCGCTCGAGACGGCAGGGGCCGTCTGCATCCGCCTCGAAGACCCGCAGGCGGAGGAGGTGCGCGAGGCGCTCTCGCAGGGGGCCGACGCCGTCGCCATCGTCTCGCGCGATGACGCGTGGCCCTTGCGCGCCGCGCTGCTGGTGCGCCACCTGGATCCCGACGTCCCGATCGTGGCAACGATCTTCGATCCCGCGACCGGGCGCGAGCTCGAGCAGGAGATCGGCAACTGCACGATCGCGTCGCTGGCCGAGATCGTCGCGCCCTCCCTGGCCGGCCCGTGTCTCGGTGACGACCTCGCCGCGGTGCTCCCCGGCGATCAGCCCTGCGGACTCACCTGGGCGGCTGGCGAGGCACAGGTCGCGCCGCTGCCCGAGGTGCGCGCGCGCCGGATGCGCGCGCTGGCGACGGCGATCCTGCGGCCGTTCGACCACAGCGCGGCGCTCGTCTTCTTCGGCGCCGTCGGGCTCATGTTCATCCTCGTGGCGGAGACTGTCGCGGCGGCGGTCGTGCTCGAGCAGGACCTGGTCGACGCGTACTACGGAGCGGTCAAGACGCTCGTCACCGTCGATCCGAACCCGGAGGTTCAGCAGGGGCCCAAGTGGTTCAAGGTCGCGATCTCGCTCAGCATGCTCGTCGCACTGCTCTTCGCCGCGGCGTTCACCGGCGGGCTCGTGGAGCGGCTGATCGGACGCAATCTGACGGGGCTGCTCGGCCGCCGAGCGGTGCCTCGGTCCGACCACGTGATCGTCGTCGGGCTCGGACAGGTGGGGCTGCGGCTGTGCATGCTCCTACGCGAGTGCGGCATCTCGGTGGTTGCGATCGACGACCGGCCCGACGGCGAGAACGTCGGCCAGGCGCGCCGGCTGCGGCTGCCGGTGATCATCGGGCGCGGGGCCGATCCGTCGCTGCTGCGGCGGCTCTCGCTCGACCGCGCGATCGCACTCGCGGTCGTGACGGCCGATGACCTGGACAACATCCGGGTCGCGCTCGCGGCCCGCGCCGAGCACCGTCCCCTGCGCATCGTGCTCAGGGCGGGCAGCAACGCCACCGGCGGCGAGACCACGTCGCTCGAGCGGCTCGGCCAGGTGCGCGACGTGCACCGCATCGGCGCCGTGTTCATCGCCGGTCTCGCGCTGGGCTCGGCGGCGGAGCGGGTCGTGGTCGACGGCGAGACCGCCCACCTGCGCGACGCGGCCGGCGGCCTCGATCGCTGTCCCTATCCCGTCGCCGGCTAGGGCCGCCGTTGCGAACGCCCGTCATCCCGCCGAGCGGCCGTTCGCCTGACGTGCTCGCGCTGCTCCCACTCCTTCGCCACCTGACAGACGGTCAAGGCCCACGGGCGGCCGCGGGACAGACGGCGCACGTTGAGCGCCAGGTAGGGAACCGCAAGCACGATGAGCAGGATCAGGGCTCCGTTCATGCCCTTCCCTACGCGCTGGCGGCCTCAGCGGATGTCTAACCGCGCTCGAGCGTGCGCAGCTCGGCGCGGGCGGCGGTCAGCGCCTCGTCCGCCCCGCGCTCCTTGGCGCGCTCCTGCTCGAGGCGCTCGGCCGCCTTGGCCGAGCGCTCCTCAGCCAGGGCGAGCGCGCGCTGCGCCTTGGCCACCCGCTCCGCGGCCGCCTTGAGCTCGCGCTCGCGCGCGGCCGCCTCCTCGCGCTCGCGCTTGCGCGCCGCCGCCTCCTCGCGCTTGCGCTCGGCCGCCTCCTCGCGCTCGCGCTCGCCGCGGCGTCGTCGCCCTTGGCCTTGGGCGCGGCCTTCGCCTTCGCCTTGGCCTTGGGCTGCGCCTTCGCCGCCCGCGTCGGAGCCGCGACCGCGAAGACGTCCGCGCCGCCGCCGAACAATCCCTGCGGGGTGCGCTCGCGCGCGGTGCGGCCGCCCGCGACCTCCTCGCGCGCATCGGAGTCGATGGCGCCGGCGTGCAGCGTCTCGCGCACGCGCTCGATGGTCGCCTCGGAGAGATCGCCGCCGGAGGCGCTCAGCAGCCCGCGCGCGGCGTCGACCAGGCGCTCGACGGCGGCGCGCTCGCGCTCGGTCGCCTCGCGCAGCTTCGCGCCCGACCCCTTGCCGGCCAGGACGGCATCGTGCGCCGCCGACAGCTGGTCGCCGGCCTTCCACAGGTCGCGCGCTGACTTCTTCTGCGAGCGCACGGCCTGGTTGGCCGCCCACGCCGCGACCGTCGGCTTGCCCAGCGCCTTGACCGCCGCCGCCTCGTCGCGGCGCCCGTCGGCCCGCAGCTGCTTGGCCACGGCGTCGCGCTCGCCGATGAAGTCCTCGCGGGGCAGCCCGTAGAGGCGGTCGACGGCGTCGTCGGGCGCCTGCGCCATCTCAGCCCGCGAGCAGCGACCGACCGGTCATGGCCTCCGGCTGATCGATGCCCAGCAGCTCGAGCATCGTCGGCGCGACGTCGGCCAGCACGCCGCCATGCTCGAGGGTGACGCCGTCGACGGTCACGATGACGGGCACCTGGTTGAGCGAGTGCGCAGTGTTGGGCGACCCGTCGGGCTCGAGCATGTTGTCTGCGTTGCCGTGATCTGCGGTGATCACCAGCGCCCCGCCCGAGCCCTGGACGGTCCGGACGATCTCCCCCAGGCAAGCGTCGACCGTCTCGATCGCCTTCACGGCCGCCGCGATGACGCCGGTGTGGCCGACCATGTCCGGGTTGGCGAAGTTGATGATCCCGAAGCGGAAGTCCTCCTCCTCCCACGCCTGCACGAAGGCCCGGGCGGCCTCGCGGGCGCTCATCTCGGGCTTCTTGTCGTAGGTCGGAACGTCGCGCGGACTGGGCACGAGCTCGCGCCGCTCGCCCTCCTCCGGCGTCTCCTCGCCGCCGCCGAAGAAGTACGTGACGTGCGGGTACTTCTCGGTCTCGGCGACGTGAAGCTGGCGCCCGCCCGCGGTGGCGATGACGTGCGGCAGGGTCGTCTCGGGGCGAGCGGGCGGGAAGGCGACCGGGTAGGGCCAGCCCTCCTCGTATTCCGTCAGCGTGGCGTACCGCTCGATCGGCGCCACGCCGCCGCGATCGACCTCGTCGAAGTCTCGCTCCGCCAGCGCCCGCGTGATCTCGCGCATGCGGTCCGGGCGGAAGTTGAACGCGATGACCGAATCGCCCGGCCGGATGCACGCCTCCTCGCCGACTGTCGTCGGCTCGATGAACTCGTCCGTCTCGTCGCGCTCGTAGGCAGCGCGAACCGCCTCGACGCCGCTGTCGGCGTGATGCTCGGCACGGCCGTGCACGAGCATGTCGTACGCCTTCTGGGTGCGCTCCCAGCGCTTGTCGCGATCCATCGCCCAGTAGCGTCCGACGACGGAGCCCACGCGCGCGCTGCCGGGTGGGTGGGACGCATTTTCGCACCACTGCTGCACCTGCTCGACGAAGCCGGCGCCCGAGTCGGGCAGCGTGTCGCGCCCGTCGGTGAACGCGTGGACGACGACGTCGTCGGCTACCTCGGACGCCATCGCTATGAGCGCCTCGAGATGGCTCCAGCCCGAGTGCACGCCGCCGTCGGAGACGAGGCCGATGAGGTGCACGCGCGGCGCGTCCTGCACCGCGGCCCGCAGGACGTCGTTGTGCGCAAGCGTCCCGTCCTCGACGGCCTCGCCGATGCGCGTGAGATCCTGCTTGACCGCCGCGCCGGCGCCGAGGTTGAGGTGCCCGACCTCTGAGTTGCCCATCTGGCGCTCGGGCAGGCCGACCGCCGTACCCCACGTCGTCAGCTGGCTGTGCGGATAGCGCCGCCACAGGTCGTCGAACACCGGCGTCGTGGCCAGCGAGACGGCGTTGCCCGGGCCGTGCGGCGCGATCCCCCACCCGTCGAGGACGACCAGGCAGACCGACGGGACGCTCACGGACGCGCCGCTTCGACGATGGCCACGAAGTCGGCGACCTCCAGCGCGGCGCCGCCGACGAGCGCGCCGTCCACGTCGGGCAGGGCGAGCAGCTCCGCGGCGTTGTCGGGCTTGACCGAGCCTCCGTAGAGGATCCGCGTGCGCTGCGCCTGGTCGCGGTCGCGGTCCGCCACCAGCGCGCGCACGAAGGCGACCGCCTCCTGGGCCTGCTCGGGCGTGGCCACGAGCCCTGTGCCGATGGCCCAGATCGGCTCGTAGGCGATGACCACGTCGCCCAGGCGGGGGCTGTCGAGCTTCTCCAGGCCCTCCTGGACCTGGTGGCGCAGCTTGCGCTCGGTGTCGCCGGCCTCGCGCTCGTCCTCCGTCTCGCCGACGCAGAGGATCGCCTTCAGGCCGGCGTCGAGCGCGGCGGGGACCTTCTCCGAGAGCGCCCGATCGGTTTCGTTGAAGAACTCGCGCCGCTCGGAGTGGCCGAGCACGACGCCGTGGACGTCGAGCTCGGTGAGCATCGGCGCGGAGACCTCGCCGGTGAACGCCCCGTGCGTGGCCTGATGCATGTTCTGGGCGTAGACCTCGACGCGCGAGCCGCGCGTGGAGTCGACGACCGCCTGCAGGTCGGTGAAGGGGACGCACACGGCGACGTCGACCCCGTCAGCCGTCGAGACGCGCGGCAGCAGCGCCTGGATGAAGGCCTCCGCCTCGGCGATCGTCTTGTTCAACTTCCAATTGCCGGCGATGAACGGCGTGCGGGACATCTAGGTGAGCACCTCCACTCCGGGGAGCGTCTTGCCCTCGATGAGCTCGAGTGACGCACCACCCCCGGTCGAGAGATGCGTGACCTTGTCCGCCAGGCCGAACTGGTGCAGGGCCGCCGACGAGTCGCCGCCGCCCACGACGGTCGTCCCCGGCGCGGCGGCCACCGCTTCCGCGACCGCCCGCGTGCCGGCCGCGAACGGCGCGAGCTCGAAGGCGCCCATCGGGCCGTTCCAGAAGACCGTGCCGGCGCCGGCGATCTCCTCGCCGTAGGCCTCGGCGGTGCGCGGACCGATGTCGAGGCCCATCCAGCCGTCGGGCACGTCGACGCCGTCGAGCTCGCGGCGCTCGGTCTCGGCGTCGAAGGCCTCGCCGAGGACGAGATCGACGGGCAGCCTGAGCTTGTCCGAGCCGCGGGCGAGGAGCTCGCGCGCGGGCTCGAGGTCCTCGTCGGCGCACAGCGAGTCGCCGATCGAGTGCCCCTGGACAGACAGGAAGGGGAAGGCCATCGCGCCGCCGATGAGTACCGCGTCGGCGCGCTCCAGGAAGGCCTCGAGCACGCCGATCTTGTCGGTCACCTTCGCCCCGCCGACGATCGCCACGAGCGGCCGCGCCGGCTCCTCGAGGATGCCGGTCAGCGTCTCCACCTCGCGCTGCAGGAGCAGTCCGGCGGCGCTCGGCAGCAGGTGCGCGACGCCCTCGGTGGAGGCAGTGCGCGCGGTGCGCCGAGCCGAAGGCGTCGTTGACGTATGCGTCGGCCAGCGCGGCCAGCCGCCTCGCCAGCTCGGGGTCGTTCTTCGTCTCCCCCGGCTCGAAGCGGATGTTCTCGAGCATGACGACGTCGCCATCGGGGACGTGGTCGAGGTCGGGAGCCAGCTGCACCTCGGTGTTCAGCAGCTCGCCCAGGCGCTCGGCCACCGGACCCAGCGAGAGCGACTCGTCGCGGCCCTTGGGCCGCCCCAGATGCGAGGTCACCAGCAGTCGCGCACCGCGCTCGCGCAGCCGTTCGAGGGTCGGCAGCGCGGCGCGGATGCGGGTGTCGTCGGTGATCCGGCCGCCGTCCAGGGGGACGTTGAAGTCGACGCGGACGAGGACCCGCTTGCCATCGACGTCGAGATCCTCGAGCGCCTTCATAGGACCTTCTGCAGGACGTCGACGCAGCGGTTGGAGTAGCCCCACTCGTTGTCGTACCACGACACGACCTTGACCAGGGTGCCATCGATCACCGCGGTGAGCGGCGCGTCGACGATCGAGGAGTGCGTCGTCGCCGATGATGTCGGTCGAGACGATCGGGTCCTCGTTGTACCGCAGGATGCCCTTCAGGTCGCCCTCGGCCGCCGCCTTGAAGGCGGCGTTGAGCTCGTCGACGCTGGTCTCGCGTGCCGCCTCGAAGGTGAGGTCGACGACCGAGCCGGTGATGACGGGCGCGCGGATGCTGAAGCCGTGGAGCTTGCCGTTGAGCTCGGGCAGCACGAGGCCGACGGCCTTGGCCGCGCCGGTCGAGGTCGGCACGAGGTTCATGGCGGCAGCGCGGGCGCGGCGGAGGTCTGAGTGCGGCGCGTCCTGGAGGCGCTGGTCGCCGGTGTAGGCGTGGATGGTCGTCATGAGGCCGTGCTTGATGCCGACGGACTCGTGGGCGACCTTGGCGAACGGCGCCAGGCAGTTGGTCGTGCACGAGGCGTTGGAGATGACGTCGTGCTCCGCCTTGTCGTACTTGTCGAAGTTGACGCCGAGCACCACGGTGATGTCCTCGCCCTTGGCCGGCGCGGAGATGACGACCTTCTTGGCACCCGCCTCCAGGTGCTTGGCCGCGTCGTCGCGAGCCGTGAAGAAGCCGGTGGACTCCAGGACGACGTCGACGCCGAGGTCGGCCCACGGCAGGTTGGCCGGGTCGCGCTCGGCGAAGACCTTGACCGCCGTGCCGTCGACGACGAGGCCCTCGTCGTTGCTCTCGACGGTGCCCGGATAGCGGCCGTAGGCCGTGTCGTAGCGCAGCAGGTGCGCGAGCGTGGCGTTGTCGGTGATGTCGTTGACGGCGACCCACTCGATGTCCGCCTTCGCGGCCTGGCCGGCGCGGAAGACGTTGCGGCCGATGCGGCCGAAGCCGTTGATCCCGACGCGTACGGGCATGCTCTCGGTCCTTCCTCCTTGGTGTGGCGAGATACGGCCGGGCGCAGACGGACGGCGGATGCCCGGCGGGGGCCGCGAAGGCTACCCAACCGCCGACGTGGGCGGCCGACGGCTCGACACCCGCGGCCCCGGTGACAACTCGCGGCGATCAGACGGGGCGGCCCTCGAAGACGCTGAGCCCGATCGCCGTGGGCGTGGTGCGCTCCAGCGCGAAGCCGCCCGCGGCGAACAGCGTGGCGAACTCACCGCCCGTGCGCTCGCGCCCGCCCGGGCCGACCATCATGTTGAGGTCGGAGAGCTTGGCATCGGCGTTCTCGTTGGCGGCGCCCAGGTCGCGCTCGACGACGAGCAACGCGCCGTCATCGGGGATCGCCGTGCGGCAGCGGCGCAGGATGTGCACCGCCTCGTCGTCCTCCCAGTCGTGGAGCACCGCCTTGAGCACGTAGGCGTCCGCGCCCGCGGGCACCGCGTCGAAGAAGCTCCCGGCGACGACCTCGCAGCGATCGCCCACCACCGCGCCGTCCACGACCTGGGGCTGATCGAAGAGGACGCCGCGCAGACCGGGATGGGCCGCGAGGATCGCGTTGAGGAAGGCGCCCCGTCCACCGCCGACGTCGACCACCGTCGCGAAGCGCCCGAAGTCGTAGGCGGCGAGCACGTGGCGGTTGGCGCGCAGCATGATGGCCGTCATCGCGCCGTCGAAGATCGCGCCCTCCTCGGCATGGGCGGCGCGGTACTCCCACACGTCGGTGCCGTGCACCGAGCGGAACGCGTTCTCCCCGGTTCGCACGCCGTGCAGCAGGGCGCCCCACGCCTGCCAGTGATAGGGCCGGCCGACGAACACCGCCCAGCCGCCGACCGGCTCGGGCGCATCGGAGCGCAGGCAGGCGCCGATCGCGGTGAGCGCGAAGGCCCCGTCAGCGTCCTCGTGCAACACGCCGACGCTGGCCAGCGCGCGCAGCACGCGGTGCAGCGAGGGCGCGTGGGTCGCGGTCGCCGCGGCGAGCGTCTCGCTGTCCTGCGGCCCGTCGCGCAGCAGGTCGGCGATGCCCAGCGTGGCCGCGACATGAATCGCCTGGGTCACCTGGTAGCCGTTGGCCAGGCGGCGCATGGCGACGGTGGGGGGCTCGGAGTCGGAGTCGTGCATGCGCGCATCATCCTCGGCGGCGCGCGTGGATGGGCACCAGCCGGCTGGACTGGCGCTCGACCGCGGTGACGTCGACGTATCCGGCGGCCTCGATCATCGCGACGACCTCCGCGACGGCAAGGTCTCCGCCGCCCCACAGCGCCAGGCGCAGCCGGGTGACGGCCGCCTCGCCATCCGTGCCGCTGCCGTCAAGGGCGCCGGTGAGCAGCAGTCCGCCGGGCCGCAGCGCGCGGTGCACCGTGGTGAGGGCGATGGCGACCGCGTCGGCCGGGAGAAAGCTCGCCGGCAACCAGGCCACGTCGAAGGCCTCCTCGTCGTCGAGCTCCTCGACGCGCTGGGCGCGCAACTCGACGCGGTCCTCGAGCCCGCCGGCCGCGACGTTGCGCCGCGCGAGGGCGAGCGGCGCGGACGCGGGCTCGAGCCCTACCGCACGCAGCGCCGGGTACTGCCGGCACATCGCGATGCTGACCGCGGCGACTCCGGCGCCGACGTCGAGGAAGGCGCCCGAGCCGCCTTCGAGGCGATCGAGCAGGCCCGGTACGTGCGGGAACAGCACGTTGGCGAGCATCGGGACCACGCTCGCCGACAACCGGCCCTGCGCCTGCAGCAGGTCCTCGTCGACGTGGCGCCAGCCGCCGAGCGCGTGCGGCTCGACGCGCGCCGCGGTGAAGAGGGCGAGGCCCTGCAACAGGGTCGTGCGCAGGTCGTCGCGCAGGACGCCGAGCCGCGGCTCGCGCATCACCGGCTCGAGCTCCGCCCCCGCCACCCAGTGCTCGCCGACGCGCTCGGCGAGATCCATGGTCGCGAGCACGTCGACCAGCGCGGAGGCGACCGCGACCGGGAGCCCGGTGCGCTCGGCGAGCTCGCCCACCTCGCGCGGCTCGTCGAGCGCGGCCACGAGGCCCGATTCGACGCTCGCGGCGAGCGCGGCGAGCGTCCACATCGGGGTCGAGAGGGCGGCGAGGCGTTCCTGAGCAGTCATGAGCCAAATGTCGCATCACCGGCGAGGTTGTGACAGCGGCGCCGATCTGTCACACCTTGGGCCCAAGCCCGAGTTACGAAGCGTGATCGAAGACCCTCGCTGCGACGACGACCTCCTGCGCGCCCCTGACGCGGACGCGTTCGGCGCCTTCTACGCTCGCCACGCGCGCGCCGTCGAGGTGTTCTTCGCCCAGCGCACGGGCGATCGCGCCCTCGCCTGCGACCTCACCGGCGAGACGTTCGCGGCCGCACTGATCGCGCGCCGGCGGTTCCGGGCCGGCGGCGCACCCGCCCGGGCGTGGCTCTACACCATCGCGTCGCGGCGGCTCGCCGACCACCGGCGCCGCGTGGCGGCCGAGGATCGGCTGCACGCGCGCCTGATGGCGCACCGGCGCACCGACCCCGGGGAGAACCCGGCGCCCTCAGACGAGGAGGGCGCCGACCGAGCGCTGGCGCTGCTCGAGCGGCTGCCACCCGAGCAGCGCGAGGCGATCGCCGCCCACGTCCTCGCCGGGCACGCCTATCGCGACATCGCCCGTCACACCGGCGTCTCCGAGGCCGGCGTGCGCCAGCGCGTCTCGCGCGGGCTCGCCACCATGCGCCGGCCGGCGCAGGTGCGCCTGGCCGCCGAGCGGGTGCTCGAAGAGACGCTCACCTACAGCTTCGGCGCCGGCCACGACGTGCCGCTGGCGGCGTGCGCGCCGTCGCGCGGCCTGGACTGCTCGTCGTTCGTGAGCCTGGCCCTGCGCCGCGCGGGCCTGCTGGCATCAGAGCAGGCGCTGAGCTCGTGCGAGATCGCCGTCGACTGGGGCGTCGCTGGCGAGGGCGACCACATCACCGTCTGGGCCGGCGGGGGCCACGCGTGGCTCGAGTTCAAGCTCGCCGGCGAGCGCGCCGAGCGCCTTCAGGTCGGGCCCGACGCGACCGAATGGCGCATGCGGGTGGCGGCGCGCGAGCGCCGCGCGAGCGAGCTCGTGCCGCGCCACTGGCCCGGGCTGTGACTCGCGCTCAGTGCGAGCCGGACACGACCTCGACGCGCAGGCCGTCGGGATCGAGCAGATACGCCGAGTAGTAGCGCGGGCCGTAGTGGTGGCGCGGACCGGGCGCGCCGTCGTCGGAGCCGCCGGCCGCGAGGGCGGCCTCGTAGGCGGCGTCGACGGCGGGACGGCCGCTGGCGGTGAGAGCGACGTGGCCGAAGCCGGGCGAGGGCCGGCGCCCGCGAGCGACGATCCAGAGCCGCGCGTCGTTGATGCCGTAGCCGATGCCGTCGGGCGACTCGAAGATCCGCCGCCCGCCAAGCGGGTGGAAGAGCGCGTCGTAGAACGCGGCGGAGCGGGCGAGGTCTGAGACCTCGAAGCCGACATGGTCGAGCACCGCGAGCGATTGTCGCGGGCCCGGCGGACGCCGCTGGTCAGTGCAGAGCGGGCTGGCGGCGCAGGAAGTCGAGCGTCGTGGCGTTGAAGGTCTCGGGGTCCTCGTGCAGCCCGGCGTGGAGAAGGTGATCGAAGACGACCAGCTCGGTGCGCGCGATCCCGCTCGTGAGCGGCTCGGCGAAGCGCGTGGAGCAGACGAGGTCGCGCGCTCCGAAGGTGATCAGCGCGGGAGCCTCGATCGCTGCCAGCACAGGGCTCACGTCGTGTGCGAGGGCCGCCTCGCTCTGGGCCAGGAAGGCGTCCAGCGGCTGGGCGGGGCGGCTGCGCACGAAGTCGACGAGCGCATCGACGGCCTCAGGGCGCTCGGCATACATCTCGGGCGTGAAGCAGAACGGGAAGATGCCCTGGATCACCATGTCCGCGACGGTCGGCAGGGACCTCGCGAGCGCGCGCCACGTCTCGACGCAGGTCTTCAGATAGGCATCGCTGCGGTCCCAGGCGCTGTGCAGCGAGAGCGAGCGCACGCGGCCGGGATGGCGGGCGGCCAGGTGCATGGCCACGCCGGCGCCGAGCGAGACGCCCGCGACGTGCGCCGATTCGATCCCGATGGCGCCGAGGAAGCCGTCGACCTGATCGGCGTAGGCCTCGGTCGCGTACGGCCCGGCGGGCTTGTCGCTCTCGCCGGTGCCCGGGAGGTCGATCGCGATGCAGCTGAAGTGCTCGGTGTAGGCCGGAAGCTGGAACGCGTAGCACGCGTGATCGGCCGAGAGGTAGGGGATCAGCAGCAGCGGATCCCCCTCGCCCTGTACGTCGTAGTTGATCGAGAGACCGTCGACCTGGACCCGTGGCATGCCCGCTCCCTTGTGGTGCCGGCGCCCCCGCCCCATCGTGCGCCTCCTACGCGATGTCGGTCAACCCATCGCGCTCAGGCCGAGCCGCGATCGCTGTCGCGCCTGTCGGCCTGCGTGATGTCGCGGTGGGCGACCTCGACGAAGACGTCGTCGCGCTCGCGCCAGCGGCGCCCGAGGTGCTCGGTGACGGCCACCGAGCGGTGGCGCCCCCCGGTGCAGCCGATGGCGATCGTCAGGTGCGCCTTGCCCTCGGCCACGTACTGCGGCAGCAGATAGTCCAGCAGCGGCTCCAGGCGTTCGTAGAACGCGTCGAGCTGGCCGTCGCGCCCGACGTAGTCGACGATCCGCTGGTCGTGGCCGGTGAGCGGGCGCAGCGCGGGCTCGTAGTGCGGGTTGGGCAGGAAGCGCACGTCGAGCACGATGTCGGCGTCGCGCGCGGGCCCGTGCTTGAAGCCGAAGGATTCCAGCGAGACGGCCAGCTTGGAGGTCGGCACGCGCGGCAGGAACTCCTCGGCGATCCGGCGGCGCAGCATGTGGGCCTTCAGGCCGGTGGAGTCGATGACCACGTCGGCCAGGCCCTTGATGGGCTCGAGCACGGCCCGCTCGAGGGCGATGCCGCGCTCGACGCTCGAGGCCGGCGCCAGCGGGTGGCGCCGGCGCGTCTCCTGGAAACGGGTCAGCAGCGCGTCGTCGGCGGCGTCGAGGAAGAGCACGCGATGTCCCAGCCCGAGCGCCTGCAGATCCTCGAGCACGGCGCGCAGGGCCTCGAAGTAGTCGCCGCCGCGCACGTCGGAGACGACCGCGGCGCGCTCGACCTTCGAGCCCTCGTGGACGAAGAGCTCGACCAGCGCGCGGATCATCTCGGGGGGCAGGTTGTCGACGCAGAAGTAGCCGGCGTCCTCGAAGACGTTCATGGCCGTCGACTTGCCGGCGCCCGAGTAGCCGGTGATGACGACCAGATCCTCCAGGGCCGTCTCGGCGTAGGGCTGCGGCGCCGTCGCTTCGGGCCCGGTCGGCTCCTCGCGAGCGCGGCGCCCGAGACGCAGGCGCGCGCGTCGCGTCGCGCGGGCGGGGGCCGCATCACCCATGTCCTGCAGTGTCTCGGGCTCGTCGGACATTGCGGTCAACCCGTTGTGAATGGTCGCACTGTCAGTCGCCGGTGCGATGCAGGTGCGTCCAGATGTCGCGCGCGGTCTTGCCCGGCAGGCCCGGCACCACCTCGAGCTGCTCGCGCGTGGCCGCGAGCACCGCCTCGGGCGAGCCGAAGTGCGCCATGAGCGTGCGCTTGCGCGCCGGGCCGATGCCCGGAAGGTCGTCGAGGATCGACGTCGTCATCGCGCGGTCGCGGCGCGTGCGATGGTGGGTGATGGCGAAGCGGTGGGCCTCGTCGCGCACGCGCTGCAGGAGCTGCAGCTCGGGCGTGTCATGCGGAAGGACGATCGGCTCGCGGCGCCCGGGCACGAAGACCTCCTCGATGCGCTTGGCCAGCGAGATGACCGCCACTCCCCGCTTACGGAAGCCGTCAAGGGCGCGTACGCCCGCCGCGAGCTGACCCTGCCCGCCGTCGATGACCACGAGGTTGGGCAGCGTGGCGAACGACTCGTTGCGCTCGGGGTCGTGCGGGCTGAGGTCCTGCTGGGTCTCCCACTGCGCCAGGCGGCGACCGAGGACCTCCTCCATGGCGGCGAAGTCGTCGGGCACGCCCTCCTGCAGGCCGCGGACGTTGAAGCGCCGGTAGTCGGACTTCTTCGGCGCCCCGCCCTCGAAGACGACCATCGAGGCGACCGTGTGGGTCCCCATCAGGTTGGAGATGTCGAAGCATTCGATGCGCAGCGGCAGCGCGTCGAGCCCGAGGGCGTCCTGCAGGCCGTCGAGCGCCTCCACGCGCTGCTGGCGCCGGCGCTCGGCCTTCAGGCGCTCCTGATCGAGGGCCAGCAGCGCGTTGCGCTCGGCCAGCTCGAGGATGCGGCGCTTGTCGCCGCGCTCGGCGGCGCGCACCTCGACCTTGGCACCGCGGCGCTGCCCGAGCGCCTCGGAGAGGGCGTCGCGGTCGGGCACGTCCTCCTGGACGATGACCTGCGGCGGGATCGCCATCTGATCGCCGTAGTACTGCAGCAGGAACTCCTCGGCCACCTCCCCCACGTCGCGCTCGACCGCGTTCTCGAGGTAGAAGGACTGGCGATCGGAGAGCACGCCGTCGCGGATCTGGAAGACCTGCGCGTTGGCGTCGGTCCCGTCGACCGCCACGGCGACGACGTCGACGGTCCCGATCGACTCGTTGGCCACCCGCTGGCGCTCGAGCAGCGAGCGCACGGCGCGCAGGCGGTTGCGCTCGAGCGCCGCCTGCTCGTAGTTCTCCTCCGCCGAGGCCTGCTTCATGCGCGCCTCGAGGTCGCGCTCGATCTCGCGGTAGCGCCCGGACAGGAAGGCCACGACGCCGTCGATCGACTCGCGGTACTCCTCGGGCGTGACGTAGCCGACGCAGGGCGCCCCGCAGCGCTTGATGTAGTAGTCCAGGCACGGCGAGCCCGTGCGCCGTCCCGGCTCCACGCCCTGGCAGGAGCGGAACAGGAAGACCTTGCCCAGCAGGTCGAGGGTGCCGCGGACGCGCTTGGCGTTCGAGTAGGGCCCGAAGTACACGCGGTCGCGGCGATGGCGCTCGCGCGTGAAGTAGACGCGCGGATACTCCTCGTCCATCGAGATCGCGATGAACGGATAGGACTTGTCGTCGCGCAGGCGGATGTTGAAGCGCGGGCGGTACTGCTTGATGAAGTTCTGCTCGGCCAGCAGCGCCTCGGCCTCGGAGGCGACGAGCACGAACTCCATCCCCTCGATCGCGTCGACCATCTCGTACGCGCCGCGCGTGACGGGATTGGAGAAATGGCTGGCCACGCGCTTCTTCAGCGACTTGGCCTTGCCCACGTAGATGACCTTGCCCTTGGCGTCGCGGAACAGGTAGACGCCCGGGCCGTCGGGCAACGCCTTGCGCTGCCCGGCCAGGCGAGCCTTGCGCCCCTCGGTGCTGACCGCCGATTCCATCTCCTCATCGAGGATACGAGCGCGCGCGGCGCGCCCGGTCACTTCAGGGCATCGAGCGGCGTGATCGTGATGTGGTCGCCGGGGTGGTTGCCGTCGTACTGGTAGGCGCTCGCCCCCGACTCGTAGACCACGTAGACCTGACCGTTGACGACCACGAGGCCCTCGGACATGTTGGGCGCGGTCAGATGCGTGACCTCGCCCGAATGCGAGATCGAGACGAGCTCGCTGGGGTTCTTGCGGCCCCACGACGTGCTGAACACGTACCCGTCGTCGGTCACCGCAAGGCCCTGCGAGCGCGGCGGGGCGGTGGCCTCGAAGACCGGCGGCCCCGAGGGCTGCCCGTCGGCGCCCAGCGGCACGCTGTAGACCGAACCGGACTCCTCCTCGTCGAAGGAGCCCACATAGAGCCGGCCGCCGTGCACGGTCAGGTAGGCGGAGGCCGGCACGGCGAAGCGCGTCTGCGGCTGCACCGTCGCTCCGTTGGCCGCTTCGATGTCCGCGCGCGAGTAGAGGTAGACGTAGCCGTCCGACGACGTCACCCAGACGTGGTCGCCGTCGATGGCCACGCCGCCGCCGTGATCGGGGCCGGCGAGCAGCGCGCTGAGGACCTCGGTGCCGGTGGCGCGGTCCTGGATGGAGAGCAGGATCCCCGCGTCGCGGTCGGGATCGCCGTCCGGGGAGGAGTAGTACGTCGTAAGCAGCTGGTCCGTGGACGGGTCGTAACCCAGGCCCTGGGGCACCCAGTCCGAGCCGTCGCCGACGTGCAGGATCGGCGGCCCCTCGCCGAAGACCGGCAGCGACGCGGCGTCGCCGGAGCCCGACGTCGCCTCGCAGTCGCCGGCGCCGGCCACCGCGCCGATCAGGCAGCCGAACCGATCCACGATCGCGGGCGCCGTGCCGGGCAGGACGGCGACGAGGACGGCCGCCAGCGTGCAGACCCCCACCATGACGGCCAGCCACTCGACCGCCGTCTGCCCCGTCGTCTCGCGCAGCCGCCTCACCGACGTTCGACGATACGCACGGCGCGCGCGACCTTCCATGAGCCACCGGACCCATCTTCCGCGGGCCGGGAAGACCCACGCGCGAGTGGGCCCACGGGCTCCCGTAGGCTGCGCCGATGGCGCTCGTCAACCTCTACTCGGACACGCAGACCCAGCCGACGGCCGCGATGCGCGCCGCCATCGCCGCGGCCGAGGTGGGCGACGAGCAACGCGGCGCGGACCCGACGACGCGCGCCCTCGAGGAACGCGTCGCGGCGCTGCTGGGCCACGAGGCGGCGGTCTTCCTACCCAGCGGGACGATGTGCAACGAGATCGCCATCCGCCTGCACATCCGCCCCGGCGGGGAGCAGATGCTCATCGGGCGCGCCACGCACCCGCTCATCGCCGAGGCCGGCGGCCCGGCCCAGCTCTCCGGCGCGGTGATCACCGAGGTCGACGGCGACAGCGGCATGTTCACCGCGCAGGACCTCCACGAGGCGATCCACGGCGGCGGGCCCGGCGGGCGCTACGGCCCGCGCCCGCGACTGGTGTGCGTCGAGCAGACGACGAACATGGGCGGCGGGCGCGTATGGCCGCTCGAGCAGGTGCAGAGCGTGCTCGACCTCGCGCGCCGCGACGAGCTGTCCACCCACCTCGACGGCGCGCGGTTGATGAACGCGGTCGTGGCCAGCGGCGTCGACGCCGCCGCGTGGGCCGGCGGCTTCGACAGCGCATGGCTCGACTTCACCAAGGGCCTCGGAGCCCCGGTCGGCGCGTGCCTGGCCGGGCCCGGCGGACTTCATCGAGGAGGCGTGGCGCTGGAAGCAGATGATCGGCGGCGCCATGCGCCAGTCGGGCATCATCGCCGCGGCCGGCCTCTACGCGCTCGATCACCACGTCGAGCGCCTGGCCGACGACCACGCGCGCGCCCGCCGCCTGGCCGAGGGCCTCGCCGCGCTGCCCGGCGTCGAACTGGACCCTGCCACCGTGCAGACCAACATCGTCATCTTCGCGGTGCCCGACGCAGACGCCTTCACCACGGCGCTCGCGGCGCAGGACGTGGTGATGAGCCACTTCGGCCCCACCCGCGTGCGCGCGGTGACCCACCTCGACGTCGACGACGCGGGCATCGACCGCGCACTGGAGGTCGCCGCACAGGCCCTGGGGTAGCCTGCGGGGATGGCGATCGCCTTCAGCACGTGCCCGCTGTGCGAGGCGACGTGCGGGCTGCAGATCACGGTCACCGACGGCGCGGTGACCGGCATCCGCGGCGACGCCGACGACGTCCTCAGCCACGGGTTCGTGTGCCCGAAGGGCGCGTCGCTGAGAGAGCTGCACGAGGATCCCGACCGCCTCCGTACCCCGCTGATCCGCGAGCCCGGCGGCGACCTGCGCCCGGCCTCGTGGGACGAGGCCTTCGCCGAGATCGATCGCCGCCTTCCCGCGATCCAGGCCGAGCACGGCCACCAGGCCGTCGCGGCCTACATCGGCAACCCCAGCGCCCACAACCTGAGCAGCCTGATCTATGGCCGCGTCGTGCTCAAGGCGCTGCAGACGCGCAACCTCTACAGCGCCAGCACCGTCGACCAGTACCCCAAGCAGATGGCCTCGGCGCTCATGTTCGGCAGCGGGGCGACGGTCGCCGTGCCCGACGTCGACCGCACCGATCACCTGCTCATCCTCGGCGCGAACCCGATGGCCTCCAACGGCAGCCTGCTCACGGCGCCCGACATGCGCGGGCGCCTGCGCGCGATCCGCGCGCGCGGCGGCAAGGTCGTCGTCATCGACCCGCGGCGCACGCGCACCGCGCGCGAAGCCGACGAGCACCACTTCATCCGCCCGGGCACCGACGCGCTGCTGCTCTTCGCACTGGTGCACACGCTGTTCGACGAGTGCCTCGTGGGCTCGTCCCCACCCGGCCCCCTCGCGGCGCACGTGGCCGGGCTCGAGACCATCCGCGCGCTCGCCGGCGAGTTCTCGCCCGAGGACGTGGCCGCGACGTGCGCGATCGCGGCGCCGGAGATCCGGCGCATGGCGCGCGAGCTGGCGGGCGCGCCGCGGGCGGCGGTCTACGGGCGGATCGGCACCACGACGCAGCGCTTCGGGACGACCGCGAGCTGGCTCGTCGACGTGCTCAACGTCCTCACCGGCAATCTCGACCGCCCCGGCGGCGCGATGTTCCCGCGCACCGCGGTCGGGTCGTCGAACACCGCCGGCGAGCCCGGGCGCGGCCGCGGCGCCGCCTTCGGGCGCTGGCACAGCCGCGTGCGCGGGATGGGCGAGGTCTTCGGCGAGCTGCCGGCGGCGTGTCTGGCCGAGGAGATCGAGACCCCGGGCGAGGGCCAGGTGCGTGCCCTGCTGACCGTGGCCGGCAACCCGGCCGTGAGCACGCCGAACAGCGACCGCCTGGCCGCCGCGCTCGAGCGGCTGGACTTCATGGTCAGCATCGACATCTACGTCAACGAGACCACCCGCCACGCCGACGTCATCCTCCCCGGGCCCTCGCCGCTGCAGCGGTCGCACTACGACGTCGCCCTCCTGGGCTTCGCCGTGCGCAACGTGGCCAACTACTCGCCCCCGGTGCTCGCTCCCGACCCCGACACACCGGCCGAGTGGGAGACGCTGCTGCGCCTCACCGGCGTGGTCACCGGCCAGGGCCCCAACGCCGACGTCGCCGCGATCGACCGCTTCGTCGCCCTGGAGACCGCGCGCCGGCAGACCGCCGACGTGCACTCGCCCGTCCACGGTCGCGACCCCGAGGAGCTGCTGGCCGAGGTCGCGCCGCGGGTGGGCCCCGAGCGGATCCTCGACCTGCTCCTGCGCAGCGGGCCCTACCGGCTGACGCTGGCCGAGCTCGAGGCGGCGCCCCACGGGATCGACCTCGGTCCACTGGAGCCGCGCGTGCCCGAGGTGCTGCGCACCGCCAGCGGGAAGATCGAGCTCGCGCCCGAGATGCTCGTCGCCGACGTGGCGCGCCTGCACGAGGCGCTGGCCGAGCCCGTCAACGGCAGCATGGTCCTCGTCGGGCGCCGCGACCTGCGCTCCAACAACTCGTGGATGCACAACCTGCCGATGCTCGTCAGCGGCAAGCAGCGCTGCACCGCCCACGTCCACCCCGACGACGCCGAGCGCCTCGGGCTGGTCGACGGCGAGCCGGTGGCCGTGCGCTCGCGCGCCGGGACCGTCGTCGTGCCCGTCGAGGTGACCGAGGACGTCATGCCCGGCGTCGTCTCGATCCCCCACGGGTGGGGCCACGACCAGCCGGGAACGGACCTCAGCGTGGCCGGCGAGCACGCCGGGACGAACTCCAACGTGCTCACCGACGAGCTGGTGCTCGAGCCGCTCTCGGGCACCGCGATCCTCAACGGCATCCCGGTCGAGCTCGCTCCCGCTCCTACAGCGCCCTCTTGACGGGTCCGGCCGGTCGGCCGTAGCGTCCTGGCATGCCTGGCACGGTCGCGATCCTCGGCGGCGGCGTCGCCGGCCTGTCGGCCGCCCACGAGCTGGCCGAGCGCGGGTTCGCGGTCACCGTCTACGAGCGCAGCGCGCGGTTCGGCGGCAAGGCGCGCAGCTACGGCGCGCCGGGAACGGGCACGGACGGGCGCGGCGACCTGCCGGCCGAGCACGGGTTCCGCTTCTTCCCGGGCTTCTACCGCCACGTGCCCGACACGATGAAGCGCATCCCCGGCCCCCGGGGCGGCCACCACGTCTTCGACGAGCTGGTGGGCGCCGACCAGATGATGCTCGCGCGCGAGAACGGCGCCAACGAGCTGATCACGGCCGCGCACGCGCCGGCCTCGCTCGACGACTTCGCCCTCGTCGCGCGCTTCATGTACACCGTCTGCACGCAGCTGGGCATCTCGGCCGAGGACCAGCGGTTCTTCATCGACCGGCTGCTGGTGCTGCTGACGAGCTGCGACGACCGCCGCTACGGGGAGTGGGAGAAGCAGTCGTGGTGGGAGTTCGTCGACGCCGAGAACCGATCGCCGGGCTTTCAGCGCTTCCTCGCCGACGGCCTCACGCGCATGCTCGTCGCCGCGCAGGCGCAGGAGATCAGCGCGCGCACCGGCGGCTACATCCTGCTGCAGCTGGTCTTCGACCTCTCGCGCGCGGGCGGCCACGCCGACCGCCTGCTCGACGGGCCGACGACCGAGGTGTGGATCGATCCCTGGGTCGCGCACCTGCGCGGCGCCGGCGTCGACCTGCGCACGGACAGCGAGGTCGACGGGATCGACTGCGCTCATGGGCGGATCGCCGGGGTGACGGTCGACCACCACGGCACGCGCCAGACGATCACCGCCGATCACTACGTGGCGGCCATGCCGGTCGAGCAGCTGCGCCCGCTCCTCAGTCCCGCGCTGGTGAGGGCCGAGCCGCGCCTGAAGGGGACGAGCCGCCTGCGCACCCGCTGGATGAACGGGGTGATGTTCTACCTGCACCACGACGTGCCGATCCTGGCCGGGCACACGATCTACAGCGACTCCGACTGGGCACTGACCTCGATCTCCCAGCGCCAGTTCTGGCCGCGCACCGACTTCGCGCGGCTCGGCGACGGGCATGTCGGGGGCGTCCTCTCGGTCGACGTGTCCGACTGGGAGCGCCCGTCGCGACGCACGGGCAAGGTGGCCTCGAAGTGCAGCGCGGACGAGATCAAGGCCGAGGTATGGGCGCAGCTCAAGGACCACCTCAACGACCCGGGGCACGTCGTCCTCGAGGACGCCAACCTCGCGAGCGCCTTCCTCGACGAGGACATCACCTTCCCCAACCCGACCGCGACCGCGAACGCCGAGCCGCTGCTCATCAACACCGCCGGCTCGTGGGCCGATCGCCCCGAGGCGGTTACCAGCGTCCCGAACCTCTTCCTCGCCTCGGACTTCGTGCGCACCTACACCGACCTGGCCACGATGGAGGGCGCCAACGAGGCGGCCCGGCGGGCGGTCAACGGCATCCTCGACGCGACGCACTCGAGGGCCCCGCGCTGCGACGTGTGGAAGCTGGCCGAGCCCGCGATCTTCGGCCCCGCCCGCGCCCTGGACCTGCTGCGCTGGAAGCTCGGTCACCGGCCGGTCAAGCCCCCGCTGCGGGCGACCGCAGACGGCGGGCTCGAGCCGGTCGGGCTGGCCGGGCGCCTCGTGTCCGTCAGGCGCCGCGCCAGGTAGTGGGCGCCGCTACACCTGGATGCCGTAGGCCTCGGTGAAGGCCGCCTGGGCGTAGGCGAGCGACGCGTAGGCGAAGCCCTTGTCGCCCCAGCCGGTGCCCCAGCTGTTGCGCACGATGAAGCGATCCTTGCGATAGCCGACGAGGGCGACGCAGTGCCCGCCGCGGGTCGTGTCGGGCTGGTAGGCGTCCATGTTGCCCTTGTTGTCGGTCGCGGCGTCCCAGGTGGCGTCGACGTCCAGGCGCGTGAGGATCGGGCCCTTGGTCGCCAGCCACGTCTTCCAGTTGCCCAGCGTCCTGCCGAGGTTGAAGTAGGTGAGGATCTTCAGCTGCGACGCGAGCGCGTAGAACGTCTTGGAGTCGCCGGTGTACAGCGCCCCTGACGCGAAGGGCAGGACGGAGTCGCGCACGGCGCCGAACTTGCGCGCGACGTCGAGCGCCGACTTCAGGCTCGTGCCCTCGGTCTCGATGAACGCCGTCGGCTGGGTGATGTACTGGTCGGTCTCCTTGGAGGCCATCCAGATGAAGCGCGGCGACAGCAGCTCGGTGTTCTTGACGCGCCCCGCCTGGACGAAGTGCCAGCGCAGCAGCCCGTCGGCGGTCCCCCACCCCACGCACGACCCGGTGGACCCCTGGTCGTTGATCTTCCACCACGCCGCGCGGAGATCCTTGCTCGGCGGGATCGTCGGCGCCTTGGCCACGGCGGCGGATGCAGCGGCGTGATCGAAGGTGAAGTCGTCCTCGGCCTTGGGCGACGGCTTGCAGTTGAGGATCCGCTTCGGCGCGGCCGATCGACGTCTCGTCGTCCGGCGCTTGGGTGCGGGCATGGCGATACCTCCTGGTCAGGACGCTGGGCGACCCAACGTCCCAGTTGGGGAAGACGGAGCGCGGCGCGAGCCTAACCTGCACGCAGGATGCCGGGCGGCTCCTAGCCTTAAGCACGGCATCGCTGGGTGTGCGGGCTCGGAGTTGGCACCGTCCACAGCGCTCTGACCACGCGCACCGCTCTCCTTGCCGTTGCCGTCCTGCTCGTGTCCGCTTCGGTGTGCAGCGCGGCTGACGGACCTCTGCCGTCGAGCCCGGCGGTCGACGCCCTCCTGGCCGACGGCCCGTTCTGCGGCGCCGAGCGCACGAGCGACGCATCGAGCGTCACCGGCGACGCCCCTCACATCAAGGTCGTCTACGCGCACGCCTCGGACGTGGCCGACCGCTTCGCCCTCTTCGGCACAGCGATCCAGCGCTACACCAAGGCCGCGGCGGCCAAGGTGGCGCTCGCCTCCGACAAGACCCTGCGCCTGGACCGTGGATCGAGCTGCGGGAGCGCCTTCCTCGACATCCAGGTCGTGGCGCTGGGGCATCCGGTCGCCTTCTACGCGACGGGCTCGGTCCTGGCCGACGTCGCGAGCCATCTGCCCGACCGTCCTGGTGTCAACTACCTGGTCTTCGTCGACTTCGCGTTGCCCGTGCTGCAGGCCGCCGCAGGCAGCTGGGCCCAGGACGACTCGCCGTGGGCGACCAACGTCGCGAACCTGACCGCTCATTCGCGCTACGCCTACCTGCAAGCCGGCGGCGAGGACTTCTTCGGTTCAGAGCAGCCGGCCAGCCAGTACGCCGACCAGGTTCTGCACGAGGTGCTGCACACCCTCGGCGCCGTGCAACCGTCGGCCCCCCATTTCTCCGGCGGCGCCCACTGCTATCAGCTCTTCGACGTCATGTGCTACACGCCCAGGGACGGCACGTCCGACGGGTTCCTGCGCGACTGCGAGCTCGGCCGCATGGCACCGAACCCCGGCAAGCCGCTGGACTGCGGGGGCGATGACTACTTCAACGCATCGCCGGCACCGGGCTCCTACCTGGCCGCGCACTGGAACCTCTACGACTCGGGCTTCCTGTGCACGCTGGGACGCTGTGACCAGCCGCCCGTCGCCCCCGCCGCGCGTCTGGCGGTCGTGGCCGGCGATGGGCAGTCGGTGACGGTGAGCGCCGCTTCGAGCGCCGACCCCGACGGCGCGGTGGTCTCCTACGTGTGGGACCTGGACGGCGACGGTGTCTACGACACGGCCGGCCCGGCGGCGCAGACGGTGGCGGTCGCCGGCCGCGACGCGCAACGGCTGACCGTGGCGGCGGTCGACAACGACAACCTGGTGGCAACGGCGACGATCACCGTCGACGAGCACAGCGTTCCCGGTCAGGTGGGCGCAGGCCCCGGTGGCGATCCCGTGGGTCACGGCGACGCGCCCGGAACGATCAGCGACCCCACTCCCCTGCCGGCGGCGGCCTCGGACGCGCCGAGGATCGTCGTGGCCGACAGCCGCTTTGCGTCGGCCCCCAGGTTGCAGCTCGCCGTCGGCCGGCGCACGACGCTCAGGCAGGTCCGCGCACGAGGGCTGCAGGTCACGTTGGCCGCATCGCGTGACCTTCATGTCAGTGTCGCGCTGCGCCGCGGCGCCAGTGTCTTGGCGCGCCGCGGGTTCGCCGCCACGCGGCGCGCGAGGCGCGTCACGCTGCGCCTGACCAAGCGGCAACTGCGCGATCTGGGCCGCCGGAGCGCGACGACGCTCACGGTCGAGATCTCCGCCGCGGGCGCCAGCAGCGTGCACCGGCGGATCGTGATTCTCAGAGCGTCCTAGCCGAGAGATCGCTCGCTCAATTTCCATAAATCCAACGCGCGATTTCCGGTTTTTCGCATCGGACAGGACGCTTGACCAGTCGGCCATTTCAAACGTTAGAGTGCGAGGGTGGGAAGCGAGCGTCCAGCCCACCCACGGCACTCCCAGGCTGAGCAGCTGGCGCTGCTGGATCGCGCCGAGAGGATGGGCTTGGCCGGCAGCTGGGAGTGGATCCCGTCGACCGGGGAGCTGATCTGGTCGGACAACTACTTCCGTCTCCTCGGGCTGGAGCCGGGATCGATCACTCCCTCCCTCGGGTTCGTGCTCGCGTACACGCACCCGAAGGACAGGGAGCGGGTCGAGGCAACGATGGCTGACTTGGTCGCCGGCGGTCGCTTCGAGACGCTCGACTATCGGATCATCCGCGACGACGACGACGTCCGCCACATCCGCGCGACCCTGGCGTTCGTCGACGAAGGTGAGGACGGCCCGAACCGCTTTGTGGGCTCTGTCCAGGATGTCACCGCTCAGGACTCGGTCGCCCGCAAGCTGCGCGCTCACGCGGCGGTGTCGAAGGCCTTGGACGAATGGCAGGAGTTCGAGCCAGGGGCGCTGGCCCTGCTGGCCGGGCTGGGCACGGCCATGAACCTGTCGTTCGGTGCGCTCTGGGTCCCGGAGCGTGCGGTCCTGACCGCCAAACGGGTCTGGCACCTCGACGACTCGGCGCTCGCGATCTTGGCCGACGTCACGCGCGACCGCCATCCGGGCTACGGAGGCCCGACGCTGGGACGCGCGTGGAAGAGCCGTCAACCGGTCGCGTCGAACGACCCGGTCATCGGTAAGCCGCCACAGCGGGCGGCGGCGATCCGTGATGCCGGGTTGGAGGCGACGATCGCGATTCCCGCCGTCGCCGCCGAGGAGACGCTGGCCGTGTTGGAGTACTTCTCTCCTGAGCGGATCGAGGTGACCGAACGGCTGCTGCGGGCGCTGAACGGGATCGGACATGAGATCGGGTACTTCCTGGCTCGGCACCGCGGCGAGCTCGTGGCGCCTGTTCTGACGCCGCGTGAGACGCAGGTCCTCCAACTCGCCGCCCGCGCCCTGAGCGCCACGGCGATCGCAGCCGAGATGCAGGTCAGCACAGCCACCGTCAAGCGCCACTTCGAGGACGCCTACGCGAGGCTTGGCGTCTCGGACCGCGCGGCCGCGGTCGCGGTCGCCATGCGACAAGGGTTGATCACCTAGAACAACGAACCGATCGGCCCATCTGCCGCGCGCAGCCGGCGTCGACAACCGGGGTGTGACCACGAACGGCTCGCAGCTCGCGCAGAAGTCCTGCGGGCTGAACGGTCTGCACGTCGGGCCGGTCGCGCCTTCGGACGCTCTTGCGCTCACGCGCGGTGGCATGCGACAGGTGTTGACTAGTTAGCGGATTGAACCAATCGGCCCATCCGGTTGGCCAAGAGTCACGCCGAGTACGTCGGTGTGACCATCAACATCGTCAACGCAGGCTGGGCGAAGGCACTCCACCTCGGAGCGCTCGCCGGCGCCGTGCTGGTCGGAGTCTTCGGACTGACCGCCCCGTCCGCCGTCGCCGCCTCGACGAGCATGGTGAACCTCGGTACGGCGTCGACCTACGCGGTGTTGAGTGGCGCCTCCATCGGCAACACGGTCAGCGCCCCGGCCACCCCCCACACCACGCTCCGAGGCGACCTCGGTGTCAAGGCGAACACACAGCCCACCGGCTTTCCCCCGGGGGTCGTCACCGGCGCGGTCGATGTTGGCAACGCGGCCGCCGCGCAGGCACACGCCGACCTCGTCGCGGCGTACAACGAGGTCGCCGGTCGGACCGGCGGTGGCGTGCTCGACGGCGCGCTGGCCGGCACGACCATCGCGCCGGGGCTGCACACCATCGCCGGCGCCGTGTCGAACGCCGGCACGGTGACCCTCGACGGCGCGGGCAACCCGAACGCCGTCTTCGTCTTCCAGGTCGGCGGCGCCATGGCCATGGCCGCCGGAAGCCATGTCGTGCTGACCGGCGGCGCCCAGGCGTCCCGCGTGTTCTGGCAGGTCAACGGCGCAGGCGCCATCGGCGCGAACGCCGATTTCGCCGGAACGCTCATGGCGCTCGACGCGGTCGCGGTGGGTAACCAGACTCTGGTGAACGGCCGCGCGTTCGCCCGCAACGGCGCCCTCACGCTCGACGCCAACGAGTTCTACAGCGCTCCGCCCGTGGTCACGATCACCGGTGGTGGCACCGCGATCACCACCGACACGACCCCGACGATCAGCGGCACGACCGACGTCGAGGCACCGGCAGTCGTCACCGTGACGATCCACGGGCAGATCCTCACCGCGACCCCCTCCGGCGGCACGTGGTCGGTGACCTCGGCGATCCTCGCGAACGCCACCTATCCCGCCGTCGCCTCGACCATCGACGCCGCGGGGAATCCGGGGAGCGCCACTCAGCAGCTGACCGTCGACACAGTGCTGCCCGTCATCACCATCGACGGCGGATCGTCCGTGACGACCAACGACCCGACCCCGACGATCGCCGGTACCAGCGATGTCGCCCCCGGCACGGTCGTCCGCGTGGCCGTCGACTCGCGGACCCTGACCGCGCTCGTGCAGTCCGGCGGATGGTGGAACGTGACGCCGACCGCGCTGACCGACGCCACCCGCACCGTCGCCGCTTCCGTCACCGACCCGGCCGGCAACGAGGGCACCGACAGCCAGGTGCTGACCGTCGACACCGCCGCACCCGCGGTGACGATCGCCGGCGGGGCGAACGCGCTGACCAACGATGCGACGCCCGACATCGCCGGGACGGCGGCCGTCGCGTCCGGCACGACCGTGACCGTGGCCCTCGCCGACCAGACCCTGACCGGGCTGGTCGATGGCGGCGGGCGCCTGGTCGATGACCGCCGCCACCCTCTCCGATGGCCCGCATCGCGTGGTCATGTCGGTGTTCGACGAGGCCGGGAACCGGTCCAGCTCCACCCAGACGCTGAGCGTCGACACGGTCTCGCCGGCCGTCGCGATCACCGGCGGGGCGACTGCGACGACGAGCGACGGCGACCCGACCATCACGGGGACCTCCGACGCCGCGTCCGGCACGACCGTCACGGTGGCCATCGCCGGCCAGACGATGACGACGCTCGTGCAGGCCAACGGCACGTGGAACGTGACTCCGACGTTCGTAGGCGAGGGCACGTGGCCGGTCGTCGCCTCCGCTCCGGACCTCGCGGGCAACGTGGGGAGCGCCAGCCAGACCCTCACCATCGCCATCCACTCCCCAGCGGGCTCGGGCGAAACCGGGCAGGCGGCCACGCCCGCCCAGTCGGTCGCCCCCTCCGTGGTGCCGACCCCGGCGCAGGCCGCCCGCGCGATCAACGCCGTGGCGAAGACCACGGTCGCCCGCCGCCGCAGCCAGAAGGTCAAGGGCTCCTCGCTGTCGATCGGCACGAAGGTGACCGCTCCCACGGACGGCTCCGTCGTCGCCACCGCGAGCGGCACGGTGGAGATCAAGGGCGTCAAGCAAGCGGTCAAGCTCACCAGTGCGACCGCCACGCTCGCCGGCGGTCAGAGCGCCACGCTGACGCTCAGGCCAAAGGGCGCCAAGACGGCGGCCAGGGCGGCGTTCCTGAGGATCAAGAAGGCCACTACGGA
Organism: uncultured Actinomycetes bacterium; assembly: GCA_963742125.1. GTDB lineage: Bacteria > Actinomycetota > Thermoleophilia > Solirubrobacterales > Solirubrobacteraceae > JAOPZW01. The sequence continues at coordinate 67,827 of CAVUKO010000012.1, read as the reverse complement.
GGGCGTCCAGGTGACCGCGACGATCACGATCAAGATCGTCGACGCCGCCGGCAACACGCGCGAGGTGACGCGTACGGTGAAGCTGACGAAGTAGTCGGCTCAGAGCACGAGCCGCACCTCCAACGCTCCCGCGCCGTCGCCCGACGGGTCGCCCGCGCCATGCAGCAGGCCCAGGATGTCGGCGACGTAGGACCGGGTCTCGGGGATCGGCGGGATGCAGCCGCAGGCCCGGACGGGTGCCGGGCCCGCGTTGTAGGCGGCCAGCGCGAGCGGGACCGACGCGAAGGTGCGCAGCAGGTCGCGCATCAGGTGGGCCTGGGCATCGATCGCGCGCTCGGCGTCGAACGGATCGGCCAGGCCGTAGCCCGCGGCGGTGGCCGGCATGAACTGCGCGATGCCGAGCGCCCCGGCGCTCGAGCGCGCGAACGGGTTGAAGTGCGACTCCTCGTAGAGCTGCGCGGCCAGCAGCGCGCCCGACACGCTCCAGCGCTGCGCCGCGCGCGCGATCGCCGGCGCGAAGCGCGCCGGCACGAAGGCCGGCAGCGTGCCCGACGACTCGCCGTCGCCGCCGGTGCCGTAACCCAGCGAGGACGAGCCCGCGTTCAACGTGTAGCCGAAATGCCACGGCTCCCACGCGTAGCGCTGGACGTAGTGGAAGCGCTCGGCGTTGGCCGCCAGCCAGCCGTAGGCGCTCGGCGGCCCGAGGTCGAGCTCGGTGCCGAGGCGGTGCAGCGACGTTCCCGGCCGTGCGACCCACTTGGGATCGGGGTGCGCCGCGAAGAGCCGCGCCTGCTCGGCGTCGGTGCGGAAGGCCGACGTGATGAGCAGCACCACCCCGTCGGCGCGGGCGGCGGCCGACATGCGATCGAAGGCCAGCGCGACGTCCGGGCGCATCGGCTTGCCCTGGCGATAGGCGAACGGGCCGCGGTACTCGCCGCCGTTGGGCGCGCCGGCGCCGGGGAGAGCCCCCGGCGGCGCCAGCTCGGCCTCGGCCGTGGCGGTGTTGGGCAGCGCCTTGGCGTCGCCGACCGCGATCGCGTCGTGCACGGTCACCCGCACGCGGATCGGGGCGAGCGCTGCGCCCGGAAAGGCGATGTGCACGTCGTGTGCCCCGTTGCGCGCCGCGGTCGCCCGCGCGGCGTGCTCGCCCAGAGCGAGGTAGTCCGCGCGGTCGAGGTGGCGCGGGTTGGCCGCGCCGCCGAGCGATGGCGGCTCGAAGACGCGCAGGTACGCGTCGTGCATCGCCCGCGCGCCGGCCAGCGCCGACAGGTCGGCGGCGCTCTGGAGCTCGCCGCGGACGCCGACGCCGCGGGCGACGCCGCCCAGGACGACCGCCCCGAGGACGACCGCCACGAGCAGGCCGAGCAGGACCATCGCCGCCTGGCCGGATTCGCCCGCCCAGCGCACCGGCTGCCCACCGGTCACGGGACCAGCCCGGCCACGGCGTCGCGCAGCGCGCGCGGCGCGCGTACTCCGGCGAGCGCCAGCGCCCGCTGGACGGGATCCAGCCCGAGCGCGAGCGTCGCGGCGCAGGGGACGAGACCGGCGGCCCCGGCGAGGACGAGCTGCGCCAGCGCCGGTTCGGCCGCCGACGGCAGGACGACGAGGATCGCGTCGCGCGCGGCCAGCAGCAGGTCGAGCTCGTCGTCGCGGGCGGCGACAGCGAGCACGGTCGGCAGGGGGCCCGCGGCGGCCAAGGCGCGCGCCGCGGCGCCGGCCAGCTGCGCGCGATCCTCGGGCAGGTGCACGAGCGCGAGCCGGCCGCGCGCCGAGGCCTCGAGGTCGCGGGCGCGCAGCGAGGCGGCCAGGCGCGAGGCGCCGGGACGGGCCGGGGCGCCGAAGCCCGGCACCGCGGCCGGCGCGCCGGGTGCGTGGATGCAGACGAGCGCCGCCGAGCCCGCGCGCGCGATCGCCAGCCCCGCGCCGGCGGCCGCGGCCGGCAGCTCGCGCACCGGCGCCAGCAGGCCGAGCGAGAGCGCGGCCGGCGCATCCACCGACGCCGGGCGCGGTCCGCGCAGGCGCCGCCGGGCGCCGTCGACCGCACCCTGCTCGACCGTCGCCTCGCCCGTCCGCGGGGCGACGAAGAAGTCGCGCAGGGAGCTCACGGCGGACCGGCGTCGGCCGAAGCCGACGCGTCAAGGCGTCCGGCCAGCACCGGGATCACGGTGCGCGGGCGCACATGGATCTCGACGCGGCGGCCGGTGACGTGCACGGTCGTGCGCTCGCGCGCCCAGCCCGAGAGTGCGGCGCGCGCCGCGGCCGCCGGATCGCCACCCTGCAACAGCGCCGCGGCGCCGGCCTCCGCGGCGTTCCCGGCCAGCTCGCGCGCCGCACCGGCCGCGAGGAGCTGGCCGATCGCCAGCGCGATCAGCGTCGCGAGCGGCACCAGCGCGACGAGCTCGACGCTCGCCTGCCCGGAAACCGAGCTCAGGCCGGGCCGACTCACGGCTGCTGGTCGGGGAAGGCCGCGCGCGAGCGCACGGTGAAGATCGATCCGCCGCTGAGGACGGACGGGACCCGGATCGCGACCCCTACGCCATCGGCCGCGGCGCGCACCCGTACGCCCGCCTCCAGGCGCGGCGGGAGCGCGCTCTTGGCCGCCGCCTCGGCGTCAGCCCCGACCGCGGCGGCGCGCGCCGCCGCGCGGGCCGCCGCGGCGGACAGCCACAGCGCCTGGCCCGCCACCGCGGCCTGCCAGAGCAGGGCCCCCACGAGCACGACCAGCGGCAGGAGCGCCACCGTCTCGACGGCGGCCTGCCCCGTTTGTCCCCTGCGCGCGCGCATTCCGAGAGCGTCGCGGGCGTGCCGTCACGGCGCTACCGCACGTCTGTCACAAATGTGCGCAGGAACCGACGCGCGGGTCAGGCGTATTCGCGGTAGTGGCGCCAGACCGCGTAGAACGCGTACGCCGCGGCGCCCAGCAGCACGACCACGACGAGCGTGCCGCCCGACGAGTCCGACAGCCGCGGGATGGCGGCGAGCGCCAGCACCACCACGCCGATCGCGCCGTAGAGCAGGCCGCGCCAGCGGTCGCCGAGGCCGTCGAGCTCGACGCGGTGCTCGCGATAGAAGCGATACGCGAAGAACACCAGCGAGACCATGATGAGCGTCGAGAGGATGGCGCCGATCAGGCCGGCCGTCGTGCCGCCGCCGGGGAGGAAGGCGACCGCCGCCGCCAAGACGAGGACGATCGCGACGTTGCGAACCGTCGCGCTCACGACAGCGTGGCGTGCTCGGACGCCTCGGCGGGCGCCTCCGCAGGCGCCGCGTCTGGCGCCTGGCCCTCCAGCGCCGCGATGACCGGCTCGGGCGCGGTGCCCTCGCCGACGTCGGGCTCGGGCGCGAAGCGGTAGCCGACCCCGAAGTGCGTGTGGATGTAGCGCCAGCCCGGCGACGCCTTCTCGAGCTTCTGGCGCAGCTTGCGCACGAAGACGTCGACCGAGCGATCGCCGCGCGCCATCGCGTAACCCCACACGCGCTGGTAGATCTCCTCGCGCTCGAGGACGCGGCCCTCGGCGCCGGCCAGCAGCTCGATGAGCTCGAACTCGCGGCGGGTGAGGTCGATCGAGCCCTGGCGCACGAAGGCCTGGAAGCGGTCCGAGCGGATCTCGATCTCGCCGGCGGTGATGGGCCCGCCCGACGAGCGCGCCTCGGCCCGCCGGCGGCGGCGCACGACGGCCTCGACCCGAGCGATGAGCTCCTCGGGGTGACATGGCTTGGTCAGCCAGTCGTCGGCCCCCAGGCGCAGGCCGCGCACGCGCTGGGCGACGGTCGACTGGCCCGTGCACACGAGCACGCCCAGGCCGGGCAGGGCGGCACACAGCTTCTCGAGGTACTCCCACGCCGGTGGCCCGAGCACCGCGAGGTCGACCACGATGGCGTTGAGGCGCATGGCGACGACAGTGTCGACGGGGACGGCGCTGGCGAGCACGCGGTGCTCCCAGGACAGCCGCTCCAGGCGCTTGGTCAGCACCTGCAGGAAGCCGGAGTCGGTGTCTATGACGGCGAGCCGAAGCGGCGCGACGTCTACGGCGGACCGTTCGGTCATGACGCGGGCCAGTCTAGTGCCAAGTCGCGACGCCGCAGGGCAACGAAGCCACCCAGTCACAGCTTCTTCACAAGGCTCGACGGCGCCGGCGCGACGGCCGATCTACGCTATTTGCGTGCTTCGGTCGTCTGCGGTTCGTCGAGCCGGAAGCGCTTCGCGGTGGCCGATCCGTTGGCGGGATTGATCTCGACGAGGTCGGCCGCCAGCGGGGCGAAGCCGCCGCCCGTCGCGTAGGTCATCCGCGCAACGCCGATCTTGGACCCCTCGCCGAGGTTGCCCGTTCCCCCCGCTCCGACGGTCCCGCCGTTGAGCACGGTGAAGTCGCGATCGAGCTCGATGTCCGCGTGGTGCGTGTGGCCGACGAGCAGCACGATCGGGTGCGAGGGCGGATCGCGGCGCAGCGCCTCGATCCCCTTCGCGGCCAGCGCGGGCTCGTGGACCATGATCACGTCGACCCTGTCCTCCAGCCCGACCAGCCACTCGGCGAAGAGGTTCTGCTCGGCGACCGAGGGGGCGGGGAGCGCCCCTTGCTGAACGTATCCGCGCGCGCGGCGGCGGCGGAACGGGTCGCCGTAGCCGGCCACCCGCAGCCCGGCGACGCGCACGACCATGGGGCCGAAGCGCCCGCCGCGCAGCAGGCGGCCGCGCTCGGTGAGCACGATCGCGCCGTCGTCGGCCAGCTCCTGCGCCCCGGAGTCCGAGTCGTGGTTGCCGGTCACGAACACGAGCTGCGTGCCCGCGTGCAGGACGCCCCTGGTGAGCTGGGATTCGAGCGGCGAGCCGCGGTCGGTGAGGTCGCCGACGAAGAACAGCGGCGTCCCGCGGGCGACACGCCGCAGCGCCGGCACCGCCAGGAGGTTGTTGTGCAGGTCCGAGGCGACGGTGATCTGCGGGCGCCCGCCCAGCGGCGCGCGCTCGCCCGGCGCCACCACGAGCTGGGCGAGGCCGACGAGCTGGCCGTCGAGCTCGTCGCCGAGCGTGCCGGCGCTCGCCTCGGCCGACTCGACCGCGCGCAGGGCGCGCGGGATGTCCGGGCCGTGGGCGTAGTACTCGGGCGCGCCGAGATCGCCGCGGGGCGGGAGCAGCACGATGATGGCGACGCCGAGCGCCACCGCGGTCGCGCCCGCCGACAGCGCACCGGCGCGCAGTGGAAGGCCGATACCGCGCAGGGCCAGGGCCACCAGCAGCCCGAACCCCAGCGCGCTGCCGACCACCACCCCCACGAGGATGCGCAGATAGGACGCGATGGCGTCGGTGGCATCGCGCCTGACGCGCGCCAGGACGCGCGGCGTGCCCGCACCCTCGCGCGCCACCGAGACCGCCGCGTCGCGGTCGATGCGCTGGACGTCGACGCGCAGGCGCACCGGCACGCGGACGCCGCCGAAGCGCACGCCCCAGTCCACGAGCGGGACGTAGAGGTCCAGCGCGCCGCGGTGGCCGGGGTCGCTGAAGATGCGCACGGTCCCCACCGACAGCTCGCGGTCCAGGCGCAACGAGGCAAGCGCCGTCACCCCCGCGCCGGTCGACGCGAGGCAGACGACGACCACGGTCAGCCAACGGCGCCCCACGCATCTTGAGGCTACCCGTATGGGTACCGAAGGATTACGACTGCAGCGTGGGCATCGAGGAGTCCGAGAACTCCCTAAACAACCCGCTGACGACGAAGGCGGTGACCTCGCCGATGTCCACGGCGTTGTCGCCGACGCGCTCCAGCGCCCGCGCCACCATGGTCATGTGCATCGCCCACTCGCGCGTGTCGGGGTCGTCGCCGATCTCGATCGCGTACTGGAAGATCTCGCGGTTCAGGCGGTTGATCTCGCGGTCCTGGCGCACGAGATCCTCGGCCAGAGCGACGTCGCGCGTAGCGAAGGCGGCGCGCGTCTGCACGACCTCCGAGCGCGCCGCGCGACCCATCCGCAGCAGCCGGTCGAGCATCTCGGCGCGCACGGGCGGCTCGTGCCCGGATAGCGGGATGAACTTGGCGATCGTCACGCACTGGTCGCCCATGCGCTCGACGTGCTTGATGAGGTGCAGCAGCGCGGCCACGAGCCGCAGGTCGCCCGCGACGGGCGCCTGGCGGGCCAGCAGCGTGAGGATGCCCTGGTGGACCTCCAGGTAGCGCCCGTCGAGGCGATCGTCGTCGAGGATGACGATCTGGGCGAGCTCGATGTCCTGGTGCTCGAGCGCCTCGAGGACGCGGTCGAGCTGCTCGACGACCATGTCGATCCCGCCCAGGGCCGACTCCTCCAGCCGGCGCAGCTCCTCTTGGAAGTGCTGGCGTCCCTCGCCGGTGCCCATCGGCTAGCCGAACTTCCCGGTGACGTACTCCTCCGTGCGGCTGTCGTCCGGCTTGGAGAAGATCTTGTCGGTCGGGGCGTGCTCGATCATCTCGCCGGACAGCATGAAGGCCGTGGTGTCGGCCACGCGCGCTGCCTGCTGCATGTTGTGGGTGACGATCACGATCGTGTAGCGCTGCTTGAGCTCGTGGATGAGTTCCTCGATCTTGAGCGTCGCGATCGGGTCCAGGGCCGAGCACGGCTCGTCCATGAGGATGACCTCGGGCTCCACGGCGATGGTACGCGCGATGCAGAGCCGCTGCTGCTGGCCGCCGGAAAGCCCGATGCCGGGCTGGTTGAGGCGGTCCTTGACCTCTTCCCACAGCCCGGCTCCGCGCAGCGACTGCTCGACGCGCTCGCGCGTGTCGCCGCGAGTGCCGCTGAGGCGCAGGCCCGCGGCGACGTTGTCGAAGATCGACATGGTCGGGAACGGGTTGGGCTTCTGGAAGACCATCCCGACGGCACGCCGCACGCTGACGACGTCGACGCCCGCGTCGTAGAGGTCGAGGTCGTCGAGGCGCACCTCGCCGGTGGCTCGCGCCCCCGGGATCTCCTCGTGCATCCGGTTGATGCAGCGCACGAGCGTCGACTTGCCGCAGCCCGAGGGCCCGATCATCGCGGTCACACGGTTGGCCGCGTAGTCGAGGTCGACCTCCTTGACCGCGTGGGTCTCGCCGTAGAACGCGCTGAGCTTGCGCAGCGTGATCGCGTGACCCTGCGCGGACGGCGCCGCCGCGGGGGCGTCCTGGGCCGTCGCGCCGCCCTGGGTGGTGGGGCCGGCTTCCGTCATGTCTCTGGGCTCCGTGGGTGCGGCGGTCAGGTCATCAGGGGTCATGCGAGGCGGCTCCTTCGTTGCACCAAGCGTGCCGCCACACTCAAGAGCAGAACGAGCACGACCAGCGTGAGGGCAGCGCCCCACGCGCGCTGGACGAGCCTATCCTGTGCCTGGCTGACGTCGTTAAAGATCTGCAGCGGCAGCGAGTTCATCCGCTGGGACAGGTCGAACTGGGTGCCGAAGACGAATGCCGCGGTGAACAGCAGCGGCGCGGTCTCGCCCGCGGCGCGCGCGACGGCGAGCAGCGAGCCGGTGACCAGCCCAGGGAGCGCCGTCGGCAGCACGATCCGGAAGACCACGCGCCAGCGCGGGGCGCCGAGCGCGAGGGCTGCCTCGCGCAGGCTGTCGGGCACCAGGTTGAGCACGACCTCGGCGGTGCGTGTGACGACGGGCAGCATGAGCAGCGCCAGGGCCACCGACCCCTTCCAGCCCGCGAACGTCCCGCCGATCTTGGTGACGACGAGGACGATGTAGACGAAGAGGCCGAAGACGACCGACGGCACGCCGGTCATGACGTCGACGAAGTAGCGCACCAGGTTGGCGAAGCGCGATCCCTTGCCGTACTCGACGAGGTACAGGGCCACGCCGATCCCGAAGGGGATGGCGATCGCGCTGGCCAGCGCCACCATCAGGATCGTGCCGATGATCGCGGACTTGATGCCGCCCGGGTCGCCCAGGAAGCGGCCGGTCGGGTCGGTGGTGAAGAAGTCGACGCTCCAGGCCCCGATGCCCTCCTTGATGAGGTAATAGAGGATGAAGACCAGGGGCAGGACGGCGACGGCGGTCAGCACGAGGGTGATGCCGCGCGAGACGCGGTCGACGGCGCGCCGGCGTCCGCTGACGGGGGCGAGCGTGGTCATCCGGCCATCCCGGTCGGCACCGTGCGCTTGCCGCGCGAGGCGCGGTTGACGTAGTAGCGCGCGATGGCGTTCACGAGCAGCGTGAGGACGAAGAGGACCAGACCCGCGGCGATGAGCGCCGCCCGGTGCGTCGGGTCGGAGGCAGCCTCGTTGAACTCGTTGGCGATGACCGCCGCCAGCGTGTAGCCCTGGCTGAAGATCGACTCGGGCACGTTCGGCGCGTTGCCGATGACGATGGTCACGGCGATCGTCTCCCCGATCGCGCGCCCGAGGCCGAGCATCGCCGCGCCCGAGATGCCCGCGCGCGAGTACGGCAGCACCGCGATCTGGATCATCTCCCAGCGCGTGGCGCCGAGGGCCAGCGCGGCCTCCTTGTCCTGCGCCGGCACCGTCGCCATGACCTCACGCGAGATCGACGAGACGATCGGCAGGATCATGATCGCCATGATCAGCCCGGCGATGAAGCAGTTCGGGATCGAGACCGGGCCGCCGACGAGCGGCAGGAACGAGAACGTGTCGGAGAACCACTGCTCGGCGGGCTTCAGCTTCGGCGCCAGCACGAAGATCCCCCAGAGCCCGTAGACGACCGAGGGCACGGCGGCCAGCAGCTCGATGAGGCTGGTCAGCGGCTGGCGCACGCGCATCGGGCACAGCTCGGAGACGTAGAGCGCCGTCGAGATCGCGACCGGCACCCCGATCACGAGCGCGATCGCCGACGTGATCAGCGTGCCCACCACCAGCGGCCAGGCGCCGAAGATCTCCTTCGAGACGTCCCAGTTGTTGTCGAAGACGAAGCCGATGTAGCCGAACGCGTCGAACGCCGGCTTCGCCTCGATGAAGAGACGGACGAAGAAGAACGCGATGAGGAGCAGGATCAGGGCGGCGAGCCCGGTCAGCACCCACCGCAGCAGGGGATCGAGCGCGCGGGAGCCGCGACGATCGGTTACCGACCGTTGCGCCGCCGGCGCGCTCTGAGAGCTCCCAGCTTCCATGGTGCTAGCCGATCGCCGTCCCGTTGCACTGCAGGGCGTCGACCTTGGCCTGCGCCTTCTGCTTGATCGGGTCGGGCAGCGGCGCGTACTGCAGCTCCGGCGCGACCTTCTGCCCGTCGCCGAGGGCGTAGTCCAGCCAGCTCTTCACGAGCTTGGCGGTCCCGGCCTTGATGCCCGACTTGCACTGGTCCTCCCAGACGAGCAGGAAGGTGACCGCGGTGATCGGGTAGGACTTCGCGCCCGGCGCGTTGATGGTCGAGAACTTGAGGTCCTCGGGCACCTCGCGCGCCCTCGCCCGCCGCCGACGTCGCCTCGAGCGACGGCTCGACGAACTGGCCGTCCTTGTTCTTCACGGCGGCGGTCGTGAAGTCGTTCTGCAGTGCGTAGGCCTGCTCGACGTAGCCCACGGCGCCGTCGGTCTGCTTGACGCAGCCGGCCACGCCGTCGTTGCCCTTGGCGCCCGTGCCGGTCGGCCACTTGACCGTCTTGTCGACGCCGGGACCGCTCTCCCACGCAGGCGAGTAGTCGGCGAGGAACTGGGTGAAGTTCTTCGTCGTGCCCGACTCGTCGGAGCGGTGGCAGACGGTGATGTCCTTGTCGGGCAGGCTCGTGTTGCCGCTGACCTTGGCGATCGCGGGGTCGTTCCACTTCTTGACCTTGCCGAGGAAGATGTCGGCGATCGTGGCGCCGTCGAGCTTGAGGCCCTTGTCGATCCCATCGACGTTGTAGGAGACCGTCACCGCGCCGAGCACGGTCGGGACGTGGACCGGGTCGCCCTTCTTCTTGGCGGCGTCCTCCTCCTCGGGCTTCATCGCCGCGTCGGTGGCGCCGAAGTCGACGGTGCCCGCCGTGAACTGGGCGATGCCGCCGCCCGAGCCGACCGCCTGGTAGTTGACCGTGGTGCCCGTCGAGTCCTTGAAGCGCGCGGCCCATTCGGTGTACACGGGCGCGGGGAAGGTCGCTCCTGCACCGTTGATGGTGCCGCCCTGCTTGGCGCCAGACGAGCTCGAGCTGCCGCTCGACGCGCCGCCCGACGGGCTCTCGTCGCTGCTGCCGCACGCGGCGAGGCCGAGCGCGAGCGCGGCGGCCGACAGCGCTGCCAGCCATTGGTTGGACCTCACGAGTGAACACCTCATTGGTTTCGTTGCCTTGGTTGAGCCCGCAGGCTTCCAACGCACGGCCGGCAAGCCTGTTACCGACCGGTGGCTGGGATGTGAAAAGCGTGTGAAGGCTCGGGCGAGAATCGATAGCCGAAGCCCACGTGGGTGTGGATGAAGCGCCAGTCCGGGAGCGCCTCCTCGAGCTTCACGCGCAGCTTGTGGATGTAGACGTCAATCGAGCGGTCGCCCCCTCGCAGCGACCCGCCCCAGACACGCGCGTACAGATCTTCACGGCGTACGATCCCGCCGCCGCTGCGCGCCAGGGCGACCAGCAGGCCGAACTCGCGCACCGACAGGTTCAGCGCCCGGCCTCCCGCGAGCACCAAGCCGTCGATCGGCCTGATCTCCAGCGCGCCGACGTAAAGGACGTCGTCCGTTGGACGCTCGCGCCGCTTCCATGGTGTCCTGAGCATCTCGACGCCGTCGGCGCCGCTCGTTACCCGGCTGTAAAGCGGCTGTGAAAGACCGGTGAAGACGGCGCCGCGGGCGCGCAGGGCGGGCTAGGGTCTCGTGATGGCCCTGCTGCACCGCGACGGCCCGGACCTCGAGGTCCTTGCGCTACTCGAGGAGAGCGGGCGCAACGTCGAGCGAGCCGCCCTGCTGCTGCGCGACCTGCTGGTCGACTACCCCGAGCGCGCCGACCTCGCCCGCGACCTCGTCCTCTGCGAGCACGAGGGCGACCGCATCGCCCACGACATCATCCATCGCCTCAAGGGCAGCGACGGGCACCGCGCGCCGATGGACCCCATCGACGGCTACCAGCTGGCGACCGCGCTCGACGACATCGTCGACTTCGCCGAGCAGGCCGCCGACAACATGGGCCTCTTCCGGGTCGAGGCGCCGATGGAGCAGGCGTCGCAGATGGGCGACGTGCTCGTCGGCGCCGGCGAGCAGGTGGCGCGCGCGCTGCGCTCCCTGCGCACGGGCGCCGACCTCGCGCCCTACCTCGTCGAGATCCACCGCCTGGAGAACGAAGGCGACCGCATCAGCCGCGACGGCGTCGCGTCGCTCTTCGTCAACGGCATCGACCCCATGGTCGTCATCCGCTGGAAGGACATCTTCGCCTCGCTCGAGGCGAGCGTCGACGCCTGCGAGCACGTCGCCCACGTGCTCGAGGGCATCAGCCTGCGCCGGCGCGCCTGAGCCCCGCTGGCCCGGGGCGATAGCGTGGCAGCGCGTGAGCGTCCTGTCTCACGCGCGGGAGGGCGCGCGGCGCTATCGGGCGCTGCTCGCGCTGCCGGGCGCCCGCGCGCCGGTGATCCTGTCGGCCGCCGGTTCGATGCCGATCGGCATGTTCGGCCTGGGGATCCTGCTGCTCGCCCACGACGCGACCGGCTCGTTCGCCGTGGCGGGACGCGTGGTGGGCGCGTTCAGCCTCGCCAACGCGCTGGGGGCCGTGGCGCAGGGCCGGCTCATGGACCGCCTCGGGCAGACCCGCGTGCTGCGCGCCGCGGCCCTGGGCCACCTGCCGGCGCTCGCGGCGCTGGTGATCGCGGCGCAGGAACGGAGCGCCGACCTGGGTGCTCGCCGTATGTGCGCTGTGCGGCGGCGCGACGTTCCCGCAGGTTCCCGCCGCGATGCGGTCGCTCTGGGGTGAGCTCGTCGTGGACCCCGGCCAGCGCGAGACCGCCTACGCGATGGTGTCGATCGTCTTCGAGGTCGCGGTGGTCACGGCGCCCGCCCTCGTCGCCGCGATCGTCGCCGCCAGCTCGCCCCAGGTCGCCGTCCTCGCCGCCGCCGCGCTCGGAGCCGGGGCGGCGCTGGCCTTCACGGCGACGTCCGGCTCGCGCCGCTGGCGCGGGACGCCCCACGACGTGGGCTGGCTGGGCCCGCTCGGCGCACCCGGGATGCGGACGGTCTTCGGCGTGCTCGCGGCGTTCGGCACCGCCGTGGGGATCGTGCAGGTCGCCGTGCCCGCCTTCGCCGCGGCGCGTGGGTCGGCGGCGCTCGGCGGCGTGCTGCTGGCGGCGCTCTCGGCGGGCAGCCTCCTCGGCGGGCTGGTCTACGGCGCGCGCTCCTGGCCGGGCTCGGCGCCGCGCCGGCTGGCCGTGCTGCTGCTCGGCCTCGGCGCCGCCTTCGCCCTGCTGGCGGTCGCCGGGACGGAAGTCGCGCTGGCGGCGCTGCTCGTCCTCGGCGGACTGCTCCTCGCGCCGACCACGGTGATCGGATCGACGCTGCTCGACACGGTGGCCCCATCGGGGACCGTCACGGAGGCGTTCACCGTCATGGTCATGGCGATCGTCGTCGGCACCGCGGTCGGCAACGCCGTGGGCGGATCGATCGTCGAGTCGGCGTCCTACGAGCGCGCCGTGCTCCTCGCCGGCGGCGTGGCCGCCGCCGGCGCGGCGCTCACGCTGGCGCGGCGGCGGACCCTCGTCGCGGGGTGAGCGGCGGGATCGGGCGCCCGGCGGCGGAGTCGGCGATCAACCGCTCCAGCCGGCGCTGCCTGGTCTCCTGCTTCTTGGCGCTGATGACCCAGTAGGTCGCGGTGCGCCGGTAGGAGGGCGGCTGCGCCTGGAACCACTTCCACGCGCCCTCATCGGCCTTGAAGCGGCGCTCCTGCTCGGGGTCGAGCTCGGCGGCCTTGCGCTGCTCGTAGGAGTAGATCGCGGTGCTTGTCGTCGCTGCGGCGCTCGAAGGCCGCGATGCCGGCCGGGCGCATGAGGCCCTGCTCGGTCAGCTCGGCCACGCGCTTGACGTTGACCGCGCTCCAGTTGCTGCGCGCCTTGCGGGGCGTGAAGCGGATCGAGTAGCTCGCGTCGTCGATGCGCCGGCGCACGCCGTCGATCCAGCCGAAGCACAGCGCCTGGTCGACGGACTGCGGCCAGGTGATGCTGGGGCGTCCCGAGCCCTTCTTGTGGAAGCCGACCAGCAGCTCGGTCTCGGCTGTCGTGGTGCTCCTGCAGCCAGGCGCGGAACTCGTCGGGCGTGGCGAAGAAGGTGGGCTCCATCGCCGGGAAGGCTAGTCCCGGCGATCACGCCCACCCGGTCCGGTCGGGGTGAATCATCATGTTCTGAAAGCTGGTCATGTCTAGAAGACGCAGCCCGCGCAGAGAACGATGCAGGCGTGGCGAAGAAGCTGGGCTCCATCGCCGGGATGGGGTGGCTCCCGGCGATGGAGCCCGAATGCTGGACCGCGGGGCTACTAGCGGGCCAGCGCGGTCACCGTGAACGGCGGCGTGCTGGTCGCGAAGTCCGGGTTGACCACCAGGTAGCGGTCACGTGCCCGGGCGATGGTCGACGGCCCCTGGAAGGAGGCGTCGGTGCGCTGGTCCTCGAGCCGCCCGTTGCGCCCGTCGTGGCGCAGCTCGATGAAGTCGACCACCCCGTTGGGGAAGCCGTCGGCCGAGCCCTGCACGACGATCAGCCGGCCGCGATCGATGAGCAGGCCGTCGCCGCCCTTGAACGGACCGCCCTTGACCTTCGAGCTCGCGGATCCTGCGCGCGTCGTTGCCGTGCTTGCCGACCTTGACCCGGAACAGCTGCCCGGTGTCCGAGTCGACGACGATGAGCTCGTCCCGGCGGCGGTCGCCGTGGCGGCCATGGCGATCGCCGTGGTGGCGGCCCTCGTCGTCGCCGCGATCGTTGTCGACCACGATCCCGTTGAGGTTGAACGCGGCCGGCGCGGCGTTGAACGGGATCTCGGGCGACGTCGAGATGACGTCGTCGGGATCGATCGCCTTGGGCGCCGGCGTGCCGGCGGCGATCTCCTCGGCGGTCAGGTGATAGATCGCGGGCCGCTTGGAGTCGGTCGCGTAGACGTCGCCGCGCTTGGTGACGTCGAGGTCGTTGATGAACGTCGGCGAGCTGTCGCCGCCCTTGGTGTCGAACGTCGCCAGCAGCGTGCCGCTGTCGACGTCGTAGACCTTGATCGTGCCCGTGCTCGCGCCGGCGGCGTAGAGCTTGCCGCGCTGCACCTTCAGGCCCGTGGCGGACTGGCCCGCCGCGCCCGGGATGAAGACTCCGACCGGCGTCGCGGTGTCGCCGAGCTTGCCGCGGTAGATGCTGCCGTCACCCGTGGCCGAGACGAAGAAGAACCCGCTGCGCCTGTCGAAGGCCACGCCCTCCGGGTTGCCGTGCTGGGGCTCGGCCAGCGTGTAGACGTCCGCGGGCCGGGCGTCGTCGTCCTCGTCGTTCCCGGGCCCCTGGTTGTCGTGGCGGTCGTCGCCCGCCTCGTGCTTGGCCCCGTGATCGTCGCCGGCCTCGTGATGGCCGCCGTGCTCCTCCCCGCTGCCGCTCCCACTGCTGGCGCTGGCGCTGCTGCTGCCGGGGCCGTGCTCGGCGAAGGCCACACTCCCGCCGCCGGCCAGCGCGGCGACGGCCAGCATCGCCACGATCACTCGCAAGATCTGTCGCACGTCAACGCTCCTTGGTAGATCGCTTCTCCGACCTGTGACCCGCCGGCGGGCGGAGCGTCACGCTCCCGGCGTCACGAGCCCCGTCTCGTAGGCGAGCACCACGGCCTGCACGCGATTGCGCAGGCTCAGCTTGGAGAGCACGCTGGCGACGTGGGTCTTGGTCGTGTGCTCGCTGACCACGAGCTCGGCGGCGATCTCGGCGTTGGAGAGCCCGCCCGCCACGAGCCGCAGCACCTCGAGCTCGCGCGGCGTGAGCTCCTCGAGCGCGGCCGGAGGCTCCGGCGTGCGCGCGCGGCGCGCGAACTCCTCGATCAGCCGGCGCGTCACGGTCGGCGCGAAGAGCGATCCGCCGGCGGCCACGACGCGGATCGCAGCGACGAGCTGCTCCTCGGGCACGTCCTTGAGCAGGAAGCCGCTCGCCCCCGCGCGCAGCGCCTCGTAGACGTACTCGTCGAGGTCGAAGGTGGTCAGCACCAGCACGCGCGGCCCGCCGGTGTCCGCGATGCGGCGCGTCGCCTGCACGCCGTCGACGCCGGGCATCCTGCCGTCCGGCCGAGTAGATGGCGAGCAGGAGCCCCACGAGGAACGAGCCGGTCTCCGCGAGCGCGGGAGCCGCGAGGTTGGACAGCTCGATGACGAACAGCGCGAGCGCAAGCGGCACGAGCGGCGCGCGGCGGCGCCACGCCAGCGCGGCGCAGAACGCGAGCGCCGCGGGGAAGCTGACCGCGCGATCGCCCGCGAAGGGCGACTCGGTGGCGATCTCGACGCAATAGGCCACGGCCAGCGCCGCGGCGGTCAGGCGGTCGGCGTGGCGCGACGTGAGCTCCCGCGCGTTCATCGCCGCCGACGCTACCTCCGCGTCCGGCCGTGCGCCATCGCTCGCGCGGGCGATGTTCGCGCGCAGGATCGCTCCCGCGAGCGAGCGCAGATGGCCACCCCGGCCGATGTGCGCGCGCCCCGCCGCTGGGACCGTCTGCGCCGTCGGGTTGCCAACGATCAAACGAGGAGGACCTCATGAAGATGCTGCTCGCCACGCTGACCGCCGGCGCCGCCGTCGCCGCCGCCACCGCGCTGCCGGCGACGGGCCAGGAGGCACCGGCGACCAGGACCCTGACGCTCACCAGCGTGCAGGCCAAGGGCGGTGAGCGGTCGATCGACACGCCGCCGCGCGGGGACTCGGTCGGCGACCGCTTCGTCTTCGCCTCGAGCCTGCGGCGCGACGGCGGCCTGGTGGGCCGGATGGAGGGCGACTGCCTCGCTGTCGACCTCAGGTTCCAGGGCCTGCAGTGCACGCTCACGGCCGTCCTGGCCGACGGCTCCATCACGCTGCAGGGCGCCTCGCTGACCAAGCACCTGCCCGGCGCGACCGCGCCGAGCGAGGACGTCTACGCGATCACCGGCGGGACGGGCGCCTACCTCGGCGCGGCGGGCACGATGCGCCGCAGCGGCAACGGCAAGACCGATACGGACGTGTTCGAGCTGCGGTAGGGGTGGCACCGTCGTCCGCGGGTCGCTCGCGGCGCTGCGCGGCCAACTGCTCACCGCGGGCCCCGAACGACGAGAAGTGCCCGCTATGCGGGCAGAAATCGTCGTTCGCTACGACCGTGCTGACTTTTCGGGCCAGGAGCCCCCATTAGTCAGCACGATGCCGATGAAGGCGCCGCCCGCGCTCGCCCCGCCGGCCGCTTCCCCTCGATGCCGTGCCCGCGCGGCGCCGCCGGCCAAGCGGAGCGCTATGCGCTGCCGTTGCCCATCGGCTCGATCAACGCCGCGCTCGTCGCCTGGGGCATCAGCGGCTGGCCGCACTTCCAGCAGTAGACGGCGCCGCGGCTGTGGGGGGCGCCGCACGAGCGACAGTCGCCGCCGACGCCCTCGTCGGCGGCGGCGAGGCAGGCGCTCGACCTCGCCCAGCTCGGCGTCGCGCTCCTGCAGCGCCGCGGCGCGGCGGATGAGCACGTCGAGGCGGAAGTGGTCGCGGATCGCCATCTCGTAGGTCAGGCCGCCGAGGTCCCACGTCAGCTCGGCCACCTCCTCGGCCAGCGCGTCGCGGCGGGCGCGCAGCTCGGCGTGGGCCTGCAGCCGCGGCGCCGCGGCGGGCGCGGCCTGCGCCCCGCGCGGCGGTCGCGCAGGCGATCGATCAGCGCGCTCATCCGATGTCCTGGAAGTCCGAGCCGCCGCCGGCGGGCTTGTTGTCCTTGGGCGCCGGCTTGCCGCCGGTCCCGACCTCCTTGGGCAGCTTCTGGGACTTCTTCTGGTAGTCCGCGCCCGAGCTGGTGTTGAGGTCCTTGACCGTCTTGTTGTCGGCCTCCGAGCCGCTTGGAGCGCTTGCGCTCGACGGAGCCCGCGTCCTTGCTCGACTTCGCCGACGACGCTGCTCGCGCCCGCGGAGCGTCGAGGCGGCCGGCGTGCTCGTCGTCGCCGCGGCGCCGTCGCGGCCGGCGCCGCGGCCGCGCCGCCGACGCGTGATGACCTGCGGCGGCGGCGCGCCGTCGCCGGCGTGCCGTCGTCGCCGGAGTTGCCGATCAGCACCCCGACGCCGAGCGCGAGCAGCAGGCACAGCCAGCCCGCCCAGGAACGCGAGCCCGCTGCGCGCGGGCGGCGCCGTCGCTGCGCCGGCGCCGCGACGGCGCGCGGGCGCCGCGGCGGCGGCGCGCCGCCGCGTGGCGAGGATCTCGCGGAAGGCCACGCGCGCCTCGCGCGCGCCGCGCCCCGCACTCCAGGCAGTAGCGCTGGTCGCCGGCCAGCGGGGCGCCGCAGCTCGCGCACGGCTCCCCCTGGGCTGCCGAGCGTCGGGCGCGTCGGATGTCCTGCGTCGGTGGCCATGAGTCCTACCTCCAGCACGGTCGGGGGCGCGGAGAAGCTGAGCTTCGCGCCCTTCGGGTTGCCGATGAAGAAGACGGTGAAGCGTGTGGGCTTCGGCGCCCCGCGGCGGGCAGCACGTCGACGATCCGCGCGGCCGGCGGCGACGACCTTGCTGCCCTTGCGCGCGACGCACGAAGATCGTCAGGCGCTTCTGCGCGACCTTCGAGCGGTTGACGATCGTGCCCTTGGCGAACACGCTGCCGCTGTCGCGATTGCAGGCCGACACCCGAGATGGCGAAGCTCGGCATCTGCGCGGCGCGGGACCTTGCCCTTGGCCGCGCCGACGCTGGCCTGCGACCTTGGCGGGCTTGCCGGCGGCGGTGATCTGGTTGTTGACCCAGAAGGCGTCCTCGCCCTTGGCCAGCAGCGCCATCGAGACGAGCGACGCCTCCAGGCCGGCGACGTCGTTGCGGTAGAGCCTGCTTGCCCGCGGCGTCGGTCACGGCGATCGACGACCGGGCAGCGCGGCCTGCGCCGCCTGCCCGGTGTTGCGCAGCTCGCACGACGGCCGCGATGCCGTTCTCGTCCTGCACGCATCGCCGTGCGCGCCCGACCGCGACGTCGGGGTTCGACGCGCCCGACCGTCAGCCCCTTCTGGTTGAGCGAGCTTCTTGCGCCTGCTTGGCGCGCTGCGCGCTCGAGCTCCTGCGTCGTCTGGCAGCGCCGACAGCGCCAGCGCGGCGACGCAGCAGCCGGCGCGGCGGCGCGGCATCACCCGAACGCACCCCCGACGTAGTCGCGCGTGCGCTGGGCGCGCGGCGCGCCGAAGACCTGCTCGGTGGGCGCCGTACTCGACGAGGTCGCCGAGGTACATGAACGCGACGTGGTCGCCGACGCGGTAGGCCTGCTGCAGGTTGTGCGTGACGATCACGATCGCCAGCTCGTTGCGCAGCTCGCCGATCAGCTCCTCGATCACCGCGGTCGAGCGCGGGTCCAGCGCCGAGCACGGCTCGTCCATGAGCAGCACCTCGGGCCGCGTCGGCGATCGCGCGCGCGATGCACAGCCGCTGCTGCTGGCCGCCCGACAGGCGCAGCGCCGGACGGTCGAGGTCGTCGCGCGACCTCGTCGTAGAGGCCGGCGCGCCGCAGCGCCTCGACTCGACCAGCGGCTGCGAGCGACGGACTTGCCCGGGCGCTTGCGTCGCCTGCTCGCGCAGCGCGTAGGCGACGTTGTCGAAGATCGACATCGGGAACGGGTTGGGCTGCTGGAAGACCATCGACACCCGGCGGCGCAGCTCGGTCACCTCGAGCGTGTCGATGTCGCGCCCGTCGAGCGGCGATGCGTGCCGTCGCGGCGCGCGCTCGGGGTCAGCTCGGTGAGGCGGTTGAGCGTGCGCAGCAGCGTCGTCTTGCCGCAGCCCGACGGGCCCGATCAGCGCGAGCACCTCGCCCTGGCGGATCGGCGATCGAGACGTCCTTGACCGCCGCCTTGGGGCCGTAGAACGACGCTGAGCGCGTCGAGCGTCATCCGCTCGGGCCCGGCACGCCGCGCGGGCCGCGGCGCGCCGGCCGTGGTCGGCCACGGTCGGCGCGCGCCACCGTCGGCGGCGCGTCGACGACGATCCGCCGACCGGCGGCAGCGCGGGCGATCCGACCGACCGGCCGCGGCGGCGCGCGCGCGGGCGCCTCGCGGATCTCGCGGCTTCCTCGGTCTCGTCGATCATGCGCCCAACCTCGTGGACTCAAGGCCCGTCTGCGCGCCGCGCTTGGCGATCACGTCGACGCGCGAAGTTCAGGCCGATGACGATCAGCAGCAGGACGAACGCCGCGGCGTAGGCCTTCTCCGGCGCGTCGCCCTCGCCCGCCGGGCGAGTTGTTGTAGACGTAGCTCGTCAGCGTCGCCGCCGGTGCCGCGCAGCACGTCGACGCCCGGGAACGAGCTCTCGGGCTCGAGCCGCAGCGTCGCGCCGAGCAGGATCGACGACGATCGCCGTGTCGCCGGCGATGCGGCCCATGCCCGAGCGCCGCGCCGGTGGAGATGTTCGGCCGCACCGACGGCAGCAGGACGCGGCGGATCGTCGCGATCTTCGTCTTGCCCAGGCCGTAGGACGCCTCGCGCACGTGGCGCGGGGATCGACTGCAGCCCCTCGCGCGTCGGCGCCGAAGACCATCGGCAGCGCGATCAGCGACATCATCGCCCCCGCCGTCAGGAACGAGCGCCCGAAGACCGCGCCGCCCTCGGCGGTGAACGACAGCCGCCGAAGATGCCCGTGCTGGAACAGCGCCAGCCCGAAGATCGCGATGCACGATGTCGGGCGTCCCGGCGACGACCTCGATGCCCGACTCGACGGCGCGCGCCAGCCACGACGGGCGCCCGTACTCGACGATCCAGATCGCCGTCGCCGACCGCGATCGGCGTGGCGATCACGATCCCGATGACCGTCAGCAGCACCGTGCCGAGAATCGGGTCGAGGAAGCCGCCCGACGCCGACTGGTCGGCCGCGGCCTGCGGGCGCGACGGTCAGCAGCGTCGAGGCTGCAGGTACTGCACGCCCTTGACCGCCATGTAGATCGACGATCGCCGCCGGCGATCAGCGCACAGCGCGAGGCCCGGCGCCCAGCACAGCCCGAAGCCGATGCGGTCGCTCCAGCGCCACGTGCGCAGGGAGTCGTTGACGCGGCGCTTGCGCGGCGGCGCGGCCGGTCGCAGCGGCTCGGTCCGCGGTGGCGACGGCCATCAGACGCGCACCCCGTACTTCTTCATCGGCTGCTTGGCCAGCCCAGCCGGCGAGCGACAGCACGAGGCTCGAGACACGAGCAGCAGCAGCGCGAACGCGTAGACCGTCGGCCTGCACGGCGGGCGCGTTGAGCGACTCGGCGTCCTCGACGATCGTCGACGCGAGCGGCCGCAGCGGCTCGAAGATGAACGTCAGGCCGTCGGCGGGGTTCGGGCGCGAAGCCCTTCGACCCCGAGACCATCGAGAGCATGATCGCCTCGCCCAGCGCCCGCGCGCAGGCGAGCACGGCGCCGGCGATGATCGCCGGCCGCGCGGCGCGCACCGACACCGTCCACATCGCCCGCCAGCGGTTGACGCCGAGCGCGGCCGCGCCCTCCTTCCAGCCGCGCGGGATCGGCGTACAGCGCGTCGACGGTGATCGCGATCATGATCGGCGTGATCATCACCGTGAGGATCACGACCGCGACGATCAGCCCCGTGCCCGAGAGCTTGATCACGTACTGCGACCGACTACTTGCGCGCCTCGGCGAGACGAGGTGGTCGCCGACGAACGGGGCGAGCACGAGGATCCCGATCAGCCCGTAGATCACCGACGGCACCGCGGCCAGCAGGCGCACGACCGGCACCACGACGCGGCGCAGCCGTCGGGGCGCGAACTCGACGATGAAGATCGGCGGCCAGCAGCGCGAAGCCCAGGCCGAGGACGACGGCGAAGCCGGTCGTCAGCAGCGTGCGCCCAGATCAGCGGCCACGCGCCCGAGCGTGGTAGTCGGCGGGCGTCGGGCTCGGCGCCGGAGTTGACCATGGTCGCCGAGCTGCTCGTCGACGTCGCCGCCGGCGCCGTGAACCACGAGCAGCCCGTTGTGCGCGAACGACGGCCACGCGCGCGCGGCCACGAAGACGATCATCAGCACGATCAGCAGCAGCACGACCGACGCCAGCGCGCCGAGCGTCCGCTCGGCGCGCCGGTCCGACCACGGCTCGTCGGAGCCGGTCGAGCATCTCCTTGAGCGGCACCCAGTGCGTGCCCGACGATCTTCTGCGCCTTCGCGAGTTCTGCACCCAGCTGATGAACTTCTGCAGCGCGCTGCCGACGCGCGGCGCGGCCGCGCGTCACCATCCAGAAGTTGCGCACGCCGCCGTACTCGCCGGACTTCGCGTTGCGCAGGTTGCACGCGACGCCCTGGTAGGCGACGGCGTTCGTGCCCGCTGACGAAGTCCAGCGACACGTAGCCGATGGCGTTCTTGTCGGACTGCACCGTCTGCTGGACGAGGCCGTTGGAGGCCTTGGCCGACGGCGCCGCTGAACACGGTCGTCGAGCCCATGAAGATCTTCTGGAACGCGTCCTGCGTGCCCGACGCCGCCGTGCGGCACGACGAGGTCGATCGAGCCGGTCGGGCCGGCGCCCGGGACGTCGCTCCCAGTCGCGCACCTGCCCGGAGAAGATCGCCTGGATCTTGTCCTGCGACAGGTTCGCGAGCGGGTTGGCCGGGTTCGTCACGACGCAGATCGCGTCCTTGGCGATCTTGTTGAAGAAGATGCCGCCCGGATCGCTGGTCCTTGGGGTCGCGCGAGGAGTTGCCGATCGTCACGCGGCCGGCGGCGACGTCGGCGACGCCGACGTCCGAGCCGCCCTGGGCGAGCCGGAACTTCACGCGGCCGGGGTACTGCTTGAGGTAGGCCTTGGCGAGCAGGAGAAGGAGGAGTCGCCCGAATAAGGCCGAGCCTGCCTCGCCCTGCGCGTCCGGCCTCAGGCGCCGGGCCGCAGGGCGCGCAGCGCCTGCGCCATGTGCTCGCGCAGGACGTCGGGTCCCTCGCGCTCGATCGCGCGCACGAGCGCCACGTGGTCGGCGCCGACCTGCTCCTTGGTCCACACGGGCTTGAGCTGGCTGACGAAGAGCGCGATCTCGGTACTCAGGGCGGAGTAGGCGCGCTCGATGCGCGGGGCGCCGCCGGCCGTGACCAGCCCCGCGTGCACGGCGTTGTGGGCGCGCGAGATCTCGCTCCAGGTCGAGCGCCGTCGCAGCGCGAGACGCTGCAGGCGCTGTGCCGCCTCGTGTACCGCAGCCGGCAGACGGCCGTCGCCGCGCTCCAGGGCGAGGTGTGCGGCCTCGCGCTCGAGCGCCAGGCGCAGCGCGAAGAGCTCCGTCAGCTCGTCGCCGGAGAGCAGCGCCACGCGAGCGCCGCGGTTGGGCTCGACGCGCACGAGGCCCTCGACCTCCAGCTGGCGCAGGGCGGCGCGCAGCGTGTGGCGGGCGACCTCGTAGGCCTCGACGAGCTCGCGCTCGATCAGCCTTCGCCCGGGCTCGAGATCGCCTTCGAGGATGCGCTCGCGCAGGACGGCCGTCAGCTGGTCGACGGTCGAGGCGCGCCGCAGCGCGGTCGCGTTCACGCCGGCACCGCGGCGACCGCGAGCCGCCGGCGACGGGGCGCCGCGAGGACGAGCAGGCCCGCGAG
This sequence comes from uncultured Actinomycetes bacterium, assembly GCA_963742125.1. Taxonomy (GTDB): domain Bacteria; phylum Actinomycetota; class Thermoleophilia; order Solirubrobacterales; family Solirubrobacteraceae; genus JAOPZW01. The sequence continues at coordinate 45,240 of CAVUKO010000012.1, read as the reverse complement.
CACGAGCAGCGCGCCGGCGCCGGCCGTGGCCGACGGATGCTCGCCGAGGGCGACGACGCCGAGCACCGAAGCCGTGAGCGGCTCGGCCAGCACGAGGGTCGCCGTCTCGCCGCTGGACAGGCGGCGAAGGCCCCGCGAGAAGAGCACGTAGGCCAGCGCGGTCGGGACGACGGCGAGATAGGCCGCCAGCGCCAGGCCGCCGGGCGTCCCGAGAAAGCCGGGACCGGCGACGACGAGCACGGGCAGCAGGAGCAGGCCGGCGCCGCCGAAGCCGGCGGCCATGACGCCTTCGGGAGCCTCGCCCGCGTCGAGCATGCGCTTGCTGAGCACCGTGTAGGTGGCATACCCGACGCCGGACGTCACGGCAAGGGCCACGCCGGTGAGATCGACCGACCCGCCGCCGTCGCCCGCGAGCAGCACGATGCCCACCGCGGCGAGGGCCGTGGCCTGGGCCCACCGCGCGCTCAGCCGCTCGCCGTTGACCAGCCGTCCCAGCAACCCGGCCGCCGCGGGCCCGGTGCCGATGGCGACCACGGTGCCGACGGCGACGCCCGTCAGCCGGACCGCCGCGAAGAAGGAGAGCTGGTAGACCGCGACCGCCGTCGCCATCCCGATCAGCGGCGCGCCGAGCCGCGGAAGGCGCACGCGCAGGATGCGCGCCACGAGCACGAGCAGGAGCCCGCCGAACACGATCCGCGCCGCGCCCACGGCGACCGGCGCCGCGCCCGGCCCGACCGCCTGCGCGGTGCCCGTGGTGCCGAAGCAGACGGCGGCAAGGAGGACCTGCAGGCGCGCGGACATGGTGTATTTGTTCCACAATCTGCTGGAACTGTCAAGCCTCCGCAACTGTCCGAGCGGCCCTCGACCCGGCCTGCCGCGTCATAGTCCCGGCGGCCATGTCCGCCGCCCGCCTCACGCTCGCCGTCGCCGCCGCCCTACTCGCTCTGCCCCTGGCCTGCGCACGAGCCGACGACAGTGGCCTGATCAGCGCCAAGGTCGGCCAGCGGCCGCTGTCGGACAGCGCCGCCGCGGCGAAGGTCGCACGCAGCGCGTTCGAGCCGCGGCCCGCCAACAAGGCCGCGACCCACCGCGTTCCGACGAAGGCTCAGCTGCGCGCCTTCCACCACCAGAGCGACCAGCCCTACTCGCATTGGGTCACCGGGCGCTTCCGCGGGACCACGGACGAGGTCACCCAATGGGCCGCCGCCAAGTGGGGCCTGGCGCCCGACCTGGTGCGCGCCGTTGCCGCCAAGGAGACGTGGTGGCGGATGAGCACCGTCGGCGACAACGGCGACAGCTTCGGCCTCTTCCAGGTCCGTCGGCCCTTCCACTGCCGCGGCGCCCTCGTCTGCGGGCTCTTCCGCCACGACGCGGCGCTCAACGCCGACTACTGGGGCTCGATCATCCGCTCCTACTACGACGGCAGGCAGACGTGGCTGAACACCGTCTCGGGCAACGGCGCCCGCTACGGCGCCGGCGATCTCTGGGGCTCGATCGGCGCGTGGTTCTCGGGCCGCTGGCACGACGCGGGCAGCGACGGCTACGTGAGCGCGATCAAGGACTACATGGCGCGCAGGATCTGGCGCACGCGCGACTTCGCGGGCGGGTAGCGGGGTCGTTCCGGTTGGCATGACTCGTACGCTTGTCGCGTGGGTCGCTACGGCAAGCGCGCTGATCTGATCGTGCACGAGCACGAGCCGTTCAATGCCGAGACCGGGCTGGCGGCGCTGGCCGAGGGTCCCGTGACCGCCACGGATGCGTTCTACGTCCGGGGGCACGGCGCCGTTCCGGAGATCGACCCGGTCACGTGGCGCGTGCACGTCCACGGGACCGTCGAACGCGAGCTCGACCTGTCGCTCGCCACCCTTCGCGAGGCGTTCCGCGAGCGCGAGGTGACCGCGACCCTGCAATGCGCCGGCAATCGGCGCGCGGGACTGATCGCCATCCGCGACATCCCGGGCGAGGCGCCGTGGGGTCCCGGCGCGACCGGCACCGCGACCTGGACCGGGGTGGCGCTCGCGGACGTGCTCGGACTGGCTCGCCCGCTGCCCGAAGCCGCACACGTCGGCTTCGACGGCGCGGACCTGTGCCCGGAGGCCAAGCCCGCCCAGCACTTCGGTGGCTCGATCCCGCTCGACAAGGCGTGCCGTCCCGAGGTCCTGCTCGCCTGGGCGATGAACGGAGAGCCGCTCCTGCCCGTCCACGGCGCGCCGCTGCGCGTGGTCGTCCCCGGCTACATCGGCGCGCGCAGCGTCAAGTGGCTCGAGCGCATCGAGGTGCGTTCGCATCCGTGGCACGGCTACTTCCAGCACGTCGTCTACCGGCTCCTGCCCGAGGACGGGACGCCGGGCCCCGGCGCGGGGATGCCGCTGGGCCTCGTCGCGCTCAACGCCGATGTGCTGTCGCCGGCCGACGGCGAGACCGTCGCCGCCGGCCCCGTCGAGGTGCGCGGCTACGCATTCGCGGGGGGCGAGCGCCACGTCGCGCGGGTCGACGTCTCGCTCGACGCCGGCGCGTCCTGGTCGCAGGCGGAGCTGCTCGACGACCTCGGACGATGGGCCTGGCGGCACTGGCGGACGACGGTCGACCTCGCGCCCGGAGACCACGAGATCGTCGTCCGCGCATGGGACTCATCGGCCGCCACCCAACCCGAGGACGAGGCCGCGCTCTGGAACCCGAAGGGCTACGTCAACAACGCCCGTCCGCGGATCCGGGTGCACGTGGCGTAGCGTGCTCCCGACATGGTGCGCGCCTCGCTCACACCCGCCGTCGCCGCCGACACGGCGGCGGTGACCGAGATCGTCATGGCGCTCGAGACCTCGTTCTACGGCCAGACCACGTACTCGCAGGCCGATCTGGAGAACGAGTGGTCGGACGTCGACCTCGAACAGAACGCGCGCGTGGTCCGCGACGGCGGACGCATCGTCGGCTACGGCGTGTTGCGTGAGCTGGGGGCGCTCTGGCGCACCGAGGGATACGTCCACCCCGACGCGCACGGGCGCGGGATCGGGAGGCTGATCGCGACCGGGCTCGAGGAGGAGGCGGCGCTCGGTGGCGCGCGCCGGGTCCAGAACAGCGTCTTCGAGGTCGACTCTGCCGCCCGCGCGCTGCTCGAGTCGCTCGGCTACGGCGCCGTGCGCATCTTCCGCGAGATGCGCATCGAGCTCGAAGCGCAGCCGCCCGCGCCGCGGTGGCCCGACGGGCTGCGCGTCGTCTCCTTCGACCCGGAGCGCGACGCGCTCGAGTTCCACGCCGCCGGCCAGGAGGCGTTCAGCGATCACTGGGACCACACGCCGCGCCCCTTCGAGGCCTGGCGCAAGAGCCACCTCCAGAGCGAGCGCTTCGACCCGTCGCTGTGGTGCGTGGTGCGCGCGGGGGACGAGATCGCCGCCGGGACGATCTGCACGGGCGAGACCTACGGCGGCGGCTGGGTCGAGGCGCTCTTCACGCGTCGCCCGTGGCGCAAGCAGGGCGTCGGCGCCGCGCTCCTCGGCGACGCGTTCGCGCGCTTCTGGGAGCGCGGCGAGCGCAGCGTCGGACTCGGCGTCGACGCGGGGAGCGAGACCGGCGCGTTCCGCCTCTACGAGCGCGCCGGGATGGCGCCTTCGCTCGGCTGGGCGCTGTACGAGAAGGCGCTCGGCGCTGCTGCGTGAGCTAATCGCGGCGCCGGTAGATCACCTTCAGGTCGTCCTGCCAGTCGCCCGGCGTGCGGGCGAGCTGCGCCAGGCCCTCGAAGGAGTCCGGGCCCAGCGTGGCGGTGAAGCGCTGGTCGAACCCGGGGTGCTCGCGCCAGTAGCGCAGCACGCCGTCGTCGAGCGAGACGCCGTAGGTGCGGCGCACGCCGCGCGAGTCGAAGTACTCCATGACCAGCCCCTCGCCGGTTTCGGGAGCGCCGATGACGCTGATCGCATCCGGGAACAACTCGTGCTCGTTGCGGGAGCGCTGCACCAGGAAGTGCCCGCCCTCCAGCCACTCGAACGTGACGGTGCCGGGCACGACGGCGTCGACCAGCGGGTGGGTCGCCTCGGTGGCCCAGGTGCCGATCAGCGCGTCGAACGGCTCCAGGGCGGGATCTCGGTCTTCCATGTCGATAGGACCATCGCACCGTGCGGAACTCATCGCCCGGCCGGCGGACGTCGGCCGTCCCGCCGTGCGTGACGGGCTCGGCTCGCCGATACCCTCCCCCGCGATGCTCGCCATCCGCGAGGAAGGTCGGGGCGAACCGCTCGTCCTCGTGCACGGCGCTGGGACGAGCAGCGCGATCTGGCGACGCAGCATGTCGCTGCTCGCCGGGCAGCGACGGGTGATCGCGCCCGACCTCCCGGGCTACGGCGGCTCGCCCGCCGCGGGTCCAGGCTTCGCGCTCGAGCAGGTGACCGACCGCCTCGCGGCGGGGCTCGAAGACGCCGGCGTCCCCGCTCCCTACGACCTCGTCGGCCATTCGATGGGCGGCGCCATCGCGATCCTGCTCGCCGCGCGCCACCCCGAACGGGTGCGCCGGCTCGTGCTCGTGGCCCCCGCTGGGCTGGCCGCACTGCCGCGCCTCGCCGCCGGACTGCTCGGGGCCGTGGCGGCGCCGTTCGCGATCGCGCGGCGCACGGTGGCAACGCCGCTGGCCGGCAGCGCGCTCGTTCGCCGGCTCGCGCTGGCGGGCGTCGCCCGCGACGGCGCGCGCGTGCCCGCGGAGCACGCGCGGGCGGTGCTCGCGAGCTCGGCCGGCGCGACCAGGATCGGCCCCGGGCTGGCGAGCGCGGCGACGGCCGACCTGCGGCAGACGCTGGCGAGCCTGGAGGGGCCGCTGGGGGTCGTCTGGGGCGAGCACGATCCCGTGATCCCGCCGCGGCGGATCGAGGTCATCCGCCGCGCGCGCCCCGACGTCGAGCTCAGCGTCGTGCCGGACACCGCGCATGCGCCGATGCTCGAGCGCCCGGAGGCGTTCTGCGCGGCGCTCGAGGACGTCCTCGCGCGCCTGCGCTAACCGGACGGCAACATGCTGCCCGGCCGGGTCGCCTACCCTGCCATTTGCAGGGAGTTCCTCATCCGAGACCACATCATGGGAGCCGCGCTCGCCACCCGCGAAGGCACCGTGACCCTCCCCGACGGCCGCCGGCTCGCGTGGTCGTCCGGAGGGGCCCGCGGCGGCGTTCCCGTCATCTACCTCCACGGCGCGATCGGCACCCCGGTGCGTCGCACGCCCGAGCTCGACGCACTGATCGCGGCGCTCGGCATCCACTACATCGCGGTCAGCCGCCCGGGCTTCGGGCGCTCGGACCCGTGCCCCGGGCGGCGCATCGCGGACTTCCCCGCCGACCTCGAGCAGCTCGCCGACCGTCTCGGGCTCGGCCGCTTCGCCGTGGTCGGCGTGTCGGCGGGCGGGCCCTATGCGCTGGCATGCGCACGCGCCCTGCCCGAACGCGCGATCGCGACCGCCGCGGTCAGCTCGCTCTCGCCCCTGTGCGCACCCCACGCCGGCCGGTGGATGCCCGTGCACCTGCGCCTCGCACTGCGCGCGCTCGTACGCCGGCCCGACCTGGTGGCCCGCAGCGGCGTGCGCGTCATGAAGCTGCTCGAGCGCCATCCGCGGGCGCTGGGTCGCCTCGCGACGCTCGGCGCCACGCCGGCCGACCGCCGGCTGCTGGCCGGCGGCGAGATGGGCGCCACGGCGGTCGACTCGTTCCTCGCGGCGGCCGCCGGCGGCGTCGACGGCATGATCGACGACTACGTCGCGTGCTGCACGGCATGGGGCTTCGACCTGGGCGACGTGCGCGGCGAGGTTCACGTCTGGCATGGCGAGCGCGACCGCTTCGTGCCCGTGGCGCACGCGCGTGCCGTGGCCGCCGCGCTCCCGCGCTGCCGCGCGCAATTCGACGCGCAGGACGGCCACTTCTTCTTCCGCCGCCGCGTGGCCGAGGTGCTCGGCGCGCTGGTCGGCGCGGCCGGCCGCGGCGCCGGGATGGGGTCAGACCCAGAGCCGCGCGGTCAGGCCGTCGGGTGAGGAGAGCTGCGAGGTTCGCTATGCCGGCCGAGCTCAGCCGCCGCCGAAGGCCTGCGCGGCAGCGGCCACGAGCTCGGCGTGGGGCACCTCGCGAACGCGCTGGGCGAGGTTCCAGCGGTGGCCGAAGGGATCGGTGAGCTGACCGTGGCGCTCGCCCCAGAACGTATCGGCGAGCTCGTGCCCGACCGTCGCGCCGGCCTCGACCGCGCGGGCCCACGCGGCATCGACGTCCTCGACGTTGAGCTGGAGCACGGTGGCCGTACCGCCGATGGTCAGCGGCGAGACGATGCCGGCGTCGGGGAACTCGCTGGCGACGTGGACGACCGCGTCGCCGATCTGCACCTCGACGACCATCACCCCACCGCCGGGGAGCGGAATGCGGCTGCGCTCGCGGGCGCCGAAGGCGCGCGCGTACCAATCCGCGGCGACCGCCGCGTCGGGCACGACCAGGTGGACGCTGAGCTTCATCGCGCGCAACCTACGCCGCGTCCGCGCCCGCGTCTTGTACGTCTGAGCGCAGGGCGGCGGCGTAGGCCCCCGGCGTCATCCCGAGCGTGCGCTTGAAGTGCCGGTGCAGATGGCTCTGGTCGAAGAACCCGGTCTGCTGGGCGACCTCGCCGGGAGCGAGGCCGCCCTCGAGAAGGCGCCGCGCCGCGCGAATGCGCTGGGCGAGCACGAGGCGGTGCGGCGGCAGGCCGAAGGCCGCCCTGAACAGCCGCGTCAGGCGGTGGCGGCTCACCCCGGCCGCGGCGGCGACCTCGGCGAGCGTGAGGTTGCGCGCGAGGTCGTCGCCCAGCAGCTCGCACGCGCGCCGCAGCGCCGGATCGCGCCGGGCGGTCCGCGAGGCCGCCACGGGCGCTCCGCCGGACAGCGCCGACAGCCATTCCTGCAGCAGCGTGTCGCGCTCCAGCCGCCACGCCGGTTCCTCGAGCGCGGCGTGCAGCTCGAGGAAGCGCCGTGCGAGCCGGCGATCGCGCACCCGCGGCGATGCGAAGGCGAGCTCGCCCGGACCGTCGGGGTCGCTCACCGCCGCCTGCTCGAGCACGATCAGCCGTGCCTCCCAGTGCGCCGAGCGCCACGGGCGCCCCTCGTGGCGTGCCGAGGGGTCCCACGCGCAGACGTCGCCGGGGCCGAAGCGATGGACCTCGTGGCCGCGGCGAACCTGCATCCCGCCGGCGAGGACGATGCCCACCACGTGCTCGCCGATCGGGTCGACGGCGTAGGACGAGGTGGTCCCGTGCATGCAGATGGCGCCGCCGCCGACGTCCGCTCGCCAGATGCGCACCACGCCGTCGCCATCCATGACCTCCATCGTGACGTACTGTGCGCCTATGGCTGACCAAGACGATGGCCTCGACGGCCTCTCGAGCAAGGAGCTGCACGACCTCGCCGTCCACTACGGGCGCCGGCACCTCGACGCGAAGTTCTTCTGGAACCTCATGTCGGTCCTGCCGGCGGCCGAGGCCGCGGCGGGCGAAACCGGGGAGATGGCCTCCGACATCGACCACATGAGCGCGCATCTCGACGACGTGACCGAGTCGGGCAAGGGCGAGACGGCCAATCTGCTGCGGCCGTTCTACCTCGACTACCTGCGCAGCCACGGGGTCAAGGCGCCGTCCTGATAGAGTTAGATACCCATCTAACACAGATCGTAGGACGCGTCATGACCGAGACCCTGCCCTCCGCCGCCTTCGACCCGACCACCCTGCCCATCGCCCGCAAGCGCCGCATCAAGCGCGGCATCGTCGCGAGCTACATCCACGAGATCTCCGGGCGTCACGCCGACGCGAGGTCGGCCACGAGGGCCGACCAGGAGAAGCCCCTCGCCGCCAGCCCGCGCCCTGTGCGCGGGTCGTAGTACTCGCGCAGTCCGTCACTGCGCACGGCGTCGGCCAGCGTCTGCGCGATGCGGTCGGCGTCCTCCTCATAGCCCAGCTCGCGCATGGCCGGCAGCAGCAGCCAGGCGACGTTGATCCACGCGGGCCCGCGCCACGTGCGCCATAGGTCGAAGCCCGGTCTGAACGAGGGCTCGTCCATGGCCACCGAGGGGATGCCGACCGCGGCGCGGTAGCGCCGCGGATCGAGCAGGTGCTCCTCGACCAGGCGCCGGCGGACCTCCTCGGGGAGGGTGTCGAGCATGAGGGGCGACAGCGCGGACCAGGTCGACACGCGCACCGGGCGCTCATCGCGCCCGGCGAGGTCGAAGAACAGCCCGGTGGCCGGGTCCAGGCAGCGCTCGAGCAGCGCCGCCTCGACCCGGTCGGCGCGGCGCGCGCACTCGTCGTCGCCGGCCAGCCGCGCCATCGCGCGCAGGCTGAGCGCGTAGGCGACGTTGACCCACACGTCCTCGACGTGCTCGTCGTGGACGGCCGCGATGTCGTGGGCGCTCCACCCCAGCCGGCCGTAGCGCGCGACGAGCCGGAAGTAGCCGGGCTTGTAGTGCGCGTAGGGCCCGTAGACGGGGTCGTACTTCGGGCTGTCGTCCAGGCCCGACTCGTCGGGCAGCAGGATGCTGATCAGCCCGTCGCCGTCGACGTCGCGTTCGCGCGCGAGCCAGTCGAGATGCGCCTGCAGCGCGTGCAGCGACTCGGTGGCGAAGCCCGGGTCGCCCGCGCCGGCGGCGGCTACGCGCTCCCACGCGAAGGGCAGCAGCGGCGGCCCGATCGTCGTCGTGTGGCGGCTGCCGCGCACCCGCTGCGTCGCGTAGAGCGGCGCGCGGCGCCAGCGCGGGTGGCTGTGCCAGAACACGGTGTGCGGGACGAAGCCGTCCGCGCGCCCGCCGCGCAGCACCGTGCGCAGCTCCTCGCGCGCGCGGTGGACGTCGTGGCGACACCAGGCGATGGCGTGAAAGCACGAGTCCCAGTGCCATTGGTGGCGGTAGCGCGGCGTCGCGGGACACGTGTAGGCGTAGGGCGTGCCGTCGCGGTGCACGCCCTCGCGCCAGTTGGCGCGCAGCACCTCCTGCGCCTGCTCAGCCAGCGAGGTCGTCGTAGGTGACGGCGTGGCGGACGCGGCGGTGTGCACGCTGGAGCACGCCTTCCACCGCGCCGATGTGGCGCGGGTGATCGAGGTCGGCAGGATGCAGGTCGAGGCGGAGCAGGTCGCCGGCCGCCAGGGCACCCGCGCGCACCAGCCAGGGTGACGCCAGGCGCTTGAGCGCGCTCGAGGTGCCGAGGGTCAGCGCCGGGGCGAGGGTCGAGCGCCCGGGCTGGTGGATCCGCACGAGCCCCGCCCACCACTCGAACGACGTCTCGAGCATCTCGCGCAGCGTGTCGGTGTAGGCGTAGGCGGGAGCGACGAACCCGCGCGGGCGCACTCCCGCGAGCCGCAGGACGCGGCGACCGGCCTCGACCGCGCGGCGCGTCTCTTCGGCGTCGAGGCCGAGGAACTCGGCGGCCGGGTTGCTGTGGCGCGGCGCGGCGCACGAGGCGCGATGCTGGAAGCCGTGCTGGGCGATGGCGTCGCCGCGCGCCGTGCACTCGGCCAGCCACTCCACCATCTCCGGCCGGCGGTCGTGGAAGGGGTGCAGGTCGGGCGCCGGGATGACCAGCAGAGTGACGCGCTCGATCCCGTGATCGTCGAGCCAGTCGCGGATCAGCGCGCAACGTTCGAAGGTCGCGGGCTCGACGTCGTGCAGGGCGACCGCGATCGAGCCTGTGCGCGTCATGCGGCCAGCTCGCGCAGGTCGTCGAGCTCCTGCGCGAAGAGCCGGTCCCAGCGCAGGCGCCAGCACAGCGCGGCCGCCGCGGGCGGGTCCGGGCGCGCCGCGCGGGCGGCGGCGATCGCGGCCGCGAGCCCGTCGGTGTCACCGGGAGCGAAGCGCTGCGCCATGTCGCCGAGCAGCTCCGCGCTGGGGGCGCTCGCACAGCTCACCACCGGCGCACCGCTGGCCGCCGCCTCGAGGGCGACGAGCCCGAAGGTCTCGTGCTCGCCGGGCATGACCACGCAGCGCGCGCCGGCGTACGCGCGGGCCAGGCGCTCGCGATCGCCGACGAAGGGCCGGAAGGACACGCGTTGGGCGATCCCCAGCGCCCGGGCGCGACGGCGCAGCGCGTCCTCGGCCGGGCCCGAGCCGATCAGCCGCAGCGGCCACGGGTCCGCCGAGCGCGCCGCGGCCTCCAGCAGCCGGAAGACCCCTTTTTCGCGTGCCAATCGCCCCACGTAGAGGACGTGGTCGCCGCGCTCCACGCCCGTCTGCGGGCGGAAGGCATCGTGCAGGCCGAGCCGCAGCGGGAAGCTCGCCACCCGCCCGCAGTCGGGCTCGGGATCGACGACGGAGGCGATCGCATCCACGGGCGCGTAGGCGTGGCGCAGCCACGCGCGGAAGAGCGCCTCCCAGCCGCGCGAGGGGCCGCGCAGGCCGGCGGCGTCGAGCGCGGCCGAGCCGTGGTGGACCGCCACCACCTTCGCCCCCAGCGCGTGGGCCGCCTCGGTCACCCGCAGCGGCGCCCAGAACGGATCGTGCAGGAGCACGACGTCGGGATGCAGGCGCTCCAACGTGCGCTTCAGCGCCTTCGCGCCCAGGGGCACGCGGTAGCCGTTGGCGGCGGCCAGGCGGAGGCTGGGCAGCTCGTGGCGGCCGCCGCGGTGGCGCTCGCGCGGGCCGGGCACGACGACGTGATGCTCGAACGCGCCGGTGGCACGCGCGTGGCGGACCTTCGCGTCGAGATAGGTGCGGATGCCGCCCGAGCGCTCGCCGTAGAACAGGGCGACGTCGACAATGCGCAGATGCCGACGATCCTGGTCGACCCCCAGCCGCGCACGATGGACGGGATGCTCGACGCCGCGACGCGCGCGCGGCTCGACGCCCTCGGGCGCGTCGTGGTGCATGAAGGCCCGGGCCGGATGCCCGACGACGTCGTGGAGGCCCACCTCGCCGACACCGTCGCCATCGTCGGCCAGACCGACCTCGACGCGGCGCGCATCGCCCGCGCCCCTGCGTTGCGCGCGGTCGTCAACGTCGAGGGCAACTTCCTGCGCAACGTCGACTACGAGGCCTGCTTCGCGCGCGGCATCCACGTCCTCGTCGCCAGCCCCGCGTTCGCGCCGGCCGTGGCCGAGGCGGCGCTGGGGATGGCCATCGACCTGGTCCGCGGCATCAGCGCGGCCGACCGGGCCATGCGCGCCGGCACCGAGGCCTACGAGCTCGAGGCCAATCGCGGCTGCTTCCTGCTGGCCGGGAGCGACGTCGGCGTCGTCGGGCTCGGCGACCTCGGCCGCGAGCTCGTGCGCCTGCTCGCGCCCTTCCGCTGCCGCGTGCGCGCCTACGACCCGTGGCTGCCCGAGCTCGCCATCCGCGCCGCGGGCGCCGAGCCCGCCGGGCTCGAGGAGCTGTTGAGCGCCTCGCGCGTCGTCTTCGTCTTCGCCGCGCCCACGACGGACAACGCGGCGATGCTCGGACGGCGCGAGCTCGAGCTGCTGCAGGACGGCGCCGCGCTGCTGGTGATGAGCCGCGCCGCCGTGGTCGACCTCGACGCGCTGGTCGAGCTCGCCGCCGCCGGGCGCCTGCGGGCCGCGGTCGACGTCTGGCCGCGCGAGCCCGTCCCGCCCGACCACCCGGCGCGCGCGGTCGAGGGGCTGCTGCTCTCGCCCCACCGCACCGGCGGCATGCCCGAGGCCTTCCAGGCCATCGGCCGGCTCGTGGTGGCCGACCTCGAGCTCGTGCTGCGCGGGCTGCCGCCCGTCGCGTGCCGGCGCGCCGAGCGCGAGACGGTCGGGCGGCTGCGCAGCCGCCCCATCGACGAGCCGGAGTGACCTAGGCGGCACGCCGCGCCCCCGCCGCCGGGCGCTCGCCCAGGGCGCGGCGGTAGCCGTCGGCGAGGCGGGTCAGCGCGCGCTCCCACGTGCGCTCGCGCACCGCCTCCAGGGCGCGCTGCGCCAGGCGCTCGCGCAGCAGAGGCGCTCCCGCCAGCTCGAGCACCGCGCCGGCGAGCGCCCCGGCGTCGGCCGGGCGCAGCAGGCCGGTGACCGCGTCCTCGACGATCGAGCACGGGCCGCCCTCGGCCACCGCCACGACCGGCAGCCCGCTGGCCTGGGCCTCGAGCAGGACCTGCCCGAAGGTGTCGGTGCGGCTGGCGAAGAGGAAGAGATCGGCGCTCGCGTAGGCGCGGGCCAGCGCCTCGCCCTCCAGCCAGCCAAGGAAGGTCGCGTGCTCGCCGAGGCGCTCGCGCAACAGGTCCTCCTCGGGGCCGCCGCCGGCCAGGCACAGGTGCAGGCGCGGGTCGCGTTCGCGGGCGGCGAGGAAGGCGTCGGCCAGGAGGTCGGCCCCCTTCTCGCGGGTCAGCCTGCCCGAGTAGAGGACGCTGAGCTCGCCCGGGAGCAGCTTCGTGTCGCGCTTGGCGGGCGAGAAGCGGGCGATGTCGACGCCGCGGTCCCAGCGCCCGATGCGCTCGGCGTCGATGCCCATGCCGCGCAGCACCTCGTCGGACGCGGGGCTCGGGCTGAGCACGACGTTGCACTGGCCGTAGAAGGCGGCGATGGCCGCCCGGGCGATGAACTCGAGCTTGGGGTCGGCCGCGCGCAGGCCCGCGTAGGCCGCCAGCTCGGTGTGGTAGGAGCCGAGCACCGGCACCTCCATGACGCGGGCGATCACGGCGGCGGCGACTCCCGCCGGGCCGGGGCTGCAGAGGTGCACGAGGTCGTACCGGCCCTCGGCCAGCGCCTCGACGATCGCCGGCAGCGACGGCACGCCGACCTTCAGGCCGGCGTAGAAGGGGATGTCGACCTCGGCCACGGCGCTGAGCCGGCGGTCGACGTTGGCGTCGGTGCCGACGACCTCGACCTCGAAGCCGGGCACGCCACGCTCGCGGATCTCGTCGAGCGTGTGGGTGACGCCGTGCATGCCGCCGACCCCGTCGGCCACCAGCGCCACGCGCAGCGGGTCGCCTTCGTGCTGGACGAGCTTGCCCTTCTCGCGGCCCAGGAAGGCGGCCGCCGGCGCGTAGGGGATCGCCGCGACGCAGGCGTCGAAGAGGCCGGCCGCGGCGGCGCCGAGGTCGCCGCCCGTGGTCGTGGCGGCCAGGACGCCGTCGACCGCGCTCGTGAGCTTGCGCTCGTGGGCGCGCCGGGCGCGGCGGAAGAGGTCGGCGTGGCTGAAGTCCTCGTGCTGCAGGAGCGCGAGCAGCTCGCGTTCGCCGAGGCGCAGGTCGATGGCCTCCAGCCACGCGTGCAGCAGCGCGCGGGCGTCGTCGGGCCCGAGGTCCGCGCCGACGGCGCCGCGCCTGACATCTCCTTCGCGCATCACGCGCTCGACCATGGTCAGCACGGCGCGGGGGTCGACCGCGGCCGCGCCCTCGCTGCGGCCCAGCGCGCGCACGGCCAGGGCCATCGCGCTGTGCGCCCACTTGGCGGCGCTGCCCTGCTCGCCGCGCGCGGCCGCCCGGCCGGCGCGCACGTGACCGAGGAGCTCGTGCCAGGTGTGGGCGATCGGCGTCTCGGTGAACGTCCGGCCGATGTCGATGCCGGCGTGGTCGTCGGACCCCGCGACCCCGGTGCCGCCGTGGGTCTCGACGTAGACGGCGGCGGGCGCGTTGAGCTCGCGCGCACGTGAGCCGTTGCGCGTCTCCCAGACGCCGAAGAGCTGCGCCAGGCGGCGGCGGTGGCGCGGCGTCAGCGGCGCCTCGACGGCGTAGAACGGGTGGGCGAGCGCGCAGGCGATCTCGCGCTCGTGCAGGTACTCGGCGACCTGCTCGACGTCGTCGGCGTGCGCCTGCAGCCAGTCGTGGTCGTCGGCCGTGATGCCGTAGCAGAGGACGTGCACCGCCTGGGGCTCGCCCTTGAACCAGGCCGTCAGCTCCTCGGAGACGAACACGTCGGGGCGATCGGCGATCTGCTGGACGCCGGCGATCGTGTCGTGGTCGGTGATCGTCACGAAGTCCATCCCGCGACGCTTGGCCAGCTCGTAGACCTCTTCGGGCGGCGTGGCGCACTCGGGCAACCCGAGCGCGCGCTGGACCCCGAGCTTGGAGAGCTGCGAGGCGGTCGAGTGGCAATGCAGGTCGGCCCTGCTCGTGGCGCGAACGTTCATCTCGTTGGAGCAGATTCCCCTGCAAAGACGCGATTTCTGTGAAGCGCTCGGGAAGATGGTGTGATTGGGCTGTGAACGTGCGGTGGGCGGTCTGCCGCGGGCGGTGGGCGGCGCTGCGCGGCGCAAACTGCCGCATCGAGGGGAAGCGAGCCAGCGGCGGTCGAGGCGCGGGCGGACCCCTGGGAGTGGGCGATTCCTGAACTGCTTCGGTTTGTGTCCGGAAACCGCACACAAACCGAAGCAGTTCGCGGCGAGGACGACCGTAGGCGCCCGCGCCCGGGCACACTCCCTTCCCTCGATGCCGCTGTTTGCGCGGCGCATCGCCGCAAACGCCGCGCGGACGACCCGTTCACCACCTGGTCACCGCGCCACCCCGCCCGCCGTGGAAAACCGCAGCCATGAGCGCCACCGCCTCCGGCGACCGCGTGCTCGCGCACGGCGGCCTCAGCGTCGAGATCACCCTCGCGCCGCTGCGCATCCACGTGCGCCGCGCCGGCCGCCGGCTCCTGCGCGGCCTGACCGTGTGGGCGTGCGAGGGCGAAGTGCGCGACCGCTTCGTGCAGGTCACCGAGGGCGTCATCGCCGACGAGCGCCGGGGCTTCCCCGAGCACGCGGTGGCCGCCACGATCAGCGCTGCGGACGAGCGCAGCGGGGTGATCGACCTGCGGCTCAACGGCGGACGCCAGGCGCAGCTGCGCATCGAGCTCGTGGGCCCCGAGCACCTCGTGCTCGAGCTCGCGGCCGAGGGCGTTCCGCTGCGCCTGGCGATGGAGTGGGACGCGCGCGCGGAGGAGCGCTTCGCCGGGCTGGGCGCTCGCCACGCGCTGCGCGTCGACCACGCCGGGCGCTCGATCCAGCTCGGCGCCGATCGTGCCTACACGGGCCCCGAGTGCCCGCCCGACATGCGCGAGCTCGGCGGTATCCCGCAGGGCGACTACGCGCCCGCGCCGTTCCTGCAGTCCAGCCGCGGCTACGCGCTCTGGTGCGAGACCTACGCCAACGGCACGCGCTTCGAGCTCGACGAGCCGACCCGGGTGTCCACGCGCGGCGTGGCCGGCCCGCTGCGGCTGCACGTCCTCACCGACCCGACGCCCGTCGCCCGCCTGCGCCGCTACGTCCGCCTCACCGGTCTGCCCGCGCTGCTGCCGGCATGGGGCTACGGCTTCTGGAAGTCGCGCGACGTCTACGCGCACCAGGAGGACGCCGAGGAGGACGTCCACGGCTGCCGCTGGCACGACATCGCGCTCGACGCGATCGTCCTCGACTCGCCCTGGGAGACGCAATACAACACCTGGGAGCCCAATCCGCACCAGTTCCCGGACTTCGCCGGGATGGTCGCGCGCTGGCGCGCGACCGGCGTGCGCACCGTCGTGTGGGTCACGCCGTGGGTCAACCTCGAGTCGCTCGACGGCCAGATCCCGCCCGACCCCGGCTCGCGGCGCCTGCACCGCGCGCCCGCGCCCAACTACGAGGAGGGTGGGCGGGCCGGCTTCTTCGTCCGCGGCGCCGACGGCGAGGCGCACGTCGCGCGCTGGTGGATGGGCACCGGCTCGCTCGTCGACTTCACCGACCCGGAGTCCGAGGCGTGGTGGCGCGCACAGGCCGTGCGCGCGCTGCGCCTGGGCGTGGAGGGCATCAAGGCCGACGACGGCGAGGGCTACTACGTCGGCGAGGACCTGCGCTTCGCCGACGGCACGACCGGGGCGCAGACCGCGTGGCGCTACGGGGGCCTGTACCGGCGCTCGATGCAGCGCGCGCTCGACGAGGCGCACGGCCCCGGCCGCGGCGTGCTCTTCGGGCGCAGCGGGTGGAGCGGCCAGCAGGCCACCGGCGTGCTGTGGGCGGGCGACCAGCTGTCGGACTTCTGGTCGCTGCGCACGCTCGTGTCCTGCACCATCGCGGCCGCCGGCAGCGGCTTCTCGAACTGGTCGCACGACGTCGGCGGCTACCTCGGCCACCGCGGCGTGGAGCGCTGCCCGAAGGAGCTGCTCGTGCGCTGGGTGCAGCTCGGCTGCTTCACGGCGCTCATGCAGGCCCACGGCCGCCTCGAGCAGGAGCCCTGGACCTACGACCCCGAGACCCTCGAGCTCTATCGCGGCTACGTCCTGCTGCACGAGATGCTCAACCCCTACCTGCGCGCCGCCGCGGCCAGCGCGGCGCGCGGCGGGCCGCCGATCGTGCGCCCCGCCTCGCTGCTGGACCCCGGCGGCTGGGAGGTCGCCGACGCCTTCGGGTTCGGGCCCTCGCTGTGGGTCGCGCCGGTCGTCGAGGAGGGCGCGCGCGAGCGCGACGCCTGGCTGCCGCCGGGCGACTGGATCGAGGCCTGGTCGGGCGCGCGCGTGCGCGGCGGGCGCGAGGTGGCGGCGCCGGCGCCGCTGCACGCGATCCCGGTCTGGGTGCGGGCGGGGGCGATCGTCGTCACCCACCCCGCCGCCTCGGTGCGCACCGGCCTCGGGGAGGGCGACGCGCCGCTGCACGCGACGCTGTGGGGCGAGCCACGCTGCGGCCACGCCCTCGCGCGGCTGGCCGACGGGACCGTCGTGCGCTGGCGGCGCGGGCGCTGGTCGGCGCACGGCCGGGCGGACGTGACCTTCAGCGAGCGCTAGCGCGATGCACCCGCCGGGGTGATGCGAGGTCGTCCGCCACGTGATCGACGATGGGGCTCATGACCGACGTGCGGCACGAGCACGCGCCGCCACGCTGGGAGACCAACCGCGTCGAGGCCTTCAGTGACGGCGTCTTTGCCATCGCCATCACGCTCCTGGTGCTCGAGATCAAGGTCGCCCCGTCGGACTTCGAGCATCTCGGTCGCGCGCTGGTCGACGAGTGGCCGGCCTACTTGGCGTACGTGACGAGCTTCCTGACCGTCGGCAGCCTGTGGATCGCCCACCACGACCTCTTCACCCGCCTGCGCTTCATCGACCCCGTGATGCTGCGCCTCAACCTGCTGCTCCTGATGGCCGCGGCCTTCCTGCCCTTCCCCACCGCGGTGCTCGCCCAGTCGTTCCACGCGTCCGACCAGGCCGAGCGCGTCGCGGTGGCGTTCTACGGCCTCGTCGCGCTCGTCATCGAGCTGCTGCTGCGCGCCGGCATTCGCTACGCCGATTCGCAACCGGACCTGGCCGTGACCCAGCCATCCGACGCGCCCGCGCCCGCGCCGCCGGCCGAGCGCGGATGGCGTGCGTCGCTGAGCGCCCTGCTCTACGCCGCGGCGATCCTCGCCGGGATCTTCGTGTTCCCGAAGCTCGCGGCCGCCGGCTACCTGGTCGTGGCCGTCCGGGGTGTCCTGGTCGTCGGCGGCCAAGGTCGCCTGGGCCTGCGCTGGCTGAGGGCAAAGTGATCAGCGGGCGCCCAGCGCCGCCGCCACGCGGGCGGCCTCGCCGGCGTCGCGCGCCGGCGCGATGCGCGCGGTGAGCGTGCGCCGGCGGAAGCGCGCGGCGCGCACGAGGCGCAGCGCCAAGGTGGATCCGGGGCGCGGCTCGTAGCGCTGCGGCGCGGTGCCCAGCGTGCGCGCGGTGGCGTGCATCGCGGTCCGGTCGGCCACGACCACCACGTAGCCGCTGTGCTCGCCGCGCAGGTGAAACCAGGCCACCCGCGCGAGCGAGACCGGGCCGCGGCCGAGCGTCGCCCGTGTGCCGTCGTGCAGGACGGCGTCGATCTGCGCCGCGCCCGTCCACGCGGGGAAGAGCACGTCGACACTGCGACGCGCGTGCCCGGCCGACGTCACGGTCCACGCGGTCTCGACGTACTCGGCACGGAAGCGATGCACGGTGAGGACACGGACATCGCCTGCCGCCACGACGCCGCGGGCGTCGAGGCGCTGGAACGGCGCGGCGTACGCGTGGCGCGGATGCGCGACCACGTGCCCGGTGCCGCGCGGCGCGCGCGTCAGGCGCAGCGGGGGATCGGCCAGGCTCGGCTGCAGGCGGCTGGTCTGCGAGGCCAGCAGCGTGCGGTTCGCGACGTCGCGCACCACGACGCCGAATGCCGCAGGCGGCCGGCCGCCGATCGTCGCCACCGGCCGGCCGTCGGCGTCGTAGAGGCGGGCGAGCTCGATGCCGCCATAGCCGACGGCGCCGTGGTTGGCGGCCAGCACCGCCGTCGAGTAGGCCGGCGTCGAGACGGCCAGGCGCCCGATGTCGGGGTCGTAGGCGTAGACCGGCGGCGGCTGCTGTGCGGGACGCTCGCCCAGGCCGAGGTCGATGGCGCGCGCGGCGTTGGCCGCCATGCGCGCGCCGAAGAGGATCTTGCTCGCGTCGCCACCGCCGACCTCGGCACGGACGCCGTTCAGCCAGGCGGGCGCGAGCGTCCCGCCACCCTCCTCTTCGGCCCAGCGCGTGTAGAGGGCCAGGCCACGATCGAAGAAGTACTTCGCCCACGCGCCGAACTCGGGGCGGGCGTGGAAGTCGTCGGCGCGCGCGATGGCCAGCAGCCCCTGCTGGGCAAAGGCGAAGGTCTTGCCGATCTGCCAGCGCTTGAGGCCCAGGCCCGAGTCCCAGTTGAGAAAGCCGCTGTGGGTCCAGTAGCCGAGCAGCACCCGTTCGACCCAGGCCCTCAGCACCTCGCGGTCGCCGCGCGGCAGCGCCGGCATGCCCGCGGCGCGCGCCCGCGCGTACCAGAGCAGGAAGTGCACGGTGATGTTCGCGTACTCGGCGGAGTCGAGGTTGAAGGCGTCTCCGGGCGGGCGGGTGGTCAGGTAGTTGAAGCGGTAGCCCGGGCCCAGGTTGGTCGAGCCCCCGTAGCACGGGCGCGCGCGGTGGTCGGCCAGCCAGGGCCGGTGCACGCCGGCCACGAAGCGCCGCATGTGCAGGTAGTAGTCGCGGCGCAGCAGCGAGGTGTCGCCCGTCATCGTCGCCGCGTGGGCGAAGACCTCGGCGTTCCAGTTGATCTGGTTGAGGCGGACGTTGGGGTAGCGAAAGAACGCGCCGTGCGCACAGCGCTGCACGAGCGAGGCCATGCGCTGCGCCTCGGCGGCCTCGATCCCCAGCACGTCGCGCGCCCGCCACGCGCAGGCCAGCCCCTCGGCGACCTTCGGGTCGACGGACTTCTCCATCCCCGCGCCGGCCGAGCGCACGCTGGACAGCCAACCACCGACGTGGAACATCTTGTCGGGCCGCGTGGCGTGGGAGCGCTCGCTCCACGGCGGCGACTCGCACATCCGGCCGGCCAGCGCGCGGCCGCGGGCGTCCGCGCGGGCGGCACCGCCGTGAGCGCGCAGGGCGGCCACCGCGTGGATCGTGAGCAGTGCGGCGTTGATCGCGGACTCGGCCTCGCCCCCGACGCGATAGCAGCGATCGCCCGCGTCCCACAGGTGGTCCATGCGCTCGGCGATCGGGTCCACGAAGGCCCAGTAGCCGGCCTCGGTGAGCCCCGGGCCGGCGCCCGTGGCGGCCGCCGCCCGCGCCGGAGCGGTGACGAGGCGCAGCGCCGGTGCGGCGAGCGCGGCGCCGGCGGCGAGGCGCGCGCCACCGCCCAGGAGGTCTCGGCGGGTGAGCGATGCGGGCATGTCCCGACGGTCGGGCACGCGCGCGCCCGTGAACACCCACCCCAGGGTGCCCGCGCGCCGTCGGGGGTGGACGATCTCGCCACCCTGGCGAGCGCAACTTCCCGGCCGTCATCCGTTGCAGGTTGGACATCAGGGCGATCGTGAGCGCGCGCGATTCATCCAACGGGATATGCAACTTTCCCCGCAGATGGCCGACAAATAGGGAGATGCGTCCTCTCATCGGCGTCACCACCTCGGAGCTGCGCCCCGGCACGCTGGCGACCCTGCAGCGCGACGGCGCCGCGCCGCACGCCGAGGCGATGCTCGGGACCACCTACCTTCGCGCGATCGAGGCCGCCGGCGGGATCCCCGTCATCCTCGCGCCGGTCGACCTCGCCGCCGTGCCGGAGCTCGTGGAGCGCCTGGACGGGATCTGCCTCGCGGGCGGGCCCGATCTGGACCCGATCGCCTACGGCGCGCCGACGCGCGATCCGCGGCTCGGCCCGACACAGCTGGGCGTGGACACCTTCGAGCTCGCCGTCGCCCGCGCCGCCGACGCGAGCGGGCTACCGCTGCTGGGCATCTGCCGCGGCGCCCAGGCGCTCAACGTCGCGCGCGGCGGGACGCTGCATCAGCACGTCGACGGCCACCGCCAGGCCGAGCAGGCCACCGTGACCACGCAGCGCGTCAGCGTCGCGGCCGACTCGATGCTGGCAGCGATCACCAGCGCCGGCGAGGCGCTCGACGTCAACTCCTTCCACCACCAGGCCGTCGACGTCACCGGTGCCGGCCTGCGGATCGTGGCCCGGGCGCCCGACGGCACGGCCGAGGCCATCGAGGACCGCACGCGCACGCTCGTGCTCGGCGTCCAGTGGCACGCCGAGACGCTGACCGAACTCGCAGCGCACCGGGCCCTGTTCGCCGCGCTCGTGCAGGCGGCGGGCGCGCGCCCGCTGCGTCTGGCCGCCGC
This sequence comes from uncultured Actinomycetes bacterium, assembly GCA_963742125.1. Classification (GTDB taxonomy): domain Bacteria; phylum Actinomycetota; class Thermoleophilia; order Solirubrobacterales; family Solirubrobacteraceae; genus JAOPZW01. Next base: position 24,764 of record CAVUKO010000012.1, on the reverse strand, counting down.
GGCCTGAGCGGTCGGGCCGGGCTAAGCCACCGCGCGCAGCGGCGGCGTGGCCAGCGCGCGCAGCAGCCCAGCGGTCAGCTCGGGCAGCGCCGGGCGCTGGGACGGCTCGACCTCCAGCAGCAGCGGAGCGCCATGCTCGCGCAGCACGGCGGCCACGCGGCCCCACGGCAGCGAGCCGCGCCCGGGCGGCAGGTGCAGGTCGAGCTTGAGGGGGTCGATGCCCGGGGCGTCGATGTCGCGTCGGCGCACGCCGAGGTTGTCGTGGACATGGAAGAGCACGACGTCAGGCGCCACCGCGGCGGCGACGAGGGCGAGGTCGCTGTGCGACGCCTCGGCCGCGGGCACCGCCGGCGCAGCCGGTGGTCGAATGCAGGTGGCCGAGGTCGAGCAGCATCCCGGCGGCCGGCGAGCCCAGCCGGCGCACGAGGTCGCGCACGGCCAGCGGGTCATGGCACAGGCGCGGCGGCCCCGGGTGCACCGGGGCCAGGTTCTCGATGGCGATCTTCACGCCAAGCGTGTGCGCCCGCTGGAGGTGGCCGAGGAGGGAGCCTTCCTCGAGGCGAGCGCGCTCGCGGGCGCGCGGGCGGTCGGGACCGCCGCCGTCCACGAAGTTCAGGCCGTGGTAGGCGACGAGCTCGGCGCCCGCCTCCGCGGCGTAGTCGAGGAGCCCGGCGAAGGCGCGATCCTCGTCGACCGTCCCCGCGCTGAGATCGTCGGGCGCGTGCAGGACGAGGCGCAGCGAGCTCGTGTCGAGCGCGGTGCGCAGCGCCCGGGCGTGCCGCCCGGTGCGCGCGCGATCGACCAGCATCGCGCGCGGGGGCGTGTGCACCTGAAGCCAGGTCAGGCCCGCCTCCTCGTGGGCGGCCAGCACGCGTGCCGTCGGCCAGGCGTCGCGGTGCAGGTTCAGGCCGAGGCGGTCGTGCATCCTGCGTCATGGTTCGCCAGCGGGGTCGCGCGTCGTGTTGCGCTGCGGTGACCTCGTGGTGAACAGGCGGTTACTGGACCGGCTGCTCCAGCGGCAGCGCCCGCCGCGGCACCGGCGAGGAATGGACGATCGAGGTCGTCGTCTGCCCGTACGGCGTGAAGTTGTCGAGCACCGCTTCGAGGTCGTCGATCGCGCGCACGTGCAGGCGCAGCAGGAAGCAGTCCTCGCCCGTGATGCGCTCGCACTCGACGACCTCGGGCGTGCGCTCGGCGAGCTCGGGGATCTTGTGGATCTGGCGCGCGAAGGGCCGCACGCGCACCACCGCGGCCAGCGGAAAGCCGATCGCCTGGGGATCGACGACCGCGCGGTATCCGGTGATGACCCCGTCGCGCTCGAGGCGCCCCACGCGCTCGGCCACCGCCGGCGCCGACAGCCCGACGCGGCGCCCGAGCTCGGCGAAGGCCACGCGGCCATCGCGCTGGAGCTCTTCGAGCAAACGACGGTTGATCTCGTCCAAGCCGTTCGGTTCCACGGCCATAGCCTCAGAACTCCTTCGATAGTCCATGGAATCGCGCGCTGATCCCATTGACCATACCTGTCATGGCCATCGCGTCAACCGCCACCCGCCGTCGCCTCACGCAGACCACGCCGCCGGAGGCCTATTTCGTGGTCAGCGCGATCTTCCATTACCTGGGCCCGGCCTTCGCCGTCCTCCTCTTCGCCCGCGTCGACGTGCTCGGCGTCGCGTGGCTGCGGATCGCGTCGGCGGCCGTGATCTTCGCGCTGTGGCGGCGCCCCTGGCGCAGCGTGCACGGCGCCTGGCGACTGCTGCTCGTCTGGGGCGCCGTGCTGGCGGCGATGAACAGCTGCTTCTACCTCGCCATCGACCGCCTGCCGCTGAGCACCGTCGCGGCGATCGAGTTCCTGCCGGTCATCGTCCTCGCCGCCTTCGGCGCCCGCACCCCGCGCAACCTCGGCGCGCTCGCCCTGGCAATCCCCGGGGTCTACCTGCTGACGGATGTCGCGCTCGAGGGCGACCCGCTCGGCGTCGCCTTCGCCTTCGTCAACGCCGCGCTCTTCGCCGCCTACATCGTGGTCAGCCACCGCGCGGCCCAGAACGGCTCCGTCCCCGGGATCGACCTGCTGGGGATGGCGATGCTCATCGCCGCCGTGGTGGCGACGCCGATCGGCGTGTGGGGCGCGGTGCCCGCCTTCCGCGACCCGGTCGCCATCGCGGCGGGCATCGGGGTGGGCGTCTCCTCCTCGGTCATCCCCTACGTGACCGATCAGCTCGCGATGGCGCGCATGTCGCGCTCGACCTACGCGCTCATGGTCGCGCTGCTGCCGGCGATGGCGACGGTCATCGGCGTCGTCGTCCTCGCCCAGCTCCCCAGCGCGGTCGAGGCGGTGGGCGTGGCGCTCGTGATCGCGGGCGTCGCGGTGCACCGCGACGCGGACACCGCCGGCTAGGCGCCCGGCCAGTCGGCGGCGAGCATCGCGTAGACCACTTCGTCGAGCATGCGGTCGCCGATGCGCTCGACCTCGCGCATGACCCCCTCCTCGCGGAACCCGAGGCGTTCGGGGATGGCACGGCTGCGCGCGTTCTCGACCGCCGCCTGGATCGTCACGCGGTTGAGCTTCCAGGTGGCGAACGCGTGGTCGACGAGCGCGCGGACGGCCTCGGTCATCGTCCCGCGTCCCTGCTCGCCGGCCGCGAGCCAGTAGCCGATGCTCGTCTTGCGGTTCAGCCAGTCGACGTGGTGGAAGCCGATCACCCCGACGATCCGCCCGCCGGGGTCGACGATCGCGGTCTGCAGCCCGTCGTTGTCGGCGATCTGCTTGCGCGTGACGCGGATGAACGGCAGCACGTCGGCGGGCTCGCGGTCGCTCTGCACCCACGGCATCCACGGCCCGAGGTGCTCGCGGTTGGCGTCGATCAGCGCGAAGAGCTCGTCGGCGTCGGACTCCTCGAGCAGGCGCAGGGCGTAGCCGCCGGGCAGCTCGCGGCGCAGCATCTAGACCTTCGCCTCGAACGCCTCGAGCGCCTCGTAGGCCTCCTCGACGGCGCGCTTGGCCGCCGTGTGGCGGGCGGTCGACTTCGCCGTCTCGTACTTCGTGGCCCACGCCTTGGGGTCGGCCAGCTCCTCCTCGACCGCCGCCAGCGCCGCCTCGGCCTGCACGACGGCGCGCTCCAGGCGCGCCTGCTCGCGGACGCGGTTCTTCGACGGGCCGTCGGGCTTGGGCTTCTCCGGCCTGGCCTTGGCCGCGGGCTCCTTGGCGCGCGGCGCGCCGTTGGTGACCGGCGCGGGGGCCGACGACGGCGACAGCCCCATCGCCTTGCGCTCCTCGCGCACGCGGGCGTACTCGGCCCAGCCGCCGACGTAGGAGCGCAGCGCGTAGTCCTCGACGGCGATCGTGCGCGTGCCGACGGCGTCGAGCAGCGCGCGGTCGTGGGTGACGAGGATCAGCGAGCCCGGGAAGGCCTGCAGCGCGTCCTCGAGCGCCTCGCGCGACTCGAGGTCGAGGTGGTTGGTGGGCTCGTCGAGGATCAGCACGTTGGAGCCCGACTGCACGAGGATGGCCAGCGACAGGCGCCGGCGCTCGCCGCCGCTGAGCCCGTCGAGCGGCTTGTCGACCTCCTCGCCGCTGAACAGGAAGCGCCCGAGCAGGGCGCGGGCCTGGTTGGGCGGCAGGCCGGTGCGCTTGACCGCCGCCTCGAGCACGGTGCGCGCGTCGTCGCCCTCGAGCTCCTCGGCGTGCTGGCTGAGGTAGCCGACCTTGACGTTGTGACCCGACCGCAGCCGCCCGCCGTCGAGCGGGCGCTCGCCGACGAGCGCCTGGATGAGCGTCGTCTTGCCGGTGCCGTTGGGGCCGACGAGCGAGACGTGCTCGCCGCGCTCGAGCCACAGCTCGGCGTCGGCGAGCAGGACGCGCGGCGGATCGGCCCCGACCTGCAGGCGGCCGTCGTCGAGCTCGAAGATCACGCGCCCGGAGCGCTCGGGCTTCTTGAACGCGAAGGCCAGCGAGCGCCCGTCGCGCGGGTCGCGCTCGATGCGCTCGATCTTGTTGAGCTTCTTCAGGCGATCCTGCGCCTGGCGCGCCTTGGTCGCCTTGAAGCGGAAGCGCTCGACGAAGCGCTCCATGCGCTCGATCTCGGCCTGCTGCTTCTCGATCGCGCGCCCGAGGGCCAGCTCGCGCGCGGCCTGCTCCTTGCGCCACGCGTGCCAGGTGCCGTCGAAGAAGCGCGCGCGGCCGGCCTCGAGCTCGAGCACGGCGGTGCCGACGGTCTCCAGGAACCAGCGGTCGTGGGCCACGAGGACGATGGCGGCGTCGAGCTCGAGCAGCGTCTGCTCGAGCCACTCCAGCGACTCGATGTCGAGGTGGTTGGTGGGCTCGTCGAGCAGCAGCAGGTCGGGCTGGGCGGCGAGCGCGCGGGCCAGCGACGCGCGCGTGAGCTGGCCGCCGGAGAACGTTCTCAGCGGGCGGTCGAGGTCGTCGTCGATGAAGCCCAGGCCGTGGACGACCGAGCGCGCGCGCTCGCGCCAGCCGTAGCCGCCGGCGGCCTCGAAGCGCGCCTGCACGCCGGCGTAGCGGTTCATCGCCGTCTCGTCGCCCTGCGGCCATCGCGTGCTCGAGGCGCTGCAGCTCGGCCTCGAGCTCCAGCGGCTCGCGGCAGCCGCTGAGAACGTAATCCCGGAGGCTGAGGTCGCGCTCGCGCGGCGGGCGCTGGTCGTGCAGCGCGATGCGCGTGCCCTTGGCCAGCGCCAGCTCGCCGCCGTCGATCGACGTCTCGCCCGACAGCATCCGCAGCAGGGTCGTCTTGCCCGCGCCGTTGCGCCCGGCGATGGTCATGCGCTCGCGGCGCTCGAGCTTGAACGAGACGCCGCGCAGCAGGGGCTCGCCGGCCATGTCCTTGCTCAGATCGGATGCGATGAGGACCGCCACACCCCCCATGGTAGGTTGCGCCGCCATGCGATCCGGACTGATCGGGCTGGTCCTCGCGGTCATGCTCGCCGGCCCCGCCGCAGCAGCCGAGACGGTGACCACGATCCCCGGCGCTCCCGGGCCCGGCCCGTCGAAGTACGACAAGGTCTTCGTCACGAAGTTCGGGCCCAAGAGCGCCAAGCGCGTGCTCGTGCTCATGCCGGGCTACTACGGCGGCGCGGGCGACTTCACGCTCGACGCGCGCGAGATCGTCAAGCGCGTGCCGGGCCTGCAGGTGTGGGCGCTGGACCGCCGCTCGCAGGCGCTGGAGGACACCGCGACCTTCGCCGACGCGCTCGCCGGGCGCATCAGCGTCCAGCAGGCCTTCGACTACTACCTCGGCTGGCTCGCGAACCCGGCGATCCAGCCGCACTTCCAGCCGCTCGATCCGGCGCAGTTCGCGTTCGCCAAGCAGTGGGGCCTGTCGCTGACGCTGCAGGACGTGCGCCGCGTCGTGCTCAGCGCGAAGCGCCAGGGCAAGCGCGTGATCCTCGGCGGGCACTCGCTGGGCGCGTCGATGACCGTCGCCTATGCGAGCTGGGACTTCAACGGCCGACCGGGCTACAAGGACCTCGACGGCCTCGTGCTCATCGACGGCGGGCTGCTGGGCTCGTTCTCCACCCCCGACCTCGCGGCCACGAAGAAGGCCGTCAAGGCGCTCGACACGAACGGGCCGTTCGTGGACCTCCTCGGGCTCAAGCTCCCGTGGGCGGCCGGCGTCTTCAGCGAGGTCGGTGCGCTGGCCGTCCTGAAGGAGCCGACCGCCCCTGCGATCGCGCAGTCCTTCCCGCTGCTGCCGGCGCAGTTCAAGCCGCCGATCCCGGCCACCAACCGCGGCCTCTTCGGCTACGCCTTCGACGCCTCGACCTCGCCCGCCGCGCTCGCGCTCATCCACGTGCAGGCCGGGACGCTGGGGCCCAACGGCGACTGGGTCGACGGCGAGGTGACGCCGATCGAGCGCCTGGCGCAGACCTTCGGCCAGGAGCCCGCCAACGCGAGCGAGTGGTACTTCCCGGCCAAGCTCAGCATCGACGTCGACGCCGCCAACGCCCTCAAGCGCAACGCCCAGACCGACTACCTCAAGCTGCGCCCGTTCCACCGCCCGGGCGTCGACCTTCCGCTCTACGCCCTGCAGACCGACCTGACCCACGGCGCCGTCCTGCGCGGCGCCAAGCGCTTCATCGCCGGCTCGCAGGTCCCGCGCGGGCGCTCCGTGCTCGTCGACGCGTCGGCCACCGAGAGCCACCTGGACCCCCTGACCGCGGCGCCCGACCGCAACCGCTTCCTGCAGACGGTTGTCCCCTTCCTGCGCAAGCTGGCACCATCGGTGCCATGAGCGAGCGCACCTCCTACGAGCCCGGCGTACCGAGCTGGGCCGACCTCTCCAGCCCCGACGTCGAAGCCTCCAAGCGCTTCTACGCCGGCCTCTTCGGCTGGGACGCGCAGGACGCCGGCCCGGCCGAGGAGACCGGCGGCTATGCGATGTTCACGCTGAGAGGCCGCAACGTCGCGGGGCTCTCGCCGGTCCAGGACGAGAACCAGCCTCCGATCTGGTCGGTCTACGTCGCCACCGACGACGCCGACGCCGCGGCGGCACGCGTCAGCGCGGCCGGCGGCAGCGTCCTCTTCGGACCCATGGACGTCATGGACGCCGGGCGCATGGCCGTCTTCGCGCATCCGGCCGGCGGGATGATCGGTGCCTGGCAGGCGGGCCGCCACACCGGCGCCGAGCTCGTCAACGAGCCGGGCGCGATCAACTGGAACGAGCTGCAGACCCGCGACGTCGAGGGCGCCAAGGCGTTCTACGCCGCGGTGTTCGGCTGGCAGCCCGACGACCAGGACTTCGGCGGGATGACCTACACGGTCTTCAACGTCGGTGACACGGGGATCGCGGGCGCCATGGCCACGCCGTCCGGAGTGCCAGACGAGGTGCCCGCCTTCTGGCTGACCTACTTCTCGGTCGAGGACTGCGACGCGTCGGTGGCCAAGGTCCAGGAGCTCGGTGGCAGCGCGCTGGGGCCCGCGCACGAGATGGAGGGCGTGGGGCGCTTCGCGGTCGTCGCCGATCCGCACGGCGCGACCTTCGGCGTCATCGCCGGAGAGCCGCCCGAGGAATAGCCCGCACCGGCGCGAGCGCCGGACGTACACTTGTTCGTCGACGGCGGCCCGCTTCTGACGGCCGAGGAGTGGCGAGCGACGATCGCATGCCGTGACTTCAGCGGCGAGACCGGCCTCGGGAGCGCCTGGGACTGCTGGCCTCGCTGCGCGAGCGCCATCGCCTGTGTGCGCGGACGGGAGCACGGTGACCGTGCAATACGCGGGCCACGCCGAGGTCGTCACCGGCGAGCGGCGCGTGCTGTTCGTCGCGTCGAGCACGTCGCGTTGGGGGCCCCACCCCCGGCACGACCCCGACCCGACGACGCCCACCGCGACCCTGTCGCCGCGCGAGAGGGAGATCGTGCAACTGGTGGCGGCCGGAGAGACGGGACCCGAGATCGCCGAGCATCTGCACATCCCCGACGCCACGGTGCGCACCCACGTTCGCAACGCCATGGCCAAACTCGGCGCCCGTTCCCGCGCCCATCTGGTGGCCAAGGCGTTGGGTGAGGGCCACTCGCTGGGATGACGCCGGCTCAGCCTGCGCTCTGCGGCGGCCGCGCCGCGGCAGCGGTGACGGGCCCCGAGTAGAGGACCTCGCGCTCCCAGGCGCCGCGCGGCTGGGTGTGCAGCCGCCAGTACTGCTCGGCGATCTCGTCGGGGTCGAACGCGGACCCCGGCGCCACGGCACCCGCGACGGTGACGGTCGCGACATGGATGCCGGAGGGCTCGTAGGCGCGCGCCGCCAGCTCCGTCAGCGCGCGGACGCCGGCCTTGCCCAGCGACAGGCTCGTCACGTCGGGCACCGGCTCGGGCATGCCGCCGGTGAGCAGGATCGTGCCGCGGCCCGCCTGCGCCATCGCGGGGGCGAGGTGCGCAACGGCGCTGATGGCGCCCACGACGTTGACGGCCCAGGCGTCGAGGTGCTGCTGCGCGGTGAGCTCGCCGAGCACGTCCGACTGGATCAGCGCCGCGTTGTAGACCAGGACCTCGGGGACGCCGAGGCGACCCACCACCTCGTCGAGCGCGGCGTGCAGGGCCGGCTCGTCGGTGACGTCCGCCGTGACGCCGACGGTCTCGCCACCGAGGCCGGCGAGGGCCGCCAGCGCGGCGTCGACGGTGGCCGGCGAGCGGGCGAGGACGGCGACGGCAAGGCCCTCGCGGGCCAGGCGCTGGGCGACGGAGGTCCCGATCCCGGGACCGGCTCCGATGACGATTGCTCCTGGCATGGTGCTTACGAATGGTAAGTACGAGTTCGGGCCGGCCTGGTGCGGCTACCCGGCGTCCTGGCGATCCGCCAGACCGGCGGCCTCGATCAGGCCCTTCGGGGCCACGGTGAGGTAGGCGTCCTCGATGGCGCCGGCGATCTCGTCCCATGCCAGGGCGCGGTCCAGGCGGACGCCGAGCCAGCCGCGATGGCCGACGTAGGGCGGGCGGAAGTAGTGCTCGGGCGCGCCCTCGACCAGCGCCTCCTGCATCCCCTCGGGCGCGGCCAGCCACAGCGCGAGGCGCCCGTCGCCGTGGTGGTTGTCGAGGTACATCACGAAGGTCTTCTTCTCGCGGATGAAGAAGCTCGGCTGGCCGTGGCTGAGGCGCTCGCTGGTCTCGGGCAGCGAGAGGCACAGCTCGCGGACGCGGTCCAGGGGACTCTTGGCGGGCACCGTCAGCCGCCCCGCAGCCCGCCGTGCGGCAACCCCGCGCCCGTGCGCTGCCACGCCACCAGCAGCTCGTTCTCGCGCGCGACGTGGGCGGCGGCGCCCGTGAACTCGCGGAACATGGCCTTCAGCCGGCGCATCCCCTCCGGCGGGTGGGCGGCGAGCTCGCGGGCCAGCGCGATCGCGGCGGCCTCCGCGCTCGCCGCGGGCGCCGTGCGGTGCAGCAGCCCGAGCGCGCGCGCCTGCGCCATGCCGAGCGTGCGGCCGGTGAACACGAGGTCCTTGGCCGCGGCGAGCCCGACCAGCGGGATCAGCCGCGCCGGGCCGACCGGGACGCCGAGCCGCGCGCCGGCCCACGCGAGCTTGAGGTTGTCGGCGCCCACGCGCAGGTCGCAGCCGGCGGCGATCTCGGCGCCGGCGCCGACCACGTTGCCGACGCACACGCACACCGTCGGGGCCGGAAACGCCTCCACGGCGGCGTAGACGCGCGTGAAGGCCTGCATCCGCGCGAGGCCGCCGGCGTCGTCGAGGACCTCCGCGACGTCGGCGCCGGCGCACAGCGCGCGGGTCGTCGTCGTCGAGAGCACGAGCACGCGCAGCTCGGCGTCCGCCGCCAGCTCGGCCAGCGCCGCCTCGAGCTCGGCCAGCGTCGCGGAGTCCAGCGCGTTGCGCGCCTGAGGGCGATCGAGTCGCAGGACCTCGATCCCGGCGTCGAGCCGCTCGCGTTGCAGGGCCGCCATGGCGTCCACGTTCTATACGATGCGAAGGGCGATGAAGCGTCTGCTCGCCGCGCTGCCCGTGACCGCCGTCGCCCTGCTGGTGCTCGCGCCCGCCGCGGTCGCCCACGACGGCGGCGAGGGCTGGTGGGGCGAGACCAACGACAAGGTCGTCACCAACGCCGGCTTCATCCTCATCGTCTTCTTCCCGCTCTTCGTCTTCCTGATGAGCATGCTCCAGGGCCGTCTGGAGAAGCGCAAGGAGCGCCGCAAGAAGGTCCACAAGGAGCTCGCCGGCGAACAGCAGACCTGGCGCGGCGGCTGGTAGCCGGATCTTCACAGCGCCCGCCGCGGCCGCGGCCACCATTGGTGGTGAGACGAGATCCCTCCTCGTCGATGGCACGCGGCGTCCCGGACTCTCCCTGCCCGGGACGTTCGTGTTTGTAGGGTCGGCGCCATGACCGACGAGGTGCGCTACGAACGGGTCGGCGCGGCCGCCGTCCTCACCATCGACCGTCCGCACCGGCGCAACGCCGTCGACGGGCCCACGGCCGAGCGCCTGCTCGAGGGCGTCGAGGCGCTTCGAGGCCGACGACGACGCGCGGGTGCTGGTCCTCACCGGCGCGGGCGGCGTCAGCGTTCTGCGCGGGCGCCGACCTGAAGGCGATCGAGACCTTCGCCGGGCGCCTCGACGACCCCGACGGGCCCATCGGCTTCACCCGCCGCACGCCGACCAAGCCGACCATCGCCGCCATCGGCGGCTGGTGCCTGGCCGGCGGCCTCGAGCTCGCGCTGTGGTGCGACCTGCGCGATCGGCGGCGCAGGGCTCGACGCTCGGCTTCCCCGAGCGCCGCTGGGGCGTGCCGCTGATCGACGGCGGCACCCAGCGCCTGCCGCGCATCGTCGGCATGGGCCGCGCGCTGGACCTCATCCTCACCGGCCGCCTCGTCGGCGCCGACGAGGCGCTGGCGATGGGCCTGCTGACCGAGGTGGTGCCCGCCGGCGAGCACCTCGCGCGCGCCCTGGAGATGGCCGAGGGCCTCGCGAGCTTCCCTCAGGAGACGATGCTCGCCGACCGCCGCGCCGCCCTCGAGGGGCTCGGCCTGCCGCTGGCCGACGGGCTGGCGCTGGAGGCGCAGGCCGGCCCCGCGGTCTTCGCCGACGCGGTCGCCGGCGCGGCCCGCTTCGCCGGCGGCGAGGGCCGCGGCGGCGCCGGCGCTGGCGTATAGGCTTGCCGTTCACCAGGGAGGAGCACGCGTTGAGGTATTTCGTCACCGGGGCCACGGGCTTCATCGGCCGCCACCTCGTGCAGGAGCTGCTGCGCAACCGCGAGGGCGAGATCTACGTGCTCGTGCGCGAGAGCTCGAAGGAGCGCCTGGCGGAGCTCGTGGAGAGCTGGGACGGCGGCGAGCGCGTCACCGCGGTGATCGGCGACCTCACGCAGGAGCGCCTCGGCGTCGAGGAGGCGTGGATCGACGAGCACCGAGGCAGCATCGACCACTTCTTTCACCTCGCGGCCAGCTACGACATGACGGCCGACAGCGAGACCAACGACCTCGCCAACGTGACCGGCACGCGCAACGCGGTGGCGCTGGCCAACGCGCTCGAGGCCGGCATCCTGCATCACGCCTCATCGGTCGCGGTCTCCGGCCTGCACAAGGGCCTCTTCCGCGAGGACATGTTCGATGAGGGCCAGAAGCTGCCCTCGTCCTACCACCAGACGAAGTTCGACTCCGAGAAGATCGCACGCGAGGAGGCGAGCGTCCCGTGGCGGAGCTACCGCCCGGCCGTCGTCATCGGTCACTCCCAGACCGGTGAGATGGACAAGATCGACGGGCCCTACTACTTCTTCAAGGCGATCCAGAAGGCGCGCCACGCGCTGCCGGAGTGGTTCCCGCTCGTCGGCCTCGAGCTCGGCTTCACCAACATCGTCCCCGTCGACTACGTGGCTGCGGCGATGGACCACATCGCCCATCAGGACGGCCTCGACGGGCAGACCTTCCACCTGTGCGCGCCGAAGTCGCAGCGCTCCGGCGAGGTGCTCAACACCTTCGCCCGCGCCGCCCACGCACCCCAGATGGTGATCCGGATCGACAAGCGCCTGACCGACGCGCTGCCCAAGGGTGTGGGCTCGCTGCTGCTGCAGCTGCCGGCGCTCAAGGGCGTGCGCGGCACGATCCTCGCCGATCTCGGGATCCCCGAGGAGGTCATCGGGCACGTTGCCTTCACCGCGCAGTTCGACACCCGCGACACCGAGCGCGCGCTGGCGGATAGCACGATCGCGGTTCCGCCACTCGCGGACTACGCCGAGGTCATCTGGGACTACTGGGAGCGCAAGCTCGACCCCGACCTCTACAAGGACCGCTCGTTCGAGGCCGCCATCAACGGGCGCACCGTCGTCATCACCGGCGCCTCGAGCGGCATCGGTCGCGCGGCGGCGATGAAGATCGCGGCCGCCGGCGGCATCCCGCTGCTCGTCGCGCGCTCGATGGACAAGCTCGAGGAGGCCAAGGCCGAGATCGAGGCGCTCGGGGGCACGGCGTATGTCTACTCAGCCGACCTCTCAGACCTCGAGTCGATCGACGCCCTCGTCAAGCAGATCCTCGACGATCACGTGTCCGTCGACATGCTCGTCAACAACGCCGGGCGCTCGATCCGCCGGTCGATCGCGCTCAGCCAGGACCGCTTCCACGACTTCGAGCGCACGATGCAGCTGAACTACTTCGGCGCCATCCGCCTGACGATGGGGCTGCTACCGCACATGCGCGAGCGGGGCTCCGGGCACATCGTCAACGTCTCCTCGATCGGGGCGCAGACCAACCCGCCGCGCTTCAGCGCCTACGTCGCCTCGAAGGCCGCGCTCGACGCGTGGACGCGCGTGGTCAGCTCGGAGGTGGTGGGCGACGGGATCACCTTCACCACCATCCACATGCCGCTCGTGCGCACGGCGATGATCGCGCCGACCAAGATGTACGACTCGTTCCCCACCATCACGCCCGACGAGGCCGGCGACCTGGTGTGCGAGGCGCTGCGGGCCAAGCCCAAGCAAATCAACACGCGCCTGGGGACCTTCGGCGAGGTGGCCTACTCGCTGGCCCCCAAGGCCGTCGACCAGGTCCTGCACATGGCGTACAAGGTCTTCCCCGACTCGGCCGCCGCGCGCGGCGAGAAGGACCCCAACGAGAAGGCCTCGATGGAGCAGGTCGCGATGGCGAACCTCATGAAGGGCGTGCACTGGTAGCGCCGACGGCGAACGGCACGCGGCCCGAATCGCATCGCGTGCCCGCGCCGGCCTGACGGGAGAAGGCCGCGGTCGCGCGGACCCAGCCGCTCGCCTGCCCCGGTCCCGGGCCGAGCGTCGTGTGCATCGACAGCACGACCTGCCCGAAGGTGCCGTCGCGGTACGTGCGGTCGGAGACCTTGACCACCCGCAGGCCGCGACGCTCCCGGCGAAACGCAGCGGCCGTCCCGTCGAAGGCCGACCAGCGAGCGGTCCAGGTCGAGCCGTTGGCGCAGCGCGCGCGCACCTGCGTCTCGAAGGCCACCGGGTGCGCGGGCCGATCGAAGCGCATGGCGATGGCGCTGCCCTGGGCCGTGCGGCCGTTGCCCGTGGAGAGCTTGAGCCAGTCGGAGCTCGTCGCGTGACCGGTCGCCTGGTGGACGACGAGTGCGAGCAGCACGACGGCGATCAGCGCAAGCAGCGCCCGCATTCGCCACAGCACACGATTCCCGGTCGCCATCTCCAGGGGATCGGTCACACGTCAGGCCCCTTGAATGAAGCGCTCGACGTCATCGGCGTCGGCACGCAGGGCCGCCTTCGCCTCTGCGGCCACGCGCCCGAAGAGGTCGAGCTTCACCTCGCCGCCCGCGGCGCCCCAGGTGCCGACGGCGAGCGCGTCGACCGTCGCGGTTGCGCGCAGCATCCCGCCGCCCGGATGAACGCGCTTCGCGTGGCGGGCGGGGACGGCGAAGGCGCGGTCCTTCCAACCCAGCAGGTAGGGGTCGAACGCGGGCAGCAGGCGCGCGGGCATCGCCTCGGGGGCGGGGTCACGCGCGGCGAGGTCGACGCGGTCGTCGTCGCCCTGGGCCAGCTCGGTGGCGATCGCCTGCAGCCCGGCCCGCGCATCGCGCAGCGGGAGGCCGCTCCAGGTGGCGAGGTCGGCGGGCGTCGCGGGCCCGTGGGCGGTGAGGTAGCGGCGGGCGAGCTCGGCCAACGCGGCGTCGCGATCGAGCTTCCGCGGCGGCGCGGCGCCGAGCCAGTCGCGGGCGAGGGCGAAGGCGTGAGCGCCGTCGTCTCGCAGCGGGCCGAGCACGGCGATCCCGCGCAGCGCGGCGAGCCCGAGCAGGTGCGGCGTGGCCTGGCCCTCGGTGCGGATGCCCTTGGCCGCGATGCGCTGCGCCAGCTCGGGGCGGGTGAGCGGGCCGGTGTCGGCGAGCGCGCGCTCGACGATCGCCACCGCGCGCTCGGCGTCGCCGGGAGTGACGCCCTCCTGGCCGAGGCGCCGGCGGCTCGCGGTCAAGCGCGTCGGCGCCGTCAGCCCCAGCAGCCACGGATAGTCGTCGCGCCCGACGAGGTGCAGCGTGCCGCGCATCAGCCCCGCGACGACCACGGAGCGCTCTTCGGTGAGCGCAGCGTCGACATCGGTGCCAGCGAGGCCGGTCGTACGCGCGCGCAGCGCCAGGCGCGCCGCACGGAGATCCTGGGCCTGCACGGCCAGCAGGTGGCCGACGATCTCCGCGACGCCCGCCGCGCGCGGGCGATCCAGGAGCTGGGCCGCGGCCCGGGCGCGACGCAGCGCCTTCACCCGCGCGCGAGGGCCACGACGTCGGCGGGCGTCATCTGCGGCGTCACCCTCAGGCGCGGCAAGGCGTAGGGATCCGCGTGCAGCGAGGCGATGCCGGCCTGGGTCGTGGTCGCCGCGTCGTAGCCCGCGCTGCGCACCGCGGCCTCGACGCGCGGGTCGTAGCGCCCGGCGGGATAGCAGAAGAAGGCGACCGGGATGCCGAACGCATGCTGCAGCCACCGTCGCGAGCCCGCCACTTCGCGGGCCAGCCGCGCGGGGTCCACCGTGGTGAGGTCGGGATGGGTGAGCGTGTGGGCGTCGACCTCCCAGCCGTCGCGCAGCATGGCGGCGACCTCGGCGCGCGCCAAGCCCCCCTTCAGGCGCACGTTGTCGACTTCGAGATTGAGGACGCCGGGCCAGCCGAGGCGATCGAGCTCGAGCCGCGCCACGGTGGATTGGCTCTGGTAGCCGTCGTCGAAGGAGACGATGATCGGATGGCGCGGCATGGTGCCGTGCCCGTGCCAGGCACGCCAGACGGCGCCGAGCGTGGTCGCGTGGTAGCCGGCGCGCGCGAGCGCCTGCATCGTGTGCACGAAGCGGTCGGGCGCCACCCACAGCTCCGGATAGGGCGCGCCGATCGGCGGTGCGGCGATGACGTGGTACATGAGGATCGGGACCGGCGCATCGCGCGGACCCGCGGGACCCTCGGGCGTCCTCGCGGGCGCGATCGCGGGGTCGAGGGCTGCCGGCGGCGACGTGCGGCTCGGGCTCGCCGGTTGGTGGTGCGCCGTCGTGGCCCCGCCACAACCGGCCATCAGCACCGCAGCGGAGGTGAGCATGGCGAGGCGGCGAAGGCGGCTCACGTGAGCTCATCGTACGGCGACTGCCCGTCGCTATCGTGCGTCCATGCTCTTCGGCCAAGAACACGTCAAGCGCTACCTCGAGACTGACGGCGAGGAGGGTCACGACTGGCAGGACGGTGTGCCTGTCCTCATCCTCACCACGACCGGCCGGCGCTCGGGCGAGGAGCGTCCGACGCCGCTGATCTACGGCCGCCACGGCGACGACTACCTCGTCGTGGCCTCCAAGGGCGGCGCGCCCGAGCCGCCCGCCTGGTTCCTGAACCTCAGCGAGCAGCCCGACGTCCAGGTCCAGGTCAAGGCCGATCGCTTCAACGCCCGCGCGCGCACGGCGACAGCGGAGGAGAAGCCGGAGCTGTGGCGCACCATGGCCGAGATCTGGCCCGCCTACGACGAGTACCAGGGCAAGACGGACCGCGAGATCCCCGTGGTGGTGCTCGAGCGCAGCGGATGACGCACGTCGCCGAGCGGCTCGCGGGCTGGGCTACCGGCCTCCAGCCCTCGGACGACGACCTCGCGCTGGCGCAGCGCTCGCTCGTGGACACGCTGGCGGTGGCGACGGCCGCGCGGGCGCACCCGATCCGGGGCCTGCTCGGCGAGCTCTCCGAGGGCGAGGCGTGGGCCGTGCTCGCCCACGTCCTCGACTTCGACGACCTGCACATGGAGTCGACGGCGCACGTCAGCGCGGTCTGCGTGCCCGCGGCGCTCGCGGTCGGCGGCGACGCCCGCGCCTACCTGGCGGGGGCCGGGGTCATGGCCCGCCTGGGCGGCGCGCTGGGCTGGCCGCACTACGCCGCGGGCTGGCATGCGACGTGCACGGCGGGCGCTCCCGCCGCGGCCGCCGCGGCCGCGACGGCACTGGGCCTCGGCACGACGGAGGTCGCCACCGCGATCGCTCTCGCCGTGCCGGCGGCGGGCGGAGTGCAGCGCGCGTTCGGGACGGCGGCCAAGGCGCTGCAGGTCGGCTTCGCGGTGCAGGGCGGCGTTCGTGCCGCGCGGCTGGCGGGCGCCGGCGCCTCGGCCGATCCGCGCGCCCTGGACCAGTGGCTCGGTCTGGTGGACGGCGACCCGCAGCGGCTCGCACTGGCGGGCCCGGCGGTCCCCGGCGGGTTGGCGCTGAAGCTCTTCCCCTGCTGCTACGCGCTGCAGCGCCCGATCGCGGCGCTGCTCGCGGCCGACCTCGCCGACCTCGATCCGGCGCGCGTTGCGCGCGTGGTCGTCCGCACGCCTGAGAGCGCTCTCGCCCCGCTCATCCACGCGGCGCCGACGACCGGCCTGGAGGGCAAGTTCAGCCTGCAGTACGCGATCGCTGCGACGCTGCTCGACGGCCGGCCGGGCATCGAGAGCTTCACCGACGAGGCCGTCGCGCGGCCCGCGGCGCACGCGTTGCTCGCCCGCGTCGAGGTCGACGCGATCCCCGGCGGCGACTGGCTGCTGGCCGGCGACGTGGCGATCGAGCTCACGCTCGACGACGGCTCGACACGGCATGCGCAGCTCGATCTGCCGCCGGGGGCGCCCGATCGTCCACCGTCGCAGGCCGACCTGGCGGCCAAGGTGGCCGACTGCGCGGGCGAGCAGGCCGACGAGATCCTCGCGGTCACGTGGGACGACGCCGGCGCCCTGCTGCGTGAGTGGCTGACGGCGGCGGAGCGAGCGCGCTAGCCATCCGCGGGCGTTTGGCGGCGATGCGCAGCGCGAACTGCATCATCGAGGGAGGGGTGAGCCGGCGCCCGCCCGCGTCCGTGGCGCGTAGCCGCTCATTCGCGCGACTCTTGTCGGGTTTGGGGTCGTAGAGACCTCAAACCCGACAACAGTCCCCGGCGACAGGACGATCGGGGAGTTTGTCGGGTATATGCCGACAAACTCCCCGACTGTCCCCCGACCAGCGCCAACGCGCCAGGGGCGCCGCCCGCGCCCCGTCCACCGCTCACTCCCTCCCCTCGATGAGGCAGTCAACGCCGCGAAGCGCCGCGAGCGGCAGCGGACGATGGCCCAGGGGCCCTACACCCCGACGCGCTCCGCCAGCCGCGGATAGCGCACGACCAACCCGTCGGCGTCGACCTCGAGCTCGGACGTGAAGTCGCCGCCGCGCGAGACGTAGCGCACGACGCCGGGGCGCACGTGCTCGTAGCGCTGGGGCGAGGCGACCACGCGCAGGTCGGGCACGGAGACCCAGGCCATGACGAAGTCCTCGGCGCCGGCGCGCTCGTGCAGGGCGCTGCGGCGGACGGGCATCACGTTGGTCAGCGGTGAGAACGCGAGGTCGCAGTCCAGCGCGCCGTCGACGGCGGGGAGGCGCGCGCCGTCGGCCGTCCAGCGGCCGGCGCCGTCGTGCTCGAGGGTCAGCGAGCGCCGCCAGCCGGCGCCCGACGCCTCGACCTCGAGGCGTCGCGTGATCCAGCCGTGGGGAACATCCAGGAGGTAGTCGAGACGGTAGGGCTCGGGCTCCATGCCGAGCTGCACGCCGGTGGCGAAGACGCCGTCGTCAAGGACATCGACCTGCGCGTGCTCGGCCAGCCACTCCTCGACGCCGTGCCAGACCAGCGCGCGCATCACAGACGGAAGACCGGCACGAGGCGCTTTTCGTGCTCGCCCTCGATGCGGGCGATGACCTCGATGTGCTCCGCCAGCGGCGTGCCGCGCAGCTTCTTGCCCAGACCCTCGTCGACCTGAAAGATGCCGGCGCTGTTGGACATCTCGATCTCGACGCGCACGGCCTTGTCGTCGCCGGCTTCGATGCGCACCTCGTCGATGGCGTAGGCGGAGATCGAGTGGATGTCCAGGCGCCCGGCCTCGAATTCCACGCGGGAGCGCCCCTTGGCCATGTCGAGCGCGTCCGCGACGCGGACGATGCCGCCCTCGACGGTGAGTGGGCGGCCGCTCGACCGGTGCGAGATCACCGCGTGCATCACCTCGGCGACCACGATCGAGCGCTCGGGCTCGGCGTAGATCTCCGTCAGCAGGCCGCCGAGCTTGTCGGCGGTGAGGAAGAGCGAGTAGTTCTCGTGGTCGATGCGGTGGATCGACATGCCGACGCAGTGGAAGAGCGCGGCCGCCGCGACGACGACCTCGGCGTCGCGCTCGCTCATCCCGTGGTCGGCGACCATCGCCGGGGTGATGCCGCGGCGGAAGAGCAACCGCCCCAGGCGCAGCGCGATGTTGGTGACGATCTGGATGTGGACCCACGAGTGGTCGGTCAGGCCGAGGCGCTGGGCGTTGATGCCGGCCATGTGCCACCACGCCTTGACCTGGAGGTCGCCGTTGACCGCCTCCAGCAGCTGATCGAGGCGCCGGTTGCCGCGCGTCGGCGCGCGGATGTGGATATCGGCCAGCGGGGCGTCGGCGGGTGCCACGCCCCGCAGACTAGTGAAGCGTCAGCCGCGCCCCGGCGACCTCGACGACGACGGCGTCGCCCTGCCACGAGACGCTCAGCGGGGCCGCGGCACCCGGAGCGATGGCGACCGTGGCGCCGTCGCCCGCGCCGGGCGTCGCGGCGGCGAACATCTCCGTACCGAAGCCGCGCAGCGCGATGCTCGCGTTGTAGCCGCCGGCGAAGGCCGCCGCGGCCGACAGCGAGCGGCCGCTGCGGTCGAGCACGCGCACGTCGGCCGCGCGCAGGCGCAGCGGCCGGCTGGAGCGGTTGACCAGCGTGCCGAAGAGCATCTGACCGCCTTCGACCGGGCCGGAGCGTGGATGCCCCTTCCACGCGACGGCCGCGCTGCCGCCGCCGCAGCCTGCGCCCCCGACGAGCACCGCGAGGGTGGCGGCGAGAGCACAGACCGAGCGACCGGACATGCCTGCTGAAACGCAGGTGCGGGCCGGAACTTGCGCTCAGTCGTCGCTGGGCGCCGTGGCGCCCTCGGCCGCGCGGGCCTGATGGCCGAGCATGAGCTCGCGCTGGACCGAGCGCGGCTCGTGCCCCTGCTGCGTGCGCCGGCGCCAGACACCGTCGGACCCCAGGTCCCACGAGTTCGTGTCGTCGGCCAGCGAGCGCTCCAGCGTGTCGAGCAGGTCGTCGCGCAGCGCCGGGTCGTCGACGGGTGTCACCAGTTCGACGCGGGTGTCGAGATTGCGCGGCATCAGGTCCGCCGAGCCGATGTAGACCTTCGTCTCGCCGTCGCGCTCGAAGGCCAGGATCCGCGAGTGCTCGAGATAGCGGCCGACGACCGAGTTGACGCTGATGTTCTCCGACACGCCGGGGAGGCCGGGCACAAGGCAGCAGATGCCGCGGACGTTGAGGTCGACGGGCACGCCGGCCTCCGACGCGCGGTACAGCGCGCGGATGCAGCGGCGGTCGACGAGCGAGTTGAGCTTCATCGCGATCCGCGCGGGCTTGCCCTCCTCGTGGGCGGCCACCGTGCGCTCGATCTCGGCGATCACCGCGTCACGCAGGAAGTTGGGCGCCACCAGCACCTTGCGATAACGCCGCGGCCGCGCGTAGCCGGTGAGGAAGTTGAACATGTCGGCCACGTCGGCGCCGATCTGCTCGTCGGCGGTGAACAGGCCGAAGTCGGTGTAGAGGCGCGCCGTCTGAGGGTGGTAGTTGCCGGTCCCGATGTGGACGTAGTGGCGCGCGCCGTCGCCCTCACGGCGCACCACGAGCAGGCACTTGGCATGCGTCTTGAGCGCCGGGTGCCCGTAGACGACGTGGACGCCCGCCTCCTCCATCGCGCGCGCCCACTGGATGTTGGCGCGCTCGTCGCCGCGCGCCTTGACCTCGACCAGGCACACCGCCTGCTTGCCCTTCTCCGTGGCGCGGATGAGCGCGGGCACGAGCGGCGTGTCGTCGCTCGTGCGGTAGACGGTCATCTTGATGGCGAGCCGTCGGGGTCGTTGGCCGCCTGCTCGACGAAGCGCTCGACCGAGGTCGAGAAGGAGTCGTAGGGGTGGTGGACGAGGACGTCGCCGGCGCGGATGACGCTGAAGATGTCGACGTGGCCGTCGTCCTCGCCCTGCAGGCGCGGCTGGGTCACCGGCGTCCACGGCGGGTCGCGCAGGTCGCTGAACCCGGGCAGCTTGACGATCTGCCACAGGTCGGTGAGGTCGAGCAGTCCGCCGACGACGTAGACCTGGCGCTCCTCAACCTCGAGCGCCTGGGTCAGCTCCGCCCGCAGGTCTGCGCTCATGTGACTGTCGATCTCCAGGCGCACGACCTCGCCGAAGCGCCGGCGGCGCAGCTCGGCCTCGACGGCGCGCAGCAGGTCGTCGGCCTCGTCGGAGATGTCGAAGTCCGCGTCGCGGGTGACGCGGAAGAAGCCGTGGTCGACGATCTCCATCCCCGGGAAGAGCGCGTCGAGGTTGGTTGCGATGAGCTCCTCCAGCGCGACGAAGGTCCGGCTCGAGCGATCGTCGTTGGTAGCGACGAAGCGCGGCAGCATCTCCTTGGGCACCTTCACGCGCGCGAAGGTCGTGACCTGCGTCTGCGGATCGCGCACGAGCACGGCGAGCGAGAGCGACAGATTGGAGATGTAGGGGAACGGGCGCCCGACCCGACCGCCAGCGGCGTGAGGACCGGGAAGATCTGGCGGCGGAAGCGCTCGTCGAGCGCGGCGCGCTCCTCGTCGGTCGCCTCGGCGATGGGGACGATGGCGATCCCGTGCTCGGCCAGCGCGGGGCGCAGCTCGCGCTGCGAGCAGCGTGTCTGGCGCTCGGTCAGCCCCTCGATGCGCACCCGCAGCTCGTCGATGACCTGCGACGGCGTGCGCCCGTCGGGCCCGGGGTCGCCCAGGCCGGCGTCGACCTGGTCGTGCAGGCCGGCGACGCGGATGGTGAAGAACTCGTCGAGGTTGGAGGTGAAGATGGCCAGGAACTTCATCCGCTCCAGCAGCGGCATGTCCTCCTGCTCGGCCAGCTCGAGCACCCGCGCGTTGAACTCGATCCACGAGAGCTCGCGGTTGTTGTAGAGCCGCGGATCCTCGAGATCGGCGGACGAAGGGTCGGGCTCGGGCTCCCGCTCGGGGGGCGGGACCTCGCGGATCGTCTGCTGCTCAGCCATCGCTCTCCGTCGCCGAGGCTAGGGCCGATGAGGGCTCGTCGCCATTGTCAGATTGTGAAAGCGGAGGTGGCGGATCGGGGCGCTCGCGGATCGCGTATTCCAGGCGCGGCCGGAAGCCTTCGCGCTCCAGGTCGCGCCACATCTCCACGAAGCGCTCGAACAACAGCCCGCGGCGCGCCTCGACGTAGATGCGTAGCGTCTCCAGGCCGCGCCAGGCCGGCGCGTGGGGGGTGCCCGACGCCAGCGTCGGATCGAGGTCGGGCGCGTCGCCGGCGCGGGCGCGCGCCTCCAGCGCGTCGGCGGCACGCAGCTCGTCCTGCAGGGCGCGCACGCGTGGCAGCTGGACGTCGCAGTCGTGCAGCTCCCCGAGCAGATCCTGCAGGTCCTTGGTGCGCTTGATCGCGGCCGCGGCGTAGGGGCCGAAGCACGGCTCGGCGCCGACCTCGAGGATGTAGCGCAGGCGCTTGGCGGCGATGCGCATGTCGTGCAGCGCCTTCACGCGCCCGGGGTCGAGCACGCGGGGAACGAACGAGCACAGCTCATCCAGGCGGGTGGCGATGATTCGCTCGAGGTTGTCGGCGAGCGTCGCGTCGCGATCGAGGCCCTTGACGGCGCGCGCCTTCAAGGGATCACCTCCCGAGGGCGGTCCTGCGGCCGCTGCAGACCGAAGGACCGTCGCGGGTCGTGCTCGGGCGAGGCGCTCGCGGCGAGCGCCCCGAGCCTGCCGCGCAGGTCGGTGTCCTGGATGTGGGCCAGGGCGGCGGCCAGCGCATCGTTGCCGGCGCCCTGCTCGGCGCGCACGCGCTCGGCGAAGACCTCGATCCCGGGACGGTCGGCCTCCTTGACGGCGGCGGCGAACTCATCGAGCTGGGCGAGGTGCACGTCAGGGTCGCGGCGCTCGCCGAGCGCGTCGGCCAGAGCCTTGACGTCGGCGAGGACGTCATGCAGCGCCTTGCGCGAGAAGCACGGCTCGTAGATCTCGAGCACGGCGCGCAGCCGCCGGGTGGCGACGCGCATGTCGTGAACGCGCTCGATGTCGGAGGTGTCGAGCACGCCCTCGGCGTGATCGAAGAGCTCCTGGGTGCGCACGGAGACCGTGCTGGCGGCGGCCTCGCGGAAGCTCAGCTCAGCGTGCAGCCCGGAATCTCGCGTGCCTTGGCCATCTGTGAACCACCATTCAACTACGCCCGTCGAATGCCCGCAGAACAACGCCCTCGCGCAGGCCGCCCAGCGCGATGCGCAGGGGCGCCTGGCCGAACGCTCCCCAGGTCGCCTCGAGCGCCAGCAGGCCCACCGGCAGCAGGCGCACGCGCTCGACGGGGAGCCCCAGGCGCTTGGCCGCCTCGGACGCCGGCTCGGCCAGCAGGACGGCCAGGATGCGCGCGATCGTGGCTGGGGCCAGCTCGCCTCCCGCCGCGGCCGCCAGCGTCGTGGCGCTGCCGCCGACGGCAAGGACGACGTCGGCCGCGGGCGGATGGATGCCCTCGAGGGCGACGTCGATCTCGGCCCGCACGGCGGCTAGTTCCTCGAGCGCGGGCGGATCGGAGTGCAGGTGGCGGGCAGCCAGCGTGCCGGAGCCGATCGGCAGCGACGTCCACCACGTGACGCCGTCGCGCACCGTCCCGGTCGCGAGCCCGACGACCCGCCGCCGACGTCAATCACGCCGATCGCGCCCGCGGGCGGCGACGCCAGCGTCGCCAGCGCCCCGGCGAAGGCCAGCGTCGCCTCCTGCTCGCTGCTGAGGACCTCGACGTGGACGCCCGCGACGTCGTACACCGCGGCGCAGAGGTCGTCGCGGTTGCGCGCGCGCGGATCGCCGCCGTGCCCACGATGCGCACCTCACGCACGCCGTGGCTGTAGGCCGCGCGCACGTGCGCGGCCACGATCTTCGCCAGCTCGGCCACCGCCGCGGCCGGGATCGCGCCGTCGTGATCGGGGACCAGGCGCAGAAGCGGCGCACGGCGACGACCTCGCGCACGCGCCCGTCCTCGCGCTCGGCGACCAGCAGGCGGGTCGTGTCGGTCCCGATGTCGACGCACGCGCAAAGCATTCGGTTGCCATCATCTCCACAGGTGAGCACTTCCGCACCTGCCATTCTCGTCCGCGACCTCCGAAAGGCGTACGGCGAACACGAGGCCGTGCGCGGCCTGGACTTCGAGGTCGCCACCGGCGAGGTCTTCGGCCTGCTCGGCCCCAACGGCGCCGGGAAGACGACGACGGTCGAGATCCTCGAGGGCTATCGCACGCGCACGGGCGGGATCGTGTCGGTGCTCGGACACGATCCAGAGCAACGTTCGCGGGCGCGCGCGAGCGGGTGGGCATCGTCCTGCAGTCGACGGGGATGTACCGCCACATCACCCCGCGCGAGGCGCTGGGCCACTTCGCCCACTTCTATCCGCACCCGCGCGACGTCGAGGAGGTCATCGCGATCACCGGGCTGCAGGAGAAGGCCGACGCCTACGTGCGGACGCTGTCGGGCGGCCAGCAGCGCCGGCTCGACCTCGCGCTCGCGCTCATCGGCGACCCCGGGCTCGATCTTCCTTCGACGAGCCCACCACGGGCTTCGACCCCGCTGCGCCGCAACGCCTGGGAGGTCATCCGCTCGCTGCAGGAGCTGGGCAAGACGATCCTGCTCACCACCCACTACCTCGACGAGGCCCAGGCGCTGTGCGACCGCGTGGCCATCGTCAAGGAAGGGCGGATCCTGGCCGAGGGCCCGCCGGGTGCGCTGAGCGCGGCGTCGACGCGCTATCGGGTGGCGTGGCGCGACGAGAGCGGCGAGCTGCGACGCCAAGGTGGATGAAGCCCGCAGGCGCTGCTGCACGAGATAAGGCGCGAGCGCATTGTCGCCCGAGGCGAGGCGCTGCGCGACCTCTCAGGTGACCCGGCCCTCGCTCGAGGACGTCTATCTCGCTCGCCGCCGAGGCCCCCGAGGAGGTGCACCATGGCTGACGCCGCCGCGCTCGCCTATCGCCAATGGCGCCTGGAGCACCGGATGTTCTGGCGCAACCCGACGGCGGCGTTCTTCTGGTTTCGTCCTGCCGCTGCTCTTCCTGTTCCTGTTCGGCGCGATCTTCTCCAGCGACCAGAAGACCCTCGACATCATCCTCCCGGGCATCCTGGGCGTCAACGTGGATGCCGACGACGTTCAACGCCCTGGCGATAGACATCACCTTCCTGCGCCGAGGAGGGCATGCTCAAGCGTCCGGCACTCCGATGCCGCCGACCTCCCTACCTCGGGGGCGTAGCCACGAAAACTGCATGCTGGGACACCGTCGTCCAGGTGGTCGATCGTGGTCCTGGCGCGGACGATCTTCTTGTTCGGCGTCGGCTGGCCCAACTGGCTCGGCTGGCCGTCTTCGCGTTCGCCGGCGTGGCGACGCTGGCCGCGCTGGGCGTCGCCTTCTCGCATGTCATCCCGAACTTCGATGCGGCCCCGGCCTACCCGGACGCGTCTTCCTCCCCGTCATCTTCATCTCCGGCGTCTTCTACGACATAGACACCGCACCTCAGTTCCTGCGCGACATCCACCAGATCCTCCCACTACACCCACATCATCAACGGCTGTCCTGGGCCACACTCGTCACCGGCGAGTCGCTGGCCGACAACCAGGGCAACCTCGCGGTCGTCGTCGCCTGGGGGGTCCTGAGCACGTGCTCGCGGTCGCCGGGTTCAGCTGGCGGTCGCGCAACGACTGGTCGGTCTCCGCGGCGCGCTCGTATCGCTCGCGGCGCTTACTGCCGCATCG
>CAVUKO010000011.1:0-299949 GCA_963742125.1 uncultured Actinomycetes bacterium | reverse complement strand
CATCGACGTCGAGTACGACCCGCTGCCGGCGATCGTCAACGCCCGCAAGGCGCTCGACGACGACGCGCCGCTGATCCGCGACGACAAGGCAGGCCAGCGCGACAACCTCGCCAGCCCGACGTGGGAGGCCGGCGACGAGGCGGCGACCGACGCCGCCTTCGCCGAGGCCGACACGATCGTCAAGCGCGACATCATCTACCCGCGCTGTCACCCGGCACCGCTGGAGACGTGCGGCATCATCGCCGACTTCAATCCGAAGACCGGCCAGCTCGACATCTACAACGGCAACCAGGCGCCCCATGCGCACCGCACGGTCTACGCGCACGTGGCGGGGCTCGCCGAGCACATGATCCGCATCATGTGCAACGACATCGGCGGGGGCTTCGGCAACAAGGTGCCCGTCTACCCGGGCTACGTGTGCGCGATCGCCGGGTCGATCGTCGCCGGCGTGCCCGTCAAGTGGGTCGAGAACCGCACCGAGAACCTCGTGTCCACCGGCTTCGCCCGCGACTACATCATGCGCAGCGAGATGTGCGCGAAGGACGGCAAGATCACCGGCCTGCGTGTCGACGTGATCGCCGACCACGGCGCGTTCGACAGCACCGCGCAGCCGACGAAGTTCCCGGCCGGGTTCTTCCACATCGTGTGCGGGTCCTACGACCTCGCGGCCTCGCACGTCAAGGTCAAGGCCGTCTACACCAACAAGGCGCCGGGTGGCGTCGCGTACCGCTGCTCGTTCCGCATCACCGAGGCCGTCTACCTCGTGGAGCGGATGGTCGACGCGCTCGCGCTGGAGATGAAGGTCGACCCCATCGACCTGCGGATGCGCAGCTTCATCGGCCCCGAGCAGTTCCCCTACGAGACGACCACCGGCTGGACCTACGACTCCGGCGATTACGCCAAGACGATGCGCGTCGCCATGGACATCGCCGGCTACGAGGACCTGCGCCGCGAGCAGCTGGAGAAGCGCGCCCGCGGCGAGCTGATGGGCATCGGCGTCTCCTTCTTCACCGAGGGCGTCGGCGCCGGTCCGCGCAAGCACATGGACATCCTCGGGCTGGCCATGAACGACGGAGCGGACCTGCGCGTGCATCCGTCGGGCAAGGCCGTGGTCAGCATCAGCGCCCAGACGCAGGGGCAGGGCCACGAGACGACCTTCGCGCAGATCGTCGCCGAGGAGCTCGGCATCCCGCCCGAGGACATCGAGGTCCGCCACGGCGACACCGACAAGTCGCCCTACGGCCTGGGGACCTACGGCAGCCGCTCGACCCCGGTCTCGGGAGCCGCGGTGGCGGTCGTCTCGCGCAAGGTCCGCGACAAGGCGCGCCTGATCGCGGCGACGATGCTCGAGACGCGGCCCGAGGACCTCGCGTGGGAGAAGGGCCGCTGGTACGTCAAGGGCGACCCGGAGAAGGGCGCGCTGATCGAGGACATCGCCCTGCGCGCGTACAGCGGCGAGCCGATGCCCGAGGGCATGGAGGGCGGCCTGGACGCACAGGTCATCTACGACCCGCCCAACCTCACCTACCCCTACGGCGCCTACATCGCCGTCGTCGACGTCGACCCCGACACCGCCCAGGTCACGGTGCGGCGCTTCATCGCGGTCGACGACTGCGGGGTGCGGATCAACCCGATGATCGTCGACGGCCAGATCCACGGCGGCCTCGCGGAGGGCGTCGGCATCGCGCTGATGGAGCTGATCAGCTTCGACGAGGAGGGCAACTGCCTGAACTCGTCCTTCATGGACTACCTGATCCCGACCGCGCTGGAGTGCCCCGACTTCGAGCTCGGCGAGACCGTCACCCCCTGCCCGCACCATCCGCTCGGCGCCAAGGGCGTCGGCGAGTCGCCGAACGTCGGCTCGCCGCCGGCGATCGTCAACGCGGTGATCGACGCGCTGTACGAGACGCACGGCGTCGAGCACGTCGACATGCCCTGCACCCCGGCGCGCGTGTGGCGGGCCATGCAGGGGAGGGCCGAGCCGCCGCAATGACGGACGCCTTCGTGACCGGGCTCGTGCTCGGCGCGGGCGGCTCCAAGCGCCTGGGGCACCCGAAGCAGCTGCTGCCCTACGGCGACGGGACGCTGCTGGGCCACGTCGTCGGCGTCGCGCGCGCGTGCCCCTTCGATCAGGTCGTCGTCGCGCTCGGCGGCGCCGCCGACGACGTGCGCGAAGTCGTGGACCTCGAGGGCGTCGACGTGGTCGTCAACGACGACTACGGCGAGGGCTGCTCGTCGTCGATCGCCGCGGCGCTGGGCGCCGTCGACCTGCGCTGCGACGTGCTGGTGCTGATGCTCGGCGACCAGCCGGGCGTGACGGCGGACGCTGTGCAGGCGCTGCTGGCCGGCCGCGGCGACGCGCCACTCGCCGTGTGCCGCTACGACGACGGCCGTGGGCATCCGATCGCCTTCGCCCACAGCACCTTCGGCGACCTCGCCGACCTGCACGGCGACAAGGGCGTCTGGCGGCTCCTCGATCGCCGCGCCGGTGACGTTGCCGAGGTGCCGATCGCGGGCGCCATCCCCCGTGACGTGGACACCGAGGACGACTACCGGGCGGTCACCGGCGAAGCAGCGAGCGAGGTCGAGCACCTGGTGCCCGACATCGAGGCGCTCGCTCAGCGGTTGGCGGACGTCGACTACCTCGTCGACGAGGGGCTGGCGACGTCGATGTTCCTCGGCGTGCGCCTCCCCCAGCCGCTGCTGCTCGAGGGCGAGGCGGGCGTCGGCAAGACCGAGGCGGCCAAGTCCCTTGCGATGGTGCTCGACACCCCGCTGATCCGGCTTCAGTGCTACGACGGGATCGACGCGGCCGAGGCGCTGTACGAATGGAACTACCCCCGCCAGCTGCTCAGCATCCGGCTCGCCGACGCGCAGGGGTCGACGCTGCGCGAGGAGGACCTCTTCGGTCCCGACTACCTCATCCGGCGGCCGCTGCTGCGCGCCCTCGAGCACCCCGGTCCGCGGCCGGCCGTGCTGCTGATCGACGAGATCGACCGCGCCGACGACGACTTCGAGGCCTTCCTGCTCGAGCTGCTCGCCGAGGCCAGCGTGACGATCCCCGAGCTCGGCACCATTCGCGCCACGCACCCGCCGATCATCGTGCTGACCTCCAACCGGACCCGCGATCTGCACGACGCGGTCAAGCGCCGCTGCCTCTACCACTGGATCGCCTACCCGACGCCTGCCCGCGAGGTCGAGATCATCCGCCGCCGGGTGAAGGGCGCGTCGCAGACGCTCGCCGTCCAGGTCGCCGACGCGATCTCGCGCATGCGCGATTCCGACGTGCAGAAGCCCCCGGGGATAGCGGAGGCGATCGACTGGCTCGCGGCCCTCAGCCTGCTCGGCGTCGAGCGCCTGGACGTCGCCGCGGTCGATCGCACCCTCGGCTCGGTGCTCAAGTACGGCGAGGACCAGGAGGTCATCCGCGCGGCCGGCCTCGAGGAGCTCGTGCGCAGCCGTGACTGACGCGCCCGCCTTCGGGGTGGAGACGATCGAGCTGGACCTGCCCGCGCTCGCCGGCGCGTTCGGCCGGCGGCTGCACGCCGCCGGCGTGCCGATGACGCCCAGCCGGCTGACCGACCTCGCACGCGCGCTGGCGCTCGTGCGCCCGATCAGCCGCCGGCGGTTGTACTGGACGGCACGCGCGGTGCTCGTCAGCGATCCCACGCAGGTCCCCGCCTTCGACCGCGTCTTCCGCGCCGTCTTCGGCGATCGCCGGTCCGATGAGAGATTCGACCTCGACGCGGTCCCCACCGTCGCCGTCGTCGCGCCGCCCGACGGCCAGCCGCGGGCCGAGCATCGAACCGTGAGCGGCGAGACGGGCGCGACCCCCGCGCCCTCTCCCTGGGGCGGCGAGGGCGACGACCACGGCCCCGAGGTCGAGGTGCCGGTGGCGATGGCCAGCGAAGAGGAGCGCCTGGCCGGCAAGAGCTTCGATGCGCTCGAGCCCTTCGAGCTCGCCCAGCTCTACCGCCTGATGACGCGCCTGCAGCTCGAGACGCCGAGCCGGCGCACGCGCCGCTACGAGAAGGGCCGCCACGGCCAGCACGTCGACCTGCGCCGCACGCTGCGCGGCAGCCTGCGCACCGGCGGCGACCCGATCCGCCTCGCGCGCCGCCGGCGCCGCGTCGCCCGCCGCCGGCTCGTGATGTTGTGCGACATCTCGGGCTCGATGGAGCCCTATGCACGCGCCTACCTGCAGTTCCTGACCTGCGCCGCCGGCAGCGGGCCGAACGCCGAGGCGTTCGTGTTCGCCACGCGGCTGACCCGCCTGACCCGCGCGCTGGCCTCGCGCCACCCCGAGCGCGCCATCCAGCGCGCCGCGGCCGCCGCGCCGGACTGGTCGAGCGGGACCCGGATCGGCGATGCGCTGAAGACGTTCAACGACCGCCACGGCCGGCGCGGCATGGCCCGTGGCGCCGTCGTCGTGATCCTCTCCGACGGCTGGGAGCGCGGCGACCCGGCCCTCGTCGGCCGGGAGATGGCGCGCCTGGCCCGGCTCGCGCACCGGATCGTGTGGGTCAACCCGCGCGTGAGCGCGAGCGCGTTCTCCGTGCAGGCCGGGGGCATGGTGGCGGCGCTGCCGTACTGCGACGCGCTGGTCAGCGGCCACAGCTTCCAGGCCCTCGGCGAGGTCGCCGCGGCGATCGGGGCGGCGGCGAGCGATCCCCCGCAGGTCGTGGCGGCGTCCCCGGCCGTCGAGCACGAGCCCGAGCCGTGGGCCAGCGCCATCGCCCGTGGCGGGCAGCTCCGTGGCGATGCCCAGCGGCCACGGCCCCAGCAAGGGCAACACGACCCCGGGATGGGTGACCGATGACGACGACTAAGACCTGCATCTACCCCGGCTGCGAGCGACCAGCGGTGCCCCCGCATCCGCTGGGAGGACCGCAGCCCGCGTTCTGCGACCTCGAGGAGCACAACGCGCTGACCGCCCATCAGGAGCGCCAGCGGCTCACGTCCCCGAACACCCCCGACCACGAGAGATCCACCAGTGGCTAACGAGGCATACCGAGCAGTCTTCCTGCGCGTGCACCCGACCGGCAAGATGGTCCTCAGCCTGACCACCGACTCCGATGGCAAGGAGCCCGAGTACGCCCAGCTCGTCGCCCGGGAGCTCGGCGTCCCGGCGCTCGACGTCAAGGTCGTGTCGGCCGACACGGACCGTTTCGGCGTCGGTCACGGGTACAACACGAGCCCGTCCGGTGGCGTGCCGGCCGCGATCGCCAGCGCCACCGCGAAGATCCGCGAGAAGGGCCAGCTGCTCGCGGGCATGGCGCTGGATGCGCCGCCGGACACCCTGTCGTGGTCCAACGGCGCGTGGGTCAAGGGCGACGGGAGCGACCCCACCCACGTCAAGACGCTCGAGGACATCGCCCTGTACGCGCACGGCACCGGCGAGCTGCCGCCCGGCGTCGAGGGCGGGCTCGACGCGCAGGCCGTCTACGGCGACTGAGGCAGGCCGGCGTCGATCTCGACGCGCACCTCGTCGGCGACCTTCAGCGCCCCGAACAGCGTCGAGTACGGCTTCATCCCCCAGTCGCTCTGCTTGACGACCGCGACCGCGCGCAGGCGCCCGTCGGCGCCGACGTCGAGGTCGAACGCGAGCGGCCGCGTCGTACCCCTCAGCGTCAGCTCGCCCTCCACGCTGAGCGTGCCGTCGGTGCCCGTCACCCCGGTCGAGCGGAAGGTGATGGCCTGGCCCTTGAGGACGTCGTCGTCGATCGTCTGCCGGATGTTCGCCTTGTCGTCGTCGCCGAGCGACTGCATGCCGCCCGTCCCCTCGCTCACGCGCAGCGACGCGGCGTCGGCGGCGAGCTCGACGCTCGTATCCGCGGGATTCTCACCGACCGCCAGCGTGGCCTCCCACGCGGTGACGTGGATCAGGAGGTCGTGCCCGGCCTTGGCCGCCGCGCCCGTCCGCCCGGTCCGCACCGAGAGGGTCCCGTCGTCGGGTCCGAGCTTGTACGTGCCGGCCTGGAGGCTCACGCGCCGACCCTACGCGATCCTTAGACTCGCGGACCCCGAACCTCGCACAGGAGACCGCGCATGGCCGTTGAGCTGGACCACTCGTTCACGACGTCGAAGCCACTCGACGAGAGCTTCACCGCCATCACCGATCTGGAGCGCGTGGTGCCGGCCGTCCAGGGCGGCAGCGTGCTCGAGACCACGGGTCCGGACGCCGTGAAGGCCGAGATCCTCGTGAAGATGGGCGCGATGTCGATGAAGTTCACCGGAACGGTCGAGGTCACCGAGAAGGACGAGGCGGACCATCGCGCGGTGCTCACGATCAAGTCCCGGGAGGCCGGCGGGCAGGGGCACGCCAACGCGACGGTCACCTTCGCGCTCGACGACGGCGGCGGGAGCATCCACACGAACGCCCAGATCACCGGCAAGGCGGCCTCGATGGGCGAGGGCGTCGTCTCCGGCGTGCTCGACGCGCTGATCACCGACTTCACCACCAGGCTGGGCGATATCTGACGCCATGGCACGCGTCGTGATGCGAGCGGTCCGCCCGGGCGAGGTGCCCCGCGACGGCGGGACCGCGGTCCAGGAGGACGTCGACCGGCCCGCGTTCCGCGGCAACGGGCCCGACGACTACGTCTGCGTGGAGTGCGGCAACGTCCTCGCCGAGTCCATGCACGAGATGCAGATGACCTTCAAGGTCCGCGTCAAATGCGGGCGCTGCTCGACGATCAACGTCTCGGCCACCGACGAGCACGACCCCAGCCTCAGGCGCCGCTGAGGGCCAGCAGCGCCTCGCGGTGGCGCGCGTAGGCCGTCGCCCCGTCCCCGTCGACGGCCGCGATGCGGATCACCGGCGGGTGGCCCATGGCCGGAACGGCGAGGTCGCGCAGCGCGTCGTGGTAGGCGCGCTCGCGCTGGATCCCCCCGAAGCCGAAGCCCTTGGCCGCCAGACCGTGGGCGAGGCGATCGGTCCGCGCGCACCAGGCGCGGCACAGCTCCTCGTGCTCGGCGAGGTCGAATCCCACGCTCACGTCGGCGGGATAGAGCTCGAGCGCGGTCAGGCGGAACGACGTGAAGTGCGCCGCGTCGTCGACCTCGATCACCGTGCCGGTCGGCTCGTGGACGAGGTCGACGGCGAGCAGCAGGTTCTCGCGCGACGCGTGCAGGACCGAGACGTCGCCCTTCAGGCGCGCGTAGATGGCCGCCAGCGGCCCGAGCGCCGCCTTCACCGGCCCGACGAGCGCCGGATCGCGGCGGGCCTTCGCCACGCGTTCCAGGCCGACGTGGCCCTGCTCGCACAGCCAGTCGAACCCCTGGCGCCGGAGCACGATCCCATCCTCGGCCGCGGCCTGCGCGAAGGCCGACTGCACGTCGCCGGGCGCCACCGCGACGATCCTATTCGCCGCTGATCCCGGCCTCGTCCATGATCGCCTTCGACACCGCGGTGCGGGGCCGCGCCCGCCGCTCGTCGTCGAGCACGACGTCGACGCGCTCGTCGTAGAAGGCGACGAGGCCCGTCAACGGCGTGGCATCCTGCAGCGGGTCCTCGTAGCTCCAGGCCAGGTCGGGGTGCAGACGCCCGCCCACCTCGACCGACCAGTACGACGCCTGTCCCTTGTAGGGGCAGTACGTCTGCCTGGCGCTGGGTTCCAGGGCGAGCACCACGTCCTCGCGGGGCAGGTAGAAGCGCGTGGGAAGGCCCGTCTCGAAGAGCAGGATCGCGCGCGAGCTGTCCGCCAGCAGCTCGCCGTTGCGCTCGACGCGGACGTGACGCGAGCTACGCCGCATGTCGACGCGGTGAAACGGATCGCGCGGATGGCCGAAGATCGGCTCGTCCTCCTCATACCACGCGTCGAAGCCGTGATGGTCGAGGATCACGTGGCCCGCCAGGTCCGGGTCGGACGGCGCGAAGGCCACGCGTTCGCGCAGCGCCTGGGCGGTGCGCAGGTCGAAGGCCTCGCCCCCCGTGGAGTGCTCGGCGAAGGCGATGCCCGGGTGCAGGAGCGGGGGCTGCCACGTGTCCGCCGCGCCGTCCGCCGCCGCGGGCACGAGCTCGCCGCGCACGTCCTCGACGGGCACCGCGTAGGACGGCACCACGCGCTTGGGCTCCCAGACCAGGAGCGCGCGCGTGCTGTCGACCACCTCCTCGCCCGCGAGCAGAGCCCGCACGCGCTTCTCGGTCGGCTCGTAGCGCAGGTCGTGGAGCCGGCCGCTCATCGCGTCTCGCATGCGGGTGGCCATGGGCTCAGTCTGGCAGGCCGAGCACGTCGGCCAACCAACCGCGCACAGCCGTGGCGAGCGCCTCCAGGTCGCCGGTGAGCGCGTGGGTGCCGGGGACCGTGACGACGCTGCGCGCCGGGCCGGGGGCCGGCATGCCGAAAGGGTCCGAGGCGCCCTGGACCACGAGCGTCGGCACGGACACGGCATCGAGCTCGGACTGGCGGCTCTTCTCGGGGCGACCCGGCGGGTGCACCGGGAAGGCCAGGCACAGCACCCCGACGGCACCGGTTTCGGCGACCGTGCGGCACGCGACCCTGGCCCCCGACGAGCGGCCGCCGACGACGAGCGGCAGGTCGTGCAGCGCGCCCGCGCGCAGGTGCTCGACGACCGCGATCCAGGCGGCGTCGAGCTGGCGCGCCGGAGCGGGCGAGCGCCGGCCCGCGACGCGATAGGGCTGCTCGACCAGCGCGACGCTGACGCCGGCCGCCTGCGCCGCGCTGGTGGCGGCCGTCAGGTCGCGCGCCGCCACGCCGCCGCCGGCGCCGTGGCCGAGCATGAGCGCCCCGGCCGCCTGGTCGGCGGCGTGCAGGTGCACCCGCGCCGGACCGTGCGGCGTGTCGACGTCGAGCGACGGGCGAGCCATCGCCGTCACGCTAGCGGGAGGCGGCGCGTCAGGCCGCGTGGCGGTGGGTGACCAGCTCGCTCGCGGGATGCGCCAGCACGGTGGAGTTCGGGCCCACAACGGCAGCCACCACGAGATCCATTCCCGCCGCCGCAGCGCGCTCGACGGCGGTCCGCGCGGCGCGGGCCACGTCGCCCGCGGAGATGTTCTCGTGCCAGGGAGCCATGCTCCGCTGGTCGATGCCTACGACGAGATAGATCACGGTCGCCCCTCAGAACGCTCGACTGTGGACCGGCACCGGGATGGAGGCGCATGGCGCGCCCGGAGATACGTCAGGCGCGCTGGGGGTCGGGCAGCAGCATCTGCAGGATCCCGTTGACCACGCTGACGATGATGGCCGCAAGCACGCCCCACCAGAACGTGTGGATCTCGAACTGGGGAACGACCCAGTCGGTCACGTAGAGCATCAGGACGTTGATGAGGAAGTAGAAGATCCCGAGGGTGATCACGATGAACGGGATCGAAAGCACGGCGACGACCGGCTTGATCCACGCGTTGACGACCGTGAAGACCGCCGCGGCGATGAGCAGCGTCCACCATTGATCGCCGTAGGTCACGCCGCTCAGCAGCCACGCGGCTACGTACAGCGCGACCACGTTCGACACCCAGCGGATCAGGAGCGCCTGGCCCACCCGATTGAGGCTAGCGCCAGGCCCGGCGCAAGAGCGCGAGCAGGTTGCCGCTGGCGATCTTCTCGGCCACCGCCGCGCCGTACCTGGCCGCGAGCGCGTCCTGGACGTGGCGCATGCGGCCCAGGTGCTCGAGGCCCGGGAGAGCCGGCTTGATCCAGCCGTCGAGGTCCGAGCCGATGGCGGCGTGGTCGTGGGAGCCGGTGACCTGCGCGATGCGGTCGATGTGCGCGTAGACGAGCTCCATGCTGTCCTCGAACGTCTTCACCTTGCGGTCCGCGCGCAGGCCCGACTCGGTGTAGTGCTTGCAGGCGATGACGCCCATCACCCCGCCACGTCGGCCCACCTCGCCGATGATGTCGTCGGTGAGGTTGTAGCCGAGCTTGCCGAAGCGACAGGCCATGTGCGAGGCGATGACGGGAGTGTCGGGGCCGACGGTCGTGAAGGTCTCGGCGATCGCGCGCTCGGTCATGTGCGTGATGTCGACGAGCACCCGCTCGCGCACCAGCGCGCGGGCCGCCGCGGTGCCGAGCTCGGTCAGGCCCACCTTGGGCTGGGTGAAGACCAGCTTGTAGAGCCAGTCGGGCATGAACGGCAGCGCCGGCGCGTTGGTGGCCACGCCGCGCCAGAAGAGGTGCGCGAGGGTCACGTAGGCGACGCCGCGCCGGGCCAGCTCGGCCACGTTGGTGTCGATCTCCGCGGGCGTCGAGCCGAGCGCGAAGCCGCCCTCGATGCAGTGGACGATCGCCGTGCGGCCGGCGGCGATGGCGGCGTCGAGCGCGGCCGCGTCGTGGGCCACGGTCGCGCCCAGCGGCTCGATCTGGACGTGCTCCTCGACGAGGTCCATCTGCGCGTAGACCGACTTGATGTAGCCCGGGCGCGGCGGCGCCCCGTAGGAGAGCCGCAGGTCCATCTCGTCCAGCGGCGAGTAGAGCACCGAGAGCACGGCGCCGACGTCGCCGGCGCGCATGAGCTCCACGGTCACGCTCGGCGCACCCTTGGGGCCCTGGTAGTTCAGCCGCCGCGAGAGCAGGTCGATGAGCAGTGCCTTCCAGCGCGCGCCGGGGCGTTGCGCGGTGACGGCAGCCTGCGTGTCCGCCTGTCCAGGCGGGACGAGGTGCATCGGGTAGTGGGCGTGGAGGTCGACCAGCACGCGGCGCGACTCTACGCCGCGACGGCCGTCGTGGCGACCCGCCGCTCGCCCAGGCGCGCGTAGGCCAGGCTGGCCAGAGCCGCCGCGGTCAGCGCCGCGCACGCGCCGAGCGCCATCCCGGCCCGCGGGCCGGCGACCTCGGCGAGCCATCCGACGAGCGGCGCGCCGATCGGGGTCGAGCCCAGGAAGACCATCGAGTACAGCGCCATCACGCGGCCGCGCATCGCCGGGGTGACGGCAAGCTGCATGGTCGAGTTGATGCCTGCCGAGAAGGTGACCGTCATCGCCCCCAGCGGCACCAGCGCAAGGACCTGGAGCGGGAGCGACGGCGCGGCCGCCGCGAGCAGCTCGAGGGCTCCGAACCCGATCGCGGCGCCGACGAGGATCCGCGGCGAGACGCGCCCGCGCGCGCCGGCGGCCAGCGCCCCGGCCACCGATCCGACCGCCATCGCCGCCGTCAGCAGCGCGTACGTGGTCGCCGTCCCGTGCCAGGTCTGGCTGGCGAGCAGCGGCAGGAGGACCTGGAAGTTGAACGACAGCGTGCCGACCAGCGCCATCATGCCCAGCGGGATCCACAGGCCCGGGTCGCGCTGGACGTACCGCAGCCCCGCGCGCAGCTCGCCGCGGGCGCGCTCCACCACCGGCGCCGCGCCCAGCGCCGCGCGGTCCATCCCCGCGAGGGCCACGAGCATGGCGACGAAGGACAGCGCGTTGATGGCGAAGCACGCGCCGACACCGGCGAAGGCGATCACCGCGCCGGCCGTGGCCGGGCCGATGATCCGCGCGCTCTGCACGACGACCGAGTTCAGCGACACGGCGTTGACCACCCGGTCGGCGCCGACCAGCTCGATGACGAAGCTCTGGCGCGTCGGGTTGTCGACCGCGGTGACGGTGCCCCGCACGAGGACGAGCGCGTAGACGATCAGCGGCGTGACCGCGCCCGCCGCGCTGAGGCCCCAAAGGGCGAGCGCCGGCAGCGCCATGAGCGCCTGGGTGACCATGAGCACGCGGCGCTTGGGCAGCCGATCGGCGATCAGCCCGCCCCAGGCCCCGAAGAGCAGGATCGGTACGAACTGCAGTCCGGCGGTGAAGCCCACCGCGGCGCCGCTGCCGGTGAGCTGCACGATGAGCCACATCTCGGCCACCCTCTGCATCCAGCTGCCCGAGACGGAGACGATCTGGCCCGCGAAGTAGCGGCGGTAATTGGGAACGGCCAGCGAGGTGCCGGCGCGACGCAGTGCCGCTGTCAAGCAGAGTCCTCCTCGAGCACGCGCTCGAGGATGGCGGCCGCGCGGCCGAGCGTCGCGCGCTCGTCGGCGTCGAGGTCGCGCAGACGGCGCGAGAGATAGGCGTCCTTGCGGGTGCGCACGCGCACCAGCAGCTCGCGCCCGGCGGGCGCGAGCCCGACGACGCACGAGCGCCGGTCGACGGGGTCCTGCGTGCGATCGACGAGGCCCGCCGCCTCCAACCGCGCGATGACCCGCGTGGCCGTCGGGCGCTGGATCCGCTCGCGGGCCGCGAGCTCACTGGGCGTGAGTGGCCCGTAGCGGTCGATCGTCGCCAGCGCCGCCGCCTGCGACGAGCTGAGCCCCTCCCCCGCCTCCTGGCGCAGGCGCCGGGCGGTGCGCACGATGACGAGGCGCAGCCTGACGGCGAGGTCGGCCTGAGAGCTGGTTCGCATTGCTAATTAGCATAGCGAACTATATGGCGGGCGCCGCGGTCTCGCACGGGCGCCCGCGCCGGCGCCACAGGCGCGGGGCGAGCGCCGCCGCGAGCATCGCGACGGCGACGGGCGCCGTCGCGGGCAGCAGGTCGCCGTCGCTCGAGAGCGCGTACTGGGCCAGCGCGAAGGCAGTGGTGGCGAGCGCGACCAGCGTCTGGCGCGACGGCTGGCGCGCGGCGATGGCACCGGCGAGCGCGGCCACGAAGAAGTCGCCGTAGCCGATCGTCATGCGTCCGAGGACCGGCTGGGCGAAGTCGGGCATGCGTCCGATCCGCGCGTCGAGCAGCGCGGCGGTGGCGATGCGGATGCCGCCCGCGTGCACGAGGACGAGGTCCAGCGCGGCGACCAGCAGCGCGGCGACCACGAGCTCGCGCACGCCGGCGCTGGCCGCCAGCAGCGATCCGAGCGCGACGCAGCTGAGCATGACGAGGGTGAGGACGGCGAGCTCGCCGGCGACGCCGACGTGCAGGGCGGCGAGCACGAGCAGCGGGAGGACCAGCAGCGCCCGCGCCGGGCGGCCCCCGCGCGCGAAGGCCGCGATGGCCAGCGCGCCCAGGAGCGGCACGCCCACGCACGCGACCGCGACCACGGCGAGGGCGAGCGAGGGGTGCATGGCGAGCCCGGCGACGGTGGCCAGGAACGCCGCGGGCGGCAGGATCGCCGCCCACGTGTGGGGAATGCGCAGCGCCACCCGCCGCGGGCGCCGCGGCAGGACGACGGTGAGCCCCTGGGCCACCGCCAGCGCGGTACACGACGAGATGTCGACTGCTCCGTATCCGTGGAAGAGGGCCGGCATCGGAGTGAGGGAGCGCTGGGTACCCGGCGCGCCACGCCCCCAAAAGCCGGCGTTCGCGTGCGCGCGTCCACGTTTAGGGCTCGCGGGGACTGCCTAGGCGCCACGCGGCACATGCCCGGCGTTTGCCGTTTGCGCTCAGCAGGAACGTCCAGGTCAAATGCGTACCGACTCGAAGACCGACCCTGGCGACATCCCCGGCACCGGCCGCTGGGCCGTGCTCAAGCGCACCGCCGTCGAGTTCAAGGAGGACAACCTCACCGACTGGGCGGCGGCCCTGACCTACTACGCGGTCCTGGCGCTGTTCCCCGCCCTGCTCGCCCTCGTGGCCCTGGTCGGGATCTTCGGCCAGTACCCGCAGACCACCAACGCCCTGATCGACGTCGCCCGCCAGGTCTCGGGCGGCAACAGCGCGCTCGGCGGGCTGCAGAAGACCATCGACGGCGTCGTACAGAACAAGGGCGGCGCGGGCGCCCTGCTCACCCTCGGGCTCGCCGGCGCCCTGTGGTCGGCCTCGGGTTACATCGGCGCGTTCATGCGCGCGTCCAACGCGATCTACGAGGTCGGCGAGGGGCGCCCGTTCTGGAAGCTGCGCCCGCTGCAGGTCGTCGTGACGCTCATCATGGTGCTGCTCGTCGCACTCGTGCTCATCGCACTCGTGGTCAGCGGCCCGCTGGCCGAGGCGCTGGGGTCGAAGCTCGGGCTGGGCTCCGCCGGCGTCACCGCCTACCAGATCGCGAAATGGCCGCTGATGGCGGCGGTCGTGCTCGTGATGCTCGCGCTGCTCTACTACGTGGCGCCGAACGCGAAGCTGCCGCGCATCCACTGGCTGAGCCCGGGCGCCATCGTCGCGCTGATGATCTGGGTCGTCGCCTCCGCCGCCTTCGGCTTCTACGTCGCCAACTTCGGCTCCTACAACAAGACCTACGGCACGCTCGGCGGCGCGATCTCGCTGCTCGTGTGGTTGTGGATCTCGAACCTCGCGGTCCTCTTCGGCCAGGAGCTCAACGCCGAGATCGAGCGCGGGCGCGAGCTCACCGCGGGGCTGCCCGCCGAGCGCGACCTGCAGCTCGAGCCGCGCGACGCCCCCAAGGATCTCGAGGCCAAGGGCGTCGAGGTCTCCCGCGACGGACGCTTCCGCCACGAGGGCGAGGGCGTGTCGCCGCGGGCGAGTGGATAGCGCCCGCCATGGCGCGCGATCCGCTCGAGCTGCTCGAGGGCCCTTTGGTCGCGCAGGTCGCCGAGCGGCTGGTGTCGGAGGCCCAGATGGCCGCCGGAGTGCCCGCCGCGCTGTACGTCGCCGACCTCGACGGGCGCGCGCTGCATCGCGTCGCGGGCGACGACGCGCTCCCCGCATCGGTCGAGACCGCGCAGCTCGTCGGCCCGGAGATCCCAGCGGCCCAGGCCGCCGCGCTGGCACGGGCGATCCCCGCGGGCGCGGTACTCCCGCTGACGCTGCGCGGGCGCGCGCTCAGCGTGCTCGTCTTCTCCCGGCCCCCGTCGGGAGACCTCGCCGCCCTCGCGGCGCGCGGGGCGGCGACCCTCGAGCTCGCCGAGCGCTACACCGACGTGCTGGCCGGCGCCCGCCGGCGCCGCGAGTGCAGCGCGGCCGCCGAGCTCCAGCAGGACCTGCTGCCGCCGCGGATCGCGCATTTCGAAGGGGCCGAGGTGGCCGGCTCGATCCTCCCCGCCTACGACGTCGGCGGCGACTGGATCGACCACTGCGCGATGGTGGACGGCGGCTGGCTCGGCGTGGCCGACGCGGTGGGCAAGGGACCGCAGGCCTCGGCCATCGGGGCGATCGCGCTGGGCGCCTATCGCGCGACGCGCCGCGGCGGCGGCGACCTGGCCGACGCGGCCGCCCACATCCACGAGGCGATCTGCGCACTCGAGGTCCAGGGGATCTTCATGAGCGCCCTGCTCGCAGCGTGGGACGCTCCCTCGTCGTCGCTGGTGTGGCTGCGCTGCGGGCACCCGCCCCCGATGGTCTGGCACGCCGGCCGCGGGCTGCGCGCGCTGCGCGGTGGCGACGGTCCGGTTCTCGGGCTCGATCGGCTCGATCCGCCATGCGAGCCGGCGCACGCGGCGATCGCCGGCGACGAGCTCGTCGTGCTGGTCTCCGACGGCGTGCTCGAGCGCACCGCCCCCGGCCGCGATCCGTTCGGCGAGGACGGGTTGCACCGCGCCCTGGAGGCGATGGCGGCGCCGTCGGCCACCGGGGCGGCGTCCGCGGTGCTCCAGGCCGTGGGGTCCTACGACGACGGGCCGCTGCGCGACGACGCCAGCGTGCTCGTCCTGGCTCCTCGCTGACCGGATCGCCACGGCGCGGTGGACCTGCGCCGGCCGCCCCGTCGTATTGGCAGGCGTGGACCTCGACCGCCGCGCCTTCCTCGGCCTCGGCCTCGCCGCGCTGCCGGCCCTCGCCGCGGTGCGCGCGCCCGCCGGCCGCGAGCCGCTGGCCCTGGCGACGGCGGACACCGAGGCGCACGTCGTGGTCGTCGGGCTCGGCCGCGGGCGGGTGCAGCGCAGGCTGGCCACCGTCGAGGATCCGCGCAGCATCGAGAGCGGGCCGGGCGGACACGTCGTCGTGGCCCACCCGGCGGCCGGAGCGCTCTCGCTGCTGACCATGCGCCCCGCGCGCGTGCGGCGCGTGCTGCGCGGGCTCGGGGCCCCGCGCTACGCGGCGATCGCACCCGACGGACGCCACGCCTACGTCAGCGACGGGGCGCGCGGCGAGCTCGTGGTGGTGGACCTGCGCCGCGCGCGGATCGTGGCGGGGGTCGAGGTTGGCGCCGGTGCCCGGCATCTCTCGCTTGCGCCCAACGGCGGCGTGCTGTGGGTCGCGCTCGGGTCCAGCGCGCAGGCCATCGCCGTCGTCGACGTCTCCGATCCGCTGCGCCCGCGCGTCCGCCGCCGCGCGCGCCCGCCCTTCCTGGCCCACGACGTGGCCTTCTCGCCCAGCGGCCGGCGGGTGTGGGTCACGGCCGGGCGCGAGCGCCGCCTCGCGGTCCTCCCCGCCGCCGGCGCCGGCCGTGGCGTCGTGCTCGGCGCCGATGCCGCGCCCCAGCACGTCAGCTTCGGGCGCGGCGTCGCGTTCGTGGCCAGCGGCGAGGGCGCCACCGTGCGGGTGCACGATCTCGCCGACGGGCGCGTGCGCCGCGTCGCCCGCGTGCCGTATGGCTCCTACAACGTGCAGGCCGGCGCGGGAGCCGTCGTCACCCCCTCCCTGGCCCGCGGCACCCTCACCATCCTCGACCGCGCGGGACGCGTCCGCCACGAGCTCGAGATCGCCCGCGCCGCCCATGACGCCTGCCTGCTGCGCTAAAAGGTGCGCCGAGTGGGGTTATTACAGCGACGAACGGGTATCGGGTGCTGGTCGACCACCCGGAGGATCTCGTGGCACCACTCCAGCTCACGGTCCAGCACCCTGATTTCGACACCGTCCAGGTCACCATCGAGGGTGCTCTCGACGTCACGCGCGCGTACGACTTCGACGATGCCATGCGGCGGATCGAGCGCGACGCGCCGGGCCGCGTGCTCCTGGACCTGCGCGGCCTCGAGTTCCTCGACACCACCGGGCTCGCGCGCCTGGTGGCCCTCCGTCGCCGCTGCCGGCGCACCGGGCGCCGGCTCGTGCTCGTGCGCGGGTCCCAGGCCGTCCAGCGCCTGTTCGCGGTCACCGCGATGAACGAGCACTTCGAGCTCGTCCGCGACCCCGCGGAGTTGCTCGCTACGGCGTAGCTCGTCGCGTCTGCCGCCGTGCGCTTGCGGCGCTGCGCGACGCTTAACTGCATCATCGAGGGGAGGGAGCGTGCCCGGGCGCGGCCGCTCGCGGTCGTCCTCGGCGCGAACTGCAGTCCGGATTACTCCTCGCTTTCCGATGAGCAATCCCGACGCAGTTCGAGCACTCAGCGCCGTCGCGGACGACCGCCGGCGCCCCGACCACCGCTGACTCCCTTCCCTCGATGATGCAGTTTGCGCTACC
Source organism: uncultured Actinomycetes bacterium (assembly GCA_963742125.1). Lineage (GTDB taxonomy): Bacteria > Actinomycetota > Thermoleophilia > Solirubrobacterales > Solirubrobacteraceae > JAOPZW01. The sequence goes on along the minus strand of CAVUKO010000011.1, from coordinate 282,797 downwards.
GCCCACTCCCCAGCGTCGCCGGCCGGCGCTTGGCCCCACGCGCGGCCAGGGCGTCGTACAGCTCGTCGGTGCGGCGGGCGACGTCGGCCCAGTCGAAGCGCGCCACGTGGGCCGACGCTTCGGTGACGAGGCGGAAGCGCAGCGCCGGGTTGGCCAGCACCCACTCCATCATCTGCGCCAGCGAGCGCGGGTCGCGCGAGCGGAAGCGCAGGCCGACGTCCTCGTTGGGGACCACCTCGCGCAGGCCGCCGGTGTCGGCGACGATGCACGGGCAGCCGCTGGCCATCGCCTCGAGGGCCACGAGGCCGAACGGCTCGTAGATCGAGGGGACCACGCACAGGTCGGCGATCCGATAGAGCGAGCGCAGCACGTCGTCGCCGATCCAGCCCAGGAAGCTGCCGTGGCGCTCGAGCCCCAGGCGCCGCGCCTGGGCCTTGAGCTCGGCCTCGTGGGTGCCTGAGCCGGCCACGAGGAAGCGCACGCCGTCCAGGCGCGCGATGACCCGCGGGAGCGCGTCGAGCGCGATCTGAAAGCCCTTCTCGTAGACGAGGCGCCCGATGAGCAGGACGAGCTTCTCGGTGGGGTCGGCGAACTGCGCGCGCAGGGCCGCCAGGTCGTCGACCGGCGCGAGGTCGAGCGGGTCGATGCCGTTGGGGATGACCTGGACCTTGGCCTCGTCGACGCCGAAGACGTCGGCGACGTGGCCGTGCATGTAGTGGCTGCAGACGACGACCCCCTCGGCGCGGCGCACCATCCAGCGCTCGACGCCGTGGATGTAGCTCTGCGGGTGCTTGTCGACCCAGCCCTGATGACGGCCGTACTCGGTGGCGTGGACGGTCGTCAGGTACGGGCGCCGCGCCGCGCGCGCCAGCCCGGCGGCCGCGGGCGCGACGAGCCAGTCGTGGCCGTGGATGACGTCGAAGTCGTAGCGCTCGGTGAGGACGCGCCCCGCCGCGAGCATGTGCTCGTTCATGCCCTCGACCCAGGCGACGAACTCGTCGAGGTCTCTCGGTGTGGCGGGCTCGGGCATGCGATGCACGCGCACGCCGGCCCGGACCTCCTCGGGCACGTCGTGCTCGCGCCCGCGCGTGAGCACGTGGACCGCCACGTCGTGCTCCACGAGACCCTCGGAGAGCTTGCGCACGTGGCGCGCGAGGCCTCCCTCCACGATCGGCGGGTACTCCCACGAGAGGATGAGGATGCGCCGGGGCACTCGCGGGGCCGGAGCCTACCGGCGCCGCGACAGCGCGGTTGCAGGCGCGATGGGGGTTCTGTCCCGCTTTTGGGGTCCGAAGCGGGACAAGATCGTGCCCCCTGACACAAAGTCGACTGCCAGACGTACTTTCGAAGACCGATCCGCCGGGGGGCGACGTGGAAAGAGGCGATCACATGAAGATGCGGGGCCTGGGATGAGCGCGACGACGACGCCCATCACGCAGCCGGCGCTGTCGTCCTCCAGGGCGGCGAGCGCACCCGTCGAGGCGCCGTCGTCGGCCTCGTGGCAGCGCCTGGAGGAGCAGATCCGCTGGTACTCGCACGGCGCGCGGCGCAACAAGCGCTGGTACATGCGCATCAAGGTCGTGCAGATCGTGTCGGCGGCCGCGATCCCCGTGCTGGCCGCGACCAGCCTGCCGACCTGGGTCGCCGGCGGCCTGGGCGCCCTCATCGTGGTCCTCGAGAGCATCCAGCAGCTCTTCCAGTTCCACTCCAACTGGACCCACTACCGCTCGACGTCGGAGGCCCTCAAGCACGAGAAGTACCTCTTCCTCGCGAACGCCGGCTCCTACGCGACCGCCAAGGACCCGGCGGCCATGCTGGCCGAGCGCATCGAGGGCCGCGTCTCGCAGGAGCACGCCACCTGGGCCTCCGAGCAGCAGCAGGGCTCGGGGCAGAAGTAGCCATGGCCCAGCGCATCTTCATCAGCTACCGCCGCGACGACTCGCGTGGCTACGCCGGTCGCCTCCAGGGCGACCTCTCGCGCCGCTACACCGACGAGCACGTCTTCCGCGACATCGAGATCCCGCCCGGCGCCGACTTCGGCGAGTACATCACGAGCCTGGTCGACAAGTGCAACGTCGTGCTCGCGATCATCGGCCCCGGCTGGCTGGATGCGCGCGACCGCGAGGGCGAGCGCCGCCTCGACGACCCTCAGGACTGGGTGCGCCTGGAGATCGAGCGCGCGCTGGCCCGCGACGGCGTCGAGGTCATCCCGGTCCTCGTCGACGGCGCGCGACTCCCGCCCCGCGAGGAGCTGCCGGAGTCGCTGCTGCCCCTGCGCCGGCGCAACGCGTTCGAGCTGTCCGACCGGCGCTGGGACTACGACGTCGAGGAGCTCGGCAAGCACCTCGACGTGCTGCTGCGGGGGACGAGCGCGCTGCACGTCCGCCCCGCCGGCATCGCTGCGGCGCCGACGCCGGCTCCCACGCCGGCTCCCACGCCGGCACCCGCGCCCGAGCCGGCCGACCGCACGACCTTCGCCGTCCTCGCCGCGGCCGCGGTCGCGCTCCTCACCGCCTTCCCGGCCGACCTCATCGCTCGCAACCTGGTCGACCGCGCACCGCTGAATCGCGACGAGCTGCAGACGATCCGCGACTTCGTCCTGGAGAAGGCGATCTTCTTCGGCATCGCGGGTGCCCTCGCGGCGCTCGCGGTGGGCTTCCTCTCGCGCCGCTCGCGCGAGCCGCTCGTCTCGTTCCTGCTCGGCCTGGGCGCGGGCGTCGTGGCCGGCGCCGTCTACGCCGGCGCCTATGCGGGTCTGACCTTCTCCGCCGAGGGCACCGACACGGCGAGCACGGCGGTCGGCATGATCGCGGCCGGCGCCTTCCTGGGTTGGGCGTTCGGCGCCGAGCGCGCGGGCGCGCGCCTGGAGGCCGCGTGCGCCGGCCTGGCCGGCGGCCTGCTCGCGGGCGGTGTGGTCGGCCTGCTGCACGAGTCGCTGACCACGACGGCCGGCCACCGCTTGCTCTCGGGCTTGTGCGTGGCGGTCATCGTGGCCACCGCCGGCTTCGTCGGCCTGCGCCTGCCGCGCGCGTCGACGGCGCCCGCGGCCGAGCTGCTCACGCGCGCTCGAGCAGCGCCACCGGCCATGCACCGCTGAGCTCGGACACGCTCGCGCCCGCCCCGAGCTCGAGCGCATCGCGCTCGTCGAGCACCGACCGCCAGCGGCCGGGCACGGCCAGCCGCGCGCCCTCCCAGTCGCGGACGGGCACCACGGCCAGCACCTCCCCGCCGCGCAGGTAGGCGCAGACGCCGGGGCCGGCGACGACCGGCTCGTAGCTGCCGGCGAACGCCCCCGGCCGGCGCGCGCGCAGGGCCAGCGCGCGGCGGATGAGGTCGAGCTTGCGCTCGCCGAAGTCGCGCGGGGGCTCACCGGCCGTCAGGCGCGCCAGCGCGGCCCGGCGCGCCTGCCAGTCGACCGGCCGGCGGTTGTCGGGATCGACGAGGCTGAGCGCCTCGAGCTCGTCGCCCTGGTAGACGTCGGGCACGCCGGGTGAGGTCAGCTTGAGCAGCAGCTGGCCCAGCGCAGCGCGCCGGCCCTCCTCGGCGACGCGCTCGGCGAAGGCGACGAAGCCCTCGGGCGGGCTCAGGACGAGCCCGCGCGCGAAGGCCCGCGCCCGCGCCTCGTAGGCCTCGTCGGGCGCCGCCCAGCTCGTGCGCAGCTTGGCCTCGCGCAGCGCCTTCTCCACATAGGCCTCCAGGCGCTCGGGCTCGATCGGCCAGCAGCCGGCGAGCGTCTGCAGGACCAGGTGCGCGCAGTGCTCGTCGGGCGCGTCGGCCTCGCGCACCCACGCCTGCGCCAGCGCCACCCACTCCTCGGCCATCGTGCTCAGCGCGCCGATGCGCGCGCGCACGTCGCCCGAGCGCTTCGTGTCGTGGGTCTGGGTGACGAGCAGCCCGCGCGGGCTGCGCTCGGCGCGCGCCCCGTTGGCGGCATGGAAGGCGTCGACCGAGAGCCCGAAGCGCGCCGGGTCGCCGCCGACCTCGTTGAGCGCGAGCAGGCGCAGGTGGCGGTAGAAGGCGGTGTCCTCGACGCCCTTCGCGGTGACCGGCGGCGAGGTCTGCTGAAAGCGCGTGACGAACTCGTCGTGGCCGCGCTCGCCCAGCGTCAGCACGTCGGCCAGACGGCCCTCGGTCGCGGCGGCGATCGCGCGCCGGTCGGCTTGCACCACGCGCCCCGACCACGGCTCGACGTAGGTGCGGTAGATCGGCAGCGCCGCCAGGGCGTCGGCGATCCCGTCGTCGTCGAGCAGCGTGCGCAGCCGCTGCACCTCGCGGGCGAAGGTCGTCGTCGCCTGCTCGCGCTGCGCGTCCAGCGCGACCTGCTCGAAGGGCGCGCCGGCGCCGGGCAGCCGCGCCAGCGCTGCCTCCCCCGCTGGGTCGACGAACAGCGCCGCCGCGTCGTTGAGGAACTCATAGCCGACCGTCCCCTCGACCGGCCAGTCGCGCAGCTCTTCGCCGGTGTGCAAGATCTTCTCGACCCACACGCGCTGCGCCCCGGCCGCGCGCAGTCGCGCGAGGTAGCCCGCCGGGTCGGCGAGCCCGTCGGGGTGGTCGACGCGCAGCCCGTCGACCACGCCGTCGGCGACGAGCTCGAGCACCTTGGCGTGGACGAGGTCGAAGACCTCGGGGTCCTCGACGCGCACGGCGGCCAGGTCGTCGATGTCGAAGAAGCGCCGGTACCAGCCGTCGGCGGGGTCGTAGTCGAAGACCCGGGCGCGCTCGCGCTCGTCGGCCCACCAGCGGTTCTCCTCCGAGACGCCCATGTGGTTGGGCACGATGTCCAGGACGATCTTCAGGCCGCTCGGCGGCCAGCGCGCGCAGCCCCTCCTCCCCGCCCAGCGCGTCGGAGACCCGGGTGGGATCGACCACGTCGTAGCCGTGCGTCGATCCGGTGCGCGCCTGCAGCGACGGCGAGAGGTAGAGGTGCGAGATCCCCAGCTCGCGCAGATAGGGCACGAGCGCACGCACGGCGGCGAAGTCCTGCTCGGGAGAGAGCTGGAGCCGGTAGGTCGCGATCATCAGGCGCGGCGCAGCAGCTTCATCGAGCGCGCGGGGACGAGCACCTCGCCGCGCGAGGGCCAGCGCTGCGCGCCGGGCTCGAGCGCCGGATCGAAGGTATCGATCTCGTGCACCCAGTCGCCCCCGAAGCGGCGCGCCGGCAGCGTGAAGGTCATGTCCTCGTGGTGTGCGTTGAACAGCAGCAGGAAGGAGTCGTCCTCGATCGGCTCGCCGCGCGGCGTGCGGTCGGCGATCTCCTGGCCGTTGAGGAAGACCCCGAGCACGTGCGCGGAGGGCTGCTGCCAGTCGCGCTGGGTCATCCGCCGGCCGTCGGGTCGGAACCACCAGACGTCGGGCAGCCCCGACCCCTCGCTCTCGCGCCCGGCCAGGAACTTGCCGCGGCGGAACACGGGATGGGCCTTGCGCAGCTCGATCAGGCGCTTGGTGAACTCCAGGTGCTCGCCCTGGCCCTCGCGCAGCCCCCACTCGTACCAGGACAGCTCGTTGTCCTGACACCAGGCGTTGTTGTTGCCGTGCGCGGTGCGCGCGAGCTCGTCGCCGCCGAGCAGCATCGGCACGCCCTGGGAGAGGAAGAGCGTGGCCAGGAAGTTGCGCTGCTGGCGCCAGCGCAGCGCGTTGATCGCGGGATCGTCGGTCTCCCCCTCGACGCCGCAGTTCCACGAGCGGTTGTCGTCGGTGCCGTCGCGGTTGTCCTCGCCGTTGGCCTCGTTGTGCTTCTCGTTGTAGGTGACGAGGTCGCGCAGCGTGAAGCCGTCGTGAGCGGTGACGAAGTTGATCGAGGCGAACGGCTGGCGCCCGTCGGACTCGTAGAGGTCGCTGGAGCCCGTGAAGCGCGACGCGAACTCGGCGATGCTCGACTGCCCGCGCCAGAAGTCGCGCACGACGTCGCGGTAGATGCCGTTCCACTCGCTCCACAGCACCGGGAAGTTGCCGACCTGATAGCCGCCGGGGCCGACGTCCCAGGGCTCGGCGATGAGCTTGACCTGGGAGAGGATCGGGTCCTGGTGGATGGTGTCGAAGAAGGCGCTCAGCCGATCGACGTCGTAGAGCTCGCGGGCGAGGGCGCTGGCGAGGTCGAAGCGGAAGCCGTCGACGTGGCACTCGCTGACCCAGTAGCGCAGCGAGTCCATGATCAGCCGCAGCACGCTCGGGTGGCGGGCGTCGAGCGTGTTGCCCGTGCCCGTGTAGTCCATGTAGTGGCGCTCGTCGTCGGGCACCAGGCGGTAGTAGCTGGCGTTGTCGACGCCCTTGAAGGAGAGCATCGGGCCGAGGTGGTTGCCCTCGGCGGTGTGGTTGTAGACGACGTCGAGGATGACCTCGATGCCGGCGCGGTGCAGCGCCTTGACCATCCCCTTGAACTCGAGCACCTGATCGCCGCAGGCGCCCGGTGGCGGCGTACTCGGAGTGCGGCGCCAGGTAGCCGATCGAGCTGTAGCCCCAGTAGTTGCTCAGGCCGCGGTCGTGCAGGAAGGACTCGTCGGCGATGTGATGGATGGGCAGCAGCTCGACGGCGGTGATGCCCAGGCGCTGCATGTAGGCCAGCGCCTCCTCGGAGGCCAGTCCCGCGTAGGTGCCGCGCAGGTCCTCGCGCACGGCAGGGTGGCGCTTGGTGTAGCCCTTGACGTGGGTCTCGTAGATGATCGTCTCGTTCCACGGGCGCCGCGGCGGGACGTCGCCCTCCCAGTCGAACGAGCGGTCGACGACCACCGACTTGGGGATCGCGAGGGCGTCGTCCTCGTCGTCGGGCTCGAGGTCGGCGTCCGGCGTGTCGTCGGGCGTGTAGGGCAGCACGTTGGCCGCATCCCAGTCGACGCGGCCTTCGATCGCCTTGGCGTAGGGATCGATGAGCAGCTTGACCGGGTTGAAGCGGTGGCCCTCCTCGGGCGCGTAGCGGCCGTAGACGCGGTAGCCGTAGCGCTGGCCGGGGCCGACGCCCGGCAGGTAGCAGTGCCAGTTGTGGGCCGTGCGCTCGACCATGTCGATGCGCTCCTCGGCCCCGTCCTCGGCGAACAGGCACAGCTCGACGTGCTCGGCGTGCTCTGAGAAGAGCGAGAAGTTCGTGCCCTCGCCGTCCCAGGTCGCGCCCAGCGGGAACGGCGCTCCGGGCCATGCCTCGCGGCTCATCGGGCGATCAGCGCTCCCGCGCGCGCGGGCAGGCGCACGCCGCCGTGGCCCAGCTTCGCGCTGTGCGTGGCCAGCGCCACCGTGCGCCCCTCGACCGGGACCGTGCGGGCGCCCGCCGCGAAGTTGCAGGCCAGCTCGAAGGCGCCGCGATGCACGCGCAGCCAGCCCGCGTCCTCGGAGAACTCGACGCTGTCGACGCCGCGCGGCAGCGCCCGGCGCGCGCGCAGCAGGGCGGCGTAGAGCGCGCGCAGCTTGGCGCTGCCGCGGCGCGTGAGCTTGGAGCGCTCGAAGGTGGCCGGATCCTGGGGGTCGGGGACCTCCTCGCCGGCGAACTCGGCGAAGGCGGCGAACTCCTGGCGGCGGCCCTCGCGGGTCGCATCGGCCATGCGCTTGTCGATGTGGTCGGAGAAGAACTGAAACGGCGCGCGCTCGCCGTGTTCCTCGCCCATGAAGAGCATGGGAGTGAAGGGTGCCAGCAGCGTGCAGAACGCGGCGAGCGGTCGCACGCGCGCCGGCAGCCGATCGCCGAAGGCGCGGTTGCCGACCTGGTCGTGGTTCTGGCTGAAGACCACGAACTGCTCGGGCGCGCGATCGTCGGCGCGGGCGCCGAAGCGCCGCCCGCGGAAGGTCGAGTAGCCGCCGTCGTGGACGTGCGGGCGGTGGAAGGCCTTGGCCAGCTGGCCGACCCGACCGAACTCCTCGTACCACCCCGAGCGCTCGCCGGTGAGCAGCGCGTGCAGGGCGTGGTGGAAGTCGTCGGCCCACACGGCGTCGTGGCCGTAGCCGCCCTGGCGGGCCGGGCGGATGACCTTGGGGTCGTTCAGGCCGCTCTCGGCGATGACCAGCGCGCGGCGGTCGACGGCGCGGACGCGGTCGGCCAGCACGCGCAGCACGTGGCGCGCGCCGTCGTCGTGGATGGCGTGGATCGCGTCGAGGCGCACGCCGTCGACGTGGAAGTCGCGCACCCAGCCCGTCGCGCTCTGCAGGACCCATTCGCGTACGCCGTCGGACCCCTCGCCGTCGAAGTTGACCGCCTTGCCCCACGGCGTCTCGTGGCGCTCGGTGAAGAACGGGCCGAAGGCCTCCAGCGCCTTGACCCCGCTGGCGCCGACGTGGTTGTAGACGACGTCGAGGATGACGCCGACGCCCGCGGCGTGGGCCGCGTCGACGAAGCGCGCAAGGCCGAGTGGGCCGCCGTAGGCCGAGTGCGCGGCCGACAGGTAGACGCCGTCGTAGCCCCAGCCGTGGTGGCCGGGGAACTCGGCGACCGGCATGAGCTCGACGTGGGTCACCCCGAGCTCGGCCAGGGCCGGCAGCTGGGCCGCCGCAGCCTCGAAGGTCCCCTCCGCGGTGAAGGTGCCGACGTGCAGCTCGTAGAGCACGGCGTCGCGCAGGGCCGCGGCGCGGAAGCGCCGGTCGGTCCACGCGAACGCGCCGGGGTCGACGACGCGCGAGGGTCCACGCAGCCCTCGGGGCTGCCAGCGCGAGGCCGGGTCGGGCAGCCGGCGGCCGTCGAGGACGAGCCAGTAGTCCTCGCCGCCGCTCGCGGCGACCTTCGCGCTGCGCACGCCCAAGCCCTCGTCGGTCAGCTCGTGGTCGGCGCCGCGCACGCGGACGGCGACGCGCTGCGCCGCCGGCGCCCACGCGCGGAACTCGACGAGGGCGTCGTCGACCACACTCGCGCCCAGAGCGCGCTCCCAGGGGTACTCCTCGGCCACTCGCGGCACCGTACCCGTCCCGCGCGCGCGCTTATCGCCGGGTTGTGACGGTGAAGGCCAGGCGGCGCGCGGCCGAGCGGTTGCCGGCGGCGTCGGCCGCGCGCAGGACGAGCCGGTAGCGCCCGGCCCGCAGCGCGCGGCCGCCCAGCCGCGCCCGGAAGGTCAGCCGATGCGCTCCCGCGGCCGTGGTGCGCCGCAGCGGCCCGCGCAACGACCGGTAGCGCCCGCGCCGGTCGGCGCGCTCGATCGCGATCGTCAGCACCCCGCGCTCGGAGAGCGCGTAGCGCAGCGCGGCACCCGAGGCGACGGCCGCGATCGTGGCGCCGCGGGGCGCCGCGCGCAGGCGCCGCGGGCGCAGGCTCACGCCGCGCAGCCGCGGCGCGGTGCGATCGCGGGCCGTCGCGCTGGCGGCGCCCGTGGGCGCGGGCTCGCTGGTGGGGCCGGGGCCGGCCGCGGGTGGCGGCGCGGGTGGCCCGGTGGCGACGAAGGCCGCGGTCACGCCGCGATCGGCGCCCATGGGCACGTCGCACGGCCCGCTGCCCGCGCATGCGCCCGACCAGCCGGCGAAGGTCGAGCCGCTCGCCGCCCGGGCCTCCAGGTGCACGACGGCGCCGGGGCTGTAGCCCTGCCGGCAGTCGGTCGGGCACCAGACGCCGTCCGGGGCGCTGGACACCGTCCCCGTCCCCGTGCCCGCCGTGGCGACGGTGAGACGCGCGAGCGCGGGCCGCGGCGTCCCGCTCAGGGTGATGCGCTGCAGGCGGTCGTTGCCCGTGTCGGCCACGACGAGCGTCGTCGCGCCGGCGTCGAGCGCCAGGCCGTGCGGAGCGATGAACTGCCCGGCGCCCGTCCCCTCCGTGCCGAGCACGTCCCACGTGCCCGCGCCCTCGTTGAAGCGCAGGACGCGGTTGGCGCCGGTGTCGGCGACGTAGACGGCTCCGGCCGCGGCGGCCAGGCCGGTCGGAGCGCTCAGGCCGCCGGGCGGCGCGGGCAGCGGCGACGACGCCGCCCCGGTGACGCGCAGGATCCGGTTGGCGCCGGTGTCGGCGACGTAGACCGCGGCGCTCGTGGCCGCGACCCCGGCGGGCGAGGCCAGCCCCGCGGTGAGCGTCGTCCACGCACCGCTGCCCGGATCGCGCCGCTGCACGCGGCCGTTGCCCGTGTCGGCCACGTAGACCGCACCGTCGGGCGCGACCGCGATCTCGCGTGGCGCGTTGAAGCCCGTGGCGGTCGCCTGCCACGTGCCGTCGAGCCCGAGCGCCTGGACGCGCGAGTTGGCGGTGTCGGCCACCCACACGCGCCCGGCGCCGCGGTCGACCGCGATGCCGCCCGGCGTGTTGAACTGGCCGTTGCCCGCCGCCGGTGAGGCGTAGCCGGAGTTGTCCGAGATGTAGCCGGTCTGGCCCAGGTAGGCGCCGTCGGCGCTCAGGCGCTCGACGCGGTGGTCGAGGGTGTCGGCCACGTGGACCGTGCCCGCCGCGTCGATGGCCACGCCCTCCGGGCGCGTGACGTAGCCGGGCCCGCGGCCCGCGATGCCCCAGGCCGCGGTCGGTGCGCCGTCGGGAGCGAAGGTCTGCACGCGGTTGTTGGCCGTGTCGGCGACCGCCACGCCCCCGGCCGGGTCGTCGGCCACGGCGGCCAGGGCACGGGTGTAGCCGAAGTCGCCGACCTCGGTGCCGAACTGGCCCCAGGTGCGCTGGAAGGCCAGCGTGGCGAAGTCGAAGGCCTGCACGCGGTGGTTGTTGTTGTCGGCCACGTAGAGCTGGCGCGGCTGGCGGGCGTCGATGCCGACGTCGTAGGGGAAGCGGAACTGGCCCTGGCCGACGCCGTAGGAGCCGATCTGACGCACGTAGGTGCCGTTGGACAGGAACTCGACGACGCGGTGGTTGTCGTCGTCGGCCACGAGCACGTGGCCCGTGGAGGCGTCGACGGCGACGCCCTGGGGGTAGTTGAAGCGCTGGTTGTAGAACGGGTCGGCGCACGTGCCGGTCGAGCAGTCGCCGTGGGCGCCCCACTGGGCGGTCGGCGTGGGCGCGGTGACCACGTCGCCAGCGGGCGTGCCGGCCGGCAGCACCGGGTGGCCGGGATCGCCCGTGGCGTCGCGGTCCAGCCGGAAGGCCTGGATGCGGTGGTTGTACTGGTCGGCGACGTAGGCCGTCGGCGGCACGGCGGCGGTGGGCTGCGTCACGGCGATCCCGCCCGCGCCGGTGTTGTCGCCCAGGCGGAACCGGCCCGCGCCGGTGCCGGTGCTCCCCCACGCGGCCAGCCACCGCCCCGTGGCCGACTCGAAGACCTGCACGCGATCGTTCTCGGAGTCCAGGACGTAGACGTGGCCGGCGCGGTCGGTCGCCAGCCCGCCGACGACGCCGATGCGCCCGAGCTGGGCCGCGTCGGCGTAGCCGCCCAGCTCGCCCAGCCATGCGCCCGTACGGTCGAAGCGCTGCACGACCGAGCCGTACTGGTCGGCCACGAGGATCGTGCTCGCGCCCGGGGTGTACGCGATGGCCTGCGGGAAGCGCAGGACGCTCGACCCCGTGGCGGGCGCCTCGCCCAGCGTCGTGGCCTCTACGTAGCACTCGGCGCCGGTGCACGCGCGCGCATCGCCGGCCGCGAGGGCGGCGACGATCGCGGCGATGGCGGCGACGAGCAGGGCACGGGCCATCCTCGTGCCGTACCCGTCAGCCCGCGTCCTCCACCCCGACGGGCACGATGCACGGAATCCGCGCGGCGACGCGCCAGCCGCCGCTCTCCCGCGGCCCGGCCTCCAGGCGCCCGCCGCACGCCCCCACGCGCTCGCGCAGCCCGCGCAGGCCGTTCCCGGTCCCGTGCCCTGCCAGGTCCTCCGCGTCGTCGGCGGGATCGTTGACGACCTCGACGTCGATCGCGCCCGTGCCGCCGCGCACCAGCACGTGCACCGGCGCCCCCGAGGCGTAGCGCAGCGCGTTGGTCAGGCTCTCGCGCACCACGCGATAAGCCGTCTGGACCGCCGAGGCGGGCAGCCCCTCGCGCGAGCCCTCCAGGCGCAGGGTCACGTCGAGGCCGGTCCCGGCGGCCCGCGCGACCAGCTCCTCGACGAGGGTGAGGTCGGGCGCGTGCCCGATCGCGTCGTCGTCGGCCAGCAGCGCCACGAGCTGCGTCATGTCGCGCTCGGCCTGGCGCGCGGCGCCGGCGATGGCCGCGAAGGTCTCGCTCGTCAGCTCCGGGTCGATCGTCGCGATCCGCTGGCCGGCACCGGCCTGCACCACCATGACGCTGATCGCGTGCGCGACGATGTCGTGCAGCTCGGAGGCGATCCGCGCCCGCTCGTAGCGGACCGAGAGCGACGCGAACTGCTCGCGCTCGCGCTCGAGCTCCTCCGCGCGCTCGGCGAGGCGGGCCGCGACGAGGTCGCGCTCGCGGATCGCGCGGCCGGCGATCCACGCGGTGCCCACGAGCAGGATGGCCGGCACGAGCCAGCCGTCCGCGTTGTCGGCCCAGACGGCGGCCCCGAGGCTCGCCGCCAGCAGGGCGCCCGCGGTGGCCACCGAGACCGTCGCCACCGTCCAGCGGCCCGCGGCGAAGGCGTTGGCGCAGATGAGGATGGCGGGAGCCGGCGCCAGGTCGCCGGTCGGCACGAGCGCGGCCGCCGCGGCCACGGCCAGCGCCGGGGCGGCCACCGGGTGCTCGCGGTAGAGCCCGAGCGCGGCGCCGAGCGCCGCGGCGGCGACGCACGCGAGTGGGCCCTGCCAGACGGCGGTGCCGGCGGCCCCGAAGAGGGCCGCCAGCGCGCCGATCAGGACGTCGATGCGAGCCGGGCGGGCCACGTCACGCGACGGCCGTGACGGGCAGTAGGGCGATCGCCTCGGCGCGGCCGCCGCGGGTGCGGGCGTCGAGCGTGCCCCGGTGCAGCTGCGCGCGCTCGCGGGCGCGGCCCAGCGCGGCGCCCACGTCGCCGCGACGGCCGGCCGGCCCCGCGACGCGGATCTCGAGCGCCTCCGCGCCGAAGCGCACCCCGACCTCCACGCCGGGCGCGTCGTCCAGCGCGCTGAGCAGGTGCTCGACGATCCGGTAGGCCGACAGCTCGACCCCGGCGGGCAGCACGCGCGGGCTGCCCTCGACGGTCAGGCGGGCCTCGTCGCCCTTGTCGCGCAGGACGAGCGCCCGCAGGGACGTGAGCGTCGGCTGGGGCGAGGTCGGGGCGTCGTCGTAGCGCAGGACGCCGACGATCTCGCGCATCTCCTCGAGCGTGGCGCGGCTGGCCGCCTCGATCTCCGCGAGCGTCGCCGTGGCCGCCACGCCGTCGCCCGCGATGGCGGGGCCGGACTCCGCCAGCTGCGTGAGCTCGCCCATGCGGCGCGTCAGCAGGTCGTCGAGCTCGCCCGAGAGGCGCGTGCGATCGGTGGCCACCTCGAGCCGAGCGCGCTCGTCGCGCGCGGAGCGCAGCTCCTCGGTGCGGTCCTTCAGCTCGCCCACCATGCGCCCGCGGGCGTAGGCGACGCGCCCGAGCCCGAAGGCCACGAAGGTCAGCGGGACCAGCAGCCCGGCCACCCCGAAGCCGGTCTCGTCGGCGGCCGCCATGCCAAGGATGATGGCCTGGCCGCCCGCGAGCGCCCACAGCGCGGTCGTGCGCTCGAAGCGCGCGGCGACCGTGAACACGAGCACGCCGACGACCGGGAACACCACGCCGCAGCGCACCACCGATCCGAACAGCGCGATGTGCACGGCGAGCCCGACGGCGACGGCGGCCATCGCCTGCAGCGGAGCAGCCCGCCGCCAGAGCACCGGGATCGTGACCGCCAGGAAGACCGGCATCGCCAGCCAGCTGGCGTCGACGTCCGCGTCGGTGGCGTTGCCGTACATCAGCAGCAGGCCGAGCGCGCTCAGCGCCACCGCGATGGCGATGTCGAGTCGACCGATCGACTCCCCCGTACGACCCATGGTGCGCATCATCTTCCTCGCCCTCCTGTCCGTAAAGCGATTGATCTCGAGGGCAGGATGGGCCGTGCGGGCCGCGCCGCCGTCATCCCGCTGGATGAACGTGGCGCGCGCGGTTCACCCGCTGGGGTGACACGCCGCCTGCCAGGGGCGAAGATGCTCCGCGCCGATGGAGGGCTCGTTCGTCACGATCATGTTCACCGACGTCGTCGGATCGACGACGCTCTACGACCGCTACGGCGACGACGAGGGCGACGCGCGACGCGCCCGGCACTTCGCGGTGCTGCGCGAGGCCGTCGCCGCGCATGACGGCCACGAGGTCAAGTCCACGGGCGACGGCCTGATGGTCACCTTCTCCAGCGCGGTCGCCGCCGTGCGCTGTGCGATCGCGCTGCAGCGCGCGACCACCGGCGCGCCCGGCGGCCTCGAGGTGCGCGTCGGGATCGACGCCGGCGAGCCGCTGGCCGAGGGCGCCGACCTCTACGGGACGCCGGTGATCGTGGCCAGCCGCCTGTGCGATGCGGCCGCGCCGGGCGAGATCCTCGCCACCGAGGTCGTGCGCCAGATCGCCGGCCCGCGCGTGGCCGAGATGATGCGCCCGGCGGGCACGTTCCGGGTCAAGGGCATCACCGACTCGGTGGCCACCGCGCTGGTGCGCTGGCGCGAGGACGACGGCGAGGACGCGCCTCCGGAGCGCGAGGCCGCGCCACAGCGACCGATCACCGCGGTCATCGCCGACGACCAGCGCCTGTTGCGCACCGGCTTCCGCGTGATCCTCGACGCGGAGCCCGACATCACCGTCGTCGGCGAGGCCGCCGACGGCTACGCGGCGGTCGACGTCGTCGCCCGCCGGCGCCCCGACGTGGCGCTCATGGACATCCGCATGCCCGAGCTCGACGGGCTCGCCGCGGCCGAGCGGATCCTCGCCGATCCCGAGAACACCACGGCCGTGGTCATGCTCACGACGTTCGACGCCAGCGAGTACGTCTTCAAGGCACTGCGCATCGGCGCCACCGGCTTCCTGCTCAAGGACACGCCCGCCGACCGGCTGCTCGACGCCGTGCGCGTCGCCGCCGCCGGTGAGGCGCTCATCGCGCCGCGCATCACGCGCCGCCTGATCGCCGACTTCGCGCGCGCGTCGCGGCCCGCGAGCGAAGGGGTGCCGCCCGCGCTCGCCGAGCTGACCGCACGCGAGGTCGACGTGCTGCGGCTCGTCGCGCAGGGCCTCTCCAACGCGGAGATCGCGGGCGAGCTCGTGCTGGGCGAGAACACGATCAAGACGCACGTCGGGCGGCTGCTCGCCAAGCTCGGGCTGCGCGACCGCGTGCAGGCCGTGGTGCTCGCCTACGAGACCGGCCTCGTCACCCCCGACGTGCCGGTCTGAGCGCCTCAGCCGAGCTCGTCGACCAGGTCGGCGATCGAGTCCACCACCCGCGACGCGCGGAAGGGGAAGCGGTCGGCCTCCTCGGGCGTGGTGACGCCGGTGAGGACGAGGACCGTCTGCAGACCGGCCTCGAGCCCCGAGACCACGTCGGTGTCCATGCGGTCGCCGATCATGGCCGTGGTCTCGGAGTGGGCGTCGAGCGCGTTGAGGGCCGAGCGCATCATGAACGGGTTGGGCTTGCCCACGAAGTAGGGATCGACGCCGGTGGCGCGGCTGATCAGCGCCGCCACCGACCCGGTCGCCGGGAGCGGGCCCTCGTTCGACGGCCCCGTCGCATCGGGGTTGGTGGCGATGAAGCGCGCGCCGTTGACGATCAGGCGAATGGCCTGCGTGATGCGCCCGAAGCTGTAGATGCGCGTCTCGCCGAGCACGACGTAGTCGGGGTCGCGCTCGGTCAGCGTGTACCCGGCCTCGTGCATCGCGGTGGTCAGCCCGGACTCGCCGATGACGAAGGCCGAGCCGCCGGGACGCTGGTCGTGCAGGAAGGCCGCCGTGGCCAGCGCCGAGGTGAAGATCGCCTCCTCGGGGACCGTCAGCCCGCTGGCCCGCAGGCGCGCCGCCAGGTCGCGGCGGGTGTAGATCGAGTTGTTGGTGAGGACGAGGAAGGGCAGCCCGAGCTCGGTCAGGCGGGCCAGGAAGCGATCGGCCCCGGGGATCGCCTGCTCCTCGTGCACGAGCACGCCGTCCATGTCCATCAGCCATGAGCGAATCTCGCGGCGCGGCACCTGCGGGAGAGTAGCCGCGCGAGCCCGCGAAGCGCCCTCGCTAGGCTCGACGCCGCGTGACTGCCACGGCCGAGCTCACGACGCAGGCCCCGGTCGAGCGCGTCTCGACGCTCGAGCTGTTCTTCGACCTCGTCTTCGTCTTCACGGTCACCCAGCTCACCGCGGTGCTGGCGCACGACCTGTCGCTGGAGGCGCTGGGCCAGGTCATGGTCATGCTCGCGCTCATCTGGTGGATGTACGCCGGCTACGCGTGGCTGACCAACTCGATCTCCACCCGGGAGCTGCGCCAGCGGGCGATCCTGCTCGGCGGGATGGCCGGCTACTTCGTGCTGGCCCTCGCCGTCCCGGAGGCCTTCCACGGCAGCGGCCTGGCCTTCGGCGTCGGCTACCTCATCGTCGTCGCGGTCCACTCGTCGCTCTTCATCTGGACGGCCTCGGCGCAGTCGTCGCGCGCCTTCCTCGGGATCGCGCCCTACAACCTCTTCAACGCGCTGCTCGTGGTCGTCGGCGGCGCCCTGGGCGGCACCGCGCAGGCGGTGCTGTGGACGGTCGCCGCACTGCTGGAGTGGAGCACGCCGTGGCTGGGGAACCGCGAGAGCCAGAGCGCGTTCCAGATCGCGCCCGCCCACTTCGTCGAGCGCCACGGGCTGGTGGTGATCGTGGCGATCGGCGAGTCGGTCGTGGCGGGCGGGATCGGCGCCGCGGGCCTGGCCGTGAACGCCGAGCTCGTCATCGCCGCCGTGCTCGGATTGCTGCTGAGCGCCGGCCTGTGGTGGGCCTACTTCGGCGCCGACGACGACGCGCAGGCCGAGCAGGCGCTCAGCGCCGCCCCCGCCAGGCGCCAACCGTGGATCGCCCTCGAGGGCTTCGGCATCGCGCACTACGGCCTGCTGCTCGGCATCGTCATCGTGTCGGTGGGGATCAAGAAGGCCATAGGCCACGCCTACGACCCCCTCACGGCCGCCCAGGCACTCGCGCTGGGTGGCGGGGTGGCGCTCTTCCTGGCGTCCGACGTCTGGTTCCGCCGCATTCTGGGACTCGGGCGCGCCGCGCATCGCACCATCGCGGCACTGCTGGCCCTGGCCACCATCCCGCTGGCCACCGAGATCGCCGCGGTGGCCCAGCTCGCCGCGCTCGTCGTGATCCTCGCCGTGGCGCTCGCCGGCGAGGGCGCCGCGCGCTCGTGGCCCGGGCGGAGTGCGCAGCCGCGAGTGTAGGCGCGTCCGTGTGACAGGAGTGTGGTCTCCAGCGTCGAAGCCCGGCTTCGTGTCTCGTCCGAGCCTTGGAACGCCCCGTGTCCGTGCCCATCGTGCCGCAATCGCCATCGCTGCGATGGTGTGCGGCGCGCCCGCCGGTGCCGCGGCCGACACGCTGGTCACCGTCGCCGGCACCGGAACCGCCGGCAGCCTGGGCGACAACTCGATGGCCGCTGCCGCGCAGCTCAACGGCGCCCGCGGACTGGCCCGCCTGGGCGACGGCTCGATCCTCGTCGCCGACACGGTCAACAACCGCATCCGCCGCACCGCGCCCGACGGGACGATCAGCACGGTCGCCGGGATCGGCACGGCCGGCGGCGTGGGCGACAACGGCCCGGCGACATCCGCTCAGCTCAACGGCCCGCGCGACGTGGCCGTCGCACCGGACGGCGTCACCTACTTCATCGCCGACACCGCCAACAACCGCATCCGCCGCGTCGACGCCGCCGGGACCATCACGACCACCGCCGGCAGCGGCACCGCGGGCTTCGTCGGCGACAACGGCCCGGCCACGCTCGCGAACCTCAACGGCCCCAGCGGCGTCGCGGTCACCGCGACCGGCGGCCTGCTCATCGCCGACACGACCAACAGCCGCGTCCGGCTCGTGGTAGCGAACATCATCAACACGGTCGCGGGCAACGGCACGGCCGCCTCGACCGGGGACGGCAGCCCCGCGAACCTCGCCTCGATCAACCTGCCCCAGGACGTCTCCGTAGCGCCCGGCGGGGCCTATCTGATCGCCGACACCGCGGGCAACCGCATCCGCCGCGTCGACGCCGGCGGGACGATCTCCACCGCGGCGGGCACCGGCACGGCGTGCGCCGCGACGACGTCGCTGTGCGGCGACTACGGCCCCGCGGTGCTCGCCCAGTTCAACGCCCCCGCGTCCGTGGCGGCGAACGCGGCTGACAGCGGCTTCCTCGTGGCCGATACCACGGACAACCGCGTGCGCCGCGTCAGCCCCAACGGAACGATCAGCACGCTCGTCGGCTCCGGCACTGCCTGCGCCCTGTCGACGTCGCTGTGCGGCGACGCCGGTCCGGCCGGACTGGCGTCGCTCAACGCCCCGCGCGGCGTCCTCGAGGTTCCCGACGGCGTCACGCTTGTGTCCGATACGGGCACCAACCGGATCCGAGCCCGCGTTCCCGAAAGCGTCGGCGCCGCCGGGCCCGCGGGTCCCTCCGGCCCGGCGGGACCAGCTGGTCCATCGGGGCCGGCCGGCAGCCCCGGCGCCCCCGGCGCGACCGCGACGAACGCGATGGCCCGCCAGCTCGCGGTCGCCTTCGCCTCGACCAAGCTCACGGCCCGGGCCGCGGTGACGACGAAGCTGCGGATCGTCGTGACCAACCCGGCGGTCGTGGTCCTGCGGATCTCCCACTCCGGCAGAACCGTCGTGACGCGACGCGTCGAGTACCACCTGGGTGGCCGCAAGCAGCTCTCGGTCGGGCGCCTGCGCGCCGGCACCTACGCGGTGACCCTCACGGCGACCGACGGCGCGGCGACCGCGGTCGATCACGCGCAGCTCCGCGTGCTCCCTCAGCGGCGCCCTAAGCCGACGAGCGTTCCGGCACCAGCCACAGCACGCTGAGCGGCGGCAGCGTGATCTCGGCCGAGAAGGGCTGGCCGCCCCAGCCCGTCTCCTCGGCCAGGATGCCGCCGAGGTTGCCGGCGTTGCTGCCGCCGTAGTACTCGGAGTCGGTGTTGAGCGCCTCGACCCAGCGGCCGGACTGCGGCAGGCCGAGCCGGTAGCCCTCGCGCGGCACGGGCGAGAGGTTGCAGACGACGGCCACGATGTCGCGCACGGGGTCCTCGCCCGCGCGGCAGAAGGCGACGATGTTGTTGGCGGCGTCGTTGGGCTCCAGCCAGTAGAAGCCGCGGTCGGAGTCGTCGATCTCCCACATCGCCGGGCGCTCGCGGTAGACGCGGTTGAGGTCGCGCACCAGGGATTGGATGCCGGCGTTCTCGGGGTTCTCGAGCAGATGCCAGTCCAGCGAGCGCTCGTGGCTCCACTCCGACTCCTGGGCCAGCTCGCAGCCCATGAACAGCAGCTTCTTGCCGGGGTGCGACCACATGTAGGCGTAGAGGGCGCGCAGGTTGGCCAGCTTCTGCCAGCGATCGCCCGGCATCTTGGTGTACATCGAGCCCTTGCCGTGGACGACCTCGTCGTGGCTGATGGGCAGGATGAAGTTCTCGCTGAAGGCGTAGACCAGCGAGAAGGTCAGCTCGTGGTGGTGGTAGCGGCGATGGATGGGGTCCTGCTGGAAGTAGCCCAGCGTGTCGTGCATCCAGCCCATGTTCCACTTGAAGCCGAAGCCCAGGCCGCCCACGTAGGTCGGCCGCGAGACGCCCGGCCACGCGGTCGACTCCTCGGCGGCGGAGATGATCCCCGGCTCGCGGCCGTAGGCCACCGTGTTCATCTCCTTGAGGAAGGCGACCGCCTCGAGGTCCTCGCGCCCGCCGAACTCGTTGGGCACCCACTGGCCCTCCTTGCGCGAGTAGTCGAGGTAGAGCATCGAGGCCACGGCGTCGACGCGGATGCCGTCGGTGTGGTACTCGCGCAGCCAGTACAGCGCGCTGGCCAGCAGGAAGTTGCGCACCTCCAGGCGGCCGAAGTTGAAGATCAGCGTGCCCCAGTCGGGGTGCGAGCCGCGGCGCGGATCGGCGTGCTCGAAGAGCGCGGTGCCGTCGAAGCGCGCGAGCGCCCACTCGTCGCGCGGGAAGTGCGCCGGCACCCAGTCGAGGATCACGCCGACGCCGGCCTCGTGCAGGCGGTCGACGAAGGCGCGGAACTGATCGGGCGTGCCGAAGCGCGGCGTGGGCGCGAAGTACGAGGTGACCTGGTAGCCCCACGAGCCGCTGAACGGATGGGCCATGACGGGCATCAGCTCGACGTGCGTGAAGCCGAGGTCGGTGACGTAGGCGGCCAGCTCGTCGGCCAGCTCGAGGTAGGTCAGCGAGCGGTTGTCCTCCAGCGGATTCAGCCGCCAGGAGCCGAGATGGACCTCGTAGATCGACATCGGCTCGCGCAGGCGGTCGCCGTCCTTGCGCAGCGCCATCCAGCCCTCGTCGGTCCACTCGTAGCGCGTGTGGTTGACCACGGACGCCGTCTTGGGCGGCATCTCGGCCTCGAAGGCGAACGGATCCGCCCGCAACAGCAGGTCTCCGTCCTGGCCGCGCAGCTCGAACTTGTAGCGCGAGCCGTCGGCCACGCCCGGGATGAACAGCTCCCAGATCCCCGACGCGCCGAGCGAGCGCATCGGGTGCAGGCGCCCGTCCCACGAGTTGAAGTCGCCGACGACCGAGGCCGAGCGCGCCGACGGCGCCCAGACCGCGAAGGCCACTCCGGTGGCGCCGTCGAGCTCCAGGACGTGGGCACCGAGCTTCGCGTAGAGCTCCTCGTGGCGCCCCTCCCCGGCCAGGTAGAGGTCGATCTCGCCCAGCGTCGGCGCGAAGGAATACGGATCGCGCATCGTGTAGCTCTCGCCGGGCCCGTACTGGACCTCGAGCTCGTAGCGCAGCGGCAGCGTGGCACCGGGGATCTCGCCCTCGAACAACCCGGCCGGATGGCGCTGGGTCAGCGCGACCGGCTCGCCGCCCTCGGGGCGCGCGGTGATCTTCGCGGCCGCCGGGCGAAAGGCGCGGACGACCACGCCGCCGTCGTGCGGGTGCGCGCCGAGCAGCCGGTGCGGATCGGCCAGGTCGCGACCGACCAAGGCCTCGATATCGCTCTCGATGCTCACAGCGGTTCCTCCAGCAGACGGGCGATGCCGGCCACCGGGATGCCCACCCAGTCCGGCCGGTTGTTGAGCTCGTAGCGCAGCTCGTAGACCGCCTTCTCGAGCTCGAAGATCGACAGCATGGTGCGCGTCGGCGCCTCGCCGGGCGGCAGCAGCACCGGGTCGACGTCCTCGAGGTAGCCGCCGAGGAAGGCCTCGCGCGCACGCTCCTCCCAGCCCTCCGGAGCCGGGTTGCCGCGCTGCATGTCGCTGGCCGAGGCGGCGTAGGCGAACGAGCGCAGCATGCCCGCGACGTCGCGCAGCGGCGAGCGCTTGCGCCGGCGCTCGATGAGCGGCCGCGCCGGCTCGCCCTCGAAGTCCAGCACCACCCAGCCATCGTCGCCCAGCATGGTCTGCCCCAGGTGCAGGTCGCCGTGGGTGCGGATGAGCTTGCCGCGCGCTCCGACGTGCGACAGCAGCTGCAGGCGGTCGCGCACCTCGGCCGCGTGGCCGGTGATCGGCGCCACCGCCTCGGTGTCCGGCAGCTCGAGGAAGACGCGCTCGATCTCCTCGTCGATCGTCGCCGTCAACAGCGCCAGCGACTCGTCGGAGGGCTCCTCGGGGGCGAAGGCGGGATCGGTGGGATCGGAGGCCAGCACGGTGTGCATGCGCCCGATGACGGCGCCGAGCTCGCGCAGGCGC
This sequence comes from uncultured Actinomycetes bacterium, assembly GCA_963742125.1. Lineage (GTDB taxonomy): Bacteria > Actinomycetota > Thermoleophilia > Solirubrobacterales > Solirubrobacteraceae > JAOPZW01. The sequence continues at coordinate 261,182 of CAVUKO010000011.1, read as the reverse complement.
GTGATGAAGCGCTCGGGATCCTCGGCCAGCTCGTCGAGCGCCAGCTCCCAGCCGTCGCGCGCGTTGGGCACGAAGCGCTGCACGACGCCGAACGTCGCGTCCATGAGCTCGCCCTCGTACTGGTACCAGCCACCGAGCTCGGCGACGTGGGGGAAGTCGCGCCCGCTGAGGAAGCGCAGCATCTCGAGCTCGGGGTTGTCGCCCGCCTCGACGCGCCTGAAGGCCTTCAGGACGAGCGCGTCGTCGAAGACGATCGACGTGTTCGACTGCTCGGCGCCGATGGGGCGCACCGCCGCCCCGGCCCGCGGCGGTTCGACGTCCTCGCGCCAGTGGAACTCGATGCGCGCGTGCTCGCCGTGGATCTCGGCGCCCTCACGCAGCAGGCCGCCGAGCAGGTCGCAGGCCCGCGGGTCGGCGAACGCGTCGTAGACCGCGACGCCCCCGACCTCGTCGACCACCGCCTCGTCGGTCTGGTCTGACCCCATGCCCAGCAGCAGCTGGTAGACGTCGTGGGTGCCGCCCGGGTAGCGCGCCTCGACCAGCGCGGCGGCCAGCGCGGGCGGGGTGGGTGGGGATTCGATCAACGCGACGACGTCGAGGACGTGGATCGAGGCCACGTCACGCGCCTTGGAGCCGAACCACCGGCGGCTGAGCAGCCACTCGGCGAGCTTCTCCTCGTCGAGTGCGGCCAGGTCAACGCTTGCCATCGGTCAGCTCCATGTCTTCCTCGGGGTCCTCCTTGAGCAGGAACCAGAACCAGCCCCGCGGGGCGAGCGTCAGCAGGTAGGGCAGCTCACCGATGCGCGGGAAGCGCGTGCGCCCGAGCATCTCCTCGGGGATGCGCCCTTCGTAGGCTGACAGATCCAGCTGCACGGCCTGGGCCGACCGCGCCACGTTGTGCACGCACAGGACGACGTCGTCCTCGTAGCTGCGCACGTGGGCGAAGATCTTGGGGTTGTCGGGCTCCAGCGGCGTGTAGCTGCCCAGCCCGAAGACGGGATGCTCCTTGCGCAGGGCGATGAAGCGCTTCAGCCAGCGCAGCAGCGAGGTCGGCGTGCGCAGCTGGGCCTCGACGTTGACCGCCTGATAGCCATAGACCGGGTCCATCAGCGGCGGCGCGTAGAGCTGGGCGAAGTCGGCGCGCGAGAACCCGGCGTTGCGGTCGCCCGTCCACTGCATCGGCGTGCGCACGCCGTCGCGGTCGCCGAGGTAGACGTTGTCGCCCATCGCGATCTCGTCGCCGTAATAGAGCACCGGCGAGCCGGGCAGCGAGAAGAGGATCGCGTGCATCAGCTCCATCTCGTCGCGCCCGTTGTCGAGCAGCGGCGCCAGGCGCCGGCGGATCCCCACGTTGATCTTCATCCGCGGGTCCTTGGCGTACTCGGCGTACATGTAGTCGCGCTCCTCGTCGGTGACCATCTCGAGGGTCAGCTCGTCGTGGTTGCGCAGGAACAGGCCCCACTGGCAGTTGTCGGGGATCGCCGGCGTGCGCTCGAGGATCTCGTACATCGGCGTGGCCTCCTCGCGGCGCGCCGCCATGAACATGCGCGGCATGACCGGGAAGTGGAAGGCCATGTGGCACTCGTCGCCGTCGCCGAAGTACTCGACCACGTCCTCGGGCCACTGGTTGGCCTCGGCCAGGAGCACCCGGTTGGGGTACTCGTCGTCGACCGTCGCGCGGACCCGCTTGAGGAACTCGTGCGTCTCGGGCAGGTTCTCGCCGTTGGTGCCCTCGCGCTCGAAGAGGTAGGGCACGGCGTCCAGGCGGAAGCCGTCGAGCCCGAGGTCCAGCCAGAAGCGCAGGACGTCGAGCATCGCCTCCTGGACGTCGGAGTTGTCGTAGTTGAGGTCGGGCTGGTGAGAGAAGAAGCGGTGCCAGTAGTACGCGCCCGCGACGTCGTCCCAGGTCCAGTTCGAGGTCTCCGTATCGGTGAAGATGATGCGCGCGTCCTCGTACTTGTGCGGCGTGTCGGACCACACATACCAATCGCGCTCCGGGGAGCCGGCCGGCGCCTCGCGCGCGCGCTGGAACCACGCGTGCTCGGAGGACGTGTGGTTCATCACGAGATCGACGATGACGCGCAGCCCGCGCTCGTGGGCGGCGTCGATGAAGGCCCGGACGTCGTCCATCGTCCCGTAGTCGGGATGGACCTCGTAGTAGTCGGCGATGTCGTAGCCGCCGTCACGCAGCGGGCTGGCGAACATCGGCAGCAGCCAGACGACGTCGATGCCCAGCCACTGCAGGTAGTCGAGCTTCTCGGTCAGGCCGCGGAAGTCCCCGGAGCCGTCGGAGTTGCCGTCGAAGAACCCGCGCAGATGGATCTCGTAGAAGACGGCCTTCTTGAACCAGACGGGATCGGCCTCGAACCAATGGCCCGAGGAGGTCGGGGGCGGCGGCGTCATGTCGTGTTGACCCGCAGGACGTGGCCGGCGCGCTCGCCCGGATCCAGCCGCACGTAGTTGCCGCCCACGCGCCAGTTGTAGAGCTCGCCGTCGAGCAGGTCCTCCGCCGCGAAGGCGGGCGGAACGCCCAGGTCGTAGGGCACCTGGACGAGGCCCTCCTGCGCGCCAAAGGGGTCGATGTTGACCACGGTGATGATCGTGTTGGGCCCCTCGCGCTTGGCGTAGGCGACGATCGCGTCGTTGGCGGCGTCCAGGAAGCCGATGTTGTCCAGGCGCTGCAGCGCCGGGTTCTCCCGGCGGATGTGGTTCAGGCGCTGGATCATCGGCAGCAACGGCCCGTCCAGGGCGCGCTCCTTGAGCTCGTACTTCTCGTTGTCCAGGGCCTCCTCGCTGCCCGGGCGCTGGATGTGCTCGTAGTGCTCGTAGCCGGAGTAGACGCCGTAGCTCGGGCTCAGGGTGGCACCGAGGATGAGCCGGATCGGGAAGGCGGGCGGTCCGCCCTCGGCCAGGTAGTCGGTGAGGATGTCCGGCGTGGTCAGGAAGAAGTTGGGGCGGAAGTACTCGCGCTCGGGGCCGTGGGCGAGCTCGTTGACGTACTCGACGAGCTCCCAGCGGTGGTTCTTCCAGGTGAAGTAGGTGTAGCTCTGCGTGAAGCCGATCTTGGCCAGCTCGCGCATGACCGCGCGGCGGGTGAAGGCCTCGGCCAGGAAGATGACCTCGGGGTTCGTGGCGCGGATCTCGCGGATCAGCCACTCCCAGAAGGCGAACGGCTTGGTGTGCGGGTTGTCGATGCGGAAGACCTTCACGCCACGATCGACCCAATGGCGCATCATCGCCAGCAGCGCGTCCCACAACCCGCGCCAGTCCTCCGAGCCGAAGTTGACGTTGTAGATGTCCTGGTACTTCTTGGGCGGGTTCTCGGCGTACTTCAGCGTCCCGTCGGGCCGGCGGAAGAACCACTCGGGGTGCTCCTTCAGCCACGGGTGGTCCGGCGAGCAGTTGATCGCGATGTCGAGGCACACGTCGATCCCGAGCTCGGCCGCGGCCGTGACCAGCGCGCGGAAGTCCTCGTCGGTTCCCAGCTCGGGGTGGATCGCGTCGTGGCCGCCCGTCTCGTCGCCGATCGCGTAGGGGCTGCCGGGATCGCCGGGCTCGGGCGTCAGCGTGTTGTTGCGGCCCTTGCGGTTGGTGTGGCCGATGGGGTGGATCGGCGGCATGTAGAGGACGTCGAAGCCGAGCTCCGCCAGCCTGGGGAGCTGCGCCTGGACGCCCTTGAAGCCGCCCCACGAGCGCGGGAAGAGCTCATACCAGGAGCCGAAGCGCGCGAGCGTGCGGTCGACGTCGACCTCGAGCGGCGCCGGCAGCTCGGTCGCCTCGGTGCGCTCCTGGACCGACTCGACGAGCTCGAGCAGCGCCGGGTCGAGCGCCGCGTGCGGATCGGTGGCGATCGCCTCCGCGGCCGCCGCCAGGCGGCGAGCGGCCTCGCCCTTGGCGCGGGCGGCGGCCGCCTGCAACAGGACCGCGCCCTCGCTGAGCTCGCCGCTGAGGTCGGGCTGGCCGAACTCGACCTTGCGCGCCAGCTCGTCGCGCCAGCCGGCGAAGAGGTCGACCCAGGCCTGGATCGTCCATTGCGTGCGGCCCGGCGCGTCGACGACGAAGGCGCCCTCCCAGCGCACGCCGTTGAAGTGGGCGTCGACCGGGGTCAGCGGGGACTCGCGCCAGCGGCGCTCGCCCGGGGCGCGCCAGCGCACGACGGCACGCAGCACCTCGTGGCCATCACGGAAGATGTCCGCCGACACGTGCACCGTGTCGGCGACGGTGCGCTTGACTGGCCAGGCGCCGGCGTCGACCGTCGGCGCCGGGTGCTCGATCCTGATGCGGTCAGGCGATTTGGCCTTGGATCGGGCGGGCACGTCCACCCCTCTTTCCCACATGCGACTTCCACGAACCAGCGGGATACAACTGCATCTCACGTCGTTGCCGGGCGGGAAGCTTGGCGCATCCGCGATGGCGTTCGTCGATTGGCTTGCGGCGGCGGGCCAATCGTGGTGGCAGGTCCTGCCGCTCGGCCCGCCCAACCGGCAGGGCTCGCCCTACAAGGCGGCATCCGCCTTCGCCGCGTGGCGCGGCTTCCTGGCCCAGCCCGACGCGCCGGTGTCGGCGGCCGAGCGCGAGGACTTCCGCGCCCGCCACGCCTTCTGGATCGACGACTGGGCGGCCTTCGCCGGCGCGACGCGCGCGATCAACGACCAGGTTCGCTTCGAGCGCGAGTGGACTGCGCTGCGTGCCTACGCGCATGAGCGCGGCGTGCGGCTGATCGGCGACGTGCCCATCTACGTCGCGGCCGGCAGCGCCGACGACGTCCGCTGGCCCGAGCTCTTCCGCGACGACGTCGTGGCCGGCGTCCCGCCGGACGCGTTCACGGACAAGGGCCAGCTGTGGGGCAACCCGATCTACGACTGGCCGGCGCTGCGCCGCCGGCGCTATCGCTGGTGGGTCGAGCGCCTGCGGCGGACCTTCGACCTCTTCGACCTCGCCCGCATCGACCACTTCCGCGGCTTCGCGGCCTACTGGGCGGTGCCCGTCGGCGCACGCGACGCCTCCGGCGGTCGCTGGGTCCGCGGGCCGGGCCGCGCCGTGTTCGACGCCGCGCGCGCCGAGCTGGGCCGCCTCCCGCTCATCGCCGAGGACCTCGGCGTCATCACGCCGGCGGTCACGCGGCTGCGCGAGTCGCTCGGCCTGCCGGGGATGGTCGTGCTGCAGTTCGGCTTCAACGCGCACGAGCTCGAGAGCGTGCACCGCCCCGAGCGCTACCGCGCCGGCCAGGTGCTCTACACCGGCACCCACGACAACGACACGCTGCGCGGCTGGTTCGAGGGCCTGCCGCCCGCGTCGCTCGCACTGGCGCGCGAAGCCGGCGTGCGCGGACGCGAGCCGTGGTGGGACCTCATGGAGCTCGCGCTCTCATCGAAGCCGCGGCTGTGCATGCTGCAGGCCCAGGACGTCCTCGGCCTGGGCTCGGAGGCGCGCATGAACATGCCGGGGGTCGCGGGCGGGCAGTGGCGCTGGCGGCTTGCCGAGGGCCAGCTGACGCCGGCGTTGGCCCGGCGGTTGCGGCGGCTCACAGCCGACGCGGGTCGCCTGCCGTAGGCGCTTGCGGGGCTGCTTGCGCTTACAGCATCACCGAGGGAAAGAGGTCCCCCCGCGGCGCCCCGGCCGGGCCGATCCGGCCGTAGCGTGGTCGATTACTGTTGCAGGACAACAGTTAGCGACCACGCTTCGCGCAAGCGTGGTCGATTGGGGCAATCGCTCGCCCGGGACGGTCGCGCCGCCTCAACCCCGCTTCCCCTCGGTGATGCTTTTGGCGTTAGCGGTGCCGCAAGCGCAGGGCGGACGACGGCGTCAGGCCGTGGCCACGGCCGCGGGCTGCGTCACAAGCGTGCAGAAGGCCTCCACAACGCCCGGATGAAACTGGGTTCCGGCGCAGCTGCGCAGCTCGGCGAGGGCGTCGGCGAGCGACATCGCCTCGCGGTAGGGCCGGTCGGAGACCATGGCGTCGAAGGCGTCGCACACGGCGATGATGCTGGCGCCGATGGGGATCTCCTCGCCGCTCAGGGCGTCGGGGTAGCCGGCGCCGTCGAAGCGCTCGTGGCTGAAGCGGACGAGCTCGGCGGCGTGGGCCAGCGACGGAGCGGCGCGGATGATGCGCTCGCCGATCACCGTGTGGCGGCGCATGAACTCCCACTCCTCGTCGGAGAGCGCGCTGGGCTTGTTGAGGACGGTTTCGGGGATCGCCGTCTTGCCCACGTCGTGGAGCTCGGCGGCCAGTCGGATGCGCCTGACCTCGTGCTGGGGAAGCCCGAGGAGAGCGGCGGTGTCGCCGGCGAGCCGGGCGACGCCGCCGACGTGGTCGCTGAGGCCGGCCCCGCGCTCGGTGATGACCTGCAGCAGCAGGTCCGCGCCCTCGCGACCGATCGTCGGCCGGTCGGCCTTGTGCGCGTACATGCGCTGGTCGGCGAGGCGCAGGGCCTCCTCCGGCGTCGCGGCCTCGGCGGGGATGCGCGACAGGCCGTGTGAGCAGCCGATCTCGAAGGCGTGGCCCGCGTCGCTGAGCGCCGCGGCGGCCAATCGCACGAGGTCGTCGCCGCCACCGGGCTCGGTCGGCGCGAGCAGACAGAACTCGTCGCCCCCCATCCGGTAGACCGCGCCGAGGCCGTTGGTCGCCGCCTTGAGCCGCTCGGCCAGGCGGACGAGCAGCGCGTCGCCGGCGGGATGGCCGAAGCTGTCGTTGTACTGCTTGAAGCCGTCGAGGTCGAAGAGCGCGAGGATGCGCGGGTGCGCTGCGTCGGCGAGGGGCAGCTCGGTCTCGAGGTCGTTGACCAGCGCGCGGCGGTTGCCCAGCCCGGTGAGGGCGTCCGTGAGCGCCTCGTGGCGGCTCCCGGCCAGCAGCCGTTCGTTCTCGCGGTGCAGGCCGGCCGCGACGGCGCGCGCCTGCGCCGCTCGGCGGAAGTAGACGACGAACGCCAGCAGCAGCAGGAGGATGACCGCGGCCGAGCCGACGCCGGCCTGGTTCTGCGCGCGCACGGCACGGTGCTCGTAGTCGCGACCGGCCCCGTCGAGCATCGCCTCGATCGCCCCGGCGCTGCGGCCCGCCACGGCGGACAGGCGGTCGGCGCGCCGGTCGTAGCCGGCCTTGGTGATGCCGACGGCGTAGATCTGCTCCAGCGTGGCGAAGTTGGCGCGCAGCGGCGCCTGCATCGCGAGGAGCGTCGCCGGAGGCGAGGGCTGGTCGCGCAGCTCGGCGAGCTGGCCGTCGATGAGCCCCTTGCCGGTCCGCATCAGCCCCCTCGCCAGGGCGGGCGAGCCTCCGGTGTGGGCGTTGGCGCGGAACGGGGCGTTCTGCAGCTGGTTGAGCTCGACCTTCACCGCCAGGAGCGTGAGCTCGGAATGGCGGCTGGCGTGCGTGCGGTGCTCCAGGAGCGAGATCGCAACGATCGCGAGCACGCCCAAGACGAGGGCGAGCCACGGGACTGCCTTCGTGCGGATCAGGGGGAGGTCTGTCAAGAGCGTTCGGCCTTACCCACGTCTATCGTCCGCCCGCGTCCGGCCCTTGAGGTGCGAGCATCCGCGGCCGTGCCCCCCGCCTCGCGCTCAGATCAGCTCGCCGACCTCATTCCGCGCGCCACCGCGCTCATCAGCGCGTGGGAGGCGCGCTTCGGCCCGTACGAGCCGAATGCCGCCAGCGCCCCGGCCCCCGACCGCCTGGCCGCCGCGTGGGACGCCTTCGGCGAGCGGATGGCCGACCACTACCCCTTCTTTCACCCGCGCTACGCGGGCCAGATGCTCAAGCCGCCCCACCCCGTGGCCGTGGCCGGCTACCTGGCGGCGATGCTCGTCAATCCCAACAACCACGCGCTCGACGGCGGGCCGGGGGCCAGCGGGCTGGAGGTGGAGGTCGTCGACCAGCTGCGCGTCATGTTCGGGCTGCCGTCCCCCGGCCTGGGCCACCTGACCTCCAGCGGGACGATCGCCAACCTCGAGGCGCTGTGGATCGCGCGCGAGGTCCACCCGGGCAAGCGCATCGTCCACTGCTCCGCGGCCCACTACACCCACGCGCGCATGTGCGAGCTGCTCGGCGTGACGGGCACCGCGGTGCCACCCGACGCCGAAGGCCGCATCGATCTCGACGCCGTGGAGGCGGAGTGCGCCCGCGGCGACGTCGGGACGGTGGTGCTGACCACCGGCTCGACCGGCCTGGGAGCCATCGATCGCGTCGACCAGGCGCTCGCGCTGCGCGAGCGCTACGGCGTGCGCCTGCACGCCGACGGCGCCTACGGCGGCTTCTTCACGCTGCTGGCCCGCGGCGACGACCCGCTCGTCGCCCCCGAGCCGTACGCGGCGATCGCCCAGTGCGACTCCGTCGTCGTCGATCCGCACAAGCACGGCCTGCAGCCCTACGGCTGCGGCGCGGTGCTGTTCGCCGACCCCGCGGTGGCGCGCGTCTATCGCCACGACTCGCCGTTCACGTACTTCACCGAGGCCGACCTGCACCTCGGGGAGATCAGCCTGGAGTGCTCGCGCGCCGGCGCCGCCGCCGCCGGGCTGTGGCTGACCCTGCAGGCGCTGCCGCTGGAGCGCGACGAGGGCCTCGGCGCGGTCCTCGCGGCGGGACGGCGCGCGGCCCTGGACTGGGCGGCGCGGCTGCGCTCCTCCGACGTGCTGGCGCTGCACGTCGAGCCCGAGCTCGACATCGTCACCTACGTGCCGCGCGTCGACTCGCTGTCGGCGCTCGATGCCGCCAGCGGCGCCGTCCTGAAGGCGGGCATGGACGACCCCGACGACCCTGTCTTCCTGAGCACGCTGTACCTCGGGCGCGACGCGCTGACCGCGCGCCATCCCGCGCTGCGGGCCGACGCCGACGGCGCGCGCGTGCTGCGCAGCGTGCTCATGAAGCCCGAGCACGAGCAGGCGGTGCCGTGGCTGCACGAGCGCGTCGAGGCCCTGGCGCGCGCCGCGCTGTGACCGGTCGTGGCCTGGTCGCCCTTGGCGACTCGATCACCAACGGCCACGGCGAGCCGGCGCTCGGCGTGCCGATGCAGTCGTGGGCGCAGTGGCTGGCCGAGGCACTCGCGCTGCCGTTCACCAAGCTCGCGCGCGACGGCGCGCTCGCGCGCGACGTCCTCGCCGAGCAGGTCCCGCGCCTGGACGGCCCCTATGACGTCGCCTGCCTCTACGCCGGGGTCAACGACGCGCGCTCGCTGGACTGGGACGCCGGCGCCTACGAGCAGGCGCTGCGCGCGAGCACCGCGGCGCTGGCGGCGTGCAGCGAGCGCCTGCTGCTGTGCACGCTGCCGGCCGATCTGGGCCGCCCGCGCGCGGCGCCCAAGCCGCGCGCGGCGAGCGCCATCGTCCGTTCCGTGGCCGTCGACCACGGCGCCGCCCTGGCCGAGCTCGACGACCTCGCGGGCGCGCCGTGGCTGCTGCCCGACGCGGTACACCCCACGGCGCGCGGCCAGCTGGAGATCGCCGACCGCGCGGCCCGCGCGCTGGGCGCCGAGCGGCTTCCGTCCTCGCTCATAGAGGTCCACCGCTCGCGCCGCGCGCGGGCGCGGTTCGCGGCCCGCTGGCGCGTGATGCTGCTCGCCGACCTGCGCCGGCGCGGCGTCGAGCGCGTGCTGGGACCGCGCTGACCGTCCGCGACGGCTCAGGTGTTCTGCTGGTAGGTGTGGATGACCGTGCGCCGGCCGAGCCGGCAGGTCACTCGCGCGTTGATCTCGGTGGGGATCGCGTTGCGGGTCTCCTTGCAGCTGTAGCCGAGCACGCGGCTGCGGCAGCGCCCGGCGCGCCCGTGGCGCAGGCGACAGCGGTAGTACGCCAGCATGAGCTTGCGACCGCCCGCACAGCTCACGCCGTTGACCGTGAGCGACGTGAAGTAGCCCGAGCCGGGGTAGCGCGGCGGCGAGCACCTCCGTGAGGCGCTCGCGATCGAGCGCGAGCCCGGCGCGGACGCCGCGATGACCGACGGCCGTCGCGCCGCGCTCAGGAGATACGGCCCCATCGTCCGGGCGAAGACCGCCGTCAGGTGATGTCCGTCCTTGTGCACGAGCGCGCCTCCGACGACCGGGTAGCAGAGCCGCGCGCTGCACATCAAGCGCGTGAGGTCGACGACCTGCACCCGTCGCGAGCGCAGGCGCGCCGCCGCGGCGACCGCCGGATCGTCGGCCAGAACGCGGTCGCGCGGCACCGCGCAGGCAAGCCCGGCGCGCCGGCGGCGGGCGATCGCGCGCTCGATGCAGTCGGTGGCATCGCGCCCGCGGTGCGGGGGATCGCGGATCACGATGATGTGCCTCACGGACGTCGGCAGCGCCTTCCAGGCGCCCATGTAGCCGCCGACCTGGTCGGCCGGGGCGATGAGCGCGTCGGTGTTCTCCGAGACGAAGACGGTGCTGACGGCCGGGTGCTTCGCCAACCACCGCGGCACCGCGCGATTCCATCGAGCGCAATCGGTGCGCCCCGGCTCGGGAAGCTCGGTGCGCGCGGTCGTCAACGGACAGCTCGTGCGCGTGATCGACACGCCGTGCCGGCCCTCGCCCTCCGCGACGGCCTCGACGGCCGCCCGCCAGTGCTCGGCGTGGCTGTCGCCGATCAGCGCGAGCGACCGGACGGCGGGGTCGATGCCGAAGCCACAGGGGGCCACGGGTCGGACCCGCTCGAGCGGCCGGCACGGCGCGTTGGGCTCGATGGCGGCATCGATCGGGCTCGGGACGATCGCCAGCCGCAGGTGCGGGTTCTCGCAGCGGTGTCGCGGCGCGCGTGCGGCGGCACCGAAGCAGCGCGGAGGCGGCGGCTCGATCCGCGTGAGCACGTCGCCCGCGTCGGGCACGCGATCGACCGCGCCGGAGTCCGCGGTCGACTCGGCCTGCCAGGAGAGCCAGCCCGCGCCGAGGCCCACCGCCCGCGGACTGAAGGTCGCCCGCAGCGATCGCCGGGAGGGGCGCAGCACCGTCGCCGCCAGCGGGTGCCCGGCGGAGCCGTCGCGTCGCGCGTAGGTCAGGCCCGGTGTCGCCCCGCCCGCGGACACGCAGATCCTGCCGCGCGGGGCGTCGAGCGCCCCGCCGAAGATCCGGATGCAGGGCGCCGGGCGCCCCGGGGCCGGCGTCCGCCAGGCGCGGGTGGCGATCAGCTGGAGCACCATGTCCGCCCCGCGCTGCCCGAAGGTCACCGCCGCCAGGTCGACCGCGGGGTCCGCCATGTCGCGCGCGTCGACGCGCGTGGGCGGCACGGCGAGCTGGTCCGGAGCCGGCGGATCGGCGACGCTCGCGGTCACCTCGTTGTGCTGGGGAACGCGATCCACGCAGGCGCCCGGCGCGGCGCAGCCGGCCCATGAGGCTTCGGCGCGCCACGCGTAGCGCTGCCCGGGCTCCAACCCGGCCTCGGCGGGGTCGAAGGTCGCCAGGAGCGAGCGCGCGGTCGGGCGCGACACGCGCGCCGCCATCACACGCTCGCGCGACGGCTGCCCGGTCGCGTCGACGCGGGCGTAGCGCACGACCGCGTCCTCGCCCTGGCCGGCGACGCAGATCCGGCCCCGCCGGCGCGGCACGCCGTAGCCCAGCAGCACGCACAGCGATCCGCCCGCCGGCGCCGTCAGATCCGCCGGGCTCCAAGCACCGGCCGTGGCCAGCCGCAGGACCATGGCGCCGCCGTCCTGACCGAAGACGGCGTCGGTCAGGTCGAGCGCGCCGCCTGCCGGCTCGGGGACGTCGACGTGGCTGATCAGGCCGTCCCCGCGTGCCGGCGCCGCGACCATCAGCGCCATCATCAGCAGCGGCGCCAGGAGTCGCGCGGAAGCGACGGCCTTGCCGACCATGGCCACTTCTACCAGGTGCGGCGCGCGAGCAGCAGATCGGATCAGCCCTGCGCCAGGACGAGGCGGAACTCGAGCACCCCGTGGTCGCGCACGGTCACGACGCCGGCGACGCTCGGAGGCTCGATGGCGAAAGAGGCGAAGCGGATCGGCGCGCTGCCGACGAGCTCCAGCCGGCCGCCGGACAGGCGCTGGCCACGCACCGAGACCGCGATCGCCGCCCGCCGGCCGTGCAGGGTGAGCGTGCCGGTCGTGGGCTGGGCGCGGGCGCGCATGGCCACGGGCCCCGCGAGCGTGAAGCGCGCGGTCGGGTAGCGGTCGGTCTCGATGGCGCGGAAGCGCAGGGTGTCGTCGCGGCGCGCCTGGTCGGAGTGCACGGTCGTCATGTCGGCGCGCAGGTCGGCGGCCTGCACGCTGTCGCCGGCAACCGTGACGCTGCCCGTCACCGCACTCGTGCGCCCTACGGCGGTGCGCACGCCGACACCGAGGTAGCGCTCGTCGACCCGATAGCCGACGAAGCTGCCCGCCGGCGCCACCGGGTGCCAGCGCCCGGCCCCTTCGGGCGTGGCCGCGCCCGCCGCCGGCCGGCCCTCCAGGCGCGGCGGCGGCGGCGCGTCGTCGCCCGTGAGGGCGAGCACGACGTAGCCGCCCGCGACGAGGACGACCACGGCGCCCAGGAGTCCGAGCACGACGATGCGCGCGCGGCGCCCCATCACTCGTAGAGCGTGAACACGGCGAGGATCACGTAGATGGCCACGAGGGCCCAGCCCTCGAACGCGACGGCCTCGCCGTCGCCCGTGATCTGCCACATGGACAGCGCGGTCAACAGCAGCGCTGCGATCAGCACCGGCGAGAGCGCGAAGGTGAGCTGGTGGGCGAACAGCAGCGAGACGAGCACGAGCGCCGGGTACAGGAAGGCGGCCACCTGCGCGACGGAGTTCTTCACCACCGAGATCGCAAGGTCGTACTGGCCCTTGCGGGCGAGTACCAACCCCACCACGTTCTCGACCGCGTTGCCGGCGATGGCCACGACGACGAGCCCGGCGAAGGCCTCCGAGACGCCGAGCTGGTCGATCGTCGGGCGCAGGGCGGCGATGAACCAGTCCGACACGAAGGCCGCGCCCGCGCCGCCGGCGGCCAGCAGCCCGATCGAGACGCCCAGCGGCACGCGCGTGGCGCCCTTGTGCGCCGGGGCACTCGCCCCCTCGCCGCGCACGTACGGGACGACCCACGACAGGTAGACGAGCAGCAGCGCGGCAGCGGCGATCGTCGAGATCTCGCGCTCGTGCTGGGCGGCGGGCTCGTGCGTGAGATGGGCCACCCCGACGAGCACGATGATGAAGACGGTGACGAGCAGCAGCGTCGCGGTGTCGTTGGGCAGCCGCGGGCCGAAGCGCATCACGCCGTCGGACGAGCTGCGGGCGCCCACCACGATCACGAGGCCGAGCACGAGCAGCGCGTTGACCAACAGCGAGCCGACGATCGAGGTCTGGGCCACGACCACCTCGCCGGCGCGCAGGGCGAAGACGACCACGAAGAACTCGGGCAGGTTGCCCAGCGTCGACTGCAGCACGCCGGTGGCGGCCGGCCCGAAGCGCTCGCCGACCTGCTCGGTGGCCAGCGAGACGAGGTGCGCCAGGCCGGCGAGCGCCACGGTGGCCACCGCGAAGGCCAGCAGCGCCGGCCAGTCGGCGTAGTGCGCGATGCCGGACACGACGGTCGCCGCGAGGATCGCGGCGATGATCTGGCGCTCCCTGCGGCTGAGCCCTCCCATCGGCGGCAGCGAGGATACGCATCGCCCGCACTACGCTGCGCGGCGATGCTGCGCCTCGTCCTTGCCCGGCTGCGCGCCCGCGGCCGGCTGACGGTCACCGGCCGCCCACGGCTGGGACGCGGCGTGCGCTTCGACCTCGCGCCGGGCGCCGTCGTCGCCCTGGGCGAGGGTTGTCGCGTCGGCGACCACTGCCGCTTCCACGTCGGCGCCGGCGCCGCGGTCGCGGTCGGCGCCGATGCGCGCCTGGGCGAGCGTTGCGTCTTCGCGGCCCACGAGCGCATCGAGATCGGGGCGGGCGCCCGCCTGGGCGACGAGGTCGTGCTCATCGACTTCGACCACGACGTCGGCGACGTCGAGCGCCCCACGCGCGAGCAGCCCCTGGTCACCGCTCCGGTGGTGATCGGCGAGCGCGCCGTCGTCGGCACCGCCGCCGGGGTCCTGCGCGGCGTCACCGTCGGTGCCGGCGCGCGGGTGGGCGTGCGCGCGGTGGTGACGCACGACGTGCCGCCCGGCGCACTGGCCGAGGGCACGCCGGCGCGCGTGCAGGCGCCGGCGCGCTGAGTCCCGGCGCGGCTCAGGCCGCCCAGGGCGGCACGAACGTGCCCTGGCCCTCGACGACCGCCTGCCCTCCGGCGGCCATGCAGCAGACGGCCTCGAAGGGCTCGGGGCCGTCGTTGCGGATGGTGAAGCGCAGCCGCGGCGCCACGATCAGGCAGTCGCCGGCCACGAGCTCATGGGCCTCACCCTCGAGCTCCACGTTCGCGCTCCCGCGCAGCGCGACGAACGCCTCGTCGCTGGTCAGCGTGTGCTCGGGGCTGGCAGCTCCCGGCTGGAGCAGCACGCGCCACGCGCTGACGGTGTCACAGCCACGGCTCGGCGAGGCGAGGCCGGTGACCTCGACGCCATCCTGTCCGAAGCGCGGCGCATCCTGCTCTCGGATGATGGTCATGCGGTCCAGGCTCCCTTCGGTAACGTTACGCAACTATAGTTGACATTCTACCATGATTGACTATCCCGATCTGGCCATCATCCTCGTGGCCGCCAATCGCTGCCTCAACGACCGCCTCATCGCGGCGGTGCGCGAGACCGGGGCGCGCGACGCGCGGCCGGCCTTCGGCTTCGTCATCCGCGCGGTCGACGCCGAGGAGCCCACGGTGACCCGCCTGGCCGAGCTGCTCGGCGTCAGCCGCCAGGCGGCGAGCAAGCTCGCCGACGAGATGGTCCAGCGCGGCTATCTCCTGCGCACCGCCGACCCCGACGACCGCCGGCGCACCCGCCTGCGCCTCAGCGCCAAGGGCCGGCGCGTGCGCCAGCGCGCGGCCGAGGAGTCCGCGAGCATCGAGGCCGAGCTGCGCGCCGCCGTCGGCGACCGCGCGGTCGATGGCCTGCGGCGTGCGCTGCTCGCCTTCGTGGAGGGCGAGGGAGCGCTCGACGAGGTCAGGGCGTTGCGCTCACGGGCCGTGGTGTGAGTCTTCCGTGTCGCGCTTGCGGCACTGCTTGCGCTTACAGCCGCACCGAGGGGAAGGAGTCCCCCGCGGCGCCCGGCCGGGCCGCTCCAGCACTGTCCTGGGTTGTGTGGCCAGGAGCCACACAAGTCAGGACAGTCCCGGATAGCCCACCACCGCCGAGGACGACCGCCCCCGGTCGCGCCGCCACGGGTCCGCTTCCCCTCGGTGATGCTGTTTGCGCCGCATGACCCCGCAACGGCAGGCGGACGCCCCTAGATCCCCTCCGTCGGCGGCGGGCGCACCCGCGCGACCATCACCAGCCCGACCAGGATCGCCGCCACGCCCACCAGCTGCAGCGCCGACGGCGCCTCGGCGAACAGCAGAGCGCCGAGGATGACCGACCCCACGGGCTGGATCGTCAGCAGCACCGAGGTCAGCGCCGCCGGCAGGCGCGGCAGCGAGGCGGAGATGAGCAGCCAGCCGAGGACCTGGGAGCTCAGGGCGAGGATCACGAGCCACACGTGGGCCGGCCACGTGGGCACGAGGTCGGCGTCGCCGATGACCAGCCCCGCCGCCACCGACACGAGCGCGGCGACGAGCGTGGCGTCGAACAGCGGCCCGGCAACGCGCTGCTGCTCGCCGCTGCCCGCGCGCAGGACGAGGATGAAGCCGCTGTAGGCCAGGCCTGTGGCGGCCCCGTAGATCACGCCCTGCGTCGGGTTTACGCCGTAGGCACCGTCCTCCAGGACGCCGGAGACGAGCACCACTCCGCTGAGGACGAGCGGCAGCGTGGCCAGGATGCGTCCGGCCGGGCGCTCGCGGAGCAACAGCCACGCCACCAGCGGGACGAAGGCGACCTGCAGGTTGCCGAGCACCGTGGCCAGGCCGGCGCCGACGTCCTCGATGGCGTGGTGCCAGCAGATGAGGTCCACGGAGAAGAACACGCCGGCCAGCGCCGCGAGCGCGTGGTCGCGCCCGCTGCGCGGACCCAGCCGCCGGTCCTCCCACCACGCCAGCGCACCCAGGACGGGCACGGCGTAGGCGCAGCGGAAGATGGCCGCGGTCGACGGCGAGACGCCCGCCTGCTTGACCAGGATCGCCGAGAAGGCGATGGTCAGCGCGCCGGCGATGGCCATTGCCCGCGGGCGCGCGACGAGCGCCGAGACGGCTGCGGGAATCGCGGGGGCGGCGGTCCGGGCCAAGCCCGGACAGGCTACGCGGCGGCGCTTTGCGACCCGGCTACCGAATCACGGGCACGCGGCGCGGCGCGAAGGTCCGCGGCCACAGCGCGCCGCCGTCGCGCAGCGTCGCCGCCGCCGCGCGCCGCGTCGGGCGGTAGCGCACGTGCCGACCGCCGAGCACGCCGGTCACCGAGCCCCGGCTGCTGATCCTCAGGGTGCCGTGCGCCACGCCGGTGACATGGACGGTCCCCGAGATGGCCCCCTCAGTGGATGAGAGCGAGCCGCTGACGCGCAGCCCGGGGACGAAGGCGTAGCTGCGCAGGCGCAGGCGGCCCTCGAAGCTCGCCTGCCCGGAGAAGCTGCCGCCACGCAGGCCGCCGCCGTTGATCTGCACCCCGGCGAAGAGCGCCTGCAGGGCGCTCAGGCGCGCATCGGTGACGGTGTCGAGCACGGCGAAGAGCGCGCGCCCGCGGTTGCCGCCGACGCCGGGCGCCGAGCGGAAGTCGCTCAGCGCGTGCGGAGGCAGCGGCATCGGGCGCACGCCGTTGTCGCGGTCCAGGCATGGATGGCCCACGGCGACGTCGTCGATGAAGCGCGCCAGAGCCTGCGCCGTGCAGCCGGTGATGTCGCTGTCCAGCGCGTCGTGGCCGGAGCCCTTGAGGGCCACGATCGTCGAGTGCGGCAGCTCGGGCGCGGTGGCGCGCGCGTTCTCCAGCGGCGTGCGCGTGTCCAGGCGCCCGCCGAGCAGGAGCGCCGGCACGTCGGGGAGCGGCCCGGTGAACGGCTGGCGGATCGCGTCGTTCGGCCAGTACAGGCAGTCGTCGACATAGCCCGTTTGCAGCACGGTCTGCGCGTCGAAGGGGTCGTAGTCGGTCGGCGGGATCGCCGCGAGCGCCTGCTGGCCCGCGGCCGCGCGATCGGCGACCGGCGCGTCGCGCGGGAACGGCAGCGTCACGTCGGTGCAGCCGGTGGTCACGTTGAGGCCGAGCGACAGGTCCTCGGCCCGCGTCTGGCCGCCCTGGCCGATGCGGCGCAGGCGCATGAGCGGCCCGGTGTCGCCGCGGCGCGCGGCGCTGATCGCCGCGGGCAGCGCGGCCTGCAGGAACGGGTTGAGGTCGCCCGCGGTGAGCAGGAAGGACAGCTCGCCGGGGCTGGCGTACTGGGTCGCGCGGCGCTTGCCCTGTGCGTCGTAGTAGTCGCCGCGCAGCGGGCCGCTCGCGTTGATCCGGCGCACGAGCGCGGCGACGTCGTCGACCGGGTCCTTGGTCGCGTTGCGACACGCTCCGTGGGCGCACTGCTCGGCCAGCACGCGCGGCAGGTAGCGGTAGGTGTCGAGCAGGAAGGCGTCGGGGCCGTCGGGGCCGACGATCGAGTCGAGGATGAGCCGGTCGACGTGCTCGGGGAAGGCGCGCGCGTACTGCAGCGCGACGTGGGTGCCGTACGAGATGCCCATCAGCGCGATCTTGTCCGCGCCGAGCGCCTGGCGCAGGGCGTCGATGTCGAGCACCGTGTCGGCCGTCGTGTAGAAGGCGCGCCGCGGCCCGATGCGGGCCGCGCAGTTGGCGACCGCCTGGGGCGCGACCTGGTCCAGCGTGCGCAGCCGCTGCACGTTGGGGCACTGCAGGACGCCCGACTTCCCCGTCCCGCGCTGGTCGAGCACCGCGAGGCGGTAGCGGCGCAGGGCGGGGTCCAGCGAGACCGCGAACGACGAGGCCGACGAGACCGCCGACTGCCCGGGGCCGCCGGACAGGGCGAAGAGGAGCTTGCGCGGGCCCTCGCGCTGGACCGCGTAGTGCAGCGCGACCGTCCCCGGCGTACCTCCGCTGCGATCGAGCGGCACGTCGAGCGTGGCGCAGCCGAACTCGTCCTGGCCGCTACACGCTTTCAACGTCGGTGCGGCCGCCGCCGACCCGGGTACGAGGGCAACCAGCATGGCGAGAGCGAGAGCAGCGGCGAGAGCGGAGCGCAAGGACCGGGCACGGTACACGCATCGACGGAAGGTCGATGCCGGTTTGGACTTCTTGATCTGGAAATAAGCCTGTTCCGCAATACTGTGGGAGCACCATGGCCAGTGGGGAGAGGACGACTTTCGGGCCGCGGCGAATGGCGGAGCAATCCGCCCTGGCGCGGGAGTGGCGCCGACTCGGTCGCGCCGCCACCTTCGTCGCCGTCCTGACGAGCCCCGCGACCTTCGTGTGGCTCTACGAAGGTCACGACTGGCCGCTCCTGTGGGCGCTGCTGGGCACCGCCGCGCTGGTCATCAGCTTCCGCGGCTTCGTCGACGTCCTCGCGCACAAGCTGATCCCGCGCGCGAGCCTGTACGGGGCCGGGCACGAGCTCATGGCGGCCGACATCCTGGCGCAGCGGCGCGTCTGGTACTGGCGCACGAAGTTCCGCCAGCTGTTCTGGATCGGGCTCATCGTCGGCGGCTCGCTCGCCCTCCTGTACGGGCTGGGCGGCACGCCGAGCGACGTCCTGGACGCCATCCCGCAGATGGCGATCTACTTCCTCAGCTTCGGGCTGCAGCTCCCGCTCTTCTTCCTCATGAACCTGCTGATCCTGTTCGGGCCGATGCTCTTCTTCGGTCTGCGCCAGATGAAGGGCTACGAGCCGGGCGATGCCGACTGGGGCGTCAAGCTCGAGGACGTCCGCGGGCAGGCCGAGCCGAAGGCCGAGGTGACGAAGGTCATCGAGCTGTGGTCGGCCGGCGAGGAGTTCCGCAAGGCGGGCGGCAAGCCTGAGCGCGGCCTGCTCTTCATCGGCGCCCCGGGCACGGGCAAGACGATGCTCTCCAAGGGCATCGCGACCTCGTTCAACTCGCCGATCGTCACGATGCCCGGCTCGGGCTTCGCGCAGACGTTCATCGGCATGGACGTCGTCATCGTCATGTTCCTCATCCGCAAGGCCCGCAAGCTCGCCCGCAAGTGGGGCGACACGTGCATGATCTTCATCGACGAGATCGACGCCGTCGGGATGCGCCGCCAGGCGCTGCAGGGCAACTACGGCTTCCGGCCGATGACCAGCGGATTCGAGGAGCCCCCCATGTACGGGCCGTGGGGCTCGCTGACCTCGACGGGCGACCTCGTGCTCGAGAACCGCCAGTGGCGCGACCGCATGTTCATGTCGCGCGCGGAGCCCACGTCCCCGGTCGCGCCCGGCCCGTTGGGCGCCGTCCGCGACCGCATCCAGGGCGTCATGTTCCCGGGCATGGGCGGCATGGGCGGCGGGCTGGCGCTCAACCAGCTGCTGGTGCAGATGGACGGCGTCGACGAGCCCCCGGCGATGCGCAAGTTCTTCACCAACCGGCTCAACACGTTCCTCGACGCGACCTACATCGTCCCCCAGAAGATCCGCCGCCTGCGTTTGCGCATCAAGCCCCCGAAGCCGCGGCCCGAGCAGGTCTACTTCATCGGCGCCACCAACGTGCCCCTCGAGGCGCTCGACCCGGCGCTCATCCGCCCCGGCCGCATGGGCCGCCACATCTGGTTCCGCACGCCGACCAAGGACGACCGCAAGGACATCTTCGACCTCTACCTCGACCGCGTCAGCCACGAGGCGGACCTCGACCGCCCCGAGCGCCGCGATGAGTTGGCGCGCATGACGAACGGGTACTCCCCGGCCATGATCGAGCAGGTGTGCTCGATGGCGTTGACCTACGCGCAGTCCGATGCCCGCGCGGAGTTCGATCGCAAGGACCTCGTCGAGGCGATGACCACGATCGAGTCGGGCACCGCGGTCGGCGTGAACTACATCGAGGACGAGAGCCGCGCCGTCGCGATCCACGAGGCGGGCCACGCGGTGGCCAGCCACGTCTACATGCGCGACGTCCTCTCCACGCGGCTGTCGATCCGCATGCGCGGCGGCTCGCTGGGCCACCACCAGGCGATCGAAAAGGAGGAGCGCTTCTCGAGCTGGCGCCACGAGGAGGTCGGCAACCTGGTCTGGACGCTGGGCGCCATGGCCGCCGAGCACGTGTTCTATGGCGAGAACTCCGTCGGCGTCGGCGGCGACATCCAGAGCGCCACCTGGCGCGCGTCGCGGATGGTGGGCATGAGCGGCATGGGCCCCGAGCCGCTCGACCTGCGCGGGCGCGTACCCAAGGAGCGCCTGCCCGAGGTCGAGAAGGAGCTCATGGAGCGCTTCGAGCGCATCGGCCTGCAGATCATGAACCGGGCGCGGTCCGGCAGCGCGATGGACTCCGATCCGATCGGCTCGGTGCTGGGCGATCCTGCCAAGCGCCGCGCGGCGGCGCAGATCCTCGGCCAGGCCTACCTGACCGCCGTGTGCTGCATCCGCGCCAACCGCGAGGCCGTGGCGGGCGTGGCCGACGCGCTCGTCCAGCACAAGGAGCTGTACGGCGACGAGGTGGTCGAGCTGTTGCAGCTCGCCGACCCGCGCGCGCCCACCATCGACGTGCTCGACGAGACCATCTGGCCCAAGGTATGAGCGAGAGCGACGACAGAGACCAGCACCCGCGGCCCTGGGATCCGGCGGGCACGCAGCCCAAGCACGATCCGGCCTCGCTCCTGCCCCAGGCGGGCGACCCGCTGCTGCCGCCCGACGCCGACGTCGTCGAGTCCGACGCGATCGACGAAGACGGCGGCGACCTGCTGCCCGAGCGCCACCGCGCGGCGGACGCCCCCGCCGTCGCCGCCACCCGCGGCGGCTCCGCCTACGCGCCGCGCTTCCAGTTCATGACCGGCGCGCTCGTGGCCGTCGGCATCGCCGCCCTCATGGGCCTCACGGTGGCCGTCTTCGGCATCCCGTCGTCGACCAGCAGCGGGCCGGCATGGTCGGCCTGGAAGCCTCATGCGAGCGGCCTGCAGGGCGCATCGGAGATCGCCGGCCACGTCGCCCCGCTGTACCGCGACCACGGCAAGCAGCTGGTCAAGGTCGAGGCCAACGACATCTCCTACAAGGGCGTGCCGCTGCTCGTCGCCCTGCGCAAGTCGCCCGAGGACGGCGGCGACATCCAGGTGCACGACGAGAAGGGCGTCCTCTACCAGATGTGCGGCCTCGGGGTGAACTGCCAGATCGACACGGGCAAGCCCTCCAACGAGCGCAGCCTGCTGCTGCGCCGCGCGGGGCTCGAGCTGGCGCTGTACACCTTCCGCTACCTCAGTGACGTCAAGCAGGTCGTGGTGCTCATCCCCGCGAGCCCCGGCAAGGCCCAGACTCTCGCGCTGTACTTCAACCGCGATGCCCTGCGCCCCGAGCTCGACCGGCCGCTGATCTCGTCGTTGCTGCCGACGGCGCCGACGGCCAAGACCGTCCTGCTGTCACCCGACCGCAGGCTGGTCGACCAAACGACGAATCGCTACCTCTTCTCGCTCATGGGCTCGAGCTTCAACCAGAGCGGCTACCTCGTGCTCGACCCCTACAGCGAGGCGGCCGACCGCAAGCTGCAGAAGCGGCTGAAGGCCCAGCAGAAGCAGGCCGCCGCGGCCGCGGCGAGCGCGGCCACCGCGACGCCGCAGGCCTCGGGCGGTTGAGCGCAGCCGCGCGCGACAAGCTCGCGCGCGCCCAGGCGCGGCTGGACACGCTCGACCTCTACCCGCGCCCGGTGCGGATGCGCCGCGTGCGCCTGGTGAGCGCGCCGTGGCTCTTTCGCCTGCCGTGGTTCCGGCGCTTCGACGGCTACACGATGTGGGACCTGATCCTCGTACGAGCGCCCGTCGCCGACGCCGGCGACGACCTCGTGACCCACGAGCTCTGCCACGTCTGGCAGATGCAGCACCACCCGCTGGCGATGCCGCTGTCCTACCTCTATCGCGGCTACCGCGACAACCCCAACGAGATCGAGGCGCGGCGGGCGGCGCAGGCCACGCAGCCCGGCTAAGGGGCCGGCGGCGCGGCCTTCTCGTAGCCCGCGCAGGCCTGCACGGGCACGCGCGGGTACTTCGGGAAGGCCGGGTCCTCGCGCGCCTTCAGGCACATGGTGAACAGCGAGCCACGCCCCGTGCGTACCAGCCGTTGATGGCGACACGTGTCGCAGAGACCGAACGCTGCCATGCGCGGATGATCGCGCACGACCGAGCGGTCGTAGGACCAATGGCCGAGCGAGATCGTTGAGGTGGTCAACTAGCATGAGGCGTCGATGGCGACGTTCGTGAGGCTGCTCGGCTGGTTGCGCCCCTACCGTAGGGGCGTCGTCTTGTCCGGGCTGCTCGCCACGGTCGCGATGGTCATGACGGTGGCCATCCCGTGGCTCACCGGCCGCGCCATCGACCGCATTCAGGAGGGCGACAAGGCAGGCCTGACGAGGCTCGGGCTCGTCGTGCTCGCCGCGGGCGTGCTGCGCTTCGGACTCACGGTCGCGCGCCGGCTGGTCGCGGGGCGCGTGTCGCTCGGCGTCGAGCTCGACCTGCGCAACCGCATGTACGGGCACCTGCAGGGACTCGAGCTGGGCTTCTTCGACCGCCAGCAGACCGGCCAGCTCATGTCGCGCGCGACCGTCGACCTGCAGGCGGTGCGCTTCTTCCTGGGCTACGGGCTGGTCTTCATCCTGCAGTCGGCCCTCACCATCCTGCTCGCCGGGACGGCGATGTTCGTCGTGCAGCCGGGGCTGGCGGCGGTGTCGCTCATCCCCGTGCCGATCGTGGTCTTCGTCTCCGCGCGCTACGGCCGGCGCGCGCGCCCGGCGCTGCAGGAGCTCCAGCAGCGCATCGGTGAGCTCACCGCGGACGTCGAGGAGAACATCGGCGGCGTGCGCGTGGTCAAGGCCTTCGCGCGCGAGGACCGCCAGCTCGAGCGCTTCCGCGGGCGCGTCGGGCGCGTGTGGGACCAGGCCATGGTCTCCACGCGCATGCAGGCCTTCTACAACCCGTTCATCGGCTTCCTGCCGCAGATCGGCCTGGCCGCGATCCTCTTCTACGGCGGGCGCCAGGTGATCGACGGGCGCCTGACCGTCGGCGAGTTCAGCGCCTTCTACGCCTACCTGCTCATGCTCTTGTCGCCGATGCGCACGCTGGGCACCCTGCTCGGCCTCGCCCAGCGGGCCACCGCCGCCGGCGCCCGCGTCTACCAGATCCTCGACCGCAAGCCGCAGATCGTCTCGGCGCCCGGCGCGCCGGGACTGCCGGAGGGCTCGGGCCACGTGCAGCTGCACGGGGTGTCGCTGGAATACGAAGGGGCCGCGCGGCCCGTACTGCACGACGTCGACCTCGACGTGCCGGCCGGCACCACCGTCGCCCTGGTCGGCGCCACCGGCTCGGGCAAGACGACGCTCGTGCAGCTTCTCCCGCGCCTGTATGACGTCACCGCCGGCGCCGTGCTCGTCGACGGCGCCAACGTGCGCGAGGTCGACGTCGCCTCACTGCGCGGCGCCATCGCCGTCGTCGACGACGATCCCTTCCTGTTCAGCGCCACCGTGGCCGAGAACGTCGCCTACGCCCGCGCCGAGGCGACGCGCGAGGAGATCGAGCTCGCGGCGCGCCGCGCCCAGGCCCACGACTTCATCGCACGCCTGCCCGACGGCTACGACACGCGCGTCGGCGAGCGCGGGCTGACGCTGAGCGGCGGCCAGCGCCAGCGCATTGCCATCGCGCGCGCCTTCCTCGCCGATCCGCGCATCCTCATCCTCGACGACGCGACGTCGTCGGTCGACGCCTCGACCGAGCAGGAGATCAAGCAGGCCCTGCGCGAGGTGATGCGCGGGCGCACGACGTTCGTCATCGCCCACCGCCTGTCGACCATCTCGCTGGCCGACACCATCGTCGTGCTCGAGGACGGCACGGTCGCCGCCGCCGGCAGCCACGACGAACTGCTCGAGCAGTCCGAGCTCTACCGCGAGATCGTCGAGAAGGGCCTGCCCGACCAGGTCTTCCTCACCCGCAAGGAGCGCGAGCGTCAGGTGGCGGGGCTGTGACGTCCGGCGACGAGGCCGCTCGCGCCGCCACCCGGCGCGACGACCTGCGCCGGCGCCTCGTCGGCACCCAGGGCCGCGGGCGCAAGCTGCGCGGGCTCGTGGTTCTGCTCGCGCCCTACAAGACCCGCGTCGTCCTCATGTTCATCGCGCTGGTGGCCGGCACCGCCGCGTCGCTGGCGCCTGCACCACTGGCCAAGGCCGCGATCGACTCGGGCATCCTGGAGGGCGACGTCCACACCCTCGACCTCGTGGTAGCCGCGTTCATCGCCAGCGCGCTCGTGGTCTGGGCCGCGACGTACGCGCAGACCTACCTGGTCGGGTGGGTCGGCCAGCGCGCTCTGGCCGACCTGCGCCTGCAGATCTTCCGCCACCTCCAGGAGCAGCCGGTCGGCTTCTACGAGCGCCGCCCCGCAGGCATGCTCATCTCGCGCATGACCAACGACGTCGAGGCGCTGGACTCGCTGGTCACCGACACCGTGGTCACGCTCTTCCAGGCCTCGCTGACGCTCATCGGCTCGGTCCTGATCCTGCTCTACCTCGATGTTCAGCTCGCGCTGATGACCTTCCTCATCTTCCCGGTGATGGCGATCGGATCGCTGGCCTTCCGCGTCGCGAGCGCCGACGCCTACCGGCGCACGCGCGAGACCATCAGCGCCATCACCGTCTACCTGCAGGAGACGCTGTCGGGTATCCGCGTCGTGCGCGCCTTCGCGCAGGAGCCGCGCCATCGCGCGCACTTCGCGGAGCTCAACGACGTCAACCGCGAGGCCAACCTCGTCACCGTCAAGCTCAACGCCGCCTACTTCCCGGCCGTCGAGTTCGTGGCGGCGGTCGCCACCGTCGGCATCATCATCGTGGGCGGCCACCAGGCCATCCGCGGCGACATCGAGATCGGCGTGCTCGTGGGGTTCATCGCCGCGCTCAACGGGTTCTTCGACCCGATCGGCCAGCTCTCGCAGGTCTACACGACCTACCAGTCGGGCATGGCGGCGCTCGACAAGATCTTCGAGCTGCTCGACGTGGCCCCCGAGCTCACCGACCGCCCCGACGCCCACCAGCTCGAGCGCATCCGCGGCGAGATCCGCTTCGAGGACGTCTCCTTCCGCTATCGCACCGGGGACGAGACGAAGCTCGCGCTGGCCGACGTGTCGCTGGTGGTGCACCCCGGCGAGACGGTCGCGCTCGTCGGCGCCACCGGCGCGGGCAAGTCGACCTTCGCCAAGCTCGTCGCGCGCTTCTACGACCCCACCGATGGACGCGTGCTCGTCGACGGCCATGACCTGCGCGACGTGGCCGCACGATCGCTGCGCTCGCAGATGGGGATCGTGCCCCAGGAGGCCTTCCTGTTCAGCGGCACGATCGCCGACAACATCGCCTTCGGCCGCCCCGACGCCGACGAGGCGCAGATCGAGGCCGCCGCGCGCGCGGTCGGCGCGTGGGACTACATCGCGTCGCTCCCCGATGGGCTGCAGACCGAGGTCGGCGAGCGCGGCGCGCAGCTCTCCGCCGGCCAGCGCCAGCTGCTCGCCTTCGCCCGGGCGCTCATCGCCGACCCGCGCATCCTCGTGCTCGACGAGGCGACGTCGAACGTCGACCTGCACACCGAGGGCCGCATCGAGACCGGCCTGCGGCGACTGCTCGCCGGGCGCACGGCGATCGTCATCGCCCACCGCCTGTCGACCATCCGCCAGTCCGGGCGGATCATCGTGCTCGACCAGGGCCGGATCGTCGAGCAGGGCAGCCACGACGAGCTGATCGCGGCGGGCGGCGCCTATGCGGCGCTGTACGCCGACTGGGCGGCCCAGGCGGCGGCGTGACGCAGTACGCCCTCCGCGACGCCACGCCGGCCGACGCCGAGCGGATGGCCGCGGTGACGGCCGAGGGCTTCGAGACCTATCGCGCCTTCGCCCCGGAGGGCTGGACGCCGCCGTCGACCTCCGACGAGACCGGCCACCTGCTGCGCATGCTCGGCGAGGACCACGTCTGGTACCGCGTCGCCGAGCACGCCGGCGAGCTGGTCGGCCACGTGGGCTTCCTGCCCGCCGATCACACCTTCGCCCCGGCCGGCGACCCCAGGCTCGCGCACTTCCGCCAGCTCTTCGTGGCGCGCGCACACTGGGGCAGCGGCCTCGCCACCCGGCTGCACGCCGCGGCGATCGCCGAGGCCGGCGCCCGCGGCTTCACGCGCATGCGCCTGTTCACGCCGGGGGCGCAGGAGCGCGCGCGGCGCTTCTACGAGCGCGAGGGCTGGGCGCTCGCCCGCGATCCCTTCTTCGAGGATCGCATCGGCCTCGAGATCGCGGAGTACCGGCGGGCGCTCTGAGCGCCTACTCCAGCAGCCCGCGCCGCATCGCCTCGGCCACGGCCGCCGCGCGGTCGCTCACGCCGAGCTTCTCGTAGAGCGTCTTGAGGTGCGACTTCACGGTGGCCGTGCTCAGATGCAGCTCGCGGCCCACCGCGGGCGCGCTCATCCCCTCGGCGATCAGGCCGAGGACCTGCTGCTCGCGCGGGCTCAGGGCCGGGCGCCCGGGCTCGGAGCGCAGACGGATCTCGGCGGCGAGGCCGGCCTGCACCTCGGCCGGGAGGATCACCTCGCCGCGGGCGACGGCGGCGATCGCGTCGCAGATCCGCTCGCCGGGCGCGGACTTCGACAGGTAGGCGGCGACCCCGCCCGCGACGGCCTCGTAGACCGTGTCGCTCTCGAGGTGGGCGCTGAGCAGGACCACGCGGGTCGCCACGCCGTCGCGGCGCAGCGCGTCGACGATGTCCACGCCGCGCAGCGAGGGCATCTCCACGTCGAGCACGGCGACGTCGGGGCGATCGGCGCGGATCGCGTCGAGCGCCTCGCGCCCGTCGCCCGCCTCCCCGACGAGCTCGAACTCGGGGCGGGCGCGCACGGCACGGACGACCGCCTCGCGATAGAGGGGATGGTCGTCGGCCACGAGGACCGTGATGCGTGAGACGTGCTGTGCCACGGATTACCGCGGCGCAACCCTACTGGCGAGCCACGCGCAGAGCGGCGGCGCAGATGTCGGCTCGCGCCAGCTCCTTGCTCACGCACCCGACCGCTCCCGCGGCGCGGGCGGCGTGCTCGATCCCCTCGTCCAGCGACGCGCTGACGAGCAGCACGCGGCACGCCGGGCGCGGATCGAGCTCGCGCAGGCGCTCGAGGACCTCGAGGCCGTCGATGTCGGGCATGCGCAGGTCGAGCAGCACCACGTCGGGGTGCAGGCGCTCGATGGCGTCGAGCGCCGCCTGTCCCCCGTCGGCCTCGCCGACGAGCTCGAGCCCGGCATGGACCCGCACCGCGCGGCCCATGCCGCGGCGGAACACCGGGCTGTCGTCGACCACCAGGACGCCGACGGAGCCCGTGCGGGCGGATACCTGCGCAGCTGACTCCGTCAACCCGCCATCGGGCGTTGCGTCCCAGTCCACCCAGTCCACCGCCGTCCTCGCCTTCCCCCGCGCTGACGAAGACTCCGCCGCATCCTCGCCCCCCAGCGACGATGCGGACGGTCCCGTGCGGGACCTCGGAGTCGTCGTCATTTCTGCTCGCGCCCCTCAAGTCCGGGCCGGCGGCGCCCCCCACAACCTGACTCCGCCGACTCGAAGGGGAGGATCGTGCCCCGTGACGCTCTGCGCATCGCCGTAGTGGAGGGAAGAGCGGATGAGCGCGCACCATCCGATCGGATGACCAGGGATCCCACGAAACCCCGTTTATCGACTACATTCGGTGCGGATGGGGGGGCCCGTCATCACGCTTGCGCTGCGTACGCAGGAGGACGTACTCCTCACGAGGCGCCGCGCACGCGACCTCGCCGGCTTCCTGCAACTCGGCGCCGAGGCGCAGAGCCGCCTGGCCACCGCCGTGTGGGAGGTCGCCCGGATCGCGCACCGCTACGGCCCGGAGGGAGCGGTCGAGTTCGCCGTGCAGGACGAGCCCCCGGCCGTCGTGGTCACCATCACCGGCATCGCGCACGCGGCGCTCACGGGCGAGACGCCGGGCGAGGCGCTCGACCGCCTCGATCTCGCCAAGCTGCGCCAGCTCGTCGACCGCGTCGAGGCGCGCGACAGCCAGGGCAGCGTCCTCGTCCGGCTGACGAGCGCCCTCGACGACGACACGTGGCTGCCCGGCATGACGGAGCTCTCGCACGTCCTGGGCTCGCTGCAGCGCCACGAGTCCGGCGAGGCCGAGGCCGCACTGAACGAGCTGCGCATGCAGAACGCCGAGCTCGTCACCGCGCTGGCCACGCTGAGTCAGCGCGAGCGCCAGCTCGTCGCGCTGAACCGCGAGCTGGCCGACACCAACCGCGCCGTCACCGCGCTGTTGGCCGAGCTCGGCCAGCAGGCGCAGGAGCTGCGCGAGCGCGCGGCGGGCAACGCGAGCTTCCTGGGCTCGCTGACCCACGAGCTGCGCACGCCCCTGTACGCCGTGCGCGGCATGACCGAGGCGATCCTGCGCGAGGGCGGCGATCGCCTGGAGCCCCGCCTGCGCGAGGACGTCCGGCTCATCGACGGCGCGATGGAGGAGGCGCTCGACCTCGTCAACGACCACCTCGACCTCGCCCGCCTGGCCGCGGGGCGCGAGGTGGTGCGCGTCGGCGACGTGCACGTCGACGAGCTCTTCAGCGCGCTGCGCGGCATCGTCGTCCACCTCCCCCGCTCGCCCGGCGTCACCGTCGTCTTCGAGGACCTCAACGGCGTCCCGACCCTGCGCACCGACGCGTTCAAGCTCTCCCAGATCCTGCGCAACTACGTCGTCAACGGCCTGAAGTTCACCGAGCGCGGCGAGGTCCGCGTGTCGGCCGCCGCGGTCGACGCCGGCATGCAGGTCCGCTTCGCGGTCTCCGACACCGGCCCCGGACTCGATCCCACCGACCAGTCGCGCATCTTCGAGGAGTTCGTCCAGCTCGGGCGCCCCGGCGAGGTGGGCGAGCTGCGCGGCTCGGGGCTGGGCCTGTCGATCTGCAAGCGCCTGGCGACCCTGCTGGGGGGCGAGGTCGGCGTCACCAGCGAGCTGGGTCGCGGCACGACCTTCACGGCCACCATCCCGGCGGTCTTCATCCCGGGAAGCGAGGACGTGGAGGTCGTGGCGGAGGGGTGACGCGCGGTCCGCGAGGCCGCCCGAAGGTCGCCTATAATCGGCGCCCGAGGTCGAGACCACCTCGGATTGGATCTTGGGCGATCCAATGCTCTGCGGGATGGTGTAATGGCAGCACAACGGCCTCTGGAGTCGTTAGTCTAGGTTCGAGTCCTAGTCCCGCAGCTGGCGCGTTCGCGCGTGGCCCTGCCGGGTCTCTCAGCGTGGTCGATTGGTGTGCTTTGGGGCCGGGAGCTCCTCACGCCGACGGCCAGGGCGACGACGCGACGCCCGAGCTCACGTCCGCCCAGGCCCAGCTCGTCGACGACCTGAAGGCGACCGGCAAGCCGGTGATCGTCGTCGTCGTCGCGGGCCGGCCGCTGGTCATGAACGGTCAGCTCGATGAGGCCGACGCGAGCCTGATGGCCTTCCTGCCCGGCAGCGAGGGTGGCGCGGCGGTGGCCGGCGCGCTCTTCGGCAAGGTCAACCCCAGCGGGCGCCTGCCGGTCTCCTGGCCGAAGGCGAGCAGCCAGCTTCCGCTGGCCTACAACGAGCCCGGCAAGGCGTACGACCCGCGCTACCCGTTCGGCTACGGGCTGAGCTACACGCGCTTCGACCTGCGCAACCTGCGCGCGCCGTGGCACGTGGGCGCCGACGACTGGGTCAACGCCAGCGTCAAGGTCCGCAACGCCGGCCGGCGCTCGGGCGACGACACGGTGCTGGCCTTCGTCGTGCGCCCAGACGGCGGGCGCCAGCTCGTGGCCTTCTCGCGGGTGCGTCTGGACCGCGGCGACGGCGCCAAGGTGCGGCTGGGATTCCGCGCGTCGCAGCTCGCGGTCACCCAGGCCTCCGGCGAGCGCGCGGTGACGCCCGGGACCTACCGGCTCGTGGTCGGCAACCTCAGCCAGCCCTTCCGGGTCGGCTGAGCCGCCGTTCGATGGATAGCCCGCCCGGCGCTGCCGGGCGGGCTGTCCAGTGCTCCACTACCCCGCGCCGCCGCCCGCGAACTGCGCGGTGATGCTCTCCTCGAGGCCGGGGTCGAGCACGAGCAGGACCTCGTCGCCGGCGTCGATGACGGTGTCGGACTTGGGCACGAAGCCCTTGCCGTTGCGCAGCACGGAGATGATCAGCGACCCCTCGGGCAGCTCGACCTCGTCCACCTTGCGCCCGGCGGCCGGGGCGCCCTCGCCGACCTCGACCTCGATGATCTCGAGCTGCTCGTCGCGCAGGTCGAGCAGGTGGACGAGGCCGTAGGAGGGGACCTCGTGTTCGATGAGGCGCAGGATCAGGTCGGTGGCGCTGACCACGGGCTGGATGCCGAGCAGCTCGAAGTACGGTCGGTTGCGGGGATTGTTGACGCGGGCGATGATCCGCGAGCAGAGGTACTTCTCCTTGGCGATCTGGCAGATCAGGAGGTTGTCCTCGTCGTCGCCGGTGACCGCGATGGTCAGGTCGGCGCGGTTGATGCCCGCGCGCTCGAGCACCCACAGCTCGGTGGCGTCGCCGTACTGGATTGCGTGCTCGAGCTCCTGCTCGACGGTCAGGTAGCGCGAGCGCTCGCTCTCGATGACGGTCACCTCGTGACCCTTGGCGATGAGCTCACGGGCGAGGTTCCAGCCGACCTTGCCGGCCCCGGCGATCACGACGTACATCGCGCTAGACCCCGAGGGCCTGTTCGAACATCTCGATCGCGTAGCGCGTGGGGCAAATCGTGTGCAGCCCCTGCTCCGCGTACCACTCGGCGCGGCGAGGATCCATCACGCGCGCGACGACCTTGGGCACCCCGAACTGCTTGGACGCGATCTGGGCGATGGTGAGGTTCGTGTTGTCGCCGTCGGTGGAGGCGATGAACACGTCGGCGTCCTCGATGCCCGCTTCGATGAGCGCGTCGATCTCCAGGCCGTGGCCGACGGTGAAGCGCCCGCCGGAGTCCTCCCAGGTGGTGTCCATCCCGGAATCGAGGCGCTCGTGCGACAGCGGATCCTCGTCCAGGATCGACACCTCGTTCCCCGCGGCCAGCATCGAGCGCGCCACCGAGGACCCGACGCGGCCGGCGCCGACGATGAGTATGAGGGGCATTGGCTCGGACTCTACCGAGCAGCGGCGTCAGTGCCCGGTAAGGCGCCGTCATGTGCACCGGCGCCATCCGCGGCGGCGGCGGGAGCCTCGGGGGCGCGCGCGTCGGAGGCGGGCGGCGCCGTGAGGATGACCTGGCACGGCGCCTTGGCCAGGACGTA
Organism: uncultured Actinomycetes bacterium; assembly: GCA_963742125.1. Classification (GTDB taxonomy): domain Bacteria; phylum Actinomycetota; class Thermoleophilia; order Solirubrobacterales; family Solirubrobacteraceae; genus JAOPZW01. The sequence goes on along the minus strand of CAVUKO010000011.1, from coordinate 229,828 downwards.
CTTGGTCGCCTCCCCCACGAAGTCGTCCAGGGGCCCGCCGCGACCGCCCAGCAGCGCCCCGCCGCGGATCTTCGATGGCTCCTCGGCGGCCAGCACCACGGCCTGCACTCCGCGGCGCTTGGCCTCGTCGACGATGGCCTGCCCGGCGCGCCGCGCGCGCACCGTCGCGGTGGCGACCTCGACGCCCTCGTACTCCTCCCCCACCGCCTTGGCCCGCGCCAGCGCCGCCCGCGCCTGCTTGAGCTGGGCCTCGGGCAGCGCCGCGTCGATCGGCAGCGACATCGGGACCTCGAAGATCCACAGCGCCTCGATGGTGGCGCCCTTGTCCTTCTCGAAGGCCTCGACGTCCTCCTCGGCGGCCAGGCGGCCCGCCGTCTGGATGATGTCGTCGTCCAGCGGCGAGCCCGAGAGCGGCACGAGGATCGACCCGTATTCCGCCTCGCGGCGCTCGCCGCGCAGCGCCGCCTCGGGGACGAGCACGCGCCGCAGGACCGACTTGCCCTGCGTCGTGCGATAGATGATGTAGAGCGCGATGCCCGTGACGAGCCAGACGGTGCCCACCCAGCGCGCGCCCCCGTGGGTGACGACGAGCCCCACCCATGCGCCGGCGCTGAGGATCCCGCCGGCGACCGCCAGCAGCGGCAGGTCGCCGCCGCGGAAGCGCACGCCGAGCGGAATCCTGTAAGGCCGGCGGCCGTCGGGCTCCTTGTAGCGCAGCACCACAATCGACAGGTGGGCGATCGTCAGCCCGACGAGCGCGCCGTAGGCGAAGATCCCCACCAGCAGCTCGAGGTCCTGCGGCACGGTCAGCCCGGCGGCGAGGAGCGCGGCGATGGTGATGACCACGTAGGGCGTGGACCGGGTCGGGTGCAGGCGACCGACCGCGCTGGGGATCTGGCGGTTGGTCGACAGCGAGTAGGCGAGCCGCGAGAGGCCCATCATGGCCGAGTTGGCCGCCGCGATCAGCGTCGCGGCCGCCGCCGCCGCGATGGTGTACTTCAGCGTGTCGGCGAGGACGTCGTTGTGGAAGGACTCGGCGATGCCGATCATCGGCGCGTCGAGGTAGTTGCGCCCCAGCGAGGTCGCGTTGCCGACCACGGGCAGCGCGGTGACGGCCACAATCCCGATGCCGGTGTAGACGACGATGACGATGATCGCCGCCGCGCCGACCAGCCGCTTGAGCCCGCGCCGGCCGACGGCGACCTCGCCTGACAGCCCCGACGCCGACTCGAGGCCGGTGAAGCTCACGGTCGCCACGCCGAGCGCGAACACCGTGTCGCCCCATGTCGGCGTGTCGCCGAAGTGGATCGTGTCGGTGATCGTGTCGAGGTGGAAGAAGGCGAAGAGCCCGAGGACGATGATCAGCGCCTGGAGCCCGAGGTCGGCGATGACCAGTGCGGCGATCCGGTTGACGCGCGTCTTGGAGAACCCGCGCACGTTGCGGACGGCGACGTAGCCGATGATCGCGAAGCACAGCAGCAGCTCGTCGCGGCCCTGGCCCAGCGGCGCATAGAACGCGGCCAGGTAGTTGGTGGCCGAGAACGCCGTGACCGCGATGAGGATGATGTAGTCGAGCAGGATCATCCAACCGGCCACGAAGCTCACGAGCTCGTTGAAGGCGTAGCGCGCGAAGACCGTCGCGCCGCCGCGATCCTGGTGCAGCGAGGCGCCCTCGACGTACGTGGTGCACGCCAGCGCGAAGAAGATGCCGGCCAGGATGTAGACGAACGGCGTGAGGCCGAGTGCCCGCTGGGCGACCACGCCGAGCGAGAAGTAGATCGCGCTCGCGACCGAGATGTAGATGATCGCGAAGAGCGCCGGCTGCCCGAGGGTGCGGCGGAACACCTAGCGGTCTCCCCGGGCGAGGTACAGGCGGCCGGCGCCGGCGGCCACGAAGAGCAGGCCGAGCAGCACGCCGATGGCCAGCGGCCCGCCGCCGTGCGCGAGCGTGGAGATCAGCAGCACGACGCCGATGAGGACCATCACGGCGGACATGACCCGTGTGGCGCCCCGATGGACGTCGCGTGGGTTGGGCACGGCCTGATGCTACGCCGCAGCGGGGGCGGGGATGGTCGTCGGCTTGCGCGTCGTCGCCGGGTCGGCCTGGATGATCACGCGGCAGGGCCGCTCGGCCAGCACGGTCTCGACCGTCTTGCTGAACACGGTCCCACCCGAGCGCGCCGACAGGGGCATGACGATCGCCTTCGCCCCCATCGCGCGGGCCTCCTCGACGATCAGCCGGCCCGCGCCGCCCGCGCGCACCTTCTCCCAGTGTCCCGTCACGCGCCGGCCCCCCTGCAGCTTGGCCTGCTCGATGATCGACTGAGCGCCGCGCTCGAGGTCGGGCAGCTCCGCGTCGATCGGCGACGAGGCGGGCACCTGGATGGTGACGAGCACGTGGATGCCGCGCCGCCGGCGCGCCGCCACCTTGATGGCGGTCGCCATCGCGCCCTCGGGGTAGAGCTTGCCGTCCAGCGCCACGAGGATCGACTCGTATTCGGCCTCGTGGTCCACGACGGGCGCGGGGATGGCGACCTTCACCGTCGAAGTGAGATCGAGGCCCTGACGGTGCCGGTAGATCGGGTACACGGCGCAACCGAGCGCCAGCCAGCCGAATCCCGCGAGGGCGACGTCGACGTGCAGGGCGGTGACCACGATGAAGGCCAGCCCGGTGCCGATGCCGCCGAAGACCGCGAAGAGCGGCAGCGAGTAGCCGCGGAACGGGATGTTGCCGGGCCCCGTCCACGGGCGTTTGAAGTCCGGGTACTTCTTGCGCAGGCGGATGACCGAGATGTGCGCGATCGTGAACGAGAGCATCGCCCCGAAGGCGTACATGTTGCCCAGGAACACGGCCTGGCCCGGGATCATCGCCAGGCACGCGATCCCCCCGAAGAGCAGGATCCCGATCCACGGCGTTCCGTAGTGCGGGTGCAGCTGGCGCAGGCGGTCGGGCACCTGGCGGTGCAGCCCCATCGAGTAGACCAGGCGCGAGACCCCGATGATCCCCGCGTTGGTGGCGATGAAGAGGATCGTCGCCGCCAGCAGGCCGACGTAGATCTCGGCCGGCTGCTGCAGGAAGCCCAGATGCAGGGCCTTGACCACGCCGAGGACCGGGTCGCCGGCGAAGCCGCCTTGATCCTCCGGGACGCCGAGCAGCGTCGAGTAGGAGCCGTCGGCCTGCTTCTCCACCGGCAGCGCGGACAGCGCCACCATCGGCAGCAGCGCGTAGATGGCGAACACCGCGATGACCACCCGGTTGATCGCCGCCGGAATCGTCTTCGTCTCGTCCTTGGCCTCCTCGGCCATGTTCGAGATCGTCTCGATCCCCGTGTAGGCGATCATCCCCACCGGGATGGCGAGGAAGAAGTCCTTCCACGTCGGGGCGACCCCGAGGTGGACGTTGTCGACCAGGGTGCTCGGCGAGAACACGAGCACGAAGCCGACCACCACCAGCAGCAGCTGAGTCAGGAAGTCGACCACGGCCAGCAGGACGTTGACGCCGGCGGACTCCTTGACGCCCACGACGTTGACCAGGCTGAGGACGACGACGACGCCGATGCCGAAGAAGATGTCCGCCGGGCCGTGACGCAGCGCGTCGACGCCGATGACGCTGCCGAAGTAGTGCGGCACGAAGAACGCCGAGATGGCGATCGTGATCGTGTAGTTGAGCATCTGCGCCCAGGCGGCGAAGAAGGACGCGAACTCGTTGAAGGCGCGCCGCGCGAACGACGACGAGCCGCCGGCCTCCGGGTACATCGCCGTGGCCTCGGCGTAGGTGGCGGCCGTCAGATAGAAGATGAAGCCGGTGATGACGAAGACGATCGGCGTCAGGCCCAGCGCGAACGACGCCACCAGTCCGAGCGCGTAGTAGATCGACGAGCCGACGTTGCCGTAGGCGGTCGCGAAGAGGGCGTTGACCCCCAGCACCCGCTGGAGGCCGTGCAGTCGGCGTTCGGCCATGCCGCACGGGGAGTCTAGGCGTACAGCGCGTCGATCTCGTCGGCGTACTTCTCGGCGATCGGCCGGCGCTTGAGCTTCATCGTCGGCGTCAGCTCGTCGCCGCCCGGCAGCCACTCGGCCGACAGGAGGCGGAAGCGCTTGATCTGCTCCACGCGCGACAGGTGCGCGTTGGCCGCGTCGACCTCGTCCTGCACCCGCGCGCGAACGGCCGCGTCGGCGGGATCGAGGCCGGCGGCGGTATCGGGGTCGAGCACGAGCAGCGCCACGTTGTAGGGCCGGCGGTCGCCGACGACGCACGCCTGGCCGATGAGCGGGCCCGAGCTCTTCAGGCGCGCCTCGATCGTGGCCGGAGCCATGTTCTTGCCCGCGGCGTTGATGATGATCTCCTTCTTGCGGTCGACGATCCAGACGTAGCCGTCGTCGTCGATGCGCGCTATGTCGCCGGTGTGCAGCCAGCCGTCGGCGTCGATCGCCGCGGCCGTGAGGTCGGGGCGATTGCGGTAACCCGCCATGACGAGCGGCCCGCGGACGAGCAGCTCGCCGTCGCCGGCGATCCACAGCTCCATGCCCTCCACCGGCCGGCCGACCGAGCCGAAGCGCGTCGCGCCCTGCCGGTTGGTGGTGACGATGCAGGAGGTCTCGCTCATGCCCCACACCTCGCAGATGGGCATCCCGAGCTTGTCGAAGAACTCGAGCACCTCGACCGGCGTCGGTGCCGCGCCGACCGCCAGCCAGCGCACCTGGTCGAACCCCAGTCGCTCGCGCAGCTGCTCGGGCGGGAGCGCGGCGGCACCGGAGGCCTCCAGCGCCGCCTTGAGCTTCTCCCACACGCGCGGGACGCCGCCGAAGGCCGTCGGACGGACCTGGGCCACGACGGCCATGACCTGCGTCGGGTCGGCGACCGGCGTCACGGTGTGGCCGTAGGTCATGAGCGAGGAGTAGTGCGACCCCCAGCGGTCGGCGACGTGGGCCGAGGGCAGGAAGGAGACCCAGCGCCCGCCGCTCTCCAGCGGCACCGCGGCGTGCATGGCGCGCAGCTCGGCCAGCATGTTGGCGTGGCTGAGCTCGACGCCCTTCGGCGGCCCCGTGGTGCCGGAGGTGTAGATCAGCGTCAGCAGGTCCTCGGGCCTCACCGCGCGCCAGTGGCTCTCGAGGTCGAAGGACTCGTCGCCGCCGTCGAGCTCCTCGAGCTCGAGGACGCGAACGCCGGCGCCGGCGGCCTCGCGCGCAACGTCGGCGAAGCGCGGCTCGGTGACGACCAGCCGGTTGCCCGCGTCGCTCATGACGAACGCGACCTGCTCCGCCGGCGACGTGTTGTAGAGGCTGAAGGGCGTCGCCCCCAGGAGCATCGCGGCGGCATCGACGACGTGGAACTCGGGGCGGTTGAGCATCATGAGGCCGAGCGCGTCGCCCCGGCGCAGGCCGAGGTCGTGGAGAATCGAGGCGGTCGCGGCGAGGCGGCGCTCGAGGGCCGCGAAGGTCAGCGAGACGGAGTCGTCGGGCGCGCGCAGGGCGACCTGATCGGGACGCTCGGCCGCGGTGATCATCAGCGCCTCGCACATCGTGGTCGCGCTGAGCGCGGAGGGCGTCACGCCCGCGATCCTCGCTGGTGGTTGCGGTGGCGGTCAACTTCGCGCGCATGTGGCGCTGCTTGCGCTTACAGCATCACCGAGGGAAGGAGGCCCCCGCCGCGCCCGGCCGGGCCGCCGCGGCGCTAGCGTGGTCGATTGTGTGGCCAGGAGCCACCCCAGTGACCATCCTTCGGGGCTAGCGTGCTGGATTGGGGTCACAGAGTGACCCCTGAGCAGCATCCTTCGGGAACTCGCTCCCGCAGAGGACGACCGTCCCCGGTCGCCCCGGCCGCCTCAGGCGCCGCTTCCGAACGCTAAGTGATGATCGGAATGATGAGGATGGCCACGATGTTGGCCACCTTGATCATCGGGTTGATGGCGGGGCCGGCGGTGTCCTTGAAGGGGTCGCCGACCGTGTCGCCGGTCACCGAGGCGGCGTGGGCCTCCGAGCCCTTGCCGCCGTAGGCGCCGTCCTCGATGAGCTTCTTCGCGTTGTCCCACGCGCCGCCGCCGGCGGTCATGAGGACGGCGAAGAAGAAGCCCACGACGATGACGCCGATGAGCAGGCCGCCGAGGACCTTGACGGAGATGATCCCGACGATGGCCGTCACCACGATCGGGATCAGCGCCGGCAGGATCATCTCGCGCTGCGCGGCCTTGGTCACGATGTCGACGCAGGTCGCGTAGTCCGGCTGCTCCGTGCCCTCCATGATCCCCGGCTTCTCGCGGAACTGGCGGCGCACCTCCTCGACGACGCCGCCCGCGGCGCGGCCGACGGCCTCGATCGAGAGCGAGGCGAACAGGGTGACCATCATGCCGCCGATCAGCAGGCCCATGAGGACGGGCGGGTCGTCGATCGCGAACACGAGGTTCTGGCCCGCGTCGGCGAGCTCGAACTTGAAGCCCGCGAAGAGGACGATCGCCGCCAGCACGGCCGAGCCGATCGCGTAGCCCTTGGTCACGGCCTTCGTGGTGTTGCCGACCGCGTCGAGCGGGTCGGTCACGTTGCGGACCTCTTCGGGCAGGTCGGCCATCTCGGCGATGCCGCCCGCGTTGTCGGTGATGGGGCCGAACGCGTCGAGCGCGACGATGAGGCCGGTCAGCGAGAGCTGACCCATGACCGCCACGCCGATGCCGTAGATACCGCCCAGCTTCCAGGCGAAGAAGATGCCGAACACGAGCACGAGCGCGGGCAGCGCCGTGGCCTGCAGACCGCTGGAGAAGCCCTGGATGATGTTCGTGGCGTGCCCGGTCTGCGAGGCCGCTGACGTCTTCTTGACCGGGCTGAAGCGAATCGAGGTGTAGTAGTCGGTCAGCAGGAACAGGCACGCCGTCACGCCGATGCCGACGATCGAGCACAGGTAGAGCTCGCCGACGCTCGGGTTCTCGCCGCCGGCGATGCCGTCCATCAGCCACTTGGTGACCGGGTAGAAGGCGATGGCCGCGATCAGGCCCGAGAGGACCAGCCCCTGGTACAGCGCCCGCTCGACGTTGCCCGCCGCCGACTTGACGGCGAAGGTGCCGAGGATCGAAGCGATGATCGCCACCCCGCCCAGCACGAGCGGATACAGCGCGGCGGCCGTGTCCTGCTGGAAGGTCAGGATGCCGAGCAGCATCACGGCGACCGCGGTCACCGCGTAGGTCTCGAACAGGTCGGCGGCCATGCCGGCGCAGTCGCCCACGTTGTCGCCCACGTTGTCGGCGATGACGGCCGGGTTGCGCGGGTCGTCCTCCGGGATCCCCGCCTCGACCTTGCCGACGAGGTCGGCGCCGACGTCGGCGGCCTTGGTGAAGATGCCGCCGCCCAGTCGGGCAAAGACCGAGATCAGCGAGCCGCCGAAGCCCAGGCCGATGAGCGCGTCCACGGCGTCCTTCTGGCTCTGGTCGAAGACCGTCGTCAGCAGGCCGTAGTAGCCGGCCACGCCGAACAGCGCGAGCCCCACGACCAGCAGGCCGGTGATGGCGCCGCCGCGGAAGGCGACGTCCAGGGCGGGGCCGACGCCGCCGCGCGCGGCCTCGGCCACCCGGCAGTTGGCCCGCACCGACACGTTCATGCCGATGTAGCCGGTGGCGCCCGAGAGGACGCCGCCGATCACGAAGCCGGCGGCGACGTAGCCGTTCTGGATGAAGATCAGGGCAACGGTCAGGACGACGCCCACCCCGGCGATGACCGTGTACTGGCGGTTCAGGTACGCGCGCGCGCCCTCCTGGACGGCGCCGGAGATGCGCTGCATCTCGGCGTTGCCCGGCGAGAGGGCGAGGAGCGAACGGGCAGTCAGCAGGCCGTAGGCCACGGCGAAGCCCGCGCATATGAGCGCGATCACGACCCCGTGGTCGGTCAGGAAGTCACTCAAGTTCGGAAGTCCTCCGGCGAAATGATCGGATGCGCGTCACGGCCCTCCTGCGGCACGCGGACGCGTGAGCGAACGGCAAAAGGCGCCCGCGAGGGCGCCATACCCGCTCAGAAGGCGCGCATCCTATCGAGGACGGCGGCCGATGCGCCGTGCGCCCGGCGTCAACGCCCCGGAACCCAGAGCCTTCCGCTGCTCTGCGCAGGCCCCGGATCCTCCGGGTTGGAGGGCTGCTGTGCGCCCTGCGGTGCCGGCTCGGCCGGCTGCTCGGCGCCCTCCGGCCCGGCGGGGCCGTCATCGCCGCCGCCGCCGGCGCCGGCGCCGGCCAGGCGCGCGTACTCCATCTGCAGTCGCGAGATGGCGTCGCGGATCTGGCGCGCATCGGGCCCGAGGACCGGCTCGACCTGCGGCAGCAGCGCCCGCACGGCCTCGATGGCCTGACGCAGCTGCTGGGGATCGGCCTCGCTCTCGTTGCCCGGCACGAGCCCGGCGCGCAGGCTGCCGAGGTTGATGAGCGAGAGCACGGTCTGGACGATCACGTCCTCGACGCGGATCTGCTTGAGCTGCTGCTCGTAGGCGGCGCGCAGCTCCTCCTCGGTGGGTTCCCTGGACTGTTGATGCTGCTGCTCGCTCATGCGGTCTCGGCCTCCTGGACGTAGGTCTGACTGGTCTCGCGCACAGCGGCGCCGAAGACCTCCTGCATGCTTGCACCGCGCTCGATCGCGCGCCGCTGGCGCTGCGCGCCGTTGAGCGCCGGGAAGACCGGCTCGAGGCCCATCTCCGCGCGCACCGGGGCGGTCCACTGCAGCAGCCGCTCGATGGCCGCGGCCGCCGGGAACGGCTCGCCGCGATCGAGGTCGAGCAGCGCCCCGTCCTGCCCGAAGCGGATCGCGCGCCAGAAGTTCTCCTCGATCAGCCGGCGCGGCGGGTCGGTGAAGGGCACGCCTTCGTCGATGTCGCGCAGGGCCTGCGCCACGCAGGCCACGATCAGCCCGCTGAGCGCCTCGGCCTCGTCCGCGGTGGTCTGCGCGTCGCAGATGCGCACCTCGACCGTCCCGAAGGAGAGGTGCGGGCGAATCGACCACCACACCTGCGTGTACTCGATGATCGACTCGGTGCGGATGAGGAAGTCGATGTAGTCGTGGAAGGCCTTCCACGACCCGAACGCGTCGGGGATGCCGCAGCGCGGGAAGCTCTTGGTGAAGACCTGCGAGCGGGCCGAGTGCAGCCCGCTGTCGCGCGCGTCGAGGTAGGGCGAGTTGGCGCTGATGCTGAGCAGCAATGGGAGCACCGGGCGCAGCCGGTCGCACGCGCGGACCGCGCGCTCGACGTCGCGCGCGCCCACGTGGACGTGGAGCGAGAACGTGTTGTTGCGCCTCGCGACGTACCGTAGGCCGTCGACCACGCGGCGGTAGTGCTCGGTGTCGATGTTGTGCTGCTCGCGGTAGTCGGCCCACGGGTGGGTGCCGGTCGCCCCCAGCGCCACCCCGCGCGACTCGGCCAGCGAGAACAGGCGATTGCGCACGTCGCGCTGGCGGCGCAGCGCGTCGTGGACGTCCTCGCCGCGGCCCGAGCGGATCTCGATCTCTGAGGAGATGAGCTCGCCGGCGATCGCCTCGGCCAGCACGGGGTCATCCGCGCCGGCGAGGTCGCGGAGCTCCTCGAAGCGCGGCACGAGGTCCAGCGACGCTGCGTCGAGGACGGCGAACTCCTCCTCGAGCCCGACGGTGGCGTCGGTCGAGGTGGCGAAGAGCTCCTCCGCGGCGGCCAGGTCGATGCTCATGGCCTCAGGTCAGGTAGAAGTAGAGCGCGTAGAGGAGGTCCACGGCGGGGCTGGACGTGTGGACGGTGACCTCGGGCGGGACCTGCACCAGCGCCTCGGAGTAGTTGAAGATGATCTTCACGCCGGCGTCGACGAGATCGTCGGCCAGTGGCTGCGCGGCCGCGTTGGGCACCGCGAGCACCCCGACGACGATGTCCTCGTCCTCGACGACCTGCTTGAGGTCGCGGACGTGGCGGACCGCCTGGTTGCCGACCGTGTGGCCGACCTTGCGCGGGTCGGCGTCGAAGATGGCCACGACCCGGAAGCCGTGGTCGGCGAAGATGTCCGAGCTGGCGATCGCGCGGCCCAGGTGGCCGGCCCCGAAGAGGGCGATGTTGTGCTGGCCGGCGGTGCGCAGGATCTTGCGGATCTGCGAGACGAGCGAGTCGACGTTGTAGCCCACCCCTCGCTTGCCGAACTTGCCGAAGCCCGAGAGATCGCGGCGGATCTGCGTCGAGTTGACGTGCGTGTAGTCGCTGAGCTCCTGCGAGGAGATGGTCTCCTTGCCCATCTTCTTGGCCTGCGTGAGGACCTGCAGGTAGCGCGACAGGCGCGCGGCCACGCCCAGCGAGAGGCGCTCCGGCATCGGAGTCCCGTCCCCTGGGTCGGCCGCACTGTGGATGGCGTCGCCGACGCTCATGCCCGTCGCACTCTAGCGTCGAGCCGGGCCCGAAGCTCGACCTCGTTCACGAAGAAGTCATAGAGCTCTGCTCCGTCGAGCGCGATGACCGGGATGCGCTCGAGGTAGCGGGCCAGCAGCTCGTCGTCGGACTCGATGTCGACCTCCTCGAACGGGTGGCCGATGCGCTCGAGCACCACCCGGGCCTCGTCGCACAGATGACAGCCCGGACGGCCGTAGAGGACGAGGCTCATAGCCCCCCCGACCCACGGACTTCGTCCGCGTGTGCCCGGCCGCTGGCGTAGGCGTCGACGTCGCCGTACTCGCGCAGCGGCGTCACCCAGCGCGCCGCGGAGGCGATCATCGCGGCGTTGTCGGTGCACAGCGCGCGCTCGGGCACGTGGATCTCGACGCCGAGGCCGGCCAGGCGCTCGCGCAACGGCCCGTTGGCCGCCACCCCGCCGCCGATGGCCAGTCGCTCCAGCCCGGTCGCGCGCAGCCCGCGCTCGACCCGCAGCGCGAGGGCCTCGACGATCGCGTGCTGGTAGGCGGCGGCGAGGTCTGCGCGCCGCGCCTGCGCCGCGTCGCCCAGGTCGCGCACCTTGTAGAGCAGCGCGGTCTTCAGCCCGGCGAAGGAGAAGTCAAGCCCGGCCACCCCGGCGGCGATCGGGAAGTCGTAGGCCCCGGGGTCGCCCTCGGCCGCCAGGCGCTCGAGCGCCGGGCCGCCCGGATAGGGCAGCCCGAGCATGCGCGCGCCCTTGTCGAAGGCCTCGCCGGCGGCGTCGTCGAGCGTGTGCCCGAGGACGGCGTAGCCGGCGTGGTCCTCGACGCGGGCCAGGAAGGTGTGCCCGCCCGAGGCCACCAGGCACAGGAAGGGCGGCTCGAACGACGCACCCAGGAAGTTGGCCGCCACGTGGCCCTGCAGATGGTCGACGGGCGCCAGCGGCAGGCCGCGCCCGGCGGCCAGCCCCTTGGCCGTGGCCACCCCCACGAGCAGGGCGCCGACCAGCCCCGGTCCCTGGGTGACCGCGACGAGCTCGACGTCGTCGAGGGTGACGCCGGCCGTCCGCAGCGCGTCGTCGACCACGTCGTTGATGAGCGCGAGGTGGTGGCGCGCGGCGACCTCGGGCACCACGCCGCCGTAGCGGTCGTGGACGCCTTGGGAGGAGATGATGTTGGAGCGCATCTCCCCCGCGGCGGTGACGACGGCCGCGCAGGTGTCGTCGCAGCTGGTCTCGATGGCCAGGATCATCGTGAGCGTCAGTCCTGCGGCGGGGAGTAGTGCGCGGCCGCGCGCACGACGTAGCCGTCGGCGTCGAGCTCCATCGTCTCGATCGCCAGCCGCCCGCCGACCGATCGGTAGTGCAGCGCGATCGACGACACGCCGGGCAGGGCCGTGTAGAGCTCGAAGTGCAGGTCGGGGAACGCCTCGAGGCCCCGGCCGAAGTACTCGCGCAGCCCCGCGCGGCCCTCGATCTGGGCGGACTCCTCGCCCGTCAGCGCCGCCACGAACGGCGAGACGAAGGTCACGTCCTCGGCGTAGTGCGCCACGATCGCGTCGAGGTCGTGGGCGTTCCAGGCGCCGATCCATTCGGTCGCGAAGCGGTCGGCCTGCTCGTGGCTGATCATGCGGTGATGTCGCGCCGTTTCATCATGGCGATGCCGGCGATCAGGAAGATCGCGCAGTAGCCCGCGAGCACGAGCCCTGCGGACACCTGGCCGAGCGGCGGGTGGTCGGCACCGGCGTCGCCGGTGCCCGTCAGTCCCGTGCCGACGCCGCCGAAGCCGTACTTGGCCAACGGGTCGCGCAGGGGCTTGATGATCTGCAGGAGGTTCTCGAGCACGAAGAGGTAGACCAGCGTCCCGATGACCGCGCCGACCTGGTTGCGCACGATCGCGCCGACGCCCACGCCCAGGGCGGCGTAGAGCGCCGTGCCGATCGTCCCGCCGACGATCATCTTCGTCACCTGCGAGCCGCTCAGCCCGGTGTCGATGCCACGGGCATTGAGGATGGCGGCGCCGATCGCCGCCGCGAGGCCGGTGGCCGCCAGCCCCAGCGCCAGACCGACGGCGAGGCTGGCGCCGAGCTTCGCCAGGGTCAGCTTCACCCGGTCGGGCACGATGAGCAGGCTCGGCGTGATCGTGCCGAAGCGGAACTCGCTGGTCACCGCCAGGATGCCGAGCACGAGCGCGAAGACCTGCGCGAAGCCCGAGATCCCGAGCAGGTCGCGCATGGGCGTGTCGTCTGGCTGCCAGGTCGCCGTCGCGGACGCGACGACCACGATCAGGAGCACCAGACCCAGCGCGCCCCCAACGACGCCATAGAAGGTGCGGGTGGTCCGCAGCTTGAAGATCTCCGCGGTCACCAGCCGGGTCATGAGGGACCCCCGCTCGCCTCGGTGAGCTCGAAGAACACTTCCTCCAGCGAGGACCCGACCGGCGTGAGCTCGGAGACGACGAGCTGGTTCTGAGCGATCACGCGCCCGATGTCCTCGCCGCTGCGGTCGCGCACGACGATGTCGACGTCGCCGCTGACGTCGGCGCCGTCGGCGACGAGCAGCTCGCGCAGGCGGCGCACGTCGGGCCCGGCGACCCTCATCCCACCGCCGCTGCGCGCGATCAGCTCGGTCAGCGTGCCCTGGGCGACCGAGCGGCCCCGGTTGATGACCACGACGTCGTCGGCGGTCTGGGAGACCTCGGCCAGCACGTGGCTGGAGACGAGCACGGCCCGCCCCTCGCGGGCGAGCGAGCGCAGGAAGTCACGCAGCCAGCGGATGCCCTGCGGGTCCAGGCCGTTGGCCGGCTCGTCGAGCACGAGCACCTGAGGATCGCCCAGCAATGCGGCGGCCAGGCCGAGCCGCTGGCGCATGCCGAGCGAGTAGCCGCCGGCGCGGCGGTTTGCGGCGTCGGTCAGCGCGACGAGCTCGAGCAGCTCGTCGGTCCGCGCGGCCGGCACGCCCGCGGACTTGGCGAGCGCGCGCAGGTGATTGCGCCCGGTCCGGCCCGGATGCAGCATGCCGCCGTCCAGGACGGCGCCGACCTCGTGCACGGGATCGTCGAGGTGGCCGTAGCCGGTGCCGTGGATCGTCGAGCTGCCGCCCGTCGGGGAGACGAGCCCGAGCAGCATCCGCAGCGTCGTCGTCTTGCCGGCGCCGTTGGGCCCGAGGAAGCCCACGATCCGTCCCTCGTCCACGGTGAACGACAGATCGTCGACCGCCAGCACGTCGCCGAAGCGCTTGGTCAGGTTCGAGACCTCGATCGCGTGCGCCATCTACCGGACCGGCCCGGCGTTGGGAACGTCCTCGAGCGAGCCGCTGAGGGTCGCCCGCGTGCGCCACATGATGAGGGCGTCCTCCCCGTTGTCCTGGTAGTAGCGCCGGCGCGTGCCCGCGGTGCGAAAGCCGAAGCGCTCGTAGAGGGCGATGGCCGCGACGTTCGAGGTGCGCACCTCGAGCGTGAAGCGCGCGTTGTCGTCGCCGACGCGCTCCAGCAGCTCGAGCAGCAGCGTGGTGGCGACGCCCGTGCGGCGCACGCTGGGGTCGACCGCCACGTTCATCACGTGCCAGACCGTGTCATAGCGCGAGCAGATCAGATAGCCGACCAGGGTCCCGTCGCGGCGCGCGGCCAGGCAGATCCCGCCGGGCTTTGAGAGCTCGAGCACGAACATCGCCAGCGACCACGGAGTCGGGAACGCGCGGCGCTCGATGGCGATGACCTGCGGGAGGTCGGCGTAGGTCAGGCGGCGGATGTCGAGCGCGGCGGTCATCGGCGGGGCACGGCGTCGGGGAGGCGCACGTACTCCGGCAGAAGGGCGTCGCGGTCGACGGGACGGGCCTCCCGGGCCAGCCGGCACACGGCCAGGGCGCTGACGCCGTGCAGCGTGGAGGCATCTGCCGGGACCTCGGCCGCCGGTTCCAGCCGGTCGCGAAATCGTACCGCCCCGTCCCCCACCGCCAGCCACGGCGCGTTGCTCGGATCGGCGAGCGCCGCGAGCGCCTCCGGTGCGACGGCGACTGGGGCCAGGAGGCGCGCGCCGTCGCGGAAGGCCGCGGCATACGCCTCGCCCCTGCGCGCGTCGAGCACCGCGAGCACCGCGCCGTTGGTCGCGGCCGCGGCGGCGAGCGCCTCGAGCGTCGACACCGCCGCCACCTCGGCGCCCGTCGCCTGAGCCAGGGCACGGGCGGTGGCGACCCCGATCCGCAGCCCCGTGAAGGTGCCGGGGCCGACGCCGACGCCGATGCGCCGCACGTCGGCGAAGGTCGCCCCCAGCGCCCCGAGGGCCCGCTCGGCCAGCGGCAGGAGCTGGGCCGCGTGGCCGGGGCGCTCGCCGGGCGCCGGCTCGTGGCGCAGCTCGACGGGCTCGCCGTCGTCGGGCAGAACGGCCACCGCGGTGGCCGGCGTCGCCGTGTCCAGGCCGAGGATCACGACTCGATGATGACGCGCCGGCGGTCGCCGCCGAGATGCTCCAGGTGCACACGGGCGGCGACGTGGACGTCGCCGAGGTCGCTTCCGGCCTGCTCGGGCCACTCGACGAAGGCGACCCGATCGCCGGCCAGCTCGTCGGCCAGCAGGTCGGGCTCCTCGCCGTCGAGCCCGTCGAGGCGGTAGAGGTCGAGGTGGCTGATCGGGACCCGGCCGTCCTCGTAGCGCCGCGCGATGGTGAAGGTCGGGCTCGTCACCGCGACGGCGACGCCGAGCGCGCGCGCCGCGCCGCGCACGAAGGTCGTCTTGCCGGCTCCCAGCTCGCCGGAGACCAGGACGACGTCGCCGGCGCGCAGGCCGCCGGCGAGCCGTGCGGCGACGGCCTCGGTCTCGGCCGCCGACTCGGTCTCAGTCGCGGCCATGGGCGGCGCGGCGGCGCAGCGCCAGCCCGGCGAGCACGAGTGCCACGCCGACCAGCGCGAGGGGCACGACGTCGAAGCCCGTGCGCGGGAGCTCGCGCGGCGTCGCGGCCGGCGCCTGCGCGGTCGCTGCGGGCGCCGTGGGTTGCGGCGTCGCCTGCTGCGAGGGCACCTGCTGGTGGGGCACCGGCTGCACCGGCGTGGGCTTGGGCTTCGGCTTGGCCTGCGGCTGGCCCGCGAACGGGTCGGTGTACTGCTCGTCGCCCGCCCCGTCCTGCGCGCGGGCCGCGGCGGGAGCGAGGGCGATCGCGAGGCTCACGGCCACAGCGGCGATGCGACGCGGGGCAGGCACGCCGCGCGATGGTAGCGTCGCCACCCGCGTGAGCGCCCCGCGCCACATCCTCGTTCTCACCGACCGCGACTGGACCCATCCAGAGGCCGGCGGCACCGGCACCGTGCTCTACGGGCAGGTCAGCCGCTGGGTCGCGTGGGGCCATCGGGTCACCGTGATCGCCGGCGACTACCCCGGCGCCGAGCGCGTCTCGCACCTGCACGAGCGGCTCACCGTGCATCGGATGGGCACGCGGCTCACCGTCTTCCCGCGCGCGGCGTGGGCCACCTTCCGCGGCCTCGGACGCGACGCCGACGTCGTGCTCGAGGTCTGCAACGGGATCGCCTTCTTCACCTCGCTGTGGCGCTGGATGCGCAAGCCGCGCGTGCTGCTGGTCTTCCACGTCCACCACGACCATTACGTCGCCGAGCTGGGCCTGCGCGGACGCGTCGCCGCGTTCCTGCTCGAGCGCGCGCCCCTGCTCGTTCTGTATCCGGGCGTGCCGGTCCTCACCATCTCGCAGTCCTCGCGCGAGGACCTCGTCGACCTGGGAGTCGAGCGCGAGCGCATCCACGTCGTCTACTGCGGGCTGGACGCCGGGTTGCTCGCGCCCGGGCCCGAGGCCACGGAGCCGACGCTCATCTACCTGGGGCGCCTGAAGCAGTACAAGCGCATCGAGCTCCTGTTCGACGTGCTCGAGGCGATTCCCGAGGCGCACCTCGACATCGCGGGCGACGGCGACCATCGCCGGGCGCTGGAGGCGGCCGTCGACGACCGTGGGCTGCGCGAGCGCGTGACCTTCCACGGCCACGTGGACGAGGAGGAGAAGGCGCGGCTGCTCGCGCGGGCCTGGGTCGCGCTGACCGCCTCGTCGGCCGAGGGCTGGTGCCTGACCGTGCTCGAGGCAGGTGCGTGCGCCACCCCGACGGCGGCGATGCGCGTCGGCGGGCTGGGCGAGGCGATCGTCGACCGACAGACCGGGCTGCTCGCCGACGACCCCGCCGAGCTGGTGGCCGGGGTGCGCGAGCTGGTCAGCGACCACGAGGAGCGCGCCGCCATGGGCGAGGCGGCCCTGGCGCGGGCCCGCGCCTTCACCTGGGACTCGACGGCCTCCGGGACGCTCGCGGTGATGGACACGGCCATGGCGGCGGAGCGCCCGCGCCTGCGCACGGCGCTGGGGCGCTCGGAGTCGGGCAAGGCGGCCGGGCTGGCGGCGGCCACGCTGGCGAACAGCGCGATCCAGCTCGTCTTCACCGTCGTCTTCACGCGGCTGCTGGGCCAGACCGGCTACGGCACCCTGGCGGCGCTCATCTCGGCCTTCCTCATCCTGCTGGTGTGCGGCCAGTCCGTGCAGCTCGCGGCGGCGCGCGAGGCGGCCCTCGACCGTCTCGGGCACCCTGAGGTCCTGCGCGCGACGCTGCGCGCGTGGACGCAGCGCCTGCTCGTCGCGCTCGTCGCGGTGACGGCGGCGTCGTTGCTGTTGCGCGAGCAGCTCGCGACGCTCATCGGCGTCGATGACGTGCCGTGGGCGGCCGCGGCGATCCCGCCGACCGGCGTGCTGTGGATGATCCTCTCGCTGCAGCGCGGCGCCCTGCAGGGCCTGCGCGCCTATCGCCCGGTCGGCGTTTCGATCGTCGTCGAGGCCGCCGGGCGGCTGGCCTGCGGCCTGCTGTTCGTGGCGGTCGGCCTCGGAGTCACCGGCGCGCTGCTGGGCACGCCGTTCGCCTTCATCCTCGTGGCGGTGTGGCTCGAGCGCGAGCTGCACCGCATCGTCGGGCCGTTGGGCGTCGTCGAGGGGCCGTTGCGCACCCTGCGCTCGCTGGTGGGCGACGGGTGGGTGCCGATCATCGGGCTCTTCCTGCTGGCCTCGCTGCAGAACGTCGACGTCATCGTGGCCAAGCACACGCTCTCCGCCGACGCGGCCGGCTCCTACGCGGCCGCGGCGGTGGCCGCCAAGGCCGTCGTGTGGGTCGCGATCGGCATCGGGCTGCACCTGCTGCCCGAGGCCACGCGCCGGGCCGCTGCCGGCCTGGACCCCCGGCCGGTGCTCCTGCGCGCGCTGGGCATCTGCGCGCTGATCGCCGCCCCGGCCCTGGTCATCTTCGCGGCGTTCCCCACCCTCCTGCTGCGCCTCGCCTTCGGCCCGGAGTTCACCGACGCCGCGGACGCGCTGCTGCTGCTGGGCGCGGCGATGACCCTGCTGGCGGTCGCCTACCTCACGGTGCAGTACATGATCGCGCTCGGGGAGACGCGCTTCCTGTGGGTGCTCGGGGTGGTGGCGATCGCCGAGCCGTTCCTGCTCACCGCCGGCGAGGAGGGCATCGTCGCCTTCGCGGCCATCGTCTTCGGCGTGCAGTGCGTGGCCGCCTCCTCCGTCCTGGCCCTCGGGCTGACGGCCCGCCGCCGCCGCCGTCGCGCGGCCGCGGCGTCGTGACCTTCGAGCAGGCCTGGGCGGCCGCCCGCGACGTCGAGGGGTGGCTGACCGAGGCGCAGGCGCGCCGCCTGTACCGCGCCGCCGCTGGCGTCGGGGCGGGTGGGGACGTCGTCCGCGTCGTGGAGATCGGCTCGTTCCGCGGGCGCTCGGCGATCGTCCTCGCGAGCGCCGGCGCCGACGTGGTGTGCGTCGATCCGCACGCCGGCTCGGACCGCGGGCCGCAGGAGATCGCCGCCGACGCCGACCGCGGCGCCGCCGATCTCGAGGCCTTCCGGGCGAACCTCGCGCGCGCCGGGGTCGGCGACCGCGTGCGCCACGTGCGCGCCTTCTCCGCCGCAGCGCTGGCCGAGGTCGCGGGACCGGTCGACGTGCTCTTCGTCGACGGCGCCCACCGCTTCGCCCCGGCCCGCGCGGACCTCGTGGGCTGGGGCGGGCGCGTCCGTCCCGGCGGGCGCATGCTCGTGCACGACGCGTGGTCGTCGATCGGCGTCACCCTCGCCCTGCTGACGACGACCGCGTTCGGCCGCCGCTGGCGCTACGCGGGCCGCGACGGCTCGCTGGCGGAGTTCGTGCGCGAGGACGTGCGCGGCGTCGGCAACGCCGCGCGTCAGCTGCGCGAGCTGCCGTGGTTCGCCCGCAACGTCGTGGTCAAGGCGCTGATCGTGGCGCGGCTGCGGCGCGGTCCGTGGCCGTATTAGCGGACCGATCCGCGAGTCCTGCGGCTTTCCGGCGGCGCCTCGCCGCCGCCGGCTGCGTCCTCGGACACTCACGTGCCAGAGGCACGCATCATGTCCTGCGTCCTTGCCAGCGACGACGATCCATCCGCCGGCGAACCCGCACGACCCACGGACGGATCCACTCCCTGCGATGCTCCCGCCGTGCTCGCCCGCGCGGTGACCTCCCTGCGCCTGCGGGCGCTCGATCTCGGCGACCGCGCCCTCGGGCGCGCGGACCGGCTGGTGCCGCCGCGGCGGCTGCGCGGGTTCGCCGGCGACAGCGACTTCCTCGCCACCGGCGCTGAGCTCCTGGCCCTTTTGGGGACGCATGGCGGCCTGCGCAGCACGAGCCGCGTGCTCGACGTCGGCTGCGGGATCGGCCGTCTGGCCCGCACGCTCACCGGCGTGCTCGACCCCGGCGACGGGGGCGCCTACGTCGGCTTCGATCCGGTCGCGCGTGCGGTCGCCTGGTGCGCCGCGCGCTATCCGGCGCACTTCCGCTTCGTCCACGCCGATCTGCGCAACGACCTCTACAACCCCGACGGCGCCGTCTCCGCGACGACCTACCGCTTCCCGGTCAGCGACGCGTGGGCGACGCTCGCCGTCGCGACCTCGGTCTTCACCCATCTCGATCGCGCCGAGGTCGACCACTACCTCGCCGAGACCCGGCGCGCGCTCGCACCCGGCGGCGTCGCGCTGCTCACCTTCTTCCTCCTCGACGACGGCTCGCGCGCGGCGCTCGCCGACGGCCGTGCGCGCCAGGCGTTCGCCGAGCCGGCCGGCGAGCAGGCGATCGCCGATCGCGACGTGACCATGGCGGCGGTCGCCCACGATCGAGCCTCGATCCTGGAGGCGCTGGCCGAGCGCGGCCTCGAGGCGGCGACGGTCCACGACGGTGCGTGGCGCGGCGGCGCCGGCGTCAGCTACCAGGACCTCGTTGTCGTGCGGACGCCGGGCTGAGCGTCCGCCACAGCGCAGCGCCGAGCGCGCACACCGCGCCGACGGCGAGCCAGTGCTCGGCGATGCGCTGCACCGCGTAGTTCGTGTCATAGCCCTCGGTCGGGCAGGCCGACGGCGAGGTGCAGGACCGGCAGGCCGACGAGCAGCACGGCGCCGGCGACCAGCGCGAGCGTGCGGGCCGACACCCCGCGCCACAGCACGAGGAAGGTCAGCGGCCCGAGCACCGCGCCGGCGCGCAGGGCGAAGACGAAGCCGAGCACGAGCGCCGCCGCGACGCCCGCCACGAGCGCGCGGCGCAGCGGCCAGGCGCCAGCGGAACGTCGGGCAGCGGCGCCAGCGAGGCCGGCGTGACGCGCGGGCGGCGCAGGAGCGAGCAGCGCGAGCAGCAGCAGGCACGCGACGAGCGAGATCGCGTCGCTGACGAGCAGCGCGCGATTGGGCGCGAAGGCGAAGGACACGTTGCGACAGCCGCGCTGCACCGGCCAGGCGTTGGCGTAGCCCTGCATCGGGACCGGCGCGCCCAGCGAGCGCCCGTCGCAGCGTGCACGCCAGCCGCGGTCGTAGGACTCGCCGAGCACGAGCCAGCTCGGCCCGTCGACGGCGACGCGAACGCCGTCGCGCGCGCCGCGCCCGTCGCGCCCGGGATCGAGCACCCGGCCGCCGCCGGCGACCGGCGTGCTCGCGGGGGCCGCCGAGGTGAGCCGCACGTGGTCCAGGCGCCACGGCGTGGCGTCGGCGCGGACGGTCACCGGGGCGGCGGGGAGCGCGACGCGCGCGCCGCAGGCGACGGTGTACAGCGGGCGGCCGGCGTCGATCGCGCCCGGGGTCGTGGCCACGCGCAGGTGCACCACGCGCGTGCCGAGGTGCAGCGTCGGACCGTCGCCGCAGGGCAGGCGCAGCGACCCGCCGCGCCTGACGGCAGCGTGCGGGACGCCGTCGCCCGTCACCTCCCCCACGCCGACAGCACGGCGCTGCGTGTCGATGCCGGGTGTACCGCGCGGGAAGGCGGCGTCGAGGACCTCGATGCGCACCGTGCGCGCGCGCAGCGGCGCCGGCAGCGGCACGGTGCCGTCGGCCGCCGACGCCAGCGGCGCCGTCGGACGGCCGTCGGCCACGACGCGCACGCGCGTCGGGAAGCGCACGCGCGCCGCGGCGCGCTCGAGACCCAGCGTGCGGATCGTCCGCGGCGCGCGCGTGCGCCACTGAAGCCACGCGCCGCGCGAGCGGATCCATCCGGCGATCCACGCTCGCTTCGGATCGCCGTCGAAGGCCGACGAGGCGCGGTTGCGCCCGAGGCCCTCGAAGCGCGAGGAGCCGTCGAAGGCCGTCGTGCCCGCGCCGCCGACCCAGGAGTCGAGCACGTGGTCCGGCGTCTCGGGCGCCACGCTGACCAACGCGTCGGCGCGCCACGCGCGCGCCGCGGGCGGCGCGATCGCGCGCGCCCAGCCGCGCTCGCCGTCCTGCTGGTCGCGCACCAGCCCGCGCGAGCGCGCGCCGGTGACGACGCGGGGACGCAGCGGGTCGTCGCCCGTGGTGCGGTCGAAGAGGTAGGTGAGACCGGCGCGGCTCAGGTCGGCGCCGTGCAGGGCGTGCTCGACGAGCAGCGGCGGGCGCAGCGCCTCGGTCGCCCGCACGCCGGGGATGCGCAGCTCGCGGATGCCGCCGGCGCCGCCCTCTCCGGTCGGCGGCTGGACGACGTGCGCGATCCGCACGCTCAGCGAGCGCACGCCGTGCAGGTTCACGCGCAGGCGGTTCCATCCGTCGTGCACGGCGAACTCGCGTCCGTTGACCGCCACGCGGTCCACGCGGCCCTGGCCGTCGCTGTAGGGCATCAGGTCGACGTGATCGACGTCGCGCGGCGCCGTGAAGCCCACGTCGAGGTGGTGGCGGTCGGTGGCCAGCGCGCGGTCGGCCAGCCACGCCGTCGAGGGATCGCCGTCGAGCGCCGCGAACGGCCGGCGCTCGGGGAACTGGGCGAAGCCGGGCGAGAAGTCGGCGTGCACCGAGGCCACGCCGCCCAGCAGCGCGACGGTCTGCGCGTCGGTGCCCCGGCTCGGGAACGGGTTCAGCTGCCGCGGCGTCCTCGGAGAGCTGCTCGCCGGCGGGCAGCGTCCAGCCGGTGTTGCCGCGCAGGCGCGCGGCGACGAAGACGCGGCGGCGGTTGGAGTCGCTGATCACGAACGACGCCCCGGCCTTCGCCTGCGCGCGCAGCGCGGCGTCGTCGAGGTCGCCGGCGTAGCGCAGCGCGCGGTCGGTCCGCAGCGCGCCGAAGGCGGCGAGGTCGGCGATCGCCGGCGCCGAGCCGTCGACCACCGTCGCGCCGGCGCGCGGCAGCACGCGCACCATCCCGCCCGTGGGCACGTTCCAGCGGCGGACCTGCGCCAGGCGCACCGCCGGCTCGAGCGTGCCTGCCGCGCCGGGGACCGTGCGCCGACGGGCCGTAGGCGCGGGCGGGCGTCCCGAGCGCGGCCCAGGACGGCGGCCGCCGACGAGGCCGGGACGGCCCCGCTGCGCGAGCGGTCGTCGTCGGCGCCCTGCACCACGGCGCCGACGCCCATGGAGGTCCAGCAGCGGCCGCAGCTGGCCGGGCACGGCGCGCTGCTGGCTGACCAGCGCGTCGGTGGTCCACTGCAGATCGACTGCGCGCAGGTCGGCGAACGGGCACGATGAAGCGCACCGCCACCGGGCGATCGGTCAGCGCCGGCAGGATCGGGTCGTAGGTCCCGCCCCAGTCGTAGAAGCCGAAGAGCTGTCCGGGCAGGACCATCGCGCGCCGGCCCTGCGGCAGCGTGCGGTCGAGATCGTGGGCGGCGTCGCTCCACGCGGCGGGCACGCCGTGCGGGCAGCCCGAGCTGGCGGTCGAGACCGACGCCGCGCGCCAGCGGCCAGCACGCGACGGCGACGAGCGCCGCGCCGGCGACCAGCGCCGCGCGCCGCAGCCGCGGGCGCAGCGCCTGCACGCCCAGCGCGCCGAGGCCGGCGAGCCCCAGCGACACGAGCGGCCCCGCCTTGTAGCTCGTGCGCAGGAAGTGCACGGCCTGCACGTGGTTGTAGGTGAACGTCGCCGCGCGGCGCAGCGGCGCCCCCTCGGGGAAGCCGACCAACATCACGAGCAGGCCGAGGAGGACCAGCGCCAGGAAGAACGGCGCGTAGCGCGCGCGCCGCGTCCACGCGAACGAGCCCAGGCACAGGGCGGGGATGGCCAGCGTCGCCACGATGACCGGCGCCAGAGCCAGGTAGACGCCGGCGTCGGCCTGGAAGGAGCGCAGCGTCCCCGTGTAACCGACGCCGATGTAGCTCGTCCAGAAGCCCAGCAGCCGCAGCGACTCGGGCATCGACGTCGTACCCCAGATCGTGCCCGGGCTGCTCGGTGTAGGGCAGGAAGTCCAGGCCGTAGCGCGCGTGGACGAGCACGGCGGCGACCCACCACAGCGAGGCGACCGCGGCGACCGGCAGCAGCCGCACGGCGAAGGCCCGCGACCAGCGCCCGCCGCCACGCCGCCCCAGCCCAGCTCGTAGACGACCATCAGCGCCGGGCCGAGCAGCAGCCAGGCGGTGACGGCGACGTTCACCCCGCCGCCGGTCGAGGTCAGCACGAGCGCGAACGCGGCCGGCCACCACAGCCCACGCGGGTCGCGCAGGCCGCGGTGCACGCACAGCAGCAGCCACGGCAGCGCCGCGGTCGCCAGCAGCGTGATCGACGTGCGCCCCAGTAGGTGACGACGTAGGGGTTGAGCATGTAGAGCAGGCCGCCGGCCAGGTGGCCGGCGCCGCGCGGGCGCCCGACCAGCGCGTCGAGCAGCCGCACCATGCCCCACGCGCTGAGCGCGAGCACGAGACCGATCCACAGCCGTCCGACCACCCACTCGGGGAGGCCGAGGAGGTCGCCGAGCGCGAAGAACGGGCCCCATCGGCCACAGATAGCCCCCGTACTGACCGGCGAAGACGTGCCCGAGCGAGCCGCTCGGCGTCCACGCGCTGAGGACGTCGCGCAGGAACGACTGCGGGGCCACGTGCAGGTCGACCTTGGTCTCGGCCACCGTCAGGCCGGGACGTTGCAGCAGGGCGACGACGAAGGCCAGCGCGCCCAGCGCGAGCGGGATGAGGGTGTCGCGCCGGGGCCACCTCACGGGGCCGGGCAGGCTAGCCTCCCGGCATGACCAAGCCGCACAGTACGGGCAACGCCGCACGCGACGCCGGGGCGTGGGCAGCGCGGGCGTGACGGGCAGCGCGGCCGTTGTCGGCAGCGCCGGAGTGACCGGCAGCGCGGCCGTCGTGGGCAGCGCCGGGGTCGCCGGCAGCGCCGGCCGTCGTCGGCAGTGCGGGCATCGCCGCGAGCGCCGGGATCGTGGCCAGCGCCGGCATCCTGGGCGGGATCGCCAACCTCGGGTGCACGGGCTGCCTCGGCTGCATCGGGTGCGTGAACTGCCACGGCTGCATCGGGTGCGTCGGCGCGGTCGGGTCTGCGCGGGGCCGTCGGGCGGATCGGGGCCCGGGGCTAGCGCGGGTACGCTGCGCCTCCATGCGCCGCGCAGCGCTCACGGCCGTCCAGGCCGGCCTCCTGCTGCTCCCGCTCGTGCTCGCGTTCTTCAGCGGCGCCTTCTTCGAGGGAGCACGCACCATCGCGGCGATCTGCGCGTGGGCGCTCCTCGCGCTGGCGGCGCTCGCCCTCCCCGGGCTCCCGCTGCCGGGCGCCCGCACGGCGCGCGCCGCGCTCCTGGCGCTGGCGGGCCTGACGGCGTGGACGTGGATCGCGGCCGGCTGGTCGCCGAGCACGGCGGGGGCCGATCAGGAGCTCGAGCTCGCGCTGCTGTACCTGCCCGCGCTCACCGCAGGCGCCCTCGTGTGGCGCGATCGGCGCGCGGCGCGCATGGTCGAGCCCGCACTGGCGGCCGCGGCGCTCGTCGTCATCGCCTACGGGCTGAGCGGCCGACTGCTGCCGGGTGTGGTGCACCTGCACGCCACGCAACGCGCCGGCGGGCGCCTCGAGCAGCCGCTGACCTACTGGAACGCGACGGGCGCGCTCGCGGCGATCGGGCTGGTGCTCTGCGCGCGCCTGGCCGGCGACGCCACCCGCCCGCGCGCGCTGAGGATCGCCGCCGCGGCCGCCGCCGCGCCGTTGGGCATGGGCGCCTACCTGAGCTTCTCGCGCGGCGCGATCGCCTGCCTGCTGGCGCGGGCTGGCCGCGCTCGTCGCCTTCGACCGCACCCGCGCGCAGCTGCGCGGCGCGACGATCGCGCTCGGCGCGGGGGCGCTGGCGGGCGCCGCGGCCGCGCCCTTCGGCGCCGTGCGCGCGCTGACCCCGGGCCACGCAACGGCGCAGGGGCTGTCGGTGCTCGCGCTGCTCGCGGTCGTCGCGGCCGGCGCCGCGCTCCTCCAGGGCCGCGGCGCCGACTCCACGCGCCCGCTGGCGTTCGGCGCCGCGCCGGTCGTCGCGGTCGTCGTCGCGCTGGCGCTGCTCCCCTACGCCGCCGTCGTCCTCGCCGAGCGCGGCGGGCCCTCGCGCGACGCGGCCTTCGGCGCGACCAACGCGCGCCTCTCCGACGTCGGCACCCATCGCCTGAGCTACTGGCGTGTGGCGGTGGACGTCGCCGCCGACCATCCGCTGGCGGGCGTCGGATCCGGGGCCTTCGCCGTGGAGTGGCTGCGCCGGCGCACGATCGACGAGCGCGTGCGCAACGCCCACTCCCTCGAGCTGCAGACGCTCGCCGACCTCGGGCTCGTCGGCCTCGCGCTGCTCGGCGGCGTGGTGGCCGCCACCGCGCTCGCCGCGCGCCGCGTCCTAGGCGCCGACCGGGCCTTGGCCGCCGGCCCCGCCGCCGCCGCGCTCACCTGGGCCCTGCACGCCGGCCTGGACTGGGACTGGGAGATGCCCGCCGTCACCCTCGTCGCGGTCGCCCTCGCCGGGCTGCTGCTGTGCCGGGCCGGCGCGACGGACGGCGCTCACCAGCTCGGCGATCAGGCCGCGCTCGAGGCGCAGGCTCAGCACGACGACGACGGCACAGAAGAGCACGAGCTCGGCGACCGCCTGGGCCTCCGGCCGGCCTGAGCCCCACAGCGCGCCGCGCAGCGCCACCACCGCCGCCGCCGCGCCGGCCGTCGGCACGCAGGAGCGCACCAGCAGGTCGCGCACGCGCACCGCGGGCAGCAGGGCGCGGACGTAGCGCGCGCGCACGCCGAGCTGGACGGCGACCCCGGCGCAGCGGCCGACCACGAAGCCGGTCACCCCCGCGACGGCGAGGCCCGGCAGCGCCAGCGCGCAGAAGGCCAGCGCGGCCACCACCGCCTCGACCGCCGGTGGCCGCGTGCGCTCGTGCGCCCGGTAGAACGAGAACCAGTTGAAGCCGAGCTGCCCCATCGCGGTGGCGATCGCCAGCCCCTGGATCAGTGGCCGCGCGGGCCGCCACGCGTCGCCGAGGACGAAGGCGATGAGGTCGTCGGTGAAGAGCACGGCGCCCGCGCACGCGGGCGCCACCCACAGCAGCGTCGCGCGGTTGGAGCGGACGAAGAGCTCCTCGAGCGCGCGCGTCCGCCCGCGGATGGCGCAGATGGCGGGGTAGATCGTCGACGTCACGATCGTGTCGGCGCGATCGATGTAGCGCGACAGGGTCGTCGCGAGCGTGACGAAGCCGACCCACTCCAGCCCGCGATCGATGTCGAAGGCGAGGATCTGGCCCTGCGCGACGACGAGCGCGGCGACGAGGGCGACGAAGACCGGCACCGAGAAGCGCAGGTAGCGCCGCGCGACGGCGCGGTCGTAGCGCAGGGCCAGGCGGTAGGGCGATGCCGCGAGCGCGGCCACGACGCCCGCGAGGTTCCCGACCGCGGGGCCGATGACGAGGCTCCACACGCCCACGCCGGCCGCGGCCAGCGGGACGGTCACCGCGAAGGCGACGACGGGCACCACCGCTTGCAGCAGGCGCTGGCGCGTGAAGTCCATGCGGCGGAAGAAGACCCACGCCGGCGACTGCAGCGCGAACGCCAGCGGCAGGTAGGCGGTGGCGGCGGTCAGCGCCAGCAGCCGGTCGTCGTCGTAGACCGCGGCCACCACCGGGGCCGCCGCGAGCAGGATGAGCGCGAACCCGGCCGAGAGCAGGAGCTCGAGCGTGAAGGCGTGCTGGAACTCCGTCTCCTGGTCGGCCGCCTCCTGTGCCACGAACGCCTCGTCGATGCCGACGCGCTTGAGCGAGACGATCGTCATCGTCGTGACCGTGACGACGCCGTAGAGGCCGATCGCCTCGGGACCGAGCAGGCGCGTGACGATGAGTCCCTGCGCCAGGACGAGCAGGTCGACGAGCCCGAGTACTGTCGCGTTGACCATGGTCCCGCGCACCACTCGCGCACGCAGCTCGCCGCGCGGGAAGTCGAGCCGGTCGCTCATGCCGCGCTCCGGCGCCGGCGCGCCAGCGCGTCGACGCGCGACCGCGGCGAGCACGACGATCGACGGCTCAGCCGCGAACCGGAAGCGCGTCGAGCCGTAGGTCAGCAGCGCGGTCAGCGTGACCATGACCACCGGGGCGAGCAGGATCGCGAGCGGCTGGCGCCGGCGTTGCAGCAGCCACGCCCCCGCGATCGCGAAGGGCGCCATCAGCCAGAACTGCCAGACGCCGAGGCGCTCGGAGCGCGCGGGCCGGCCCTCGCTGGCCTCGTAGACCCGCATCTGCGCCGGCCGGAAGACGTCGTAGAGCCGCCCCACGCGGGCGGCGAGGACCAGCGGCACGCGCCCGGCGTGGTCGCGCATGTACTGCTGGCCGCGACGGCGGTACTCGCGCGACTGCTGTGCCTCGTCGCCGGCCGGGCGCGAGCCGTAGCAGGGGAAGTCCCACAGGCCGATGATCGGGCCGTAGTAGGTCTGCCGGCAGTTGGCGCCCACCCACACGCCCTCTCCGTTGGTCGAGATGAGCACGGGCGAGTCGAAGGTCGTCGCGTTGCGGATCGACCACGGCGCGAGCACGAGCGCGAAGGCGCCCACGAGCACGGCGAGGTGCTCCAGTCGCGCGCGGCCCGGCAGCGGGCCGCGGGCGACGAGCGCGAGGCCGAGCAGCGGGATGAGCAGCAGCGCCTCGCCGCGCGTGAGCGCCGCGAGGGCGATGAGCGCGCCCAGCAGCGCCACCCGCCGCACGGTGCGCGCGTCGAGGTAGGCGTAGCGCCGCCAGCAGCACGGCGACCACGAGGACGCCGTAGAGCGACTCGCTCATGAGCGACCCGTCGGCCAACCACAGCAGCGGGTAGACGGCGGCGACCGCGGCGGCGATGAGGCCCGCCCGCTCGCCGGCCACCCGACGGGCGAGCAGGCCGACGAGCACGACGGTGACCGTGCCGACGAGGCCGAGCAGGAGCTTCTGGGCGAGCAAGCCGTCGGCACCGAAGAGCGTGAAGAGCGCCAGCAGGCAGATGAAGAGGGGCGGATGCTCGGCCGTCGGGACGTCCTCGAACACGCGCCGGAAGCCCTCACCGTGGGCCAGGTGCCCGCCCTCGATGTGGAAGGTCAGCGCGTCGCCGATGACCGGGTAGTCGCGGTGATAGACCGTCGCCGCGGTGCGGATCGCCAGCGCGGCGAGCGCCACGATCGCGAGCCGTCCGCGGAAGCCGACTGCGGGCGCCACGCGCGCAAGCCTACGGCGGCGTCCAGCGTAAGCTGCCCGCACCGTGAGCAGGCACGCCGCTCCCGACGCCGTCGCGCCGCCCCCCGGCAACCCGCGCTTCCCGCTCTTCGACGGCGTGCGCGCGATCGCAGCCGGCGCGATCGTCGTCACGCACGTGGCGGCGATCACGCGCTTCAACACCGAGAACGCGCTCGGGGCCTACACGGCGCGGCTGAACATGGGCGTGGCCTTCTTCTTCGTGATCTCCGGCTTCCTGCTCTACCGGCCGTTCCTGGCGGCGCGCTTCGCCGGGCGCCCCGCGCCGCGCATCCGCGACTACGCGCGCCGGCGCGTGCTGCGCATCGTGCCTGCCTATTGGGTGGCGCTGACCATCCTCACCGCAGCCGTGGGGCTGTGCGGCGTCTTCACCGGCGACTGGTGGATCTACTACGGGCTGCTGCAGAACACCCAGCTGTCCACCACGCTGTGCGGCATCGGGGCGGCGTGGTCGCTGGCCATCGAGGCCTCGTTCTACGTCGCGCTGCCGTTTTGGGCGCTGCTCATGGCGCGCGTGCAGCGCGGGCGTCCGGCGCGCACGATGGTGCGTATCGAGCTCGCCGCGCTGATCGCGATCTCGCTCGTGTCGATCGTGTGGCGCACCGTGGCCTTCGCCGTTCACGGGACCCAGAGCCGGGTCGACATCCTGCTGCCCGGCAACTTCGACTGGTTCGCCTACGGCATGGGCCTCGCGCTCGCCTCGGTGGCGCTCGCCGGGCGCGAGCGCGAGTCGCGCGTCGTGCGGTTGATCAGCGACCATGCGTGGGTGCCGTGGGCGCTGGCGGCCTTCCTGTGGTGGCTGGACGCCACCCAGCTCGGGATGGACCGCAGGCTGCCGCCGCTCTACGACGACGGCCGCTGGCTGGCTGAGCATCTGATCTTCCCGCTCATCGGCTTCCTGCTCGCGCTGCCCGCGGCCTTCGGCGACCCGCGCCGCGGACTCCCGCGCCGGATCCTCGGAAACCCGCTGCTCGCGTGGGTCGGGCTGGTCTCCTACGGCCTGTTCCTCTGGCACCAGCCGCTCATGCCCACCGTCATCAACCACGGTGGCGACGACCTCATCCCCGGGATGCCGTTCCCGAGCCTGCTCATCTCGCTCGGGGCGGTGTCGCTGGCGATCGCGGCGGCCAGCTACTACCTCGTGGAGCGCCCGATCCTGCGCTTCAAGGACCGGCGCCGACCGCCGCCCGCTACGGCGTCCGAGGGGCCGGCGCGGAAGGCAGTCCCTGCCAGCGCGGGTTGAGCGCCTTGGCGCGCGCCAGCGCGCGCCGCGCCCCGGCCGGATCACGGTCGCCCAATGCCAGCCCGAGCGCGACCCAGCCGACGAAGCTCTGCGGCTCGCGGCGCACGCTCTCGCGCGCAAGGCGCAGCCCCTGCTCGGTTTTGCCGCCGGCGCGGAGCACCACAGACGCGCTGGCGATCACGTCGGGATCGCGGCAGCTCGACGTCAGCTGGGCCACGTGCTGGGCGACCGCCACGCGCGCGGTCTCGCAGCGGTCGTGGTCGCGCAGCCGCGACCCGAGGAGCACGATCGCCGCGGCGGCGAGGGCGACGATGGCGAGCCGCACGGCCACCGGCGCATCCTAGGTCACAGCCGCATCGTGAAGACCTGCCCGATCCAGCCGTCGACGTCGAACGTCCCCGACCGCGCGAAGCCCTGGCGCTCGTACCACGCGACCAGCGGCGGCGCGCCCGCCCAGCAGTCGACGCGCAGCACGGCGGCGCCCGCGGCGCGCGCCTCGTCGGCCGCCGCGGCCACGAGCCGGGCGCCGATGCCCCGGCCGGCGTGCCGGCGCGCGGTCACGAGCGCCTCGACGTAGCGCTCGGGCTCGTCGATCGGCTCGACGTGCGGCGGGTGGGTGCCCAGAACGAGCGCCCCGAGCGGCGTCGTGCCGGACTCCTCCTCTGCGATGCGCAGGCCGGGACCGCGCGCCCACGTCTTCACGTGCCCCACGGCGCTCGCGCGCTGCGACCACGGCGTGGTGCCCCACTGGCCCGGCTGGCCGCGCGCGACGAGCCAGGCGACGGCCTCGTCGAAGAGCGCCAGCAGGAGCGGGGCGTCGGCGGCGATGCCAGGCCTGATGCGGACGGTCGACACGGGGGCGCACGGTATCGTCCGACGCCGCTCGTGACGCCTGCGCTCGAGGTCCAGGGGTTGGCCAAGCGCTACGGCGCCACCGACGCGCTGCGCGGGGTCGATCTGACGGTGGGCGAGGCCGAGCTCGTCGGCCTGCTGGGGCCCAATGGCGCGGGCAAGTCGACCCTGGTCAAGAGCGCGGCCGGGCTCGTGCGGCCCTCGGCGGGCACCGTGCGCGTGTGCGGCGCCGCCGCCGGCTCGGCGCCGGCACGCCGCGCGCTGGGCTATCTGGCCGAGCTCTTCCGCTTCCCCGGGTGGGCCACCGCCGACGAGCTCCTGCACCTGCACCAGCGCCTGTCCGGCTCGACCGGCGGCCCGGCCGAGCGCGCCGAGCTGCTGGGGCTGGTCGGACTCGGCGACGAGGGCGGGCGCCGCGTCGAGGCGATGTCGAAGGGCATGCAGCAGCGCCTGGGCATCGCGCAGGCCCTGATCGGCGGGCCGCGCCTGCTGCTGCTCGACGAGCCCACGAGTGCGCTTGACCCCGTCGGGCGGCGCATCGTGCGCGACCTGTTGGCCGAGCTGCGCCGTCGCGGGGTCGCCGTCCTGCTGAACACCCACCTGCTCAGCGAGGTCGAGCGCGTCTGCGACCGCGTGGCCATCATCGACCACGGCGAGCTGCGGGCCGAGGGGCGCCCGGACGAGCTGTCGCGCCCGCGCGGCGTCGAGGTCGAGACGCAATCCGGCACGCAGCGCTTCGCGGGCGCCACGCGCGACGACGTGCCGGACATCGTCGAGCGCCTCGTCGCCGCCGGCGAGCGCATCTACGACGTCCGCCTCGTCCGCTCGACGCTCGAGGACGCCTATCTCGCCGTCGTGGAGCCCGACGGGCCGTGAGCGGCGTCCTCGTCGTCGCCGCGCACGCGCTGCGCGAATCGCTGCGCCGGCGCGTGTTCGCCGTCGTCGTCGTGCTCACCCTCGCCTTCGGGGGGCTCTACGCGTGGGGCGCCAGCGAGCTGTTCAAGGACGTCAACGGCTTCGGCAACAACGAGTTCGGCCTCGACGCGCGCACCCTGGCGGGCGCCACCCTGCTCGGCCTCGCCATGTTCGGCACGCTCTTCCTGGGCGCCGTGCTGGCGGTCTTCCTCACGCTCTCGGCGGTCCGCGGCGACGCCGAGACGGGGCTGCTGCAGCCGCTCATCGTCCGCCCGCTCGGACGTCACCAGTACCTGGCCGGGCGCCTGCTGGCCGCCGCCGCGGTGGCCTTCACCTACGTCGCCGTGGTCTACGCGGGCGCCGTGGTCATCACCGGCGTGACCGGCGACTGGTGGCCCCAGTCGCCCGTCGGCGCCGGCCTGCGCCTCGCGCTCGGGGTGGTCGTGGTGGCGGCGCTGTCGCTGCTGGGCTCGATCTTCCTCACCGCGACGGCCAACGGGATCGGCGTGCTCATGATCTTCGGCGCCGGCCTGCTGGCAGGGCTGCTGGGCTCGATCGGCGACGCGCTGAACTCGAACACCCTGCAGACGATCGCCAACACCGCCTCGTGGCTGCTGCCCTTCGAGGCCCTCTACCGCGACGCGCTGCGCCTGCTGGTCCAGGACATCCCCGGGGTCACCGGCGCGATCGTCCAGCTCGGCCCGCTCGGCGGCTCGCACGACGCCGGCGCGCTACTGCTGCCGTGGATCGCGGTCTATCTCGCCCTCGTCGCGCTCCTGGGCGCCTTCGTGTTCGGTCGGCGCGACCTTTAGACGCAGGCCGTCGTCCGCCAGCGCTTGCTGCGCTGCGCGGCGCTCAACGGCATCATCGAGGAGGAAGTAGCGGCGGTCGGGGCGCGGGCGGCCGGCTCCAGAGCGGGCGGGTCCTGAACTGCGTGGGATCGCTACCGGAAACCGGTAGTAATCCCACGCAGTTCGCGCCGAGGACGACCGCGGAGATGCGATACCGCGACCTCTAGCGCTTCGACGCCCTCGGTACCTGCCAGGTCGCGGTCACGGGAGCGGCGGGCTTGCCGCCCGCGCCGAGCCGCTTCTCGCTGACCGACACCCTGGCCGCCCGGAGGCCGATCTCCTCCTCCAGCGAGCCGAGCGGCTTGGTGTCCGGGTTGGCGCCGCCCTGCTCGTAGCTCGTCACGGTGACGTCGGTGAGCTTGTAGGTGAGGACGTCGGTCCCGGTCGTGTCGCTGCCGGTGCTGAAGGTCAGCACGGCGCTCTTGATGCGGCGCCCGCTCGTGGCCGCCGCGAAGAGCTTGGGTGAGGACACGTCGTAGACCTTGTCCAGGCGCAGCGCGGAGAGCTTCGTGGAGCCGGGGGGCGAGGTCGGGCGCTTGGCCAGGAAGGCGAAGGACTCGATCGCGATCTCGTTCTTGTGGTTGGCGTCGCTGCTGTCGCCCGGGATCCCGTCGAGCGCGAGGAAGATGTCGGCCGAGGGGCCGCCGGTCTGCGAGGTGTCGAACGGTGAGGCGCCACCGCTGCCGAAACCGCCGCCGCCCGAGGTATCCGTGCCGGTGCCGCTGTCGCCGGGTGGGCCGGGATCGCCCTGCGGCCCGGGCGGACCTTGTGGACCCGTCTGGTTCCAGGTCAGCGTCGCCTCGCTGCTGGCGCATGTCTCTGCCGGGTTGTCGGAGTCGATGACGCGCAGAGTCCTGGCGTTCGTGGGCGTCGTCGGGTAGCAGGCCTTGATGGTCTGATCCGACGTCGAAGGAATCGCCGCGAGCGCCACCGCCGTGCCGGCGCCGAGCGCCACGACCGCCGGCAATGTGAGCTTGACGAGCGTGCTCCTGGTCATGGGACCTCCGCTGGATGGGTTGCCAGGTTGGCGCCCGCGCCGCTCGGTGCGAGCAGCGGCTCGACCTCGACGCGGGCTGAGTGGAAGGCGCCGCCGCCGCCGCGGTCGGTGAGCTCCTCGGTCGTCAATGCGTTGGCCATGGTGCCACCCGGGCTGCGCGAGGCCCACCAGCCCGAGGGCAGCGCGACGACCCCAGGCCCGACGACCTCGCCGATCCGGGCCCGCGCCAGCACCTCGCCGCGCGCGTTGCGCACGCGGACGACGTCGCCGTCGGCGATGGCGCGCGGCGCAGCGTCGTCGGCGTGAAGGTCGAGCATCGGCTCGCCTTCGCCCGCGAGATGGCGCGGGAGGTTGGCGTAGGTCGAGTTGAGGAAGTGGTGCGCGCTCTTGACGGTCATGAGCGCCAGCGGCTCGGCGTCGCCGGGTGGCGGGTCGAACCCGGGCGGCAGGTCCTCCGACCACAGGCGCAGGCGCCCCGACGGCGTCCCGAAGCCGCCCTGCGCGAACGGCCTGAAGTCCTCGGGCAGGTCGGCCTCGGCCCACCCCACCTCGCGCAGGCGCTCGAAGTCGACGGTGTCGAGCGGCGCCCGCGCGCCCGCGATCGCCGCGCGCGCGAGCTCCTCGTCGGTCGCGTCGAACGCGGCGCCGTCGAAGCCCATCGCCCGCGCGAGGCGCCGGAAGATCTCGGTGTTGGGCAGCGCCTCGCCGACCGGCGCGATGGCCGGCTCGTTGTAGGTGACGTAGGTGTGGCCCCAGGAGGGCACGAGATCGACGTGCTCGACCTGCGTGGTGGCCGGCAGCACCACGTCGGCGTAGCGGGCGGTGTCGGTGAGGAAGTGCTCGAGCACGACCGTGAAGAGGTCCTCGCGCGCCAGGCCCTGCTCGACGCGCGTGCTGTCGGGCGCCGTCGTGGCCGGGTTGGAGTTGTAGACCACGAGCGCATGGACGGGCGGGTCGAGGTCGTTCAGCGCGTGCGCGAGGCGGACCATGTTCACGCGCCTGGTGTCCGGCTGCGGCCCGGCCAGCGCGTCCTGGTCGAGCGGGCTGTAGGCGGCCCACGCGGTCGGGCCGAGGATCCCGCCGCCCCGCTCGCGCCACGCGCCGACCAGCGCCGGCAGACAGGCGATGGTGCGGACCATCCGCGCGCCCTCGCGATGGTGCTCGATGCCGATCAGCCGGCGGATCGCCGCCGGGCGCGTGGTGGCGTAGGCGCGCGCCAGCGCGACCACTTCCTGCGCCGGGACGCCGGTCACCTGCTCGGTGTGCTCGGGCGGCCACTGCGCCAGCTCGGCCGCGAGGCGCTCGAAGCCCTCCGTGTGGGCCGCGACGTAGTCGGCGTCGTGCAGGTCCTCGGCCACGATGACGTGCATGAGCCCGAGCGCGAGCGCGGCGTCGGTGCCCGGCAGCGGGCGCACGTGCCAGTCGGCCGCGGCGGCCGTGCGCGTGCGCAGCGGATCGATCACGACGACCCGCGCGCCGGCCTTGCGCGCCGCCTGCACGATCGGCCACTGGTGCAGGTTGGTGACGATCGTGTTCGTCCCCCACAGCACGATGAAGCGGCTGTGGGCGAGGTCGTCGGGGCGCAGCCCGACCAGCGTGCCCGCGGCCTCCAGCTGCCCGGCGGCCGCGGCCTGGCCGCAGATCGTCCGCTCCAGGCGGCAGGCACCCAGGTGCGCGAAGAACCGCCGATCCATCGACGCGCCCTGCACCAGCCCCTGCGTGCCCGAGAAGCTGTAGGGCAGGACCGCCTCGCCCCCATGCTCGGAGACGATCGCGCTGAGCCGCTCGGCGATGTGTCCGAGCGCCTCGTCCCACGAGGCGCGCCGGAAGGCGCCCTCGCCCTTCGGGCCCGTGCGGATCAGCGGATGGCGCAGTCGATCGGGGCTGTAGGTGCGTTCGAGGAAGTGGCTGACCTTCGCGCACAGGCCGCCGCGGGTGAACGGATGCTCCTTGACCCCGACGAGCTTCTCGGCCACGCCGTCGCGCACGGTGACCTCCCACGCGCACGTGTCGGGACAGTCGTGGGGACAGGCGCCACGGATGACGGTGGGCTCGGCGGCCATGCGGCCCGTCGAGGGTCGCATACGGCTCGGGTCGGCGTCCAGAAGCTACCGGCGGACCAACACCAGATAGTCACCGAAGCGCGCGGCCCGGCGATAGCCGCGCGCGATGGCGCGATCGAGGACGAAGACGCCGCTCGACCGCGCCGAGCCGTTGGGCTCGCGCTCGCGCGCCAGCGCGGACAGCCAGCGCACGACGACCGGCGTGCCGCGCAGGTCGCCCGCCATCTCGCGCTGGACCTTCGCGGTCGTCACCACGCCCGGCTGCACCACGTCGTAGCGCGTCGGGTTGGGCCGGTCGAGCAGCACGTTGAGCATCGGATCGCCGACGCGGACCCGGTCGTAGCGGGGCGGGGCGACGAGCACCGGCGCACCGCCCGGCGCCCGCGCCCGCACGTAGGGGATCAGGGCGCGCAACGCGGCGGCGTCGGCCGGGTCGGTGCGCACGCCGTCGGCCGCCGCCGCCGGGATGGCGGCCAGCGCCGGCGGATGCAGCGCCTGGCCCGCCCGTCGCTCCAGGCCGTGGACGGCGACGAGGGCCAGCGCCACCCCGAGAGCGGCGCGCGGGAGCGCACGCGCCTCGCGCCCCGCGGCGCACGCCAGCGCGACGGCGAGGACGACCGACAGCGGCACGAGATGGAACTCGTCGGTGCGAGCGAGCAGGTACGCGAGCCCGACCGCGACCAGCGGCGCCAGCGCGATGCCGTCGCGGCGTGCGAGCGCCCACCCCGCCCACAGCACACTGCCCGCCACGAGGATCGCGGGCAGGTAGAACTCGAGCAGCTTGTTGAGGTCGAACGGACCGTCGTAGTGCAGCGGGAAGGGCAGCCGCTGGAGGTCCTGCAGCGAGGCGAAGCCCAGCACCTGGTCGGCCATCGCACCGCCGGCGACGATCGCGAAGGGCGCGAGCGCGAGCGCCGCGACGGCCGCCGCCGCGAGGGCGACGCGCGCCGCCGCGGGCCGCCCCGCCTCGAGCGCCGCGGCGAACGCGGCGGCGATGCCGACCTCGGGGCGCACCACGATCGCCAGGCCGGCGAGGGCGCCCGCGCCGAGCGGCGCCCGCCGCGCGGCCAGCAGGGCGCCGAGCGCGAGAGCAAGCGCGGGCGGGTTGGGGCCGGGGCCGCTGGGCCACGCCATGGCCCCGGCCACCGCGGCCCACGCGCCCACGGCCCAGCCCGTCCCGGCCCGCCTGCGCACGTAGGCGAAGGCGAGCACGGACACGGTCGCGTCGACCGCGACGCGCACGATGCGCCACCACAGCAGGGACGGGCCGAAGAGCTTGACGAGCGCGGCGAGCAGCAGCGGCTGGCCCGGTGCGTAGTTGGCCCAGAAGTCGCGGTAGGGCCACTGGCCATCGGCGATCCGTCGCGCCCAGGCCAGCATCAGGCCCTCGTCGTGCGGGCCGTAGCCGCGCACGATCGTGAAGGCCGACAGCGCGGCCGCGCCGAGCGCGAGCAGGCCGCCGGCCGCGAGCTCGCGGCGGCTCACACCGGGCGCGCCAGGCCGCGAGCGCGGCGAGGCGGCCGGCGCCGCGCCGCGCGGCGCGAGCCCAGGCCGTCGAGCGCGAGCTCGACGACCGAGCGCAGGCCGCGGCGGAACTGGGCGGTGTCGAAGCGCCGGGCGCTGGCCACGCACGCCGCGGGGTCGACGGCCAGCGCGTCGAAGGCGAGCACGGCCTCCGCCAGCGCCTCGGGGTCGGGCGTGTCGAAGAAGATGCCGGTCTCGCCCTCGATCACCGTCTCGCGCACGCCGCCCTCGTGCAGGGCGATCACGGGACGCCCGGCGGCCTGGGCCTCGACGGCGGCGATGCCGAACTCCTCGGTCGCCGTGACGACGAGCGCCCGGCTGCCGGCCAGGATCCGTGCCGCGTCGGCGTCGCTGACGCGCCCGGTGAAGCTGACCGTCGGTCCGGCCAGGCGATGCAGCCGCCGGGCATCGGGTCCGTTGCCGACCACGACCAGGGGCAGGAGCAGGTCGTTGAAGGCCCGCACCGCGACCTCGATCCGCTTGTGCGCCATCAGCTCGGAGAGCACGACGTAGCCCTCGCCCGGCTCGCCCGGGGTGAAGCGCTCGACGTCGACGGGCGGGTGCAGCACGGTCGCCTCGCGGCCGAAGTAGCGCGCGACGCGCCGCTTGGTCGTCTGCGAGTTGGCGACGTAGGCGTCGACGCGCTGGGCCGCGATCCAGTCCCATTGGCGCCAGCGCTGGAACACGGCCCCGAGGGCCGCACGCCCCAGCGGCCCGCGCGCCGCCAGCGTCTCCTGGCGCGCGTTCCACGCGTAACGGAACGGGTTGTGGCAGTAGCAGACGTGGACGGCGTCCTCGTCGGGGATGACGCCGTGCGCCCACGCGCTCGAGCTCGAGATCACGAGGTCGTAGCCGCGCAGGTCCAGCGACTCCATCGCGGCCGGGTACAGGGGCAGCAGCGTGCGGAAGGTGCGGGCGTTGGGCCGCAGGCGCTGCAGGTAGGAGGTGTGCACGGTGCGGTGGGCGAAGCGGCCCTCCGTTCCGTGCTCGTCGTAGACCGCGGTGAAGAGGTCGGCCTGCGGAAACAGGTCGCAGAGGGCGAGAAAGACGCGCTCTGCCCCGCGCACGTCCACGAGGAAGTCGTGCACCAGGGCGACCCGTGATCCCTCCTGCATAGGCGCGCGAGCCTATACCGTCCGGTCACGATGAAGGTGGGTGTCGACGCGCGCGCCCTGCTCGCCGGGCGCGGCGTGGCGCGCTTCACGCGCGGAATGCTGGCCGCGCTGGCCGAGGGCTTCGGCGACGACGAGTGGCTGGCCTTCGTGCCCGGCCGCACCCCCGTCGCAGCCGTCCACCCGCGCGTGACCCTCGTCCGCCATCGCCTCGGCGGGCGCGTGCTGTTCGGCGCCGCGGCCCTGGCGCGCCGGCCGACGCTGGCGGGCCTGGTCGGCGGCGCCGACGTCGTCTGGCTGCCCGCGCCCGCCCCCGTCGCGCCGGGCGCCCGGTACGTGCTCACCGTCCACGACCGCTCCTGGGAGCTGCGCCCGCACGACTTCAGCGCCTACGAGCGCGCCTGGCACGCCGTCGCGCGGCCGCGCGCGCTCGCCCGCGGCGCAGCGGCGGTGACCGCCGACTCCCGCGCGGTGGCGGCCGAGCTGGAGGCGGCGTGGGACGTGCGGGCCACGGTGGTCTCGCCGGGCATCACGGCGCTCCCGGCGACCCCCCACCCCGGTCGCTACCTGCTCTTCGTCGGCGCCGAGGATCCGCGCAAGGCGCTGGGCGTGCTCACCGCCGCCCACGTCAGCGCGCGGGCGCGCGGCCTCGACGCCGAGCTCGTCGTCGTCGGCGACGGGCGCCGGCGCGTCGACGACGCCGAGCTCGCGTCGCTCTACGCCGGCGCGCTGGCCGTCGTGGCGCCCTCCTACCTCGAGGGCTTCGGGCTCCCGCCGCTCGAGGCCGCCGCCCACGGCACCCCCGCCGTGGTCAGCGACCTCGCCTGCTTCGCCGAGACGCTGGGCGACGCCGCGCTGCGCGTCCCCGTCGGCGACGCCGGCGCGCTGGCCGACGCCCTGCTGCGCATCGCCGGCGACGACGCCCTGCGTGCCCGCCTGGGCGCCGCCGCGCGCGAGCGCGCGGCCGTCTATACGTGGGAGCGCGCGGCCGCCGCCCTGCACCGGCTGCTCGCCGAGGCGGGCGCGTGAGCTTCACGATCGTCACCGTCCTGCACGACTCCGCGCCCGAGCTGGCGCGACTGTTGCCCTCGGTCCGCGACGCACCTCCCCGCCGACACCCAGCTCGTCGCGGTCGACTCGGGCTCGCGCGACGACGGCCCCGCGCTGGCGCGGGCCGCCGGCGCCGAGGTGATCG
Organism: uncultured Actinomycetes bacterium; assembly: GCA_963742125.1. Classification (GTDB taxonomy): domain Bacteria; phylum Actinomycetota; class Thermoleophilia; order Solirubrobacterales; family Solirubrobacteraceae; genus JAOPZW01. The sequence goes on along the minus strand of CAVUKO010000011.1, from coordinate 190,828 downwards.
TGCTCGACGCCAACCTCGGCTTCGGGGCCGCCAGCAACGCCGGCGTGGCGCGGGCCCGCCACGAGGTGACCGTCCTGCTCAACCCCGACTGCGAGCTGCCCGATGCCGGCCTGGCCGCGCTCGCGGCTCGGGCGACCGGCGCGGACGCGCTGCTCGTCCCGCGGCTCATCGAGGCCGACGGCTCGCTGCAGCGCAGCGCGCACCCCTTCCCGGGCCGCCCGGCGGCGCTCGTGCGCGCCGTGCTGCCCACGCGCGCGCTGCCCCAGCCCCACCGCGCGCGGCGCCCGCGGCGCGTGGGCTGGGCGATCGCCGCCTGCCTCGTGGCGCCGACGGCGCTGTTGCGCCGCCTGGGCCCGTTCGAGCCCGAGGCGTTCCTGTTCTACGAGGACCTGGACCTCTGCCTGCGGGCGCACGCCGCCGGCGTGCCCACGGTCCTGCATCCAGAGGTCGTGGTGCGCCACCTGGGCGGCCGCAGCACGGCGCGCGCGTTCGGCGGCGAGGCCTTCGACCTTCAGGCGCGCCGGCGCCGCGAGGTGGTCGGCGCGCGCCTGGGCCCGCGAGCCCTGCTAATCGACGACGGCGCGCAGGCCCTTACCTTCGGCCTGCGCGCCGCCGTTGGACGCGAACGGGGCCGCAACCTGGCGGCCCTGCGCGCGCTGCGCGCCGCGCGGCGGATGGCCACCGCCGCACGGCGTTAGCGCAGCCGGACGGTTAGTGTCGAGCGTAGGGATCGACGTAGACGTCGTCGATCCGCCACTTCGCGCCGAGTCCGATCGGGCGTGAAGCGGAAGGCGACCGTCGCCTCGCCGCCGTTCAGCACGCCGAGGAGGTTGGCGGTGATGAGCGTGGGCAACGACGGCGCCCAGCCCTTGCCGCCGAGCGTTCACGCCGAGCGGCAGCGAGATGACGCCGCCACCCGGCGGGTAGAAGAGAATCTGGACGCTCATCAGCGACAGCAGCCCGCCGTCGTTGGCCGCGAAGTAGCGCATCGTCGGATCGAGCACGCCGACGCACACCTGGGGCGTGGTCGCCGAGCTGCCCGACGGCAGCGAGAGCGCAAGGTCCTCGCCCGCACCGTGTGCCGCGAACGGCTCGCTGCCGGAGACGACCTTCGCGCCGCCGGTCAGCTTCCAGCCGTCAAGCGAGCCCTCGAACGTGCCGCCGGGTGCGAGCACGTAGTTGCTGTTGTCGCCCCAGCTGGCAAATGGGTGCTCGACCGTCTGGGCCGCGCAACCATTGAGCCCGATGCTGATCCCGTCGGCCGAGGCCGCCGCGGGCACCGCGGCCAGTGCCAATGCGGCGAGCAGCCCGGGCAGACCCCGGCGAAGTAGTGACGTCCCTGTCATGAGCCTTGTCCCCCTGATGTTCGTGTCGCCGTTCGGCGTCCACAGGCGGCTTCGGCACGCCGCCGAGCGGACATGAACCTGCGCCCAACGGTCCCGAACATACGTCCAGAAGCAGGTGCTTCTGACGCCTCGCGCGCGCCGATGAAGGGGGTGCGCCATGGCCCTCGTAGACGACGATCCCTACGTCGAGCAGCTGCTCGACGATGCATCGGAGCGCCCATCGGCGCGGCTCGGCGCGCGCGAGCTGCGGACCAAGCTGGCCCTGGGTGCGCTGCTCCTCGCTGCCGTCGTGGGACTCGCGCTTCTAGCGCCTTCCGAGCGCGCGCTGTCACCGCTCGGCGCGATCGGGCTGATTGCCGCATACGCGATCGCGCAGCAGATCCACTTCGACGTCGGCGCCGGCTACACGGTTCCCAGCCAGCTCGTGCTCATGCCGATGCTGTTCCTGGCGCCGCCGGCGCTCGTGCCGCTGCTCGTCGCCGCCGGCCTGCTGGTCGGCCGGCTGCCGCGCTACCTGCGCCGGGAGACGCATCCCAGCCGACTCGCCTTCGTGCTGCCCGACACCTGGCATGCGTTCGGCCCCGCGGTGGTCATGGCCGTGCTCGCGCCGGCCAATCCTGGTCTCGACCTGTGGCCGGTCCTGGCGCTCGCCCTCGTCGCCCAGGTCATCTTCGACGCGGGCACCGCCGTGCTGCGCGATCTGGATCGTGGACGGGGTCCCGCCCCAGCTCGCGCTTCGCCTCCTCGGATGGATCTTCGCCGTCGACGTCGCGCTGGCTCCGGTCGGCGTGCTCGCGGGTGTCGCCGCCCAGCGCCAGCCGCTCGCCATCGCGGCCGTGCTGCCGCTCATGGGCCTGCTCGTCCTCTTCGCGCGCGAGCGGCGTGCGCACATCGACAAGGCGCTGGCCCTGTCGCACGCCTATCGCGGCACCGCGCTGCTCATGAGCGACCTGCTCGAGGCCGACGACGCCTACACCGGCGGCGAGCACAGCCACGGCGTCGTCGCGCTGGCCCTCGCGGTCGGCAACGCCCTCGCGCTCGACGCGCGCGACCGCCGCAACCTCGAGTTCGCCGCACTGCTGCACGACATCGGCAAGATCCGCGTGCCCGACGAGATCATCAACAAGCCCGGCAAGCTCACCGACGCGGAGTTCGCGCTGATCAAGCGCCATCCCGTCCACGGGCAGGACATGCTCGAGCGCGTCGGCGGCGTGCTCGCCGAGGTCGGACTGATCGTTCGCCACCACCACGAGCGCTGGGACGGCGGCGGCTATCCCGACGGCATCACCGGCGAGACGATCCCGCTGGCGGCGCGCATCATCTGCGCCTGCGACGCCTACAGCGCGATGACGACCAACCGGCCCTACCGCGCGGCGCTGCCGATGGCCGATGCGATCGCCGAGCTCGAGCGCTGCTCGGGCGCGCAGTTCGACCCGAGGCGTGGTCGACGCGCTGCTGCGGACGGTCGCCAAGCATCCCGAGCATCGCCCCGCCCGGGCCCTGCTCGAGCTCGCCGCCTGACCACGATTCGCTCTCACCCGAAGGCTGCGCGAGAATCCGGCGGTGATCCGCTTCCGCTTCGGGCACGAGGACCTGGTCCGCACGCGCTTTGCGATCTCCCCGCTCTTCGACCTGACCTGGAGCACGGACGTGCTGCGCGATCCCGCCGCGCACTCGCTGCACCTGCCGTGGGCGCGCGCTGCTCAGCGACGCCTGGAGGGCTTCGACTACGAGCTGCTGGACCTGCTCGCCACGTCGTCGGGGCGCGGGTACGTGCCGGACTTCCTCGCCCCGCCCCCCACCACCCCGCTGGCCGAGCTCGACGACGAGCTCGCGCGCGTGCGCGCCACGCCGCCCGAGCGCGTGGCGACCGAGATCCGCTGGCGCTTCGAGGGCTCCCGTGTGCCGGCCGTCGCGCGGACGCTGATCGACGATCCCCAGCGTGGCCTCGCCGAGCTCACGACGATGATGGCGGACTACTTCGACCGCGCGATCGCGCCGTGGTGGGCGGAGATCCGCGCCGCGCTGGAGAGCGACATCCTGCACCGCGCGCGCCGCCTCACGGCCGGCGGCGCGATCGAGGTCTTCGAGGACCTCAACGACCAGGTGCGCTGGCGCGAAGGGACGCTCGAGGTCGATCGCCGCTACGACCAGGAGGTCGATCTGCGCGGGCGCGGGCTGCTGCTCGTCCCCGCCGCCTTCGCCTGGCCGCGCGTGTTCGCGATGATCGACGAGCCCTGGCAGCCCGCGCTGGTCTACACGCCGCGCGGGCTCGGAACGCTGTGGGCCCCGCAGACGGGCGTCGATCGCGAGGCGCTCGCGGCCCTGCTCGGCCGGCGCCGCGCGACCATCCTCGCGACGCTGGCCACGCCGGCGGCGACGAGCGACCTCGCCGAGCGTCTCGGCGCGTCGCCGGCCGGCGTCAACGAGCACCTGGGCATCCTGCGGCGTGCCGGGCTCGTGCGCGCCGCGCGCGACGGCCGCCGCGTCCTCTACTCGCGCACGCCCGCCGGCGATGCGCTCATGCGCCACACCTGACGCTCATCGCCCGGGCGGCCGATCGCCGGCGCCGAGCTCGCTGAACGGCGGGGCGGAGTAGGCCTGGCCCGGGACCCCGCCGAGGGCGAGCATCTGGAAGGGCTCGTCGGCGGTGAGGAAGTTGCGCAGCTGCGCGGCGCCGACGCGGACGGCCATGCCGGGCACGAGCTCCAGGCGCTGCTCCCCCGCGACCAGCGTCGCCCGGCCGGAGAGCGGTACGTAGACCTCCTCCTGGCCGTGGTTGGCCGGCTCGTAGTCCATGCCCTCGTGGGCGTGCTCGGCGTAGGGCTCGTCGAAGTGCGGCGGCAGGTTGATGACCTGCATGCCGAAGGAGCCGACGCCGAGCTCGGCGCGCGCACGGACGAAGACGCCGCCGAGGGCCGCCTCCATCTCGTCGAAGTGCTTGGCGGTGACATCGGGCATGCGGCCGTTATACAAGCAACTTCTTGTACAAGTCAAGACTTGTCGATACGATCGCCGGCGTGAGCGCAGAGGCCACCTTCTCGGCCCTGGCCGAGCCCCGACGGCGCGCGATGCTGCTGCTCGTGCGCGACGGCCCGCGCTCGGTCAACGAGATCGCCGAGCACTTCGACATCACCCAGCAGGCCGTCTCCCAGCACCTGCACGTCCTCAAGGACGCGGGGCTCGTCGCCGTCCGGGCCGACGGCCGCCGGCGGCTCTACGTCGTGCGCCCGGAGGGCCTCGAGTCGCTCGAGGCGTTCCTCGCCGAGCTGTGGCCCGCCGGGCTGGCGCGCCTCAAGGACGCCGTCGAGTCCGGCGATGGCGGCTGAGCCGCTCACGGCCTCGGTGCACATCGAGGCCACGCCCGAGCGGGTCTTCGAGTACTTCACCTCGCCCGAGGCGATGGTGCGGTGGATGGGCGACTACGCGCTGCTGGAACCTGCGCCGGGCGGCGCCTTCGACGTGGACATCAACGGCGTCGCGGTCCGCGGGCGCTACCTCGAGGTCGAGCCGCCCCATCGCCTGCTCATCAGCTGGGGCCACGCGGGGTCCGAGCGCCTGCCCCCGGGCGCGAGCACGGTCGAGGTGCGCTTCAGCGCGGTGGCCGGTGGCACCCAGGTGGAGATCGTCCACCGCGGCCTGCCCGAAGAGCAGGCCGGCGGCTTCGCGCGCGGCTGGCCGCACTTCACCGAGCGCCTCGCCATCGCGGCCGCCGGTGGCGATCCGGGCCCCGATCCGTGGGCGCCCTAGACGGGGCTGGGCTCGAGCACCACCGCGCAGTCGCCGAGCATGAGCTCGTCGCCGGGCACGACGCGCGAACGGCTCACGCGCCGTCCCAGCAGCCACGTGCCGTTGCAGGAGCCCAGGTCGACCGCCAGCCAGGCGCCGTCGACCGCGCGCAGCTCGAGGTGACGCCGCGAGACCGTCGGCTCGCTCATCACGACGTCGCAACCGCGGCTGCGCCCGACGACGATCGCCCCCGCGGCTGGGAGCTCCAGGTGCGCGGCCGGTACCGCCCGCGCGGCGCGCCATCGCAGCCAGGGTCGCCCGACCCGCGCGACGTCGGCCACGAGCACGCTCAGCTCGTTCGCCGACCGCGCACGCAGCGCGCGGCCGAGACGATGCTCGAAGGTGTCGACGCTCAGGTAGCCCTCGACGCAGCGTGCCCTCAGCAGGGCGACGGCCCGCTCGCGATCGCGATCCGAGGCGCGCATCACGCGAGCGATGCTCGCCCTCTCGGTCGATTACGTCAACCCCGGCGCCACAGGTGCAGCTCGCAGACGTACGGGACGTCGACGGGCCCGTCCGCGGCGAGGGCGCGCACCCGCGCCAGCAGCGGCTCGCGCTGCTCGTCGTCGAGCGCGGCGACGAAGCTCGTGGACCCGACGCGGTCGGCGAGCCCGTCGGCGTCGAGGCGCTGGCTGAACTCGAAGCGGCGCTCGACCAGCTCGCGCCCGGCGAAGGCGTCGCGCCAGGCGCCGCTGCCGTGCGACGGCGCATCGCCGCGGTGCGGAGCCAGGATCTCGCTGATCGCCGCGTGCAGCGCCGAGGACTCGCTCGGGCGCCGGTTCCACACGAGCGCGAGCGCGCCGCCGGGGCGCAGCACGCGCTCGATCTCGGCCAGCGCCGCCGACCCGTCGAACCAATGGAAGGCCTGGCCGACGGTGACGGCATCGGCGCTCTCGTCGGGCAGCGGGATCGCCTCGGCCGTGCCGTCGAGCGCGCGGGCCGCGGCGGGACCGATCGCGGCGCGCATCTCGGCGACGGGCTCGACGGCGATCACCTCGCAGCCGAGCGCCGCCAGAGGACGCGTGAGCTTGCCGCTGCCGGCGGCGAGGTCGACCACGGTGCGCCCGGCGCGCAGGTCGAGCTCCCGCGCCAGCCAGGCGATGGCCTCGGGCGGGTACTCGGGCCGCGCGCGCTCGTAGGCCTCCACCGAGCGTGCGAAGCCCGTCGCCGCGGCGGGATGGACCATCAGAACAGGCCCATCTGGCGATCGTCGACGACGACCGCGACGGAGCCGAGCTCCGGGACCTCCACCCTCTCGGAGAGCTCGGGCTCAGGCACGGCCGGCTCCGGAGGCTCCTCGCGCCCCGGCTGCGGCGGCGGCGCCATCGCGAGCAGCTCGGGGATGCGCGCGAAGTCGGTGCGCAGCACCTCGACGTTGGAGGGCGTGTAGAGCGCCGCGGCCGGGTGGAAGATCGGGTACAGCCGCACCGCGCGCGTGCCGATGACCCGCACCTCCTCCTGTCCGTGGAGGCGCGTGATCCCCGTCGGATCGGCGCGCAGCAGCTTGGTGGCGAAGTTCCCCAGCGTGCAGATCACGCGCGGCTCGATGAGCTCGACCTGTCGCAGGAGGTAGTCCTGGCAGTTCTCGATCTCCTCGGGGTGGGGATCGCGGTTGCCGGGAGGCCGGCACTTCAGAACGTTCGCTATGAAGACGTCGCCCCGCGTCAGCCCGATCTCCCCGAGCAGCCGGTCGAGCAGCTTGCCCGCCTGCCCGACGAACGGCAGGCCCTGCTCGTCCTCGTTCTTGCCGGGAGCCTCGCCGACGAACATCAGGTCGGCGTCGGCGTTGCCCGAACCGAAGACCACGGTGTTGCGCGTCGCAACCAGCTGCGGGCACCTGGGGCAATCCCGCGCCTGGAGGTAGACGTCCTTGAGCGCGTCCCGGCGCTCCTGCTTCGAGGGCGGCACGATTCAAAGCGTAGACCGACGCCCGGCCGCGGTCCGGCGACGAAGCCGCAACCTGCGTGGTTCCGTGCCTCCGAAGGGGTACTCTGTCCGGACAGCACAACGTGACCGGCACCCCGAATCGGGGGCTGGATCCGATATTCGAATGCAAGAGACGATCGCCATCGTGGGGAACGGCCGCCTTGGCCGCGCCCTGGCCTCCGCGCTGCGGGCCTCGGGTCCGCACGGCCGCGGGTACACCGGCGCGGGCGCCGACGTCGTGCTGCTCTGCGTCCCCGACGGGGAGATCGCAGCCGCCGCGACGGCGATCGCTCCCGGCCCGCTCGTCGGGCACTGCTCGGGAGCGACGGGCCTCGACGTCCTCGCCCCGCACGAGGCCTTCGCGTTGCACCCGCTCATGACGGTCACGCGCGCGGGCGCCGACTTCACCGGCGCCGGGTGCGCGGTCGGTGCGACGACGGCGCGCGCGCTGGACCTCGCGCGGCGCCTCGCTGTGGCACTGGGGATGCGTCCCTTCGAGATCGCCGACGAGGACCGCACGGCCTACCACGCCGCCGCGTCGATGGCCGCCAACTTCCTGGTGACGCTGGAGTCCGCGGCCGCCCGGGTGGCGGCGAGCGCCGGCGTCGAGCGCGAGCTGCTGGTTCCGCTCGTGCGCGCCGCGGTCGAGGCGTGGGCGGTCGAAGGCGACGCCTCGCTCACCGGCCCTATCGCGCGCGGCGACGAGGCGACGGTGGCACGCCATCGCGAGGCGATCGGCAAGCGGGCGCCCGACCTGCTCGGGCTCTACGACGTCCTGGCCGACGCGACACGCGCGGTGGCGGCATGAGGACGGTGCGCACCGTCGCCGAGCTGCGCGCCGCCCTGCGCCCGGCGCGGCGCGCGGAACGCGTCATCGGCCTGGTCCCGACCATGGGCGCGCTGCACGACGGCCACCTGAGCCTGATCCGCCACGCCCGCGCCACGTGCGACGTCGTCGTGGTCTCGCTCTTCGTCAACCCCGCGCAGTTCGACCAGGCCGGCGACCTGGCGGCCTATCCGCGCGACGAGGCGCGCGACGGCGGCCTCGCAGCCGACGCCGGCGCCGACCTCCTGTTCGCACCCGATCTCGCCGAGGTCTATCCGCCGGGCTTCGCGACCACGGTCCACGTCGACGGCCTGACCGAGACGCTCGAGGGGGTCCACCGCGGCGTGGGGCACTTCGACGGCGTCACCACCGTCGTGACCAAGCTGCTGAACATGGTGGGGCCCGACGTGGCCTTCTTCGGCCAGAAGGACGCCCAGCAGGCGCTCGTCATCCGCCGGCTGGTGCGTGACCTCGATCTGCCCGTGCGGATCGAGGTGCGCCCCACCGTGCGCGAGCCCGACGGCCTGGCGCTGTCGAGCCGCAACGTGCACCTGCGCGGCGCCGACCGCGAGCGCGCGCTCGCCCTGCGCGACGCGCTGGCGGCGGCCGAGGCGTCCCTGCGCGCGGGCGAGCGCGACGCGGCCGTGCTGCGCGCCGCCGCGCTGGCCGCGATGCGCGGGCACGGCGTCGAGCCCGACTACCTCGAGCTCGTGCGTACCGACGACCTCTCGCCGGTGACACGGGTCGAGGGCGAGGTCCTCGTCGCCGTGGCGGCCAGCATCGGCTCCACCCGTCTCATCGACAACACGATCCTCAATGCCAATGGACAGCCGGGAGGCTGATTTGCCATGAGCGCACACCCGAACATCCAGCCCCCGGCCGACGCCTCGCGCCTGCCGATGACCCTGCCCCGGCTGTTCGACAAGAAGCGCCTCGGAGAGCCGATCGTCATGGTCACCGCCTACGACTTCCCGAGCGCGCGCGCGGCCGAGGCGGCGGGCGTCGACCTCGTCCTCGTCGGCGACTCCGGCGCGATGACCGTGCTGGGCTATCCGAGCACCGTCGGCGTCGAGCTCGACGAGATGCTCGTGCTGGCGCGGGCCACGCGCCGCGGGCTGCGCACGCCGTTCCTGGTCGGCGACCTGCCCTTCGGCTCGTACGAGGTGTCCGACGAGCAGGCGGTGCGCACGGCCTTCCGCTTCGTCAAGGAGGCCGGTTGCGACGCGGTCAAGCTCGAGGGCGGCGGCCCGGTGAGCGTCGCGCGTGCGCGGGCGATCACCCAGGCCGGCATCCCGGTGATGGGCCACGTCGGCCTGACCCCGCAGACCTCGACCGCCCTGGGCGGCTACCGGGCGCAGGGCCGCACCGCCAGCGCCGCTTCGCGCATCGCCGATGAAGCCCTCGCGCTGCAGGAGGCCGGGTGTTTCAGCCTCGTCTTCGAAGCGATCCCGAGCGCGGTCGCCGCCGAGCTCATGCCTCTCATCGACATCCCGGTCATCGGCATCGGCGCCGGCGCCGCCACCGACGGCCAGGTGCTCGTCTTCCACGACCTCCTCGGCATCCGCGAAGGCCTCGGCGCGCGCTTCGTCAAGCGCTACGCGTCGCTGCAGGACGAGATGGTCGCGGGCGTGAGCGCCTACGCCGACGACGTCCGCACCGGCCGCTACCCGGCTCCCGAGCACGGCTACTCGATCGAGGAGCCCGAGCTCGAGGCCTTCCGCGAGGCGCTGGCGGCGCTGTAGCTGAGGACCGCTTTGAGGCGGTCGGCGACGGTGTGGGGGTCGTCTCTGAGCTGGCGCCAGGTGAAGCGCAGCACGGTGTAGCCCGCGGCGGTGAGGGCGGCGTCCTTGGCGCGGTCATCTTCGAAGGCGTGTCTCGTCTTGTGGGTGTCCCAGCCGTCGGTCTCCACGACGAGGTGGTGGGTCGGGAAGTAGAAGTCGGCCTCGAGGCCTGGGTGGTCGGGGGCGTCGAGGGAGGTGTTGCACTCGGGTTGCGGCAGGCCGTGCTCGCGGGCGAGCTTGCGCATGCGGATCTCCAGCTCGCTGCGCATCCACTGCGGGTCGCTCGCGATCGCTTTGGTCAGTCGCCCGGCGCCGCGGTGGCCGTTGGCTCTGGCGATCGCTTCGTTGATCGCGGTGTGGTCGTAGAGCTCGCAGGCGTTCGGCCTGCGCCAGCGCTCGCTCGAGGTGATGGTCTGGGGCGTCGGCGGCGATGTCCAGCAGCGTGCGGTGCACCGTCGTGACCGGGATCCCTTGATGGTGCGTGGTGTCCTGCGCATCGAGGCAACGCGAACGGTGCAGGCGGATCCCCGGGACCTTGCGCCGAGACGCCGGAGCGGTGACCTCCGGGCGCGGCGCGTCGTAGCGCAAGAGATTCCAGTGCACCGCCGCGCTGACGTGACTGAGCACCGCGCCCGCCCCGTAGGCCAGCACCGCCGCCAACCAGCGCCCTTCGCGCGGTAGAACCGACCCGCCGACGGCGTAGACGCCGCGATGCACCCGCTGCAGCGGACCCGTTTGGGCGCGATGCTGCGCCCCGCGCGGCCCGAGCCCCAACGCCCGCAACTGCGCCAGCGACACCACTCCCCATTGCCGCCGAGCTAGCTCTGCCAGCGCCGCATTGGGGGGTGTGCTGCATTTGCGACGCGTGGTGTCGCTTAAGGCGCACACCCCCGAGCATCCCAGCCCACCTGCGACAGGGGACCCCGCAAACGCAACAAGTCTCCGCAACGGCTCACACCCCTCGATGCCGTCGCCGCGAACCGCCGCCAGACGCCGTCGGAGAGCCAAGAAGAGAGCCGGCGGGGGCGGGTCCAGTCGCCCCCGCCGGCGTGGTAGACGTCGCTAGGACGTCAGCTGCACGCGCCCAGTGCTCCGGGCAGCGCGAACGATGGGTCGGTCGCCGCGGCGATGGTCGCTGCGGGCACCGCGAACGGCGCCGTGGCCTTGTAGGAGTCGAGCTTGATCGAGGGGCCGCCCTCGATGGCGGCGCCGGTCTCGCACGAGCGCCACGGCAGCGAGACCGAGGCTGAGCTGACGGTGACCGGCTGGAGCGTCGGCCGGTGCAGCCACCACTCGGAGTTCGACGAGGTCAGCAGCACGCCGACGCGATGGCCGGCCGGCAGCTTCCAGTCGTCGCCGTAGAGGTCGAAGGCGACCTGGCCGCTACCCGGCAGCAGGTAGGTGCCGCGGCTGATGAGCGTCGCGCGACCGGCCGCGTCGACGTCGTAGACGTCGGCCACCAGGTTGGCGTCGGGCAGCACGATCGACGCGTTGACCGTCACCTTGGGGACGCCGGCGAGATGCGCGTCGTGGGCCAGCGGGGGCGAGAAGGTCCAGAGCCCCTGCCCGTTGGGGGTGCCGCCGTCGGCGGTGCCGTTGTTCTGCGTGTCGTCGGTGTAGGAGCCGGGCTTCAGGGGCGTCGAGAGCGATGAGGCGTCGGCCGGCGGCCAGCGGTTCTCGCTGCGCCACGAGCCGTCGCTGGTCTCCACCGCGACCGGCGGATCCTGCACCGACGGCGTCGTGCCGCGCAGGTACTGGTCGTAGAAGCGCATGACCTCGTCGAACCAGCCGTGGCGGCCCATGGCCAGGCGCCCGCCGGCGTCGACGTCGTTGCCGCGCACGTGGTCCCACATCCCGAACCACGCGCGCTTGGGGCCGGCGACCCCGTTGAAGAAGTCGTACGCGCCGTCGGGCTTGGTGTTGTTCTCGATGAAGCCCTGGGTCATGAAGAGCGGGACCGTCGAGCCCGCGCCCTTGGCGATCAGGTCGCGCGCCTTCCAGTAGGCCGAGCCGTGGTCGTCGCTCTGCTGGTCGAGGTAGTTCGCCGCGTAGCAGCCGGGGCGCGCGGTGTTGTCGGCGCCGTTGACGTTGTAGCCGGGGTCGTCCTGGATCGAGCCCGGCGTGGCGTCGATCGCCGTGTAGAGGGCCGGGGTCAGGAACGAGTTGCTGAACCGCACGCGGTTGGAGTACAGGTAGCGGTACATGTCGTAGACCGGCTCCTGGGAGACCACCGCGTCGAGCCCGGCGGGCTTGAGCGCCACGCCCATGAGCCCGGTGACGCCGTCGTAGGACTTGCCGTACATGCCGACGTGGCCGGTCGACCACGACTGCGATGCGGCCCATTGCACGGCGGCCTTGACGTCGGACTGCTCGCCCGGCCCGCCCCAGTCCAGGCAGCCCGACGACCCGCCGAACCCGCGCAGGTCGACCATCACGTAGGTGTAGCCGCGCTCCATCAGGTGCGCGCCGTTGACGAAGTCGTAGAAGCGCGACGACGGCCCCGCCGCCCCGGTCGGGTCGTAGGGCGTGCCCTCGACGGGACCGGCCGGCCCCGTCTGCCCGGAGTGGTTGAAGTACGGGCCCACCGAGACGATGACGGGCGTCTTCGCGTCGGCGGGGAGGTTGCTCGGGCGCAGCACGTCGGCGTGGAGCCTGGTCCCGTCCGGCTCGGTGATCGTCGCCTGCGTCCAGGTCGACCCCGGCGGCGGCGGATCGGCCTGCGCGGCGGGGGCCAGCGCGAGGACGGCGAGGGCGAGGACGGTCAGCAGGGGGGCGCGCATGGTCTCTCCAACGCAAGGCCAGTACGGAACTTGCCCCTAGTACCCGCGCGACCCACCGCCTAGACCCGACCGACAACGGCGGGTTCACGTTCCTTTCACACGCTACCCTGCCCCGCGCATGGCCCGTCTGTCTCAGGTGTTCACCGGCAAGGACCGCGTGTTCTTCGAGCTCTTCGAGGAGGCCGCGGCCAACGTCGTGCGCGGCGCCGACCTCCTGGATCAGATGCTCGCCAACTACCCCGACCGGGCGGACCTGGCACGCGACATCGTCACCTGCGAGCAGGAGGGCGATCGGATCACCCACGATGTCCACCAGCGGCTGAACTCGACGTTCGTCACGCCGATCGACCGCGAGGACGTCCTCAAGCTCGTCAGCGATCTCGACGACATCATCGACCTCATCGACGAGGTGGCCGACTACCTGCACCTGTACAAGATCGAGGCGCCGATGGAGCAGTCCGAGCGGCTGGCCCACGTCCTCCTGCACGCCACCCGCCAGATCGCCGAGGCGATGCCGCGGCTGCGCTCCTTCGCGCCGATCTCGCACTACACGGTGGAGGTCCACCGGCTGGAGAACGAAGGCGACCGGATCAGCCGTGACGCCATCGCGTCATTGTTCGAGGCCGGGATCGACCCCCTGGTCGTCATTCGCTGGAAGGACATCTTCGAGCGCCTCGAAGATGCGATCGACGCCTGCGAGCACGTGGCGAACACGCTCGAGGGCATCGTCATCAAGAACTCGTGAGCTCCGACGTCATCCTGGTCATCGTCGTCGTCACCGCACTGGCGTTCGATTTCACCAACGGCTTCCACGACACGGCCAACGCGATCGCGACGTCGGTGTCCACGCGCGCCATGTCGCCGCGCTTCGCGGTGCTGTTGTCAGCCGTCCTGAACTTCGCCGGCGCCTTCATCTCGCTCAAGGTCGCCGCCACGGTGGGCCAGGGCATCGTCGACTCCGGCGCCGTCACGACCACGGTGGTCTTCGCCGGCCTGATCGGCGCCATCGCGTGGAACCTCGCCACCTGGTACTTCGGTCTGCCCTCTAGCTCGTCGCACGCGCTCATCGGCGGGCTCGTAGGCGCCACCTTCGCGGCGAGCGGCGCCAGCGCGGTCCAGACCCAGGGGCTGGTCGAGAAGGTCATCGTCCCCGGCATCGTGGCGCCGATCCTCGCCTTCGCCGTGGCGGGGATCGCGATCCTCGTCGCCTACCGGATCGTGGGGCGGCTACGCCCGGGCCCCGTCAACCGGGCCTATCGGCTCGGGCAGCTCGTGTCCGGATCGATGTTCTCGCTGGCCCACGGCACCAACGACGCGCAGAAGACGATGGGGATCATCACGCTGGCACTGGTGGCGCACGGCAACCTCCCCGCCGACAGCTTCGACGTCCCGACGTGGGTCATCGTCGCCTCCGCCACCGCGATCGCGCTCGGCACCTACACCGGCGGGTGGCGGATCATCCGCACCGTGGGCACCCGGATCATCAAGATGGACCCGGCGCAGGGCTTCTCGGCGCAGGGCACGGGCGCCGCCGTGGTCCTGGCCGCCTCGCACCTCGGCTACCCGCTGTCGACCACGCACGTCATCTCGGGCGGCGTGATGGGCGCCGGAGCGGCTACGCGCCTGTCGGCGGTCCGCTGGGGCGTGGCGAGCAACATCGCGGTCGCGTGGACGCTGACGCTCCCCGCGTCCGCTCTGATCGGCGCGCTCGCCTACGCGTTCAGCTCGGTCTTCGGCTCCGGCGCCCTCGGGCCGCTGGTGGTCTCACTCTCGATCCTCGGCGTGGTGCTCGCCTTCTTCGGGCGACGCGTCGCGCGCGGGCAGGTCCTCACGGCCGACGCATGACCTCGGCGGCGATCGACTGGAGTCAGTTGTTCGAGCTCGTGTGGGCCGGGGCGCTCGCCGGCGTCGGCGTCTCGGTCACCTTCGCCACGCTGATCCTCGGCGCCACGCGGGCCGCGGACCACCGCCGAGCCGACCGTCATCGCGTGGCGTCGGCCTACTTCGTGCTGGGCGCCATGGCCGCCTTCGCCTTCGCCGCCAGCGTCGTCTTCGGCGTCTGGGTCATCGTTTCCAAGTAGCTCACGACGCGCTGCCCGCCCATGTGATCGCCTTCAGGACCCGGGCGGGCGAGCCGGCCGCAATCGAGCCCGCCGGCACGTCGGCGGTGACCACGGAGTTGGCCCCGATGACGCAGCGCTCGCCGATCGTCACCCCGCTGGTGATGACCACGTTGGCGCCGCACCACACGTTGTCGCCGACGCGCGTGGGCCCCTTGGTCGTGAAGCCCTGCCACGTCACGGGCCGGTCGCGGTCGTCGAAGCGATGGTTGCCGTCGGTGATGAAGCAGCCGTTGGCGAACATGCAGTGAGAGCCGATCTCGACGAGCTCGACGCTGGCCACCATGACGTTGAGGTTCAGGAAGCTGCCCTCGCCGATGCGCACGCGTGCGGCGCCGGGCGCGGTGATCCACACCCCGGGCTCCAGGAGCGTCCCGGCGCCCACCTCCAGGCGTCCCTCGCGCAGCGCCTCGAGGACGTTGCCATGCACGGGCCAGCGGACGAACGCCTCGCGGCGCGCCATCTCCCAGTGGATGCGCGCGCGATTCCACGGGAGCGTGTTGCGCTCGTACCAGCGCCACTTCTGCAGCCACAGCTTGGCCTGCGCGGCGGTCATCGGGCCAGAGAATCGCAGGTGCACCGTCCCTTGCAGGTTCACGGAACACCGCGCCGCGAGCGTCAACGGGCCCCCAGCAGTGGTAGGCCTCGCCTCATGCTTGCCCGTTTCCTGCTGGCCGCGACGGCCGCCTGCGCCCTGATGCCCACCACGTCGGTCGCCGCCGTACACACGGTTGCCCCCGGCGAGACGCTGTGGGGCATCGCCCTGGCCAACAACCTCGCGACGAGCGCCGTGGCCACTGCCAACGGCCTGTCGCCGGAGGCGCGCGTCGTCGCCGGCACCAACCTGACGATCCCCGCGCCGGGGCAGACGCCGGTCCCGCCGGTCACCCCTGCACCGGCCTCGCCCGGCACCGCCGCCGCGCCGGCGGCGTCCGGCGGCGGCGGCTATCGCGTGCAGCCCGGCGACTCGCTGAGCGCGATCGCGGCACGTCAGGGCGTCGGCCTGAGCTCGCTCGCGGCCGCCAACGGGCTGAAGCTCAACTCATGGGTCATCTCTGGGACCACGCTGAGGCTGCCGACTCCAGGCAGCGCGCCCGCCCCGGCCGCCCCGGCCGCTCCGGCCGCTCCGGAGGCGATGGGCGCCTACAAGGTGCGCCCGGGCGACACGCTCAGCGGCCTGGCCGCCGCCGCGCGCGTACCCGCCGCCCAGATGGCGTACATGAACGGCCTGAACCCCACGTCCCAGCTCATCGCCGGCACCGTCATCAAGCTCCCCACCGGGGCGACGATCAACGCCACCGTGCCGGCCCCGGCGCGGACGATCGTGCCGCAGGCGGCGCCGATGGCCTCACCGGGCCGGCTCAGCGCCGGCCAGGTCGGCACGCTCGCCGCGCAGTCGGGCGCGCCGTCGTCGCTGGCCGCCGCCATCGCGTGGCAGGAGAGCGGCTTCAACAACGCGATGATCTCGCCGGCCAACGCGCGCGGGATCATGCAGGTCATGCCCGGCACCTGGAGCTGGGTGCAGTCCAACCTGAGCTCGACGCGCTTGGACCCGTCCTCGCCGACCGACAACGTCAAGGCGGGGTCGCTCTACCTCGCCCACCTGCTGCGCGAGACGAATGGCGACCCCGCCACGGCTGCCGCCGGCTACTACCAGGGGCTGGCGTCGGTGCGGCGCATCGGGATGCTGCCCGAGACGCAGCGCTACGTGGCCAACGTCCTGGCCCTGCGCGGGCGCTTCGGCGGCTGATCGGGCGAGGCACTCAGCAGCGCGAGCGCCTCGCGATAGGTCGGGTAGCTCGGGCGCCAGCCCAGCTCGTCCGCGATCCGGGCGTTGGACATCGGCACCCGCGCACGGCCCATGAAGGTCGCCACGTAGGGCGCCGTGGCGCGGACGAGCCAGTACGGCACGTGGCGCGGTGGCGGAGCCCCGACGACGCGCGCGAGCTCGCTCAGGTAGTCGTCCATCGCCACCGGCTCGTCGTCGCAGACGTTGTAGACCCGACCGGCGGGCGCCCGCTCCAGCGCGTCGACCACGGCGCGCGCGGCGTCGCTCAGCTCGATGGTCGGCATCACCGCGCCGTGCGCGCCGATGACGGGGAGCCGGCGGCGGCGCACGAGCTCGACCATGGTCTGCGTGCTGGGCGAGAGCGGCCCGTGGAAGCCACCGAAGCGCAGCGAGACCCCCTCGATCCTCTGCTCGTCGCTGGCCGCGCGGATCTGGCCCTCGGAGGACGCGATCGCGTCGATGATGGCCTGGACGCCGCGGTTGCGCTCTTGGCCGATCGCGTCGTCCTCGGTCCGCGGGCGCTTGTAGGGGCCGAACCCGTAGACGCCGAAGAACGACTCGCTCACGAACCGCTGCGCCCCGGCCGCCACCGCGGCGGCGAGCAGGTTGCGCACGCCGTGCTCGCGCAGCTCGTTGGTGGCCCGCAGGTGCGCCGGCCGGTAGGCCTTGGCGGGGATCCGGGTCAGCATGTTGACGACGGCGTCGGGCCGCGCGGCACGGACGGCGCGCATGAGTGCGTCGGCGTCCAGGGCGTCGGCGACGACCGGCTCGGCACCGAGGTCGGCGAGCAGCGGCGCCTTGGCCTCGCTCGAGGTCATCGCGACCACCTCGTGGCCGCGGTCGATCAGCTCTCGGACGACGGGCGGGCCGATGGCCCCGCTCGCTCCGGCCAGGAAGACTCTCGTTGTGTTCATGACCCCTCAGACGAGACAGCGCAGGGCGCTGTGACAACGCGGGGTGTCACAGTTACGGGCCCCGCTTCGTCCAGGGAGCGATGACCGAAACCGATCTGCATCCCGAGCTGCGCCCGCTGCTCTTCTCGATCGCCTACCGGATGATCGGCAGCGTCAGCGAGGCCGAGGACATCGTCCAGGAGGCGTTCCTGCGCTACCACCGCGCGCAGCCCGACGAGGTCGCGAACCCGAAGGCGTACCTCTCGGCGATCACCACCCGCCTGGCGATCGACCATCTGCGCTCCGCCCGCGTGCGCCGCGAGCAGTACGTCGGGCCGTGGCTGCCCGAGCCGCTGCTCACCGACGAGGGCGCGGGCGACCCGAGCGCGCAGGCCGAGCTGGCCGACTCGCTGTCGCTGGCCTTCCTCGTGCTGCTCGAGCGGCTCTCGCCCGTCGAGCGGGCGGCCTTTCTGCTGCGCGAGGTCTTCGCCTACCCCTACGACGAGATCGCCGAGGTGATCGGCAAGAGCGAGGGCAACGTGCGCCAGCTGGTCAGCCGCGCGCGACGCCATGTCGACGAGGAGCGCCCGCGCTTCGACGTCGACCGCCAGGCGCACGAGGAGCTCACCGACCGCTTCATCGAGGCGACCCAGAGCGGCGACACCGAGGGCCTCATCGAGCTGCTGGCCGAGGACGTCTACACGTACACCGACGGCGGCGGCAAGGCGCAGGCGCCGCGGCGCATGGTCCACGGCCGCGAGCACGTCGCGCGCTTCATGGTCGGCATCGCCCGGCCGGACCGCGGCGTCTCCCCCGCCACGCTGCACCCGGTGCTCGTCAACGGCGTCCCGGGCCGCCTCGCGCGCGACGCCGAGGGCAACGCCGTCGCCGTCCTCACCCTCGACGTGGCCGACGGCCTGGTGACGGCCGTGCGCATCGTCGTCAACCCCGACAAGCTCGCGCACCTGCAGGCTTCGTGACCCGCGCGGAGGCCGAGCGGACCCTCGCGCGCCTGCACGAGGAGCAGGGCGCCTTCTACGCCGGCGGCCCCCGCGAGCCACTGCACGAGGTCCTCACCGAGGACATCGTGTGGATCGTCCCGGGCCGCAACGCGATCGCCGGGGAGTACCGCGGCCGCGACGCGGTGATCGACTACTTCACGCGCCGGCGCGAGCTCGCCGACCGCAGCTTCCGCATGCACCCCGGCGAGGTGCTCGTCGGCGACGGCGACCACGTCGCCGTGCTCACTGACGGCACCGCGACGATCGACGGCGTCGAGCACCACTGGTCCACGGTTGGGCTCTATCGGCTGCGCGAGGGGCGCGTCGCGGCGTGCTGGCTGCTGCCGCTCGACGCGGCGGCGTTCGACGCGATCTGGTCGGGTCTCCGCCGGCGTTGACGGAGCTGCGCGGCGCTTAACAGCATCACCGAGGGGAAGCGAGCCAGGGGCGGCGCGACCGGGGGCGGTCGTCCTCGGTGGGGGTGAGCTACCCGGGACTGTCCTGACTTGTGTGGCTCCTGGCCACACAACCCAGGACAGTGCCGCCCAAGTGTCGTCCTCCGAGCACGCTGTCCTGCCTTTACCTGGCAGGGCCGGGTGAAGTCAGCACAGCGCCACCGGCACGGCCCGGCCGGGCGCCGCGGGGGACTCCCTCCCCTCGGTGATGCTGTAAGCGCCGCGCAGCGCCGCCAAACGCGACGCGGACGGCAACAGACGCCCGACGCGACCGCTGCAGGCGGCAGCGCCGGGCGCCCTCTCCACAGCTAGGGGACCCAGATCATGCGACCCTCCTCTCCGTGGCGCGGGACACGGTCACGCTCGCGCGGCGAGGAAGATCGCCTTGGTATGGACGTCCTCGTCGACGCCGGCGTCGAGGATCGCGCCGGTGCGCTGACCCCGGGTGGCCACGACCCGCAGGCCGGCCTCGGCGACGAGGTCATGGACCTGGGCGAGCGGGTAGTGGCGGTGCGGCTGGCGATGGCAGCGCCGCTGCCAGAGGTCCCCGTCGAGCCGTTCGAAGACCTCGACGACCACCTCGGCGAGCGCTCCCGGCGCGGCGATCGCGGCCAGGCGTCCGCGCCAGGCCACGAGACGATCCTCGTCGGCGCTGACCACGTCGCCCGCCGAGCGATAGGCGCGAAAGGTGTTGACGTCGAAGACGAGCAGCCCGCCGCGACCGAGGTTGGCGCGCATGCCCGCCAGGGCACTGAGCACCTCCTCGGGCTCCACGAGGTGGTTGATCGCGTCGTTGAGGCAGGTGACGAGATCGAACGTCCCCAGCCGCGGCAGCCGGCGCGCATCCGCGACGTGCACCGCGGCCCTGCCGCCTGCCTTCTCGGCGGCGCGGCGGGCCATGGCCGGTGAGAGGTCGCACGCGGTGACGCGGTACCCGGCGTCGAGCAGCGACAGGAAGCTGCTGCCGGTCCCGCAGGCGACGTCGAGGACCCTGCGACCCCGCAGGCCGTGAGCGCGGGCGAGGCGCTCGAGCTCGCCCAGCCAGCGCTCGTGGGCGTAACCGGCCGTCAGGAGGTCGTAGACCTCGGCCAGCGCCTCGTAGGGGGCGGCGGCCTCGGGGAGCGCGGTGGTGGTCGACACACGAGGACGAGCCGCGATATTGCGCAGCGAGTTTCATTGATTAGATTCTTGGCGCGAAATGACTCATCGCGGCTCCGCTGGGGAGGAGCCGGGGGGCTGGGATTGGGGATGGGTGCGCACCACCTGCTGGGAGGAAGCCCGGCGCGTCCTCGGTCCTGGCACAGCGGCCGACGACGCCGCCCAGGAGGCGGCGATCAAGGCGTGGCGCCACCACGCCAGCTGCCGCACGCCCGAGCAGCCGCGGCCATGGCTGGCGGCGATCGCCCGTCGCGAGGCATTCCGGCTGCTCGGACCGCCCCGCGCGGAGTCGCTGGAGGCCGCGGCCGAGCCCTTCGTGGCGGCCACCGACGCGCGCGTAGCCCTCGCCGTCGACGTCCGCCGCGCGCTCGCCGAACTCTCCGAGAGCGACCAGCGGTTGTTGCTGGCGCGGTACTGGGGCGATCTGTCGCAACGGGAGGTCGCGCACGTGCTCGGCATGCCCCACGGCACGGCTAAGGTCCGGCTCCACCGCCTCCGCGCACGGCTGCGCCCCACCCTCCGCGAGCCATGAGGCCTCATGGGCGGCGTACGTTCACTGTGATCGAGCGGAACTCACCCAACAGAAACGCGCAACTCACCTAGGTATGCCCGACGGCACAGATAAGGTTCGCCTCCCGCACCTTCCGCGCACGCCTGCGCCCAACCCTCCGCGAGCCGCCATGAGACCTGTCACCAGCATCGACGACCCGCGTTACGTCAAGGCCCTGAGCCACCCCCTGCGGGTACGCATCCTCGCCATCCTCCAGGAGAGGACCGCGAGCCCGGTCGAGCTCGCTCAGGTGCTCGAGGGCACCCTGGGCACCGTCTCCTACCACGTCCGCACGCTGCACCAGCTCGGACTGATCGAGCTGGTCGACGAGACCCGCGTCCGCGGTGCGGTCGAGCACCACTACAAGGCGCGGGCGCGCCCGAAGGTCAGCGACGAGGCCTGGGAGCAGGCGCCGCCGATCGCCAAGCAGGCCGCCGTCGGGTCCTCGCTGCAGATGATCGACGACTACGCGCGCGCGTCGGCCGCCGCCGGCGGCTTCGACCACGCCGATGCCGCGCTCATCCGCCTATCGATGACGCTCGACGCCAAGGGCTGGCAGCAGCTCGCGAAGGCGTGCAATCGCCTCTTCGAGCAGGCCCAGCGCATCGAGGCCGACTCGAGCGAGCGCCTCGGGCGCGGCCCCCATCACGAGCAGGAGCCGATCGAGGTCGGGCTCGTGATGATGATGTTCGAGGCGATCGCGCTGGGCGAGGCGATCGACGGCGCCGACCGCCGGCACCGCCGCGGATCGCGCACGCGCGGCGCCGCGATGGCCGAGCAGTAGCGCCGTCTGGCGCACCTCGGCGCGCCCGTCCGATAAGCGGAGTACCGTCTAATTGTCGTGGTAGACGAGGACGAAGCCGAGCCCGAGGGCGCGGCTGATCCGGACGAAGGCGGCGCGAGCTTCAGATCGCGCGCCGCGCCTGCCGCGGGCGTCCTGCTCCTCGCGCTCATCACCGCGGTGGCGGCCGGCGGCGGCACGTACGTCGTCAACCACGAGTCGCGCACCGACGACCACGCCGACGAGGCACAGGCGACCGCCCGCGTGTTCCTGCCGGAGTACGTGAAGGCCCGCGACGGGCTCACGGCGATGAAGAAGCGCGGGCGCGCCTACGTCTACCACTACGCGACGAACATCCCGATGCCCGACCTCAAGGTGCTGGCCTTCGCCGGGAGCACCGCCGAGATCGGCGCGATCGCCGCGGCCCAGACCAAGCTGCGCACGGTCTGGCCGGCGGGCGCGAGGGCTTCGCGCAACGGCGCGGCGCTCAAGCGACGCTGGAAGCGCAGCCCTGCGCTGAGGCGTCAGGTCGCGGACGCGCTGACGTCGGTCAACGCGGCCGTCGGTGGGCTGACCAGGGTCGCCGGCTGAGCCGGCTGGCATCCTGAACGGCGTGCCCTCCCCGGACGCCGTCTCGCTTCGCCCGCCGCGCCACCGCGTCAGCCGCACCGCCATCCGCTACTGGAGAGTGCGCGCGCTGATCGGCTGGCTGGTCGTGGTCGCGGCGCTGCTCGTCTGGCTGGTGTTCGACGGCGAACATCGCGGCCTGCAGGCCGCGGGACTGGCCGCCGCCGTGCTCATCGGCCTCGCCCACCTGATCGTCATGCCGCAGTGGCGCTACAACGTGCACCGCTGGGAGGTCGCCCCGCAGGCGGTCTACACCCGCGCCGGCTGGCTGCACCAGGAGTCGCGCATCGCGCCGATCTCGCGGATCCAGACCGTCGACAGCGAGCGCGGCCCGCTCGAGCAGCTCTTCGGCCTCGCGGACGTGACCGTGACGACCGCGTCGGCCGCCGGGCCACTGTCGATCGAGGGACTCGATCGCGCGACCGCCGAGCGCCTGGTCGACGAGCTGACGACCGCGGCCCAGGCGACGCGGGGCGACGCCACGTGACGGAGGCCGACGCGGCGGCGTGGCGGCGGCTGGACCGCCGCATGCTCCTCATCCATCCGATCCAGGAGCTGCCGCGCGCCCTCCCGGCGCTGCTCGCCGCCTTCGTGGCCGGCAACGGCAGCGGGCAGGGCCTGTTGTGGAGCGCCGCCGCGCTGGTCATCACGCTCGGTTTCGCGTTCTCGCGTTGGTTCACGACGCGCTACCGCATCACCGAGGACCGCGTCGAGGTCGGCTCGGGCCTGTTCCAGCGCCGCGTGCGGGCCGTGTCGCGCGACAGGATCCGGACGGTCGACGTCACCGCCCGGGCGATGCACCGCCTGCTCGGGCTCGCCCGCGTCGACATCGGCACCGGGCGGTCGGACCGCGCCGGCGACGGCGGCGTGCGGCTCGACGGCCTCACCGAGGCCGAGGGCGCCCGCCTGCGCCAGGAGCTGCTGCATCGCCGCGAGCCGGCGCCGGCCCCCACGACGGAGACCACCGCCGAGGCGCCGGCTCCGGAGCCCGAGATCGAGCTCGCGCGCCTGGACCCCACCTGGGTCCGCTACGCGCCCTTCACGCTCTCAGGCCTGGTCTCGATCGGCGTGGTCGCCGGCTTCCTCGCCAACGTCGCCTCCGAGACGCACTTCGATCCCGAGCGCTACGGCCCGCTGCGCGATCTGGCCGACCGCCTCGACCGCGCGCCGGTCGCGCTCACCGTCGCGGCGCTCGTGGCCCTCGCCATCGTGGCCGTGGTGGTGGCCTCGACGGTCGGCTACGCACTCGCGTTCTGGGACTTCCGGCTCACGCGCCACTCCGGAGGAACCGTGCACGTGACGCGCGGGCTCATCACCACCCGCGCGACGACGATCGAGGAGCGCCGGCTGCACGGCGTCGAGATCGGCGAGACGCTGCTGCTGCGGATGGTCGCGGGCGCTCGCCTGATCGCGATCGCCACCGGCCTGCGCGTCGGCCGGGGAGCCGAGCGGGGCGGATCGCTGCTGGTGCCGCCCGCATCGCGGGCCGAGGTGCGCCGCGTGGCCGCCGAGGTGATCGGCGCGTCGGACCCGGTGACGTGCGCGCTCGCCGAGCACGGCCCGCGCGCCCGCCGGCGGCGCTACACGCGCGCCCTCGCCGGATGGGCGCTCGTCGTCGTCGCGCTCGCGATCGGCTCGGTGGTCGGGGGCCCGCCGTGGCTGCCGGCCGCCGCGCTCGTGCTGCTGCCCGTCGCCGTGGCACTGGCCGCCGACCGCTACCGCAGCCTGGGACACGCGATCGCCGGCCCGCGCCTGGTGGTGCGCGCGGGCTCGCTCGTGCGCCGGCGCTCCGTCCTGTCGGCCGAGGGCATCATCGGCTGGAACGTCGAGCGCTCGTTCTTCCAGCGCCGTGCGGGCCTGGCCACCCTGGTCGCCACCACGGCGGCCGGCGACCAGCACTACGACGTGCAGGACGTCGAGCTCGGGGAGGCCCTGCGCGTCGCCGAGGCCCTCGTGCCCGGGCTGGCCGGGCCCTTCCTCGATCGCCCGCCGACCGATGGTCAGGCGGCCGCGCGCGCCGCCAGCAGCGCCGCCGGCGGCAGCCCCGCGAGCTCCCCGCACTCCCGCGTGAGGTGAGGCTGGTCGGCGTAGCCGGCCTCGGCGGCGACGCGGGCCAGCTCCGCGCTCGCCCCGGACTCGGCGAGCGCGAGGAAGCGGCGTAGCCGCAGCACCCGCTGCAGCGTCTTGGGGCCATAGCCGACCGCGTCGTGGAAGCGACGGCGCAGGTGACGTTCGGTGAGCGACACCTCGCGACTCGCGGCGCTCACGGGCAGGCCGCGGGCCAGGAGCGCGCTCGCCCGGGTCACGAGCGGATCGGGCACGCGCGCATCCTCGAGGCGCCGCGCGGCGGCGGCGGCCAGCAGCGCAAGGCGGCCGTCGGGTGGCGTGGCGCCCAGGCGCTCGGCCAGCCGCGCGGCCGGCGCGCCCCAGACGTCCTCGAGCGCCACCGTGCGGTCGCGCAGCTCGTGCGCCGCCACGCCGAGCGCGGCACCCGCGGCGCCGGGACCGAAGCGCACGCCCAGGGCCACCGCCCCGGCCGGGATCTCGACGAGCACCTCACGCGTGGCGGGGCCGGCCACGACGATCCCCTGGCCGTCGATCCACACGATGTCCGCGCAGCCGTCGGGCAGCACGCGCTCGACGTGGTCGCCGGCGCCGGCCGTCTGGCTCCACACGCAGCAGGCATGCGATGCGAGCGGCCCGGGCGGTGCCGATTCGCGGTAGGTCGCGCTCATGCAGGTGTCGCCACTCGTCGCTTGCGCTTGCCGGCGCCGCGTCGCGCCGTGGGCGCCGCGGGCTCGACGAGCGCCTGCAGGAACTCGCCGGTGTAGGAGCCGGGCGTGCCGGCGACCTCCTCGGGCGTGCCGGAGGCGATGACCTCGCCGCCGTCCTCGCCGCCCTCCGGTCCCATGTCGATGATGCGGTCGGCGGTCTTGATCACGTCGAGATTGTGCTCGATGACCACGACCGAGTTGCCCTGGTCGACCAGGCGCTGCAGGACGTCGAGCAGGCGCTCGACGTCGGCGAAGTGCAGCCCCGTGGTCGGCTCGTCGAGGATGTAGAGCGTGCTGCCCGTGGCGACCTTGGAGAGCTCGGTGGCCAGCTTCACCCGCTGGGCCTCGCCACCGGACAGCGTCGTCGCCGGCTGGCCGAGGCGGATGTAGCCCAGGCCGACCGCGTTGAGGGTCTCCAGGCGCCGGCGGATCTTCGGGATGTGCTCGAAGAAGACGACGGCCTCCTCGACGGGCATGTCGAGCACGTCGGCGATCGTCTTGCCCTTGAAGCGGATGTCGAGCGTTTCCTTGTTGTAGCGCTTGCCGTGGCACTGCTCGCACGGCACGTAGACGTCGGGCAGGAAGTGCATCTCGATCTTGATCTGCCCGTCGCCGCGACAGACCTCGCAGCGCCCGCCCTTGACGTTGAACGAGAAGCGCCCCGGCTTGTAGCCGCGCGCCCGCGCCTCCTGGGTCTTGGAGAAGAGGTCGCGGATGACGTCGAACAGGCCCGTGTAGGTCGCGGGATTCGAGCGCGGCGTACGCCCGATCGGCGACTGGTCGACCTGGATGATCTTGTCGAGCTCGTCGAGGCCGAGCACGGCGGTGTGCGCGCCCGGGCGCTGGCGCGCGCGATGCAGGCGGTTGGCCACCGCCTTGAAGAGGACCTCGTTGACCAGGGTCGACTTGCCCGAGCCCGACACGCCGGTGACGCACGTCAGCACGCCCAGCGGGACGTTGACGTCGAGGGACTTGAGGTTGTGCTGCTTGGCCCCCCGGATCTCCAGGTAGCCGGCCGGCGTGCGCCGCTTCTCGGGCACGGGGATCACACGCGTGCCGGCCAGGAACTGGCCCGTGAGCGACTCCTTGACCTTCTCGACCTGCGCCGCGGTGCCCTCGGCGATGATCCGCCCGCCGTGCTCGCCGGCGCCCGGGCCGAGGTCGACGAGGTGGTCGGCCGCGCGCATCGTCTGCTCGTCATGCTCGACGACGAGGACCGTGTTGCCCAGCGCGCGCAGGCGCTCGAGGGTCGCGATGAGCTTGGAGTTGTCGCGCTGGTGCAGGCCGATCGACGGCTCGTCGAGCACGTAGAGGACGCCGACGAGCGCGGAGCCGATCTGCGTGGCCAGCCGGATGCGCTGCGCCTCGCCGCCGGACAGCGTCGCCGCCGCGCGATCCATCGAGAGGTAGCCGATGCCGACGTTGTCCAGGAAGTGCAGGCGCTCGTCGATCTCGCGCACGATGAGGCGCGCGATGTGGCGCTCGGTCTCTGAGAGCTGCACGTCGGCCAGCCACTGCAGCGCGCGCTTGACGCTCAGCGAGGTCAGCTCGTGGATGGCGACGCCGCCGACCAGCACCGCGCGCGACTCGGGCTTCAGCCGTGCGCCCTTGCACGCCGGGCACGGCCGCAGCGACATGTACTCCTCGATCTTCTCGCGCGCGAGGTCGGAGTCGGTCTCCTTGTAGCGGCGCTCGAGGTTGGGCAGGATGCCCTCGAAGCGCGTCGCGTAGGAGCGCTTGCGCCCGTAGCGATTGCGATAGGAGACCTCGATCCGGTCGCCGTTGGTGCCCTCCAGGAAGAGATCGCGAACGTCCTCGTCGAGCGACTCCCACGGGGCCTCGAGGTCGATGTCGTACTTCTCGGCGATCGCCTGCGTGATCTGCTCGTAGTACTGCGACGTCGATCCGGCCCACGGAGCCAGCGCGCCCTCGCCGATCGACAGCGACGGATCGGGCACCACCAGCTCGGGGTCGATCTCCATCTGCGAGCCCAGCCCCGTGCAGCGCGGGCACGCGCCGTGCGGCGAGTTGAAGGAGAAGATCCGCGGCTCGAGCTCGGGGATCACCGGGCCGTGGTCGGGGCAGGCGAACTTCTCGGAGTACAGCGTGACCGTTCCGTTGCCCTCCTTGGGGACGGTCTCGATCTCGATCATCCCGTCGGCCAGCGCGACGGCGGTCTCGATCGAGTCGGCCAGGCGCTTGCGCAGGTCGCCGCGCATGACCAGGCGATCGACGACGATCGAGATGTCGTGCTTGAACTTCTTGTCGAGCACGATCTCGTCCTCGAGCATGCGCAGCTCGCCGTCGATCTTCGCCCGCGAGAAGCCCTCGGAGCGCAGCTCCTCGAGGACCTTGCCGTACTCGCCCTTGCGCCCGCGCACGAGCGGCGCCAGCACCATGAAGCGCGTGCCCTCCTCGAGCTCCATGACCTGGTCGATGATCTGCTCGGCCGACTGCCCGGCGATCGGCTTGCCGCAGATGTGGCAGTGCGGATGGCCGATGCGCGCCCACAGCAGGCGCAGGTAGTCGTAGATCTCGGTGACGGTGCCGACCGTCGACCGCGGGTTGCGCGAGGTCGTCTTCTGGTCGATCGAGATCGCCGGCGACAGCCCTTCGATCGAGTCGACGTCGGGCTTGTCCATCTGGCCGAGGAACTGCCGTGCGTAGGCGCTCAGCGACTCGACGTAGCGCCGCTGACCCTCCGCGTAGATCGTGTCGAAGGCGAGCGACGACTTGCCCGAGCCCGACAGCCCCGTGATGACCACGAGAGCGTCGCGCGGGAGCGTGAGCGACACGTCCTTGAGGTTGTGCTCGCGGGCGCCGGAGATGACGATCGCGTTGCTTGGCGGCATTGCAACGGAGTGTAGCCAGCCGAACAGACGTTCGCCCGGTTGGCTTGCCGCACGTTGCGGGCGTTCTCCGTTCGCGCTGGCGGCACTGCTTGCGTCTACAGCATCACCGAGGGGAGGGAGTCCCCCGCGGCGCGCGGCCGGGCCGTGCCGGTGGCGCTGTGCTGACTTCACCCGGTCCTGCCAGGTAAAGGCAGGACAGCGAGCTCGGAGGACGACCGCCCCCGGTCGCGCCGCCCCTGGCTCGCTTCCCCTCGGTGATGCTGTTCAACGCCGCGCAGCGCCACAAGCGCGGCACGGACGACAACTGTGATCCCGGTCACACGAAGCGGATCAGGCAGTCCGCTTTGATACGGTGAAACGGACTCCCCGATCCGGTTCTCAAGGAGCCCCTCTCCCCTCATGCCCGACGCCCTCACCGCCCGCGCCCGCTGGGCCGCCCTCGTCGTCGTCTGCTTCGCGCAGTTCATGGTCGTACTCGACGCGACGATCGTCAACGTCGCCCTGCCGTCGATCCAGACGGATCTGGATCTGAGCACCGAGCAGCTGCAATGGATCGTCAACGCCTACACGCTGATGTTCGGCGGCTTCCTGCTCCTCGGCGGCCGCGCGGCCGACCTCATCGGCCGCCGCAGGCTGTTCCTGATCGGCATCGCGCTCTTCAGCGTGGCGTCGGCCGCCAACGCTCTGGCCAACACGGGCGAGGTGCTGATCTTCGCGCGTGGCGTGCAGGGCCTCGGCGCCGCCCTGGTCTCCCCCGCGGCGCTGTCGATCATCACCACGACCTTCGAGGAGGGCCGCGACCGCACCCGCGCGATGGGCGTCTGGGGCGCGATCGCCGGCGCCGGCGGCGCCTTCGGCCTGCTCCTCGGCGGCATCCTGACCGACGTCCTCAGCTGGCCGTGGATCTTCGTGATCAACGTCCCCATCGGGATCGGCACCGCGATCGCCGCGCTGCGCTACGTCCCCGAGTCGCGCGGCGTCATGACCCACCGGCGCTTCGACCTCGCGGGCGCGGTGACCGTCACCGCGGGCCTCATCGTGCTCGTCTACGCCATCGTCACGACGCAGGAGAAGGGCTGGGGTTCGCTGCACACGCTCGGTCTCAGCGCCGTCGCCGTCGCGCTCCTGGCCGCCTTCGTGGTCATCGAGCGCCGCTCGGTGGCGCCGCTCGTGCGCCTCGGGATCTTCCGCGTACGCACGCTGGCGACCGCCAACGCCATCCTCTTCATCGTCGTCGGCGGCCTCTTCGGGATGTTCTTCTTCGCCACCCTCTACGTGCAGCAGATCCTCGGCTACTCGCCGCTGGAGGCCGGCTTCGCGTTCCTGCCCGTGACCTTCGGGATCATCGCCGGCGCCGGGCTCTCGCAGCAGCTCATCCAGCGCATCGGGGTCAAGCCGACCGTCCTGATCGGGCTGACGCTCGCCGCGGCGGGCCTCGTCGTGCTGGCGGCGACGACCAAGGTCGACGGCTCCTACCTGGGCATCCTCTTCGGCCTCGTGCCGATGTCGATCGGGATGGGCAGCACGTTCGTGCCGCTGACGCTGGTGGCCACCACGGGCATCGAGGCCGAGGACGCCGGCCTCGCGTCGGGCCTGTTCAACACCTTCCAGCAGGTGGGCGGCGCATTGGGACTCGCGGTCCTCTCGTCGCTGGCCGCCTCGCGGACGTCCTCGTACCTGAGCGGCCTCGGCCACGGGCCTTCCCCCCAGGACCAGCAGGCCGCCCTGGTCGAGGGCTTCCAGCTCGCGTTCACCGTGAGCGCGGGGCTCATGATCGTCGGCGTCGTCCTCGCGGCGGTCCTCCTGCGCACCCGCGACCTCGTCGCGCATCGATGCGACGCAGCCCGTCATGGTGGGGGCGTAGGGTCTCCCCGTGACCGAGGTCTGGCAGCGCCCGCTGCGCTCCGATGCCGAGCGCAACCGCCGGCTCGTGCTCGAGGCCGCGGCGGAGGCGTTCGCCGAGGAGGGCTTCGACGTCGGCATGGCGGAGATCGCGCGCCGCGCCGGCGTCGGCAACGCGACGGTCTTCCGCCGCTTTCCCAGCAAGGACGCGCTCTATGAGGCCATCCTCGACGAGAAGATCGCCGAGCTGGTCGGCGCCGCGACCCTCGCCGGCGAAGTCGACGACCCGTGGGACGCGCTCGTCCAATACGTCGAGACGAGCGCCGAGCTGCAGGCCCGCGACCGCGGCTTCTTCCAGGCCACCGAGCAGTACCTGCTCGAGCGCCCCGAGCTCATGCGCCGCCACCGGGTCATCCTCGATGTGGTCGATCGGCTCGTCGTGCGCGCCCAGGAGGCCGGCGCGCTGCGCGACGACGTGACCACGATCGACGTCGTCGGCCTGGTCAAGGGCGCGGTCGCCTGCGTACCGCCGGGCCTGCGCGCCGACGGCTGGCGGCGCCCGCTGGCCCTGGTGCTCGACGCGCTGCGGCCCGCGGCGGCCACGCCGCTGCCGTTCCCGCCGCTCTCCTACGAGGAGATCGAGCGCGCCCTGATCGGCGAACCGCCAGCTAACGCAGCGACGTGAACGCCGGGTCCCACACCGCGAGGTAGCGGTTGATCACGCCGACGACGTTCTTGGACCGCACCAGCGGATAGCGGTCCCAGCTCACGGGAACCGCGGCGGCCTGCCCGGTGACCATCCGGTCGACGGCGCCCCACGCCCTGGCGCGGGCGGCGGGATCGACGATCAGGCGCGCCTTCGCCATCGCGCGGTTGATCGCCGGGACGTCGAGCTCGGAGGAGTTGGAGTTGCCCTGGTCGAGGATGCTCGCGCCGTCGAAGGTCGGCTCGAGCACGGTCTCGCCGTCGGCGAAGTCGCGGTACCAGCCCGCGTTGGGGCACACCTGCACGCGCGCGCTCGGCCGGCCGCAGAGGGTGAACATGGTGTCGAGCGTCACGAGCCGCAGCTTCACCTTGAAGCCGAGGCGCTCGAGGCTGTTCTGGGCCACCTCGGCGGCGCGCTCGTCGTTGCCCCCGGCCACGCCCACGGCCAGGATCGTGTCGCGCCCGTCGTAGCGGCCGGACCGGAAGCCCGCACGGCGCAGATAGCTCGCCGCGAGGTCCGGCGCGCCCTGCGGACGGCCGAGGAAGTCGAATCCCGGTCCGCGCTCGCCGCCGGCCTCGTCGTGCCCGGGCGTCCCGGGCGGGATGAAGTGCGTCGCGAGCACGGCCACGGCCGCACCACCGTTCGCCAGCCGCATGGCATCGCGATTGAAGCCGGCGACCACCGCCCTGCGGACGTTGAGGTCGTCGAACGGCGCGACCTTCGTGTTCAGGGTCACGTAGCGGACGAAGCTCGTGAGTGGCAGCTCGACCTGCGCGCGCCGGTCCTTCAAGGCCCGCTTGAGCTCGGCCGGCGGTGGATTGAAGTCGCCGTTGACCATCCCGCGCCCGCGCAGGATGCGGCGCGTGGCCGCGGTCGCCTCGTCGTTGCCCTCGCGGATGTCGACCGCGTCCAGATAGGCGGGCCTGAAGTCCGTGGCTCGATCCCAGCTCGGATTGCGGACGAGGTGGATGCGCCGGCCCGCCTTGTAGCGCTCGAGCATGTACGGCCCCGTGGAGACCTGGTGCGGCCCGTAGGTCGACACCACGTGACGGTCGTAGGGCAGCGCGTACTCGCGCGGGACCGGCGCGGCGAGTGGCATGACCAGCGCGCCGGCCAGCGTGCGGCCGCTGCCGCGCGCGAGACGGAAGACGACCGTGCGCGCGTCGGGGGTCTCGATGCCCCGGATCCGCGTGCCCGGCGCGACGCCCGCCTTCGCGCCCACCACGTCGCCGAAGTAGAGGCCGGCGTATCCGTTGGCCACGGTTCGGAAGAAGCCGCGCTCGATGCCGTATTTCACGTCGCCGGCGGTGACCGGCCGGCTCACGGGCGCGGAGAACCGGATTCCCGCCCGCAGGTGCACCGTCACGGTGCGGCCGTCGGCGGAGATGTCGGGCAGCGCCGCCGCCAGGTCGGCGACCGGATGGGTCGGATCGCCGGGTGTGAAGCTCAGCAGCGTGCGCTGCGTGGCGCGCACGATCATCGAGCCGCTGACGGTGTAGGTCACGCCCGGGTCGATCGAGTCGACGTCGCCCTTCCACAGGATGGTCAGCGTGCCGCCGCGCTTGGGCTGCGCGTCGCGAGTGCTCGTGCTCGAGCCATGGTCGCCGCCCGAGCAGCCGCCGAGCGCGAGGGCCGCGGCGATCGCCGCTGCGGCTGCGATCGGACCTGCGGCTCTCATGGCGAATCCTCCGGGGGTAGGCGTTGCCCGATCGGATCGCCGGTCGGGTCCTACTCCGGATGGAGCGACCAGACGCGGGAAAAATACGCCTAGGGCTTCAGCGCTCGCCTGAGCAGCAGGGCCGCGACCGCGGCCAGGACCGCGAGGAGGATGAAGAGGCCGAAGTTCGCGATCCCGACGATCGCCAGGACGAACACGACGACCGCGGCAACGGCGAGGCCGCCGGAGGCCAGCACGAGGTAGTAGGCGCGCTGCTCGCGCTTGCGACGCGAGAGGCCGCCGCCGGGTCGTCGTCTCAGGATGGCGCGCTCATGAGACGAAGTGTCGCGCAGCGCGCGGCGGGATGCTGCGCGCGTGGCGCGCGCCGAGCACCGCGGCGCCCGCGCCGACCCCGAGCGCCATCGCGCGCCCGCTCGACGCGCCGAGCCCTTCGAGCTCGCGCACGGCGGCGCGCCAGCGCTCGCCGGTGAGGTCCAGCAACGCGTGAACGGGCTTGGGGCCGGCGCCCGCCGCCGCGAGCTCGAGCAGCGTCGCCGACAGCGGCGTCGTCAGGGTGCGCAGGCCGGGCGGGAGCGCAATCGGGTCACCCGCCGCGGCGGCGGCGAGGCACGCGCCCGCGAGCAGGTCGTCGCCCTCGGGGGTCAGGCCGGGACCGCGGCCGAGCAGCGCGAGCGCCGCGCGGCGCCGGGCCGCGACGTCGCCGGTCGCCAGCGCGGCGAACAGCCCCGCGACCGCCGCCCGCGGCGGGCGCGTCGCGCCGCCCCCGGAGAGGGCGCCCGCGACCCCGGCGGGTCGCGCGACCCCCAGCGCGCGCAGGATCGCGCTCCCGCGCGCCGCCAGCGCGGGCCCGGGCTCGATCCGCGCCACGACCGGGTCCCACACCACGGTCGGGCCCGGGCCCAGGGCGATCGCGTTGGGCAGCCACGGCGTCCCGGGCGCCGTGACCAGTACCACGAAGCCGTCGAGATCGATCCGCGTCGAGGCCCCGAGGAGCGCCCGCCAGCCCGCGGGAAGGCGCGCCAGCGCGGGCGCGGCGATCGCCTGCACGGTCATGTCGCCTCCAGCTCGTCGACCAGCGCGGCCAGCGCGGCGCGGAAGGGCTCGAGCGGCTGATGGGCGATGCCGGCGCCGATCTGGCCCGCGCCCTGCGTCGCGTGCAGGACGCCCGTCGTGATCTGCGGCGCCACACCGAGCTCGACCACGAGCCGCGTGTCGATTCCCACCGGGCTGCCGGCGTGGTCGAGGGCCGGCAGCGTGAAGCGGGCCGAGCGCCCGGCGCAGATCTCGCCCATGAGCTGCGAGCGGGCCGCCGCGTCGGCCGCGCCGCCGCCGAAGAAGGCCGCCACCGCGGGCGCGGCCGCCACCGCCATGCCGCCCAGGCCGATGCACTCGAGCACGGCCGAGTCGCCGATGTCGAGCGCCGCCTCGTCGGGCGAGAAGCCCTCGCGCAGGAGCGCGTCCTGGACCGGCGCCGCCGTCGCGGTGAACCACCGCCCCGGCAGCCCGGCAACCTGCAACCCCATGTCGCTCCCGTTGCGCGCCATCAGCGTGACGAGCGTCGACCCCGACGTGCCCGTGGCCGCCAGCGACGCGCACTTCGCCGCGGCCATGACCAGGTTCAGGAAGAAGAGGTGGTTGCCCGCGAGCGCGGCGGCGACGTCCTCCCCGCCCTCGGCGGCGAAGGCCGGCAGCAGCCGGCGCCAGAGCAGGTTGGTCGCCGCCTGGCTGCGCATGTGCAGCTCGTCGCCCATCTGCAGCCCCTGCGCGGCGAGGTCGAGCACGTCGATCGGCCCCGTGCGCTCCAGCAGGCGCGCCAGCAGCGGCCCCGCGCGGTCGCGCAGGAAGCGCGCCCGCTCGATCGCCTCGTCGTCACCCACCCCGAACCACAGCGTGCGCCCCGGTCCCTCGTTGAGGGTCGAGAACGCGCGCGTACCCGACGCCTCGTCCTGCACGACCCAGACGGCCATCGAGGGCGAGCACACGCCGGTCATCGGCCCGACGTGGCCGTGCTCGTTGCCGGCGCGCAGGCGCACCTCGCCCACGTCCAGCAGCTCAGCGGCCTCCGAGCGATCGGCGGCCCAGCCCTCGAGCAGGCAGGCGGCCACCAGCGCCCGGCGCTGCGGATCGCAGACGCGCTCCCAGTCGATCGGCGGCCCGGCGTGCAGCAGCGTCCGGTCTTCCAGACCGTCGATCACCTCGCCCGCTCGCGCGACGGTCACCGCGTGGGGGCGCGCACCCTCGATCGCGCGCAGCGCCGCCGCGTTGGCCGTGTCCACGCGCTCGCCCTGCGCACCCCACGCGCGCTCCAGCAGCGCCACGACGCCGGGCTCGCCGCCGCCGGGCGGCGACCACTCGACGTCGACCACCTCGGCCCCCTGCGCACGCACCGCTTCGGCGAACGAAGACAGCCCGACGTTGACGGCGCCCACGCGCTGCAGCACGCTGGCGCTCGCGTCATGACCGACCTCGCTCATCTTGCCGCCGCCATCCGCGCCGCGCCCGGCCTGCAGGCCAAGCGCGAGCTGCGGCTGCTCGACCGCCTGCCCTTCGCCCTCGACGGCGACGACGCCGCGCTCGTGGCCCACGGCGACCACCAGCTCGTGCTGTGCGGCGAGGCCATCGCGCCCGCGCTGCTGGCCGCCGACCCGTTCGCGGCCGGTGCGGCGGCCGTCGCCACCAACGTGGCGGACGTGCGGGCCATGGGCGGGCGCCCGCTGGCGCTCGTCGACACGCTCGTCAGTCCCGACCGCGCGCACGCCGAGCGCGTGCTCGACGGGCTCGCGTGGGCCGCCGACCGGCTCGGCGTGCCCGTCGTCGGCGGGCACCTCACGCTCGGCGCGCCGGCGGCGCTGTCGGCCTTCTGCACCGGGACGGTGACCACGCCGCTGCGCGCGAGCGCCGCGCGGCCGGGCGACGTGCTCCTCGGCGCGTTCTGCCTGGAGGGCAGCGATCGCGGCCACGACCCGCCGATCTGGAGCTCGCTGCGCGAACGCGACCCGGCGCAGCTGCGCGCGGACGGCGAGGCGCTCGTCGAGGTCGCCGAGCGCGGCCTGTGCCACGCCGCGCGCGACGTCTCGATGCCGGGCCTGGCCGGCTCGCTGCTGCAGCTGCTCGAGCTCGCCGGGTGCGGCGCGACGCTCGACGTCGACGGCGTGCCGCGCCCCGACGGCGTCGGACTCGAGCGCTGGCTGCTGACCTTCCCCAGCTTCGGCTTCGTCCTCGCCGCCGCGCCCGAGCACGTCGACGCCGCGTGCGCGGCCTTCGCGCGCCGCGGTCTGGCCTGCGCGCCATGTGGCGCCTTCGACGATTCGCGCGTGCTGCGCCTGGCCGGCGGCGGGGAGTCGGCGGAGGTGTGGGACCTGGCCGCCGAGCCGCTCACACGCGTGGATTGAGCGCGATGGCCATGGGCTGGTGCGGGCGGCCGTGGAAGCCGACCGCGTTCCCGTCGCGCTCCCAGCCCAGCGACTCGAAGAACGCCACGTTGGGGACCTGGATCATCGCCACCATCCGCTCGCCGCCGCGGGCGCCCGCGGTGTGGACCGCGAAGCGCACGAGGCGCGCGCCGAGCATGCCGTGGCGCGCCTGCGGGAGCACCGCCAGGCGGTCGCCCTTCCACTGGCTGCCGCCGAGCGGGTAGAGCCGCACCGCCCCCGCGACGCGCCCGCCGGCGAGGCCGATCGCGTGCAGCGTCGCCGCCGCCGTGTCGCGCTCGTCGCGATCGTCGGCCGCGAACAGCTCCTGCTCGTCGACGAACACCGCCCGGCGCACGGCGAAGTGGGCCGCGCGCTGGCGCGGGCCGCCGCACAGGCGGCACACGACGATGTCCGCGGCCCTAGGACGCTCGACGGTCGGCAAGCTCACGCCAACGCTCCTTCTCGAACACGCGCTCCCACGCCGACAGCCCCGAGCACGCCTGGCAGCGCGCGCAGCCCGCCCCGGCGTCGGCATGATCGAAGCCGGCCTGCGCCAGCATCGCCGACACGCTGCGATAGATCGACGCGACGTAGTCGGGCGCCGGCGGCGACGCGTCGGCCATGAGCGTGCCCGGCACCGGGCGCAGCGGCACGACGAAGGGATAGACGCCCATCTCGATCGCGCGCCGGCAGCCCTCCTCGGTCAGCGCGCGGTCCTCGCCCATCCCGAGGATCACGTAGGTGCTCACGCGCCCGCGCCCGAAGACCTCGACCGCGCGCTCCCAGGCGCGGTAGTAGCCGTCGATGCCGGTCTGCGCCTTGCCCGGCGCCACGCGGGCCAGCACCTCGGGGTCGAAGGTCTCGAGGTGCATCCCGACGGCGTCGACGCCGGCGGCGTGGACCTCGTCGAGGACGCTGAGGTCGTCGGGCGGCTCGAACTGGACCTGGACCGGCAGGCCGCAGGCCTCCTTGATCGCGGTCGCGCACTTCGAGATGTAGAGCGCGCCGCGGTCGCGGCGATTCAGCGAGCCGGTGGTGAGCGTCACGTCGACCGCGCCGTCGAAGTCGCGCGCCGCGGTGCAGACCTCGGCCAGCATCTCCGGCGTCTTCACCGGCACCGTCTGCGCGCCGCGCGTCAGCTCGATGCCGCAGAAGGCGCACTGCTCGGGCGTGTCCCAGTAGATGCACTTCTGCACGACGGTCGAGGCGATCGAGTCGAGGTGCAGCAGCGCGATCTTCCAGTAGGGCACCCCGTCGGCCGTCTGCATGTCGTAGATGCGCGGCCGCGGCGGCACGACGACCGGCGCGACGTACTCGCCCGCGCGCTCCAGGCGCGCGCCGCGCGCCCCGATGCGCAGCGTGTAGGGCGAGCGCTGCGCGTACTCGGCGTGCATCGGCACCGTCAGCGGCAGCCCGCGCACCCACAGGAAGCCGGCGTCCGACGGCCCGGCGCCGCCGCTGCGCCCCTGCACGCCGCCGCCGGTCTCGTCCTCGACGCGGACGCCGAGCGACTGCAGCTCGACCACGAGCCGCCGATCGTCGAGCGGCAGGGTCGCGTGCTCAGCCACGGCCGGCGAACAGCTCCTCGTAGTTGCGCCAGAAGACCCGCTCCTTGAGCTCCTGCGAGATGCCGCGGATGCCGTTGATCTTCCAGTACTCGCTGGCGAAGTCCGACCACGGCTCGTCGGAGCCGAAGAACACGCGGTCGCCGCCGACGCCCGTCTTCTCGATCTCGGTCAGCAGCCAGCGCGCGCCGAAGCCGATCGCCCACGAGGTGTCGGTGTAGACCTTGTAGCCGTCCTGCACCCACTGCAGGAACTTGGGCACGAGGCGGATGTGGCCCGACACCCCGCCGCCGAAGTGCACGAGGTAGATCTTGCAGCGCTTGCCGTAGGCCTCGACGAGCGGGATGAAGTTCGTGATGTCCGAGTTGCCGCCGGGGCTCGTGTGGAAGTGGAAGATGAGGTCGTGCTTCTCGCAGGCGTCGAAGCACTCGTCGGCCAGCGCGCGCGTCTCGTCGTCCCACGATCCCGGGTCCGGGTTGCCCCCGAGCAGGAAGGTCGTCTTGAGCGCCACCACGCGCGACTCGGCGGCGAGCTTCAGCGCCTTGCGCGTCATCTCCGCGTTGCGGGGCAGGAAGGAGACCCAGATCGCGGCCAGGATGCGGTCGTTGGTCGTCGCGGCGTCCATCACCACGTCGTTGAGGTCGAAGGAGATCTCGTGCGATCGGGACGCCGTAGTTGGACATCGTGAGCGCCCGCTCGACCTTGAACTCGTCCATGTGGTTCTTGACGAACTCCGACGTCGAGCGGTAGTCGTAGACCGTCGGCTTGACCGGGTGCTCGAGGTCGTAGAACTTCCAGGGCGGGATCTCGCCGATGTGGCAGTGCGCGTCGATGATCCGCTGCGGATGGGTCGTGACCATGGTCAGTCCTTTCCGAACGTGGCCCTCGCCTGGGCGATGCGCGCCTCCCACTCGTCGGGCGTGCGATAGGTCTGGGCGGGCATGAGCGGCGGCTTGTCCAACAGCCACGTGCCGGTGCCCGGATCGAGCTGGACGACCTCCAGCGAGTAGGTCGCGGGCCGGTCGACGTCGCGCTTGCAGGAGGCGTGCAGGGCGCGTCCGGAGCGCACGTGCATCTCCAGGCGGTGCGAGCCCAGCGGGGTGACGTCGTCGAAGAGCACGACCCACTCCGCCTGCTCGCGCCACGCCTCCTCGAGGCGCTCGCGCGCGATCTCCTTGCCGCGTGAGCGCGTGATGTCGCGGTGGCGATGGCAGAAGGCCGCGTCGCGCACCGCCTCGAGGTCCATGAAGGCCCGCAACGACGGCGCGTGGCGGGCGACCACGGCGCCGGCGAGCTCGCGGCGCTCCTCCCACGCGGTCACGAGCTCGTCCTCGGTGCGGACGTCGGCCAGCTCGTCGGCCACCGCCCGCACCATCGTCAGGTACTGCTCGTAGATGGCCGCGTCGACCATCACCGTCGGGTAGACGCGGGCCTCCGCGCGACGCCAGGCGGCGACGGCGTCCTCGCGTACGGCAGGCATCGCCGGCCGCTACACCGTCCAGGTGTTGAGCTGGAAGGCGCGATCGCGCCACGCCGTGAGCGCGGCGTCGAGGACGTCGAGCGGATGGAAGGGCGTCACGCCGTCCATCAGGAAGTCCTCGGGGAAGCCGTACAGCGCGCCGCAGGCAAAGCGGCAGGCGTACACCGTCCCGCCCTCGTCGAGGAAGGTGCGGATCTGGTTGTTGATGGCCATGTGGCCGGGGAAGGCCTCGTCGCCGACCTTCGGGAAGCCGCGCGTCCCGGAGGCCATGAGCACGCCGGGGCCGTAGAGGACGAGCTTCGTGTCGAAGCCCTTGCGCTGGACGCGGGTCGTCGTGAGCAGGTTGACGAGTCCCACCGAGCCCTCATACGGGACGGTGTGCATGAACGTGTAGGCGGACTCGCCGTCTTGCGCCTGGACGTCGGGGAAAACCTTCTCCTGGACGTCGAAGAGCTCGGTGCCCGCCGGTGCATCGGCGAGGTCGGTCTTGGCCACAGTCGCACCCCCTGTAGGGAACGCAGATGCCGGACGATACGCGCGCCGGCCGATCGTGTCGGATCGCGAATGCTGTTCTATCGGTCTCGCGAGGCGCGAGTCAAGCGATCAGTGCGGGAGATGTGCGCGCCACGACCCTCGGTCGAGGCCCTTGCGACCGGCGGTCCATCTACGATAGGAAACGATCAGCCGTTGACATTGGCCTTTCCGATAGTGCAGATTTCGTATTGGAAAGTTGATGACCGCCGAACCTCACTTCGCC
This sequence comes from uncultured Actinomycetes bacterium, assembly GCA_963742125.1. GTDB lineage: Bacteria > Actinomycetota > Thermoleophilia > Solirubrobacterales > Solirubrobacteraceae > JAOPZW01. The sequence goes on along the minus strand of CAVUKO010000011.1, from coordinate 151,939 downwards.
TCCGAGATCGAGCAAACGGTCTCGGCGCTCGGCGCCAAGGTCGCCAAGGCGCGCGCCGAGCGCGGCTGGTCGCTGCAGCAGCTCGCCAACCGCGCCGGCCTGTCGCCGGCCGCGATCCACAAGATCGAGAAGAGCGGCATGACGCCGACCATCACGAGCCTCATGAAGGTGGCGTCGGCGCTCGGGCGCAGCGTGGGCTACTTCATCGAGGAGGCCGACCCGCTGCGGCCGGTGACGGTCGTGCGCCGCGACGAGCGCGCCCACCTCTACACCTCCAAGCAGGGGCTCGTGCTGCAGAACGTCTCGGGGCGCTACGGCCCGTTCTTCGCCGCGGGCGCCGAGGCCTTCGTCGAGCCGCACGCCGACAGCGGCCCCGAGCCGATGGTCCACCCCGGCGAGGAGCTCGTCGTCCTGCTGGAGGGTGAGATGGGCTTCACGGTCGACGGCGAGGACTACGAGCTGCAGGAGGGTGACTCGATCCACTTCCGCACCGCCCACCCGCACTCCTGGCGCAACCCGTCCGATCGCCCGGCGCGGGCGATCTGGCTGGCCATCCGCTCGGCCTGAGTCACCGCATGGCTCGGCTCGTGATCGCGTTCGGGGGCAATGCCCTCATCCGCGAGGACGAGCGCGGCACGTGGCCCGAGCAGACCGTGCACGCGCTCGAGGCCGCGCGCGCGATCGCGCGCATGGGGCGCGCCGACGAGGTGATCCTCACCCACGGCAACGGCCCGCAGGTCGGCGCTCTGGCCGTGCAGCACGCGCTCGGCGAACCGCATGCCCCGGCGCTGCCGCTCGACGTCCTCGACGCGATGACGCAGGGCGAGATCGGCTACCTGCTCCAGCAGGCCCTCACCGCCGTCGACCCCTCGCTGCCGACCGCGACCGTGCTGACGCGCGTGCTCGTGGCCGAGGACGACCCGGCGCTCGCGGCGGAGCCGACGAAGCCCATCGGCGCCTTCTTCGCCGAGGACGAGGCGCGGCGCCTGGCGCGCGAGCGCGGCTGGCACGTGGCGCCCGACGCGGGCCGCGGCTGGCGGCGCATGGTCCCCAGCCCGCGGCCGCTGCGCATCCTCGAGGTCGACCACGTGCGCCGGCTGGCCGAGGGCGGGGTGCTCGTGATCGCCGCCGGCGGCGGCGGCATCCCCGTGGCGTGGCGCGACGGCCATCTCGTCGGGCTCGACGCCGTCATCGACAAGGACCGCTGCGCGGCCGAGCTGGCCGTGGCGCTGCAGGCCGACATGCTCGTGCTGGTGACCAGCGTGCCGCGCGTGGAGATCGGCTTCGGCACGCCGGCGTCGCGGGCGGCGGTGCGCCTCACCGTCTCCGACGCGCTGCGCCACCTCGAGGAGGGCGAGTTCCCGCCGGGGAGCATGGGGCCCAAGATCGAGGGCGCCGCGCGCTTCGTGAGCGGGGGCGGGAGCGCCGTGATCGCGGACGCCGCACACCTCGCCACCGCGGTGCGCGGACACCACGGCACGTGGATCGTGCCCGACGACCACGGGCCGTCGGTCTTCGCGCCCGCGCCGGTGGCGGCATGAGCTGGCAGGTCCGCACGCTGTCGGACCGCTACGCCGACAGCGTGCGCCTGATGGGCATCGCGCGGGCCCTGCGCGAGCGCGACGGCGTGGCGGCGTGCGAGGTCGTCATGGGAACGCCGGCCAACCTCAGCGCGCTGGCGGCGCTGGGCGCGAGCGCCGACGCGCGGCCCGGCGACGTCGTGGTCGCCGTCGACGGCGAGGACGGCCTGGGCGACGCGGTCCTCGCCGAGGTCGAGCGCCTGCTGGCCGGGGGCGGCGGCGGCGCCCACGCCGATCGCGGGCCGGCGCGCCCGCGCACGCTGGCCGGCGCACGGCTCGAGGGCGCCAACGTGGCCCTCGTCTCGGTCGCCGGCGAGTACGCGACGCTCGAGGCGCACCGCGCGCTCACCCGCGGGCTGCACGTCTTCCTGTTCTCCGACCACGTCTCGGTCGCCGACGAGGTCGCGCTCAAGCGCCGCGGCGCGCACCGCGACCTGCTCGTCATGGGTCCGGAATGCGGCACCGCGATGCTCGCCGGGGTCGGGCTCGGGTTCGCCAACGTCGTGCGCCCGGGCCCGGTGGGGATCGTCGCCGCCGCCGGCACGGGGGCGCAGGAGGTCGCCTGCCTGCTCGACGCCGCGGGCAGCGGCGTCTCGCACATCATCGGCCTGGGCGGCCGCGACCTCTCGACGGCGGTCGGCGGGATCATGGCCCGCCAGGGCCTCGCGATGCTCGCGCGCGACGAGGCGACCGAGACGCTGCTGCTGGTGGCCAAGGAGCCCGAGGCGCTCGAGGCTCTCGGCGACGCGGCGCCCGAAGGGATGCGCGCGGTGGCGGCGCTCGTCGGCTGGGAGGGCGAGCTGCCCGGCTGGGAGGTCCACCCCACGCTGGAGGCCGCCGCGCTCGCCGCCGCCGACGCGTCGGCGCCCGGCGACGAGGTCGAGGTCGAGGCCCGCCCGGGGCGCATCCTCGGCCTGTACTCCGGCGGCTCGCTGGCGCACGAGGCGTCCGTCGTGCTCGCGCCGCTGGTCGGCGTCGTGGACACCGAGCCCGAGGCCGTCGCCGGCGACGGGCACGTGGTCCTTGACCTCGGCACCGAGCGCTACACGCAGGGCCGCCCGCACCCGATGGTCGACCTCGGCACGCGCCTGGAGCTGCTGGAGGCCGCCGCGGGCGACGGCCGCACCGCCTGCGTGCTCCTCGACGTGGTCTGCGGCCATGGCGCCCACCCCGACCCGGCCTCAGAGCTCGCCGGCGCGGTGGCCCGCGCCGCCGCCGGCGCGACGGTCGTGGCCCGCGTGTGCGGCACCGACGCCGACCCCCAGGACGCCGGGCGCCAGGCCGCCGTGCTGCGCGAGGCGGGCGCCGCCGTCGCGCCCTCCAACGCGGCCGCCGCGCGGCTGGCGGCGAGGGCCGTCGCGTGAGGATCGCCATGCTGACCTACTCGGTGCGCCCGCGCGGCGGCGTCGTGCACGCGCTCTCGGTGGCGGGCGCGCTGGCCGCCCGCGGGCACGAGGTCGAGCTCTTCGCGATCGGTGCGCCGGGCACGGGCTTCTTCCGCACCCCGCCCGTGCCGGCGCACGTCGTGGCGCACGTCGCCCCCGACGCGCCCTTCGACGAGCGCATCTGCGCGCTCATCGACGCCTACACCGACGGCCTGCGCGCGCTGCTGCGCGACGGCGGCCACGACGTCGTCCACGCCCAGGACTGCATCTCGGCCAACGCCGCCCTGACGCTCCGCGACGAGGGCGTCGTCGACGCCGTGGTGCGCACCGTCCATCACGTCGACGACTTCCGCTCGCCCTCGCTGATCGCCTGCCAGCAGCGCTCGATCGTCGCCCCCGATCGGGTGCTCGTGGTCTCCACGCCGTGGATCGCGCGGCTGCGCGACGAGTTCGGGGTCGAGGCGCAGCGCGTCCCCAACGGCGTCGACGTCGACCGCTTCCGCCCACCGCGCGACGCCGGCGAGCGCGCCGCGGCGCGCGATGCGGCCGGCCTCGACGGCGAGCTGGCCATCCTCACGGTCGGCGGCATCGAGCCGCGCAAGGGATCGCTGACGCTGCTGCGCGCCTTCGCCGCCGCCCGCCAGGCCATGCCCGAGCGCCGCCCCGTCCTGCTCGTGGCCGGCGGCGCGACGCTCTTCGACCACCGCGACGAGATCGACCGCTTCCACGCGCTGCGCGAGCACCTCGACCTCGACGGCTCGGTGCGCGTGCTCGGCCCGGTCACCGACGCCCAGCTGGAGGGCCTGTATCGCGCCGCCGACGTCTTCGCGCTGCCCTCGGTCAAGGAGGGCTTCGGCCTCGCCGTGCTCGAGGCGCTGGCCGCCGGCCTGCCGGCCGTGGTGTCGGACCTCGACGTCTTCCAGACCTACCTGGCCGACGGCGACAGCGCGCTCATGGCACCCGTGGGCGACGACCGCGCGCTCGCCGCCGCGCTGGTGCGCGCGGCCGCCAGCCCGGGCCTGGCCGCGCGGCTGCGCGCCGGCGGCCTCGCGGTGGCGACCCGTCACGGCTGGGACGCCGCCGCGGCGGCGCACGAGGCGGCGTACTCGCGCTTCCTGGCCGTGGCGGGCCGCTGATGGCGCTGGAGGTCGTGGCCACCTGGCGCGGCGGCTTCGCCACCGACGTGCAGGCGCGCGACCACGTCATCCGGGTCGACGAGCCCGCCACGGCGGGCGGGACCGACACGGGCATGATGCCGACCGAGCTGTTCTGCGCCGCGCTGGCGAGCTGCTTCTGCCTGGCGGTGGGCTTCGCGGCGGGCAAGCGCGACCAGGAGGTGCCCGACCTGAAGGTCACCGTCAGCGGCGAGCGCGTGGAGGGCGAGCTGCGCTACGAGCACCTCGTGGTGACGACCGAGGCCGCGGTCGAGCCCGCGGTCCTGGCGCGCCTCGTCGAGCGCGCGCGACCGCTGTGCTGGGTCTCCAACAGCCTGGCGAGCGGGGTGAGCGTGGAGTATCTTCACACCACTACTGTCAACGACCGTTTCCGAAAGTAAACGCCGCCAATGGCCCTCGAGAACGTCGCCGAGCTCAGCCGGGTCCTCGCCAAGCGCGAGCGCCTGGGCCAGGTCTTCGCCCGCCACGCCTACGGGATGCGCGCGTGGGTGGACCTCTTCTCCGCCCGCGTCCCCTCCGTCGCCGATCCGCAGGCCAAGGCCCTGGTCGCGCAGCTCGTGGCCGACAACGCGCGCCACATGCTGCTCTTCCGCGAGCGCGCGCTCGCGCACGGCGTCGACCCCGACGCCTACGACTGCCCGCCCGAGGGCGAGGTCATCTACGAGCGCATCGACGAGCTCGGCGCGCTCGACGAGCTCGCCGGCTACGCGCTCGGCTCGCTGGACCACTTCACCGAGCTGCTGGCCGTCTACCGCGCGGCCGCCGACGGCGCGGACCGCGCCGCGATCGACGAGGTCACCGCCGACGTGCGCCGCATGCGCGCCGCGCTGGCCCCGCTCACCGCGGGCGACGGCGCGCGATGGGCCGCCGAGGCCCACGAGCTCTACCGCGTCCGCGAGCTGGTCGAGACCCCGCGCTACGCGCATGCCGGCTGAGGCCGCGCTGCCGAGCTTCGCCGACCTGCAGCGGGAGCTGTCGCCGATCTCGCCGCGCGCCTGGCGCTTCGCCGCCCTGCGCGCGTGCTCGCGCGCCGGTGCGCTGCTGAGCGACGGCCTGCGCATCGGCTACCGCCACGGCTTCGACTCGGGGCCCTTCATGGCCCACGTGTACGCCAACCGGCCCTCCGGGCGCACGGTCGTCGGTCGGGCGATCGACCGCCGGCTGCTGCGCCGGCGCACGTGCGTCGCCTTCCGCGACATCCGCACGCTGGCCGAGCACGCGGTGTTCGACGCGCTGCGCGCCGAGCCCGGCCCGCAGCCCGTCGTCGCCGACCTCGCCGCCGGGCCGGCGCCGTACCTGCTCTCCGCGCTGACCCGGCAGACGCGCGCCCGCGCCATCGTCGCCGACACCGATCCCGAGGCCCTCGGCCGCCGCCCGCCGCGACGCCGAGGCGCTCGGCGTCGCCGAGCGCGTGCAGTTCGTGCAGGCCGATGCCTTCGATCGCGACGCGCTGCACGCGCTGCGCCCCTCCCCCGACGTCGTCGTCGAGCTCGGCCTCTACGGCATCTACCACGACGATGCGCTCATCGAGCGCCACCTGCACGACCTGGCCGGGATCGTCGCTCCCAGCCAGATCGTCTTCAACGTGCAGACGCGCAACCCCGAGATCGAGCACATCGCCCGCGTGTGGGTCAACCACGAGGGCGGGCGCTGCGTGTGGCGGCTGCGCCCGGTCGAGCAGATCCTCGAGTGGGCGCGCGAGGCCGGCTACGAGCCGGCGGCCGTCGAGGCCGACCGGTTCGACATCTATCGCGTGGTGCGGCTCGTGCGCGAGGACGAGGCGGCATGACGAACGTGCTGACGTGGGCCGCGCCCGCCGGCGCCGCCGCCGCGATCGGCTCGCGGCGCCTGGCGGCGCTGCAGTCCAGCCACCACGCGATGTGGAACTACGTCACCTATCGCGACGCCATCGCGCTGGTCGGCCAGGACCCCGACGAGCTCTATCCCGAGGGCACGACGCGCCTGCCCGCCGACTGGGCCGACCTGGGGTGGCTGACGTGCTTCCACGGCCCGCCCGCGTCGGCGCTCGAGGCGATGCGCGCCGCGCTCGTGCCCGACGCGCTCGACGTCTACCCGCCCGACCTGATCGAGCCGCTGCGCGACGAGGCCGCGCGGGCGCTCGGCCGGCCGCGCGACGACGGCTTCGAGGTCATCGGCACCGAGGGCGCCCAGGCCGGCCTGTCGCTCGCCCTGCTGGCCGCCATCGACCCCGGCGACGAGGTCATCCTCGGCGATCCCGGGCTACTTCCACCTGCCCGCCGCCGTCCTGGCGGCCGGCGGCGTCCCCGTCACGGTGCCGATCGGCCCCGCCAGCGGCTATCGCCTGGACCCCGACGCCGTGGCGGCGTCGATCACGCCGCGCACGCGGGCGATCTGCCTCGTCGACCCCAGCAACCCCTACGGCACCGTGGCCGCTCCCGACGAGGTCCAGGCCCTGACCGAGCTGGCCGAGCGCCACGGGCTGCTGCTCGTCCACGACGTGACCCACGCGCTGCTCGCCATCGACCCCGACGCGCCGCCCGTGGCCCCGCCGGCGGGCGAGCACGCCGTGGCGACCTTCTCGGTCTCGCACTGCTTCGGGATGGCCGGTGCGCGCCTGGGCTTCCTGGCCGGGCCGCGGACGCTCATGCGCGGCTGCCTGCAGCTCAAGGCGGCGCTCACGCGGCTGAACACGAACCTGGTCTCCCAGCGCGGTGCGCTGGCCGCGCTGCGCGACAGCGCCTACCGCGACGGCGCCGAGACGGCGATCCGCGCGAACCTCGCCCACCTCGAGCACACGCTGGCCGGGATCGAGGGGCTCGACCTGGCGGTGACGCCGCGTCGCGGGCTGGCCTGCGCGCTCGAGCTCGCCGGCGAGGGGCCCACGGCGCAGGAGCTGATGGTGGCCCTGTTCGCCCGCCGCGTCGCCGTCTACCCGGGCGACGGGCTGGGCGAGGAGCGCGCCGCCACGACCCTGCGCCTCAATCTCTCCGCGCCGAGCGCGACGATGGAGCACCTGCGCGGCGTGCTCGGCGAGGCCCTCGACGAGGCCGCCTGTGGGCGCTGGCGGGCCCCGGTCGCGGCGCTGCTCGACGGCAAGGGCACCGCGCGCGCCGCCCGGCTGGCCGATCGTGTGCGGCAGGGCCGATGACGATCGACGCGCTCATGGCCGAGCACGGATCGCCGCTGTGGCTGGCCGACCTCGACCGCGTGCGCGCCCGCCTGCGCGACTTCCGCGCCGCCTGGACCGCGGCGTGGCCCGACGTCGAGGTCGCCTACTCCTACAAGACCAACCGCCTGCCGGCCATCCTGCGCGCGCTGGCCGCCGAGGGCGCCGGGCACGAGGTCGTGTGCGAGGCCGAGTACGCGCTGGCGCGCGACGCGATCGGCGCCGCGGGACCCGACATCATCGTCAACGGCCCGGTCAAGTCCGATGCGCTGCTCGAGCGCGCCGCGGGCGATGGCGCGCTCGTGATCGTCGACTCCGTGACCGAGCTCGAGCGCGCCGCCCGCGCCGGCGTCGAGCGCGTCGGCCTGCGCGTCGCGCTGCCGGGCATCGGCGTCGAGCCCACGCGGTTCGGGATCACGCCGGGCGATGGTCCCCGACGCCGCCGCGCACGCACGAGCCCTGGGCCTGCACCTCGAGGCGCTGAGCGCGCACCTGGTCTCGACCGGCTTCGATCAGCCGCTCGCCGGCGCCGCGCGGCTGGGCGCCGCGATCACCGTGCAGTGGCCGCCTGCGCCCGACGGCCATGCGGCGGCCGCCGAGCGCCTGGCGGGCCTGGCCGTCGGCCTGCGCGTCGGAGCGATCGACCTCGGCGGCGGCTTCCCCGCCGCCCCCGCCGTGGCCGCCCACGCCGCGGCCGTCGCGGACGCCCTGCGCGCCAACGGCTTCGCCGGCCGCCTCATCCTCGAGCCGGGCCGTGCCCTGGTCACCGATGCGGTGGCGCTCGCCTTCACCGTGGTGGCGATCAAGGAGCTCGACGACGGCACCCGCTGCGTCGTGGTCGACGCGGGCACCAACCTGCTGCCCGGCACGCTGTGGTCGTGGCCGCGGATCGAGGCCAGCCGACGGACGCGAGCGCCCGACGCACGCCGGCGCTCGTCAGCGGGCCGCTGTGCCTGAACGTCGACGTCCTGCACCCAGCCGCGCCGTTGCCCGAACTGGAGCGCGGCGACGCCCTGATCGTGCGCGACGCCGGCGCCTACCAGCAGGCGCAATCGACGCGCTTCGGCGACCTGCAGCCCGCGGTGCTCGCGCACGAAGACGGCCGCTGGCAGGTGTGCCGGCGCCGTGAGACACTCGACGACCTGCTGGCCGGCGACATCGACATGGCCCTCGCCGGTGCCAGCCCAGAGGAGGGACCGACATGACCGAACGGCTCATCGTCATCGGCGGCGGGGGCGCCGGCATCTCTGCCGCCACCACGGCCAAGCGGGTGAATCCCGACCTGAAGGTCTCGCTCTACACGGAGTTCGAGGACATCGCCTACTCCCCGTGCGGGATCCCCTTCGTCTACGGCGGCGAGATCCCGCGCTTCGAGGACCTCTTCCTCTCGACCGTCGAGCGCTACGTGTCCGACGGCCTGGACATGCGCATGGAGACCGTGGTCACCGACCTCGACCTCGACCGCGGGACCATCACCGCGCGCAACCAGCACGAGGGCTTCGACAAGCTGATCGTCGCCACCGGCTTCGTGTGGGAGAAGCCCGACGTGCCGGGCGCCAACCTCGAGGGCCTGCACTACGTCAAGAACATCCGCAAGGCGATGGAGTTCGACAAGGTGCTCGAGACGGTCAAGACCGTCGCCGTGGTCGGCGCCACGCCGCTCGGCGTAGAGATGGCCGGCAACCTCGGCCAGCGCGGGCTGGAGGTCCACTTCATCGACGAGGGACCGTGGGTCCTGCACGAGGTGCTCGACCCCGACGTCGCCGAGCCCGTCCATGAGTCGCTGACCAAGCGCGGCGTGACCCTGCACCTGGGGACCGCCGTCGAGGGCTTCGTCGGCGACGACCACGTGCGCGCGGTGGCCACCTCGCAGGGCGAGATCGCCTGCGACGTGGTCATCGTCTGCCTGCACAAGGTGCCCAACACGGCGCTCGCCGAGGCCGCCGGGCTGGCGGCCGGGACCACCGGCGGGCTCATCGTCGACGACCACATGCGCACGGGCGCCGACGGCGTGTGGGCCGCGGGCGACGTCATCGAGGTCCCCCACGGGCTGACGATGATCCCCATCCGCGGGCTCACCGGCTCGCACGCGTACTCGCAGGGCCGCACGGCGGGGGCCAACGCCGCCGGCGACGATCGCACCTACGACCCCGTGTGGGTGCCGTGGGGCCTCGTCGCAGGCGACTACACGATCGGCGGCTTCTCGCTGGGCGAGACGCTGGCCGGCGCCATGGGCATCCCCTACGTCCTGGCCAAGGGCGTCGGCGTCTCCCGCGCGCGCTACTTCCCCGGCGCGACGCGCACCCACGTCAAGCTGCTGGCCGAGCCCGGGACGCTGAAGCTGATCGGCGGCCAGGTCCACGGCGGCGAGGGCGTCAAGGAGCGCTGCGACTTCCTCGCCTTCGCGGCCAAGCGCGGCGCGACGCTCGAGGACTTCGCCTGGATGGAGAACATCTACTCCCCGCCCATCGGCGCGCTGTTCGAGCCGATCGCGATCGCCGCCCAGAACGGGCTGGCCGAGCTGCGCAAGCAGGCGGCGGTGCCGGCGTGAGCCGGCTCACCACCGAGCGCGCGCGGCTGCGCGAGCAGGCCGAGCACCACCTGCGCGTCGCCGCCATGGAGGACCTGCGCCGGGAGCATCCGCAGGCCACCACGGCGCCGCACAAGGCGTCCGGTGGGTACTTCTGGCGGCTGGTCTTCGTCCCGCTCTACCGGCGCCTGCCGTGGGAGGCCAAGGTCAGGGCGATGCACGCCCTGCGGATGACGGCCGAGTCCAACGGCTGGACGCCGCCCACGCGGACGCCCGGCGAGCCCTGGCGCCCGCCTCAGCCCACACCAAGGAGGACTCGTGACGCCGGCAGACGGCTCCCCAACGCCCAACCCCGCCTCGCAGGAGATCGACCAGCGCATCCGGGAGCTCGACGACTGGCGAGGTCCGGTGCTGCAGCGGATGCGCGAGCTCATCCACGAGGCGGACCCGGAGGTCGTCGAGGAATGGAAGTGGGTGAAGAAGACCTCCCCGGGAACTCCCGTCTGGTCCCACGACGGGGGCATCTGCACGGGCGAGCCCTACAAGCAGGTCGTGAAGCTGACCTTCTTTCAGGGGGCCTCGCTACCGGACCCCGCTGCGCTCTTCAATTCGAGCCTCGAGGGCAAGACACGACGGGCCATCGACATTCGCGAGGACGACGCGATCGACGAGGCGGCGTTCAAGGAGCTGATCGAGGCCGCCGTCGCCTTCAACGTCGCCAAGCGCAAGAAGTAGGACGCGTCCTAGCGGTAGCGCCTGACCACGGCGCGGAAGGCAGCGGCGGCGGGCTTGTCGACGACGCTGCCGTCGGGGCGCAGCGTGCGCAGGCCCGAGTAGTCGAACGAGTTCGGCGAGTCGCGGTCCACCGTGACCCACGTGTACCAGTAGATGCGCTCCAGGCGCAGCGCGCGGCGGGCCTTCACGAACAAGGCGTAGGCCTCGCGCAGCCGCACGGCCTGCCCCGCCTCGGTCGTCTCCCAGTCCTTGGTCAGGTTCTTCTTGTGGCCCTTGGCCGAGGACCACGTCAGCTCGGTGAGCCAGATCGGCTTGCGCTTGGCGCCGTGGCGGTCGAGCGCCTCGCGGTTGAGCCGGACGATCTTGACGGCGTTGGAGGGCCGGCCGCTGAACGGGTGCACCGCGGCGACGTCGAAGTGCAGCTTGGCGCCGCCCTTGGCGAAGAGCCGCTCGAGGTCGCGCCACGAGAAGTTGGCCAGGCCGGCCATGACCACCGTGGAGCCGGGGTCGGCCTGCTTGATCGCCGCATCGGCGGCGTTGAGCAGGCGCGCGTAGCCGCGCATGAACGGCTGCTCGGTCCAGTAGACGGCGAGGTTGGGCTCGTTCCACACCTGCCAGGCGCGCACGGGCCGTGCGGCGACCTCGGGGTGCTCGGCCCACAGCGAGCCCTTGGGCCCGTAGCGCGCGACGAGGGCCTGCGCGAACGCCGCGTAGTCGGCCGGGATCGCGCGGCGAGGAGAACGGCTGGCCCGGATGGCGCGCGGCCCACGCGGGCGAGCGGACGATCAGGGCCAGCACGTCGATCCTCGCGCGCGCTGCGGCGAGCACCTTGCGGTCGGTGAGCGCGAAGTCGTACTGCCCCTTCTGGGCCTCGACCAGGTCCCACGCGATCTCGATGCGCTCGGACTGCACCCCGGCGCTGCGCATCGCCGACGACTCTGCGTCGAGCGCGAAGCTCGGCGCGTCGAGTGGTCCGTTGGCCATCACGCCGAAGAAGTCGCGCGGCACGCGCGCCGCCGCCCCGGCGGGCAGGCACAGGGCGACGAGCAGGGCCGCTAGCAGCGCGTGGCGCATCGAGGCAGCCTAGGCGTGTCAGCGTCGCTGTGCGACGTCGAGCGTGGCGAGGTAGGACTTGCGAACGGTCCCGCCGGCCGCGCCTCGATCCGGTCCCTGATGCGTTGCAGCAGACGCTCGCGCGCACCGAGAGCCATCGTGACGTGGCCCGAATAGGTGCCGAGCAGGTCGAGGTACTCGTCGGCCGTGTACTCCACGTGCCAGACGTAGCGCCGTGTCGCCACGGGGCGCAGAGCGCCGCCGGCGGCGATTTCGCCGCTCTTGTCGCCGACCGCTGCCGGGTCGGGCGGCGGGCCGTTGGAGGGGTCGGGGCCGAGGGCCAGGTAGTCCTCCTGGACAGCTGCGAAGAAGGGGTCGCCGTCGCGCGGGAGCACGTGGCTCGTCGTCACCACCGCGAGATGCCCCTCCTTCCGCAGCAGCGCCGCCGGCTTGGCGTAGCGCAGCCCCGGCGAGATCCAGTGCAGCGCCGTGAAGGCAACAACGGCGTCGAAGCCCGCGACTTCGGGCTCCCAGCTCTCGAAGTCGGCGACGACGACGCTCACGTCTGGGAAGGACGAAAGCTGCGCGCGCGCCCGCGCCGCGAGCGACGCCCCCAGCTCGACGCACGTGATCGCGTGGCCACGGCGGGCGAGGGGCAGGGTCGCCTGGCCTGTCCCGCAGCCGATCTCGAGGATGCGGGCCGGCGCCGGAAGGCGCGCGAGCGTCGCGAGGTCGTCGAAGACGGCCTCCGGGTACCCCGGGCGCACACGTTCGTAGAGATCGGCTACGCCGTCGAACGTGTGGCGCGCGGGGTCCGGGGGCACCGGGGTGGACGATACGCGCGGGCCGCGGGCTACGCCGTGTCGCCCGGGGCGCGCAGGCCGAAGCGCTCGACGAGGCCGGGGATGCTGTCGGGCGCCATCTCCAGGCCGTAGCGCTCGCAGAGCTCGGCGAGCGCGCGCGGGTCGGCGTTCACCGCGCCGCCGAGGTCGACGAGCTCGGCGAAGAAGCGCTCGAAGCCCGACGGGGCGATGATCTCGAGGATGCGCGCGGGCTCGTCGCCCGCGTTCCAGAAGGTGTGCCACTGGTTGCGCGGCTTGAAGATCAGGTCGCCCGGACCGGCGATGACCACCTCGTCGCCCAGCAGGGCGCCGACCTTGCCCTCCAGGACGTAGCTGTACTCGTCCTCGCGCAGGTGGCGGTGCAGCGGCGCGGCCAGCGCGCGGGGCGGCATCGGGTGCTCGACGAGCGAGAGACGGCCCTCGGTCTCGTCGCCGTCGATCATGAAGCGCACACCGATCATCCCGAGCGAGCCGCTCTTGCCGTCCGCCGGCCCGACCACCTTCACTGCGCTCTCTCCCGCCTTCGCCCCGGTCTCCTGCAGCATGTTGGTTCCTTTCATCGAACAGTGGTGTCGCGGCAATGTAACGGCGTCCGCGAGATGTGTCAAGATTCATTGGACAGAGATGACCGATCAAAAGCGTCCATACCGGATGAAGAAGCGCGCCGAGGCCGAGGAGGCCACGCGGCGGCGCATAACCGAGAGCGCGGTGCACCTCCACGGCACGCTCGGCCCCGCGCACACGACGGTCAGCGCGCTGGCCGAGCACGCCGGCGTGCGCCGCTCGACCGTCTATCGCCACTTCCCCGACGAGGCCACGCTCTTCGCCGCCTGCACCGCGCACTGGGCCGCCGCCAACCCCGTGCCCGACATCGGCGCATGGGCGGGCATCGAGGATCCCGCCGAGCGCCTGCGCGCGGCGCTCGGCGCGCTCTATCCGTACTACCGTGGCACCGCCCGCATGATCGAGAACCTCATCCGCGACGAGCCCCTGTCAGAGGTCGTACGCGAGAACTTCGCGGGCTACCACCAGTACCTCGCCGCCGCTCGCGAGACGCTGATGCGCGGCCGGCGCTCGCGGGGGCGCGCGCGCACGCGCGAGCGCGCCGCGATCGGGCACGCGCTGGCCTTCACCACGTGGCGCTCGCTCGCGCTCGACGAGGGCCTCGACGACGCGCAGGCCGTCGAGCTGATGGCGCGGCTCGCGGGCTAGCCGATGGCTGCGTCAGCGCCCGCTCGGCTGATCACGATCCCGATCAGCCACTACTGCGAGAAGGCCCGCTGGGCCCTGGATCGCGCCGCGATCGCCTACCGCGAGGAGCGTCATGTCCAGATCCTGCATCGCGTCGCCTCGCGCCGGGCGGGCGGCGGGGGCACGGTCCCCGTGCTCGTGGCCGCCGAGGGCGTGTTCGCGCAGTCGGCCGACATCCTCGCCTACGCCGACCGCAACAGCGAGCCCGCCGCGCGCCTGTACCCCGAGGACCCCGAGCGACGCGCGCAGGTCGTCGCCCTCGAGCGCGACTTCGATGCCGGCCTCGGACGCGAGGGCCGGCGCTGGATGTACTTCCACATCCTCCCCGAGCGCGACCTCGGCCGCGCGTACAACTGCACGGGCGTCCCCGCGTGGGAGCGGCGCGCGTTCCCGCTGCTGCTCGGCGTGATGTCGGGCTACATCCGCCATCTGTTCGCCATCGGGCCCGAGACGGGGACCGAGGCCGGCGCAGCCGTGCAGCGGACGTTCGACGCGGTCGCCGCGCGCCTGGACGACGGACGGCGCTACCTGTGCGGCGACGCCTTCACCGGCCGCCGACCTCGCCTTCGCCGCCCTCGCCGCGCCCGTCCTCGTCCCGCCGCAGTACGGCGTCCCGCTGCCCCAGCCCGACGAGCTGCCGCCCGACATGGCCACGGCGGTGCGTGACTTCCGAGCGCATCCCGCGGGGGCCTTCGCCCTGCGCCTCTTTGGCGAGGAGCGCTGATCAGGGGCCGTCGGCGGCCTTCAGCACGAATGCGGGCGCCGGCGGCGGCATCTCGGTGGGCTCGACGTAGAGCACCGTCATCGTGCCGTTGGGAGCGAGCGTCGCCTGGATGAGATCCTGGGGCCCGAAGGCGTTCTGCTTCAGCGCCTTGGCGGCCACGGTTTGAGGCGGTCCGATGGCGCCGGACGGACCGACGGCGGCCTGGACGCTCAGGTCGCGGCGGTTGGCCGTCGAGCCCCAGGTCAGCGCCACGCGGCCGTTGGCGGCGGCCACCTCGGGCGGCGTCAGGTAGCGCAGCCCCCGCCTGGCGACGACCCGCGGCGCCGCGAACGGCTTCCCGGCTCGCGCAGTGGTGGCGAGGACCGCGCTCGTGACGCCGTTGTTGCCCACCGAGCGATCGGTGCCGAAGTGCTCGCGGCCCCACGCCAGGGTCACCTGTCCGCCCTCGTCGGCGGCGATGCTGACGCCGCGCACGTAGTCGCTCGTCGATGCGACCGTGCTGGTGGACGCGAAGGCATGCCCCGCGGTCCGGCCGAGCGCGCGGACGAAGTAGCGGCTGCGCGGGCTGCGTTGCGTGCCGGCGCCGGCGCGATGGTCGACCCACGCCAGGGTGGCGGCCCCGCGCTCGCCGGCGGCCGCGACGAGCCCCACCACACCGTCGGGCGAGGCGATCCGCTTGACCTTGCCGATGCTCCCGCCGGCGTCGACCGAGACCGCGTAGACGTGCCGGTCGTGCGTCCAGGCCACCACCCCCGTGCCGTCGCGCGCGAGTGCGACAGCGGGCGGGCTCGAGGGCGTGCGATCGACGAGCGTCGGCGTAGAGAACGCGGCGCCGCTGTTGCGGTGGGCGATGGCGATCGCACCGCGCATGTTGAGATGGACCTTGTTGGTGGCCGTGTTGTAGGCCAGCAGCGCGTCGCCGGCGGGGTCGATCGCCAACGCCGGGTGGCGCACGCCGCCCGCGTCGGTGCCGGCGATGGCGATTGGCTCGCTCAACGTCCCGCCGGGATCGCGCATGGCCACGGCGATGGCGCTGTAGCTGCGCGGCTTGTCAACGCGCCAGGCGATCCCGAGCGCGCCGGAGCCGGCGGCGTCGACGACCGGGCCGGCCATGCCCGCGGGATTGCCGGGCAGCGGCGTCGCCGCCGACCAGGCGCCGCCGGACGGGCGCTCGAAGAGGCGCGCACCGTGTCCGTAACCGGCCACGAGCGCGGTGGTGGAGCCGGCGGCGTCGGTGTCGGCCGCCACGCCGATGCCGTACGAGCCGGCCGTCGAGCTGTACGGGCGCGCCGAAGCTCGCCTCCGCCGGCGGAGCGAGCGCCGCGGCGATGAGAACGGCAACAGCGAGGCCTCCTGCACGAGTCATCTCCGCGACAACGTACGCGAGGTCGCCGGGTTGCGGCGTCGCCAGCCGCCGGCCTCAGCCACCGTGTTCGTCCGCTGACCGGCGAAGCACGCACCGGATCGCGAAGATGCCGCGGATGCGCGTCATCAGCCTCGAAGACCACTTCTGGACCGCGGACATCGCGCGGGCGATCGGCGCCCTGCGCAACCCCGACGCGGCCTCGGGCACACCGCTCGAGGCCAACCTCGCCGACCTCGGCGAGCGTCGCCTGGCCGCGATGGACGAGGCCGGCATCGACCTGCAGGTCATCAGCCACACGACGCCGGGTGTGCAGCACCTCGACCCCGACACGGCGATCCCGCTCGCACGCGAGGCCAACGACGCGCTCGCGCGCGCCGTGGCCGAGCATCCCGACCGCTTCGCCGGCTTCGCGACCCTGCCGACCTCGGCGCCCGACGCCGCCGCCGACGAGCTCGAGCGCTCGGTCACCGAGCTGGGGTTCAGGGGCGCGATGGTCAACGGCCACACGAGCGGGCGCTTCCTCGACGATCCCGCCTTCGACGTCCTGCTCGAGCGCGCCGAGCGCTTGGGCGTGGTGCTCTACCTGCACCCCGCCGAGCCGATACCGGCGGTGCGCGACGCCTACTACACGGGCTTCAACCCGGCCGTGAGCTGGTTCCTCAGCGCCGCCGCCTACGGCTGGCACGCCGAGACCGGCCTGCACGTGCTGCGCATGGTCCTCGCCGGCATCTTCGACCGCCACCCGGCGCTGCAGCTCGTCGTCGGCCACATGGGCGAGATGCTCCCGTTCATGCTCGCTCGGGTCGACGACAACCTGCCACCCGCCGTGACGGGCCTGGACCGCATGCCCTCGGAGTACATCCTGGCCAACGTGCACATCACGACCAGCGGCCTGTTCACCATCCCGCCGCTGCAATGCGCCCTCATGGTCTTCGGCGCCGATCGGGTGCTCTTCTCGGTCGACTGGCCCTACGCGCCCAACACCGACGGCCGGCGGCTGCTGGACATCGCCCCGCTGAGCCCCGACGACCTCGCCCGGCTCGCCCACGGCAACGCCGAGCGGTTGCTCGGCCTACCGAGTTAGCTCGCGGCGCTGCGCGGCGCAAAACAGCTCGACGAGGGGAAGAGTCAGCGGAACCGCGACCGCGGGCGATCGTCCTCCCACGAACCAGTCCGGATTACCCTCGAAAACCGACGCTAACTCGGACTGGTTCGAGCACCAGCGGGCCCGCGGAGCCGTAGACGCTCCGACTACCGCTACCTCCCTCCCCTCGATGCGGCAGTAAGCGCCGCGCAGGGCCGCAAGGGCCGGCGGCAAGACCGCCTACCCGCCGGCGGCGGCGTAGACCTCGTCGAGCAGCGCCGCGCGGTCGGGCACGTCGTAGTTCTCGGCGAGGTACTGATCGGTGTCCTCGCGCGGCTTGCCCGACAGGGCCATGTCGAGCGCGACGATGCGCGCCGCGGCGCTGTCGCCGTTCTTCGGCGCCTCGGCGGTTGACGGCTCGGTCGCGGGCTCCGGCGCCGCGGCCTGCGGCGGCTCCCCGCGACGCTCGGTGGACAGCTCGTCCGTGCCGGCCTGCAGCTCGTCGAGGTCGCCGCGCAGGCGCTCGGCGCCCGTGCGCAGGTCGACGATGAGCTCGGTCATGTCGCGCTCCATCTGCTCGATGCGCTCGCGCAGACGGTCGGCCGCCGCGGTCACGCGCGCCACGTGCTCGCGCGCCTCGGCGTGGGCGGCGTCGCGGATCTCCTGGGCGCCGCGCTCGGCCGCCTCGACGATCCCCTTGACCTGGTCGCCGGCCTGCGCGGACAGCGGCGTGGGGACCGCGGCCTGGCGGCGCAGCTCGTCGAACTCGTCGGCGATCCGGTCGAGGTGGGCATCGACTGCCGCCGGGTCGTAACCCCGGCGGTTGCTGGGAAAGTCGTCCCGCATGATGGTCTGGCGATCCAGGGCCACGGTCGGCTCAGCCTAGCGCGTAGCCGTCCGCGACCTGCCTGATCAGGCCGTCGCGCAAGAGCCCCTGCAACGCCGGTGCCAGGCGGTCGGGCGCGATGCCGCGCGGCACCCCCTCCCCGGCCGCCAGCGCCGCCACCACGCGGCCGCGCACCCATCGATTGGAGTCCTCGAAACGTCCGGCCGCGCGGCCCCGCGGCGCCGGCGGCTCGGGGCCGTCGCAGCCCGCGTGCAGCGGGCACGCGCCGCAGCGCGGCGCCCGCGCCGTGCACACCGTCGCGCCCAGCTCCATCGTCGCCTGGTTGAAGTCCGCCGCGCGCCCGGGCGGCGGGACGAGCGCGGTCCCCAGCCGGGCGAACAGCCGCCGCGCGTTGGTGTCCAGCGCGACCTCCTGGTGGCCGAACGCGAACGAGCCGAGCGCCGCGGCGGTGTAGGGCCCGACGCCCGGCAGGTCCTGCAGGCGCGCCGGCCAGCCGTCGCGCGCCACCACCCGCGCCGCTTCCCACAGCCGCACGGCGCGGCGGTTGTAGCCGAGGCCGACCCATTCGCGCAGCACGTCCTGCAGCGCCGCCGCCGCGAGCGCGTCGGCCGTGGGCCAGCGCACGAGCCAGGCCTCGTAGCGCGGCACCACCCGCGCGACCTGCGTCTGCTGGAGCATCACCTCGGAGACGAGGATCGCGTAGGGGTCGCGGGTGCGCCGCCACGGCAGGTCGCGGCGCTCGCGCGCGTACCAGCGCAGGAGCCGCGCGGTCCGATCGGCGGTCATCGCCGCGAAGTACAGCGCACCGTCCGGCGTGGCGCACCCGCCGCTCTCAGCAACCTCTTAGGCCGCTCTTGGGTACAGCGTGCATGCTGCGCCGGTGCTCCTTCGCCGCAGCGCCCTCCTCGCCGCCGTCGTGCTGCTGGCCCTCGCGCTGCCGGCGGCGACGACACAGGCCGCGAGCTGGGCCACGACGAGCTCGAACTGGGCCGGCTACGCCGTGAGCAAGCCCGGTACGCGCTTCGGGCACGTGAGCGCCACGTGGGTCGCGCCCGCCGTCAGCTGCGGCGCGGGCGGGCGGCGCTACTCGGCCGTCTGGCTGGGCCTCGGGGGGCTGCACACGACCTCGCGGGCGCTCGAGCAGGTCGGCACCGAGGCCGACTGCGCAGGCGGCAAGGGCTACTACTCGGCGTGGTACGAGCTGGTGCCCGACGCGCCCGTCGAGCTGAAGCTGACCGTCAAGCCCGGCGACACCATCTCGGCGAGCGTGACCGTGTCGGGCCACACCGTGAAGCTCTTCCTCGCCAACCGCACCCGCGGCACCTCGTTCGCCACCCAGCTGCAGGCAGCGCAGGTCGACGTCAGCTCCGCCGAGTGGATCGTCGAGGCCCCGTCGGCCTGCGGCGACAACGGCGGCTGCCAGGCGCTCCCGCTGGCCGCGTTCGCGCCCACCAGCTTCGCGAACGTCGCGGCCACCAGCGCGACGGGCCACGCCGGGACGATCTCGGACCCCGCGTGGTCGAACGTGGCCATCACGCTGTCCCCGCACCGGCGCCCGCGCGGCATGCGCTTCGGGCCCGACGTCGCGTCGGCGGACGCGACGCCCGCGGGCCTCTCGCCGGGCGGCGATGCCTTCACGGTGACGCTGCAGCAGCCCGACTGATCGCGGCCTGACAGGGGCCGCCGGGTGTGACAACGTGCGGGCCGACCGCTCCCTCTGGAGGCCCGCATGTTGCCCGTACGTCGCGTCGCCGTCTGCACATTCGCCGCGCTCGTCGTAGCGCCGCCGGCGGCGCTCGGCGGCGCCGCACCGGTCAGGCTGGCCGACCCGCCGGTCAAGCTCAGGATGAGCGAGTACCAGATCCGCCTCGACCGCGGGCACACGTTCGTGCGCCTCCCCCTCTTCGAGGTGCGCAACACGGGCAAGGTGCGCCACGAGCTCGTCATCGTCAAGACGGCGCGGACGGCGAAGAAGCTGCCCGTGGTCAACGGCGAGGTCGTCCGGCACGGCTTCAAGGCCGAGCTGCCGCTCGAGCCCGGCGAATTCCACCGCATCGTCTTCGGCAAGCTGCGCGCGGGTCACTACGTGCTGATCTGCGAGATCCCCGGCCACTACCAGAAGGGCATGCGCCGGGACTTCACCGTGCGACTGAGGTGACGGGCGCCGGTCAGGCCGGCGGCGCCTCGTACTCCCGCATCGCCACGAGCTCACGCTTCAGCTCGCGGATCTCGTCGCGCAGGCGGGCGGCGTACTCGAAGCGCAGCTCGTCGGCCGCGGCGAGCATCTCCTCCTCGAGCTCGATGATCGTCCGCTCGACCTCGCTGAGCGACATGTCCTGCGCCTTGGCCCGCTTGCGCTCGGAGCGCCGCCGGCCCTTCGGGGTCTTGCCCTCCGACTGCAGGAACTCGGCGATGTCGCTGATGCCCTTGACGATCGTGGCCGCCGTGATGCCGTGCTCCTCGTTGTAGGCGAGCTGGATCGTGCGCCGGCGATCGGTCTCGCCGATGGCCGCGCGCATGGCCGCGGTCTCCTTGTCGGCGTACATGAGCACGGTGCCCTCGATGTTGCGCGCCGCGCGCCCGATGGTCTGGATGAGCGACGTCTCGCCGCGCAGGAAGCCCTCCTTGTCGGCGTCGAGGATCGCCACGAGCGAGACCTCGGGCAGGTCGAGGCCCTCGCGCAGGAGGTTCACGCCGACGAGCACGTCGTACTCGCCCAGGCGCAGGTCGCGGATGATCTGGATGCGCTCGAGCGTGTCGACCTCGGAGTGCAGGTAGCGGACCTTGAAGCCCATCTCCAGCAGGTAGTCGGTGAGGTCCTCGCTCATCTTCTTGGTCAGCGTCGTCACCAGCACGCGCTCGTTGCGCTCGACGCGCAGGCGGCACTCGTTCATGAGGTCGTCGATCTGGTTGCGCGTCTCGCGCACCTCGACGGCCGGATCGACGACGCCGGTCGGGCGCACGATCTGCTCGACGATGCGCTGCGAGTGCGAGCGCTCGTAGTCGCCCGGAGTGGCCGACACGAAGACCATCTGCGGGGTGATCGAGAGGAACTCGTCGAACGTCTGCGGGCGGTTGTCCAGCGCGCTGGGCAGGCGGAAGCCGTAGTCGACGAGGGTCTGCTTGCGCGAGCGATCGCCCTCGTGCATCCCGCCGATCTGCGGAACGGTCTGGTGTGACTCGTCGATGAAGCAGAGGAAGTCGTCGGGGTAGTAGTCGAGCAGGCAGTAGGGCCGATCGCCGGGATTGCGACCATCGAGGATGCGCGAGTAGTTCTCGATGCCGTTGCAGAAGCCCATCTCGCGCAGCATCTCCATGTCGTACTGCGTGCGCTGGCGCAGGCGATGGCTCTCCAGCAGCTTGCCCTCGGCCTCGAGCTCGGCGCAGCGCGCGTTGAGCTCGCGCGCGATCTCCTCGACCGCCGACTCGACGGTGCCCTCGCGCACGTTGTAGTGCGTCGCCGGCCAGATGGCGACGTGCTCGAGGTCGTCCTCGATGAGCTCGCCGGTCAGCGGGTCGAAGTGCTGCAGGCGCTCGATCTCGTCGCCGAACAGCGTCGCGCGATAAGCCGACTCCGCATAGGCGGGGAAGATCTCCAGGGCCTCGCCGCGCACGCGGAAGTTGCCGCGGCCCAGCGCGGTGTCGTTGCGCGTGTACTGGATCGACACGAGCTTGCGCAGCAGCTTGTCGCGGTCGATCTCGTCGCCCTTGCGCAGGACCTGCAGGTTGTCGTCGTAGGTCCGCGGCGACCCCAGGCCGAAGATGGCCGAGACGCTGGCCACGATGATCACGTCGCGGCGGGCGAAGAGCGCCGCGGTGGCCGCGTGGCGCAGCCGGTCGACCTCCTGGTTGATGGCCGAGTCCTTCTCGATGTAGAGGTCCTTGGACGGGACGTAGGCCTCGGGCTGGTAGTAGTCGTAGTAGGAGACGAAGTACTCGACCGCGTTGTCGGGGAAGAAGGTGCGGAACTCGTTGCACAGCTGCGCGGCCAGCGTCTTGTTGTGCGCGAGCACGAGCGAGGGCTTCTGCACACGCTCGATGACCCCCGCCATCGTCATCGTCTTGCCCGTGCCGGTGGCGCCGAGCAGGGTGACGAAGGGCTCGCCGGCGCGCACGCCCTCGGCGATTCCGTCGATCGCCTTGGGCTGATCGGCGGCGGGGGTGAAGATGGGATCTAGGCGAAATTCGGGCACGAACCTTTAGACGGTAGCGTGCGCCCCGGACGGACTAGATACTGCGCTCGTGCCAGGCACGGCCGCCAGGATCGCACGGGACGCGCTCGAGCAGCGGCTGGCCGACGCCATGGGCCGGGCGTCGCTGCTCGTGGTGGCCGGCGCGGGCTTCGGCAAGACCACCGCGCTGGAGGCCGCGGTACAGCGCAGCGGGCTGACGGGAGCCTGGGTGCGCTGCGCCGAGGGCGACGACGCGGGCACCCTCATGACCCGCATCCTCGCCGCCCTGGAGCGCGCGATGCCCGGCGCGGTCGACGTGCTCGGCGAGCGCCTCGTCGTCCCCGGCCAGCGGGTCGACCCGCGCGCCCTCGCCGCCCAGGTCTCCGGCGGGCTCGCGGAGCTGCTCGTCGAGCCGCTCGTGCTGGTGCTCGACGACGCCGAGAACGTCCGCGCCTCCCCGGCCGCCTGCGCGCTGGTGGCCGAGCTCCTGGCGGCCGATGGCGCCATTCGCGTCGCGGTGGCCACGCGCACCGAGCTGCCCGTCCGCGCCGCGCGCCTGGAGGCGGCGGGACGGTTGACGGTGATCGGCGCGGCCGATCTGGTCCTCGACGCGCGCGAGTGCTCCGAGCTGCTGCACGCGCGCCGCGGCAGCGAGCCACAGCCCGACGAGGTCGACGCCGTCCTGGAGGCGACCGAGGGCTGGGCGCTGGGCGTGGCGGCCGCCGCCATCGCCGGCGGCGCCGCGCTCGACGGCCGCGCCCTGGCCGCCGACGGGCGCGCCTTCGCCTTCCTGGCCGAGGAGGTCCTCGACATGCTGCCCGGCGAGCTCACGGGCCGCCTGGAGGACTCCGCGCTGCCGGCCGAGCTCGACGCCCTCACGCTCGGCGCCCTCGAGCTCCCCGACGGCTTCGTGGCCGAGGTGCGCGAGCGCGGTCTGTTCCTGGGCACCGCCGGGGCCGCGCCCGGCGCGGTGCGCTACCACCCGCTCTTCCGCGCCCTGCTGCTGCGTCGCGGCGAGCAGCGCGGTGAGCCGGCGCGGCGCGCCGCGCTGCAGGCGCGCCTGGCCTCGGCGCTGCAGGAGGCCGGCCGCCCGGCCGACGCGATCGAGCACTGGTTCGCGGCCGACGAGCCGGCGCGGGCCGCCGGGGCGATCGCCGCCGCCGGTGCGACGCTGACCCGCACGGCCCCCGAGCGCGTCCTCGGGTGGCTCGCGCGACTGCCGGAGAGCGAGCGCGCGCGCCCGGAGCTCGCGCTGCTGGAGGGCAGCACCGTCAACGCGGCCGGCACCGAGCCGACGCGCGCGATCGCGCTGCTGCGCGCCGCGGTGGACGGCTTCGCGGCGCGCAGGGACGCGGCGCTGGAGTGGCTGGCGCGCTTCCTGCTCGTCGACGCCCTCATCTGGTCGGGCTCGCCCGAGTCGGTGATCGCGCTGGCCGACGGCTTCGACGGCCCCGCGGCGACCGGGCTGGCGACCGCGCCGGCCACCGCGCTCGTCGCCGCCGTCGCCCTCGCCCAGCTCGGGCGCATCGCCGAGGCGCAGGCGCTGGCCGTGCGCGTCTTCGCCCACCCCGAGGGCGCGGCCTGGGCCGCGCGCTGCGCCTGGCAGGGGCTCTTCGTCCACCTCCCCGCCGGCCGCCTCGACGACGCGCTCGCCGCCGTCGACGACGACCTGCGCGACTTCCCGCGCGAGGACCCGCTCATGTCGCTGGCCTATCCGCTGGCCTATCGCGCCCAGGTGCTCGAGGAACGCGGCGAGGAGGACGCGGCGCTGGCCGCGGGCGACGCCTGCGAGGCCGAGGTCCGGCGTACGGCGCTGGGCGGCTTCGTGGTCAGCCTCGTGTGCGCGCGGCGCGCGAACCTGCTCGCGCGCCGCGGGCTGCTGGGCGAGGCGACAGCCGAGATCGAGCGCGCCGAGGCGGCGGTCGTGCGCTCGTGGTGGCGAGCGGACCTCGACATCGCCCGCGCCTGCATCGCGGTCGCCCGCGGCGAGCCCGCGGCCGCCGGCGCCGCGGCCGAGCGGGCCGTGGCCGCGCTGGCCGCCGCCCCCGCCTACGAGCGCGCGCGCGGGATCGCGTGGCTGGTGCCGCCGCTGGCCGAGGCCGGCCTCGCCGGTCGCGCGCGCGAGCTCGTCGACCGCACGCTCGCCGACCTCGGCGAGCACGTCTCGCCCGCCCGCCTGCTCGCGCTGCGCGCCTGGCTGCGCCACGGCTCGGGCGACCCGGAGGGCGCCTGGAAGGACCTCGCCGCCGCGCTGGAGCGCTCCGGCGACCAGGCGCGCCACCTCGTCCGGCGCGAGTGGCCGCGCCTGGAGGCCCTGCTGTGGGAGGCGCTCGAGCGCGGCGTCCTGCCCCCCGGCCCCGTGGTGGCCGCCGTGACCGGCGCCTTCCCGGGCGGCGAGGCCGCGCTGCCGCTGACGCGCCACCCCGTGGCCGGCGTGCGCGCCGAGGCCGCTGTCGCCGCTGCGGCCTCCGGCAGCCCCGCGGCCGCGACGCGCCTGGCCGAGCTGGCCGACGACCCCGACGCGCAGGTGGCGGCGGCCGCGCGCGCGGCCGCGGAGGCGACCCGCCGCCGGCCGCCGCCGCTCTCCTTCCGCGTGCTCGGTCCCTTCGCCGTGCGCCGCGGGAGCTGGACGGTCGACGACGCCGCCTGGCAGCGCCGGATCGCCCAGCGCGTGGTGCGGATGCTGCTCGTCCAGCGCCCCCACCCCGTGCCCGAGGACCTGCTCTTCGAGGCGCTGTGGCCCGACCGTCCGCCGGCCGCCGCGCGGCGCAGCCTGCAGGTCGCGGTGTCGTGCGCGCGCGCGGCGCTCGATCCGCCCGGCGCGCAGCGCAGCGTGCTCGAGGGCAGCGGACGCGCCTACCGCCTGGTGCTCGGCGAGCGCGACGTGGTCGACGCCGACGTCTTCCTCGCGGCGGCCGAGCGGGCGCTGCAGGCGCCCGCCGCATCGCGCCGCGGCCAGCTCGAGCGCGCCGCCGAGCTCTGGGGCGGCGATCCGCTGTCCGACGAGCGTTACGCCGATTGGGCAGCGGTCTTCCGCGAGCGCCTGATCGACCGCTACGCCGACGTGCTCTCGGCGCTGACCGACGCGTGCGAGGCGCAGGACGACCGTCCGGCGGCCCAGGCCGCGGCGCGGCGGCTGGTCGAGCTCGATCCGCTCGACGAGTCCGCGCACCGCCGGGCCATGCTCGCCTACGCGCGCGCGGGACGGCGCGCCCACGCGCTGCGCCAGTTCCTGGAGTGCCGCAAGCAGCTCGTGCAGGAGCTGGGACTCGAGCCGTCGGAGGCGACGGTCAGCCTGCAGCGCCGCATCCTCGTCGGCGAGCCCGTGTGAGCGATCCGTGAGCGCCCGCCCATAGGGTCCGGCCGGTGACTCAGAGCCGGCACTCGTTCGTCGTGACCGTCCACGAGGACCGCGTCGCGGTCGTCGAGGACGTGCAGACGGGCGCACGGGCGCGAGTCGACGACCTCGCGTGCGTCGGTGCGCAGATCGGGGCGTGGCTGACCGATCCCCCACCGGCGCCCGACGCGCCGCAACCGCCGGCAGCAACCTCCGGCTAGCGGCGGCGAAACGCGGTCGGACGGCCACCGTCCAACGCCGGTTTGGCACATCCGCGCTGCGGGCAATCCGCCGCCATGGCCACCGCGACGCGTCCTGGTCCGTTCGCCCGCAAGCCGACCGACGTCCTCGTGCGCGAGGCCAGCGGCGACCCCGAGCACGGTCTCAAACGATCGGTCGGAGTGCTCGACCTGACCGCCCTGGGCATCGGCGCGGTCATCGGCACCGGCATCTTCGTGATCATCGGCGAGGGCATCGGCGATGCCGGCCCGTCCATCATCATCTCCTTCGCCCTCGCGGGGGTCACCTGCCTGTTCTCGGCCTTCTCCTACGCCGAGCTGGCCTCGTCGATCCCGGTCTCGGGCAGCGCCTACACCTACGGCTACGCGACCCTCGGCGAGCTCGTCGCGTGGATCATCGGCTGGGACCTGATCCTCGAGTACGGCGTGGCGGTGGCGGCGGTGGCCGTCGGCTGGGGCGGCTATCTGAAGTCGCTGCTGGACTCGCTCTTCGGCATCAGCCTGCCCGAGTCGATCGCCGGTCCCCCGGGCGAGGGCGGGACGTTCAACGCCCCGGCGGTCTTCCTCGTGCTCGCGGTGGCGGCGCTGCTCATGTACGGCGTGCGCGAGAGCGCGCGCACCAACACCGTGATGGTCGTCCTCAAGATCGGCATCCTCATCTTCTTCGTCGTGGTCGGGGTCGGCTCGATCAACGGCGACAACTTCTCGCCGTGGGCGCCGAACGGGTTCAACGGCACGGTCGACGCCGCCGCGCTGATCTTCTTCGCCTACATCGGCTTCGACGCGATCTCGACGTCCGGCGAGGAGGCCGAGAACCCATCGCGCGACCTGCCCTACGCGATCATCGGCGCGCTGCTGATCTGCACGCTGCTCTACATCGTCGTCGCCGTCGTCACGGTGGGGCTCGCCCCTGCGGACAAGCTGGCGGGCTCCGACGCACCACTGGCCGAAGCGCTGCAGATCGGCGCCGGCGTCGGCGACTGGGCGGCGGACATCCTCTCCGTTGGAGCGCTGATCGCCATCACCAGCGTGACGCTGACCGTCCTCTACGGCCAGACGCGGATCATGTTCGCCATGAGCCGCGACGGTCTCGTCCCGCGCTGGATCGGCGTGCTGAGCCCCCGTCGCACGCCGGCGCGCATCACGGCCGCCTTCGGGCTCGCCGTGGCCGCCATCGCCGCGTTCGTGCCGCTGTCGGAGATCGCCAAGCTGGTCAACATCGGGACGCTGTTCGCCTTCCTCATCGTCAACGTCGGCGTCATCCTCCTGCGGCGCACGGCGCCCGACATGGATCGCTCCTTCCGCGTGCCGATGGTGCCGTGGTTCCCGATCATCGGCGGCGCGCTGTGCATCTACCTGATGACGAAGCTCGAGCTCGTGACGTGGCTGCGGTTCTTCGGGTGGCTGGCCGCGGGCCTCGTCATCTACTTCGTCTACGGCCGCACGCACTCCAAGCTGCAGCAGGGCGACACGACGCCGGAGCCGGCGCCCGAGGTCGGCGCCACCTGAGGCCGGACGGCCGGCTACGGGCGCGACGTGGCGGGCACGAGCCGGCGCTCGACCCGCGCTGCGGCCGGTGACGGCGCGGAAGCCCGGTTGAGAAGGGTCACCGCGGCGAGGGAGGCGACGGTGAGCGCCGCCCCACCCAGCTCGTAGGCGTTGGGCGAATAGCCCCCGGCGATGGCGATCGTGAAGGCCGTGATCGGGACCAGGTTGTTGAACAGCACCGCCGTCGGCGCGCCGAGCCGCTGGACGGCGGTGTTCCAGGAGAGCACGGCGATGACCGCGCCGAAGATGACGATGTAGCCCAGCGCCGGCCCGGCGGCGGCGAGATCGTGGCCCGACGGCGTCGATTCCCAGCCGGCGATCGTGACGGCCTCGGTGATCGCCACGATGGTCACGCTGCCCAGCGTGGCGCTGAGCGCGGTGAAGCGCAGCGGGCTCCAGCCCGGGAACTCGCGGGCGCCCAGCGTGTAGAAGACGAAGGACAGCGCCCCCAGCAGGACGAGCCCCTCGCCGCCGCCCACGCCGCCGTTCACGAGCTCGCCGACGCTGCCGCGCGAGATGACGCCCACCACGCCCAGGAAGCCGACACCCATCAGCGCGAGCTTCAGCGGCGCCACGCGCGCCCCGTGGCGGACCCTGAGCACGAGCAGGGTCAGGAACGGCATCGTCGCGATCATGAGCGCCGCATTCTGTGGCCGCGTGCTGCCGAGGCCGACGTAGGTCAGCAGATTGAAGCCCGCGAAGCCGAGCGAGCCCAGCACGAGCAGGCGCAGGCCGCGGCCGTCGAAGCGGACCGCCTGGCGGCCCTCGCGCGCCGCCAGCAGCGCGACGAAGGCGAGGCTGGCGAGCGTGTAGCGGATCGACGTCATGTGGAAGGCATCGACGTGGCGCAGGCCGTGCTTGGCGACGGGGAACATCGCCCCCCAGGCCAGGCCGGCGGTGGCGGCGAGCACCGCGCCACCGGCGACGACGTTGCCCTTGTGTTCGATGGTTGTCAAACTCATTGCGGCCAGCCTAGCATGAAGTTCGAGAACCGTCGAACACCGTGTACACTGAGCGATAGATGGGCGACCTCATCCACCCAGCCCGAGACGAGATGGACCTGTCCGGGGTCATGCACGCGCTGAGCGATCCGGCGCGGCGCAAGGTCGTGGCCACGCTGGCCGTGGAGGGCGAACGCGCGTGCGGGACCTTCCCGCTCGGCGTCACCAAGGCGACGGCCTCCCACCACTTCAGGGTCCTGCGCGAGGCGGGCATCACGATGACGCGCGTCGAGGGCGCGCATCGCTTCCTCACGCTGCGCCGCGACGACCTCGACGCCCGCTTCCCCGGGCTGCTCGACGCCGTCCTGTCAGCCGAGCCGGTGGCCGTCCGCGCCTAGCGCCGGCCCGGCCGCCCTCAGAACCACTTGCCGAACCAGCCCGCGCCGGCCGTGCGCTGGTTGTGCGCGACCGAATCAGGGTCCTCGCCGCGCAGCGCGTAGATGCAGGCGAAGATGAAGACGAGCATCGTCACGAACAGCTCGGCTCCCGCGATCGCGCCGCTGAGCACGAACAGGCCGAGGATCGCAAGCACGGCGCTGAGTGCGAACCCGACCCATGCATGGCGACGCTTGGGCGCCATGCCGGGACTGTACATCGGCGCGGGCGGGTCGGCTAGACGCCGAGCTGCTCGGCGTAGGACCGGCGGTATTGCCCGCGCACGGTGAGCACGCGGCGGACGTAGGCGCGCGTCTCGGCGTACGGGATCGCGGTGATCGTCATCGCGCGGTCGCGGCTCTGCGCCGCGGCGATCCAGCGGTCGACGTTGCCCTCGCCGGCGTTGTAGGCCGCGAGCGCGAAGGCCTCGTTGCCGCCGTAGCGGCGCAGCAGGTAACGCAGGTAGTAGGCGCCGTAGGCGATGTTGACCTGGGGCGTGGCAAGGTCGTCGACGACGAACTGCGTGCCGCCCGACTTGTGCGCGATGTAGCGCGCGGTGGCCGGCGTGAGCTGCATGAGCCCCAGCGCGCCCGCGGCGGAGGTCTGGCCGTCGCGGAAATGCGACTCGGCGTAGATCACGGCGGCGATGAGCGCGGGGTCGAGGTCCTTGTCGTGGGCCTGCTGGCGGATGATGTCCTCGTGGCGCAGCGGGAGCGTGATCTCGCGCACGGCATGGTGGAACTGCGGCCACACGAGGATGATCGCCATCGCCGCCAGCAGCGCGGCGCCGGCGCCGACCGCGAGCCGTCGGCGCAGCACGGCGCGCCGGCGGGCGGCGGTGCGGCGCGCGGGGGTGCGCGCGCGGCGGCGGGTGGCTGTGTGGGGCTGGGTGCTCAACGGTGATCGCGATCGGCGGCGTCTAGCTTGTCAAGGACGGCGGCCAGAGCAAGCTCCAGCTGTTCGACAGTGCCGCTGTTTGCGACGACGTACGTCGCCCGGGCGGCTTTCTCCTGCTGCGTGAGTTGCCTGGCGGCCCGCTCGTCGACCGCCTGATGGCCGCGGGCGGCGGCGCGCTCGGCGCGCACGTCCTCGTCGGCGACGACGGCGATGGTGGCGTCATAGCCGCCCTCGAGGCCGGCCTCGAAGAGCAGCGGGGTCTCCACCACCGCCGCGCGCGGCGGCGGATCGTCGCCGTCGAGCGCGGCGCGCCACGCGGCGACGCGCGCACCCACCAGCGGCCACAAGAGGCCCTCCAGCCAGGCGCGCTCGTCCGCGGCGGCGAAGGCCCGGCGCGCCACCGCGGCGCGGTCGACGACGCCCTCCGGCGCCACCTCCGGGCCCCAGCGCCCGGTGACCGCGTCGCGCACCTCGTCGGAGCCGTAGAGCTCATGGACGACGGCATCGGCGGAGATCGTCGCCGCCCCCAGCCGCGCGAGCGCTGCGAGCGCGGTCGACTTGCCCGCGCCCAGCCCGCCGGTCAGGCCGACGAAGGGGACGCGGGCTGGCGCCCGTGGGCTCAGGCCTCTTCGTCGGCCGCGGCCAGCGGCTGTTCGGCGTCGGGCGCCGCCGCGGGCTCCGCGTCGGCCTCGGGGGCCGGCTCGGGCTCGGCGACCGCCTCGGGCTGTGCCGGCGCCTCGGGCTCGGCCGCAGCCTCGGGCTGTGCCGGCGCCTCGGGCTCACCGCAGCGGCCTCGGGCTCAGCCACCGCGGCCGCCTCGGGCTCGGCCACCGCAGCCGCCTCGGGCTCGGCCACCGCGGCCGCCTCGGGCTCCGCAGCCGCCTCGGGCTCGGCAGCCGCCGGCGCCTCGGCCTCGGGCTCCTGGACCTCGGGCGGAGCGCCCGCGAAGACGTCCTCGCTCAGGGCCAGGTCGGGGAGGTCGTCGAGGTCGCCGGCGCCCTCGGACACCGCCTGCGGGCCCTCGGGGACGCGGCTGGGCAGGATCTGACCCTCGACGCGCTTGACCGACAGCGACAGCCGCCGGCGCTCGGTGTCGATCTCCAGGATGCGGACCTTGACGTCGTCGCCCGGCTGGACGACCTCGCGCGGGTTCTCCACGTGGTGGTTGGCCAGCTCGGAGATGTGCACGAGCCCCTCGACGCCGTCGAGGATCTCGACGAAGGCGCCGAAGGTGACGACCTTCGTGACGGTCCCCTCGAGCTCGTCGCCCACGTTGTAGGTGTCGACGACGCGCTGCCACGGGTCCTCCTGGGTCTGCTTGAGGCCCAGGGAGATGCGCTGGCGGTCGCGGTCGATGTCGAGGACCTTGACCTGCACGGTGTCGCCGATGTTGATGACCTCGCTCGGGTGGTTGACGTGCGACCACGAGAGCTCGGAGATGTGGATGAGTCCGTCGATGCCGTTGAGGTCGACGAAGGCGCCGAAGTCGACGATGTTGGAGATCTGGCCCTCGACGATCATGCCCGGCTGCAGCTGGTCGAGGATCTCCTGGCGCTGCTCCTTGCGCTCCTCCTCGAGCACGGCGCGGCGGCTGAGCACGACGTTGTTGCGCGAGCGGTTGAGCTCGATGACCTTGGTCTCGATCTTCGTGCCCATGTACTCGTCGAGGTTGGGCACGCGGCGGATGTCGACCAGCGAGGCGGGCAGGAAGCCCCGCACCCCGAGATCGATGATGAGGCCGCCCTTGACCACCTCGATGACGGTGCCCTCGACCGGATCGCCGGACTCGGCCGCTGCCTCGATGCGCCGCCACGCCTTCTCGAAGCGGGCGCGCTTCTTGGACATGATGAGGCGGCCGTCCTGGTCCTCCTTGGTGAGGACCAGCGCGTCGACCTCCTCGCCGAGCTCGACCTCGTCGTGCGGGTCGACGTTCTTGCGAATCGAAAGTTCGTTGGAGGGGATGACCCCCTCGCTCTTGTAGCCGATGTCGACGAGGACCTCGTCGTTGTCGATGCGCACGACACGGCCGGAAACGACCTCGCCCTCCTCGAAGGGAGCGAAGGTGGCGTCATAGTTCGGGACGATCTGTCCGTCGATTTCGAGCAGCAGGCCGTCGCTACCTTCGACGACCTTGGCGTCCGCGGTCGGGGGGTTGAGGGTCTGGGTCATGTGACGGCGTAGGGTAGCGCAGGCCGACGTGGGGCGAGTTCCTAGAATCCCCTGCCCCCATGCCGGTTCGAGCCACCAAACGGGGTGCCGAGCGCACCCCTCTGCACGCCGATTGGGACGTGATCGTGTGCGGTGCGAGCTTCGCCGGCCTGGCCGTCTGCCGCGAGCTGGCCGGATCCGGCGCGCGCGTGCTCATGCTCGACCGCTACGAGGTCGGCGAGCGCCAGACCAGCGCGTGCGCGGCGCCGACCGAGTGGCTGCACGCCCTGGGGCTCGACGATTCGGTGCGCCAGACCTTCAGCGACCTCGTCATCCACACGCCGTCGAAGACCTTCCGCTGGACGCTGCCGTGGACCTTCTCGACCTTCGACTACAGCGAGCTGTGCGCCCTGCTGCGCGCGCAGGCGCCCGACGTCGAGTTCGACACGGCCAAGGTCGACGAGCGGACGGGATTCACGCTGCACACCGACCGCGGCGACCTCACGGCGCCGCTGATCGTCGACGGGCTCGGCTGGCGGCGCGTGCTCTCCAACGCGCCGCAGGCCATCCAGCCCCCCGACGCGCGGCTCTCGCGTGGGCTGGAGGTCCACCCCCACGCGTCCGGCGACGACCTCGAGCTGTGGCTCGATCCCGCCTACGTGCGGGCCGGGTACTCCTGGAGCTTCCCCGCGCGCGAGGAGCTGCGCGTCGGCGTGGGCTCGTTCGAGCCGCGCGACCGCGTCAAGGAGCCGACGGTGCGCCTGGCCGGCGACCTCGACGTCCCCGCCGTGCGCTACCAGGGCAACTGGATCCCCCACCAGATGCGCGCGCCCGTCGAGGACGGCATCTTCTTCGTCGGCGACAGCGCCGGGCACTGCCTGCCCACCACGGCCGAGGGCATCCGCACCGCGCTGTACTTCGGCCTCGCCTGCGGGCGCGAGCTGCGGCTCGTCGTCGAGGGCCGCCAGACGCGCGAGCAGGCGCTCAGGCGCTACGCCGAGTTCTGCGAGGAGCACCGCTGGGCGTTCACCTGGCTGCTGCGCGTGCAGAACTGGGTCGGCCGGCTCAATCCGTACCCCGCCATGACCAGCGCGCTGGAGCTGATGGACCACCAATCCTTCGTCGACTGGTCCTTCGGCCATTACCTGGACATCGCACCGCCGGGCTTCGTGGCTGCAGCCCAGCTGCCCTAAAGAACGCCTCTGCGCCAACCGACCACCTTGGCGTGGTCCGTTCCCTGCCGTCCCTGATCCTGCGCCCGGCGATTGCCGTGCTCGATCGCCTGCGCCTGGCCCGCAAGCTCGTGCTCATCGCCCTCGTGCTCATCGCCCCGGCGCTGTACGCGACGTGGCAGTTCCGCTCCCAGCAGAACGCGTCGATCGCCTTCAGCAGCAAGGAGCGCGTCGGCGTCGAGGAGATCGTGCCGGCCGGCCGGCTGCTCACCGAGCTCGCCAACACCCGCGCGCTGGCCGTCCGCTCGGCCGGTGGCGACGCGGAGGCCACCGCCGCGCTCCCCGCCGCGCGCAAGAGCGTCGCCTTCGCGGTCGCCGCCCTCGACGCCACCGACCGCCGCCTGGGCTCCCAGCTCGGCGACCACCGCGATGTGGAGGCGGCTGCGGACGTCGATCCAGGCCACCGTCGCCGCGCGCCCGACCGACACGCTCACGGCGCTCGACGCCTACGGCCGCCTGACCGCGGCGCACGCGCGAGCTCATCGTCCAGGCCGGCAACGCGTCGAACCTCATCCTCGACCCCGACCTCGACTCGTACTACGCGATGGACGCGCTGGTCAACAAGGTGCCGCTGGCGCTCGACACGGCCGGACGGGTGACCAGCCGCGAGATCGCGATGGTCGACTCCGGACACAGCACCGAGGCCGAGCGCATCGCGCTCGCGGTCGACCAGGGCGTGATGGAGAGCGCCGTGGACGCCATCCACTCGGGCCTGAAGACCGCCTACGCGGACACGTCGGACCCCGAGCTGCAGAAGACGCTCACCGGGCCGCTGGCCCTGATCTCCGGGCTCGACCGCCGCGCTGAACCTCGAGCTCACGCGCGCGGTCAACCGCGGGCCCGACGGCACCGCCGCGACGCTCTTCGGCAAGGACGCCATCTCCAGCGCCGCCGCGCTGCAGACGCAGCTGGCCCCCGCGCTCGACCGCCTGCTCGCGCGTCCGCGTCGATCGCCTGCGCGCCGTCGCGCGCCGCGCCTACATCGTCGTCGGCGTCGGCATCGCGGTCCGCCGCCTACCTCTTCCTGGCCTTCTTCACGCGCGCATGACGCGCTCCGTGCGCCGCATGGTCATCACCGCCGACGCGATCGCCGAGGGCGACCTCGACCACGACCTCGGCGTGCGCAGCCGCGACGAGATCGGCGCGCTCGCCCAGGCCTTCGAGCGGATGGTCGCCTATCTGCGCGACGCCGCCGACGCGGCCGGGCGCATCGCCCGCGGCGACCTGACCGTGCAGCCCACGCCGCGCTCCGAGCGCGACGTCTTCGGCACCGCGTTCGCGACGATGGCCGGCCAGCTGCGCGCGCTCGTCGAGCGGCTGTCGGGCTCGGCCACGCGGCTGGGCGTCGCCTCCCAGCAGATGGCGGCAGACCTCCGACGAGGCCGGCCGCGCCGTCGAGGAGATCGCCACCGCGATGGAGGGTATGTCGAGCGGGGCGCGCGAGCAGGTCGCCACCGTCGAGCGCACGCGCTCGCTGGCCGAGGAGATGGCGGGGGCCTCGCGCGCCTCGGCCGACCAGGTGACCGCGACGCAGCGCAGCGCCGAGGAGACCCGCGTCGCTCGCCCGCGAGGGCGCGGCCACCGTGTCCGCGGCGTCGCAGGCGATGCGCGGCCTGCGCGCGACCTCCGGTCGCGCCACCGAGACCATCCGCGAGCTCGGCGCCAAGTCCGAGGAGATCGGCACGATCGTCGACACCATCGCGGGGATCGCCAAGCAGACCAACCTCCTGGCCCTCAACGCCGCGATCGAGGCGGCCCGCGCGGGCGAGCACGGGCGCGGCTTCGCCGTCGTCGCCGACGAGGTGCGCAAGCTCGCCGAGGAGTCCAGCCGCGCCACGGCCGCCGTCGGCGCGCTGGTCGACGAGATCCAGGCCCAGACGCGGCGCGCCATCGAGGCCGTCGCCGCCGGCAACGAGGTCGGCGAGCAGGGCGTCACCGCCGTCGAGGCCGCACGCGCGTCGTTCGAGCGCATCGACGTCGCCGTCGACGAGATGGCCGAGCGCGTGTCCCAGATCGCCACGGCGATCGACGACGTGGCCGACGGCAGCGACCGCGTCCGCAGCGACATCGTGACCGTCGCCGAGGTCGCCGAGCGCTCGTCGGTGTCGACCGACCAGGTCTCCGCCTCGACGCAGCAGACGACGGCCGCGACGCAGGAGATCACCGCGTCGGCCAGTGAGCTGGCCAGCACCGCCGAGGAGCTCGAGGCGCTCGTCGGGACCTTCCGCCTGGCCTGAGGGCCGGGCTACTTCGCTTCGAGCCAGGTCTGCCCGACGCCGGCGTCGACCGCCAGCGGCGGGGTGCGATCGCCCCACGGCGCGATCATCTCGCGCTCGACGAGCTCCTTGACGGCGTCGGCCTCCTCGGGCGGGCCCTCGAAGAGCAGCTCGTCGTGGATGGTGAGGATCATCCGCGTCTTCATGGCGCTCTCGGCCAGCGCGCGATGCACGCGGATCATCGCCAGCTTCATGATGTCGGCCGCGGTGCCCTGGATCACCGTGTTGACGGCCAGGCGCTCGCCGAGCGAGCGCACCTGCCAGTTGCGCGCGCGCAGCTCGGGGATCTGCCGGCGCCGGCCGAAGAGCGTCGTCACGTGGCCCTGCTCGCGGGCTGACTCGATCGTGGTGCGGATGAACTCGGCCACGCGGGGGAAGCGCTCGAGGTAGGCGTCGATGAAGGCCTTGGCCTCCTCGCGCGGGATGTTCAGGCGGTCGGCGAGGCCGTAGTCGCTGAGGCCGTAGACGATCCCGTAGTTGATCATCTTGGACTTCGAGCGGTCCATCGGCGTCAGCTCACCGGGGTCCTTGCCGAAGACGACCGAGCCCGTGGCGGTGTGGACGTCCTCGCCGCGGACGAAGATCTCCTTGAGCACCGGCTCGTCGGCGATGTTGGCCAGCACGCGGAGCTCGACCTGCGAGTAGTCGGCCGAGATGAGCACGTTGCCGGGCGCGGCCTCGAAGCAGCCGCGGATCTCGCGCCCGAGCTCGGTGCGCACCGGGACGTTCTGCATGTTGGGGTTCGTCGAGGCCAGCCGGCCGGTGGTGGCCGCCGCCTGCACGAACGTCGTGTGCACACGCGACTCGGTGTCGGTGAGCTGGGGCAGGACGTCCAGGTAGGTCTTGAGGATCTGGTTGAGCTCGCGCCAGCGCTCGATCTTGGGGATGATCTCGTGCTCGCCGCGGATCGCCT
Source organism: uncultured Actinomycetes bacterium (assembly GCA_963742125.1). Lineage (GTDB taxonomy): Bacteria > Actinomycetota > Thermoleophilia > Solirubrobacterales > Solirubrobacteraceae > JAOPZW01. The sequence goes on along the minus strand of CAVUKO010000011.1, from coordinate 116,081 downwards.
GCAGCACGCGGGCGTCGGTCGAGAAGCCGGTCTTGCCGCGGCGCTTGCGCGACAGCCCGAGCTTCTCGAAGAGCACGGCGCCGAGCTGCTGCGGTGAGGCGATGACGAACTCCTCGCCGGCCAGCGTCCAGATCTCGCGCTCGAGGCCGTGGATCTCCTCGCGCACGCGCTTGTCCACCTCGGCCAGGCGCTCGCGATTCAGGCGCACGCCCGCGATCTCCATGTCGCGCAGCACCCTGACCAGGGGCAGCTCGACCTCGGCCATGAGCGACTCGAGGCCGCGATCGGCGAGCTGCTCGCGCTGCCACGCGGCGAGCGCCTGCAGGACGACCGCGTCGGCGCCGGCCGGGTCGCCGACGTCGGAGGCCAGGCCGCGCTCCTCGCAGATCTCGCGGAACGGGAAGCCCCGGCGCGCGGGCTCGAGCAGGTAGGCGGCCAGGACGGTGTCGTGGGTCAGGCCGGGCGGCACGACGCCCAGCTCCTTGGCGTCGTGGGCCACGACGGGCCGGTCGCCGAGCGCGGCGACGAGCTCCTGCGGGCCGTCGCACGCGCCGACGAGCACGTGCTCGCCGGCGGCGACGCCGAAGCGCCAGTGGTTGTCGGTCGGCACGAGCTGGCCCTCGGGGGTCTCGGGTGCGATGACCGCGATGGTGACCTCCTTGCCGCGCTCGAACCCGGCCACGTCTGCCAGCGAGCCCGCGCGGACCCTGGCCTTGACCGTGACCTCCGCGACGGGCGCGGGCGCGGCGTCATCACCCTCGCCGAAGGCCTCCTCCAGGCGAGCCAGCGGCGCGCGCAGCTCGAACTCCCGAAAGACCTCGCGCAGGCGCGAGCGGTCAGGCTCGCGCGCCGCCTCGGCCACGGGGTCGACCTCGACGGGGACGTCGAGCTTGATCGTCGCCAGCACCTTCGACAGCCGCGCGTTGTCGGCGTGCGCGGTGAGGTTCTCCTTGCGCTTGGCGCCGGAGATGTCGTCGACGTGGTCGAGGACCTCCTCGAGCGAGCCGAAGCGCTGCAGCAGCTCGGCGGCGGTCTTGTCGCCGATGCCGGGGACGCCGGGGATGTTGTCCGAGGTGTCGCCCTTCAGGCCGTAGAAGTCGGGGATCAGCTCGGGGGCGATGCCGTAGCGGTCGATGACCGCCTGGTGGTCGTAGATCTTGGTGTCGGTGATCCCGCGCCCCGTGGCCATGACCTTCACCCGCGACTCGGGGTCGATGATCTGGAAGGCATCGCGATCGCCGGTGACGACCATGACCGGCACGCCCGCGTCGCGCGCGCGGTCGGCGATCGAGGCGATCACGTCGTCGGCTTCGAAGCCCTCGACGGCGATGTTGCGATAGCCGAACGCGTCGACCAGCGGCTCGAGGTGCGGCCACTGCTCCTTGAGCAGATCGGGCCGTGACCGCCGCGTGGCCTTGTAGTCCGCGGAGACCTCCTTGCGCCCGGACGAGCCGGCGTCCCAGACGACGATCGTCGGCTTGGAGCCGTACTCGGTCAGCAGCTTCACGAGCATCGAGGCGAAGCCGAAGATCGTGTTGGTGGGGAAGCCGGTGGACGTCGCGATCGACTCGGGCAGCGCGAAGAACGCCCTGTAGGCCAGGGAGTTGCCGTCGATCAGGAAGAGCTCGTCGTGCCCGTTGGCCGCCACGCCCCTCACGCTACAACGCCGCGCGGGCAGTGGCATGCTCCGCCCCATGAGCATCACCCCGTCCGCCCAGTACTCGCTGACCATCCGCATCGAGATCGCCCATCGCCCGGGCATGCTCGGCCAGGTCGCGAGCGCGATCGGCAAGGCGGGCGGGATCATCGGGGCCGTCGACCTCATCGAGGTGTCCGAGGACAAGCTGCTGCGCGACATCACGGTCGACGCGGCCGACCAGGACCAGTGGGACGCGATCACCGCCGCGATCGATGCCGTGGAGGGCGTGCGCGTGGTCGACACCACCGACCGCACGTTCCTGCTGCACGTCGGGGGCAAGATCGAGCAGCGCAACAAGCAGCCGCTGAAGACCCGCGACGACCTCTCGATGGCCTACACCCCCGGCGTCGCGCGCGTCTGCATGGCGATCGCCGAGGATCGCGACAAGGCCTTCCAGTACACGATCAAGCGCAACACGGTCGCCGTCGTCTCCGACGGCACCGCCGTGCTCGGCCTCGGCGACATCGGTCCCGAGGCCGCCATGCCGGTCATGGAGGGCAAGGCCATGCTCTTCAAGGAGTTCGCCGGCGTCGACGCCTTCCCGATCTGCCTGGACACCAAGGACCCCGACGAGATCGTCGAGACGGTGCGCCGCATCGCGCCCGGCTTCGGCGGCATCAACCTCGAGGACATCTCCGCCCCGCGCTGCTTCGAGATCGAGGACCGCCTGAAGGAGCAGCTCGACATCCCGGTCTTCCACGACGACCAGCACGGCACGGCGGTCGTCGTCCTGGCGGCGCTGATCAACGCGTGCAAGCTCACCGGCCGCGAGCTCGCGAGCCTGCGCGTCCTCGTCACCGGCCTGGGCGCCGCCGGCGTGGCGGTGACCAAGATCCTCATGGAGGCCGGGGTGACCGACATCGTCGGGGCGGACTCCAAGGGCCTGGTGTCGACCGAGCGCCCCGACTACGCCGACGGAAGCATGAACGCGGTCAAGCGCTGGTACGCGGAGAGCACGAACCCCGACGCGCTGACCGGCGCCCCGGCCGGCGCGCTCGAGGGCGCCGACCTCTTCATCGGCCTTTCCGGTGCGCGTATCTTCCCCGCCGAGGAGCTGGCCAGGATGAACGACGACGCGATGGTCTTCGCGATGGCCAACCCCACGCCCGAGGTCTCGCCGGAGGACGCGGCGCCATACGCGCGGATCGTGGCGACCGGGCGCTCGGACTACCCCAACCAGATCAACAACGTCCTCTGCTTCCCCGGCATCTTCCGCGGCGCCCTCGATGTCCGCGCACGCGCCATCACCGAGGAGATGAAGATGGCCGCCGCGCAGGCCATCGCCCGGATCATCCCCGAGTCCGAGCTGCGCGAGGACTACATCGTCCCCTCGGTCTTCAACCGCGACGTCTCGCCCGCGGTGGCCGCCGCGGTGGCCGAGCAGGCCAAGGAGCAGGGCACCGCGACGGCGGCCGGCGACACGATCGGCTTCGCGGCGATCGACGCGGAGCGGATGCGGTCGTCGAACTAGTGGGCACCCCTAGCTCGCCGGGGTCGCCTTGGCCGCGGCCGCGGCCGGCGAGTCGACGAACAGCGGGCAGTTGAAGCGCCCGCCGTCGACGGGGACGGGCGCGAAGGGGTCGCGCTTGGCGGCCGGCGCGGTGACGGTGCCCATCTGCGCCGCGTGCGGGGTGCCTCCGCGGCGCAGGCGCAGGACCTCGATCCCGCGCTCGTTGTCGATGACGTAGAGGTAGCCCCGGTGCCAGCGCGCGTCCCACACGACCGAGCTCGGGTTGGTCGCCGGGTCGGTGGCCTGGACGCGGAAGTAGGCGATCTGGCGCGGGTGGCGCGCGTCGGACACGTCGAGCAGCCGCGTGCCCTGGCTGTACCACGCCGAGGCGAGGACGCCGTCCTGCAGCGAGAAGTAGTGCGCGGAGCAGTCGTCGGTGGCCGCGGTCGTGTCGGGCGCGCCGTCGGTCGGATGCCAGCTGGACAGCGCCGGCATGCGATAGGGCTCCTCAGGCGTGGACGCGGTCGCCTTGGCGCCGCCCCACGAGTCGGTGAGGTCGGAGAAGACGATCCGCCCGTCGGTCTCGCAGCCGTCGTTGAACTGCTCCTCGGTGCCGATCAGCACGTTGCCGCGCTTGACCCCCGCGGCGCGCACGCGGCCGTCCACGGGTCGCAGCGAGTTGTGCATGAACATCACGGGGTCGGCGGTGCCCGCGACGCCGCCGCCGGCGACGAGGACCGGCGCCCATGGCGAGGCCCATCGCCATTGGCCGCTGTCGGGGTCGCGGTGGCGGCCGGAGGTCGCGTAGCCGCGCACGCCGCCCCTGCCGCTGACCCACGCGATGCCCGCATCGTCGACCTGGACGTCGTGGGAGTAGTCCGTCGCGCCGTCGTTGCGGTGCAGGTCGATCGGGTCGGGGAACACGCGCGGGTGGGCGGCGTCGCGCAGGTCGGTGACCCAGATCGGGCGCCCGTCGCCGCGCCCGCCCGGCTCGAAGGGCCCGAGCGCGAGCTGGTCGTTGCGCCGCGCGGGGCCGCCGGTCCACACGTAGCGGCAGCCGGCGATGCAGGTCGAGGTGTGGCCCGTGGGCAGCTCGATGAAGTCGCCGACCTGCGTCAGGTGCGTCGGATCCGCGTAGGAGACGAGGTAGATCCCGCTCTTGCAGCCGGGCAGCCGCGTCTTGTTGACGTTGTTGCGCGCCACCGGGTCGTCGGGGCAGCTCGCCTGGTCGACGTTGCTGTGGCGCGGGTCGACGGAGACGATGACCAGCTTGCGGGCCCGGTCGACGTCGACGTCCTCGTTCTCCCAGAGGCCGTCCGGGTTCAGCCCGGCCGGCAGGACGGTGCTCAGCTCGCGCGGGTTGCGCGGGTCGGAGAGGTCGAAGGACTTGATGCCCCAGCCGCCGCTCGCCAGCATCACATCGCGGCCGTCGACGCGGTCGAAGTTGGCGCTGATGAGCGACCCCGTCCCCGGCACGCGGGTCACGTACTCGAGGTTGTCCGACAGCACCGCCCCGGGCGGCGGCTGCGCGGCGCCGGCCGCGGCGGGCAGCACGAGTCCGAACATGACGCAGACCAGGGCGGCACGTAGCATGAGCCGCCCGTACCCACGGTCGGTAGGGCGAAACTTGACCCGTCCGGGCCACGACGGCGTACTCCACCCATGAACGTCACCCTCACCGGCGCGACCGGCCTCATCGGGGCCGCGATCGTGCGCGCGCTACAAGCGCGCGGCGACGCGGTCACGGTCCTCTCGCGCGATCCCGACCGCGCACGCGCCGCGCTGGGCGACGTCGACGCGCAGGCCTGGCACCCCCTCGACGGGCCCGCGCCGGCCGCGGCCCTGAGCGGTCGCGACGCGGTCGTGCACCTCGCGGGCGAGAGCGTGGCCCAGCGCTGGACCGACGCGTCGCGGCGCGCGATCCGCGACTCGCGCGAGCTCGGCACGCGCAACCTCGTCGCGGGGCTGAGGGCCGCCGAGCCGCGCCCGCGCGTGCTGGTCAGCGCATCGGGGGTCGACTACTACGGCCCGCGCGGCGACGAGCCGGTGACCGAGGACGCCGCGCCCGGCGACGACTTCCTCGCCCAGGTGTGCGTCGCGTGGGAGCGCGAGGCGCAGGCGGCGCGAGAGCTCGGGCTGCGCGTGGCGATGCTGCGCACCGCGGTCGTGCTCGACAAGGGCGGCGGCGCGCTGTCGAAGATGCTGCCCTTCTTCCGCCTGGGCATCGGCGGACCCGTGGCGGGAGGGCGCCAGTACCTGCCGTGGATCCACGTCGACGACATCGTCGGCCTGTACCTCGCGGCGCTCGACGATGCGTCCTGGGAGGGCCCCATCAACGCCTGCGCCCCCGATCCCGCCACCAACCGCGACTTCTCGCGCGCACTCGGCCGCGCACTGCGCCGCCCGGCCTTCGCCCCCATCCCGGGCTTCGCGGTCCGGCTGCTCTACGGCGACATGGCCCAGGTCGTCACGACCGGGCAGCGCGCGGTGCCGATGCGCGCCCTCGAGCACGGCTACGCCTTCCGCCACACCGACCTCGACGAGGCCCTGCGCGACGCGGTCGGCTAGCCGGTTAGGGTCGCGGCGGTGACCCAGATCGACCGCCGCCGCATCGCCGCCGTCCACAAGGCCGAGAGCGAGCGCTTCGCGCGCGAGCATCCGCGCTCGCGCGAGCTCTTCGAGCGCGCCCGCGGCTCGCTGGTCAGCGGCGTGCCGATGACCTGGATGGCCAAATGGGTCGGTGGCCACCCGGTCTACGCCGCCTCCGCACACGGCGCCACGATCGAGGACGTCGACGGCAAGGTGTATGTCGACTTCTCGCTCGGCGACACCGCGGCCATGGCGGGGCACTCGCCGCCCCCGACGGTCGCCGCGGTCGCCCGTCGCTTCGGCGAGCAGGGCGGCGCGACGCTCATGCTGCCGACCGAGGACGCCGCATGGGTCGGCGAGGAGCTCGGCCGGCGCTTCGGCGTGCCCCTGTGGAGCTTCGCCCTCACGGCGACCGACGCCAACCGCTGGGCGCTGCGGCTCTGTCGCGCGCTCACGGAGCGCCCGTACGTGCTCGTCTTCAGCCACTGCTACCACGGGTCCGTCGACGAGACCTTCGTCACGCTGGAGGGCGCACGGCCGCGGTCGCGCCCGGGCAACGTCGGCCCTGCCGTCGATCCGACGCTCACGACGCGCGTGTGCGAGTTCAACGACCTCGAGGCCGTCGAGCGCCTGCTCGCCGACGGTCAGGTGGCCTGCGTGCTCGCCGAGCCCGCTCTCACGAACATCGGCATCGTCCTGCCCGACCCGGGCTTCCACGACGGGCTGCGCGCGGCCTGCGACCGCGCGGGGACGCTGCTGATCATCGACGAGACGCACACGATCAGCGCCGGGCCCGGCGGATGCACCGCGGCGTGGGGGCTGCGCCCCGACCTCGTCACCATCGGCAAGGCCATCGCCGGCGGGATCCCGATCGGCGCCTACGGCGTGAGCGCCGCGCTCGGCGCGCGCATCGAAGCGCTCGACGACGCCGACCTCGTCGACGTCGGCGGCGTCGGCGGCACACTCGCCGGCAACGCGCTGTCACTCGCGGCCGCCCGCGCGACGCTGGAAGAAGTCCTCACGGCTGACGCCTTCGACGCCATGCTCGCGCTCTGCGACCGCTTCGTGGCCGGCGTGCGCGGCGTCCTCGCCGAGCACGACATCGCATGGTCGATCGTGCCGCTGGGCGCCCGCGCCGAGCTCGCCTTCACGCCCGACCCGCCACGCACCGGCGGCGCGAGCGCGGCCCTGCACGACGCAGAGCTCGAGGACGCGCTGCACCTCTTCCTGCTCAATCGCGGCGTCATGATCACGCCGTTTCACAACATGGCGCTGATGTCGCCCGCGACGACGACCGCCGACGTCGATCGCCACACCGAGGTCTTCGCGCAGGCCGTCGCGGCACTCGCGTGACCGACCCGGGCCGGCGGCGGTGCGGTTGCCCGTAGGCAGGGCCCCCGGCCCACCCGCCGCGCGAACGCCTGCCACCCACCGCGAAACGAACGCGGTCCTCGCGGACACTGAGCGCCGCACAACACAGCAACCCCAGACGAGGGAAGTCGGTAAGAAGCCGCGCCTCCGAGACTGACCACGCGTCTCGCGCCCTCATGGATACCCCAACCCTGGACCCTGAGCCTGTTCCCCCCACGGGCTCAGGGTCCTCACTCGCCCGCTTATCACGAGCGGATGACCGCAACCCTGCCGTCCGCGGTGACGACGTAGAGGGTGCGCCCCGCCGCGACCAGCGCCGTCGGCCGGTGATCGCCGACCTCGATGGCCACGGTCGCCCTGCCGCTGTCCGGATCCAGCCTGATGACGCGGTTGTGGTGGCCGAGAGCATCACCGGCGGCGATCCAGAGGCCGTCATGCCCGCGGGCGAGCAGTGGCCTGACGGATCGGTCGACCGGGGTTCGCAGCACGACCCGTCCTCCCGCGATCCGCACGATCTCCGCGTTGACGGTGCTGAGCACCCACACGCCGTCGCGGACGGGGGCGAGCCTGGGTGCCGAGCCGCCGGCCTCCGAGGGGGCCAGCTGCGGCCAGCGCCGGACGATGCGCCCGGTGGCGGCGTCGAGCTGCACGACCGTGCCGTCGTGCTGGATCGCCCACAGCGTCGCTCCTGCCTGAGCGACCCGGTCGACGTTCGCCAGGCCGATCCGCCGGGTCACCCTGCCGCTGGCGGGATCGATCCGCTCGATGCTCTCCGGCATCGTGAACCTGCGCGCCGCCCAGACGACGTTGGGCCCGACCGCGACCCCGTCGCCGCCGCCCAGGGCGACCCGTGCCACGACGCGATTGGTCTTCGGGCTGATCCGGAGCAGATGGCTGGCGAGGAGGCCACCCGTGTTCGCCCCCGGGTTCGCGTTCGGCGTGCGCACCCACACGCCGGCGGGGCCCGCAGCGATCGTCTGCGGCTGGCCGGTGAGCCCGATCCTCGCCCGCACGCGCTGCGTGGCCGGATCCACGCGGACGACGGTGTCCGCGAAGTCGGTGACCCAGAGCGATCCGTCGCCGAACGCGGCGTCCGTGGGCGAGCCGCCGATGCGCAGCACGGCCACCACGTGAGGGCGTCCAGCCCGCTGCGCCGGCGGCGCCAGCGCGACGACCGCGAGCAAGATCGCCGCGACGCCCCCCGCGACCGCGATCGCGGCCACCACGGCCGCCGGTCGCCACGAGCGTGGATGCAGCGCGAGCGCGCCGCGGCCCAGCCTGCCACGACGCCGCTCGCGAGCGGCGGCGTCCACGAGATCGCCCCGCAGGCCCGTGATGAAGTCGCTCACGGCGCTCCCCCCATTCGCCGGCGCAGCGTCCCGAGTCCGCGCGACACGCGCTGGCGGATCGCGGCCTGCGAGGTTCTCAGCTCGCCGGCCAGCTCGGAATAGCCGCGGTCCTCGACGACGTGGCCGGCGATCGCGTCTCGCTGATCTGCGGGCAGCTCGGCCAACAGCACGCTCGCGGTGTCGTCGGCGAGCAGCCGGATCATATGGGCGTCCTCGGCGCTCACCGGCCGGCGCTCCATCGCCAGCGAGCGCCGCATCCCTGCGTCGACCCGTCCACGTCGCTGGAAGTCGACGAGGCGCCGCGCAGCGATCGCGTACAACCACGCCCCAGCCGGGGCGCCGCGGGGCTTGAAGCGGCGCCTGGCGACGAGCGCCGACGCGAACGTCTCGGCCGTGAGGTCAGCAGCCACCTCGGGGTCCCCCGTCCGGCGAGCGAAGTAGCCGAGCATCGCCCTGGCGTACCGGTCGTAGAACAGGCCGAACGCCTCGGGATCCTCGGAGCACAACAGGTCCTCATCGGTGAGCGAACGCATGAGCCCCCACGGGTCAGCCTCTCACTCCTCACTCGCACCATCCAGTCCGTTTGTGACATGTGCCGCCCGCGTCACAAACGGCGCCCCACAGCCGAGGATCGCAGCGAACACGCCGTCGATGAGGAGGCTTCCATGGCTCACCACCACCATCCACCGAAGCTGCGTCGGGCACTGGCCCTCGCCGCGCTCCTGGCCATCGCCGTCCCCAGCGGCGCCCTCGCCCAGGTCACGCAGCCCGACACCGTGCAGGCCGCGCGCGCCGCTGAGCAGTACTACGGCTCCTACAGCTCGGCCCAGCCGCTCCGCGCACCCGCGGCGCCCGCTCCGGCCGTGACGGATGACAGCCCGCGCTGGACGGCGACGATCCTCGTCGGCGCCTTCCTGATCGTCACCGCCGCCGGCGGCGGCGTGCTCGCCGGCCGCGCCAGCACACGGCGCGGGCCTCGGCGCAGCGTCACGCCATGACGTCCTCGGCGCCAAGTGCCGTCATGGCGACGGGCCCGGGGCGCTGTCGCCCGGGCTACTTGCGCTCGTCAGCCAGGTCGGCGGCCTCGATGGCGGCCGCCTTGCGCGCCTGCTTCTGGCGCCAGGGCGAGTCGGCTCTGGCCGGCACGAGGATCCAGATGATCAGGCCGACGAAGCTGAGCAGGAGACCGGTGCCGAGGCCCCACTTCTCGCCGTAGCCCTTGCGGTTGGACAGCTCGCTGGCAGCGATGGCCGAAGCCAGCCAGATCATGAGCAGGTAGAAGGCCTTGGCTCCGACGTCGGCGGCGATGATGAGCACGGCCATCACGCTCCCAGGTAGGCGGCCTGCACGCGCTCGTCGTTGCGCAGGTTGTCCGAGGTGTCTGTGAGCGCCACGTGCCCGGTCTCCAGCACGTAGCCACGCGCGGAGACGTCGAGCGCGTAGTTCGCGTTCTGCTCGACGAGCAGGATGGTGACGCCCTGGGCGTTGAGCTCGCGCACGACGTCGTAGATGCGGTCGACGATCACCGGCGCCAGGCCGAGCGAGGGCTCGTCGAGCAGCAGGAGCTTGGGCTGGGCCATGAGCGCGCGCCCGATGGCCAGCATCTGCTGCTCGCCGCCGGACATCGTGCCGCCCTTCTGGCGCTCGCGCTCCTTCAGCCGCGGGAAGAGGTCGTAGACGCGGTCGATGTCCGCGCGGATGGTCTTCTGGTCGCGGCGCGTGAAGGCGCCCATCTCGAGGTTCTCGAGCACGGTCATGCGCGGGAAGATGCGCCGTCCCTCGGGCGACTGGGCGATGCCGATCTCGGCGACCTCGTGGCCGGCCAGGCCCTGGATCTCGGCGCCCTGGAAGACGATCCGGCCCGTGCGCGGCGGGACGATGCCCGAGATCGACCGCAGGGTGGTCGACTTGCCCGCGCCGTTGGCGCCGATGAGCGTGACGATCTCGCCCTCGCTGACCGTGATCGAGATGCCCTTGAGCGCCTCGATCGAGCCGTAGAAGGTGTGGATGTCCTCGACCTCGAGCAGCGGCGGGCCGCCGTTGGCCGCGACCGGCGCAGGGCCCGTGCCGGGCTCCTGGGCGCTCACGCCTGGCTCCCGAGGTAGGCCTCGATGACCTTCGGGTTGGCGCGCACTTCTTGTGGGCCGCCCTCGGCGATCTTCTCGCCGTGGTCGAGCACCGTGATGCGGTCGGAGACGTTCATGACGACCTTCATGTCGTGCTCGATGAGCAGCACCGAGATCCCGCGGTCGGTGCGCATCGTCTCCATGAGCTGGCGCAGCTGCTCGGACTCGTTGGGGTTCATGCCCGCCGTCGGCTCGTCGAGCAGCAGGAGCTGGGGATCGGAGCCCAGCGCGCGCGCGATCTCCAGCCGGCGCTGATCGCCATAGGGCAGGTTCATGGCCAGCTCGTTGTGGCGCTTGAGACCCACGAAGTTCAGGAGCTCGCGCGCCTTGGCGTAGGACTCCTTCTCCTCGCGCCGGTTGAACGGCGTGTGCAGCACCATCCCGGTGACGCGCGAGCGCAGCCGCCCGTGCATCCCGACCTGCACGTTCTCGATCGACGTCATCGTGCGGAACAGCTTGATGTTCTGGAACGTGCGCGCGATGCCGGCCTGGGTGACGAGGTCCGGTCGCTTGGCGGTGATGTCCTTGCCGTTGAAGTGCACGCGCCCGGTGGTCGGCTTGTAGAGCCCGGTCATGCAGTTGAAGAACGTCGTCTTCCCGGCCCCGTTGGGACCGATGAGCGAGACGATCGCGCGCGCGGGCACCGTGAAGGTGATGTCGTTGACCGCGACGAGGCCGCCGAAGATCTTCGAGATGTTGGTCGCCTCGAGAATGGTTCCGCCGCCGCCGTTGGCCGGTGCGGGCGCATGGGGCTGCGCGGCCTGTTCGGTCATCGGTCCTCGCGGACGTCGTAGAGCGTGTGGTCGGACTCCGCCCCGATGTGGTCGGACTCGTCGACCTCGCCGTGGAGCTCGAGTTTGCGTCTGCCGGACGGGATGAACCCTTCCGGACGCAGGACCATCATGACCAGCAGGAAGAAGCCGAAGATGCCGAAGTTGATCGAGGTCACGTCGAAGTCGAGGCCGAACTTGTCGGGCACGCCGTTGAGCTGTTTGAGCCCGTAGCGGTTGAACATCGACAGGGCGATGGCACCGAGGATGACGCCCCAGATGTTGCCCATGCCGCCGATGATGACCATGGACAAGATCAGCACCGAGAAGCCGAACTCGAACTGGTCGACGTTGACCGTGTTGTTGTAGGTGGCCAGGAAGACACCCGCGAACCCGCCGAGGGCGGCGCCGAGGGCGTACGCCCACAGCTTCGTGCGCACGAGGTTCACGCCCATCGCCGCAGCGGCCACCTCGTCCTCGCGCACCGCGATCCAGGCGCGGCCCATCCGCGAGTCGCGCAGCCGGCGGTTGAAGAAGATGACGAGCAGGACCATCGCCAGCCCGACGTAGTAGATCGGTTTGAGCTCGAGTGGATATTTGAACTTCTCGTCGGTCCAGGGGAAGTTGACCTTGTCGATCGGCGTGATGCCCTGGCGCCCGTTGGAGAAGTCGATGCTGCCGATGCCGAAGATGCCGCTCGTCGCGTTCTCGAAGATGCGCGGGACGATCTCGCCGAAGGCCAGCGTCACGATGGCCAGGTAGTCGCCGCGCAATCGCAGCGTCGGGGCGCCGAGGATGACGCCCCACAACGCCGTGAAGATCGCGGCGACGAAGATGATGAAGAAGAAGTTGACGTGGATGCCGGGAAGCGCGGAGCCGAAGGCCGACTTCGCCGGCGTGAGGATGTGGATCCCCTTGCCGCCGTTCACGTCGGGGAACTGCTGGGAGCCGAGCCAGCCCATCACGAACGCGCCGATGGCGAAGAACGCCACGTAACCGAGATCGAGCAGCCCGGCGAAGCCGACCACGATGTTCAGGCCCAGGGCCATGATGATGTAGGCCAGGGTCTGGATCGATGCGTCGAGCAGGTCGTCCGGCGTCGCCAGCAGCTGGTCGAGGATGTAGGGGTAGAGGATCGCGACGGCCAGCGCGACGAGCATCCATGCCCAGTTGGGCAGCATGCGCCCCAGGCCCGTGACCTGCGAGCGCGCGCTGGCGACCGCGGTGCTCATCGCGAGCACTCGCTTTCGAGGTGGCCCCTTGGGCCGAGCGAGCAATGGCGCGCTGTCATCCCTCGCGCGTCTCCTCGCCGAACAGACCCTGCGGCTTGAAGACCATGATCAAGATCAGGATCGCGAACACCACTGCGGGGGTCCAGACCTGCCCGAAGTGGGTGTCGGAGATCGATTGGATCACGCCGATGATGAGACCGCCGACGACGGCGCCCTTGAGGTTGCCGATACCGCCCATGACCGCAGCCGTGAAGGCGATGAGGCCGGCGGTGAAGCCCTGGTTGAACTGGATCGTGCCGTTGTAGAGCGCGTAGATCATCCCGGCCGCGCCGGCCAGCAGGCCGCCGAGCAGGAAGGTCAGCGAGATCGTGCGGTCCACGTTGATCCCCATGAGCCGCGCGGCGTCGGGGTCCTGCGCCGTGGCGCGCATGGCCTTGCCGTAGCGCGTGGAGCCCACGAACCACAGCAGTGCGAGCAGCAGCGGCGCCGTGATTACGACCGCGAAGACGTCGGAGTGCTCGATGGCGACATTGAAGACCGAGAAGTAGTCCTTCTGGGAGCCGATGAGGTCGGGGGACGCGTCGGGCTGCGGGCGCCACAGCAGGCCGACGTTCTGCAGGATGAAGCTCATGCCGATCGCGGTGATCAGCGGCGCGAGCTTGGGCGCGTTGCGCAGCGGTTTGTAGGCCACCCGCTCGATCATCACGTTGAGCGTGCCGGAGCACACCATCGCCAGGATGATCCCGATGAGCATCGATCCGAGGATCGCGATGATGCCGTTGTCCGGCGTGACGCCCAGCGTCTGCCAGATCGACACCGCGACGAAGGAGCCGATCATGAAGACCTCGCCGTGGGCGAAGTTGATCAGCTCGATGATGCCGTAGACCAGCGTGTAGCCCAGCGCGATGAGCGCCCAGATCGTGCCGTTCGACAGGCCCGTCTTGACGTCGTCGAGCGTCTGCTGCGGGTCCTTTATGAAGTAGACGAGCAGCGCCAGCCCCATCAACAACCACAGGATGTTGTCGGCGACGGCCTTCGCCACGGGCCTGGGCGGCCGCGCGGCGGGTGACTCGGGAATCGATGCAGCTTCCATGGCTTTTCGCGTCCGGCGTTCGCGACCCTAACGCGGACCGGCCGGGTCGCGCACAATCTTTCGTGCGCGCCCGGCCGGATCCTGCGTCAGCTCATGGTGCTAGCCCTGCGTCTGGGCCTTGATCACCTTGTCGAACACGAGCTTGCCACCCTCGACGCGATCCGCGCCGTAGTCGGAGAGCGTCGTGTCGCCGTTCTCGTCGATCGAGTACTTGCCGAGGACCGAGTCGCGGTCCTTGATCTTGAAGAACGCGTCGATCACGGCCTGCTTGTCGTTGCCCTTGTCACCGGCGTTCTGGATGGCCAGCAGGGCCACCTTCATCGCCTCGTAGCCGTAAATCGCGTACGGCTGCGGCTCGTTGCCGAACTTCTCCTTGAACTTGGCGAAGAAGTCCTGCGCCGCCGGCGGGTAGAGCTTCGGATCCAGGGTCGGGTTGGTGATGTAGGTGTTCTTCTCGACCGCCGAACCGAGCTTGGTCGAGAAGGCCGACTCCGCCACGCCGTCCGGCCCGAAGAGCTTCATCGTCGGGTTGGCGGCGGCGACGTCCTTGAACACCTGGACGCCCTTGTTCTGGGTGATGCCGCCGAAGAACATGCAGTCCGCTCCGCTGCCCTTGATCTTCGTCGCCAGCGAGCGGAAGTTGGCGGCCTTGGTGTCGATGCCGTCATTGCCGGCGATGGCCAGGCCCTGGGCCTTGCCGATGTTCTCGACCTGGACGGCGATGCCCTTCCCGTAGACCTCCTTGTCATTCAGGATGTAGGTCTTCTTGCAGCCCTGATCCTTCTGGTAGGTCACCTGGGCCGCTGCCTGGATGTGGTCCGCGGGGACGACGCGCCCGAAGGTGCGCTTGCCGGCCGGGTAGTACTTGTCCGGCTCGCCCTTGTCGGCACCCTCGGACCGCGTCAGGCCGACGTAGGTGTTCGAGGGCGAGATCTGCAGCGTGTTCGCCTCGTTGAGGATCGGGATCGAGATCGCCGATGCTCCGGAGTTGAACTCGCCGAGATAGACGATGGTGGACGGGTCCTGGGCGGCCTTGCGCGCGTCGGCGCTGGTCTGGCCCGGATCCCACTTGCCCGCCGCCGCGGTGGCGTCATCGAGGCTGACGTACTTGATCGTGAACTTGCCGACCTTGCCGCCCGCCTCCTCCAGCGCCAGCTTCTCGCCGTTGACGACGTCGGTCGACTGGGGTCGCGAGTCGCCCTGCAGGGGCAGGCTCGAATAGATGGTCAGCGCAGTGCGGCCTTCGCTGCCGCCACCAGAGCTGCTGCTCTTGTCATCGTCGCTGCCGCCGCAGGCGGCCACACCGAGTGCAAGAGCGGCCACGAGGCAGCCCGAAGCTGCCAGGGAACGTACTCGCAAGTTTCCCTCCTCAAGGAAAGCGATACCTAATATGACCCGCGACCCTAGCGGAGCGCGGAGATGTCACGCAATGGACCTTCGTCCATGCCGTCGCCGTCAGCTGTTGCGATTGCCCGGCAGGTAGGGGGCGATGATGCGCATCGTGGCGCCCAGGACCACCAGCAGAAGGGTGATCATGAACGCATCGACCGCTTTGATCCCCAAGGCCCACATGACGATCCAGATCACGAGGCCGACGGTGGTGGCCACAACGAGTCCCATGTGCTGGGGGCATTCTATCTGAGGGCCTGGGCGAACTGCGCCACCAGGTCGTGCACGGCGGCCGGAGCGTCCTGTGCCTCGGCCACGGCGCGGACCAGGCGGCTGCCGACGATGACGCCGTCCGCCCCGGCGTCGGCGGCCTGGCGCGCCTGCTCGGGCGTCCCGATGCCGAATCCGAGCGCGACCGGGACCCCGGTGGCCGCCTTGGCGCGCGTCACGATCTCCCCGAAGGCGTCGGCCAGCGGGGCGCGCTCGCCGGTCGTGCCGGCGACCGAGACGGCATACAGGAAGCCGCGGGCGCGGGCGCCGATGCGCGCCATGCGCTCGTCCGGCGTCGTCGGTGCCACGAGCGGCACCAGGGCCAGGTCGCAGGCGTCGCAGGCGGCGCGGACCGCGTCGCTCTCCTCGAGCGGCAGGTCGGGCACGATCAGCCCTGAGAGCCCGTGCGCGGCAAGGTCGTCGGCGAAGCGCTCGAAGCCGCGCGCCATGACGGGGTTCGTGTAGACCATCGCCACCACCGGCACGCGCTCGGCCACCGCGCGCCCGACGGCGAGGACCTCGTGGGTGGTGGCCCCCGCGCGCAGCGCGACGGTGCCGGCTGCGTGGATGACCGGTCCGTCGGCCAGCGGATCGCTGAACGGGATGCCCAGCTCGACGAGGTCGGCCCCACCGTCGGCGTACGCCTCGCCGATGCGCCGCGACGTGTCCATGTCGGGGAAGCCGCCCATCATGTAGGGCATCAGCGCCGCGCGGCGCCCGTGGCCGGCGAAGGCCGCCGCGATGGCCTCGGCGCCGGACGTCATGCCTGCGCGAGGACCTCGGCCAGGTCCTTGTCGCCGCGGCCCGAGCAGCAGACGATGTCGAGCTCGGAGTCGGCGGGCGCCAGCGCGTAGTGCAGCGCGTGCGCGGTTTCGAGCGCGGGGATGATCCCCTCCAGGCGCGTCACGCGCCTGAAGGTCTCCAGGGCCTCGGCGTCGCTGACCGCGAGGTAGCGGGCGCGCCCGATATCCCGCAGGTGCGCGTGCTCGGGCCCGCTGCCCGGATAGTCCAGGCCGGCCGAGATCGAATGGGCCTCGAGGATCTGGCCCATCTCGTCCTGCAGCACAGCCGACAGCGACCCGTGCAGGACGCCGGGACGTCCGGCCACGGTGAGCGGCGCCCCGTGGCGGCCGGGCTCGAGCGCCTCGCCCCCCGCCTCCACGCCGACGAGCTCGACGCCCTCGTCGGCCACGAAGGGCGCGAAGATGCCGATCGCGTTGGAGCCACCGCCCACGCACGCGATCACGCGGTCGGGCAGGCGCCCCTCGCGCTCGAGGATCTGTGCGCGCGCCTCGTCGCCGATCACGCGCTGCAGGTCGCGCACGATCGCGGGGTACGGCGCCGGGCCGACCGCCGAGCCGATGATGTAGTGCGTCGTGGCGACATTGGTCGTCCAGTCGCGGATCGCCTCCGACGACGCCTCCTTCAGCGTGCGGGCTCCTGCGTCGACGGGCGACACGGTCGCGCCCAGCAGGTTCATGCGCTGGACGTTGGGCGCCTGGCGGCGGATGTCCTCCACCCCCATGTAGACGACGCACTCGAGGTCCATCAGCGCGCAGGCGGTCGCGGTCGCGACCCCGTGCTGGCCGGCGCCGGTCTCGGCGATGATGCGCCGCTTGCCCATCCGCCGGGCCAGGAGCGCCTGGCCGATGGCGTTGTTGATCTTGTGCGCGCCGGTGTGGTTGAGGTCCTCGCGCTTGAGGTACAGGCGCCGGCCGGCGACCTCGCTGAGGCGATGGGCGAGGTACAGCGGCGAAGGGCGCCCGACGAAGTCGCGCAGCAGCACGTCGAGCTCCTCGCGGAAGCCGGCGTCGTCCCGCGCGGCGACCCACGCCTGCTCGAGCTCGGCCAGGGCGGGCATCAGCGTCTCGGGGACGTACTGGCCGCCGTAGGGGCCGTAGCGGTGCTCGACCGCGCTGCTCATACCTGGACCTCGGCGCGCGTGGAGTTGACCGCCTCGATGAAGGCCGTGACCTTCTCGAGGTCCTTGACCCCGGGGCGCGCCTCGGTCCCGCTGGCCGTGTCGACGGCGAACGGCCGCACGGCGGTGATCGCCTCGACGACGTTCTCCGGGCGCAGCCCGCCGCTCAGCACGAGCGGGATCCGCGATCGCCGCGAGCGCACGAGCTCCCAGTCGAAGGTCTCCCCCGTGCCGCCGCGCATCCCGGCCTGATGGGCGTCGAGCAGGTGGTAGTCGGTATGGAAGGCCTCCAGCGCGCGGATGTCTGCCTTGCCGCTCACCGCGGCGGCCTTGATCACCTTCGCGCCGGTCCGCCGCGCGACCTCCGAGCAGAAGGCCGGGCCCTCGTCGCCGTGCAGCTGGACCATCGTCAGCCCGATGCCGTCGACCATGCCGGCCACCTCGTCCAGCGGGGCGTTGACGAACACCCCGCAGACCTGGGCGCGACGGCGCAGCGCCGTGGCGATGCGTGCCGCCTCCGCGGGGTCGCAGGCGCGCGGCGAGCCCGACCACAGGATGCAGCCGACCGCCCAGGCGCCCGCCTCCACCGCGAACAGCGCGTCGTCGCGGGTGGTGACGCCGCAGATCTTGATGCGGGGGACGTCGGTGGACATTCCCCCGCATCGTAGGGCCACGCGCGGGCCCGGTCAGCCTACGGCTGGCCCGCCGTCACCGCGTTGGGGCGCTCCCCGAGCGTGACTTCGACGGTCTTGACCTTGCCGCCGCGCACCAAGGTCACCTTGATCCGCTCTCCCGACGTGCGGTCGGCGACGGCCGCCTGCAGGTCGTTGTTGGTGCGGATGTCCTTGCCGGCGGCCTTGATGATGATGTCGCCGCCCAGCTGGATCGGGTGGTTGTCGAGCGTGGCGCTCAGCTCCCCGGCGCGGATGCCCGCCTTGTCGGCCGGGCCGCCGGGCGCCACCTTCTGCACGAGCGCGCCGTGGCCGACGGGCACGATGTCCTTCAGCGCCTTGTCGACGGTCAGCGCATCGAGCCCGAGGTAGCCGCGGTCCAC
Organism: uncultured Actinomycetes bacterium; assembly: GCA_963742125.1. Lineage (GTDB taxonomy): Bacteria > Actinomycetota > Thermoleophilia > Solirubrobacterales > Solirubrobacteraceae > JAOPZW01. Next base: position 97,768 of record CAVUKO010000011.1, on the reverse strand, counting down.
GCGCCCGGACTGCTTGAGGTCGGGGATGATCTGCTTGGCGGTGTCGATCGGGACGGCGAAGCCGATGCCCACGCTGCCGTTGCTGCCGCTGCCGCCGGTGGCGATCTGCGAGTTGATGCCGATCACCTTGCCGGTCGCGTCGATCAGCGGACCGCCGGAGTTGCCCGGGTTGATCGGCGCGTCGGTCTGCAGGACGTCGTCGATCTCGAAGCTGTTGGGCGCCTGGATCGTGCGCTTGACCGCGGAGATCACCCCGGTGGTCAGCGTGCGCTCCAGGCCGAAGGGATTGCCGATGGCGATGGCCGGATCGCCGACCTGTACGCCCTTGGACGAGCCCAGGGCCAGCGGCGCGAGCCTGAGCCCCTCGGGATCGACCCGCAGCAGCGCGACGTCGGTGGACTCGTCCTTGCCCAGCACCTTGGCCTCGACGGCCTGTTTGTTCTCGAACTGGACGGTGACCTTGGTCGCGCCGTTGACGACGTGGGCGTTGGTGAGGATGGTGCCGGCCTTGTCGATGACGAAGCCCGAGCCGGTCGCCTCGCCGCGCTGGACCTGGGGCAGCCCGAAGTCGAAGGGCGACTCCGTGCGCTGCACGATCTGCGCTCGTACGAACACCACTCCGGGCGCGTCGCGCTTGTAGATGTCGCCCGCGGTGAGCCCGGTGTTGCTGTCAGCCGCGGTGTCCGAGCCGCCGAACGGGGCCTGCTGCACGAGCGTGGTCGTGGTCCTGCTCGAGCCGGTGCCGAGCCCCTCCACGAGCCCGACCGCTGCGACTGCGCCGATGACGGCCGACGCGATCGCGACCGGCCAGATGCTGCGCTGCATGGGATGAGGATCCGATCCCGTGCTTAATCCTCCATGAACACGAGTTCAGGATTCCTAAAGCGCTTCTGAATCGCTTCCCTCGAGCCCGGTCAGCGCACGACACGCGGCCTCCACGTCGGGCGCGCGCATCAGCCCTTCGCCGACGAGCACCGCGTCGACCCCCACGCGCTCGAGGTCGTCGAGCTGCTCGCGGGTGTGAAAGCCGGACTCCGAGACGACCGTCTTGCCCGCGGGCACGTCGCTGAGCAGCTCGTAGGTGCGCTCGACGTCGACCGTGAAGTCGCCGAGATCGCGGTTGTTGATCCCGATGACGTCGGCGTCGACCACGTCCAGCGCCCGCTCGAGCTCCTCCTCGTCGTGGACCTCGACGAGGACGTCGAGGTCGAGGCCCAGCGCCTCACGGTGCAGGAGGCGCAGATCGTCGTCGTCGAGCGCGGCGACGATGAGCAGGATCGCGTCGGCCCCGGCCACCGTCGACTCGTAGACCTGGTAGGGGTCGACGACGAAGTCCTTGCGCAGGATCGGCAGGGCGCTCGCCGCGCGCGCCTCGCGCAGGTCGTCGAGCGAGCCGCCGAAGTGGCGCTCCTCGGTGAGGATCGACAGCGCCGCGGCGCCGCCGCGCTCGTAGGCGCCCACGATGTCGATCACCGTCGAGTCGCGGCGGATCTCGCCGGCACTCGGGGAGCGGCGCTTGTGCTCGGCGATGACCGAGATGCCCGGCAGCGTGAGCGCCTCGGAGAAGGGCCGGTCCTCCCGGGTACCGGCCGCGCGCAGCTCGAGCTCGGCGAGCGGGACGGCCCGCCGGCGGCGCGCCACGTCCGCGCGCGTGGCGTCGACGATGCGCTCGAGGACACTCACGAGTCCGCCAGCTGCCGCGACAGCTCGAGGTAGGCGTCCGTGGTGCGCAGCGCCGCCCCGGAGTCGACCGCCTCGCGGGCGGCCTCGACGCCCTCGCGCAGGCTGTCGGCGACACCCGCGGCGTAGATCGCGGCCCCCGCGTTGAGCAGGGCCAGGCCGCGCGCCGGGCCGGGCTCGCCCGCGAGGATCGCGCGCGTCGTCGCCGCGTTGACGTCGGGGGTCCCACCGGTCACGGCGTCCGGGGCGGTCAGCTCCAGCCCCACGTCCTGCGGTGCGACGACGTAGCGCTCGATGGCGTCGCCGTTGACCTCGACGACGTGGGTCGGCGCGGACGTGCTCATCTCGTCGAGTCCATCCTCGCTGGACACTACCAACGCACGATCGACCCCCAGTCGCGCCAGCGCGCCCGCCATGCGCTCCAGATAGGCGGCGTCGGAGACCCCGATGAGCTGGCGCCGGGCCCCCGCCGGATTGGTCAGCGGCCCGAGGAAGTTGAAGATCGTGCGCACCGCGAGCTCCTTGCGCACCGGCACGACGAAGCGCGTGGCCTGGTGGTGCGCGGGGGCGAACATGAAGCCGAAGCCGGCCTCGTCGATGCAGCGGGCCACGGCGGCGGGCGCGAGGTCGATGCGTGCGCCGAGAGCCTCGAGGACGTCGGCGCTGCCCGACAGGCTGGTGGCCGAGCGGTTGCCGTGCTTGGCCAGCGCGCAACCGGCCCCGGCGGCGATGAGCGCCGCGGTGGTCGAGACGTTGAACGTCGGGCGCCCGCCGCCGGTGCCCGCGGTGTCCACCAGGTCGGCGCGATCGCAGGGCACGGGCGTCGACAGCGCGCGCATGGTGCCCGCCAGGCCGGCCAGCTCGTCGACGGTCTCGCCCTTCGTGCGCAGCCCGATGAGGAACGCCGCGATCTGCACCTCGGAGGCGTTGCCGGCCATGATCTCGGCCAGGACCGCGGCCGCCTCCTCCTGGGCCAGGTCGCGGCCCGACGCGAGGGCGTCGATGGCCCGGGTCAGGGTGTCGCCAGGCATTAGTGGGTCTCCCGTGAACGTTGCGCCCGAAAGCCCGGGATGCCGGCGCCGCCAGGCAAGGACGCAGACCCGAAGGAATCCCTTTGGGATTTCGAGGGTCGAGGACGCCGCATGGCGGTGATCGGCGCCCGGGACTTCGGGTGGAACGTTTGCGGGGGGCCCACTAGTCCAGGAAGTTCGCCAGCAGCCGCTTGCCCTCGTCCGTGAGCACCGACTCGGGATGGAACTGGACGCCCTCGGCCGGCAGGTCGCGGTGGCGGATGGCCATCACGACGCCGCCGCCGCTGGCGGAGATCTCGAAGCAGTCGGGGACGTTCTCGTCGACCACCAGCGAGTGGTAGCGCCCGACGGTGAGCGGCGAGGGCAGGCCGGCGAAGATCGTGCGGCCGTCGTGCTCGATCCTGGTGGTCTTGCCGTGGACGGGCAGATGGCGGATGACCGTGCCGCCGAAGGCCTGCGCGAGCGACTGGTGGCCCAGGCACACCCCGAGGGTCGGCACGCCGGCCTCGGGGAAGCGGCGCATCACGTCGACCGAGATGCCGGCCTCGTTGGGCGTGCACGGCCCCGGCGAGACGACGACGCGGTCGAAGCTGCGCGCCAGCAGCTCGTCGACGGTGGCGCGGTCGTTGCGCACGACCTCGAGCTCGCAGCCCAGCTCGCCCAGGTACTGGACGAGGTTGTAGGTGAAGGAGTCGTAGTTGTCGACGACGAGCACGCGCTGCGCGGAAGGGCTCACGCGGGCCATTGTGGCCGATCGAGCTGAGATCCAGCTCTTCGAGTCCGGAGCCGACTGCTACCGCTACGGTGAGCCCGACTGCGGCGCGGCGCTAGCCATCTAGGGCCAGTCGGGCTGCTCCAGCGCCATCTCGATCGCCCGCAGCACGCCCCTGGCCTTGGCCTCGGACTCCAGGAACTCGTAGGCGGGCTGGGCGTCGGCCACGGTGCCGCCGCCGGCCTGCACGTGGGCGACGCCATCCTTGATGACCACCGTGCGGATGTGGATGCAGGTGTCGAGGTCGCCCGTGTAGCTGAGGTAGCCGATCGCGCCGCCGTAGCCGCCGCGCTTGATCGGCTCGAGCTCGTCGATGATCTGCATCGCGCGGACCTTGGGCGCGCCCGAGAGCGTGCCGGCGGGCAGCACCGAGCGCAGCGCGTCCATCGGCCCGACCTCCTCGCGCAGCGTGCCCGAGACCGACGAGACGATGTGCATGACGTGCGAGTAGGTCTCGACCGCCATGAAGTTGTCGACCGCGACGGTGCCGTACTCGCACACCCGCCCGAGGTCGTTGCGCCCGAGGTCGACGAGCATCACGTGCTCGGCGCGCTCCTTCTCGTCGGCCAGCAGCCCGTCGGCGATCACCGCGTCCTCGGCGGCGTCGCCGCCGCGCGGGCGCGTGCCGGCGACCGGGCGCGTGGAGGCGTGGCGGCCGGCCACGGTCAGCAGCGGCTCGGGCGAGGCGCCGGCGATCTGGAAGTCCATGAAGTCCAGGAAGTACATGTACGGGCTCGGGTTGACCACCCGCAGGCCTCGGTAGATCGAGAACGGATCGGCGTCGAGGTCGGCGCTCCAGCGCTGGGAGGGCACGACCTGGAAGGCGTCGCCGGCATGGACGTACTCGACGATCCGCGCGACCATGCCCTCGAACTGCTCGCGCGGCATGTTGGAGGCGAAGGTCGGGCGCGCCCGCGACGGCGTGGGCTCGATGGCGGGCACCGGCCCGGCGAGCAGCCGGCGCGCCTTCTCGATGGTGGCCAGCGCGTCGGCGTACGCGTCCTGCAACTCGCCGTCGTCGACGTAGACGTTGACGAGGATCGTGATCGTGTGCTTGAGGTGGTCGAAGACCACGAGCACGTCGGACAGCATCAGCGCCATGTCCGGCAGCCCGACCGGGTCGGGGTTCGGATCGCCCAGCGGCTCGACCGTGCGCACGAGGTCGTAGGCGAAGAAGCCGACCGCGCCGCCGGCGAACGGCGGCGCCTCGGGGAACGGCGCCTGACTGAAGGCGGCGACCTCCGCGGCGGCCAGCGCGTAGGGGTCGCCGTCGTCGCCCAGCGACCAGCGCACGACCTTGCGCGGGCGCACGCCGATGAAGCTGAAGCGCCCGACGCGCTGGCCCTGCTCGGCGGACTCCAGCAGGAAGGCGGGGAACTGCGGGTCGCGCCCGCGCAGCTTCAGGAAGGCGCTGACCGGCGTCTCGAGGTCGTCGATGAAGCTGTGGCGCAGGGCGACGAGGTTGTGCTCGCGCGCCAGCTCGCGCACCTCGTCGAGCGACGGCTCGACGCGCAGCGCCGATCGATCAGCGGCGACGGCCATTGAGCACCTCCTCGGCGTCGCCGAGCCCGCGGCCGCGCGAGTGCAGCAGCACGGTGAGGTGATAGAGCACGTCGGCGGCCTCCTCGTCGACGCGCTCGTCGGGCTCCTCGCGCGCCGCGCGGGCGACCTCCTCGGCCTCCTCCTGGACCTTGGCGCCGATCGACGGCGGGTCGTCGAGCAGCTCGACGGTGTAGGAGCCCGCCGGCCGCTGGGCCGCGCGATCGGCGAGCGTGCGCTCGAGCGCCGGCAGCGCCTCGTGCGGGGCGCGCGGCTCGAGCTCGCCGTTGTGAAAGCACGTGCGCTCGCCCGTGTGGCACGCCGGCCCGTTGGGCTCGACGAGCGCGAGCAGCGCGTCGCCGTCGCAGTCCAGGCGCAGCGCCCGGACGCGCTGGGTGTGGCCCGAGGTCGCGCCCTTGTGCCACAGCTCGCCGCGCGAGCGGCTCCAGAGATGGAGCTCCCCGGTCGTCGCGCGTGCGGGCGACCGCCTCCGCGTTGGCGTAGGCGAGGGTCAGCACCTCCCCCGTCCGCCAGTCCTGGACGACGACCGGGACGAGGCCGCGCTCGTCGTAGGCGATCTCCATCTAGTCGCTGATTGTGCCAGCCAGCCGCGGATGGGCCTGTTCGAGGTACCAGCCGAAGGCGCGATCGACCAGCGGCTGGGCGCTCGAGCGCCCGCAGGGCGAGGGTCAGCACCCGCGGCGGGAGCGCCGGGACGAGGCGCTGCAGGCGCAGCGCGCGCCGGAAGGCCGGCGCGTGGGCGTCGTGGAAGGCCGCGTAGTCGGCCAGCGCCCGCTCGCGGGTCTTGTCGCGCGCGATCACGGCGCGCAGCTCGCGGCCGGCCGCGATGCCGAAGTAGAACGCGGTGCGGATCCCCTCGCCCGAGAGCGGGAAGCAGTGCCCGGCGCTGTCGCCGACGTAGAGGACCTCGCCGTCGGTGGCCGCGCGCAGGCGGTGCGGGAACCAGTTGCCCTGGTAGCGCACGGCCGGGGCGTCGACGCGGGCGGCGAGCGCGTCGGTGGGCGCGCGGACGTGCTGATGCGGGTCGTAGGAGCCCACGCCGATGCGCGCCTCGCCGCCGGCGGGGACGCGCCAGCCGTAGCCGCGGCGCACGAGCGAGCGCTCGACCCACACGTCGAGGGCGTCGCCGTCGCCCTGGGCATCGGGGTGGACCTCGAGGCCGCGGCTCAGCGGCGCATCCGGCGGCTGGTGGTGAGGCTCGGTGAGGACGCGCCGCCAGCCCATCGCGTCGACGACGAGCGGCGCCACGCGGTCGCCGCGGTCGGTGTGGATCGTCAGGCCCGTTCGCCCGTCGACCTTCGCCAGCTCGAAGCGCGCGTCGCCGCACTGCGCCCACAGCCCCGCGCACAGCTCGCGGTAGTCGAAGGCCGACCAGCTCCACGGCAGGCGGTAGCGCACCGTCCCGTGCGGCGTGGTGAAGGTCATCGCCGGCAGCTCGCGGCGGATGGCGCTCGCGACCCCCATCGCGTGCAGCCACGGCGTCGGCGCCGCGCAGGCCGAGGTCGCGCGCGCCCCGATCTCGTAGCGGTCGACGACGAGCACGTCGGCGCCGGCGCCGGCGAGCTCGCGCGCGACGGCGAGCCCGGCGAACGACGCGCCGCAGATGAGGACGTCGGCGCTCATCGCCCCACTGCCGCCCGCGCCGCCTCCCACGGGCGCAGGCGCGCTCGCGCGCCGAGCACGTCGTAGCCGTTGCCCTCGACGCGATCGAGCACGCTGGGCGTAGACCGCGCGCGCCACGCGCACGCCGTGGCGCATCCCGGGCGCCAGCGCGAGGGCCACTCCGGCGGTCTCGGCGAACAGGCCGCGGGCGCGCGCGACCTCCTGGGCGATCGCGCTCGCGCACCGAGTCGCTGGCGGCGCCGGCGCGCAGGTCGTCCTCGGGCAGCCCCGGCAGGTAGACGCGGTCGAGGTCCCAGTCGATCGGCACGTCGCGGATGAAGTTCGTCAGCTGGAAGGCGACGCCCAGGCGCGCGACCGCCTCGGGCTCCGGCGCGCCCAGCAGCGGCGAGATGACGCGCCCGACGGTCGCCGCGCTGCCCTCCATGTAGTCGTCGAGCTGCGCGCGCGAGGCGATCCGCACCGGCTCGTCGCAGTCGACGCGCATCGAGTCCATGTAGCGCCCCAGCAGGTGCAGCGGCAGCCCGTGGCGCGGCCCGGCGTCGACCAGCGCGGCGATGACCGGGTGATCGCTGTGCCCGCCGAGCAGCCCGCGCTCGAGCTCGGCCTGCCAGGCGTCGAGCGCCTCGCGCCGCGGCGACCCGGCCGGCGGGCGCCCGGGGCCGTCGACGATCTGGTCCGCGCCGCGCACGAAGCCGTAGAGAGCATGGACGGCGGGCTGGACCTCGCGCGGCAGGCAGCGCGTCGCGTAGTAGTAGGTCGGGTCGTGGCGGCGCTGCAGGCGCCGGCACGTCCGGTAGGACTCCATCAGTCGCGGTTCGGAGACGACGATGCACCATGACTGAGCCTACGTGGTACCCCGAGGGGAAGGATGAGCGTCTTCGACGGCGTTGAGCTGGCCTTCGTCACCGGCAAGGGCGGCGTGGGCAAGACGACCGTCGCCCTGGCGACGGCGCTGGCCGCCGCGCGCGACGGCCGGCGCGTCGTCCTGTGCGAGGTGGCCGGCCAGGCGCGGGCCGCCGGGCTCTACGGCGTCGACGCGCCGCGACCGGGGCGCGAGGTCGCAGCTCGAGGAGGGGCTGTGGTCGACCACGATCGACCCGGTCGTGGCGCTCGAGGAGTGGGCCGGGCGCCAGATCGGCTCGCGGCGGCTCGTCGGGCTGCTCACGCACTCCAACGCGTTCGCGGCCTTCGTCAACGCAGCGCCGGGCGCGCGCGAGCTGGTGGCCATCACCAAGGCGTGGGAGCTCGGGCGGCGCGAGCGCTGGGTCAAGGGCGCGCGCGGCTACGACCTCGTGGTCCTCGACGGCCCGGCGAGCGGCCACGGCGTCGGCATGCTGCGCACGCCGCACACGTTCGCCGAGATCGCGCGGGTCGGTCCGATCGCCACCCAGGCGCGCAAGGTGACGGCGCTGCTGGAGGACCCGGCGCGCAGCGCGCTCGTCGCCGTGGCGCTCCCGGCGGAGCTGTCGGTCTCCGAGACGCTCGACCTCGAGGAGCGCGTGGCCGGCGCGGTCGGGCGCCCGCTCGATGCCGTGGTCGTCAACGGCGTGGTGCCGCGGCGCTTCAGCGCCGCCGACGTCGATCGCCTGCTCGCCCGCGACGGCGAGGTCCCGGCGCCGATGGCCGCGGCCGCGCGCCGCCAGCACGGCCAGGCCAGCACGCAGCAGGGCCAGCTGCGCCGGCTGCGCCGCCACGCGAGCGCGCACGTGACGACGCTGCCCTACGTGGCCGCGCCGCACCTCGGCCTCGCCGAGGTGCGGACGCTGGCCGACGAGCTGGCCCGGCGCCTGTAGCTACGCCACCGGCTCGGGCGTGGGTGCGGCGACGCCAGGGGCCTGGCCGCGCGGCTCGAGCGTCGGCCCGCCCTCGGATCCGAGGCCGGTCTCCGAGCGCACCAGCAGCTCGTCGAACGAGTACTCGTCCTGGCTGTCGCGCTTGCCGAGCACGGTCCCCAGCCAGCAGCCGAAGAAGCCGATCGGGATCGTCACGAGGCCGGGGAAGGTCAGCGACGACGGCGAGCCCTGCGAGTCCGGGCCCGGCCACACCGGTGGGCTGAGCACGATCATGACCACCGAGGCGACGATGCCGAAGGCGACGCCCACGAGCGCGCCCGTGGTGTTGAAGCGCCGCCAGGTCAGGGCGAGGATGAGCGGCGGGAAGTTCGCGCTCGCCGCGAACACGAAGGCCATGCTCACGAGGACGGTGACGTTGAAGCCGGTGCCCACGAGCAGCGTGCCGACGATCGCGGCGACGCCCACGCCGACGGCGGCGATGCGCGCCACCTTGCGCTCGGACTCCTCGTCCTCGCGGCCGCTGAGGTTGGCCCACAGGTCGTGCGCGATGGCGCCCGACGCCGCGATGACCAGGCCGGCCACCACCGCGAGGATGGTGGCGAAGGCCGCGGCCGAGAAGAGCGCCAGGGCGATGTCGCCGCCCGTGGTCCCCTCGCCGCCGCCGAGGCTCTGGGCCAGCAGCGGGGCGGCCAGGTTGCCGCCCTTGCCGACGGCCTCCTCGGCGCCGCCGCCCAGGATCGCGCGGGCCCCGAAGCCCATCACGGTCACGAGCGCGGTGAAGATGGCGATGATGCTGATCGTCCACACCACCGAGACGCGCGCGGCCTTCGAGTCGGGGACCGTGAAGAAGCGCATGAGGATGTGCGGCAGGCCCGCCGTGCCGATGAAGATCGTCAGCCCGGTGGAGATGACGAGCGCCGGCGTCGTCAGGTAGGTACCCGGGCCCAGGATCGCCTTGCCCTCGGGATGCTCGGCCGCCGCCTTGTTGAGCAGCTCGGACGGGCTGAAGTTGAACTTCGCCAGCACCGCGACGCTGATGACGACGCCGGCGGTCATCAGCATTCCGGCCTTGATGATCTGCACCCACGTCGTGGCGAGCATGCCGCCGAAGACGACGTAGATCACCATGAAGATCCCGCAGATGAGGACGGCGGGCGCGAAGCTGATGCCGGCCAGGGCCTCGATGAGCGAGCCCGCGCCCACGAGCTGGGCGGTGAGGTAGATGCCGCAGATGAGCAGCGTGTTGATGGCCACGGCGATCCGCACCGGGCGCCGGCGCAGCCGGTAGCTGAGCACGTCGGCCACCGTGAACTTGCCGGCGTTGCGCATCCGGTCGGCGAGCAGGTAGAGCACCGGCAGGAACGAGAGCATCGCCCCCAGGCCGATGATCCAGCCGTCGAAGCCGAAGAGGTACATGAGGCCGGCGTAGCCGAGGAAGGTCGACGCCGACAGGTAGTCGCCCGCGGTGGCGATGCCGTTGAAGGCGCCGGCCACGCCGCGCCCGGCCGTGTAGAAGTCGGTCGCGCTGCGATTGCGCTTGGCGGCCCACCAGGTGATGACGAGCGTGATCGCAAGGACGACCGCGAAGATCGCGACGGCCAGCCCGTTGAAGTCGCCGATGGCGGCGAGCGTGGTGGTCATCGGACGCTCCCGTCATGCGCGGCGACCTTGGTGAAGCGCGCTTCGGCGGGTTGCGCACCGGCGAGCACCGCGTGCGCCATCCGCTCCCATTCCCCCGACTTGCGCGCGTGCAGGAAGGCCATCGCGAAGGCCAGGACGACGAGGCTCATCCCACCCGCCAGCGCGTAGGACACGCTGCCGAACAGGTACTTGTTCATCGTGTCCGGGGCGAACCCGAGCAGGCACAGATAGGCCAGGAAGTACCCGGAGTAGAAGGCCGTGCCGGCGACCAGGAAGCGCCTCCGGCTCGCCATAAGCTCGCGGAACTGGGGGCTGCGCGCGAGCGCTGTCCAGTCGGGCTCTGCGGGAACTGACACGGGCAATCCCTCCGTCCTCACGGGTCTCTCCTGGTCCCCCGTGACCCGCGGCCTTCCCCCGCCCCCGGTGGGTCAAACGACCCATAGGAGGCATCAAACGCCGTGTTGGCGCGTCACCACAGGTAGCGCGTAGGCAGCGGCTGCTCGATGGCGGCACCGTCGGGCCGGCGCTCGACGCGGTAGCCGCGAGCGCCCTCCCGCGACGCGACGACCTCGACGAGCCCACCGTCGGTGTCGAAGTGCAGCGCGGCGCCGTCGTCGGCCGCCCAGCCGGAGGGAAAGCCGGCCGCGACCAGGCGGTGATAGAGCGGGCGGCGCTGTGCCTCGCCGTCGTAGTGCGGGCACGCGCTGCCGGCCACGAAGCCCAGCCCGTCGTGGAGCGGCTCGAGGTCGGAGCCGAAGGAGTCGGTCGTCGAGGCCTCGAACCAGCAGTTCATGCCGGCGCTCACGCCGCACAGCACGGCGCCGGCGTCGAGCGCCTCGCGCAGGATCGGCGTCGACGCGGTGCGCTCGCCACACCGCCAGCAGCGACGCGGTGTTGCCGCCGCCGACGTAGACGACGTCCTGCTCGAGCACGAAGCGGCGCAGGTCGACCACCTGGCGGTCGAAGAGCGCGAGATCGGACGGGCGGCAGTCGTGCGCCGCGCAGGCACGGTAGAAGCTCGCGACGTAGCGCTCGCTGTCGCCGCTGGCGGTGGCCAGGAAGCAGACGCGCGGGCGCTCGCGGCGCGCCAGGCTCAGCACGAAGCCGTCCAGGAGCGGGTTGTCGGGCTCCTCGGCCAACCCGCCGCCGCCGATCGGCCACGATGGCTCCGCTCATTCGATGCCCAGCCGGTCCAGCAGCGCGTCGTCGCCGCGCCAGCCCGCGGCGCACCCGCACCGACAGGTCGAGGTGCACGCGCGTGCCCAGCTCGCGCTCGAGCTCGCGCCGGGCGGCGGTGCCCACCGCCTTGATCATCCGCCCGCCGGCGCCGATGAGGATCCCCTTCTGCGACTCGGCCTCGACCCACACGAGCGCGCGCACCAGGGTCAGGCCATCCTCGCGGTCCTCGCACGTCGTCGATCACGACCTCGACGGCGTGCGGGACCTCCTGGAAGGTGCGCCGCAGCACCTGCTCGCGCACGAGCTCGGCCATCAGCACGTCGCGCGGCTGGTCGGAGCTCTCCTGCGCCGGGAAGAGGAAGGGGCTCTCGGGCATGAGCGCGGCGAGGTGCCCGCGCAGCGCCGCCACGCCGCGGCCGTTGCGCGCGCTGACGGGGAAGATCTCGTCGGCGACGTCGAGCGCCGCCGCGTCGGTCAGGGCCTGCAGGGTGTGCGGCGCGGTCGAGCCGGTCGACCTTGTTGACCGCGATGACGACCGGCACGCCGGCGCCGCGCAGCGCGCCCGCGATGAAGCGGTCGCCGGGGCCGACGCCCTCCTCGGCGTTGACGACGAAGAGCGCGGCGTCGGACTCCGCCATCTCGGACTCGACGCGATGCTGCATGCGCTCGGTCAGCGCGTCGCGCGGGCGCTGCACGCCCGGCAGGTCGACGAGCACGAGCTGCGTGTCGCTCGGTGCTGGCCACGCCGCGGATGGCCCGTCGCGTCGTCTGCGGCTTGTCCGAGACGATCGCCACCTTGCGGCCGACCATGCCGTTGACGAGCGTCGACTTGCCGACGTTCGGGCGCCCGGCGAGCGCGACGAAGCCCGCGCGGGTGACGGGCGCGGCTACCACGTCAGCAGCTCGGCCTGGAGGGCGAGCATCTCCCCGTCGTCGGTCTCGTGGTCCATGCCGGTGAGGTGCAGCGCGCCGTGCACGACCGCCTCGCGCAGATCCTCGGTGTGCGCCGGGCAGATGACGATGTCGCCCAGCTCGCGCGGGCCGGCCGACGGGCCCGTCGCCGTCGACCGGGAAGGAGAGCACGTCGGTCGGCCCCGCGTGTCCGCGGAACTCGCGGTTGAGCGAGGCGATCCGGTCGGGCGTCGACGTACTCGACCGCGACGTGGCCCTCCTCCACGCCGGCGGAGGCGAACGCGATGCCGACCATCCGCTCGACCTCGGCCCGCGACGGGGCCTCGCGGGCCGCCGTCGCCGATGACGTCGACGTCGAGCACTCGGCTACGCGCGCGGCGGTCGGGCTGGGCGGGGCGCAGCTCGGGCGCGGCGCGCTCGGAGTGCTCGTCGTAGGCCTCGACGATGCGCTGCACGAGGCGGTGGCGCACGACGTCGGCGCCGCCGAAGCGCACGAACTGGACGCCCTCGACGGCCTCGAGGATCTCGCTGACCACGACGAGCCCCGAGCGCTGGTCGCGCGGGAGGTCGATCTGCGTGATGTCGCCGGTGATGACCATCTTCGAGTTGAAGCCCAGGCGGGTGAGGAACATCTTCATCTGCTCGGGGCTCGTGTTCTGCGCCTCGTCGAGGATCACGAACGAGTCGTTGAGCGTGCGCCCGCGCATGAAGGCCAGCGGCGCCACCTCGATCACGTTGCGCTCGAGGTGGGTGGCGACCTTCTCGGGGTCGATCATGTCGTGCAGCGCGTCGAACAGCGGGCGCAGGTACGGATCGATCTTGGCCATGAGGTCGCCGGGCAGGAAGCCCAGCCGCTCGCCGGCCTCGACCGCGGGGCGCGTGAGGATGATGCGGTTGACCTCGCGGCGGCTGAGCGCGGCGGCCGCCATCGCCACGGCCAGGAAGGTCTTGCCGGTGCCCGCCGGCCCGATCCCGAAGGTGATCGTGTTGCGCCGGATGGAGTCGACGTAGCGCTTCTGGTTGACCGTCTTGGGCGCGACCCGGGTCGAGCGATGGCGCCAGACGACGTCCTCGAGCACCTCGGCCGGCGACTCGTGCTGGTCCAGCGCGTCGGTCACCGCGGCGATCGTTCCCTCGGCGATCTCGTGGCCCTGCTCGATGAGGTCCGACAGCTCGCGCACGACGACCGCGGCGGCGGCGACCGCCTCGGCCTCGCCGTCGAGCGTGATGACGTTGCCGCGCAGGAACAGCTCGCAGTCGACGTGGGCCTCGAGCGCGCGCAGGATCTGGTCGTTGGAGCCGCTGAGGGCGGCGGCGACCTCGTTGGAGAGCTCGAGCTGGCGGCGCATCAGCCCCGCAGCGCCTCCTGGGCCAGCGCGGAGACGCGCTTGCCGTCGGCGCGGCCGGCGACGCGCGCCATCGACGCCTTCATGACCTGGCCCATGTCCCTCGGCGAGCTCGCCCCGGTCTCGGCGACCGCTTCGGCCACGATCGCGCGCAGCTCGTCGTCGGAGAGCTCGGCCGGCAGGTAGGCCTCGATGACCTGCGCCTCGGCCTCCTCGGCCTCGGCCAGCTCGGGACGCCCGCCGTCGCGGAAGGCGGTCGCGGACTCGTGGCGGCGCTTGCGCTCGCGGCGCAGGACGGCGAGCTCGTCGCCGTCGCCCTCCTTGGCCGCCTTCTGCAGCTCGGAGAGGACGAGGCGCAGGGCCGAGACACGGCCCTTCTCGCCCGCCTTCATCGCCACGGTGAGGTCCTGCTTGACCCTGTCGGCCAATTCCACTGCGTCGATGATACGACCGTCGGCGGGTAGCTCACGCGCAACGGAAAGCTCGGGCCGGGGTCGCACACGGACCCCGGCCCGGAGTTAGCCCCCTAGGGATGGCTCCCCCTCGGCCGCCCTCCCGCGCTTGCCCACCCCCCGCTGCTCCGCTGCCATGGCGGCGAGCCAGTCGCAGAGCTGCTCGCTTTCGGTGAACGCGGTGGCCACGCCGGAGCGGACGTGCTGTGCGAGCCCTTGCAACGTCGGAGTCGACCCAGAATCGGTCGGCTCGGACGGGACCCACACGCGGACGAGGAACGTCTCCATCGGGCGCGATGCTCGCGGCCACGGGTTCGAACCGTCTTAAACAGGCGCGGAGGCGGGGAACGAGGCCGGCTCGACCCCGACCTCGTCCATGCGCCCGCGGTAGACGCGGAAGGCGCGGCGGGCCTCGCCGTGACGGCCTGCGTCGACCAGCGCGAGCACGAGCGCGAGATGCGCCTCCTCGTCGTAGGCGTCGCGTTCGAGCACGCGCAGCAGGAAGCGCACCGCGCCGTCGTGGTCGCCGGCGGCATGCGCGTCGGCGGCCAGGCAGCGGGCCACGCGGACGTACATGTCTCTTGCCTGCTCGCGCGCCGCGACCGCCCAGTCCTCGTAGAGGTCCTCCTCCAGCAGGTCGCCGGCGTAGGCGGCCTCGGCGGCCGAGAGCCGGGCGTGGGCCGCGTCCGCGATGCCCTCGTCGTGCAGCGCCAGGCCGGCCGCCGCCTCGCGCAGGAAGGCCTCGAGGTCGACGGCGACGTGCTCGAGGTCGAGCGACACGGCGCCGGCGCTGGAGACGACGAAGTGGTCGGCGTCGAAGCGCCGCTCGGCGTCGAGCACGCCGCGCAGCGTGCTGAGCGCCACCGACAGGCGGTTGGCGCAGCGGCGCGGGGTCCTCCTCGGGCCACAGCGCCTCGATGAGCGCGTCGCGCGAGACGGGGCGCCCGTGGCGCGCCACGAGCATCTTGAGCAGGTCGCGCGCCTTGCGCGAGCGCCAGGCCGAGCGCGGGACGGCGACGCCCTCGCGCAGCACGCGAAAGCGCCCGAGCGCCTCGATGGCCACCGCGGCGGAGGGCTCGGGGATCGCCGGCGGGCATCTGCGGGCGCGCGCCGAGCTCGCGCAGGCGCGCCTCGGCCTCGCGGGCGGCGGCCGGCCGCGCTCGCCCGGGCAGCGCCAGGGCGAGCGCGAGCTGCGCGCGTGCCTCGCCGAGGGGATTGCCGAGCTCGTGCCAGATCGCGACGGCCTGCTCGAGCGCTGCGTGGCGCGCGCGCTCGGTCGCGCCCGACAGGCCCTCGAGCTCGAGCGCCTCGGCCATGCGGGCCCGATCGCGGCGCCCGCGCGCCGCCGCCCCGGCCTGCGCGGCCGCCCGCGCGGCTCCGTCGCGGTCGGCGGCGGCCAGCGCGACGTGGCCGACGGCGAGCAGGGCGGCCGCCTCGCCCATGCCGGCCCCGTAGCCCGCGGCGCGATGGGCGACGGCGGCCGCCTGCTCGGGGTCGTCGCCCGCGAGCACGCGCGCGAGGCCGGCCAGCGCGGGCACGAGCGCCTGCAGGTCGCCCATGGCGTCGCCGCGCCGCGCCGCCTCCTCGTAGGCAGCGCGCGCGAGCGCCACGTCGCCGCGCTCGCGGTAGACGTCGCCGAGGATGCCCAACGGGTAGGCGACGTCGTCGGAGCCCAGCCGCTGGTAGATCAGGCGCGCGGCGTCGAGGTCGGCGATCGCCTCCTCCAGACGGCCCAGGCGCAGGCGCGACTCGCCGCGGTTGGTCAGCGCCAGGGCGCGGAAGGCGCCGAACCCGCCGAGGTCGGCCAGGCGGATGGCGAGATCCAGCTCGACGATCGCGGCCTCGTAGGCGCCCTCCTCCAGGTTGCGCGAGCCGCGGTTGACACGGATGCGGATGACCTGCAGGACATCGCCGGCGCGCTCGGCGTGGTCGAGGGCGCGCAGGTAATGGGCGTCGTTGCCGGCGCGGTCGCCCTCGAGCGCGGCGAGCATGGCCAGCACGGTGTGGGCCGCCGCCAGCGCGCGGTCCTCGCCGCTGGCCACGGCCACCTCGTGGGCGCGCGATGGCGAGCGCCCGGCACCCGTCGGCGTCGCCGCGCAGCCAGAGGGCACTGGCGTGCCACGCGTACAGCAGCGCCGCGTCGCTCGACGGCTCGGAGTCGTCGTGCCCGCGCTGGTAGGCCGCGAGCGCCTCGTCGAGGTGCCCGCGCAGGTGATGGATGAGGCCGATGCGCCACGCCAATCCGGGGTCGATCGTGCCCGCGGGTCCCGCCGCGCGGCCCAGGCACGCGAGCGCCTCGTCCCAGTCGCCGCGCAGCTGGTGCGCCTCGCCCAGGAGGCGCTCCAGCCCGGCGTCGCGGTGGGCGGCGGGCATCGCGTCGCCCGCCTCGACGACGGCCTCGACCGAGCCATCGCGCAGCAGCGTCGCGCCGTGCTGGGCGAGCAGACCGGCGGTCGCCGCGTCGTCGCCGATCGCCCGCCACGAGCGCAGCGCCAGCGCGGGCTCGCCGTGCGCCGCGTACCAGCCGGCCGCGCGGGCGTGCAGCTCGCGCAGGTCGGCGTCGGCCAGCGGAAGCGACGCGAGCGCCACGTCGCGCATCAGCCCCGTGGGCGAGAACCAGCCGTCGAGCGATCCGTGGCTCTCGGCGAACAGGCCGCGGCGCGCGAGCGAGCCGAGCGCCTCGGGAGCCCCCTCGACCCCCAGCGCGGCGCACAGCCCGGGATCGACGCGCTCCAGGCGTGCGGCCACGCGGACCAGCTCGAGCACGCCGGGCGGTTCCTGCGCGAGCACCTCGCGCGCCAGGTAGCCGAACAGCGCGCCGCCGGGACGGCGCAGGCGCTCGACGGCGGCGCCGCGCTGCGCCGGGGCCAGCGCGCGCATCGCCTCGCAGGCGAGGCGGACGGCCGCGGGCCAGCCTTCGGTCACGGCATGCAGCGTGGCGCCGAGCTCGCGCGCGTCGCCGTCGAGCTCGGCCTCGAGCACCGCACGCACCTCGTCGGCGTCGAAGGCGAGGTCGGCGCCGCCGAGCTCGAGGACCTGGCCCTGCCCGCGCAGCCGGTCGATCGAGAACGCGGGCTCGGCGCGCGACACGAGCACGACGTGCAACGCCTCAGGCGCCTGGCGGCAGAGCGCCTCGACCGCGCGCATCGCGGCGCCGCCGGGCGCCAGCGCGTGGAGGTCGTCGAGGACCAGCGCGAGCGGCCGGCGCAGACGCTCCTGCAGCGCCTCCGACAGCGCCGCGGCGAAGGCGTCGGCGCGGGCGGCCTCGTCGGCGCTCGCATCGGGGCCGCGCGCGGAGCCCGGCGTGGCCGCGAGGTCGACGGGGAGGTCGGGAACGCGCAGGCGCAGCGCGTCGACCAGGCCGCGGCCGAGCGTCGCGAGCGCGGCGTCCTCCTCGCCGAGCGTGTACCAGGCGACGTCCTGGCGCTGGGCCCAGGCCGCGAGCAGCGTCGACTTGCCGAAGCCCGCGCCGGCAACGACGGTGGTCACGCGGCGGTGCAGGGCCTCGTCCAGCCGGGCCTGTAGCGGCGCGCGCGCCAGCGTCGCCGGCGCGATCGGTGCGGGCAGGATCTTGGTCCTGAGCGTCATCGTGCACCGGGCATTCAATCTCGCCCGCCAAGGCGTCGAGGGCGCAGCACGCGGTGCCGAGCGCCTACGCGACTAGTTCATCCGCGCGCGGACGCGACGCAGGTCGGCCTCCAGGCGCTCGCGCGTCGGCCCGTCGAACGGCAGGGCGAGGCGCAGCTCGGCGGCCCGCAGCGCCCAGCACAGCTGGCCCACGCGCTCGGCGCGCTCGCCGATGCGATTGAGGATCCGCGCCGCCACCTGGTGGCAGCACTGCCACGACACCGGCGCCTGCGAGCGTGCGCGCGTCGCGCAACGCTCCGCGCGCCGGATCGACGAGCACCGGGTCGGCGAGCGCGCGGTGGGCCAGGAAGGCGCCGTCGAGGCCCGCGACGATGCCGACGGGCAGCCCGGCGCGGCGCGCCGCCTCGACGCAAGCGATCGCGAGCAGCAGCGGATGGCCGGCTCCCCCCGCCGCCACGCGGTCGAGCAGCAGGTCGTCGATCGCGCTGGACAGCACGACCGCCTCGAGGTGCGCCGCGGTCAGCTCGGCCAGCGCGTCGAGCTGGGCCGCCGGGTCGTCGTGGCGCGCGCCGGCGAGCCACGCTGCGAGCTCGTCGAGCGCCGCCTCGGCGCGCGCCGGGCGCACCGGGGCGAACTCCGCCGCCAGCGCGAGGGCGAGGTCGGAGGGGGTCGAGCACCCGCGGCGGGCCTGCAGGGCGAAGGGCACCATCTATTAGGGCACCCTAACACCAACTGCGACGGTCGGGAATGGCCCGACTGTCGATATGCGCTCAGCCGATGGTCGCGGCGGGCGTCACCCGCGCCAGGTGGCGCTGGAGGAACGCCGTCTGGTCGGCCACGGCACGCTCGAAGTGCTCGCCGCGGTAGATGTCGAAGTGCCCGATCGGATAGCGGATGACCTCGCCGCGCGGCGCGCGCTCGCCCATCTTCACGGCGGCCGCGGGCGGCGTGGTGGTGTCGTGGTCACAGACGCACACGAGCAGCGGGCAGGCCACCGACGGCGCCGAGCGCACGGGCCGGTAGGACGCGACGCGCAGCATGACCCGCGCCGCCACCTCGTTGCGCCACCGCGAGCCGGCGGGCACGATCGCCTCGAGCCCCGGCTGGGCATCGGGCTTGGTCATGACGGCGAAGGACCCGGGCGGCCCGACGGCCGGCATGAGCCGCGGGGCGCGCCCGGCCAGCGCGGCGGCCTGGTCGGCGAGGCCGAGCGCGGTGGCGCGCAGCGCGGTGCGCGGCGGCACGCTGCGCAGCGCGGCGAGGCCGTCGGCGAACGGGCATTGCGAGACGACGGCGGCGAGCGCCGGGTCCTGCGCCGCGACGACGACGACGTGGCCACCGGAGAACGACGTCCCGAAGAGCGCGATGCGGCGGGCGTCGATCCCACCGAGGGTGCGGGCGAAGGCGACGGCGGCGCGGTAGTCGGCCTGCTGGCGCCCGATGTCCAGCAGCTGGCGCGGCTGCCCGCCGGAGTCGCCGAAGTGGCGATAGTCGAAGAGCAGCACCGCCATCCCGGCGGCGGCGAAGCGCTCGGCGTAGGCCGGGAGGGTGTCCTCGCGGGTGGCGCTGAAGCCGTGGGCCATCACCACGCAGGGCGCGAGCCCAGCGGCCGGCTCTGGGCGATAGAGCCATGCGGCGCACGTCTCGCCGCCGCTGGCGAAGGTCAGGTCCTCGCGGGCGCTCATGCTCCGACCCTAGCGCCGCAGCAGGAGCGCCACCCACTCCCCACCGCAGCGGCGCGCGGCCTCGCGCAGGCCAAGCTTCGCGAACGCCGCGGCGACCTCGTCGCCCTCGGGCGCGAGCAGCCCGCTGGCCACGAGGACGTCGGGCTCGGTCCCGGCGAAGCCGTCGGCGGCGACGCGCAGCAGCAGCGGGCGCAGCAGGTTGGCCATGACGATCGGCGCCCCGGGTGCGGGGCCGTCGCGCAGGAGGTCGTGGCGGCGCGCCTGCACCGCCACGCCGTTGGCCGCGGCGTTGTCGAGGGTGGCCTGCACGGACTCGCGCTCGTGGTCGATGCCGAGCACGGGCGCCCACCCCAGGCGCGCGGCGGCGATGGCGAGGACGCCCGAGCCGCAGCCGACGTCGACGAGCGCGCCGCGGGGCTCGAGCTCGAGCAGGAGCTCGAGGCACAGCCGCGTGGTCGGGTGCGCCCCGGTGCCGAAGGCCTGGGCGGGGTCGATGACGACGTCGTGGAGGCCGTCGCGCGGCGGCGCCCACGGCGGGCGCACGTACAGCTCGCCGACCTGCACAGGCTGGTGGAAGGCCTTCCAGCGCTCGTCCCAGTCGTCGGCCACCTCGGTGGTGGTGACCTCGACCAGCGCCGTACCGGCGGCCGCGCGCAGGTCGGGGAGGTCGGGCAGCTCCCCGGGCGCGCCGTAGACCGCGTACTCGACGACGTCGCCGTCCTGGTGCTCCTCCACCCCATCCGGCGCGAGCTCGAGCAGCTCCGCCAGCACGAGCTCGGCGTCCTTGCGCTGCACCCGCAGCGCCAGGCGGATCATCCGAGCAGGCGCTTGAGCTTGCCGATGAGCGATTCGTCGGTGCGCAGGTTCTCGTCGGTCATCGAGTCGGCCAGCTCCTGGGCCAGGCGGCGCTGGTCCTTGGTGAGCTTGCGCGGGACGACCACGTTGACCACCACGCGCAGGTCGCCGTGGCGGCCCGGGCGGCGCAGGCGCGGCATCCCCTTGCCACCGACGGTGACGACGGCCCCGGGCTGCGTGCCGGGCACGACCTCGACGTCGACCTCGCCGTCGAGCGACGGGACGCTGAGCTTTGCGCCGAGGGCGGCGATCGGCGCGGGCACGTCGAGCACGGTCACGAGGTCGTCGCCGTCGCGCAGGAAGCGCTCGTCGGCCTCCACGTGGACGAGCACGTACAGATCGCCGGGCGGCCCGCCGCGCTCGCCGGCGTGGCCGCGCCCGGCCAGGCGGATGCGCTGCCCGTCGCCGATCCCGGCGGGCACGTCGACGCGCAGCGTGCGCCGGCGCACCTCGCGCCCGCGCCCGTCGCAGCGCGGGCACGGCTGCTCGGGGACGCGCCCGTCACCGCCGCACACGTCGCACGCGACCTGGCGCACGACCTGCCCGAAGGGCGAGCGCGACACCGCCTGCAGCACGCCGGCCCCGCCGCAGCGCTCGCAGCCGACGATCGGCGTGCCCGGCTCGGCGCCGTTGCCGTGGCAGTGCTCGCACGTGTCGATGGCCTCGAAGCTCAGCTCGACCTCGGCGCCGGTCGCGGCCTGCGCGAGCGTGACCTCGGCGCTGACGGCGACGTCGCCGCCCTGCATCGGGCCGCCGCGCGCGGCGGAGCCGAACGCGCTCCCGCCGAAGAAGGCGTCGAAGAGGTCGGAGATCGAGCCGAAGCCCTCGAAGTTGGGCGCATAGCCACCCGAGCGCAGGCCGTCGTGGCCGTAGCGGTCGAAGGTGGCGCGGCGCTCGGCATCGGAGAGGATCTCGTAGGCCTCGGCAGCCTCCTTGAACTTCTCCTCGGCGTCGGGGTCGTGGCGGTTGACGTCGGGGTGCAGCTCGCGCGCCAGGCGCCGGAAGGCCTTCTTGATCTCGGTCTCGCCGGCCTCGCGGCCGACGCCGAGGACCTCGTAGGGATCTCTGGGTCGCGTGCCTGCCATCAGCCTTCGTAGACGTCCTCGATGAAGCGCGAGAGCTGGTGGGCGGCCTCGCGCACGGTGCGGATCGCGGCGGCGTAGTCCATGCGCACCGGCCCGAGCACCGAGACCGTACCCAGGTGACGCGCGGGCAGGCCGTAGCCGGAGGCGACGAAGGCCAGCGAGTGCAGCGCCGGCAGCTCGTTCTCGTGGCCGATGCGCACGAGCACGTCGCGCTGGCCGAGAGCTGCGCGCAGGACGTTGAGCAGCGCCACGCGGCGCTCGAGGATCCCCATCAGCTCGTTGATCTCGGTGAGATCCTGGAAGCGGTGCTCGGACAGCAGCCGGGCGGCGCCGCCGACGTAGAGGGTGTCCTCGGCGGTGTCGGCCAGCTCGGTGAAGGCGGGCGTCAGGCGCTCGAGGAAGCCGCGCTCGGTGGCGCCCAGCGAGGGGTCGCTGAGCTTGGAGTGCAGCGTGCGCGCCCCCAGGCTGACGCCCTCCAGGCGCTCGTTGAGGTACGCGCCCGCCCAGCCGGTCAGCCCCTGGTCGACCGGGCGCTCGAACGGCAGCACCTTCTTCGTCACCCCGCCGGTCGAGGTGATGACGACGACCATCAGCACCTGCGGCTGCAGGAGCAGGACCTCGACGTGGCGGATCGTCGCCGTGTCGATCGGCGGCGCCGAGACGATGGCAAGCAGGTTGGTGACCTGCGAGAGCGTCTCGGTCGTGGCGCGCATGGCCTCGTCGACCTCGCGGCGCACGAGCTGCAGGTCCAGGCCGCGCTCGCGCGGGATGACGTCCTGGCTGCCGAGCAGCCGATCGACGTAGAAGCGGTGCCCGGCGTCGGTCGGTACGCGCCCGGCGCTGGTGTGCGGATGCGCGAGCAGGCCGTGCTCCTCGAGCATCGCCAGCTCGTTGCGGATCGTCGACGCGCCGAAGTCGAGGTCGGGGTCGGCGGCCAGTGTCTTGGAGCCCACGGGCTCGCCGGTCGTGGTGTGGGCCTCGACCAGCTTGCGCAGGATCAGCTCTTGGCGCGGCGTCAGCACCACACCGATTGTAGGTCGAGCCGAATAGTCAGCTCCGCGGAGCATCCAGCCCCACGCTGTGAGACCGCCGGCGGCATCCTGCCGCTGTAAGTCACTCGACCGCGATCTCGGCCTCGGCGTTGCGGATGATCGCCTTGCCGTCCTGCTCGGCCACCGTGTGCACGACCGCGACGCCGTCGCGGACCTCGTGCACCGTCCCCGTCACGGTGACCTCGTGCTCGGGCAGGCCCATGCCGCGGAACTGCACCTGCAGGCGGCGCAGGCTGTGCGGGCCGCCGCCGGCCTCGGTCTGCGCCCGCGCGACCTGGGCCATCGTCCACAGGCCGTGCAGGATGCGCCCCGGCAGGCCGACCTGCTTGGCGAAGTCCTCGTCGATGTGGATCGGGTTGAAGTCGCCCGAGGCGCCCGCGTAGCGCACCGTCAGGTACTTGTCGGGCGTGACCTTGAGCTCGGGAATGGCATCGCCGGCCTGCATCGCTCACCCACCTCGCACGATGTTCGACCAGGTGCCGACGCACACCGTCTCGCCGTCCTGGTTGGTGGACACGGACTCGAAGACGTAGAAGCCGGTCCCGCTGCGCTCGGAGATGTCCGTGACCGTCACCGTGGTCTCGATCTCGTCGCCGGCGATGACCAGCGGCCCCCATTTGAACTCCTGCCCGCCATGGACCATCAGCGCGAAGTTGATCCCCACCTCGGGGTCGAAGAGCGCCGGGCCCAGCGCCGGCGAGCTGTAGACGGCCGCGAACATCGGCGGCGCGACGACGTCGCGGTAGCCCAGCGAGCGGGCGGCCTGCACCTCGAGGTGCAGCGGGTTGGTCTCGCCGACGGCGAAGGCGTACTCGCGGATCTTCTCGCGCCCGACCGCGTAGGTCAGGGGCGGGTAGGTCTTGCCGACGGCGTTCGTATTGACGGCCATGCGGCCGACAGGGTAGATGCATCCGGTCAGCGGGCGCGTTGCGTCGCTGCGACGCAGGCCAGGACGGCCAGCGCAGTGACCACCGTGGCCACGCTCACGCTCTCTCCGAGCAGCGCCGCCGACCAGGCGAGCGTGAGCACCGGCTGGGCCAGCTGGACCTGGCCGATGCGCGCCACCCCGCCCCGCGCCAGCCCCGCATACCAGGCGAAGAAGCCCAGGAACATCGAGATGACGGCGACGTACGCGAAGCCCAGCCACGCCGTCGCGCCGGCGTGCAGCCCCGTGAGGGCGATGGCCACCGCGGTCACCGAGGCGGTGAGGGGCGCGGAGAGCACGAGCGCCCAGCAGATCGTCGTCGGACCGCCGAGAGTGCGACTCAGCGCTCCGCCCTCGGCGTAGCCGATCGCGCACAGCACGACGGCCGCGAGGAGGAAGAGGTCACCGGCTTGCACTCCGGACACGCCCTGGGTGACGACGAACGCCAGCACCGCGACGAACCCCGCCGCCGCGGCCAGCCAGAAGGCGCGGCTCGGGTGCTCGTGCGCGCGCTTGACCGCCGCGACGGCCGTGGCGGCCGGCAGGATGGCGATCACGACGGCGCCGTGGGCGGCGGTCTGGACCTCGAGCGCGAGCGAGGTCAGCAGCGGGAACCCGACGATCACGCCCGCGGCCACGATGGCCAGCGAGCGCGCCTGCTCGCGCGTCGGGCGCGGTGCGCGCGTGACGAGCAGGTAGACGGCCGCCAGCGCTGCGGCGACCGTCGCGCGCCCGAAGGCCACCAGCCATGGATCGAAGTCGGCGACCGCGAGCCGCGTGGCGGGCAACGAGAAGGAGAAGCCGATGATGCCCAGCGAGCCGAGCACGAGGCCCGGCGGCAGCGCGCGGGCGCCGGCGCGCCGCGGGGCGGTTGCCGTTACCGGCGTCACCGCGATAGCGTTATCCGCGCCACTCATGCTCAACGATAACGCACAGTCGCGTGTCATCCAAGATCTGCGTGCGTCCGCCGCCGCGCGGTCGGCCGGCGAGCGCCTGCCCTCCGTCCGCGAGCTCATGGCTCGCCACCGCGCCTCGCCGGTCACCGTGCAGCGCGCGATCGCCGAGCTCGCCGCCGAGGGCCTGCTCGAGCCGCGGCCGGGCCGCGGCACCTTCGTGGCGCCGCGACCGCCGGCGCAGGCGCCGCCCGACCTCTCGTGGCAGGCGGTCGCGCTGGGCACGAGCTCCGTGGAGGGCGCGGCGCTCCAGGAGCTGCTGGCCCTCCCACCGCCCGGCGCGATCCCGCTGTCCAGCGGCTACCTGTCGCTCGACCTGCAGCCGATCGCCCTGGTCGGCGCGGCGCTGGCCCGCGCGGCGCGGCGTCCCGGCGCCTGGGAGCGCGGCCCCGTCGAGGGGCGCGAGGAGCTGCGCGCGTGGTTCGCGCGCCAGGCCGGCGGACGCCTGCGCGCGCACGACGTCGTCGTCTGCTCGGGCGGCCAGCCCGCCCTGGCGACCGCGTTCCGCGCCCTCGCGGCCGTCGGCGACCCGGTCCTGGTCGAGGCGCCCACCTACCTGGGCGCCATCGTTGCGGCCCGCGCCGCCGGGCTGCGCGTCGTGCCCGTGCCCAGCGACGCCGACGGCGTGCGTCCCGACCTGCTCGCCCAGGCGTTCGCGCGCACCGGCGCGCGCCTGGTCTACTGCCAGCCGCTCTACGCCAACCCCCACGGCTCCGTGCTCGCGGCCGACCGCCGCGCCGCGGTCCTCGACGCCGTCCGCGGCGCGGGCGCGTTCCTGATCGAGGACGACTGGGCACGCGACCTGAGCGCCGGCGACGACCCGCCGCCCCCGCTGGCCGCCGACGACCCCGACGGCCACGTCGTGTACGTGCGCTCGCTGACGAAGTCCGCCGCCCCCGGCCTGCGCGTCGCCGGCATCGGCGCGCGCGGGGCGGCCGGAGCGCGCCTGCGCGCCGCGCGCATCGTCGACGACTTCTTCGTCTCCGGCCCGCTGCAGGAGGCCGCGCTGGAGGTCGTCTCCGCGCCGGGCTGGCGCCGGCACCGCCGCCGCCTGCGCAACGAGCTGCGCACGCGCCGCGACGCGCTCGTGGCCGCCCTGCAGCGCCACCTGCCCGCGCTGGCGCCCGCCACGATCCCCGCCGGCGGCCTGCACCTGTGGGTGGCCCTGCCCGAGGGGACCGACGACGTGGCGCTCGCGAGCGCCGCGGCGGCCGAGGGCGTCGTCGTGTTCCCCGGCCGCCCGTGGTTCCCGACCGAGGCCCCGGAGCCGTTCCTGCGCCTGACCTACGCCGCGGCGCCGGCCGACGCCCTGGATGAGGGCGTGCGCCGGCTCGCCCGTGCCCTTCCATGAGGCGGGGTCCGAAACCGACAAGACCGACCGGCGGCCACGTGGTGACATGAAGGCATGAGCGCTCAATCGGGCATCGCGAGCAGGTCGGACCTGCTCGAGCTGGCGAACGTCGGCCCCGCGGTGGCGGGCTACCTCGAGCGGGTCGGCATCACCCAGACCAGTCAGCTCGCCGGCCGCGACGCGGTCGAGATCTACGAGGAGATGTGCGCCGTGAGCGGCCGCCGGCACGACCCATGCCTGCTCGACACGATCATGTCAGCGGTCGAGCAGGCCGACGGCGGGCCCGCGCGACCCTGGTGGCACTACACGGCGCAGCGCAAGCGCATGCTCTCCGGCGCGAGTCGTCAGCTCAGATGACGATCGGCACCGTGCCGCCGTCGGCCGACCAGGCCGCGCCGGTCACGTTGCTCGCCCGCTCGCTGCACAGGAAGACGACCACGTCGGCGATCTCGCGCGGCTCGGCGAGGCGCCCGAGCGGGATCTTCCCGGCCTGGGCCGCCAGCGCGTCCTCGGGCGAGCCGCCCCGTGTCGCGGCGATCTGCTCGGCCAGGCCGTCGGGCCCGGTCCACAGCCCCGAGGCGACGGCGCCGGGCGCGACGGCGTTGACGAGCACGTTGTCCGCCGCGTAGGCGTCGGCGAAGACGCGCGAGAGCGACAGCTGCGCGGCCTTGGTCACCGAGTACGCGGCGTTGGTCTGCGACGGGCGCTTGCCGGCGCTCGAGCAGACGTTGACGATCCGCCCGCCCCCGCGCTCGGCCATCCGCGGCGCGGCCGCGCGCATGAGCCGCATCGGCGCCATGACGTTGAGCTCCCACTGCCCCTGCCAGTCCTCGTCGGCGAGGTCGTCGAGGCCGCGGGCGAAGCTCGTGCCGGCGTTGTTGACCAGCACGTCGATCCCGCCCATCTGCTCGGCGCACGTGGCGATGATCAGCTCGGCCATCTCCGGGTCGGTGACGTCGGCGGCGATGTACTCGCCGCCGCAACCCTCGGCCGCCTCCACCAGCGCATCGGCGTCGCGGCCCACGAAGAGCACCTGCCCGCCCTCTGCGCACAGGCTGCGCCCGACCTCGAGGCCGATGCCGCGACTCGCGCCCGTCACCACACACAGCTTGCCGTCGAGCCCCAGGTCCATGGACCGATTGTGACGGGCCTCACGCCGCCGTCACGTGACGTAGCGCACGGCCGCGCGCTCGACCGACGCACCGTACGAGCCCCCGAAGAGCGCGGCGTGGACGAGCAGCGGGAAGAGCTGCCAGAGAGCCACGCGCTCGTCGTGGCCGTCGGCCGGCGGGGCGACCTCGGCGTAGGCCGCGAACACGCGCTCGGAGGGCGCGCCGAAGAGCCGCAGCATGGCCAGGTCGACCTCGCGGTGGCCGCCATAGGCGGCGGGGTCGATGAGCCGCGCGCGGCCGTCGGCGCCGGCGAGCACGTTCCCGCCCCACAGGTCGCCGTGCAGGCGTGCCGGCGGCTCGGGGGGCCCGGCGAGATCGGCGATCCGCTCGCACACCTGCTCGACCGCGCGGGCGCCGGCGGCGCTCAGCGTGCCACGCGCCACGCAGAGCGCCACCAGCGGCGCCAGGCGCCGCTGCGCGTAGAACGATG
The DNA here is from genome assembly GCA_963742125.1 of uncultured Actinomycetes bacterium. GTDB lineage: Bacteria > Actinomycetota > Thermoleophilia > Solirubrobacterales > Solirubrobacteraceae > JAOPZW01. Next base: position 70,683 of record CAVUKO010000011.1, on the reverse strand, counting down.
GCCAGTCGGCGGCGGGGTCGTTGGGCAGCGCGAGCTCGCCGATGCGCAGCGGAGCGGGCGCGCCATCGGGTGCGGGCGCGCCGGGCGGCGCGGTGCCGAAGGCGGGGGCGCCGGCCGCGTGCAGCGCGGCCAGCCCGCGACCGAGCGCCTCCTCGCCGGCGGCGTCGAGGCGGCCCTCGTCGATCCACTCGAGCGCCAGGAAGCGCGGTCCGTCGCGCGGTCCCTCGCCGTCGCCGACGGCGAGCACGCGCGGCAGCGCGATGGACTCGGCCTGCGCCAGCCAGCGCAGCCCGGCGGCCTCGGTGGCGTACTCGCCCGGCGCGGCGTCCGCCCGCGTCTTGACGAACGCGCGGCCGCCGCCGGCCAGCTCCAGCGCCCAGGCCTCGTTGATCGAGCCGCCCGACGCGCGGGCGCCGCCGGTCACCGTCGTGCCGGTGGCCCGTGCGACGGCACCGGCCAGCGCGCCCGGGACGCTCACGTCGCGCCCGCGGCGCGCACCTCGTCCAGCAGCCCGCGGCACGCCGCCTCGACGAGATCGAGGACGTGGTCGAACCCGTTGGGGCCGCCGTAGTAAGGATCGGGGACGTCGAGGTCGCCGGCGGCGACCGCCGCCGGATCGAACTCGCGCAGCAGCCGGACCTTGGCGCGCGCCTCGTCGTCGGGCGCGCGCGCCAGCAGCTCGCGCTCGTTGTCGCGGTCCATCGCCAGCAGGAGGTCGAAGTCGTCGAAGTCCTCGGCGGTCACCTGCCGCGCGGCGCCTTCGACGAGGACGTCGCGCGACCGCCGCGGCGGACACCGCGCGTGCGTCGGGCGGCGCGCCCGCGTGCCAGCCGCCGGTGCCCGCGCTGTCGATCGCGACGGCCTGATCGAGGCCCTCCGCGCGCAGGAGCCCGCGCATGACCGCCTCGGCGGTCGGCGAGCGGCAGATGTTGCCCATGCAGACGAAGAGGATCCGCATCGCCTACAGGATGCCCGGTCGCGCAGCCGACGTAGGATGCGCCCATGGCTAACGCAGAACGCACCGCGACCACCGTGTGGGAGGGCGACCTCGCCCACGGCAACGGAGTCCTGTCGCTCAAGAGCGGCGCCGCACCCGACCTGCCCGTGACCTGGGCGTCGCGCACCGAGCGCTCGGACGGCAAGACGAGCCCCGAGGAGCTCATCGCTGCCGCGCACGCCTCGTGCTTCTCGATGGCGCTCTCGCACGAGCTCGCCCAGGCGGGCAACGCGCCCGAGCGCCTGGACGTCTCCGCCACGGTCACGCTGTCGATGGACGATGGCCCGAAGGTCACGAGCTCGCACCTGACGGTGCGGGGCGTCGTCCCGGGCCTCGACGCCGACGGCTTCGCGCAGGCGGCCCAGGGCGCCGCGGACGGCTGCCCGATCTCGGGCGCGCTGAAGGGCAACCTCGAGATCACCGTCGACGCGCAGCTCGCCGGCGGATAGCGGCCGAGCGCTAGGAGGAGTCGCCGAGCTCCAGGACGGCGAGGAACGCCTCCTGGGGCACTTCGATGCGCCCGACCTGCTTCATGCGCCGCTTGCCCTCCTTCTGCTTCTCCAGCAGCTTGCGCTTGCGTGAGATGTCGCCGCCGTAGCACTTGGCGATGACGTCCTTGCGGAAGGCCTTGACCGTCTCGCGGGCGATGATGTGCGCCCCCACGGCGGCCTGGATGGGCACGTCGTACTGCTGGCGCGGGATCTTGGCCCGCAGCTTCTCGACCAGCGTGCGCCCGAGTGCGTACGCCTTGTCCTTGTGGACGAGCATCGAGAGCGCGTCGACGATCTCGCCGGCCAGCAGGATGTCGAGCTTGACCAGCTCGCCGGCGCGCATGCCGATGATCTCGTAGTCCAGCGAGGCGTAGCCGCGGGTGCGCGACTTGAGCTGGTCGAAGAAGTCCAGCACGATCTCGGCCAGCGGCAGGTCGTAGGTCAGCTGCACGCGCTCGGCCGACAGGAAGTGCATGCCGGCGTGGTCGCCGCGGCGTTCCTGGCAGAGCTCCATGACCTGCCCGATGTACTCCTTGGGCGTCACGATCGACGCCTTGATGAAGGGCTCGCGGATCTCCTCGATGCGCACGGGCTCGGGCATGTCGCTCGGGGCGTGGACCTCGAGCTCCTCGCCGTTGGTGAGGGTGACGTCGTAGCCCACGCTGGGCATCGTCGCCAGCAGCTCGAGGTCGTACTCGCGCTGCAGGCGCTCACGCACGATGTCCATGTGCAGCAGCCCCAGGAAGCCGCAGCGAAAGCCGAAGCCCAGCGCGTCGCTGGTCTCGGGCTCCCAGGTGAGCGCCGCGTCGTTGAGCGTCAGCTTCTCCAGGGCGTCGCGCAGCTCGGGGTAGGCGTCGGTGTCGATCGGGAAGAGGCCGCAGAAGACCATCGGCTTGATCTCGCGGTAGCCGGGCAGCGCCTCCGTGGCGCCGTGGTTCTTCGTTGTCAGGGTGTCGCCGACGCGCAGGCGGGTGACGTCCTTGATGCCCGTGATGAGGAAGCCGACCTCGCCCGCGCGCAGCTCCGGCGCGGCGATCATCGCGGGCGTGAAGAAGCCGATGTCGTCGATCTCGGCCTCGGTCGCGGAGGCCATGGCGCGGATGGCGTCGCCCTTGCGAAAGACGCCGTCGACGACGCGGATGTAGGCCACCACGCCGCGGTACTGGTCGAACTCGGAGTCGAAGATCAGCGCGCGCGGCGGCGCATCGAGGTCGCCCGAGGGCGGCGGCACCTTCTGGATGAGCTCCTCGAGCACCTCCTCGACGCCCTCGCCGGTCTTGCCCGAGATCCGCCTGATGGTGTCGGCCGGCTCGCCCAGCAGCTCGGAGACCTCCGCGGCCACGCGCTCTGGCTCGGCGCCGGGCAGGTCGATCTTGTTCAGGCACGGGATGAGCTCGAGGCCCGCGTCGACGGCCAGGTACGTGTTGGCCAGCGTCTGGGCCTCGACGCCCTGCGATGCGTCGACGACGAGCAGCGCTCCCTCGCACGCGGCGAGGCTGCGCGAGACCTCGTAGGTGAAGTCGACGTGACCCGGGGTGTCGATGAGCTGCAGCTGGTAGGTCTCGCCGTCGCGGGCGGTGTAGAAGACCCGGACCGCCTGGGCCTTGATCGTGATCCCGCGCTCGCGCTCGAGGTCCATCGAGTCGAGCATCTGCTCGCGCATCTGCCGGGGATCGACCGTGTGGGTGATCTCGAGGATGCGGTCGGCCAGCGTCGACTTTCCGTGGTCGATGTGGGCGATGATCGAGAAGTTGCGGATGTGTGCCTGGTCTGCCATGCGTGCGGCGACCCAGGATAGGCCTCGTGGGGGCCTGCTCAGCGCTCAGCCCAGCGTGGGCGTGGCCGGCAGCGGCTCGTCGTTGGCCAGCGCCACGCCGTCGCGCCCTGCGGCCTTGACCGAGTACAGCGCGCGGTCGGCGCGCGCCAGCACCGCGGCGTCGGTCTCCCCCGCGTGCGGAACGGCGACCCCGATGGAGACCGTGACCCCGAGCCGCGCGTCCAGCACGGCGGCGCGCAGGCGCAGCGCGGCCCCGCGCGCCTGCTCCCGGCTGTCGACGGCGAGCAGGCCGGCGAACTCGTCGCCGCCCACCCGGAAGAGCCTGTCGCCGCGGCGCAGCGCGCTGCTCATGGCGTCGGCGACGCCGCACAGCACGCGATCGCCGTGAGCGTGGCCGTAGGTGTCGTTGAGGAGCTTGAAGCCGTCGATGTCGCACACGACCACGGCGGTGGTCGGCCGCCGATGCGATCCGGCCAGTGCCTCGTGGAAGGTCGCGTGGTGGCCGAGGCCCGTGAGCGGGTCGCTCTCGGCGCGCTCGCGCAGCGAGCCCAGCAGCTCGGCGGTCCGCAGGCACGCGGCGCCGTGGGTGGCGAGCTGCTCGAGCAGCTCGACGTCGTCGGTGTCGATGACGGCCGGCTCGGGCGAGGCCAGCACGAGGGCGCCGAGCAGCTCGCCCTGCACGAAGAGCCCCACCGCGACCAGCGTCTCGACCCCCGCGGCGCGCAGATCGGCGAGGCTGGCAGCGGCCGGTGCCTCGGGCGATCCGACGGTGAAGCACGAGTTCCCGTCCTGCACCCAGGTGCGGATCGACTCGAGCCCGGCGGCGCGCAGGATCGGCGCCAGCGGGCCGGACGCGAACGACGGCCGCAGGCCGCCGGCGCCCGTCGTGCGCGCGAGCAGCGCGGAGCCCAGCGGGACGAGATCCAGCGCGGCGTTCAGCAGTGCGCCCGCGACGGCGTCGGCGTCCTGCATGGCCGCCATGTCGGCCACGTGGCGCAGCAGGCGCTGGGTCGCAGACTCCGTGGGCAGGCCGCCCAGGCCCTCGATGCGCTCGCCGAGAGCCCCCGCGCATTCGCGCAGGTGCTCGAGGTCGCTCTCGCGCAGCGGCTCGCGCGACTCGACGTCGAGCACGCCGACCGTCAGCCCTCCGGCGAGCAGCGGGAAGCAGGCCTCGGCCACGACGCCCGGGTTGGCCTCCAGGTACTCGGCGCTGGCGCTGACGTCGGGGACGACGACCTCGGTCGCCGTCCGGTACGTGCGCCCCATGATGCCCGCGGTCCCCGGCAGACCGTCGCGGGCCTGCCAGTAGCCGTGCAGCGCGGCGCAACGCAGGCGCCCTCCGCGGGCCAGGTACACCGCCGGCAGCAGCCGTTGCTCGCGGGCGATGTGGTCCACCACCGTCGTCGCCGCCGCGGCGGCGTCAGGAGCGCCCTCGAGCGCCAGGCCCAGCAGTGCGGAGGTCGGCCGCATACGGAATAGGTATCGGCGCCCTGGCCAGGGGACTTGAGATCCAGATTGCCGTTCGTCAGGTCTTTCCTACCGTTCGCCGCGCAATCCAAGCCGTCCCAGGACGAAGTCTTCGATCTGGCGCGCCTCCCGTATGCGCAGCAGGTGGACCGCGATGACGTAGACCACGAGGCCCACCAACAGGGCGACGCCCACCGAGAGCAGCTGCGCCGGAAGGCCCACGCCCAGCGCCCCGTCGAGCAGGTACCAGCTTCCGTACGCAGCGCCCGCCAGGAGCGCCGCCGCCAGCGTGACCTGGATCACGACGATCAGGGTGCGCCGCACGTCGAGACGGCCATGCAGCTCGCGGCGCAGGAAGTACATCTGCGCGAGCGTCATCACCGCGCTCGAGACCCCCGTGCCGATCACGATCCCGGCAATCCCGAACGGCTTGTACAGCGCGACCGATACGGCGACGTTGACCGAGAGGTTGAGACCGGCGATGCCCGTGGTGATCCACGGCTTCTGGAGGCTGAAGAAGGTGCGGGTGAGCAGGAGGTTGACGCCGCTGAAGGGCAGCGAGAAGGAGAACCAGAACAGGGCGCTCGAGACCAGGTCGGTCGAGCCCGTGCCGAAGCGCCCGTGCTGATAGATGAGCCGCGTGATCGGCTCGGAGAGCGCGAGCGTGGCGGCTGCGGCCGGGACGAGCAGGAGGAAGATCTGGCGCATCCCGTTCGCGGTCAGCGCCCGCAGGCCGTCGTAGTCACGGCGCGCCGCGAAGCGGCTCAGGGCCGGGAACAGCACGGTCGCGATGGCGACGCTGAACACGCCCTGCGGCAGCATGTAGATGCGGAAGGCCGCGTCGATGGCGCGCGGCGCCTGGTCGGACACCAGCGAGCCGAGCGTCGAGTTGATGAGGACGTTGAAGTTGATGAGCCCGAGGCCGATCGTCACCGGCAGCATGAGGATCAGCACCCGGCGCACCCGCTCGTCGCGGAACGCGAAGGAGACCTCGAGGTGGAAGCCGAGCCGGTGCAGGATCGGCAGTGCCATCGCGAACTGCACCGCGGTGCCGACGAGGACGCCGATCGCATAGCCGTAGAGCTGGTCGTCGCCGCTGAGCACGTGCTGTGAGCCGACCAGGCAGACGAGGATCACCGCGTTCCACACCAGCGGACTGAGCGCGGGGATGGTGAAGTGGTCGTGGGCGTTGAGGATTCCGACGAACAGCCCGTTGAGCCCGAGCAGGAGCACCACCGGGAAGAGGACGCGGCTGAGGCCGATCGTCAGGTCCTGGAATTGCGACAGCTCGTCCCCGACGAACAGCGGCATGATCACGCCGGCGAAGGCGATGAACAGCACCGTGATGGCGCTCAGCACGGTCAGGATCAAGAAGAACAGCGTCGACGCCAGCTTGAAGGCGTCCTTGCGGCGCCCCTGCTCGAGCATCTCGGTGAAGACGGGCACGAAGGCCGCGCTCAGGGCGGCGTCGGCAAACAGCGAGCGCACGACGTTGGGCAGCTGGAAGGCGATCGTGAAGGCGCTGAAGGCGCCCGAGGTGGCGAAGTAGCTCGAGGCGACGATCTCGCGCACGAGCCCCGCGATGCGCGAGAGCCCGGTGAGGATCGAGAAGATCGCCGTGTTGCGCGCCGCCGCGCGTCCGGCCGGCACGCGTCCTTCGGGCGCGGCAAGGCCCTCGGCCCGGGCGGGCGCGCTCGCGGTCGGTTCGACGGACACGTGCCCGGATGCTACGCGGCGCTCCCGCGGCTTCGTCCCAGGCGCGGTCGCGCGCGCGCCGCGGGCGGATGGCGGACGGGCGGCGGGCGGGCCTCGGGCGAGCCCGGCCCGCTACACTGCGTCGCCGCCACATGGCCAATATCCATTCACAGAAGAAGCGCATCCTCCGGGCCGAACGCGAGCGCCTGGAGAACCGCCGCTACACGTCGACGATCCGGACCTTCTTCCGGCGCCTCGAGGCCGCGGTCACGGCCGGCGACGCCGAGACTGCCGCCGCCGAGCACCGCACGCTGGTGCAGACGATCGACAAGGCCATCAAGCGCGGGGCCCTGCATCGCAACACCGGCGCCCGCAAGAAGTCCCGCGCCGCGCGCCTGCTGCGCGGCGACCGCCAGACCTAGCCGCCTCGGCCAGACCCAGCCGCTTCGGCGCTCGCGCCCGCACCTTGACCTCGCCGCTCCGGCGGGAGAGCATCGCGCGCATGAGCGACCTGACGGCGAGCGGCAGCGCGATCGACGATCTGCCGGACAAGTGGGACGGGTTCATGCGCATGGTCCGCCCCGGCCTCGGCCTGACCGCCTTCGGGGCGAACATCATGAACCTGCCGCCCGACTACACGACGCGCTCGCACGACGAGTCGCACAGCGGGCAGGAGGAGCTCTACGTGCGCCTGGCGGGCGACGGCTGGATCGTCGTCGACGACTCGGGCGAGCGGCTGGCCCTCGACGCGGAACACCTGTGCGCCGTCGGCCCCGGCACGGGCCGATCGCTCGCCAGTGGACCGAGCGGCCTGCGCGTCCTCATCGTCGGCTCGACGCCCGGGCGCGCCTACGAGCCCGTCGACTTCGGCTGACCGCGATCCGGCCCCTACGCGGCGATCGTCGCGATCGCCCGCAGCGCCTCGGTGTCGTCGGCCAGCTCGCTCTGCCCGCGGCTGGCGACCTCGAGCTCGGCGAGCGCCTCGAGCGCGCGCCGCAGCGCCTCGGCGTCGGTCGCACGCGCCTCCTTGATGCGCCGGTCGGCGGCCCACGGGCTCATCCGCAGCGAGTCCTTGACCTGTGACGGGGACTCCCCCGCCTCGAGCCGGGTCGCGATCGCGAGCACGTCGCGCACCCGCCGCGCCATCAGGGGCACCAGCCGTGGCAGCGTCTCGCCCTGGGCGCGCAGCTCCAGGAAGGCGCGCGTCGCGCCCCTGCCGTCCCCGGCCACCAGCGCATCCACGAGGCCCCACACCTGGCGCTCCGCCGACGGCGCGGCGGCCGCCTCGACCTCCTCGACGCCGATGCGAGCGCCCTGGCCGTGCTCGAGGGCGAGCTTCTCGAGCTCGCGCAGCAGGCGCTGCTGGCGCTCGCCCGTCATGGCGATCAACGCCTTGGCGGCCGCCCCTTCCAGCGTGATCCCGAGCCGCTCGGCCTCGCCCACCGCCCAGCGCGGGAGCTCCTTGGCCTTGAGGGTGGCCTCGACGGCCACGTCGCCACCGGCCTTCTTGACCGCGGCCACGAGCTTCGCCGGCGTCTTGACGCGCCCGTCCTCTCGCCCGAAGAAGCTCACCGTCGTGTCGGGCGGCATCGCGGCGAGCGCCGGCGCGAGCGTCGCCTCCACGTCGGCGTCCTTCCAACGCTCGACCCCGTCGACGATCAGGAAGCGCCGCCCGATGGCGAAGGTCATCGCGTTGAGGGCGAGCGCGATCGCCTCGGGCGTCGCCGCGTCGCCCTCGAAGAGCTCGAAGCCGCTACTGCCCGACTCGGCCTCGGCCATCGCGCGCAGGCGGGCGCGGCGCTCGCCGATGCGCCCGTGATCGTCGCCGTGGACGAGGTAGGCGGGCTTGAAGGCGGGCACCGGACGAGTCTAGGTGACCGATCCCACGACCTCTTGCACGGCGACCGCCGCGGTCGTCGATCTAGGCATGGGCGTGGATGCGCAGTCCGGAGCCGGCCGGCTCGACGCGCACGCTGCCGTCGCGATCGGTGCGGACGACCGCCGCGCCCGCCGCCAGCAGGGCACGCACCGTCGCCGCCGCCGGATGCCCGTACACGTTGCGCCGCCCGACCTCGATCGCCGCCAGGCGCGGACGCAGTCGCTCCAGCAGCGCGGGCAGGCCCGGATCGGCGCTGCCGTGATGGGACACCTTCAGCACGTCGACCGGCCCGAGGTCGAGACCGGCCAGGACGTCGGACTCCGCGTCAGCGGTGAGCAGCGTGCGTACGCCGCCCGCATCGGCCTCGGCGACGATCGCCCGCTGGTTGGGATCGGCCCCGGCCTCGGCGCGCCCGGCCCGCGGCCACAGGACGCGCAGCGCGATGGCGCCGACGCGCAGCACCTCGCCGGCGCGCGCGGCGACCAGCCGCACCCCGCGCTTGGCGGCCTCGGTCGCCATCCTCACGCCGTTGGGGTCGCGGACACCGTCGCGCCCGTCGAGGACGAGCGCCACCGGCAACGCGCCCAGCACCGCGGCCGCGCCGCCGTCGTGATCGGCCTGCGCGTGGGTGACCACGAGCAGGTCGAGCCGCCGCACGCCGGCACGGCGCAGGCGCGCGAGCACGGGGCCGTCGGGCGGGCCCGTGTCGACGAGGATCGCGCTGCGCCGCCATTGGATCAGCGTCGCGTCGCCCTGGCCGACGTCGAGGAAGGTGATCCGCAGCCCGGCCGGCGCGGCGAGCCCGGCGGCCTGCGTGCGCGACAGCACGGCGCCGAGCGCCACCGCGAGGACGGCGCCGAGGACCACGGGCGGGCGCGCTCTGCGCACGACGACGGCGAGCCCCGCGGCGATGCATGCGGCGCCTACCAGCCACGCGGGGGCGCTCGCCTGCGCGCCGGGCAGGCCGCCGGCGACGTGTGCGACCCACATGACGTACGCCACGGGGTAGCCCGCCAGCGCGACAAACGGCGCGGCCAGTGCCGGGCCGATCTGGCCCAGGGCCACGGCGAGCATCGCCAGCCACATGGCCGGCGCCACCGCCGGCGCCGCCAGTACGTTGGCGGGCAGCGAGACGAGCGACGCCTGCCCGAAGTGCGCCGCGATGAGCGGCGCGGTACCCACCGTCGCCGCGCCGGTGAGCGCCGTCGCCTCCGCCAGCGCGCGCGGCAGCCCTCGCCGCAGCAGCCCGTCGCGGACGCGCCCGGCCAGCACGAGGATGGCCACGACCGCCGCGAAGCTGAGCTGCCAGCCGACGTCCTCGATCGCGCGCGGATTGAGCGCCAGCGTCACGGCCGTCGCCAGCAGCAGCGCGTGCCAGCGCGCCGCGGGCCGGCCCGCCAACACGGCAACGACGCCGGCGGCTCCCATCACCCCCGCCCTTTGGATCGACGGCCCTCCGCCGGCGAGTGGCACGTAGAGCGCGATCGCCGCGAGGACGAGCGCGAGCCGCAGGCGCAGGCCGAGGCCGAGCACGGCGGCGACGGCCAGCACGAGAGCGGCCAGCAGCATGACGTTCTGCCCACTGGCAGCCACGAGGTGCGAGAGGCCCGAGGCCCGGAACTCGTCGCGCGCGCGGTCGGGGAGGGCCGCATCGTCGCCCAGCGCCATGCCGCGCAGCAGGGCGCCCTGCGGCGCCGGGACGCCGGTCTGCAGGACCGCCTGCGCCCGCGCGCGCACGGCATCGACGACGCCCGCGAGACCTCCCCGCCGCAGGCCGGTGTCGGTCAGCGCGTAGGCGCGCAGCTGGGCGTGTACGCCGCGCGCGCGCTGCCAGGTGTCGGAGGCCGGCAGCGCCTCGAGCCCTCCGCGCGCGCCGAGCAGCGCTCCTACACGCTCGGTCGGCCAGCGCACACCGCGGCCGGTGCGCAGCAGGACCCGCTCGCCGTCGAGCTCGGCGGTGGCGACCCGTGCGCCGAAGGCCCGCGATCGCGGCGCGTCGAGGAGCACGACGCGCTCGCGGACCGCGTGGCCGAGACCTGGCGTGAGGTGGGTCGCGTCCAGCGCCTGCAGGCGCGCCTGGGCCAGCAGCGCGCCGGCCAGGACGGCGCCGACGAGCGCGAGGCGCACCGCCGCGCGCGAGGCGAGCGCGGGCGCCGCGCACGCGGCAGCGAGCACCGCGAGCGGCGCGCGCGGTCCGGCGAGGAGCCCGGCGATGACCGCGGCCGTCCCCACGTGCCAGGGCCGGGCGCGCAGCCCGGCGACGAGCCGTCGCGCACGGCTCACAGCTGGACCTTGGTCCGCAGCGCGGCCAAGCGCTTGGGGCCGATGCCGGGGATCTCGCCGAGGTCGTCGATCGAGCGAAATCCGCCGTGCTGACGGCGCCAGTCGAGGATCTTGGCCGCCGTCGCCGGCCCGACGCCGTCGAGGGTGTCGAGCTGCTCGGCCGTCGCCGTGTTGAGGCTGACCGGAGGCTGGGCGGGGCCGCCGGGAGCGCCGGCACCGACCGGGGCCGCGCTCGTGGCGCCGCGGCGGGGAACGACCACCTGCTGGCCGTCGGCGACCTTCGCCGCCAGGTTGATCGCATTGAGATCCGCGCCCGCGCGCGGACCGCCGGCGCGGCGCACGGCGTCCTGGATGCGCTCGCCCTCGCGCAGCCGGTACACCCCGGGGCTGCGCACCGCCCCGGCCACGTGGACGAGCGCGACGGTGGGCTGCCTGGGCTCGATGCGGACTGCCGCGGACCGAGCGCCCGCCGCGCTCGCGCTCGCCCCCGGGCCCGAGGGCGTGGCCACCGCCGCGCTGCGCGCCTGGCCCTGCATGAAGCGCACGCCGAGCGCGAGGACCACGAGCGCCGCGAGGACGTACGCGACGAGCTGTGGACGGGTGACGGCGGGCATGTGCCGAGGCTAGGCCTCGTCGCGTGACAGCGGACACGCGCTCTGCAACAAATCTGCGCAAAGGCTGTTGCAACTCACACCCACCGCGCACGGCGGCGCGCGCGGGGGTGGTTACCTCGTCCGCGTCATGCCCCGCGAGACGCGCTCAGAGACCGCAGATCGGCTACCGCACCACGACGTTGACGAGCCGCTCGGGCACCACGACGACCTTCACGACGTCCTTGCCGTCGATGTGGGCCTGGACCTTGGGCATCGCCAGGCACAGCGCCTCGAGCTCCTCGCGCGCGGCGCCTGTCGGCGCCTCCACGCGATCGCGCACCTTGCCGTTGACCTGGCACACGAGCTCGTACGTATCGCGGTCGAGGAAGTGCTGGTCGGGAGCCGGCCAGGGCTCCTGCCACACGCGCCGACCGGTCTGGCGCTCGTAGGCGTCGGCGGCGGTGTGGGGGGCGAAGGGGAACAGCAGCGAGGCGGCGGTGGTCAGGGCGAAGCGCAGCGCGCCCGGCGACGGGTCACCATCCTCGCGCTGCTTGGAGATCGTGTTGGTCAGCTCCATGATCGCCGCGATCGCCGTGTTGAAGGCGAAGCGCCCGGCCATGTCGTTGGTGACCTTCTCGATCGCCCAGTGCGCCTTGCGCAGCAGCTCGAGATCCGACGCCGAGAGCTCGTCGGGCACCGGATGGTCGGGAGTGTTGTCGGCCACGTCAGCGCTCAAGCGCCACAGCCGTGCGAGGAAGCGGTGCACGCCCTCGACGCCCGTGTCCGCCCAATCGGCATCCTGGTCGGGAGGGCCGATGAACATGATGTAGGCCCGCAGCGTGTCGGCTCCGTAGCGCTCGACATAGCTCTGGGGCGAGATGACGTTGCCGCGCGACTTGGACATCTTCGCCCCTTCGCGGGTGATCATGCCCTGCGTGAAGAGCCGGGCGAAGGGCTCCTGGAAGTTCAGATAGCCCAGATCGGCGAGCGCCTTCGTGAAGAAGCGCGCGTACAGCAGATGCAGGATCGCGTGCTCGACGCCGCCGATGTACTGGTCGACGGGCATCCAGCGTGCCAGCACCTCCGGGTCCCAGGGCGCCTCGTCGTTGTGGGGGTCGGCGTAGCGCATGAAGTACCAGGACGAATCGACGAAGGTGTCCATCGTGTCCGTCTCGCGCAGCGCGGGGCCGCCGCACGTCGGGCAGCTCACGTTGACCCAATCCTCGGCCGCGGCCAGCGGCGAGCGGCCCTTGGGGGCGTAGTCGGCGACGTCGGGGAGCACGACGGGAAGCTGGTCCTCGGGCACGGGAACGATCCCGCAGCGCTCGCAGTGGATGACCGGGATCGGGCAGCCCCAGTAGCGCTGGCGCGAGAGCAGCCAGTCACGCAGTCGGTAGTTGACCGACACGTGCCCCTTGCCCTCGCGATCCAGCCAGGCGACGATCGCCTCCAGCGCCTCGCGGTTGGGCAGCCCGTCGAAGTCGGAGTGGGAGTTCACGAGCGGGCCGTCGCCGGTGTAGGCCTCCGCCTGGACGTCCTCACCGCCGGCCACGACCTCGCGAATCGGCAGGTCGAACTTGCGCGCGAACTCGTGGTCGCGCGCGTCATGAGCGGGGACGGCCATGATCGCGCCCGTCCCGTACTCCATGAGCACGTAGTCGGCGACGTACATGGGCAGGCGCTCGCCGTTGACGGGGTTGACCACGTAGCGGCCCAGGAAGACGCCGGTCTTCTCGCGGTCGGCATCGCCGCGGTCCTCGCTGGAGTCCGTGAGCACGTGATTGACGTAGGCGTGAACGGCCTGCTCCTGCTCGGTCCCCTGCACCAGCCGGAAGACGTCGGGGTGCTCGGGCGCCATGACGAAGAACGTCGCACCGAAGAGCGTGTCCGGGCGCGTCGTGAAGACCGGGTAGTCGATGCCCAGCTCCTCGTTGCGGAAGGTGACCTCCGCGCCCTCCGAGCGCCCGATCCAGTTGCGCTGCATCGTCTTGACGTGCGCCGGCCAGTCGATGTCGGCGAGGTCGTCGAGCAGGCGGTCGGCGTAGTCGGTGATGCGAAAGAACCATTGCGTGAGCTGGCGTACCTCGACCTCGTGGCCACAGCGCTCGCAGCGCCCGTCGATGACCTGCTCGTTGGCCAGCACGGTCTGGTCGTTGGGGCACCACTTCACGGCGGCCTCGGCGCGGTAGGCCAGGCCACGCTCGAAGAGCTTGAGGAAGATCCACTGCGTCCAGCGGTAATAGCGCGGGTCGTGGGTTGCGAGCTCACGCGACCAGTCGAACGAGACACCCCATTCGCGGAACTGCTCGCGGAAGGAGGCGATCGCCGCGTTCGTGGAGTCGCGCGGGTGCTGTCCGGTGCTGATGGCGTGGTTCTCGGCCGGCAGCCCGAAGGCGTCGTAGCCGATCGGATGCAGGACCCGGAAGCCCTGGCGGCGCCAGAAGTGGGCGACCGCGTCGCCGATCGCGTAGTTCTTCAGATGCCCGAGGTGGGGCTCGCCGCTGGGATAGGGCAGCATCTCGAGCACGTAGGCCTCTTCGCGCCCGTCGGGCTCGTTGGAGACCTCCCAGGTGCGTTCGTCGGCCCAGACGCGCTGCCAGCGCGGCTCGATCTCGCTCGGGTCGTAACGGTATTGCTCGGCCATGTCGAGGCGCCAAGGATAGGGGGAGCGCGGCGGCGGCTCCCGCGCGACAGGAGGGGCCGTTACAATGGCCGCCGTACCGGCCTGGGGCTATAGCTCAGCTGGGAGAGCGCCTGCATGGCATGCAGGAGGTCGCCGGTTCGAGCCCGGCTAGCTCCACTCGAGGAACCCCTGCAAACGTGGGGGTTTCTTCGTTTCAGGGCAGCGCCCGCCGCGCGCCGATCATCGCGATTCTGCGATTTTGGGCCGGTCTTTGGCCCGATCTCGGCTCCGGGTGACCCGATTCAGCCGAGATTGCGGCGTCGCGCCGCCGTCTTGGAGCGACTAATCGGGCGCCTGGCAGGCAGCTCACGGTGAGCCGGGGCGGCGACGACGGGGTGCGGCCGAGCGGGGCGGATTGGAGCGCATGTGGTCGCGCACCGGCTCGAGCAGCCCGGCAAGCTTCTTGACGTCGGCGGCTGAGAGCGGGTCGAAGAGCATCTGGCTGACGACCTCGATGTGGCCGGGGAACACCTGCGCGAGCCGCGCGCGGCCCGCGTCAGTGATCGTGACCGTGACGCCGCGCTCGTCGTCCTCGGACCGAGCGCGCGTGACCAGTCCCGCCTTCTCCAACAGGCCTGCCTGGTAGGTGAGGCCGCTGCGGCTGTAGACCACGCCGTCGGCCAGGTCCGTCATGCGGTGGCTGCCCGTCGGCTCGTCGCCGAGACGCGCCAGAAGCTGGAACTGCACGTAGCTGAGGTCGCCGGCGTCTCGCAGCTGCTGCTCGATCGCGTGCCGCAGCAGGCTGGACACCTCGATCAGCGCGAAGTAGGCGCCCAGCTGGGCGGCGTCGAGCGAACGCGGTGCGTCGGACATCGCCCGATTCTACTTGCTTCGAATTCGAAGCGGTGCTACGGCTGACCACAGAGCTGCTTCGAATTCGAAGCACAGGGCTCGAGACAACCCCACCAAGAACGAGGTTTCCCATGAAGGCAGTGCGGTTCCACGAGTACGGCGACCCGAGCGTCCTGCGCTACGAGGACGTCGAGCAGCCCGTCCCCGGCCCCGGCGAGGTGCGGCTGCGGGTCGCCGCTTCGGCGTTCAACCCCGTCGACGACGGCCTCCGCGGCGGCTACCTGCAGGGCCCGTTCCCGTTGACGCTGCCCCACATCCCCGGCATCGACGTCGCCGGGAAGGTCGACGCGCTCGGCGACGGCGTCGACAACGTCACGGTCGGCGACGAGGTCATCGGCTTTCTGCCGATGGTGGCCGACGGCGCGGCCGCGGAGTACGCCATCGCGCCGGCCGAGATCCTGGCGCCGGCGCCCACGAGCATCCCGCTCCCGGACGCCGCCGCGCTGCCGATGGTCGGCCTTACCGCGTGGCAGGCGCTCTTCGACGACGCCGGGCTGACGGCGGGACAGCGCGTGCTGATCAACGGCGCGGGCGGCGCCGTCGGCGGCTACGCGGTCCAGCTGGCCAAGCGGGCCGGAGCGCACGTGATCGCCACGGCCAGCCCGCGCAGCAGCGAGCGCGTCCGGTCCGCGGGCGCCGACGAGGTCATCGACCACACCACCAACTCGGTGACCGACGCGGTGACCGAGCCGGTCGACGTGCTGCTCAACCTCGCGCCCATCGCCCCTGAGGAGCTGGTCGCGCTGGGCGCCCTGGTCGGCCACGGCGGCGTCGTCGTAAACACGGTGCCGACGATCCCGGCGCCCGCCGACGAGGAGCGCGGCGTGCGCGCCGTCGGCGTCTTCGTCCGCAGCGACGCCGACCAGCTGGCGCACCTGGTGGCACTGGTCGACCGCGGTGAGCTGCGCGTCGACGTCGCTGAGCGCGTGCCGCTCGCCGAGCTGCCGGCGGTCCACGCCAAGGCGGCCGCGGGCGCGCTGTCCGGCAAGGTCATCGTGCTCCCGGCCAGCGCCTGACCCGCCCGACCACCAACAACGAACCATGTCATTCACCTGGATGCCCGAGAGCAGGACGCTCTCGGGCCCAGGGTTCTGCGCGGAGCGACGCAGTCGCGAAGATGTCGCACATGGGCTCTCCGCAGACGCTGAGCGAAAGCGACCGGCGGATCGTCGCGGCGTGGGCAGCGGCCTGCGCAGAGCGCGTGCTGGCGTTGTTCGAGGCGCAAGCGCCGGGCGATCGGCGCCCCCGGGACGCCATCGCCCGGACACGAGCCTTCGCTCGTGGCGAGCTTGCCGTCGCCGACGAGATCCGCCGGCGGTTCGTCGGTGGCGGCGCTGCTCGTGACGTGAGGGCTCCCGCAGCAGCGGCCGCCGCCCGAGCCGCAGGGCAGGCCACGGCTGTTGCCCATATGGGAGCACACGCCTTGGGCGCCGCCGCATATGCCGCCAAGGCCGCTGGTCTAGCGGCCCCCGACCGACAAGACGCTGTCGGTCAGGAGATCCGCTGGCAGCTCCGCCACATGTCCCCTCCCGTAGGGACCGCCCTGCGACGGCTTCCGCCCGTCGCCAGCAATTCATCCGGTCCCCTCGGGCCCGGGCTGCTCGCGTCAGGGCTCCTGGGCACCATCATCCATAACCTGCAGGCCGCGCTGGCGGACCCCGAATGCTCTCCTGTCTGGCGCCGACGCTGATGTCTGACCCGGGCATCGATCACCGCGCGGCCGCACGTCTGGCACGTCCAGCCGATCGCAATGACGCCGGAAGCGGACGACGCAGCCAAGCCGAGCCGGTACGCCGCTGGCGCCGCATGCCCGGTTGAGGCGGACACCGAACCGCGCGACTCGCGGAGTGACACGCTGCCAAGTGCCGGCAGCGAGTGCCCGGAAAGCGAAAGCGGCCAGCGGCGCGCGCCCGGTCGGTCGACGAACTCGTCGACCGCCGCAGCCGACACAACGGCCCACCCGCGCGGAGGTACGGTGGCCGCATGCCCGCGTGGCCCGGTAGCCGCCCCCGTCGTCGGCCTACGCGCCGGCAACCCGTCGCCCCCGACGGAGCGCTCGGGGTCGCGCGCGGGGCTGCGACACCGGCTCCGGCGTCGCCAGCGGCCCGGCCGCCCGCCGATGAGCTTCACCGCGCTCGCCGGGAGCAGCTGCATGAGCTTCGTCGCACGCGGACGTTCCTCGCCGGCGCTGCCATCGTCGCCTTTTGGGTGCTCTGCACGGCCTTCGGTGAGCTCATCGCACCGCACGACCCGCTGGCTACAGATCCGCGCAACGCGCTCGCCGCGCCTTCGCTCGACCACTGGTTCGGGACGGACCGCCTCGGCCGCGACTCGTTCGCGCGGGTGATGGAGGGTGGCCGCGAGATACTGATTCTCGCTCCGGCGGCGGCGCTTCTGGCCACGGTCGTCGGAACGGCGCTCGGGCTTGTTACCGGCTTCCTCCGCGGCGTCGTCGACGACGTTCTCTCCCGCATGTTCGAAGCCCTGCTGGCGCTGCCGGTGGTGGTCTTCGGCAGTGCGCTGCTCGCCGCCTTGGGAAGCTCGCGACCAGCGATCATCGTCGCGGTAGCGATTCCCCTCTCGCCGATCGTCGCCCGTAGCGTACGCGCGGCGGTGCTGGCCGAACGCGAGCTGGAGTACATCGACGCGGCGCGGATACGGACGGACAGCACCGCGTACATCATGGTGCGCGAGGTCCTGCCCAACGTCCGTGCCGTGGTCCTCGTCGAGTTCGTTGTACGCCTGGCATACGCCGTCTTCGCGATCGCGACCCTCGGCTTCATCGGCATCGGCATCCAGCCACCGACGCCGGACTGGGGACGACAGATCTTCGAGCATTACTCACTGCTCGGTGGCGGCCTCCTCGGCGTCTGGGCCGTCGTGTTCCCGGTGGTTGCGATTGCGTCCCTCGTCATCGGCATCTCCTTGATCGTCGACGGCGTGACGGAGGTCATCGACCGGTCGTCGTAGACGTGCATCCGTAGATGTGCCCGCACGCCGCACCGGCCGCCGAGAACCGCCGCGAGCCCCATCGGGCCGCTGCGTCGGACGACCAGGAGGACCGCTGGCGAGCAGTGGGACGTAGGTGACGGCGCTGCCGCTTCGACGCAGATACAGGAGCGGGACGGGCTCCGATCGCGCGCCACGACGCTCGCAGCTCGTCCCGAGCGGTCGTCTCGGCGTGGCTGACGAGCCACGGCTTTCGCCGCCTTGCGGACGTCCTCGAAGCTCGTGTTCGCGGCGCCGTTCGCGTACATCAGCTGAGCTGCCGCGTCGATAATCCGAGCGCGCGTCGCACGACCGTTGGTGGTCAACCGGCGAGAACTCGACAGCGGGAGGTGCCGGATGAAGGCGATTGTGGTGACGGACGAGGCTGCGGGAACGGCCGGGATGACGCTGGTGGAGCGGCCCGAGCCGCCGGCAGCGATAAACGACGTCGTCGTTCAGGTTCATGCGTCGGGATTCGTCCCGACTGAGATGGCGTGGCCCTCGACCTGGACCGATCGCCGCGACCGTGACCGGACACCGTCGATCCCCGGGCACGAGATGGCCGGAGTGGTCACCGCTCTCGGCTATGGCACGACGGGGCTGTCGGTGGGACAGCGGGTGTTCGGCCTCACGGACTGGCATCGCGACGGAACCCTGGCCGAGTACGTGGCCGTCGAGGCACGCAACCTCGCGCCGCTGCCGGGCGACGTCGACTTCACGGTGGGCGCGAGCCTGCCGATCTCGGCCCTGACCGCGTGGCAGGGACTGTTCGAGCACGGCCGTCTTCGGGCGGGGCAGAGCGTCCTCGCGCACGGCGCGGCCGGCTCAGTCGGGACGATGGTGACGCAACTCGCGCGTGAGGCCGGTGCCTATGTCATCGGCACGGGGCGCGCCGCCGATCGCCAGACGGCGCTCGACTTCGGCGCGCAGGAGTTCGTCGACCTCGACAACGACGTTCTGGAAGACGTCGGCGGAATCGATCTGGTCTTCGATGTCATCGGCGGCGATATCCAGGAGCGGTCCGCAGGCCTGATCCGGGCCGGAGGAACCCTGGTGACCGTCGTCGGGCCGCCCGAGGCGCGGCCCGACGACGGCCTGGCAGTCGACTTCGTCGTCGAGTCCGATCGTGCCCAACTGAGTGAGATCGTCCAGCGGGTGCGGGACGGACGACTGCGGACCAACATCGGCAACGTCGCGACCCTCGACGATGCTGTCGCCGCCCTCAACCCGACCCAGCGACGCAAGGGGAAGACGATCATCCGCATTCGTCCATAAGGACTCGGATGCGGCAGCGGCCCGGTTACAACGTAGACCGGGACCGCCCGGTTCACGCCGAAGCGAAAGCGGATGAAGCTCTCGCGGCGCCACCTCGTCGTCCAAGGCGAGCGTGGCGACCAGCCAAGGGCGTGCGCTCGCTGCTCACGAAATACGGGCGTGCTCCGCCGACCGGGCCGCGGCAACGATCGTTGTCTGCCGCGGTTCAGCCGGACACGGGTTGCGGCTCGCGCTGCTCATGCGTGCCGTCGGGGGGCGGCGGCACGTCGTCATCGTCCGCATCAGGGGGCTCGATGTTGAGGTGCGGTAGGCGCCGCTCGAGCCACGCCGGCATCCACCACATCGCCGGTCCGGCGAGGTGCATCACCGCCGGCAGGAGGAGCAGTCGGATGATGAACGCGTCGATGAAGATCGCCGAGGCGAATCCGACGCCCATCATGGCCAGCGCTCGCTCGTTGCCGATCGCGAAGGCGCCGAAGACCGCGATCATGATGATCGCCGCCGCCGTCACCACGCGCCCGGTCATGGCCAGCCCGTGGCGGACCGCGTAGTGCGCGTCGCGCGTGTGGACCCATTCCTCGTGCATGCGCGAGACGAGGAAGACCTCATAGTCCATCGAGAGGCCGAACACGACGGCGAAGACCATGATCGGAAGGAACGACTCGATCGGCCCGGTCGAGTCGCCGAAGAGGCCTGCGAGGTGGCCGTCCTGGAAGATCAGCGTCACGACGCCGAACGCGCCCGCGATCGACAGCAGGTTGAAGATGCCGGCCTTGACTGGGATCAACAGCGAGCGGAAGACGATCGCGAGCAGCAGCAGCGACAGCCCGACGACGACGCCGATGAACAGCGGCAGCTTGTCGCGGATCGTCTGGGCGAAGTCGATGTTGGTCGCGGTCGTGCCGCCGATCGAAACGCGCGCGCCGGTCGCCTTGGCGACCGGTGGCAGGGTCTCGTCGCGCGCCTGCCTGACGACGTCGTCGGTGCGCTCGTCCTGCGGCGTCGTCGTCGGGTAGGCGATCATCGTCGCGGTGTCGCCGCGCTCGTTGAGCTGCGCCGGCAGGACCTGCGCGATCCCGTTCTGCTTCTGCAGCGCGTCGCCGACCTGCCGGAGCGCCGCCTGGTCGCCCGCCTTCGGCAGCTCGATCGCGAGGAGCAGCGGCGCATTGAAGCCGGGCCCGAAACCCTGCTTGAGCAGGTCGTAGGCGATCCGCGTGGTGTCGTCCTTCTTGTACGTGCTGGCGTCGCTCGTCGCCAGCCGCATGTGGGTGGCGGGCAGCGCCAGCGCGATCAGCACGGCGAGCGCGAGCACGGCCACCGGCAACGGCCGGCGCGCCACGAAGCCGCTCCAGCGCGCGGCGAAGCCGGTCTCGCGATCGGCCAGGTCGGGGTCGCCGGCGTTGCCGTTCCCCGCCGGCTTGACGCGGCCGCCGATCTTGCTCAACAGCGCCGGCATCAGCGTCAGCGCGGCGGTCATCGTGAAGAGCACCGCCAGCGCGGCGCCGATGGCGGGACCGTAGAGGAAGGAGATCCCGAGCAGCATCATGCCGAGCATCGCGATCACGACGACGACGCCCGCAAACAGGACCGCGCGGCCGGACGTGTCGATCGCCACCAGCGTGGCCTCGCGGACGTCGCGTCCGGCGCCGCGTTCCAGCCGGAAGCGGTTGAGGATCAGCAGCGCGTAATCGATGCCGACGCCGATTCCGATCATCGCCGCCAGCTGCGGCGTCCAGTCGACGACATCGAGCACACGGGTCCCCACGACCCCCATCAGCGAGAGGCTCACGACCATGGCGAACAGGGCGTTGAGCAGCGGAAGCCCCATCGCGACCACGCCGAGCGTCAGGAAGAGCACCAGGGCCGCCACCAGGATGCCGAAGATCTCCCCGGCGCCGCCCTGCTCAGCCGTCGACCAGTGGATGATGTCCCCGCCGAGCGCCACCTGGACCCCGCCCTTGCCATCGAGCGCGAGCGTGTCCTCGGCCATCGTCTTGACCTTCGCCGCGTCGACGTCGCCGGAGCCCTTGCGGAACTGGATCTGGGCGAACGTGATCCTGCCGTCCTTGGACACCGGTGCGCCGCGTGCGAACGGATCGCCGACGGCGAGCACTTCGGGTGACTTCGCGATCTCCGCGCGAACGCGCTCGATCGGCGGGCGGTTGCCGGCGTCCAGGACGCGACCCTTGTCGACCGCGAAGACGACGCTGGCGGTGTCGCCCGACTGCTGCGGGAAGCGCTCCTTGAGCAGGTCATAGGCGCGCTGGGACTCGGTCCCCGGAAGGCGGAAGTTGTTCACGAAGTCGCCGGCTGCCGTGCCCCACAGCACGGCACACGCGACGAAGGCGGCGACCCACAGGCCGATCACGGTGCGGCGTCGATCGTGGCACCAGGCAGCGAGCTTGCGCATCGGCCGAAAATACCGACGGGGTGTGGGTCCTTGACTCGGGCTACCCGTACCCCCGTACGCGTGGTGACCGCACGTCAATGCGCGCATCGACAACGCGTCGTGCCCTGACCTCGTCAACAAGCGGTCGTGGGTTTAGCGCGCGGCGTGACCGCGCACGCGCGCCAGTGCGGCGAGTGGCGCCATGGCGGTCTGCACCATCCAAGCGGGCGGGAACGGGGCACGGACCTCGCGGCGGAAGCGCTGCACCAACAGCGCCCGTGCAGCCGAGAGGGGACTTCCTCACCTCTTCGAAGCGCCGCGTGGCAGTGTGTGGCCATGAAGTGGCCCGTGCGGATCCTCATGGCGGTCGCCGGTGTGACTGTGTCCGCGGTGGCGATCGAACGGCTCTACAGCCGATTCCTGCGCGACTGGGTGTTGACTTGGGGAGCGACAGCCGAGGATGCCGCCCGGCCGCTACCGGGCGACGACCTACTTGACGGCGCCGACATCGTCGCTACGCGAGCGATCGCGATCGACGCTCCTCCGTCGGCGATCTGGCCGTGGCTGGTGCAGATGGGACCTGGCCGTGCCGGCGCGTACACGTATGACTGGATCGAGAACCTCTTCGGCCTCAACATGCACAGCGCGGATCGAATCCACCCGGAGTGGCAGAATCTCGGGGTCGGGGATGTCCTGCGCAGTCGCGAGGGCCGACCTGGGATGCGGGTGGAGATCCTCGACCCAGAGCGGGCGCTCTCGAACCGGTCCGAGGCAGGTGACTGGGTGTGGACCTTCGTCCTGGTCCCCGAAGACGGCTCAACCCGGCTGATCAGTCGCAACCGGATCGCGATGAAGGGCGCTGCGGCCGGCCAGCGGCTCGGGATGCTTGTCATGGAGCCCGGGTCGCTAGTCATGGAGCGGAAGATGCTGCTCGGGATCAAGGAGCGGGCCGAGCGGTCAGTGCGGCAGCGCTGAGACAGCGTCGACCGCCGTCCGAGCACGAGCATCCGGCTGTGAGGCGGGCGCGAGCCGGCCGAGCCCGGCGGTCATTGGTCCAGCGCGATGCGAACGAGCGCGCGATCTCCGGCCCTGGTCGCGATGGCATGGCCGGTTCGCGGCTGGCCGCGAACAACCAGCTCGACCGGCGCGCCCGTGCCGGTAAGGCTTCGCCACCACATCTTGCGGTCGGGCGAGCCGACGGTGATCGTCACGTCAACGCCGGCCATCTCGTAGCCGACCGGGATCGTGTAGCGATGGCCGCTGCGTCGGCCGGTGTAAGTGATCAGCGCAATCCGCCGACTCGCCAGCCCGTGCAACGGCGAGCGGATCAGCCACCTGACGAGTGGATTGATGGCGCGGTTGAGGAAGACGAAACCGCTCACGTGCCACGCCCGACGAGCGCTACCCTCGACTTGCTTCGGCTCGCTCCCTGATCCCGAGCAGCATCCGCCGCTCCATCAGGAAGTGCGGGATCTCCATGAGCAGCCGGTATGCCACGGCGCCCGCGCCACGCGGCACGCCCTCGCGGGCGATCAGGCGGGTTCGGTCGCTGCCAAGGGGCTCCAGGGCAAACGTTCCCCACCCTTCGAGCCCGAGTGCACGTCCCGGCTCGAACACGTTCACCCTCAGCCCGCCCGCAGGATGCAGGTGGACGGTTTCGCCCAGCTCGCGATGCTGCCACTTCGCATGGATCCGATCGGCGTTCCTCATCTCGCACCCGGCGAGGTTCTCAAGCCACTCGTAGCTGTAGAAGCCGCCACGATCCTGTCCAAGCTGGGCCAGCCACGGCCACACCTTCTCGACCGGCGCGTTGATCGTCACCGCGTGGAGGATCTGGGTCGCGTCCTGGGGAAGCAGCTCATCGCCCGGCAGCTCGCGCTTTTCATCCTCCGGCTCGGCGCCCCAACGCAGGTGCCACGGCCTGATCACAAGCACATACAGCGCCGTCGCGGCCGTGCCGACCAGCGCCAGCGGCGACGGGCGGCGCAGCGACACGACGGCGCGGGCGACAGCGACGGTGCTCGCCGCGGCGGCTGCGGCGAGAGCGATCGACCCGCCGAGCATCACGCCGAAGGCACGTAACGCCTCCAGCGGCCGCAGGGGGCGGGTCTTGACGGCGCCGGCTTCCATTCCACCTCTGCTAGCCCTCGCGATCGCCCTCTGCGGCGCGCCGTGCCGAGTCGAGCAAAGCGCCGACAAGGACGTGCGCTCCTGAGCCAACGCCGAAGGTCCAGTAGCGGCGAAACCAGCGGCGTGCGTGCTCGTCTGTAGTCGCGGTCCGCATCAGGCCGGAGAGGAGCGTCCTGCCGGCACCGAGCTCGCGCGCCGAGAGGTCGTAGACGGTTTTCGCGAACCCGGGCTCGTCGAACTCGCGGAACTCATCCGCGCTCGTGATCCGCGCGAACTCGATCACCGGCCGCCAGAACTTGCCGACGAGCCCCAGCGCGATCTCCTGGCCGGGGCGTTCGCCGAGGAGGATCCAGCCGCCCTCGTACATCGGGATCGAGGGCAGATCCCGAAGCCGCATTGACGCCGGCGGCTTCGCGGGCCGCTCGCCGTGGAGCAGGTGACCGACGATCTCCGGCAGCATCCGCAGTGCGCCGAGCATCCCCACCACCGGCGCCTCCCGACCCAATGCGAGGAGGTCAACGTCGAGCAGCGCTTGCCAGGCCGTCTCGCGATCGGCGTCGGCCACCGTCGCCACGGCATCGGAGACGTCGTAGATGGGCAGGAAGTCGTCGGCGAGCTCGCACTCCACCATCCTGCCGCGCAGCGTACGCTCGCGGGACGGCGGCGGTCGACCTCTACTGGTTGCCCTCGGCGCCGGCGGACAGTTCGTCAGGCTCAACGGTCGCATCTACGAGGCGCTTGCGGCGCGGCTGGAGCGGCGGTCCGCGTGCGACCTCTACCAGCGCCGCGCTGCAAGTGGGAAGTCGCGGAGGGAACGTTCTGCGCAAAGCGCAAGCTCATGAGAGCGGGGCGCTGGCGAGGCCGCCTTGGGTGAAGGAGGTCACGGCCCGATCCACACGTAGACGGGCGTGCAGCGGCGTAGGCTGCTGCTGATCGGTTCACAAAGGAGGCGACGTGTACGCACGCGTAGCGACATTCGAGAGCGATCCCGCCAAGGTCGACGACGCGATCAGCATGGTTCGTGCCGAGGTCGAGTCGGGCGAAACGCCGGAGGGTCTCGACGGCGCGAAAATGCTCATGCTCGTCAACCGCGAGACGGGAAGGGGCCTCGGTGTCACGCTCTTCGACAGCGAGGAAGCGATGCGTCGCGGCGACACGGCGCTTAACGCCATGAACCCCGGCGCAAGCGAGCGACGCACATCTGTCGAGTTCTACGAGGTGCCGGTGCAGACGGTCGCCGATTAGGGCGAGGAGTCGCTCGGCGCGGCCCCGGCCGGCTCGGTGGCGGCTTGTGCTTCGGCCTGACAGGAGCAGCGACCGCAGTCGGGCCTCCGCTTCCCCCATCCATGCAACTGGGCGGCCGGCGCTCGGGACGAGCCGCTCCTGCACTCGCGTGGAAGGAGGCGTCCTCGGTTGAGGCTCACGACACGCGGGCGAGGACGAACGGAGCGCAGCGTTGGGACGGCTCCTGAACGAGGTTCTTTGAACTCGCGTGCGTCGGTCTCTGCAGCAGGCGGCGTGGGTGGTACGACCTCGACGACGCCTCCCGCGCCTTGGATGGAGGACCTCGCCGCGGGGCGCGTCCTCGGGAGGGCCGTGCTCGTCCCCTGACGTCGGCGATTCGGTCTTGCACAGCGCTGCTGGTTTGAGGGCGCGAGGAACCCCAGATCGCGGTTGGCGTCGGCGGCTCGCCGCCGACGCGGCCGCCATGCCCGCCGAACCGGATTCCCTCCCGGGCGCCCATCGTCTCTCCGTCGCGCGACCCCGTGTCAGACCGACGAGCCCGCGAGCTGCAGCGCCCCGAGATCCTCGGGCGTCAGCCGGTCGCCGTCGACCTCGACGACGACCTGACCGTCGCGCATGACCAGCACGCGGTCGCAGGTGTCGCACAGCTCGGTGTCGTCGGAGGACGCGATGACGACGACCGCGCCGGCCGCCGCGGCGTCACGGGCGAGGCCGTGGATGGTGGCCTTGGCGTGCACGTCGACGCCCTGGGTCGGCTCGTCGAGGAGCAGCACGCACGGCCCGCGGCGCAGCCACTTGGCGAGCACGACCTTCTGCTGGTTGCCACCCGACAGCGTCCCGAAGACCGCCTCGGTGCGCCGCGGGCGCACGTCCAGGCGCTCGATCCAGTCGCCGACCTCGGCGCGCTCGCCGGAGCGGTCCAGCCAGGCGGTCGTGCGTGAGCTGTGGCGCCGCAGGTCGGTCAGCGTGCAGTTCTCGCGCACGCCCAACCCGACGATCGCGCCCGCGCCGCGCCGGTCGGCCGGCACGAGTGCGACGCCGGCGGCCATCGCGCCGCGCGGACCGGGCGCGACCTTCTGGCCGTCGACCCGGACGCTGCCGGCGCGCGAGACCGCCCCGAACAGCAACGGCAAGATCTCCCCGCGGCCCGAGCCGGTGAGCCCCGCGATGCCGATGACCTCCCCGCGACGGCCGTCGAGATCGACGTTGTCGACCTCCAGCCCGCAGAGACCGCGGACCTCGAGCGCGACCTCCCGGCCGCCGTCGTAGGCGCGGACATGCGTCGGGCGCAGCTGCTCGCCCCCGACCATGAGCGACACGAGCCGGTCCTGGTCGACGTCGCCGACGTCCCACGTGCCGACGCCGCGGCCGTCGCGCAGGATCGTGACACGGTCCCCAATCGCGAAGATCTCGTCGAGGCGGTGGGACACGTAGATGACGCCGAGGCCCTTCGCTCGTACGCGGCGCAGGGCCTCGAACAGCATCTTGACCTCCTCGCGCGGCAGCGACGCGGTCGGCTCGTCAACGACGAGCACCCGCGCCTCCTCCCAGTCCCAGAGGGCGCGAACGATCGCGATCCCGGTGCGCTCGGCGGCGCTGAGCTCCGCCACCGGCCGGCGAACGTCGAACTCGTAGCCCAGCGCGCGCAGGCGCTGCTCGGCGTCCCGGCGCTCGGCGCCCCAGCGGATGCGCCCGCCGAACGCGGTCGCGACCTCGCGCCCGAGGGTCAGGTTCTCGACCGCGCTGAGCGTCTCGACGAGCCCGAGGTCCTGGTGCACGAAGCGCAACCCGGCGTTGTGCGACGCGCTCGTGTCGCGCAGCTCGACCTGCTTGCCGGCCAGCTCGATCCCCGTGCCGGGGTCGGGCTGGTGGTAGCCCGCCAGCACCTTTATGAGCGTCGACTTGCCGCAGCCGTTCTGGCCGATCAGCGCGTGGACCTCGCCCCGCCGGACGTCGAAGTCGACGCGGTCGAGGGCCTTGGTGCCCGGGAACGTCTTGCTGAGGCCGCGGATCGTGAGGACAGTGTCCACCTGGCTCACCTCACTTCGCCGGGCTGATCGCGGTGGCGCCCGAGCGCGACTCGCGCAGCCTGCGCACGGCCGGACGGCTGGCGAGCGCGACCGCGATGATCAGCGACACGCCCTGGAAGAGGGGCTGGCTCCAGACCGACGCGGAGCTTGCGGACAGGACCAGGCCCTGGATGCCGAAGGCCAGCGCGAAGTACGCGATCAGCGTGCCCCAGACGTTCGGGCGCCGCGAGAGCTGCGAGGCGCCGAGGAACACGGCGGCCACGGCGGGGAACAGGTAACCCGGCCCGATGCTCGACGAGTACAGGCCGCTCTGCATCGAGAAGATGACGCCCGCCAGCCCTGCGATCGTGCCGCTCGCGATGAAGACGGACCAGATGACGCGGTCGGTCGGGACGCCGGCCAGGCGCGCGGCATCCGGGTTGCCGCCGGTCGCGAACATGTAGCGGCCGACGCGTGTGAACTCGAGCACGTACCAAAGCACGAGCGACAGCGCAAGCAGGAAGTACACGACGATCGGGATGCCGAGCAGGTCGTTGTTGCCGAGGTCCGACCAGCTCTGCGGAAGCTTGCCGACCAACTGCGTGTTGTTGGAGAGCAGCAGGACCGCCCCGAGCAGCAGCTGGCTCACGCCGAGCGTTGCGATGAACGAGTTGACGTGGAGCCGGACGATGATGAAGCCGGACGCCGCGCCGCATGCCGCCGACGCGGCCACCACGATGAGCGCAGCCACGCCGACCGGGATGCCGGTATGGATCGACATGTAGACCATGAGGCCGAGTGCCAGGGACATCACCGCCCCGACCGACAGATCGTAGGCGCCGGCAGTCAGCGGCACGAGGAACGCGAGGGCGAGCACGCAGGTGATCACGCCCGAGCGGAACACCAACCGGAACGTCGTCTCGGTCAGGAACGTGTCCGGCGTGATGACGCCGAACAAGATGATGAAGAGCACCCAGAGGTAGACCGCGCTCAAGCGCTTGACGCTCAGGAGACCGACCCATGCGCGACGACTCGGAGCGGCGGCGCTCTCGCTCGGCGCGATCGCCGGAGCACGGCGCGCGGCCGGCTCGCTCGTGCGGACCTGCTCTGCCTGTATCACGACTCTTCTCCTTCTAGACAACGTCGACAGCGGTGGCGGCTGGAGGCGGCGCGCCATCCATGTCCAGCAGATGACCCATCCGCCGCTGCTTGGCCGCGAGGTAGCGCACGTTCTGCGGCGTGGGCGCCGTCTGCAGCGCCACCCGCTCCAGCACGGTCAGGCCGTGCCCCTCGAGCCCGGCGCGCTTGGCCGGGTTGTTGGTCAGCAGCCGCAGCGGTCCGACGCCGAGATCGGCGAGGATCTGCATGCCGACGCCGTAGTCGCGCCGGTCGCTCGGCAGCCCGAGCTCGAGGTTGGCGTCGACGGTGTCCAGGCCGCGGTCCTGCAGCCCGTAGGCGTGCAGCTTGTTGTGCAGCCCGATGCCCCGCCCCTCGTGGCCGCGGAGATAAACGACGACGCCGCGGCCTTCGGCGGCGATCATGGCCAGCGCGCGCTCCAGCTGCGCGCCGCAGTCGCAGCGCCGGGAGCCGAAGACGTCGCCGGTGAGGCACTCGGAGTGCACGCGCACGAGCACGCCCGGGGCGCGGGCGTCGCCGAGCACGAGCGCGAGGTGCTCGCGGCCGTCGTGCACGTCGCGATAGCCGATCGCGGTGAAGTCGGCGTCGCGCAGGGGCATGCGCGCCTCGGTCACGCGCTCGACCAGGCGCTCGCGACGGCGGCGGTAGGCGATCAGGTCGCTGATCGCGACGACCAGCAGCCCGTGCTCGGCGGCGAACGCCAGCAGGTCGGGCAGGCGGGCCATGCGGCCGTCGACGGCCATGATCTCGCAGATGACGCCGGCCGGCCGCAGGCCCGCCAGCTGCGCAAGGTCCACGGCCGCCTCGGTGTGCCCGGCGCGACGCAGCACCCCGCCGGGTCGCGCGGCCAGCGGAAAGATGTGGCCGGGGCGCGTGAAATCGGCGGCGCTGCCGGCGGGGTCGGCCAGCGCGGCGAGCGTCGCGGCGCGGTCGGCGGCCGAGATGCCGGTCGTGGCGCCCGCCCGAAGGTCGACGCCGACGTGGAACGCGGTGCCGTGCGGGTCGGTGCCGTTCGCGACCATCGGCTCGATGCCGAGCTCCGCGAGGCGTTCGGGCAGCATCGGCGCGCAGATGAGCCCACGCCCGTGGGTGGCCATGAAGTTCACCGCCTCCGGGGTGACCTTCTCGGCCGCCATGACGAGGTCGCCCTCGTTCTCGCGGTCGGGCGAGTCGACGACCACGACCATCTCGCCGCCGGCGATGGCAGCGATCGCGGCCTCGATCGGGGCGAGGCCTGGGCGCTGCCGCGACTCAGGCATGAGCGACGTTCGAGGCCGTGCGCTGGAGCCGCGCAAGCTCGACGACCTGGCGCCCCACGAGCCGCAGCTGCGCGGACACGTCGGGATCCGCCACGCCGCCGGCCGCGCTGTTGACGGCGGCGCCGAACGGCGTCGGCCAGCCGCGCAGCGCGTGGATCACCGAGCGCAGGGCCTGCAGCGTGCTGGTCGTCGCCTGCCAGCCGTGGGCGCAGACGATGCAGCCGACCGGCACGTTGTCCAAGTACGTACGCGGCGTATCGCGGAGGTCCTCCACGTAGTCCAGCGCGTTCTTGATGAGCCCCGACGGGCCGCCGTGGTAGCCGGGCGACGCGATCACGACGCCGTCGGCCGCGGCGAGCGCCTCGACAAGACGGACCGCCTCGGGCGTGCGGTCTGCGTGCTCGGGCGCGTAGAGCGGCAGCTGCAGCTCGCCGGCGCCGATGAGCTGCGTGCGGGCGCCGAGCTCCTCGGCGGCCTCGAGCGCGAGGGCGAGCGCGCGCTCGGAGCTCGAACCCGCCCGGGTCGTGCCGCCGATGCCCACGATGAACGGTGTGTCGTGCTGCGTGTTGTGCGTCATGGAGTGGCTCCGGTGATGGACCGGCGCCGGCCGGCGGGTCCTTGCCGGCCGGCGACGGTCGTTGAGGAGAGGACGAGAGCATCCCCGCCCGGCTGCGCCCGGCATAGACCCCACTTCGCGGCCAGGCGAGAGGGCGCGCCTATCACCCCGGAGCGCGCGCTACAGGACCTTCAGGCCGCCGGTGGCCTCGACGATCGCGGCGGTATCGCGGTAATAGACCTCGAGGTCTGTGATCTGTCCGTCGATGACGGTGTAGATCTCGACCATGCTCAGGCGCAGCGGGACGCCCGTCGGCCGCGTGACGACGTCGTAGGCGACGAGCACGACGACGCGGGTGTCGTCCGCGTCGAAGAAGGTGAGGTCGAGGTCGGAGACGATCTCCCAGACGCTGTTGAAGGCGTCGGTGAGTTTGAGGAAGCCCTCGTGCCCGCGGTGGTCGCCCGGGTAGGGCAGCGACGGCGCCTCGTGCACAACGATGTCTGGGCTGACGAGAGAGAGGACCTCGTCCATGTCCCCGCGCACAAATGCGTCCTCGAACCGCTCCACCACTTCGACGTTGGCCCTGGACATGCCGGTCCGCCCTTCGTGTCGGGGCGCCGTCGTCGACGTCGAACGCAGACGAGCGCCGGGCGGCCCATGGGCGGGCCGCCCGGCGCTTGTCATCCCCGATCCTCAGCGCTGTGTCAAGCGCCGACGTTCCACAGCGCCTTGAACTTCTGCTGGAAGCCGCCCGGGCCGTACCAGTCGTAGTTCGTCGGTGCGAGGCGCTTCGCCGAGCCGGCGCTGTCGACGACCCAGGTCGGCGAGGCGTACACCCTGTTCGTGTAGTCCTCGCTCAGCCGCTCGCCCGTCGCGAGCCGCGCCATGGCATCGACCATGACCCACGCGGAGTACACGTTGGGCGCGATCGTCCACGCGTTCTGGCCGCTGCCGATCGTCTTCATGATCGCCGCGTCGCCCGCGGCGCCGACGAGCTTGACCTTGCCGCCGAAGCCGGCCGCCTTCAGAGCGGCGGGCACGCCGCGGCTGAGGTCGTTGAACGTGAAGTACACGTAGTTCACGTTCGGATGCGACTGCACGAAGGCGATCAGCTTGCTCGCGACCTGCCCGCCGGCGACGTCGTCGATCGTGAGGTCCAGCTGGTCGAGCGAGCATCCGGCGCACAACCGTTTCAGGTTGGCCTTGAGCCAGTCGGTCTCCGTGTTGAGCACCGGGAACTGCGGGATGGTCAGCGCGACCAGGTGGCCCTTGCCGCCGGAGTCGTTGATCACCCAGCGCGCGACGTAGTCGGCGTCGGTCGCGAGGGTGCCGCCGCACTGCACCGAGTACCCGCCGGCGGTCGGCTTGTCGGGCGTGGCGCATGAGATGACCGGGATGCCGGCCTTGCGCGCGGCGGCCAACTGCGGCTTCAAGGCGGCAGCCGGGATGCCGGTGATCGCGATGTAGTCCGGATGCTCGTTGATCGCCTGCTGCAGGGCGCCGCCCGGGTCCGCGTTCTTGAAGACCTCGGTCTTGGCGGACCAGCCGAGCGCGGTGGTGGCGGCATTGATGCCCGGCACGTACCGCGCGCAGGCGGGCAGCTCGCACTGCAGGAAGATGACCTTCTTGCCCTTCGCCGGCGCCTTGCTCAGCGCCTGCTCGACCTGGATGCTCGCCGGCGGCCGGGTGGGTGGCGCGGCCACCACGGCCTTGGTCGACAAGCCTGCCGCCGCCGCGCCGCTCGAGGGCGTGGCGTTGTTGTCGCTGCTGTTAGTGCCGCAAGCCGTCGCCATCAGTGACACGGCCACGAATGGCAGCACGAACCAACCTGACGATCGCACGATCATCGGCCTCCTGGGATTGCTGGGGGTGGATGGGCGCCGGGCGGGCGTCGCCGCCCGGTGCCTCGGATGGAGCCCCGCGTGGCCGCGGAGCGGGGAAGCGATCAGCCCGCGACCGACGCGCGGATCGCGTCGCGCTCGGCGTGATGGCGCGCGGCCGCCTGGTCGAGCGCGTTCGCCTGGCGCTCGAAGAGGTCGCTGCGGCGCTCGCGGCACCACTGCTCGCTCTCGCGCAGGCGGGACGTGGCGTCGTCCTGGAATACGGGCATCACGTACTCGGCGAAGAGCTCCACCGACCGGCGCGTCGCAGCGTGCGAGGCCCACTCGTTGCCCATGATCAGGTAGCTGCCGAAGCCGCCGTCGGTCATCTCATGGAGCCGGCGGATCTGCGCGACGGCGTCGTCCGGCGTGCCGATGACGCCGACGCCCGTGTCGATGACCCAGGCGATGCGCTCCTCGGTCGTCTCCCCCGCCGGCGAGAACTGCGGCGATGCCGAGACGTTCTGCATGTAGTCGAACCACAGGTCGATCCCGTAGCGGACGTCCTCGATCGCCTGCTCGCGCGTCTCCGCGATGTGCATGGGCCCGAGCAGGGTCCAAGCGTCGCGGCTGGCGGGCGGGGCGCCGAACTGCGCCGCGCGCTCCTCGACGACCTGCCAGTGACCGGCCAGCGCGTCCGCGCCGCCCTCCATTGTCGCGGCAATCGACAGCAGGCCCAGCCCGTGCTTGCCCGCGATCCGAGGGCCGCTGGGCGAGACCACAGCGGCGATGAGGACCTGGAGGTCGCTGTAGGGCTTGAGCATGATGCGCGCGTCGCGGAGCGTGTAGCGCTCGGTGGTGATCGACAGCGGCTCGTCGCTGCACAGCAGGTGCATGAGAACGTCGACGGACTCCTCGAAGATGGGGCGCATCTCGGTGGGGTCCATGCCGATCATGTGCGCATCGGTCGGCAGCGCGCCGACGCCGAGTCCGTAGAGAGCGCGACCGCGCGTGAGGTGGTCGATGAAGACCATGCGCTCCGCGATCCACAGGGGGTTGTGGTACGGCAGCGAGATGACACCCGTGCCGAGCTTGATCCGCTGCGTCTGCGGGGCGACGTGGGCGATGAACGTGAGCGGGTCGACGATCAGCTCGCAGCCGCCGGAGTGGTGCTCGCCGAACCACACCTCGTCGAACCCGAGCATGTCGTACAGCTTGACCAGCTCGACGTCGCGCCGGAGTGCGAGATTCGGGTTCTGGGTGTTGGGCAGGTGGAACGGCGTATGGAAGATGCCGAAGCGCATAGCGACTCCTTGGTTGCTCGCTTGATGAGGTGAATTTCGGTCAGCTTGCGGGCGCCTCGAGAGGCGCGCCCTGCACGCTGCCGCCGAGGGCGACGACCAGCCGGATCGGGTCGTAGTACTCGGCGAAGCGGGCGATCTGGCCGTCGCGGACTGTGAAGCGGCTGACGTACTCGTTGCGGTACTCGACGCCGTGCGGCTTGATGACCATGTCGCTCTTGTACTCCGCGACGATCTCGCCGGGATCCGAGTTGTAGGTCTCGAGTTGGACGTCGTGGAGGTTCTCGGCGTCGATCATCGCCGGGATCGTCTCGACGAAGGCGATGATGTTGTCGCGGCCGACGATGCGCCGCTCGAACCCCTCGGGGGCGTACGGCATCTCGAAGACCGCGTCCTCGGCCAGCAGTGCGCGCTTGGTGTCGAAGTCCCACGCGTTGATCGCGTCGATGTAGCGACGCACCACCGCGAGGTTGGAAGCGCGCAGGTCGGTGTCGTTCATGGTGGGCAGCATGCCGACGGCGCCACCGCCGGCCTAGAGCCCACTTGCTGAGCGGGTGAGAGGTGCGCCCTATCAGTTCGCCAGCGTGGCGCCGGGCATCAGCCCGATGTTCTCGCGTGCAGCCTGCGCGGCGGCCTCGACGAAGTCCCGGATGACCCGCCGGCGGTCGCTGTACGGGCGGGCAACCTCGATCAGGCTCGGCGGAAGCCGGTCGACCTGCACCGCGCGCACCAGACCGTTCGGCAGGACACGGGCCGTCACCGAGGCGGCGATCATGATCGCCCGGCCCGTGGCGACGGCGAACTGGAGGTCCGCGACAGTCTTGGCGGCCGGCATAGCCGGGTCGACGTGCGAGCCGCCGCGGAGGTCGTCGAGGTGCCAATGGGCGGCGAACTCCTTCGGCGCGATCACGGGTACCGTGCGCTCGTCGAGGATCTCCTCGACGTCGACGCGCTCGGCGCCCGCGAGCTCGTGGGTGGCACCCACGAGGAGCACGCGCGGGTCGTGCGCCAGCGGCACGGTGTCGACGAGCCGGTTGGCGATCGGCGCGCGCACGATCGCTACGTCGACCTGCCCGTCGAGGAGCGGCGCGGCCTGGTCGGAGAAGCTGATGTCTTGAACTTGGATCTCGACATCGGGGCGCGCCTGGCGGAACCGCTCGAGGATCGGGCCGGTGAGCTCGCCGGCCGCGATGATCCCCGCGAGCAGGCCCACACGCAGCGTGCAGGACCGCTGCTCTGCCCGGCGCCGCATGGCGGCGTGCGCCTCGGCCGCGCGGTCGAGGATGTCCCGCGCGTAGTTCAGGAACTCGTCGCCCGCCTCGGTGAGCTCGATGCCCCGCGTGCTTCGGCGGATGAGCTGGACGCCGAGCTCGGCCTCGAGCTGGCGCAGCGCCTGCGACAGCGACGGCTGCGCGAGATCGAGCTGCCGCGACGCCTTCCTGATCCCGCCCGCGTCGGCGACCGCGACGACGTAGCGAAGCTGACGCAGATCCATGAACCCTCCCCGGGGTCGTCGGAATGACTGTTAGTGCGGAGAACCCGACCTGAAGTCAGGTTAGCGTAATCTGTTGCAAGTTTGGCGGGACCGCCGGGATGCTCGAAGCCGAGCAGCAGTTCCGCAAGGCTTCGAGAGCGTCCTGAGGGGATTGCGGCTACGGTGCGGTGGCGACGGTGGTGTGCCGTAGGAGCGGCCCGAGCTGGTGGGTGATGATGCGCGCGCGAGCGATCTCGTAGCGGCTCCAGGGGCGCTCGTCGCGGCAGCAGGCTTCGAGATAGCCCAGCGTTTCGCCACCGTGGGTGATTGACAGTGCCAGACGCGACGCGAAGCCGCGAGCGCGCAGCTCCTCAACCTCGAACGGGTCAGCGTCAGGGTCACCGGCCAGCAGCTGGGTTGCACCGACGCGTTGGCCCGCGGCGGCGACGAGCTTGATCTCGTCCGCGTGCAGCTCCTCGGCGAGGGGGAGCAGGCAGGCGTCAAGCTCGCTCTCTGAGGTGGCGGCGGCCAGTCGTCGCGACAGCAGCTCGAGCCGGCGATCGTGGTCGGCGCGGTGCGGAGCGTCGGTGGCGTCCAGGAGGCCGGCCTCGAAGGAGTGCAGACAGGCGGCGGTTGCCTCGCGTGTGACCGTGGCCCAGGGGGCAGCGGGGCGCGCGATGAAGTAGCCCTGGCCGTAGGCGATGTCGAGGTCGGCGAGGCGTTCGAGCTCTTGCAGCGTTTCGACGCCTTCGGCGCAGACGGTCGCGTCGATGTCTCTGGCGTAGCGGACGAAGGAGCTGATCAGTGGAGCCTTTGCCGGGTCGGTGTCGACGCCGGTGGTCAGCGTGCGGTCGAGCTTGATGATGTCGGGTTGCAGGCGCAGGATGTGGATCAGGCCGGCGTAGCCGGCGCCGGTGTCGTCAACGGCGAGTCGGGCGCCGCGGGCGCGCAGGGCGCCGAGCGCATCGTTGATGGCGGGGTCGCCGGAGACGAGCTCGTTTTCGGTGATCTCCACCACGAGGTCGTCGAGGCGATCAGGTAGGACGCGTAGGACCTCGTCCGAGAGGAGCGAGGACGGGCTGAGGTTGATCGTCAGATAGGTGCCGGGCGGCCGTCCGCGGGTGGCGAGCGCGGCGGCAATGGCCTTCGCCTCCAGTGCGTATCCGAGTCCACAGCGGTGTGCCTGCGCGAACCAGACGTCAGGACCGCGGCGCGGGAGGCGATTGAAGCGCGACAGCGATTCGTAACCGACCGCGCGGCCGGTGCGCAGATCCATGATCGGCTGGTACACGATCGTGATGGCGTGTGGGTCTTCGAGCACGTCCTGGATCTCCGCGCGCTGCTCGTCGTCGCGCGCGAACCATGGTGCGCGACCCTCGTCCGGGCCGTCCGTCCGCTCCAGTCCCGCGTGGTAGAGCTCGGCGCGGCGCTTGCCGTTGCGCTTGGCTTCGTACATGGCGAGGTCTGCCTTGCGCAGGAGCTCCTCGACCCCGCGGTCGTCCGCGCCACTGATGACCAGCCCGATGCTGGTCGAGACCGCGATGGACTCGCCGTCGAGTTCGACCGGTTGCGTGAGGGCCTCGAGGATCCGCGCGGCGGTGTGGGTCACGCCGGCGGGGTCGGTGACGTCCTCGATGAGCACGCCGAACTCGTCGCCGCCCAG
The DNA here is from genome assembly GCA_963742125.1 of uncultured Actinomycetes bacterium. Lineage (GTDB taxonomy): Bacteria > Actinomycetota > Thermoleophilia > Solirubrobacterales > Solirubrobacteraceae > JAOPZW01. The sequence continues at coordinate 34,720 of CAVUKO010000011.1, read as the reverse complement.
GCGCGCGGGGGTGTCGGCCGAGCGCAGGCAGGAGCTGAGTCGGCGCGCGACCTCTTCGAGCAGTCGGTCGCCGTGCGCGTGGCCGCGAGCGTCGTTGGCAGCCTTGAAGTCGTCGAGGTCGGCGAATAGCACTGCGATCTGGGCATCCTCGCGCGCCGCACGCGTCAGCGCGTGCTCGACGCGGTCATAAAACAGCGCCCGGTTGGCCAGCCCGGTGAGGGCATCGTGGAAGGCGCGGTGACTCAGCTGTTCCTCGAAGGCCTTGCGATCGTTGACGTCGCTGGCCGTGAGCACGATGCCGCCGACGTGCGGGTCGTCGAGGAGGTTGGTGGCCACCGCGGCGATGTGGCGATACGACCCGTCGGCGTAGCGCATGCGCCATTCGGCGTCGTGTGGCTCTCCGGGCGCCTTCCACGCCGCCGCGTCGAGGAAGGCCTCCACGAGCGCAGCGTCCTGCGGATGCACGCGATCGAGCAGTTGCTCGCCCTGCACGGCCTCCCAGTGCGGGCCGAAGATCGGCGTGACGGAGCCGGTGAGCGTGCGCACGGTCCCGTCGCGGTCGAGGATCGCGATGAGATCGGAGGAATTCTGCACGATCGACTGCAGACGATCGCGGCCTTCTTGAGCCACTCGCTGGAGCTTGAGGGCGTTCTCGATGCGCCCGCGCCGTTCACGCGCGAAGATCGCGAGCAGGCAAGCCAGCGGCAGGACGGCGACGACGACCGCGGGATGGGCGCGGCCGGCCAGCGCCGCCAGGAAGCCGACCGGAGCGAGGCACAGGTCCGTCAGGTAGACCCAGGTGAACCCACGCAGCTCCTCCCGCGGGTCGATGCCGAGCCCGACCCGCATCCGCAGCGAGGAGATCGCGACGTCGGAGATCATCATGGCGCCGATGGCCGCCGTACACAGTGCCGCGGACGACCAGACGCTATCGGGGCGCCCAGCGACGACGATGACGAGCGCCGGTGCCAGCGAGAAAGAGGAGTCCGCCACGGACAGCAGCACGCGCCGGGCCGGGAGGCGCTGACGGACGACCTTGGCAATCATCGCCGCCAGGTGGGCACACAAGACCACCAGGGGTATCTCGCCGGGCGGCAGCAGCAGCAGCATTGGCACGAATGCCAGTTGCAGCGGATGCGTGCGGCCCTCGCCGACTTCGAACTCGATCCGCATCAGCACCGCGCAGATGACGGCAAGCCAAGCGGCGGTCGCCAGGCCGGCGCCCTCGTGCGGCAGGAAGATCGCCATCGCGGCGGCGCTCAACACAAACAGGGCAGAAACGGCGGCCTCGGTGAGCAACTCCCGCCGGGCCGTGCGCCCGGTGTCGCGCGCGCGAGATCGCTCGATGTGATCGATCTCGTCAGCCGAAAGCTCATCGAGCCGCGATGCCATACCAATGGTGTCGGTTCCAGAGCTCCGACATTGAGAACGACGACAACCGCGCCAGGTCTGTCAATCACCCGTCCAGTAAACGCCGGACGGCGGCAGGGAAGCGCTCAGCGGGGCCGATGGGGCGTCCAGAGGGAAACCGCACTCCTGCGGTCACGACACGGAGGTCACCCCAACATGCCTTTCATCATCAGCGACACACGTCGCGGCGGTCGCGTCCTCGCGATCGCTCTTGCTCTCGCCTTTACTGCGTTCATCGCCACCCCCGCCCACGCCGCCACTATCGCCAATCCGTACGCCTGCACGCCGCAGCCGACGCTCTCCTCGGCCTTCGCGGCCTGGAGCGACTACGGGTCCTACACCCCGGTGCAGAACGCCGGCGTGGAAGACGGCTCGACGGGCTGGACGCTCTCGGGCGCTGCCGCGGTGACACGCGGCAACGAACCGTGGAAGATCGGCGGCGCTTCGCACGCGAACTCGCTCAGCCTTCCGGCCGGCTCATCGGCCGTCACCGCGCCGATCTGCATCGACGAGACCTACCCCTACTTCCGGCTTTTCGCCAAGAACGCCAGCACCGGCAAGAGCTCGCTGAAGATCGACGTCCTCTTCTACGACACCAAGGGCAACCTCATCAACACGAAGCCCTACGACTACATCACCACCTCGACCGCTTGGCAGGCGACGGGAACCGTCAAGATCAGCGTCTTCACACCCAAGACGACGGTCGCGGCGGCTCCGGTCGCCATCCGCTTCACCCCTCAGGGTCCGAGCGCCAACTACCAGATCGACGACGTCTACGTCGACCCGTGGTCTCGCGGTTGAGCTGACCGCCGCCACCCGCGCGACAGCAATTCACGGTCGCCGGTTCGAGCCCAGCTAGCTCCACTGGAGAACCCCCGCAAACGCGGGGGTTCCTTCGTTGAGGGAGCAAGCGCCCGACGCGCATCGGGCAGGGACGTCGGGCTACCTCGCGCTGCAGCGGCGCCGGGCGGCCTGCGCCGAGCGCGGCCTGGCCACTTGCAGGCGGGTCGAGCGGTCGCGACGCCAGCGGCGGTCAGTGGTGGCCGCCGCCGATGCCGAGGTGGTCAGGGGTCTCGGCGTACGCGCGCTCCGCCGCGTCGGGGTAGGCGGCGCGCACCGCGGCGTCGAGCCGCGCGAGGTGGTCGTCGAGCTCGTGGCGGCGTGCCGCAGGAGCCTGCTCGGCCAGGCCGAGGAGCAGGGCGCGCATGCGCCGGGCGATCTGGGGCGTGTCGGCGCCGTAGTGGCGGATCTCGGTCAGCGAGAGGTCGAGCAGGTCCGCCCAGACCATGTTCGGGTAGACGAGGCGCAGCGCGCCGTCCTCGCCGGTGATGTGCCCGCGTTCGAGGTCGCGCGCGGCGAACTCCAGCAGCAGCGTGTCGATGCCGTCGAGGGCCTGGACCGCTGTGGTCGGATCGTTGACGGCGGGCGAGAGGGCGCGCAGCGCGATGTCCACGATCGCCCGCAGGGCAAAGGCCGGGTCCTGCGTGATCGTCCGCTCCTCCGCCAGGATCACCCCCTTCCTCAGCTCGACGCTGTCCACCGCCTGCCGCCGCTCCGTGGATGGCCAACAGACCGGCGCCGGCGGGCACGTAGCCGCCGATGCCGAAGCGAACCTCGATCACGGCTCCGGCCGCCGTCGCGGCCCGCACGAGGCGCGCGCGATCGAGCGCGGACACCACGCCGGGGCGGCCCTCGTGGCTGACCACGGTCGTGACCGGCGGGTACTCCGCGACCGCCGGCGGCGGTGCGTCGCGCAGCGCGAAGGGATAGGCCTCGCGGATCGCTCTCGCGGCGTGGTCGACGATCTGCCCCACGATGCGGCGCGGGCGCAGCAGGTCGAGCAGGCGGCCGACGAGCCCGTAGAACGCGAGCACCGCTCCGATGAGCAGCGCGAGGGCCACCGTGATGGCCACGCTCGGGACGACGGTCGCGCCGTTGCGCCCGATGCTGCCCAGCGAGACGAGCGAGAAGATCGCCGGCGCGATGAAGGCGCCGAGCGCGTGCTTGACGATCGGGTCGCGACGGAAGCGCGAGACGAGACGCGGGCGTGTACTGGCTCGCGCCGAACTGCACGACGACGACGGCGATCGACACCACGAGCCCGGTGAACGCGATCATCCCGCCCGCCACGGCCGAGTAGAACGTGCGCGCGGTGTCGTTCTCGAAGTTCAGTGAGAGGACGTCGCGCGAGCCCTCGATGCGCGCCAGGATCTCCGCGAGGGCGAGCGCGGTCGCCATGTACAGGGTCGGGATGACGAAGAGGCTGCCGGCGACCCACTCGCGCAGGAGGAACCGGGTGCGCCAGCTGGCCGAGCGCTCGCTGGCCGACAGCTGGTCGAGCGGGACGGCAGTGGCGCTGGGAATGACACCGACCGCGGCGTCGAGCGCGGCACGGCGCTCTCCCGAGCGACCGGCCGCGCTCATGGCGCGGCCGGCGCCTCGGCGGGAAGCGCCCCCGCCTCGACCACGCCGCCGGCGGCGCGCTTCTCCGCGGCGATCCGGCGCATCCGCAGCCCGTGCAGGGGCCCGGCCAGCGTCGACAGCGCGCCGGCGCCCACGAGCGCCGCAGCGGTCGCCGAGCGCATGTGCCCATCGCGGACTGCGAGCGTCGTGATCGCCACCACGAGCGGCAGCTGCGTGGAGCTGAAGAGCGCGAGCGCCATGCGGTCCTCCCTGAGCGGCAGGACGCCGCGGTAGAGCAGCAGCGCCGGCGTTCCGCGGACGACGAGGAAGAGCACGAAGAAGAGCAGGAGCTTCGCGACGCTGGACACGCTCGAGAACAGCGCGTCGACGTCGAGGCGCAACCCGCTCACCACGAAGAAGAACGGCACGAAGAACCCGAACGCCACCGCGTTGAGCTTCGAGTCGAACACCTCGAGCTCCGACTTCTGGAGCACCTGCCTGGTGATCAGGCCGGCGGCGAACCCGCCGAGCAGGAGGTCGAGCCCGAGCTTGTTGGCGAGCAGCGCCAGTGCGAAGACGAGCACGACGAACCAGCGGACCGCCAGCTGCGAGCTCGACTCGACCGTGCGCTCGAAGAGCGCGAGCGTGTGCCCCGACGAGCGGACCGCCACGACGGCGACGGCGACGGCGACCAGGACGAACGCGACGAGGATCAGCGCGTTGTGCAGCTCGCTCTGCGTCGAGAGGACGAGCGTGAGCAGCAGGATCGGGCCGAACTCGCCGACGGCGCCCGCCGCGAGCAGGTACGTGCCGAAGCGCTGCGCAGCTCCCCGGTGTCGGAGAGGACCGGCAGCAGGGTCCCGATCGCCGTCGTCGCCAGCGCGGACCCGACGTAGACGAGCGAGATGACCACGCCGGCCAGGGCGAGCAGGCCGCCCAAGGAGTAGGCGATCGCCAGCGACAGCGCCCAGCCGAGCAGCCCCAGGCGCAGCGGCATGCCGCGGATACGGGCAAGGTCGATCTCGTAGCCGGCGAAGAAGAACAGCATGCCGAGGCCGAGGTCGCCGAAGAACTCCGTGAACGCATTGACCTTGGCGAGATCGAGCAGCTGCGGCCCGATCAGCACGCCCAGGGTCAGTTCCACCACGACCACGGGGACGAACAGGCCGCGCCCGCCGGCCACCGCGACCAGCATGCCTGCCACCGCCGCGGCGGCGACGATCGCGAGGAACGAGCCGGTGTCGACCTCGAAGACCGGGGACGTGTCGACCGCCAGTGTTACGAGGCTCGCCATGCTCATGTCGGATGCGCCTGGTACGCCCGACGAGGGCGCCGTGACGATCCAACCCGACCGTCGGGTGAGCCGCCATCACCCGGTACGGGTGACAGGAGCGTTCCCACGGGTTGTCGCGGTCAGCCGCCGGTGCCCAGGACGTTCACCGCGCGCGCGACGACGAGGATCACCACGACGTAGGAGATCAACGACTCGGCGGCCAGCAGCCCCTTCGCCCTGCGCGTCAGCGGCATGGTGTCCGTCGGGCTGAAGGCGATCGCGTTGGTGAGCGCCACGTAGAGGTAGTCGCTCAGCCTCGGGCTCCAACCGGCGCGCGGAACGGCGTCCTGCGGGAAGCCGAAGTCGGGGTCGCAGCGGCCGCGCTGGGCGCGCAGGAGCGGCCCGCCCTCGTCGAGCAGCCAGAAGAGCAGGCCGAAGGTGATGATGTTCGTCAGCCAGACGACCGTCCCGTGCGCGAGCAGGTCGCCGGCGCTGAGGCTGTCCGTGCTGCTGGTCGTGAGCGCGACGACGAGCACGCCGACGGCCACCACGTCGGAGGCGACCAGCAGCCCGAGAAGCGCGATACCCGTATTGCGCACCCGGCCGGGACTCAACTCGGCGGCCGGGGCGATGAGGAGCACCGTCATCAGCACGAGGGCCGGCGCCGCGAGCAGCAGCCACGCCCACCACGGGAGGTCGACGATGCTCCAGCTCTTCGCCTTGTCCGCCACCGCGAGGCCCGCGAGCAGCGCGACGTCCAGCGCCAGGGCGACCACGGCCTCGGTGCGCGCCTCGCGCAGGACCCGGCGGTCGCCCGCGTTCAACGCGCCGCGGCTCACATGTCGGGCGTCGTCGCCGGGGGTGCCTGCACGACGGCGGCCTCCAGCGCGGCCCCCTCGGCGTCGGAGAGCCGGTGATGGGTCAGGCGGACCGCGCGCTCATGGAGCGCCTCGATCAGCGCCGCGCTGTCGTCCGCGCTCACCAGTGCCACGATCCCCGACGAGCCCTCGGGGATGTCGCGGCGGATCTCGTCGAAGAGCGCCCCACTCTCCTCGGGAGTGTGGACAGCGGACTCGTGCGCGCCGCCCGCGATGCCACCCGCGACGAGCCCTGCCGCGAAACCGGGCGGCCCGAAGGCGAGGCCGACCACGGCGCCCGCCACCGCCCCCACGGCCGTGTCGTGCCCGATGGCGTCCGCCACGTCGTCGACGTCGAGGTAGTGACCCGCGAAGGTCCCGCGCACCACGATCCGGCCGTGGCGATGGCACTCCACGAAGACGACCTCGCGCAGCCATGGCGCGTCGTTCGCCCGCCCGCGAGCGTCCGCGTACGCGCGCTCGGCGCCCTCGATGTGATCGAAGGTGAGCACCGCAAGCTCCCGCGCGTCCTGGCCCTGGCGCCGCGCCACGACCGGGGACGGCGGCGGTGAGGCCTGCGCCGGGGGAGCCTCCGGGGCGTCGGGGCGCGCGCGCTCACGGCGCCGGCCGAGCAGCATCCACACCAGCAGCCCGAGCACCACGACGACCAGGAGGATCCAGCCGAGAAACGCCAGGACATCGTGCCATGCCGAGGCCGACTCCCCCCGATCCGCGCCTCCCGAATCGCTGGGCGCCGCCTGGCCCCAGGCCGGGCCCGCGACCCACGCGGCCCCCGACAGCGCCGTCAGGGTCACGACGACAGCCGGCCGTTGCCGTGCATGTCTCACGTCGCGCCTACCCCTCCTCGCGAGGCGTGATCTGAAGGATCGAGACCTCCTCGCCCGACCGTGTGTCCGGATAGACCACGTAGGCGGCCGGCGCCCCGCCGAACCAGCCCGGGATCTCGGCGTCGCTGACGAAGATGCCCGACCGCTGCGAGCCGTCACCCTGCGCGACCCAGACCTTCTGACCTTCGTGGAAGCCCTCCATGTGCCGCGCACCTCTCGACGGATCTGTGCCGAGGATGGCCGGGGAGCGCACCAACGTGCATCATCCGATACGGATGAAACCGGCGCGCCGCGATGGCTTGTCGTGCGCGGGTATGCGACGTCCGCGGTTGACTCTCGCGTCGCATGGGTAGCCAAGGGGTGCATCCCGCCCCTTGTCCAGCGGCGCAGGGAGTACCCGCGCAGAGACAATCAATAGCGACCCCCCGCCCCCGGTCCAGCGGTAGAGCGGGGGTGTCGCTCCGCAAGTCTCCTCGGCGCGGTGTCGCGCGGTCAACGCGCGTTCCCCCGGATGGGGGAACCGGAAGGCCCGCGACGTTGATGGCTCGAGCGCCTTCAGCCGCTGGGAACCACGGCGGCGAGGGTCGTCCCCTCCCCGGGGGCGCTGTGGACGGTGAGGTCGCCGCCGGCGTCGGCCAGCCGCTCTCGCATGCCCACGAGCCCGTAGTGGCCCCGGCCGTCGTCGAGCGCGCCCACCTCGAACCCGCGACCGTCGTCAGTGACCGTGACCCGCACCGCTCCGTCGACCAACGCGAGTTCGACCCTGACCGTTGACGCGTTCGCGTGCTTTTCCACGTTGCGCAGCGCTTCGCGCAGGACGTACTCCATGGCCTCGCTGGCCCCGGCGTCCAGAGCCTCGGTGGCCGGCAGGCCGACGTGCAGGTCGACGGCAGCGCCGGTGTGTTCCTCCAGGTCCGCCGCGAGCTCGGAGGCCATCGCGGCCAGCGGCTGGCCCCCGCCCAGCTGATTGGGGTCGCGCAGCGCCCCGATCAGCCCGCGCATATGGTCGCTGGCGCGCATGATCTGTTCGCGCAGCGTTTCGAGCAGAGCGCGCTGCCGGGGTGGCAGCGTCGGCGCGATGACCGTCAGCGCGGCGTCGGCGTACGTTGCCGACGTCGCGATTTCCTGGGCCACCGAGTCGTGCAGGTCGCGCGCGAGCCGGCGGCGCTGCTCCTCGACGCGCCGTAGGTCGGAGACGTCGCGCACGATGCCGGCGATGCGCTCCACCCGGCCACTGTCGCCGGCGAGTGAGCGGCCGGCCAGCTGCAGGCAGCGATAGCGGCCGTCGGCGTCACGCATGCGCGCTTCCACCTGCACGTCGCGAGGCTCCGCCAGCGCCGTCTGCACGGCGGTGCGGACCGGGTCGCGGTCGGCCGGATGCACCCGCTCAAGCACCCAGGCGGCGTTCGGCGACCCGTTCTTCGGCCAGCCGCACATCTGCGCCAGCCGTTCGTCCCAGTGCACCGCGTCGACGCGCACGTCCCAGTCCAGCACGCCGACACCGATGGCCTGGAGCGCGACGCGGTAGCGCTCCTCGGATTCGGCCAGCGCGCGCTCCTCGGTCAGGTCGGTGACGATCCCGACCATCCGCACCGGCGTCCCTTGCGGGCTGCGCAACGCCCGACCGCGCGTCAGCACCGTCCGGTAACCGCCGCCCGAGTGTCGCATCCGATGCTCGACCTCGAACAGCGGGGCGCGGCCGGCGAAGTGCGCCTCCTTCGCCGTATCCATGGCCTGCGCGTCATCGGGATGGAAGAGCTCGTGCGCGTGCAGCGGGTCGAACTGCTCGCGGGTCACTCCGACGATGTCGAGCATGCGGTCGTTCCAGTACAGACCCCCGGTCAGCAGGTCCCAATCGAACACGCCGTCCTTGGCCGCCTCGTCGACGACGAAGCGGTAGCGGGTCTCAGACTCCTCGCGGATTCGCAGCTCGTGGATGTCGCGCAACACGACGAGCGCACCCTCCTCGTCCTCGAATCCTTCAACGCCGACCCAGCGCCAATCGCCCTGCGGGCGGCAAACACGCACCTCCGTGCGCAGCGGCGTGGTTCGCTGGCGCCAGCCGCTGAGCGCGCCGAGCATCCGATCGCGGTCCTCCGGATGCACGAAGGCGACGACGTCCTCGACGGTCAGCGGCAGCGCGGTGCGCGGCAGGCCCAGCAGCCTCAGCGCCGGCTCGGAGAGCACGAGCTGGCTGGACTCGGTGTCCCAACCCACCAGCCCGACGCGCGCGGCGCCCAACACGCGCTGCAGGCGCTGCTCAAGCCGATGCCGCTCACCTAGCTCCATCCGGGTGCTCCCACACGACAGTTCCCAAGTCGTCAAGTCACGGCTGCGGAGTACTCAACCATGTTTCGCGGATGTCCGCAAAACGACACGGTGAGCGGCGAGGTGGCCGGGACCGCCGCTCCAGGAACATGGCCGAAGGGTCCGGCTGCGGGGATGGACGATGACCGTTCACCCGGTCGTCGCTGCCGCCGGCAGCCGGCCCCCGCCACGCTGGTGCGGTCGCGGGAGTGCTGCATGCGCTGCGCGTGCGCCCGTCAGGTGTCGCGTCCGCAGGCCGTCTGCGCCGACAGCCGCGCGACGAACTCGTCGAGCACGTCGCCGGCGCGACGATCGGCCTTGTCGTAAACCGCGTGCGTTCCCAATTCAGCGGCGGCGACGTTCTCGACGTGGGCGGTGTAGACGACGATGGGCGCGGCGGGGAAGCGCTCGCGGAACCTGCTGATGGCCGGCGCGGCGCTGCCGCCCGGGAGCGCCCAGTCGGTGAACAGCGCGTCGAAGGTCTCATCGGCGAGATGGGCGAGGGCCTCGTCGAGGCGGTGGCACGCGCACACGCTCGCGCGCTCGCCCAACCGCGACGCGAGACCGTCGCGCAGCATCACGTGCTGGAGCGGGTGGTCTTCCAGTAGCAGCACTCTGGAGAGAGCACGCTCGCCGGGTGCGGGTGCCGGAGTGCCGCTCATGACCGTGGCCTGCCAGCGTAGCGCCGGGTACCCGGAAGGAAAAGCGGGTTAAACGGGTTGCGAAGCGGAGCGAACCGTCGACCTGGCACGCACTCCCGAACGGCGCGGTCGGATGCCTGACTGGCTGATGGGCGCGGTTCGCTAGGTTGGCGCCCGTGAAGAAGGTGCTGATCGTCGACGACCATCGCGGCGCTGCCACGGGTCTTTCCATGGCGGTGCAGTTCGATGGGCGCATGACACCGCTCGGCCCGGCGAGCACCGTGGAGAGCGCACTGTCGTTCGTCGATGAGGCCGACATCGTCGTGCTCGACCTCACGCTCATGCGACTCCGAGGGCGCGGAGACGGTGCAGCGCTTCAAGGCGGGAGCACCAGACGACCTGCCGGTGGTTGTGTACTCCGCGCTGGACGAGCAGGCTCTGGCGGAGGCCTCGAAGGGGATAGCCGACGCAAGCGTCGTCAAGGGAAACGTCCACGAGCTCCTGCGGGTGCTCGCCGACCTGCTCAAGCTTCCGGCGAGGACGTGATACACCGCGGCCGCGGTGGGCTGTTGGCTGCAGGAGGCCCGCATCCGGACGCGGCGTCCGCTCCAGCTCGCGGATACGCTCCGTCGGCATGTTGACCACGCCGTGGACCGAGGCCCCGTGGATGGCCGCCGTCGCGCTGCGGGGCGAGCTTTCGCAGTGCGCGCGAGGACGCGTGCTGGGCTCGCTGCGCCATCGCGCTGGAGGGCATCCTGGCGCCCGGCACCAGCTTCGCGGTCCGCTACAGCCCCGGGAGCACGCGCGCCGTCGAGGTCGCTGCGCGCGGCGAGCCCGCCGCCCGGCGCGCCCCGTGTGTCTCGGTCCGCGACGGCGCCGACCGCGCGGCGCTCTGGTGCGAGCCCGCGCCCGAGGAGTCCGGGCGCGAGGGCGCGGCGCTTGCGCTGGCGCTGGCGCTGGGGGCGTTCGCGGGCATCCGCAGCGAGCGGCTGGCGCGCGAGCGTCGTGACCTTGCGGCGCACACGATGCGCCAGTTCACGCACGGAGTGCGCAACGATCTGTCCGCGCTGAGGAACCTTGCTGACCTGACGCTGGACGGCGCGGTCACCGACCCCCAAGCGGCGCGCGAGGCGATCGACGAGACGTTCGCCCAGGCCGGTGACATGTTGCGCCTGGTGGGACTACAGGCGCGAGCAGCGGTGCCCGAAGGGCGCCGGACAAGAAAGCTGCGCCAGTCGCTGCGTCGGCTGGCGCCGGGGGCTGAGCTGATCACGCCGCCGGCCGGCGCGGTCGCCTTCCCGCTCGACGACGAGGTGCTCGTGGAGCTGTTGGCGGTGCCCGTCGCCGCGCTCGGCGGCGAGGTGGACCGGGTGCGGGTGGCAGAGCACGTCGACGGGTGGGCGGTCGAGTTCGAGCGCGCCAACATTACGCGAGCGACGCGGCGCGTCGGTTGGTTGGACGTGCGCGGGCAGGAGGCGCTTGGGCTGGTGGCCCTGGCGTGCAACCTTCTGGGCGGGCGGACATGGGCGGACGTGGACGATCGCGAGGGTGCGGGCCGGCTCGGCTTGACGCTGCCCGCTGCCTAGCGAAGGCGCGCCCAAGGGCGTCCTTATGCTGGCTGCAGTGGGTACGACCATCCTCATCGTGGAAGACCACCCGGCGACGTTCCTGGGGCTGCGCGCCTACATCGGGGCGCTGGCGGAGTACGAGGAGCTTGGGGCGGTCACGTCCGGTGAGGAAGCGCTCGTGCGCGCGCGCGAGCTCACCCCTCAGCTGGTGTGTCTGGACCTGGCGTTGGCAGGGGAGTTGGACGGCTTTGAGGTCTGCGAGCGGCTGTCCGCGTTGCCCGACCCTCCGCGCGTGGTCGTCTACACCGGCCAAGAGGAGCCCGGCATCGTCACGCGGGCGCGTCAGGCGGGGGCGCTCGCTGTGGTGGCCAAGAGCGAGCGTCACTCAGAGTTCGGGCGGGCGCTGTCGCTCGCGGCCGCCGGGAAGCCTTACACCTCGCCTGTGTTTGCGCGCGGGGTTGCGGTCCGGGAGCTCACCGACCGTCAGCGGCGCGTGCTCGAGCTGATGGCACTCGGGCTGGACAATCGGGAGATCGCGGAGCAAATGGGGCTTGGCACGGAGACGATCAAGACGCACGTGCGCGCGGTGCTGAAGAAGCTCGAGGCCAACCATCGCACCCACGCCGTGGCGATTGGGCTGCGCGCCCGTTTCATCGAATGAACATTCGGATCGTGCTCATCGGCGAGCATCAGCTCACACTCCTCGGGCTCGCACAGCTGGTCAGGGGCGCGCCGCAGATGCAGATGGCGGGCATGCTGGCGCGCTCGGACGGTGCGGTTGGGCGCGCGAAGCGCGCGGCTGCGCACGTCGCGGTGCTGGACATTCCGCACGCCGGCGAGACGCACGCGCTGAGCGTGTGCCGCGCGTTGGCGGACGCCGGCGTGGCGGTGGTGGCGTACTGCGAGTCTGAGGCGCCGGGGACGGTGCAACGCGCGTTGGACGCGGGCGCGCTGGGGGTCGTGTCCAAGAGCGAGGACACGGCGGAGGTGCTGCGCGCTGGGTATGTGGTGGCGCGCGGCAAGCGGCACATCTCCCCTGGGATGCAGTCGGCGGTTGGCCCGGCCGAGTCCGCTGAGGTGACGCCCCGGCAGCGTGAGCTGCTGCGACTGATGGCCGACGGGCTCGACACGGAGGATGCGGCGTCGGCGCTCGGCGTTTCACCGGAGACGGTCAAGACGCACGTAGAGGGCGTGATGTCGAAGCTGGGCGCATCCGGGCGCACCGAAGCGGTGGCCATCGCGTTGCGCCGCGGCATCATCCGCTAGACGGTGGAACACGTCGCGCGGACGCGCCGGTCAGCCGTGCGCCACGCAGTACGCGTCGCGGCTCGCGCGCATCGTCCCGGCGAGGAGCGGCGGGTAGGCGAGTGTCGCGCGCAACGCGAGCGCCTGCGTGGTCGCGTAGTCCTCGATCGTGTTGAAGACCGCCATGCGGGTGGCGTCGTCGGGTGCTGCCGCCAGCTGCTCCGCTTCGCGCCACGCCTGCTCGCGCCAGCCGGCGAGCGCTTGGAAGAGCACGTCGCCATCGGCGGTCGTCCACGGCAAGGGGTCCGACATCGACATCGTCGGGTCGAGGCGCTGCGCAATTTCGTGAATGGACGGCTCGAAGATGTCGCGCAGCACGACGTTGACCGCGTCGTGATCGGGTTTGCGCGAGTCGCCGTTCTCGTCGGACAGCCCGAGCTGGTAGAGCAGCACCGGCAGGTCGGCGAGAACGTGGGCGTTGATACCCAGGTACAGGTCGCCGAGCGCCGGCATGCTCTTGCTGCCGGCGGCGTCCAGCGCGACCAGCCACGCCCCGGGCACGCCGGCGCGCTGCCCGGCCTTCCAGTGGTCATAGGCGCGCCAGTACATGCCGGCGAACAGGTTGTCCTGGTGGGTTATGAAGTCCGCGTGCTTGAACAGCGCGGGGTCGGTGCTGATGTGGTCGCGCAGCGCCTCGGTGACCCGTAGGTACAGCAGCGAGAACGCGGCGTTGTGGTCGCAGCCGGCCAGCAGCTGGTTGCTGCGGTTGGTCATCACCTTGATGACCTTCTGCAGGCACAACGGCCGCCCGGCGGTGCACGCGTCCGGGGAGCTGGGGTCGAACCCGGTGAGGTTCGGCGAGTCCAGCAGCGCCGGTAGCAACGACGTGGTCGTCGGCGGGACGAGCTCGGCGGTCGCGGCGGCAGGGGTGGCGGTGACCAGCACCGCCACGACGAGAACGCACACTCTGCGCGCCGACCACCCCCCGAACTTGACCATGACGCACGGCTACCCTTTCGCCCGCGGACGAGAACCCGCTCATCGGCGAGTGGTCGATCGGGGCAGAAGAACGGCACGGCCCGCGCCCGACGGCCGCCGGCGGCTCCCAGCGCTCACGTCGCCCCCACCTGGGTGACGCTGACCGTGCCGGAGTCCGCCGCGACGATGCCCTGGTCTGAGAGCACGGTGATGAGGGCCGAGGCGGCGCGTCCGGCGCGGTGCATGGCATCGGGGAGGTCATGCGCCCCGTAGGCCACCCCCAGCTTCAATCCCGAGCCGTCGACGGTCGCGACCGCCAGCTCCCACACCGCGGTCCCGCCACGGTTGGCGCCGATCGACCCGACGGGTGCGGCGACCGGCAGCGAGCAGTCCAGGGCATCGCGGATGAGCGAGGCGTCGGTCACGATGTCGCGCAGCGCCCCGGTGAGGGCGGCGGGCGGACAGGCCACCACCACGGTGGCGACGTAGGGAAGCAGCGCGGCGGCCTGCTCGGCGTCGAGCTCGGAGTGCTGTGGACGCGGGTTGCGCGCGACGTGCGCGTCTATGTGGCGGACTTGATGAATCTGGCTGACTTGATGGATCGTGATGGCCGGGCGGAGTAGTCGTGCATGAGAGCGCTGGCCCGGCGGTTGCTGACGCCCGCTCCTGAGGTGGCTTGCACGGTCCTCGCAGGCTAGTGGCTGCTCAGGCGTCCGCTGCGCTGCTTCCCCGGTCTGGGGGACCCTCCCAAGCGGCGAGTGTCGCGGGCCGCGGACGGTGCTGGTAGATCGGCCAGTGCGGCCGGGCCCTCCGGACTCCGGGCCGCGTCCGTCGCGCGCCGGAGCGGGCGCGCGCTCAGCTCGCCGCCGAGCCCGCGGAGAGCTCGGCCAGCAGCTCCTCGGGATCGAACTCGCGGCGCGGGACCTCGCCCCACAGCGCCTCGAGGCGATAGAAGTCGCGCGTGTCCGGCGTGAACACATGGACGACGACGTCGAGGTAGTCCATCAGGATCCAGCGGGCCTCGCTGGCGCCCTCCACTCGCCGCGGCAGCAGGCCGTGCTCGTCCTTGAGCCCCTTGTGCACGGCGTCGTGGATCGCCTTCGTCTGGCGGTCGGTGTTGCCCGAGCAGATGACGAAGAAGTCGGTGTACCCGGCCACCTGGCGCAGGTCGAGAGAGACGATGTCGATCGCCTTGCGGTCCGCCGCGTGCGCCGCGATGGTGATCGCGAGCCGCTCCGGGCTCATGCTCATGCGGCAGGCCTCCCCGCTGCTGTTCGATAAAGGCTGCGCCGCGCGATCGCGTCGGCCACGGCGTCCGGCACGAGGTAGCGGATCGGGCGCCCGTCGGCGACGCGACGGCGGATGTCCGAGGACGAGATGTCGATCCTCGGCATGTCGAAGAAGGTCACGCGATCACCGCCGTGCAGTGGCTCCAGGCGGCGGGCGATGTCCTCGCGGCGGACCCCGGCGCGCTCGCCGACGGCGAGCCGGGCGAGGGCCAGCACGGCCTCGGGCTCGCGCCACGCCGGGAGGCTGTGGGCCATGTCGCCGCCGACGATGAAGGTCAGATCGTGCTCCGGTGAAAGCTCATGTAGCTCCCTCAGCGTATCGACCGTGTAAGACGCGCCTCCGCGGTCGACCTCGAGCGTCGACACGCCCAGGCGCTCGTCGCCGGCCACCGCGAGGCGGCACAGCTCGACGCGGGCGGCCGCGCCCGGGTCCTCGCGCGCCTCCTTGTGGGGCGGCACGGCCACCGGCAGCAGCACCACGCGCTCGAGGTCGAGTTGGTCGAGCGCCTCCTGCGCCATGATGAGGTGTCCCATATGCGGCGGATTGAACGTCCCGCCGAGGATGCCGATGTGACCCATGCGTGAAGCGCTGGTGAAAGCGCGTGCGCCGAGGGCGCCTCAGCCCCTGACGTGGCCGTCGCCGTGGACGACGTACTTGAAGGTGCACAGCTCGCGCAGCCCGATCGGCCCGCGTGCGTGCAGCTTCTGTGTCGAGTTGCCGATCTCCGCGCCCATGCCGAACTGGCCTCCGTCGGTGAAGCGCGTCGACGCGTTGACGTACACGCACGCCGCGTCCACGCCGCGCTCGAAGGCGCGCGCCGCTGGTGCGCTGCCGGTGACGATCGCCTCGGAGTGCCCGGAGCCGTGGGCATTGACGTGCGCGATGGCCTCCTCGACGGAGTCGACGATCCCGACGGCGAGGATCAGGGCCAGGAACTCGGTGTCCCAGTCCTCGTCGGTGGCATCGGCCAGCGTTCCCGCCAGGGGCCCGCGGCAGAGCGCGTGCGTGCGCCCGTCGACGCGCAACTCGACGCCGGCCTCGCGCAGGGCGCCGAGCACGCGCGGCAGGAAGGTCGGCGCCACCTCGGCGTGGACGAGCAGCGTCTCGGCCGCGTTGCAGACGCCGGGGCGCTGGGTCTTGGCGTTGAGGACGATCCGCTCGGCGGCCTCGAGGTCCGCGCTCGCGTCGACGTAGACGTGGCAGTTGCCCGACGCCGCGTAGATGACCGGCACGGTGGCCACGCCCTTCAGAGCCGCCTTGAGCCCCTCGCCCCCGCGCGGGACGATGAGGTCGACGATGCCCTCCTGGGTGGCGAGCTCGGCCAGCTCCTCGCGCCCCCCACCGGCCACGAGCACGATGGCGCCCGCGGGGACGCCGGCCTCGGCCGCGGCCCGTGCGGCGACCGCGGCCAGCACCGCGTTGGAGTGCGCGGCCGACGACGAGCCACGCAGGACGACGGCGTTGCCCGACTTCAGGCACAGCGCGGCGGCATCGATGGTGACGTTCGGCCGCGCCTCGTAGACCACGGCGACGACGCCGAGCGGCACGCGCACCTTGCGCACGTCCAGGCCGTTGGGCAGGCGCTGGCCGTCGATGACCTCGCCGACCGGGTCGGGCAGCGCCGCGATCGCGCGCACGCCGTCGGCCATGGCGCCGATGCGCGCCTCGTCGAGCGCGAGCCGATCCAGCAGCGCAGGGTCGAGCCCCGCCTCGCGCCCGGCCTGCATGTCGCGCGCGTTGGCCTCGAGGATCTCCGGGGTGCGCGCCTGCAGCGCGTCGGCGATCGCGTGCAGGGCGGCGTCCTTGGTCCCGGTCGGCAGCGCTGCCAGCGCCCGCGACGCGTCGCGTGCCGCCAGGCACAGCTCGGCGACCGAGGGCGCGCCGGTGCCGGTGACGGCGCTGGCGGTGTCGAGCGGAGGGACGGTGGTGGCCATCGACCTATTACACCAAGACGAAGTAGTCGCGGTGCACGGCCTCGTCCGTCGCCCGCGGCAGGATCTCGCGCACCTGGGTGCTCTTCATGCCCATGATCCGGCGCAGCTCGATGGCCGAGTAGTTGGAGATGCCCTTGCCGATGACCGCCGTGCCCTCGGCCACGTGGACGGCGTCGCCGGCGTCGAAGCCGCCGCTCACCTCCACGATCCCCACCGGCAGCAGCGAGGTGCCGCCCTCGCGCAGGGCGCGGGCGGCGCCGGCGTCGATGACGACGGTGCCGTGCGAGGGCTTGGCGTAGCGCAGCCAGAGCTTGAACGAGGAGTAGCGCGCCTGCTGGGCGGGGAAGCGCGTGCCCGCCGCCCCACCGGTCAGGACCGTCTCGAGGGCGCCGTCGTCGAGGCCGCTGCAGATGACGGCCGGGATGCCCGCGGCGGTGGCCATCTCGGCCGCGACGACCTTCGAGCGCATGCCGCCCGAGCCCAACGGCGACGTGCCGTGGCCGATCTCGATGGACGCGAGGCGCTCGAAGTCGACGACCTCCTCGACGAGCCCCGCCGACGGATCGGTGCGCGGATCGGCCGTGAACAGGCCGTCGATGTCGGTGAGCAGGACGAGCAGGTCGGCGCCGATGAGGATCGCCACCTGCGCAGCGAGGAAGTCGTTGTCGCCGAAGGAGATCTCGTCGGTCGTCGTGGTGTCGTTCTCGTTGATGACCGGGACGACGCTCCAGTCGAGCAGCCGGCGCAGGGTCTGGCGCGCGTTGAGGTAGTGGGTGCGCGCGCTCATGTCGAAGAAGGTCAGCAGCACCTGCGCGCTGGTCACGCCGCGCTCGCGCAGCAGCTCGTCGTAGACGCGGTAGAGCTTGCCCTGGCCCACCGCGCTGGCGGCCTGCAGGTCCTCGATCGCGGTCGGGCGCGGCGACAGGCCCATGAGCTGGATGCCGCGGGCGATCGCGCCCGAGGTCACCACGACGACGTCGTCGCCGGCGGCGTGGCGGGCGGCGACCTGGTCGCAGACGCGCGCCAGCACGTCAGGCCGCAGCGCGCCGGAGTCCTCGGCGACGATGCTCGAACCGAGCTTGACGACGTAGCGAGCCATCGGGTCGGCGCAGGCTATCCCGGGTCCAGCTCGAAGACGACGCCGGCGATCTCGACGTCGTCGCCCGCCTCGAAGCCGGCCGCCTCGAGTGCGCGCATCACGCCCATGCGGTGCAGGCGGTGCTCGATGTGCGCGAGCGCCTCCTCGTTGTCGAGATCGAAGCGCGCCACCAGGCGCTCGACCGGCACGCCGCTGACGCGGAAGGCCCCCTCCCCCAGCGGGTCCACCCGCCAGCCGCGGTCGGCGGCCGGACGGAACACGCGATGCTCGGCGAGCTCCTCCTCGGCGGCGAGCGCGGCGGCCGGGTGCGGCGCCTCGACGGGGACGCGGCGCAGGAGCTCGTGCGCGAGCTCCTCGAGGCCGGCGCGCGTGGCGCTGGAGGTGACCAGCACCGCCACGTCGGCCCCGAGGCGCTCGCGCCAGGCCGCGGCGGCCGCGGCGGCCGCGTCGGGCGCGACGAGGTCGGCCTTGGAGAGCGCGAGCACGCGTGGAAGGGCGGCGAGGCGCGGGTCGTGGGCGGCGAGCTCGTGCTCGATCGTCTCCCAGTTGGCGCTGGGATCCGAGCCGTCCAGCGGCGCGAGGTCGAGGACGTGGACGAGCAGGCGCGTGCGCTCGACGTGCGCGAGGAAGTCGTGGCCCAGCCCCGCGCCGTCGCTGGCGCCCTCGATCAGCCCCGGGATGTCGGCGAGCACGAGCTGGCGCTCGTCGGAGTCGAGCGTGCCCAGGCCGGGCTCGAGCGTGGTGAACGGGTAGTCGGCCACCTTGGGCGCCGCGCGTGTCAGGCGCGAGAGCAGCGAGGACTTGCCCGCGTTGGGCAGTCCCACGAGGCCGACGTCGGCCAGCAGCTTCAGCTGCAGCTCGACCCAGCCCTCCTCGCCCGGCAGACCGCGCTCGGCGAGCTGCGGCGCCTGGCGCGTGGCCGTGGCAAAGCGCTTGTTGCCGCGCCCGCCGTGCCCGCCGCGGGCCAGGACGACACGCCCGCCCGGCACCACCAGGTCGTATTCCGTGCCGTCCCAGTCGACCACCTGCGTCCCCGGCGGGACGCGCACCACGAGGTCGTCGCCGTCGGCGCCGTGGCGCAGCGCGCCCTGCCCGTGCCCCGCGCGCTGAGCCTTGTAGTGCGCCTTGCGCTTGAAGGACTGCAGGTCGCGCAGGGAGTCGTCGCACAGCAGCACCACGTCGCCGCCGCGCCCGCCGTCGCCGCCGTCGGGCCCGCCGCGCGGCACGTGTGCCTCGCGGCGAAACGAACGGCAGCCGTCCCCGCCGCCGCCTCCCTGCACGAAGATGCGCGCTTTGTCGAAGAGCATGCACGCCCCATCGTAGAAAGGACCCACCCCATGGCCGACGACGACAAGGTCTTCCTCATCACCGGCGCGAGCTCCGGGATCGGTGCCGCGACCGCCCGCCACGCCGCCCAGGCCGGCTTCCGGCTCGTGCTCGCCGCGCGTTCGCTCGACAGGCTGCAGGCCTTGGCCGACGAGCTCGGCGGCGAGGAGCGCGCCCTCGCGGTGGGTTGCGACGTCACCGCGTTCGAGGAGCAGGAGGCGCTCGTGGCCGGCACCCTCGAGCGCTTCGGCCGGCTCGACGTCGCCTTCGCCAACGCCGGATTCGGGGCCGCGCGCGGCTTCCTGCAGGACACGCCCGAGCACTGGCGCGAGATGGTGCTGACCAACGTGCTCGGCGCGGCCTACACGGTCCGCGCCACGCTCCCCGCCCTGAAGCAGTCCACCGGCCACATCCTGCTCACGGGCTCGGTGGCCGGCCGGCGCGCGATCCCGGGCAGCCTCTACTCCTCGACCAAGTGGGCGATCACCGGCATGGGCGAGTCGCTGCGCCAGGACGTCGACGGGACCGGCGTGCGGGTGACGGTGGTCGAGCCCGGGATGGTCGACACGCCGTTCTTCGACAACCCCGCCGAGGGACGCCTGCAGGCCGACGACATCGCCCGCGCCGTCCTCTTCGCCGTGCAGCAGCCCCCGCACGTCGACGTCAACGAGATCCTCATACGGCCCACGGCACAGTCGGGGTAGCCTCAGGGCATGGGACGTTTCGAGCGATCAGCGCATGGTGGCGGCCAGGCCGACCCGCAGGAGGCGCTGCGCCGCGCGCGCGAGGCGGTCGCACGCGAGCAGGCGCGGGAGGAGGACGTCGTCGAGGGGCGCGAGCCGCCCGACGACCGCGAGGACCGGCTCGAGCGCGTGGAGGACGCCATGCGCGAGCACGACGAGCACTCCGAGGGCGAGCGCGACGGCTAAACGCGCCCGGAGCGCACGCGCTCCGGCGCGTGGGTGTGCACGAACGCGGTGATCTGGTCGCCGAGCAGGCGGTCGTCCGTGTTGAGGTGAAAGACCTCGGTGAAGTGGTTGTGGCCCGCGACGTACACGAGGTGGGGCACGCGGCGGCCGCGCTCGTAGAGCGCGCTGAAGGCGATCGCCGCCTGCCGATGTGAGACCGCAGGATCGTGCTCGGCCACAGCGACCAGCACCGGCAGCTGCGAGTCGACCACGCCCGCCAGCGGCGACGCGGCCTCCCAGTCGGAGCGATCGCCGAAGTACGGGCCGAGCACGGCCTCGTCGTCGAAGGACGCCAGGTCGTACGCACCTGACAACAGCACCAGGCCGCGGACGCCGGGCTCGCCGTCGGGATGCAGCTCCGTCAGTGCCGCGTAGCTCGCGATGTGCGTGGCCCCCGCCGAAGAGCCAACCAGCACGATGCGGTCGGGGTCGCCGCCGTGCTCGGCGACGTTCGCGCGCAGCCACGCCACCGCCGCGGCGACGTCCTGCGCGCCCGCGGGCCAGCGATGCTCGGGCGCGAGGCGGTAGTTCATCGTCACCCCGACCATGCCCGACCGGCACGCCCACAGGCCGACGTTCTCGTTGTGCGGCGTGCCGGGCGTCGACTTGTCCCCGCGGACGAAGCCACCGCCGTGGACGAAGAGGATCACCGGCAGATCGCCCGATCCGCGCGCGGCGAACAGGTCGAGCCGATGGCGCTCGTGTGGGCCATAGGCGACGTCGCGCGTGAGCACAACGCCGTCGTATGGGGGCTTCTCGTGCGCGTCGGCGTAGATCGCGCGCGACGCGTCGAGCGTCTGCGGGCTCACGACGTCGCCGATCGCCGCGATGGCGCTGGCGACGTCCCGATCCACCGGCTACTCGGCGGCGTCGGGCACGATCGAGATCACGCGACCGCGCCGGCCCTCGGTGAACTGCACCGTGCCGGGGGAGCGCGCGAAGATCGTGTCGTCGCGGCCGATGCCCACGCCCTCGCCGGGCTTGAAGCGCGTGCCGCGCTGGCGCACGATGATCTCGCCGCCGGTCACGACCTCGCCGGCGAAGACCTTCACCCCGAGGCGCTTGGCGTTCGAGTCGCGCCCGTTGCGGGAGGAGCCGAGCCCCTTCTTGTGTGCCATTACTCGTCGTCCTCCTTGGGCTCGTCGGCCTTCTTGGCCGGCGGCTTGCGCGTCAGCTGCTTGATGTCGGTGACCTCGATGCGCGTCAGCTCCTGGCGGTGGCCTGTGCGCCTGCGATAGCCCCGCTTGGGCTTGAACTTGAACACCCGCAGCTTCTCGCCGCGCAGGTGCTCGACGATCTTGGCGTCGACCTTGACCTTGGCCAGGCCGTCGGAGTCGAAGACGACGTCGTCGGAGCGGAAGAGGATCGGCTCCAGCGACACCGTGGCGCCGGCGTCGTCGGGCAGCCGCTCGACGAGCAGGGTCTGGCCCTTCTCGACGCGGTACTGCTTGCCACCGGTCTTGACGATCGCGTACATGTCCTGTCTCAGTCTGAGGTCGTTTCCGCCTTGGCAGCGGAACGGCGCCGTCCGCCTCTGCGGCCACGGCGCCGGGAGGTCGATTCTACGTCATCGCCGTCCGAGGCGGCCTGCTCGTCGGCGGGCGCAGGCTCGTCTTCGACCTTCGCCTCGGCCTTGGGCGCGGACTTCGGACGGGTCGTGCGGACGCGCTTGCGCGGCGCCGGCTTCTCCTCGTCGGCCTTGACCGCCGCCTTCGCGGCCGACTTGACGGCCGGCTTGGCCTTGGACTTCGCGCCGGCGCCGTTGGCCGACGGCGGCTGGCCCTCGACGAGCACCGCGGTGGCCGACGAGCGCCCGGCCTCCTCGATGCGCACGAGGCGCTTCTCGCCCACGTGGGCGCCGCCGCCGGTGACCGAGATGATGTAGCCGTCGACCTTGGCCACGGCGTCGTCGACCGCGTACATGTGCGGCTCGACGATCGTGACGAGCACCTCGTCGCCCGCGCGGAAGGGGATCGCCTGCTCGCGCACGTCGGCGTCGGAGCCCTCCAGCACGATGTCGAAGTGGTCGTGGGGCAGGCCCTCGGAGCCGGTGAAGTGGAAGTGCCGGCCCGTCTCGGCCTCCAGGGCGTGCAGCACGCGCGCCTGGTTGCCCGTGAACTGCGAGCTCACGTGGGGGTGCATGCGGATGAGGAAGGCCTCGATGTTGCGCGGCGCGCGCGCGGCCAGCTCGCGCAGGCGGCGCTCGAACTCGATGGCGATCGTCTCCTCGGAGAGCACGACCCCGTCGCCGTTACAGACCGGGCACGGGCGGGTCATGATCTCGCGCACGCCCTCGGTGACGTTCTGGCGGGTCATCTCGACGAGGCCGAGCTTGGAGATCTCGGCGGTGAACGTCTTGGTGCGGTCCTCGTCGAGCGTCTTGCGCAGCGTCTTGAGCACCGCGTCGCGGTTGCGGGCCCGCGCCATGTCGATGAAGTCGATGACGATGATGCCGCCGATGTCGCGCAGGCGCAGCTCGTTGACCACGGCCTCGGCGGCCTCGAGGTTCGTGCGCGTGATCGTGTCCTCCAGGCGCGCCTGCTTGCCGCGGCCCACGAAGGAGCCCGAGTTGACGTCGATGACCGTCAGCGCCTCGGCGTAGTCGATCATCAGGTAGCCGCCGGAGGGCAGGTCGACGCGGCGCGAGATGAGGCCCTTGATGACGTCCTCGACGCCGTAGGCCTCGAACAGCGGCGTGGAGTCCTGGTAGAGCTCGACGCGGTCGACGAGCTCGGGCGCGGTGCGCGTGAAGAAGGAGACCAGCCGGTGGTACTGCTTCTCGTCGTCGACCAGCGCGCGCTCGAAGTCGGCCGAGAAGATGTCGCGCACGACGCGGACCGAGAGGTCGGCCTCCTGGAAGACGAGCTCGGGCGCGGTGGCCTCGGCGACGCGCTTCTGCAGGACCTCGTGGAGCTTGAAGAGGTACTGCAACTCGCGCTCGAAGTCGTCGCGCTTGGCGCCCGAGGCGGCCGTGCGGACGATCGCGCCGCCGCCCTGCAGGTCCAGGCCACGCGCCTCGCGGCGCAGGCGCTCGCGCTCGTTGTCGTCCAGGCGCTTGGAGACGCCGACACCCTCGCCGGTGGGGGTGTAGACCATGTAGCGCCCCGCGATGGTGAGGTCCATCGACAGGCGCGCGCCCTTGGTCTTCAGCGGGTCCTTGACGACCTGCACGACGATCTCCTGCCCGGGCTTGAGCAGGTCGCCGATCTTCTTGCCGCCCTCCTTGCCGCGACCGCGGCGGGGGGTCTCGACGCCGGGCAGGACGATCTCGTCGACGTGCAGGAAGCCGTTCTTGTCGAGGCCGATGTCGACGAAGGCGGCCTCGAGGCCGGGCAGGACGTTGTCGACCTTGCCCTTGTAGATGTTGCCCACGATGGAGCGGTTGCCGCGGCGCTCGAAGTAGAGCTCCGCGACGCGATAGCCGGCGGCGGGGTTCTTCCCCCGCCGGCCCCCGGACTTGGCGGCGCCGGGTGTGCCTGTGGATTCGAGCAGCGCGACGCGGGTCTCCCCACGATCGACACTGACGAGTACTTGCTTTTTCAAGAGGTTCTCCTAGAGAGCCAGGACGCGGCCCTTGGTGGCGGCCGATGCGCGCCCTTGCGCGTAGATCGACTGCAAGAGGCCGACGGCCAGGAAGGTTGTGAGCACCGACGAGCCGCCGTAGGAAAGGAGCGGCAGGGGGATGCCCGTGATGGGCATGATCCCAATGGTCATGCCCACGTTGATAAAGACCTGAAAGAGGAGCATAGACACGACGCCGCCGGCGATCAGGGCGCCGAACAGGTTCTTGCTGATCGTGAGGATGCGCAGCCCCCTCCAGATGAGCAGCGCGTACATCGAGAGGACGAGCGCGGCGCCGATGAAGCCCCAGCGCTCGCCCACGACGGCGAACACGAAGTCGGTGTGGTGCTCGGGCAGGAAGTTGTACTTCGTCTGCGTGGCGCGATCGCCTCTACCGGTCTTCTCACCGGACCCGATGGCGATGCGCGACTGGTTCTGCTGATAGCCCTGCTTGGCCGGGTTGTCGGTCGGGTTCAGGAAGGCCGTGAGGCGGTCCTTCTGGTAGCCGTGCAGGACGGTCACGCCGGCCTTGGGCGCGACGACGAGGGTGAAGGTGATGGCCACCGCGAAGAGCGCGAAGAGCGCGGCGAAGTGGCGCCAGCTCGTGCCGGCCACGAAGAGCACGGCAAGGCCGATGACGATGTAGACCAGGCCGGAGCCGAGGTCGGGCTGCACGATCACCAGGGCCGCCGGGACCAGCGTGAGGAGCATGACCCGGACCGAGGTGTCGCGGTTGTGCAGCGCGCGCGGGCGATCGACCACGAAGGCGGCCAACGCAACGACGAGCAGAACCTTGCCCACCTCGGAGGCCTGGAAGGAGAAGAAGCCCAGGTCGATCGCGCGGCGCGAGCCACGCGCCACCGAGCCCAGGGCCGAGACCGCGACGATCGACGTGATGAGCAGCCCGTACACGACGTACTTGGCCCCGCGCAGCCGCGAGTAGTCCACGCGGGCCAGCACGACCGCGAGGACGGTGCCGACGACGAAGTAGACCGCCTGGCGGTTGACGTAGTAGTGCGGGTCGCCGGCGATGTCGTCGGACGTCGCGCCGCCGATGGTGAGCAGCGATGCGATGCACAGGCCGATGACGGCCAGCAGCAGGATCGGATCGAAGGGCAGGGCCAGCGTCATCGGCCGCGCGCTCGAGGCGGCGGGGACGTCGTCGACGTCGTGGATGGGTGTGGAGATCGAAGGCGGGGCCATGTCAGCGCGTGTGGGACTGGCCGACGACGAACTTCGTCGGCTGTCCGTACCACTTGGCGACGATCGTGCGGGCGATGGGAGCGGCGGCCTCGGCACCCCAGCCGCCGTCCTCGACGGTCGCGGCGACGACGATCGGCCGTCCGCGATCCATGACGAAGCAGACGTACCACGACTGGTCGTTGGGCCGATTGACGCGCTGGGCGGTGCCGGTCTTGCCGAACACGGGGTAGCGATCCTGGTTCCAGCCCTTCCACACGTCGGCCGAGGTGCCGTGGACGGTGGCGTCGTGCAGGCCGTCGCGGATCGTCTGCAGCGCGGCCGGGTCGATCTTCACGGGCTGCGCCGCGCCGGGCTCGATGCGCTGCAGCAGCCGACCGCCGGAGTCCTCCACGGCGGCGCCGAGATGCGGGCGCACGCGATGGTTGCCGTTGGCCAGCGTCGAGTAGGCCACCGCCATCTGCAGCGGCGTGGCCTGCAGGTCGCCCTGGCCGACGGCGAGGTTGACCTCGTCGCCCTCTGACCACGGGCGGTTTGTCCCGTCGGCGATGCCGCACGGGTGGTGCTTGCGCTTACGGCAGGCCGCCTCCTCGCGGTTGAGCTCATCGCGCCAGGCGCGGTCGGGCACCGTGCCCTTGAACTCGCCGGGAGTGTCGATGCCGGTGCTGTGGCCCAGGCCGAGGCGCCGGGCCCACTTCTGCAGGGGCTGGCCCGCCAGGGCGTTCAGGCGCTGACCCATCGTGTAGAAGTAGACGTCCGAGGACTTCGACAGCGCGCTCGTCATGTTCACCGGCCCGAGCGACTCCTTGCCGGCGTTGCATGCCTCCTGGCCCGCCGTGCCGATCTTGATGCAGCCGTGGTCGTCGATGACGTCACCCGGCTGCACCACGCCGGTGCTCATCGCCGCCAGCGCCGTGATCGGCTTGAAGGTCGACCCCGTCGGATAGGAGCCTCCGATGGCACGGTTGAACAGCGGCGCGCCGCCGCTGTCGCCGAAGAGCCGATCGGCGGTGGCCTGCGAGAAGGGCTTGGAGAGGATCGCGGGGTTCACCGTGGGATAGGAGCCCAGGGCGAGCACGCTGCCGTCGCGCGGGTCCAGCGCGACGAAGGCGCCGGCGGTGCCCGTCCCCTGGTTGATCGTCTGGGCGAGGTACTTCTCGCCGGTCTGCTGCAGGTCGGAGTCGAGCGTCGTGCGTACCGCGCGCCCGGGCACCGGGTCGTGGCCGGCGGCCGAGCCCTTCGGGCGCCCGAGAGCGTCGATGGTGACCTTCGTCGTGCCGTCGACCCCGCGCAGGTACTGGTCGTAGGCGCGCTCGAGCCCGCCCTGGCCGACCACCGTGCCCTGGGTGACGCCCTTGAAGCGCTTCATCTTCAGCTCGGTGCCGTCGATCTCGCCGATGCTCCCGACCAACTGGGCGGCGAGCGTGTGCTGCGGGTAGCGGCGCAGGAACTTGCGCTCGACGTCGATGCCGGGGAAGCCCTCCGGATGCTCGACCAGGTAGTTGCGCCGCGGGACGTCGACGTCGACCTTGACCGTCACGTTGGCGTAGGGCAGCGTCGCCAGCGACTGCACGACGCGCTCCTGGATCGTCTTGGGCGACATCCCGAGCACGCGCGCGAGGCTCTTGAAGCGGTCGGCGAGGTGCGTGGTGGCCGGCGCCGGGATCGCGACCAGCGGGCCCTTCTTCCCCTTCGGCCGGTGCGAGCGAGCGGTCACCTGCTGGCCCCACGTCGCGGCGGCGTTGCGCTCGGCGATGGGCAGGCTCTCGGGGTCGAGCTGGACGACCGTGGCGGCGCGGTTCTCGACGAGCACGTGACCGTTGCGGTCGAGGATGTCGCCGCGCGGCGCCTGCACCCGCAGCTCGCGCACGCGGTTGTCGCGCGCCTGCTGCAGGTACTGGTCGCCCGACAGCACCTGCAGGTACCACAGGCGGAAGAAGATGATCGCGAAGAGCACGAAGGCGATGCCGCCCAGCACCGCCACCCGCAGCGCGAGCTGTGGCGTGATCGGCGGCCGGCGCTCGTCGATCGGGACGGGGTCGATCACGCGCGTGAGAGCGGCGAGAGGCCGCCGGTCGTGTAGGCCCGGCGCCGGCGCCGGCGCGGATCCTCGGGCAGGGCGGGCAGGAGCACGCGGCGCACGACCGCGTAGACCGGCGTCGCGATCACGCCGTTGAGCAGGACGGTGGCCAGGATCTCGCGGGCCAGCAGGAAGCTGACGGGCGCGTCGACGCCGAGCAGGAACTGCATCAGCGAGTAGCCGACCATCGCCGCCGCGGTGGCCGCGGCGCCCACCGCCAGCGGCACGAGCGTGCTCTGCGGGTCGCGCAGCTCACGGAAGCGCCCGGCCCAGTAGCCGACGCCGACGTACACCAGCGAGGACAGCCCCACCGTCTGCACGAGCGCGAGGTCGAGGAAGAGGCCCACGGCGAATCCGAAGCAGGCGCCCGCGATCGAGCCGACCAGCAGCCCGACCGCGGCGATGACGAGCGGCATGAGGTCGGCGTTGGTGCCGAAGATCTGCAGCTGGGTGACGGCCGAGACCTGCAGGAGCACGGTGACGATGCCCACGAGGGTCAGGCGGAGGACGAGTTGCGGAACTGCGACCCTCAACGGCCCACGTCCCCCTTGGTCAGCACCTCGACGAGATCCAGGCGGCGCCCGTTGACGAACGGGACGACGTGGACCTGCTGGTTGTCGCTGCCGGCGTCGTCGACGCGCGTCACGCGCCCGATCGGGATGTCCCGGGGATAGGGCGAGGGGAACTTGTCGACCTTCGACACCGTGCCCGAGGTTACGACGGTCTCGCCGCGCCGGACCTCGCCCGACAGCGAGCTGAGCACCAGGTCGGTCGGGTGGCCCGCCTCGACCGCCACGATCCCCTTGACGCCGCTCTCGGCGACCGTGGCGCCGATCTGCGTCGTGTGGTCGGTGACGAGGGTGACGATCGACGTGCCGGGCGAGACCCACGTCACCTTGCCCACCAGCCCCGCCCCGTTGACCACGGCCTGGTTGACCCTCACCCCGGACGACGTGCCCTGATCGATGGTGACCTGCGTGAACCAGAGGTTGGGGTCCTGGCCGATGACGTGCGCCGACACCGGGCGGTTGTCGGCCAGGTCGTGCTGCTTGTTGAGCGCGATCTGGTCGCCGAGCTGGGCCTGCTCACGGAGCTTGGCCTGCAGCTGGATGTTCTGTGCGCGCAGCGCGTCGCGGTCCTTGCGCACGTCCTTGAGCTGGCCCTTGGCGTGGAACGTGTCGCCGGCCCAGCCGAAGAGGTCGCGCACGGGCTTCAGCGCCTTGCTCGCGCCCTCCTGGATCGGCGAGACGACGTCCAGCACCCCGCGCTGAACGGAGTGCAGGCCGCCGCCGGCGGACTCGCCGAAGTAGGCGGTGAGGAGGATGAGTGAGCTGGCTACGAGCAGTCCGAGGACTACCCGCCGCCGGCGGACCGTCTTGTCGTACACGCGGAGAGATTCTCCAAAGCCTGGTTGGGGTTACGCCACGCAGCGCTAGTAGCGGCCACGGCGGCGGTTCCTCGAGTTCTTGTTCGTGCGGTGGATGACCTCGAACTCCTCCAGCGAGCGGCCAGACCCGACCGCCACGCACGTCAGCGGGGACTCCGCGAGGTGCGCGGGCATCTGGGTCTCCTCGCGCAGGCGCTCGTCGAGGCCCTGCAGGAGCGATCCGCCGCCGGCCAGCATGATGCCGCGGTCCATGATGTCGGACGCGAGCTCCGGCGGGGTGCGGTCGAGGGTCTCCTTGACCGCGTCGATGATCTGCGACAGGGGCTCCTCGAGCGCCTGCCGGATCTCCTCGGAGGTGAGGACGACCGTCTTGGGCAGGCCCGAAACCATGTCACGTCCACGGATCTCGGCCTGGACCTCCTCCTCCATCGGGTACGCCGAGCCGATCTCGAGCTTGACCTCCTCGGCCGTCTGCTGGCCGATGAGCAGCTTGTACTCGCGCTTGGCGTAATTGATGATCGACTCGTCGAGCTCGTCCCCGCCCACGCGGATGGACTGCGAGACGACGATGCCGCCGAGGCTGATGACCGCCACCTCGGAGGTGCCGCCGCCGATGTCGACGACCATGCTGCCGGTCGGCTCGCCGACGGGCAGCCCCGCTCCGATGGCCGCGGCCATCGGCTCCTCGATGAGGTAGGCCTGCCGCGCTCCCGCGCTCAGGCACGCCTCCTCCACCGCGCGCTTCTCGACGCCGGTCACCCCGGACGGAACACAGACGACCACGCGCGGATGCGCCCAGCGGTTCTGGTGGACCTTCTGGATGAAGTGGCGCAGCATCTCCTCGGTCACGTCGAAGTCGGCGATCACGCCGTCCTTCAGCGGCCGGATGGCCTGGATCGTCCCCGGCGTGCGGCCGAGCATCCGCTTGGCCTCGATACCCACGGCGTGCACTTCGCCGGTGCGCGAGTCGATGGCCACCACGCTGGGCTCCGACAGCACGATGCCGCGGCCACGGACGTACACCAGCGTGTTGGCGGTGCCGAGATCGACCGCCATGTCGCGGCCACCGAAGCCAGTGAGGTAGCTGAAGAAGCCCATGTGAGAGAGGGGCGCAGGCGCACGACCTGCCCGCCCTCCTGAGGAGGGGCACCGGCGGCTGCGGTCGCGCCAGTGTATCGGAGAGTCCGCTGACTTCTCCGCCCCGCAGAGCCCGCAAAATGCGCTGCAAAGCGCACATGCGACCGGCGTTCAGGAGGCGAGGTCCAGCAGCCCGGGCCACAGCGCGATCAGCGTCGCGACCGGGAGGCCGACCACATTGAGGTAGTCGCCGTCGATGCGCTCGATGAGCGCGGCGCCACGCCCCTGGATGGCGTAGCCGCCCGCGCGGCCAGACCATTCGCCGCATCCCACGTACCAGTCGACGAGCGCGTCGTCGAGCGTCCGGAAGGTGACCTCGGTCGTGGCCGTGGCCGCCTCGACGTCGCCCGTCGCGCGCACGAGCGCGACGCCGCTGACCACGCGATGGGTGCGCCCGGACAGGCGCCGCAGGGTCTCGGCCGCCGCGGCGGCATTGGGCGGCTTGCCCCAGATCTCGAGCTCGGTCGCGACCAGCGTGTCCACGCCGAGCACGATCTCGCCCTCTGCCGCGCCGGCGGCGACCGCCTTGCGCAGGGCGTTCTCGCCCGCGACGACATGGGGCGCGCCGGCATCCTCCTCGTGGACGTCGACGGGCCGCTCGACGAAGGGCACCCCCAGCTGCTGCAGGATCGCGCGGCGCTGGGGTGAGCGGCTCGCCAGGACGAGCGTCACAGCTCTCCGAAGAAGAGGGCCGCCTCCCGCGCCGCCGACTCGTTGGAGTCCGAGCCGTGGACCATGTTCTGGCCGATCTCCAGCGCGAAGTCGCCGCGGATCGACCCCGGCGCGGCCTCGAGCGGGTTGGTGGCGCCGATGACCTGGCGCGCCGCGACGACGGCCTCGTAGCCCTCGAGGACCATGGCCACCAGCGGCCCGGAGGTGATGAACTCGACGAGCTCGCCGAAGAACGGCTTGCCCTCGTGCTCGGCGTAGTGCTGTCCGGCCACGTCGGCCGCGAGGGTCATGTGCTTGAGCGCCACGATGCGCAGGCCCTTGCGCTCGAAGCGGGCGATGATCTCGCCGGTCAGGCCGCGCGCGAACGCATCCGGCTTGACCAGGATGAGGG
This sequence comes from uncultured Actinomycetes bacterium, assembly GCA_963742125.1. Classification (GTDB taxonomy): domain Bacteria; phylum Actinomycetota; class Thermoleophilia; order Solirubrobacterales; family Solirubrobacteraceae; genus JAOPZW01. The sequence continues at coordinate 4,145 of CAVUKO010000011.1, read as the reverse complement.
TCCGGTCCATTGGGGAGAGCTCTCCTTGGGGGTTCTTATTGAGGTGGCGCTTCGAAGGACGCCGTCGCCTCGGGCTCGAGCTCGATCTCGTCCGCGCTCGAGCGGCGCCGGCGCCTTCGGCTGCGCGGGGCGGGCGTGACGCCCGGGATCTCGGCCTCGCAGTACGGGCAGATGCGCCAGGACGGGTCCAGCGGCTTGGCGCAGTTCGCGCACGGGTCCTTGAGCTTGCGCATGCAGCTCGGGCAGCGCAGGAAGTCGCGCTCGACCTCCGTGTCGCAATGCGGGCAGAGGAAGTAGTTCAGCGAGTGCAGCCGCGCCTCCGCCGCCTGCATCTCGAGCTCGCGCTCGCGCACGTCCTCGAGGTACTCGGGCGGGCGCACGATCATGTAGACGACCGTCCCCACGAACGGGAACAGCGACGCCGCGGTCGCGCACGCGACCAGCATCGGATCGGCGATGCGCCGGCGGGCGTCGGCGTAGGTGTAGTAGACGAGCGCCAGCCACACGACCACGAGGACGAGGATGAGCAGCTTGACGGCCGTGTCGAGAGCGTCGTTCTCGATGCCGAAGAGGCCGATGGGCAACATGGCTGGCGCGAAGGCTAGACGAAGGAGCGGGGGAATCCGGCACCGGGGTGTACCCGATTCACAGGAAGAGCCGTCCGAATCCGTAGCCCAGCGCGAAGAACACGAGGATGACCAGCGCGACGATGACCGCGACGACGGCGATCATCGCGGGCACCGACGGGCCGTCGTCGTTCATAGGGTGCTCCGCCGCTCGGCGCCCGCGGGCCGCAGCAGATCGGCGATCAGATAGATCGTGCCGGTGGCCAGGGCGACGCCGTCGGGCCCGGCGGCGGCGCGGGCCTCCTGCAGCGCATGGCGCGGGTCGGGCATCGTGCGCGCGGGCGGCCCGCCGAGCTGACCGCACAGCGACTGCAGCGTGCCCGGCGACAGCGCCCGCGGATTGCCGCTGGCGGTGCAGATGACCTCGTCGCACAGCGGCAGCAGCTCGCGCAGCATCCCGGCGGCGTCCTTGTCGTCGAGGATCGAGATGCAGGCCACCAGGCGCCGGCCGTCGAGGAAGCCGCGCAGCGCCTCGGCCAGCGCGGCCATCCCGCCCGGGTTGTGGGCGCCGTCGAGCACCGTGTCCGGCTGTGAGTCGACGACCTCGAAGCGCCCCGGGACGAGCGTCGAGGCGGCCGCCGCGGCCACCATGCCCTCGTCGAGCGCCCCGAGATAGGCCTCGGCCGCGGCGCGCGCGAGCGCGAAGTTGCGCCGCTGGTGGGGGCCGCGCGCCAGCACCTCGAGGGTGGCGGGCAGCGAGTCGACCGCCGTGACCACCAGCCGGGCGCCGCGCTCCGCGCAGGTGTCGCGCGCGAGGGCGAGCGCGTCGGGATGCAGGTCGTCGCCGACGACAAGGATCCCGTCGGCTTGAACCACATCGAGCTTCTCGCGCGCGATATCGGCCACCGTGGGCCCCAGCCAGCGCGTGTGCTCCAGGCCGACGTTGGTCAGCACCTGCACGCGCGACGGGATGACGTTGGTGGCGTCGTAGCGCCCGCCGAGGCCGGCCTCGACGACCGCGACCTGAACGCCGGCGCCGGCCAGCTCGTCGTAGGCGGCGGCCGTGAGCGCCTCGAACTGGGTGACGCCGTCGTCATCGGCCAGCGTGCGGTCGACCTTCTCGGCCGCGCGGCGGGCGCGCTCTACGGCAGCGGCGAAGCGCTCGGGCGTCGAGTCCTGGTCGTCGATGCGCACCCGCTCGGTGAAGGAGACGAGGTGCGGCGAGAGGTACGCGCCGGTGCGCAGCCCGTGGCGGCGCAGGATGGCGGCCGTCATGCGCGTCGTCGAGGACTTCCCGTTGGTTCCCACCACGTGAACCGACTCGTAGCGCTCCTGCGGCGAGCCCAGCACGGTCATGAGCCGGCGCATGCGATCCAGGCCGAAGCGCATGCCGAACAGCTCGAGACCGAGCAGGTAGCGCTCCGCGTCGGCCAGGGTCACAGCTGCTCGAGCTCCCGGCGCAGGCGGTCGAGCTTCTCGCGCTCGGCGGCGACGAGCTGCTCGGGCGCCTTGGCCACGAACCCCTCGTTGGCCAGCTTCTGCTCGGCGCGCGCGATCTCGCCGCGCAGGCGCTCGCGCTCGCCCGCGCGCTTGCGCTCCTCCTCGGCGGGGTCGACGAGGGCACCCGCGCGGATCTCCACCATGCCGCCCGCGAACGGGACGGCGGCGGTCGTCTCGCCGTCGCCCTCGAGGTCCAGGCGCGCCATGCGCGCCACCAGAGCGGCGTCGCCGTCGAGGCCGTCGAGGCGCGCCGGGAGCACCTGGCCGGGCTTGACCCCGGCCTCGTCGCGCCAGGAGCGCAGCGCGGTCACGGCGGCGATGACGGCGTCGACGCGCGCCTCGGCGTCGGGGTCGCGCAGGCTGTCGTCGGGAGCGGCGGCCTGCTGGGCGGCCAGCAAGCCGTCGGTGCCGGGCACGTGTGACCACAGCTCCTCGGTGACGAAGGGGATGATCGGATGGGCGAGCAGCAGCGTCTCGCGCAGGACATGGAGCATCGTGGCCGAGAGCTCGGCGTCGTATTCGCGGCCTTTGTTGAACTCCAGATACCAGTCGCACAGCTCGCCGTAGACGAAGTCGTAGAGCCCGAGCGCGGCCTTGGAGAAGTCGAAGGCGGCGAGGTTCGCGTCGAACTGCGCCTTGGCCTCCTGCAGGCGGCTGAGGATCCAGCGGTCGTGAACCGTCGTGGGGCGCGGCGCGGGCTCGGTCGAGGCGACGACGTTGCCGAGCACGTAGCGGGCGGCGTTGAAGAGCTTGTTGGCCAGCGCCTGGCCCTGGCGGACCTTCTCGGAGGAGTAGCGGACGTCCTGGGTGCTCGACATCGCCAGCAGCCCGAAGCGAACCGCGTCGGCGCCGTGGGCGTCGATCTCGTCGATCGGGTCGATGCCGGTCCCCAGCGACTTGCTCATCCGCCGGCCGTCGGGCGCCTGGATGACCGAGTGCACGTAGACGTCGGCGAAGGGAACCTCCCCGGTGAACTCGAGGCCCATCATCACCATCCGCGCGACCCACAGGAAGAGGATGTCGCGCGCGGTGGAGAGCACGTCGGTCGGGTAGAAGGCCGTCAGCTCGGGCGTCTCCTCCGGCCAGCCCAGCGTCGCGAACGGCCACAGCGCGGAGGAGAACCACGTGTCGAGCACGTCGGGATCGCGCTGCCAGTTGGGGCCTTCGGGTGGCTCGAGGCCGACGTAGGTCTCCCCGTCGTCGCGATACCAGACCGGGATCTGATGACCCCACCACAGCTGGCGCGAGATGCACCACGGGCGGATGTGGTTCAGCCAATCGAGGTAGCGACGCGACTGCGACTGCGGATGGATGCGCACCCGCCCGTCCTCGACGACCGCGATCGCGGGCCGGGCCAGCTCGTCCATGGCCATGAACCACTGCAGCGAGATCAGCGGCTCGATGCGCTCGCCCGAGCGCTGGCTGAAGGGCACGGTGTGGGTGTAGGGCTCGCGGTGGCGGATGAGCCCCTGCGCGTCGAGCGCGGCGACGACCTTCTCGCGCGCCTCCAGCACCGTGAAGCCCCCGTAGTCCGGACCCGCCTCGGCCGTCATGCGGCCGTCCTCGCCGATCACCGAGATCTCGTCGAGCTCGTGGCGCCGGCCGATCTCGAAGTCGTTGGGGTCGTGGCCCGGGGTGATCTTCAGTGCGCCGGTGCCGAAGTCGACCTTGACGTAGTCGTCGGCGATGACCGTCAGGTGGCGCCCGACGAGGGGCAGCACCGCGCTCTTGCCGACGAGCGCGCGGTAGCGCTCGTCCTCGGGATGCACCGCGACGGCGGTGTCGGCCAGCATCGTCTCGGGGCGCACGGTGGCGACGACGATCTCGCCGGAGCCGTCCGCGAGCGGGTAGGCGATGTGGAAGAGGGTGTCGGTGACCTCGCGGTCCTCGACCTCGAGGTCGGAGATCGCCGAGCGCAACCCCGGGTCCCAGTTGACCAGGTAGTGGTCGCGGTAGATCAGACCCTTGTCGTAGAGGTCGACGAAGACCTTCATGACCGCCTGCACGTAGCGCTCGTCGAGGGTGAAGCGCTCGTCGTCGTAGTCCACCGTCGCGCCGAGCCGCTTGAACTGCTCGATG